>NZ_CP152049.1:2707500-3907500 GCF_038630985.1 Paenibacillus sp. FSL H8-0548
CACGCACGAGCATACGTATAGTCACTCACATGACGATGGACACACGCACGAGCACACACATGAGCATTCACATGATCATGGACACACGCATGAGCATACGCATAGTCACTCACATGATCATGGACACACGCATGAGCATTCGCATAGTCACGCACATGACGATGATCACTCGCACGAGCATAGAAAAGCTGCTGACATCATTCGTATGATCGAAGCTTCAGGTTTGCCGGGGCGTGTGAAAGAGAGAAGCTTGTCCATCTTTCGTTTAATTGCCGAAGCAGAAGGTAAAATTCATGGCATGGACCCTGCTGAGGTTCATTTTCACGAGGTTGGAGCGATGGATTCCATATTAGACGTTATTGGAGTTTGCTTGGCGCTTGAAAGTCTTGATGCGAGCAAAATAATCGTTTCACCCGTGCCTACAGGAACGGGCAAGCTGCGCATGGCGCATGGGTTATATCCAATTCCGGCTCCTGCAACCGCAGAGCTGCTTCGAGGCGTACCGCTATCTGCCTTTACGGCTAAAGGTGAATTGACAACGCCAACTGGTGCTGGAATTGTCAAAGCACTCGCGTCGGGATTTGGTACACTGCCAGCAGGAACGATTGATCGGATCGGCTACGGGGCGGGTACAAAAGATTTTGAACATCCAAACGTATTAAGAGCTATCTTGTATGCACCTGAGCAAGCAGAGAGCACCAAGGAGACGATTGTTGTCCTTGAGGCTCAAGTGGATGATTCCACTGGGGAAACACTCGGCTTTGCTATGGAAAGAATATTTGAAGCAGGGGCGCTTGATGTTTATTACACCCCTGTCTATATGAAAAAAAATCGGCCAGGTGTTCTCATCACGGTGTTATGCCATCCGGCCAATTGCACGCGTTGCGAGGAAGCATTGCTTGCCGAAACGTCTACCTTTGGTGTGCGTCGAAGTGAATGGCAGCGAAAAGCGCTTGAACGTCAATGGATTGAGGTAGAAACCTCATACGGCACGATAAAGGTCAAGCAAGCATTAGATGGCGGCCGAATCATTCGCCAATCGCCAGAGTTTGAGGATGCAGCTCAAGCTGCCCGAGCATTTGGAGTTCCACTTGAGGCTGTTTATCGCGCCGTATATAAACAGCTGCAGAAATAATAAGATCATCAGAAGTCTGTCAGAGTCACGGCATTGCCGTTTTTCATTAGCTTTTGCGGAGAAACGGTAAGCCGAGGGTCTTGCTGCAATAAGAAGGAATGATTGCAGCGTTTTTTAACAACGTTGTTATTATGTGAAATAGTGAAAACGGGGAGAGATTTCAATTGAGTAAACAACAAATTGGCGTTATTGGTCTTGCAGTAATGGGGAAAAACCTAGCTTTGAATTTGGAAAGCCGAGGATTTGCGGTTGCCGTTTATAATCGATCCTACGGGAAAACAGATGAATTGGTAAAGGAAGCAGCCGACCGTCAAGTATATGGCTATGAATCTTTAGAAGGATTTGTCGCTTCGCTTGAAGTCCCAAGAAAAATTTTGATCATGGTCAAAGCTGGAGATGCTACGGATGATACGATAAAGCAGCTCATTCCGCTTCTGGAGCAAGGTGATATTTTGATTGATGGAGGCAATTCCTTCTTTGTAGACACGCAGCGGAGAACGAACGAATTAGAGCCGCAGGGTATTCGCTTTATCGGTGCAGGTGTATCTGGCGGCGAGCAGGGAGCACTTGAGGGACCAGCAATTATGCCAGGAGGAACGAAGGAAGCGTATGCGCTTGTTGAACCTTTTCTAACGGCTATTTCTGCCAAGGTCGAGGGGGATGCATGCTGTACACACATCGGGCCAGACGGAGCAGGCCATTATGTCAAAATGGTGCATAACGGAATCGAGTATGGCGATATGCAGCTAATTTGCGAGGCTTACCATCTGCTTAAGGATGTGATTGGGGCTGAGGCTGAGGAGCTTCATCATATCTTTAGAGAATGGAACGAGGGTGAGCTTAACAGCTACCTGATTGAAATTACGCAGGATATTTTCACGAAGGTTGATCCGGAAACAGGCAAAAGAGTGGTTGATATTATTAAGGATTCTGCTGGTCAAAAAGGGACTGGCAAGTGGACCTCGCAAAACGCGCTCGATCTTGGCGTACCTTTGCCTGTCATCACAGAATCTGTATTTATGCGTTATTTATCTTCACTTGGTGAAGAACGCAAACGGGCAGCTGCTTTGTTTGACAAGCCAGCGGTATCTAAGTTCAGCGGCAATCGGGCAGATTTTATTGAGCTTGTACGCAAAGCGCTATACGCGAGCAAAATTTGCTCTTATGCTCAAGGTTTTGCTCAAATGAAGATGGCATCTGACACGTACGGATGGGATCTGAACTGCGGCAGCATTGCTATGATCTTCCGCGGCGGCTGTATTATCCGTGCTCAATTTCTTGAAAATATTAAAAATGCCTTCGAAGCCGATGCAAATCTACCAAATCTGCTCGTAGACAGCTATTTCAAAAACATCGTGAATGAGTACCAGCAAGCATGGCGCGAGGTCGTTGCAGCTGCAGCGCTAAATGGCATTCCAGTGCCTGCATTTGCTTCGGCTCTATCGTATTTTGATGCCTACCGTACAGAGTATCTTCCGGCTAATCTGCTGCAGGCTCAGCGTGATTATTTCGGGGCGCATACGTTTGAGCGCGTCGATAAAGCAGGTTCATATCACTATCAATGGAATAACTAGATTTAACTCTCATTATAATTCATAGGGGGAAATGAAAATGAATACTCAAACCGCAATAAACATCGCCGATCTTCGTCAGACTGTTGAACGCTTGGCTTTAAGCATGCCCGTCACCGATATGCATACGCATTTGTATGCGCCTGAATTTGGGGAGCTGCTGCTGTGGGGCATCGATGATTTGCTGACGTATCATTATTTAATTTCAGAGTCATTCAGATGGTCAGAGGAGGACTATAGCCATTTCTGGTCAATGAGCAAGCGTGAGCAAGCGGATTGGATTTGGAAACAACTATTTCTTGATCATTCCCCGGTTAGTGAGGCAGCGAGCGGATTTATTACGATCCTCAAACGCCTTGGATTTGATGTATCCTCGCGCAACCTGGACGATTACCGTCAGGCACTGGCGAATCGCACGGTGGAGGAGCAGGTCGACACGGTGATGAAGATTGCTGGTATCGAAAAAATCGTCATGACCAATGACCCATTCGATGCTGTAGAGCGTCCAGTTTGGTTATCGGGCAAAGGTAAAACAGATCCTCGTTTCTATGCGGCGCTGCGTGTTGATGCCCTGCTAAATGATTGGCCGAATGCGGTTAACGAGCTTCAAGGCCTTGGTTATGATGTACAAGCTGAGTGGACAGAGCGGACGAAGGAGGAAACTCGTCGTTTTCTATCGGAATGGATCGTACGCATGGATGCGCTCTATCTTGCTGTATCGATGCCTGGTGATTTTAAATACCCAGCGGAAGATCACAGAAGCAAGATGATTGATGAGGTTATGATTCCCGTATGCCAGACGCAAAATATTCCGTTTGCACTCATGATCGGCGTTCGAAGAAAAGTAAATCCATCACTCGGCTTAGCAGGCGATATGAGCATGCTGTCAGATGTGTCTGCAGTTGAAGCGCTATGCCGCCGTTATCCGGAGCAAAAGTTTCTTATCACGATGCTGGCAAGAGAAAACCAGCATGAATTGACGGTGCTTGCGCGTAAGTTCCGCAATTTGATGATCTTCGGCTGCTGGTGGTTTCTGCATATCGAGTCTATGGTTGAGGAAATGACGCGTTTCCGCATAGAGCTGCTAGGCACTTCTATGATCCCGCAGCATTCGGATTGCCGTGTCTTCGAGCAACTGATCTATAAATGGGAGCATTCAAGAAAAATTATCGGAAACGTACTGGCGGATAAATATGAGAAGCTGCACCAAAGCGGCTGGAGCGTCACGGAAGAGGAAATTAAACGAGATTTGAATGATATGCTGAATCGCAACTTCTGGCGTTTTCTAGGCAAATAGCCATAACGAGAAGCAGATCGGGGAAAACAGGTGCAGCCAATAATGGCTGCACCTGTTTTTAATGAATGGAAAGGCAAGGAAGTGCTGCTTCTGCAAAGGAAGCAAATTTTTTTGAAATGAGAAAAATTTGTATCCTGTATTTGCATTTCGCACTTTCTATAATGAAAGCATAGCTGATCAGCAAGACACCTTGAATGCAGCATATTCAGCGATATAAGTTATCCAAGCGGATTGTTGTAAGCGTTTTATTTAGGTTTGTACTCGCATTGTTCTTAGGTTGATTATCTTCAACATGGCAGGCAGCAAGCGAAAGCAGGCATGTCCGTGTGAAGTATCAAACATAAATGAAAACAATCAAGGGGGAAAAGGCATGATTAACAAATGGGTAAAGAGTTCGGCAATTGTTCTGACAGCAGCAGCTTTATTTCTGGGAGGATGCTCTCAAGCAGCCAAAACGAATAACACCAGCACACAAACAGCTGCTCCGAACAAAGTTGAAACCAGCAAGGCAAAACCGGTCACGATTAAGGTTCATACCTGGTACAATCTTGAGAATGAGAAACTTGATCTCGTAGCACAGGAATTTGAGAAGCAGCACCCGGATATCAAAGTCGAATTTGTATCGGCAGGAGACAATAATAATCTTGAATCCTTGAAAAAAATAGATTTGGCTGCAGCTTCAAGTGAAACGATGGACGTCATTATGCTTGCATCCTCAGCGGCATACGTGCAGCGTGTGGAGCTTGGAATGTTCGAGCCGCTTGATGAATATTTGGACAAGGATGACCTTGTCTTTGATGATGAATATGTCGTGAATACGCAAGTAAAAGAAAAAATTTATGGTCTGCCAGGGAAATCAGTGAGCTTCTTCGTTGCCATTAATGCAGATCATTTGGCTGAAGCGGGACTGCCGATTCCGACCGACTGGACTTGGGATGAATATCTTGAATATGCGAAAAAGATGACGAAAACGGATGGCGCTAAAAAACGCTACGGCACGTATTTCCACACATGGACGAATCCGTATTCCATGCTTGCATTGCTGACTCAACCGGAAAATGCATACCTTGTTACCGATGATGGAAAATCAGCGAATATTACGAATCCATTTATGCAGAAATCGCTGGAAATTCGTTTGCAAGCGGAGAAAGACAAGTCAGCAACGCCTTATGCGGAAGTCATTAGTCAGAAGCTCAACTATCGTCCACAATATTTCAACCAAGATGCGAGCATGATAGCGACAGGTACATTCTTCCTTCCAGAGGTAGGTGGGACAGATAAGGTGCCGGCGACGTTCAAGACTGTTTTTGCGCCCTATCCGAAAGTAAACAAAGAAGATCCGAATAGTACAACAGTTTCATCAGATATACTTGCGCTGTATAGTAAATCGAAAAACAAGCAGGCAGCCTATACGTTCATCCGTTGGTTTACGACAGAGGGACTCATGGTGCAGGGCAGAAACATTCCATCCTGGAAAAAGGCTAATACCGAGGAAATTTTAGATAAGATTATTGGGGCAACTGCGAATCCAGAAATGATTGATAAGGAATCTGCATTGAACTTTTTCAATAATAGTGTCATGATTCCGGCTAAAAATCCACCGGCATACTCA
The DNA here is from genome assembly GCF_038630985.1 of Paenibacillus sp. FSL H8-0548. Lineage (NCBI taxonomy): Bacteria > Bacillati > Bacillota > Bacilli > Caryophanales > Paenibacillaceae > Paenibacillus > Paenibacillus sp. FSL H8-0548. Next base: position 2,713,116 of record NZ_CP152049.1, read on the forward strand.
GCAGAAGTAGAGAAGATTATGCAGGAGCAATTTGATTTAATGCTGCTGCAGGGTCAGGGTATCGACAAAACGATGAATACCGCACAGGAAAAAATACAAAAGGTTGTTGAATCGTATCAATAATTATTGATCTGGATTCTAGCGTGCACGATGTAGAAGCTATTCTGCATCGTGCACTTTCTGTTTGAGTTGGATGGACAATAACTGAAGCAAATTTGTTTTCAAATAGAAAAAAAATTGCCCTGTATTTGATATTGATGCTCTTTATAATGAAGACATAGACGAACAACAAGAGGTGATTCAATTGGAACAAGCATTACAAGAAACCGGAGCTGCAACGAATAGGGTTCCACAAAAAAGAAAAAAGAGATTTATGCAGGACACGTTAGCAGGGTATTTGTTCATAGCACCCATGCTAATTGTAGCCACAGTCCTTACGATTATTCCGATTCTACTCTCAGGGATCATTAGCTTTACGGATTGGAACTTTATTGCAGGCTTAAAAAGCATCAATTTCATTGGATTCGCTAATTATATTAAAATGTTCTCTGATGAAAACTTTCTGAGGTCGTTAGCCAATAACTTTCTTTTAATTTTTGTTATACCAGTCTCCTTATTTATTTCATTAATCTTGGCAGTTCTGATTAATAAAGCAACCTATTTTAAAAGCTTCTTTAAAGTCATTTATTTCATGCCATTCATATCTAGCTTTGTAGCGGTAGCCGTTCTATGGCGAGTGTTGTTTCATCCGACGAGCGGACCCATTAATAGTTTCCTTATGTCGATCGGAATTAATCATCCGCCAGCTTGGCTGGCAGATCCGAATTTTTCTCTCCTATCCGTTATGATCATTATGGTGTGGGCGGGAATTGGCTTCGAAATGATTATCTTTATGGCGGGATTGCAAAATATCCCCTCAGATCTCTACGAGGCAGCTGACATTGATGGCGCATCGAAAATTCGTCAGTTTTTCACGGTAACTATACCGCTGCTTTCACCAACAACGTTCTTCCTGCTTATTACCGGTATTGTCGGCTCCTTTAAGGTTTTCGACCTGATTATGATTTTAACGAATGGCGGACCTGCAGGTTCAACGTCAGTTATCGTATTTTACCTATATGAAGTCGCTTTCATTCAATTGAAATCAGGATATGCATCGGCGATTGGTATCGCACTACTTCTCTTAATTCTGGCCATCACAGTCATCCAATGGATCGGACAGAAGAAATGGGTAAACTACTAGGGGGATTCCTATGAGCTCGTTACGTATTAGACGTATCATTGTTACTTTATTCATGAGTATCGCAGGTATAATGTTTATCATGCCTTTCATTTGGATGATCTCCGCATCATTTAAGCCAGAGCTTGATGTACTTGCTTATCCGATCAAATGGATTCCAGAAACATGGAACGCCGTTGAAAATTATCGGGAGGTTTGGTTCGGAGCACTTCCCTTTAGCTTGTATTATTGGAATACGATTAAAATTACGTTCTTGACTACCGTGTTCTCTCTCATTATTTCAGCTATGGCCGCCTATGGCTTCTCAAAAATTACGTTTAAAGGCAGAGACCTATTATTCATTGTTATTCTTGCAACGTTCATGATTCCGACTCAAGCGATATTGGTACCGCAATTCATTATGTTTCGTTGGCTCGGATTGTTTGACAATCATTTGGGATTGGTGCTGCTGAGCAGCTCCTCGGTTATCGGGACTTTCCTGCTGCGTCAATTTTATATGAGCATTCATAACGAGATTATCGAATCGGCACGTATAGACGGCGCGAACCATTGGACTATTTTTGTGAAAATTACGCTTCCATTAGTAAAATCTGCATTGGCTACCGTAATGATTTTACGTTTTATCTGGACTTGGAATGACTATCAGAATCCGTTGATCTTCATCCGATCAGACCATTTGTTCACGCTTCAGCTAGGTATGACTAAGTTTTCAGACGTGAACGGAGAGTTTTATTCTCTCATGATGGCAGGCGCTGTATCCGCAATCTTGCCGCTGCTCATCATCTTCATTATTGGGCAGAAGCAAGTCATTGAGGGTGTGGCCTCAGGAAGTGTCAAAGGTTAGCAAGAAATAGAAAGAACTTAGGGGGAAACAATATGTTTAGAAATTGGTTGAAGAGCTCTGCGGTCGTACTAACGGCTGCTGCAATGCTTCTAACAGGCTGTGGTTCATCAGCAGGAAACAAGGCTGGAAGCGATGGAGCACCTGTCGAGATTAAGGTTCACACTTGGTACAATCTTAAAAATGAAAATTTCGATATCATCAAGCAGGAGTTCGAGAAGCAGTACCCGAACATTGAAGTAACCTTTGTGTCAGCAGGTGACAACAATGCTACTGAGGCTGTGAAAAAAGTGGATTTGGCTGCAGCATCTGGAGAAAATATGGATGTTATTATGTTCTCCCAGCCATCCTTTTACGTACAAAGGGTAGCACTAGGCATGCTCGAGCCGCTCGATGATTATTTGAATAAAGATAATGTGAAATTTGAGGACGAATATTCCGTTAATACGTTAGAAAAGGGTAAAATCTATGCTTTGCCAGGAAAATCTGTCAACATGTTCGTTGCTATTAACGAGAACCATCTCAAAGAGGCGGGACTGCCAGTCCCAACGGATTGGACATGGGATGATTTTCTTGACTATTCCAAAAAATTAACTAAGCTAGACGGAGAGAAAAAACGTTATGGAACGTACTTCCATAGCTGGACGAATCCGTATTCCATGATTGGTTTAATCAACCAGCCGACAAACGCGTATCTTGTCACGGATGATGGCAAATTGGCGAATATAACGAATCCGATTATGAAGAAATCGATGGAGGTTCGCTTGCAAGCAGAGAAGGATAAGTCGGCGACGCCTTATGCTGAAGTTATCAGCCAGAAGCTGAACTATCGTCCGCAGTATTTTAATCAAGATGCAAGCATGATCGTAACAGGAACGTTCTTCATTCCTGAAACGGGGGGCACAGAGAAGGTGCCAGCCGCATTCAGAACGGTATTTGCACCTTACCCGAAAATAAATAAAGATGACCAAATCACAACCTCTGCCTCAGCTGATATTGTGTCGATGTACAGTAAGTCCAAGCATAAAGAAGAAGCCTACACGTTTATTCGTTGGTTTACTACTCAGGGACTTGTGGTCCAAGGCAGAAATATTCCGTCGTGGAAAAAGGCCGATATGAATGAAGTTTTAGATAAGATTATCGCAGGAACATCCAATTCTGAAATGATCGATAAGGAATCAGCGCTGAGCTTTTTGGAAAACAGCAAGATGATTCCAACTATCAATCCGCCAGCGTTTTCATCAGAAGTAGAAAAAACGATGCAGGAAGAGTTTGACAAAATGATGCTTCAAGGTCAAGATGTCGATGCAACACTGAATACTGCACAAGAGAAAATTCAAAAGCTAATTGATTCGAATTCATAATCACATTGCTGGAGCGGCCTTTATGGCGCTCTAGCTTTTGTCACGTTATAGAGAGTGAGGAAGCAGGGATGAAATTTAATTTTTTTCGTAAATTGTCGCTAAGACAAAAGCTGATTGCGACATCCATCGGTTGTTTGATGGTTCCTACCCTTGTGATGCTTTATAACACCAGCTTTTTCTCACAGCAAATCATACGCGAGCAAGCTCTGAATAGTGCGAACCAGTCTCTCAGTATTGTGCAGTATCAAATTCATGGAATTATTGAAGAGATGGTCGAAGTATCCAATAGAGTTCAATTTAATGATGAGCTAAAGAGCTTGCTGCAAAAACCCGACGAGCCTTTAGTTCAGTTGTCGGTTACTATCCTGCTTGAGCAGATCGCGAGTGCTCGCCCGGATATACGCCTTACACTGCTGACTAAGGATGGACGTTATTACTCGAATTATTCCTATTATGAATTTGCTCCAACGTCGTTTAGGCAGCAGCCATGGTTTGAACAAATAGCGAAGCTGGCCCCCTTTGAAACGTTATATTTGGGTGTACAGCCTAATTATTTAAAGCTGCAGGCAGAGGAAGATCCTTATGTCATTATGACTGCGCGTGCATTGACTGAATATACGTCAGAGCCGCTTGCTTATTTGATTGTTAGCCGTACGGAAAATACAGTTAGCGATATTATTGATCATTTGGCAGAGGATATATTTTTGCTCGATCAGAATCAGCAAATTCTGTCCCATCGTGATGAGGATAATATTGGAAAAAATTTCAATGCTCTAATATCGACAAGCACCAGCGTAACGCCTGAAATCATTCATTTGAATGGAGAAAACCAGATCTATGTATCGCTGCCCGTTCATTATGCAGATTGGTCCTTGGTAAGCTTGGTGCCATATGAGCAGCTAACCGACAAGGTTAATGGGTTTTATCGCTCAGGACTGCTGCTGCAAATCGTATTTGCTGCGGGATTTCTATTAGTTCTCACCTATCTGCTCAGTAAGTTTACTAAACCGATAAAGGTTTTAGGTGATGTAGCTCTTAGGGTAGAGGCAGGCGATATGCAAATTCGATCGAATGTGAGGGCGGGCGACGAGGTTGGCCGACTTGGGAAATCCTTCGATCATATGCTTGACCGGATCTCTGAGATGATTGAGCAAGTAAAGCTGGAGCAGGAGCTTAAGCGGCAAGCAGAGCTTGCGATGCTGCAGGTTCAGATTAATCCGCATTTTTTATTTAATGTACTAAGCTCCATACGCTTAAAGCTGCTTATGAAGGGCGATGAAGAAAATGCCGAGTTAGTCGGATCGTTATCCTCGCTGCTGCGAACGACGCTCTCTTCCCAGCAGGAGTTTGTGCCTTTGCTTACGGAGCTTGAAATTACGCAGCAATATATGGATCTGATGAACTTTTCTTTGCGGCATCAGATCGAGTCAACGATTGAAATCAAGGATGAGCTGCATATGGAAACCGTGCCAAGGTTTATTCTCCAGCCGATCATTGAGAACTGCTACAAGCATGGCTTCTCGAAGCGAGGCGGCTTCATTTCCATCCGTGTAGAGAAGACGAGAGAAGCTTTGCACATTTCAATAGAGGATGATGGTGCGGGTATGACTGTAGAAGCCTTGGAACGTGTAAATGATCGCTTGCAGCCTAGCAAAAGGGAAATTATGGAGAGATATGCTCGAAATGAAGGGACTTCGGCGGGGATTGGACTTACGAATGTTTACGAGCGGCTTAAACTAATTTATGACGATCAATTCCAGATGAAATTGGAAAGCGAATATCAAGTAGGAACGAAGGTTGTGTTCGTTCTGCCAACGTCTATCATGGAGGGAAATCATCATGTATAAAGTAATCATCGCAGACGATCAGATGCCTGTTCTTGAATATTTGCAGGCCAAGCTTCCTTGGCAGGAGCTTGGGCTGGAATTGTTAGCTGCCTGCTCGGATGGAGAGGAAGCACTCCATGCTTGCAAGAAGCTGCCGCCTGATATATTAATTACCGATATTGGTATGCCAATTATGAACGGCTTGCAATTAATTGAAGAAGCACGCAAGCTAAATCCTGGTCTAAAAACCGTTATCTTATCCTGTCATGAGGAGTTTCATTTTGCGCAGCAAGCGGTAAAGCTGAATGTAAATGACTATATACTGAAGGAAACGATGCGGATTGAACAGTTAGTAGACATACTATCGCAGCTTATTACACAGCTTCATAAGGAAACGACGATTCAAAACGATCATCAGAAGCTGCAGGCGGTGGTCTCCCTTGGCCTTTCATCTTTAAAATCAACCTTCTTGCAATCGTTGATCGAGCAGCCTGTATGGGATGAGGGGGAGTGGGAGAATCGTGCTCTGAGCTTAGGCATTCATTTGAAGGCGGGTTATCGATACCTGCCGGTACTTTGTACGCTGGAGAGATTTTTGGATATAGAGGAACGCTTCGGAGGCGCACATCAGGTGCGATTTGTTGTAGAAAATGCTTTGCAAGAATCTGTTCAAATCGCAGATCACGTGGTTCTGACTCTTAATGAGAAGACCTATTTCATCCTCTATCCGTATCCCAAGACGATTAAGGTCAACCTTGTGGACAGCATAAACGGCGAATTGCTTGAAGTACAAAAGATGCTTCGCCGCAATGTGAAGCTTGGTGTCTCTTTCTATTTAGGCGAAAGCTTTGATTCCATGCTGACATTCAAGAAGCAGATTAAATCGATGCTGGGCATCAAGACGCTGAGATTTTATTCAGGGGAAAATCGTATTCTTAAGGTTCAACCTACGGAGACGTCGGAGGATGAGCTATTCGTTCATTATATTGATGCGATAAATGATATTAGAAATGGCATTCAATTGGAGGATGAGGAGCTTCTGAGAAGCACGGTCAAGAAGTGGCTCAGCCTTATTGAATTGCAAAGGTATCCGGTTGATTCTGTACGGGGCTGGGTGCTGAAGATCGTCTCGGATATTGAGCTCAAATACTCAGTCATGCATCATTTTTTGACGAATTATAGTGCAGAATTGCTGCAGCAAAAAATTTATGCTATAGACACGCTGGAGCATCTAGGCCATTGGTTGTACGATTTCTTGATCGCGAAAATGGATTCGATAAGAGGGAGCAAGGATCAATCCATTCGCAAAGAAGTAGCGGAAGCACAACGATATGTCCACATGCATCTAAAAGAGAAAATCGTTATGGATGAAATGGCGCGCAGACTAAACTTAAACCCAACGCACTTTAGTCGAATTTTCAAAAAAGAGACCGGTGAAACGTTTGTAGAGTTTGTTACGAAACGAAAGATGGAGAAGGCCAAAGAGCTGCTGGACACTTGCAGCCAAAGTATAGAGCAAATTGCTCAAGAGCTTGCCTATGACAATGCCAGCTATTTCAATAAGCTGTTTCGTGCATACTCCGGCATGTCGCCGAATGAGTATCGCAAGAAGATATAAGGCTTGCTGCCTGCGGATAAGCACACATAGGTGCTTATCCGCATGAAACAGCAGGCATTCTTGTGTGTTAAGTACATTTTGATCATGCTAGGAAGGTTATGGAGAATCAATAATCAAAAATGATTCTCCTAATCCAACTATTTTCTCCCTCGTTTACATTTCAAATCGAAGAAGCAAACGATACAATAAGAAGAGATGTTTGTTTCGCAATACCTCTAGGGGGATGTTAATATGGGTGCAGGCAAGCTGGAGATTTTGGTCGTCGACGATGAGCCCAAGCAAAGGCGGGGCCTAGCCGCGATGGTTCGCTCTTTACGGCCGGATTATAAAGTTCATGAGGCGAAGAATGGCAAAGAAGCACTTGAGCTTGCACGAAGCCGTTTGCTCGATATTGTGTTTACGGATATCCAGATGCCGCTCGTTAACGGGTTGGATTTTCTGAAGGCTTTGAACAATACGGGTACTAAAATTCCTAAAGTTGTTTTTGTAAGCGTATTCCACGAATTTGATTACGCGCAGCAGGCGCTTAGGCTCGGGGCAAAGGATTATTTGGTCAAGCCGGTCATTACCGAGCAGCTTGAGCCTATTATATCTGATTTGGAAATGCAGCTTAATCAGGAAAGCAGTCTTCAACTCGAGAAGAAGAGCTTAAATGATCAGCTCGCTCATACAATGCCCGTCTACATGGAGCATTTACTTTATAAATGGATGACCCAGGAGCTGCAGCCAGCCCAGTTGAATGAAGTGAGGCAGCATTTTCCTCTGCAAGGACATGGAACGGTCCTTATTCTCGAAACAAAATCTAAAGATCGAATTGAGCATGGGCCAACACTCGAATGGACGAGTATATTGAAGCGAGCGATTTTGCAAACGTATTCGAATTTTGCAGAGACGCTGATGGTTGCACCCGAGCATGAGAAGGATCTGCTTTATGTTATTGCCGTATGGAAGAGCAATATATCCAGCTCGGAATGTTTGGAAAATCTTCGAAAAACACTCGCTCAGCTAGAGAGTATATATAGTTGTTCTATTAGTGCAGGAATTGGGTCGGAATCGTTCCAAATCGATGTGGATATTCGGGCAAGCTGCGACAGCGCAAGAACAGCGCTGCAATATTTGTACTATTTTCCAGAAGGCAAGTGGCTGAATGCCACTGAATTGCAAGAGCTGCTGGAGAGAAGCTCTCCTCCTCAGGTTACAACCAAAGATACCGATGCTCTGGAGAAGGCAATAACAGAGAACCATCTGGAGAGTGCTGTCTGCATCCTTGCTTCTATTTTAAATAAATCAGCAGAGGCTTACCCCACCCCTTTCCGACTAAAATGCAATGTCACACAGCTGCTCTTGACCTGCTTGAAGCGTGTCGAATTTATGATAGACGGTGAAGTGTACCGCGTGCTCAGCAATCGAATCGATTTGGAGCTGTTACCTTCCTCCTGCTTTCGAGAAACTCAGAGCATCGCGGCAGAGCTGCTTGCTGGCATTATGAAGCAAATTAAAAAAGATAAATCATCCCGAAGCGAGATGATCATGCAGAAATGCCGGGAGTACGTCGAGGAAAATCTGCACGAGGATTTAGGACTTGAGATGGTAGCGCAGCGGTTCTTCTATAACTCTTCGTATTTTAGTATTTTGTTCAAAAATAATATTGGTCTTTCCTTTACCGATTTTCTTGTGAAAACACGAATGCAGCGAGCACGCAGCTTATTATTGCAAACAGAGCTGAAGATTGCTGATATCGCTAGGCAAGTCGGCTATAAAGACATTAAGTATTTCAATAAGGTTTTCAAAAAAATGTTCCTGTATCCCCCTGAAGAATTTCGTAGAATGTTCTCATCCTAATTAAAAGAGGCCAAACCGATGCACATCCTGAGAAAAATAGCTGAGCTGGGCTCCAATGTGAAATTCCGGGTCAAGCTGCTCGTATCCTATTTTGTACTGGTAAGCTTTATCATTTTAATTCTCGGGTTTGCCTATTACCAAATCAGCGCACAAAACATGTTATCCAATGTTAGGGAAAGTCTTGGCAATGTCGTCATTAACAATAATCAGCTCTTGGACGATAAGCTGCAAGCTATTCGTGACAAAAGTGAAATGCTCCCGATTGATAATGAATTGTATGAAGTCATTACAGAGGTGGATTCATCTGATAACGAATCGCTTATAAAAGCAGATCGGAAAATTACACAAATTTTGTTGAAATATTTCGGTGGTGATACGGACATCTATTCTTCATTTATACTGACGCCAAAATACAACTTCGGGAATACCTCGGTCATGTTCGTTATGCCAGAAGGATTCTTTCAATCCTCCTTGTTTGATAAGGCGCTCGCCGGTCAAGGCGATTTGGAGTGGATTCCAACCTATCGGTTCGCCGAAACGTTAGGCGAGAAGGACATGTCTAATTTGAGCTTTGAATTTGATAAGCTGGTGTCGGCAGTGAAGATGTTGAAATTAACCTATATTGATGAAAACGGGATTTTCCATACCTTGCCGCAGACGATAGAGAACCCCATCTTGATGATTAATTTGACGACCGATTATGTTGAAAGACTGTTCGCTGATTATGCGCGGCAAAGTGAATTTCAACATTTGTCTTATGGAATTGTCGATGAGAAGGGGAGCGTTGTCATTGATTCTGATGCGAGCAAAGCGGCTAGTCAAGGCCCGCCTCCCTGGCTTGAAGAAGCGATGATGATGAAGACGGGTAGTATTCAGAGGACGATTGACGGCGAGAACGTAGTCATTAGCTTTAGCCGTATGGATAGCACGGGCTGGCTGTCCTATATTAAAATTCCCGTAGTCGATGCTTTGCAAGACCTGAATGCTCTGCGCAAATATTCTACCTTATTTCTAGTGATTATGCTGCTGGTATCGATTCTGCTCGCCTATATGATGTCGGTGTATATTACGAAGCCGATCAGTCGAATTAAAAAGGCGATGAAGCTGATGGAGCGAGGCAACTTTCATATTCATATTCCAGAGCAGGGGCGTGACGAATTCGGTCACTTAATTCGAATGTTTAATCATATGAACGGTCGAATTCAGACATTAATAGAAGAAAATTATGCATCGCGCCTTAGAGAAAAGGACGCTGAGCTCATGGCGCTGAATCTCCAGCTTAATCCGCATTTTCTCTACAACACGCTAACAACGCTATACTGGATTGCAGTAGAGAACAATCAGCAGGAGATGAGTCTCATTATTCATAATTTGGCGGATATGCTGCAGACATCAACACGAAATAAGAAAGAAACCTGGCAGCTGCGAACCGATTTGGACTGGCTGAACAAGTATATTTATATTATGTCGAGCCGATTTGAAAATTTGCTGCATGTTCAGATTGATGTGGAAGAAGCGCTTCAGGATATGGAGGTGCCTAAGCTGTTTTTGCAGCCATTTGTCGAGAATGCGATTATTCATGGGCTTGCGGAGAAGGAGCAGGATGGCATCATAAAGATTAAAGGCTGGACGGATGGCGACATGGTTTTATTCTCCGTCATAGATAATGGAGCTGGTATTACGAAAGAGCATATTGATCAGATAAAGTCAGGCAAGCTCCGCTCCACAGGCATGCCTAACGTGGAGAAGCGGATCAAGCTGCTGTATGGCTTGGAGTATGGCATTGATATTTCTTCCGCTGAAGGGAGCGGTACGACGATTTTAATTCGTATGGGGCTGAATGTCGGGCAGCATGAGCGGAAGGAAATTGTGTAATTCATGGAAGGAGGGGAACGGCTCGTGAGAGACAAGCGCGGAATTATTGTCCTTCTGATAGTTTGCGCGATGCTGCTCTTAGGAGGCTGCCAAGCGGCGAACAGTACAGCGCCTGACATTGGGCCGAGCCATGAACAGGCGGATAATGGCAGAGAGCAGGTGATTTTGACCTACGCTTCCTGGGGCACATTGAATGAGAAGGAAGCTAAGGAACGGATGATTACGCAATTCATGGAAAAGTATCCTTGGATAACGATCCAACACATCCATGAGCCGGGTGAATATATTAAGAAGCTTACGACGATGTACGCCAGCAACAAAGCTCCTGATGTGTTTATGCTGTACAAGCATACTGCGCTGCAATGGGCCGAGCAAGGGAAGCTCTATAATTTGAAAAAATTTTTGGAAGTGGATGCAGAGATTAACGAGGATTCTCTTATCTCGAATGCGGTCATGTACTGGGAGCGGGACAAAGTCGCAGGGATTAAGGTAGCCGAGGAAGCATTTGCGCTCTATTACAATGCCGATCTGTTTCAGGAAGCCGGCGTTGCACTGCCGCCAGCGAAGGCTGAGAATGCCTGGTCATGGGAGCAATTTCTGCTTGCGGCAAAAAAGCTGACTCTCGATCGCAACGGTCATAATGCGCTCAGTCCGGACTTTGATGTTAATCAGATTACGCAATTCGGCGTGCGCTTTAATTCGTGGATGTGGTATTTGATGGTGCCTTCCAATGATGCCAGCGTCATTTCGCCAGACGGAAGCAAAATGAATTTGGATGACCCTGCTGTAATCGATGCGGTTCAGAAGCTGGCTGATTTGATTTATGTACATCATGTTGCCCCGTCGCCGATTCAATCGAAAAACCTTCCACAGCCTGCGCTTGCGCTGCAAAGCAGGAAGATTGCGATGGATCTTAACGGCCAATGGGTCCAAATTGATCTAGGAGCGGCGAATGTGAATTACGGCGTTGGTGTACTGCCGAAGCTCAAGACAAGCAAGACGATTCAGTTTGGTGAGCCCTTGGTTATGTCCTCAACGACGAGACATCCCGAAGAAGCATGGCTTTTTTATAAATGGCAGCTCGATGCGGAAAATTCGATCGATTTGCATAGAGGCGGGTTGTGGATGCCGCTGCTTAAGGATTATTACACGAAACCGGAGCTGATTGCGCGTTGGGCTGACCTAAATCCGGGCCATCCGGCCGGCTATCAGGATGCTGTGATGCGTCAGACGATTCAGAACGGGGTTAACTCGTACGATTATTATCTCAAAAACAATGAAAATATTAATGCGGTTTTGCAGCCTGCGCTTGATCAGGTATGGCTTGGAAAGAAGAATGTGAAGGAAGCTTTCGAGAGCGTAGCGGACAAAATGAAGATTGCTTTCCGCGGAACATACCCCTAATGTAAGAATACTGCAGTAAGCTCAGACTAACTGCACCTTTATGGGCCCTATTAATCGGGGCTTCTTTTTTTTGTCTTTGTATCCAATGATATTCACCGGAATCCAATGATTTTCCGTATTGTCCCACCTGTAACCGATTGCTACGATAGAGGCGTCACGTTATGAAAGCGATAACAAATTAGAAAAGGGAGGCGAAAGAAACATGAAAAAAGCGTTTAAACTTATTTTTACAGCATGCCTATGTACAGCACTCGTTGTAGGCTGCAGCAATAACGGAGGCAATGATGTTGGCAATAAACAAATCTCTGAGGCAGGTACTGGTGGAGGAGCTGGCAGCGGTGAGAAAGTGAAATTAACGGCTCTTGTCGTGAAGCACCCACTCACGAAGCCGCTCGCTGAAATGGAATGGCTGCAAAAGGCGGAGGATGCTGCGGGGGTAGATATTGAGTGGCAGGAGATTACAGCAGACTGGGATCAGAAAAAAGGCACAATGCTTGCGAGCAGTGATACGCCAGACTTATTTGTAGGAGCGAATGTGATTACAGACGCTGATTTTGCACAATTTCAAGGTCTATTCCAGGATTTGAGCGAGCTTGCAGAAGCTGCGCCAAACGTACAGGAGATGTTCGCCTCCAAGCCAGATACGAAAATTATTGCGACGCAGCCCGATGGCAAAATCTACGGCTTGCCTAAATACCAAAGGTTTTGGCCGGGCTCCGCAACAAGACAATATATTAATCAGACCTGGCTGGATAATCTAGGTTTGAGCATGCCGACGACATGGGATGAGCTGTATGACGTGTTGGTCGCGTTCAAAGAAAAGGATGCGAACGGCAACGGTGATCTGAATGATGAAATTCCGATGGATTGGCCGGGAGGCATTGGCGGTTTTTTTAATCCGGCAGTTCTGCTAGGCGGGATGGGCATTACGCTGACAGATGGAAGCGGACAAGGTTATTTTGTTGAAGATGGCCAAGTGAAAAACTTTTTGACAGATGATCGGTATAAGAAAATGGTCGTATTCCTTAATAAGCTCTACAAAGCAGGCTTGATTAATTCTGAGGTCTTTACTCACGATTATACGAAATTCCAGTCGGTTGCCCGTGGTGAAGGAGATGCGGCTAAAGTAGGCTTCACTTGGGGCTGGGTAGCATCAGATAGATTCGGCGAGCAGCTGGCGCCGCAATACACATCCATGAGTCCACTTAAAGAAAGTGCTGGCTATTCAGGTGAATTATCTTGGAGCTATGATTTTGCAACCTTGAACTATGGGGTCAATCAAATTGTTATGTCAGCCAAAACAAAAAATAAAGAAGCTGCGATGAGATTTATTAACGAATTATATAATCCAGAAGTGAGCATGCAGGTTTTGTTCGGCTCGCTAGACACGAATATTAAAGATAATGGCGACAGTACCTACACCGTGCTGCCGCCAGCCGATACGAAGATGGACCCAGGAACTTGGAAATGGACATCTACTTGGGCAGATAATGGTCCGATGTATATTGCCGACTCATTGAATTTAACGCTAGGTAAAGATATGCAAGAGGTGCTTGTTCAATCAGAGCCGTTAAAGGATGCCCTAGATGTCGATACCGACAACGATGTGTTCCCCGGCATGTTCATCAAGTATACGACCGCAGACAATAATACGATGAGCCTCGGCAATACGAACATTATGAATTTGGCCAACACTAGCTTTGCCAAATGGGTGACCAAGGGCGGTATTGAAACACAATGGGATGAATACGTGAAGCAAAGCAAAAAAGCTGGCCTGGATCAAAACCTGGAAATTATGCAGAAATATTATGACGACTACATGAGCAAAAAGTAACAACATCACTTGATGGAAGGAGCTATGCCGCTCTTAGACAGGGTATAGCTTCATTCTCAACAAAAAGGGAGATTATCCTATGGGCTCTCGGAGTGTTTTCCATACCTTCAAACGAGATATTCATTTGTGGCTAATGGTATTTCCAGCTATAATCGTCATCATTTTATTCAACTATATCCCCATGTACGGCATTCAGTTGGCATTCCGGGATTTTGACTTCAGCAAGGGCCTTACGGGCGGGGAATGGCGAGGCTTGTTTTATTTTAAACAGTTTATGGACAGCTTCCTGTTTACCGACTTGATGAAAAACACGTTTTTGATTAGCTTCACTTCGATCATTGTCGGCTTTCCCGCACCGATCCTATTGGCTCTGGTTCTTAATCAAATTCGCAGAAAAAAAATGAAGAATCTTATGCAAACAACCGTTTATTTGCCTCACTTTATTTCGATTATCGTACTGGTGGGTATGCTGAATGTGCTGTTATCTCCGGAAACAGGCATTGTCGGTTATTTGATGAAATCCATCGGTTTAGGAGATATCAACCTTCTGGCATCTACCTCTACGTTTATACCGGTCTATGTGATCTCGGATATTTGGCAGCACTGCGGTTGGAACAGCATCATCTATCTAGCTGCGCTGTCGACGGTTGATCCCCAGCTCTATGATTCTTCGAAAATAGATGGAGCGAGCAGATGGCAGACGATACGGTATATCGATTTCCCAGCGCTTATTCCGACCATCGTTATTCTGTTTATTCTTAGTATGGGGAATATACTCAGTACAGGCTTCGAGAAAATATTTTTAATGCAAAATTCGTTGAACCTGCCGGTGTCAGAGGTTATCGCCACATACGTGTATAAGATCGGGATTGTATCCAATCAGTTCAGCTATGCCTCGGCTATTGGTTTGTTTAATACGCTGATTAACTTTGTCTTCTTGTTTGCAATGAATGCCATCTCAAAGAAAGCTTCCAATACGAGCTTATTTTAAAATATAGGAAACGATATAGCTTGCTGTAGAAGGAGGAGTGAATATGGGGGGCAGCCGTATAAACGGTAGTGAAATATTATTTCGAATCGTATTATTTATGATGTGTACGTTAATTTTTTTGTCCATTATTTATCCGCTTTATTTTATTGTCATTGCTTCTATTAGTGATTCCACCTTGGTGTCGACCGGGAAAGTCTTGTTTATGCCCAAAAACATCAGCTTCTTCGGATACGATCAAATACTGCAGGATGATCGCATTTGGGTAGGCTATCGCAATACGATCTTTTATACGTTTGCAGGTACGCTTGTTAATTTGTTGGTCACTTTGCCGGCAGCCTATGTGCTGTCCAGACGTGAATTTCCTGCAAGACGATTCATTATGCTCGCATTTGTCATTACGATGTTTTTTAACGGCGGTTTAATCCCGACTTATTTGCTTATGAAGGACCTGCATCTAACCAATACGCTGTGGATGTTTATTTTACCGTTTTGTGTGAATGTGTTTTATCTCATCATTGCGCGCTCGTTCTTTGAGTCATCGCTGCCATCTGAATTGTATGAAGCGGCTGCAATCGACGGCTGTTCTCATTTTGCGTTTTTTATTAAAGTTGCGCTGCCTCTGTCCAAAGCTTTGATCTCCGTCATTGGTCTTTATTATTTGGTCGGGCATTGGAATGATTTCTTTACGGGATTAATTTATATTCGGGATAATAAATTACAGCCTTTGCAAATCGTGCTAAGAGATATTTTATTATCGAATCAAGTTTTTCAAAACGGAGCAGGAGCGGGCGGAAATGCAGGCGGCTATGCCCAAAAATATGCGGATCAAATCAAATACGGTGTGATTATCGTATCTACGCTGCCGATTTTAATGATCTATCCCTTCTTGCAAAAATATTTTGAAAAAGGTGTTTTGATTGGCTCGGTTAAAGGCTGATAGATGACGGTTCCAAAGCCACTCGAAAGGGGTGGCTTTTTTTTATTTGTGCAGTTATGATAGCTTTTTGATGAAATATTATTGAAGGGATTTTTTGTACATGGATAAACAAATGCAGAAACGTCAGAGGTTTAACAAAGGTTATGCGCTGCAGCTAACGACTATTTTTTTGGGCTTTATCATTTTTGGAATTTCGGAAAATATTAAAGGTCCAGCAATCCCGCGAATTCAATTCGATTTTATGCTCGATGAGATGGAGCTTGGCACATTGCTGTCGCTTAATGCGCTGGGCTATTTGATTGCCTGCTCCTTTACAGCCATTCTTACTCACAAGCTTGGCATTAAAGCGGTAAGCATCATGGCTTTTGGGTCGATGCTGCTGTCGGGCGTTCTAATCTTTTTCTCCCAAAGCTATCCGGTATTTACATCGTCCTATTTCTTAATGTACATAGGAAATGGCATGCTGGAAATTAGCTTGGCTATTCTTGGCGCGCGGATTTTTGTGAAAAACACAGGCACGATGATGAATTTATCTCATTTTTTCTATGGAATCAGCTCTACGGTCGCCCCTATGATTGCTACAGGATTAATGACGGTAACTGTATTTGGCCATACGCTTGATTGGCGGGGAATGTATTTAGTGATGCTTTGTTTATCTATACTGCCTATGATTCCAGCATTTCTAAGCAAGTTTCCTGGCGATGATTTGTTACAGGAGGATCGTTTGCCGCTGAAGAGCTTAGTGCGTGATCCAGCTTTGTGGCTGCTCGTGCTTATTCTCTCCTTTGGCGTCGTATCGGAATTGGCCGTGGGCGGATGGCTCGTCAATTTTCTGGAGAAGGCCTACAAGTGGGATACGGTATCCGCCTCTGGCATGCTGTCTATGTTTTTTCTATGCTTCTCGGCAGCGAGGCTGCTGCTCGGCCCCGTAACAGACAAAATCGGCTTTAATCTTTCACTTATTATTTTCGCAGCATTCTCCGCTACATGTACCTTTATTGCGATATTGGGAGGGGAATCGGCAGCCTTCCTATTCGCAGCGGCAGGAATAGGAATTGCGCCTATCTATCCAACCGTCATGGCGTTTATCGCCAAACGATACCCAAAGGGGAGCGATACGGCGATTACCTTTACCGTTACTCTAATGGGAATTGGGAGCGTCATCGGCAATTATGCCATTGGTGCGATAACGAAAGGGATCAAAAACAGCTACGGAGCCAATACAGAGCTGGGCTTGCTTCGCGGGCTGCAGGCCGGCTACGGCTTTATCGGCTTATGTGCCTTCATTTGCGCCGTGTCTGGCTGCTTCTTGTATCGCTACTTGAAAGCGCGCAAAGAGCTGATTTAAAGGTGACGCTGCGTGAAATAGAAAGCCCGACAGTCCTCCTTGGACAGCCGGGCTTTCTGCTTAATAATGACACAATCCCTTGTGTCTTCACCTATATTTTTCAAGTAAAATAGGAGTGAAAGGGATTACATTATCGGGAGGTAATATAATGGCACATTATACAATTCATCCTGAAAGATTTACCCTGCACGGCTCTTTCTCACGAGATTTTGAACCTCTATTATCGATAGATTCTGGGGATGCCATTCGTTATCGCACGCTGGATGCGGGATGGGGACTTGAGCCATTCTCGGCTTCTGGCGTACGTGAACGATTTGAACCAAGGGAACGCCCACGGGATGGAGGGCATGCGCTTTGTGGGCCTGTTGCCATTCGCGGTGCAGAGCCTGGGATGACGCTCGAAATAAAAATAAATGACATTCATCCTGGCTCATGGGGATGGAATAGTGCGGGTGGTTTTCCGCATCCAATAAATAATAGATTAGGCATTGCAGATGGTGCGGAATATCATCTTAATTGGAAGCTAGATGCAAATGCAATGATCGGCACCAGCGATAAAGGGCATAAGGTAACATTGCGTCCCTTTATGGGGGTGATGGGAATGCCTCCGAATGAACCAGGCATTCATTCTACGTATCCTCCTCGTTATTGTGGAGGGAATATCGATTGTAAAGAATTGATCGCAGGAAGCATATTATATCTCCCGATTCCAGTGTCAGGGGGGCTGTTTTCAGTCGGTGATGGACATGCCATTCAAGGGGATGGAGAAGTCGGATGTCCCGCATTAGAGTGTCCAATGGAGCTGGTGGACCTTACGTTTACGGTTCGAGAAGATATTAGCTTAACGATGCCAAGGGCAAAAACGGCTGCGGCGTGGATCACGATGGGCTTTCATGAAGATTTAAATGAAGCAACCTTTATCGCTCTTGAGGGGATGTTAAATCTTATGAAAGAAATATTTGGGTTTGATCGTAAAGAAGCTCTTGCTTTAGCTAGTCTTGTCGTTGATTTAAGGATTACGCAAATCGTAAATGGTGTCCGTGGTGTGCATGCTGTGCTTCCGCATGGCGCGATCAGATAAGGTGAACACATAATACTAAAGAAAGAATGCTAACGAAACGCTACGGACTCGTTAGCATTCTTTTTTGCGAATAGGTGGTTGCGAAGGGTTCTGCTCATTATTGCCGCTTCAGCTTGGAGAAAAAGTCTTTGAAAATCGGGTCGCGATGGATGTGATCGACATAACGGATCAAATGCCTCGATGAATCGAAGCTCCACCGAAATTGATCAGAGATGTGCGGACTAGGCACAAGTGAGCTTGGTGTCCATTCGGGATTAATCGTATAAGCAATGGTTGTCATATCCCAAATCACGCGTGAAGCGCCTAAATGATCCTTTGTACATTTCTCGAAAATATCGTAAAGGTAGTGTCCGATCTCGCCTTGCTCCCTCACATATTCCCGAATTTCGGGCAAGGTAGTCGTAAGATGAGAAGTAACGCCCATACATGGAATGAGCACAAGCGGCACTCCGCTATCCATCATGATACGTGAAGCATGAAGATCCTGCTGGAGATTAAATTCACGAGTATCCTGCCACTGAAACGAGTGGCCGCCCAGCCATACTACGACGATTTTACGAATAATTTCCGGCTGCATCAGAATGGCCGAAGCTACATTTGTAATAGCACCTATAGCAAATACATAAAGTGGATCTTCATCCGAGGAGGCCATCGCAAGCTCGACCAAATGACGTGCCGCCGGGCTTTCAACAAAGGTCTCAGGTCCTGGCAAATAACTCTCAGACCCCGGATATGACGGCACCGAGCTCTTCATTAGTTCTAGAACCTTCACAATCTCGTTATAGCTTTTCTCCATTCCATCCTTTGGACCATCGGATAGCTCATTATGGAAGGGAGCAGCATAAATCGCTTGCAATGAGATGCTCTCTGGTGACAGAAGGGCGTAGCAGATTGCGAATTGATCATCGATTTCATTAAAGGTATCGGTGTCGAGCACGGCTCGTACCTTTCTGTGAGCGGGCTCTAATCGTTTTACTCTGTCCTCATTTGAGATTACTGGAAATTGTACGGTCATCGATGCAGCCTCCTCTATTTACTTAACGCTGTAAATATAACATGATAGAAGAAACTTTTTTATCATGATATGGCTATCATTCTTATAGAAACTGGCTAACTTTATTGTGAAAAAAATCGGTGCTGGAGGATGGAGAGGAATGAATATGCTCGCTAAAATGGTTTTTTTTCATCATACGACTAGAGAGAAAGGCTTCCGAGTAGGGCCTCACCAGCATCATTCTTATGAATTAGTATACTATCTGGACGGTGGAGGCCAGGCCGTTATCGAGGAGCATAGCTATCCGTTTCATGACAATTCCTTTACTGTTATTCGGCCTGGGAGCGTACATGATGAAGTGCATACTACGGATAGTCAAGTTATGTTTATTGGCTTTCATGTGGCTCCTCACATCCATATTCCTACTGGCTTCTTTGCAGAAGAAGTTCATCAAGGCAATTACCCGATATTGTCACTGCTGTTGCAGATGAAAGCTGAATTTATCAATAAGCAGCCGCTTTATCAGGAGAAGCTGAATTTACTGACAAGTGAGATCGTTATTGAGCTTTGCAGAAGGTTTCCTCCGAAAAACCAGCAGCAATTACATACGGACCCGCTGCACTATGTTCGCAATTACATGGATGAGCATTATCAGCAGGCTTTAGGAATTGAAGAGCTTGCAGCTCTAGCGGGCTACAGCTATGATCGATTTCGTCATCTATTTAAAGAGAAAACAGGCTTATCACCTCAAAAATATTTGTTGAATCATCGGATTACTCATGCCTCTCAACTATTGCAGCATACAAAACTGCCGATCAATGAAATCGCGCTAGATGCCGGGTTCTCAACAGCTGCACAATTTTGTCATTTTTTCAAGAGAGAATTAGGGATTACCCCGCGACAGCATCGGTTAGCTCATTTGCAAACCTAGGGCCAATTCGAGCATAACAGGTAACCGCTTGACGCGGCTTGAACTTGTCGACGCAGTTTGGTTATGTCAGAATGTAGATAGCTGCATATGTTGATTTTTATTGTTGTTTGTTAATATATTTTGTTGTTTGTTTGTGTGGTTCATAATGAGAGGGAGGCTTATGATGTTTGCTGCGCAGCGTAGAGAGAAAATCGTGGAATGGTTGAAGCTAAAGGGTCAGGTTGTCGTTAAGGAGCTGGCGAAGGAAATGAATGTCTCCGAGGGAACACTCCGTACTGATCTCCGGATGCTTGAGGATGAAGGTGTAATTGAACGTACGCATGGCGGCGCCGTTCTAGCGAACAAGAAAAATAGTTTTCGAGGAGATTCGTTCGTTGCGCGAAGCGAGATGAACTATGCGGAGAAAAGAGCAATCGGCCAGCAAGCTGCGCAGCTCGTCACCAAGGGGCAATGCATTCTACTCGACGCAAGCTCGACCGTGCTTGAGCTGGCGAAGGTGCTTGCCGATTATGATTATTTAACGGTAGTCACGAATGGGCTCGATGCCGCTATGACGCTTAATCAGAATCCGCGGATCAATGTCATCCTAATTGGAGGTGTTCTTAGATCCGGTTCAAGAACGGTAGAGGGCGTACTCGGAAAAAATTTGCTTGATGGCATTCATGGCGACTTGTTCTTTACCTCTGCCGAAGGAGTTAGTGTGGAAGAAGGCATGACCGATTTCAGCTTATACGAGGCGGAGCTTAAGAAAAAAATGGCTTCTAATGCGAGAAAAACGATTGCGCTGGCTGATCACACTAAGCTAGGCAGACGCTCTATAGCGACATCAGTGGAATTGGCTGGCATTCATACCCTTATCACAGATGGCAAAGCGGATAAACGATATTTAGAAAAAATAAAAGGTGTAGAAATTATAATAGCTGCAGCAAATGACAACAAATAAGCTGTCATATAACAGCATTTGAAAACGTCAATAAAAGCATTCAATCGTTGACAAATGATGATAAATGAAAGGAAAATAGAGGAGGGATGAAACGGAGGGAGCTGCACAATGCTGAATGAGATCGAAGGCTATATTATAGATTTGGATGGAACGATATATAGAGGCAATCAGGCGATTGACGGGGCGATGGAGGCCATTGATCATCTGAAGAAGCACGGAAAAAAGATTGTTTATTTAAGCAATCGCGGAAATATTTCCCGGGTGATGTGCCAAGAAAAGCTTCAGCGAATGGGGATTTCAGCCGCAATTGACGAAATTCTGCTAACCTCAACGGTTACTGCACAATATTTGCGAATGCACGAGCCGCTTGCTAAGGTTTGGACGCTTGGTGACTATGGGCTGAGAGAGGAACTGCAATCTTGGGATATCGACATGGCGAAGCATCCAGAGGAAGCAAATCATTTAGTAATTACACTGCATGAAAGCTTGACCTATAAGGAGCTGAATCAGGCCTTTCGAGCTGTAAGCAGCGGAGCGGAAATTATAGCAACAAATGCCGATAAATCTTTTCCAGGAGAAGATGGAGAATCGATTGATGTCGCTGGAATGGTAGCGGCAATCGTTGCTACAACGGGGAAGGATGTTAAGCTTGTTGTCGGCAAGCCGTCAGCGATGATGGCAGAAGCGGCCTTGCGCACCCTCGGTGTGACTCCAGAGCGTTGTTTAGTCATAGGCGATAGCTTGGCTTCCGATATTGCTTTAGGGAAGAGAGCAGGGATAAAAACCGCACTTGTTCTTAGTGGTTCATCCAGCAGTCAAGATGCATTACTAGCAAATGAACAGCCAGACTGGGTTTGGAATTCAATTTCGGATTTGATCCCATTACTAGCGCTGAAGGAGGAGCTTATATGAGCGATATTTTAGCTACTATTAGAGAACAAGCGTCCAAGGAAGAAGGAATGGATCTTCGCGTGCTCGACATGGGCCCCGTTGTATTGGAAGCAGGCGCGATCAGTAAAGTTGCCCCTTATCTTAAAGAAAGCTTATACCATAAAGTGATTATCGTTGCGGATGAAACGACCTATGCCATTGCTGGACATTCGCTTGAGGTATCAATTCATGCAGCGGGCATCGATGTCCATGTATCCATCATAAAGCCCAATTTGCAAGGGGATGTTATTGCGGATGAAGCGTCCCTAGTGCAATTAATGCTGGATATCAAATCACAAGCGGCTGAAGCTGTAATCGCGGTTGGTTCAGGAACGCTGCACGATATTGCCCGGTTCTCAGGATACACAACGAATGTTCCGTTTATTTCCTTACCGACAGCACCGTCTGTAGATGGATTCAATTCCAAAGGAGCGCCTGTAATTCTACGTGGAGATAAGATAACGATTCAGTCGATCGGACCTTCAGCTATTTTTGCGGATTTAGATATATTGGTGCAAGCTCCCTCTGCACTTGTTGCAGCTGGCTTTGGCGATATGCTTGGCAAATTCACCTCGTTATTTGATTGGAAGTTCGGGGCATTGGCAGGTGGCGAGCCGTATTCACAAGTAGTAGCAGATTTAACCGAAAAGGCTCTTCTTCTGTGTGTTGAGCATGTTGATGAGATTGCCAAACGGAGTCCAGAAGGCATCAGACTTTTAACAGACGCTTTGTTAACCTCTGGCTTCGCGATGCTGCTATTTGGACAATCTCACTCTGCCTCGGGTGCCGAGCATCATCTCTCGCATTATTGGGAAATGGAGTTTCTGCGCCTGGAGAGAAGACAAATTCTTCACGGTGCAAAAGTAGGCGTTGCCTGCGCAGAAATTTCTTCTTTCTATCACGAGCTAGCTAGTGGAGACTTGAGCTTTCTTACAGCAGAGCAGCAGGAAGCTACTCGGAAGCTAATCAGTCAAATACCGGATCAACAAACGATTCGTCAGTTAATCGAAGCGGTTGGTGGTCCGACAGAGCCGAAGCAATTAGGAATTGATGCCGCTTTGCTAGAGAGAAGCTTGAGAGAAGCCCATCGCATTCGGCCTAACCGTTACACCCTATTGAGAACGTTTAATGAACGATGATTTCGCACACGCTAGGTTTCTATTGAACTAGTATGATCAACACAGTATGCTAAGGGTAAAAAGGTGAAGGAGGACTGTCATGGCTACCTATGATAGTTTTCATAATTACGCTTCTCTCTCCAATGGCACGATTGTTGCAGGGCACTTCAACGAGCCTGATCGATATATGACAAGCCGGCCTTCTGGTATGTCGGATTGGCTAATTACGTATACGCTGGAAGGCAGCGGATATTTTCGCACTCCTGCGGGTGAGGAAAGCTGCTCGGCGGGGGATGTTGCGTTATTGCGCAGCGGTGTTTCCCACCAGTATGGAACGGCTCCGGGCAGCCAGTGGAATTTTATATGGGCTCATTTTCCGAATATGATTGAAACCAATTATTTACCTGCGGACGAAGTTATTATTCAATCTCTGGGTAAGGCTCATCTGCAGAAAAGAGTCTATCGTGCCCTTAGAAATGTTATTCAGGATTCAAGAGAACAGCGGTCCTTCTGGATCGCATTATGCGAAAATGAAATTCGCAGTATTTTGCTGCTTATGGCTGAACGCGGCAGGCGCAAAGTAGATCCGAGAGTGGAGGAGTCACTGCATTATCTTTCCAAGCATATGAGAGAAACCGTTCGTATTGAGGATGTTGCCAAATCGGTTGGGTTATCCAGCTCTAGGCTCTCTCATTTATTTAAAGAAGAAACGGGCTCGACGATCGTTGAGACGATGAACGCGATGCGCATTCGGCAGGCTGCCTTGCTTATTAAACACTCTGACCGGACAGCTACTGAGGCTGCTTTCGATGTTGGCTTTCAAAACTACAACCACTTCGCCTATTTGTTCCGTGAGCAGATGGGCACAAGTCCGAGGGAATACATTAGGCTATCGGAAGATAGCGGTGGGAGAAATCAATAAATCGGCTTTATTGATGCAAAGGCCAGCAGCTTAAGTTGAAGCGGCTGGTCTCTTCTATATAAGTTGAACTAAACATTTGCGTTTTGGTCGCTGCGCGAGTAGATCATTCTGAAGGGTCGCTGTTGCAGCCAGATTCTTTGATTTCCTAAGACATTTAAAGGTAAGAATATGGCTGCAAAGGCGAACACTTCGTTTCTAGAGAAACAATCTTCTCGCTTCGCTAAATCTTCATTTTTTTAAAATATAGGAAAGGATATCATTTCGCCATACTTTCTCTATATTTCTCGAAATGAAACGCGCTGGCGCCGCCAAAGGACGGCGATAGCCGTTTCACCTTGGTTCAAGGTATATCGTTTAATGAGAAGCAGCGTAGCCTGCACTTCGTACAATAGAAACCTTACATGAGAGCTGTTTCAGATGGCTACATTGTACTATTGCAGGAGATTTAGCTCCAAACCAACGAATATCGCCCTATACTAGGCAACCTATTGCACAAACTACAGTGTACGTATTGAGTCAGGCAAGTCACGTCGATTACGTTGTACAAACTGCAGCGTAGCCTCATCCTATCGCGCTATTTCTTTACCATTGGTTTCTAAAACTTAAGTTCAACTTATATAATTTAAGCTAAGATCTATTTTGCTGACGAATTCTTCCATTCCTCATGGTCAGCTTGGACTCGCTTCCAGAGCTGATCCTTCTCCAAACCGCTATAGTTAACTAGCTTTTCTCCAAATTGCTCACCGAGCAGCTCCAGCCACACTGATTTTGTTTGAATCTCCGTTTTAGTCATACCGCTTCGGTCAAGCTTTTTCCATATGCAGCCTCGCAGCTCATGGCCTTCTGCTTCATTCCTATTTTTAATCAAAAACCACTAGCATTGCATAAACAAAAATCAGATTTGTCAAGTGCGATCACCGAAAAGCCTATATGAGAAAATTGTTCTAAATATGTAATAATTAAGGTGGCTTTACCCAAAGAAAAAACCTTATGATTAGGGAAGAAGACAGTCCTGTCCAAATCCCTACTCATAAGGAGATCGCATGGACAAGGATACTACAAAATCCACTTTTAAGGAATACCTTATTCCTCTTGATCGAGAATTTTTATTGAACCAGATTGCAAAACTTGGACTGGATAAGTACACGAAGAAGCTGGATTCCGTTACATTCTGTAAGTTGTTTATCTTTGCACAGTTGTGCCAAGTCAAGAGTTTGGCTGACATCAGTTTGGACGTTCGCATGAGTGAAGAGCTGCAACGAGAACTGGCATTGGAATCGATCAGTGCTTCGCAGCTTTCCCGAAAATTGCGAGACTTGGATCCAGGTCTATTCGATGCGACACTTGGCCATCTCATTCAGCAGATTCACAGGGAATACGGCTTTCAGAAAGGAACGGCAGCACTTGGACGGTTGAATCTGATTGATTCTTCCACGATCTCTCTCTGTCTAACGAAGCATCGGTGGGCAGAATTTCGCAACACGAAAGCTGGCATCAAGATGCATACCCGCGTAGTCTATCACGAACAGATGGTAAGTCCAGATAAAGTCGTCCTTAAACCGGCAAAAGCCTCGGACAAGACAGAGATGAACGAGCTTGTCGTGCAGGAACCGGATGCGATGAATCTGTTTGACCGCGCTTATCTCGATTATGACTTATTCGACCAGTATTGCGAAAATGGTACGCGATTCATCACTCGTTTGAAGGCTAATGCGGTCGTCACGGTCCTTGAAGAGAAGGTTGTGAATGCCGAGGGACCCATTCTAAGAGAAGCCATCGTGCGATTAGGCAAGCCTGGTGTAAACCAAATGGAGCATACGCTGCGGTTAATCGAAACACATGATAGCAAGGGCAATCTCATTACCATCATCACGAATGAAAGGACCATGGAGCCAATCGAGATTGGCGAGCTCTACCGTCGCCGCTGGCACATCGAGTTGTTCTTCAAGTGGGTCAAGCAGCATCTGCACATTAAGCGGTTCTATGGTATCAGCGCCAATGCAGTCTATACGCAAATCCGCATTGCACTCATCACGTATTGTCTGCTTCTGCTTCTTAAGCGAAAGATTGCGTTCCAGGGTAACTTATTAATCATCTATAAACTGATGCAACGTTGCTGGGACGAGCCCTTGATAGCGATGATCCGAAAATGGTACGGGGACCGCACCCGAACATCCAAGGGGCGACGGACCTACGATCATGAGCGCATATTTGCGGAGACGCTACAGCAATTCGAGAATGGTGAAGAAGATCACTTGGACGAACTGGCATATGATCCGGTAATTTAAATATCTAACATTATGTGGATAATGGATTGTCTGAATCACAGCACCCCTTGTCTTTTTGGCACTAACTGTCATGATTTTATATTCTGAAAATTCTCACTAACCATAGGTCTCCTTTCTTTTACTAATACTGTAACCTGGATAAGCGCTTGACAAGACTATACGATTTTTATGCAATGCTAGTGATCAAAAACATATTAAACCAGGGAGATTCCGGTGAGCGGCTGTAATATTCATGCTTTGGCATAAATTCCTCAAGATCCTTTATAGGCGTCGGATCAAAGTCTGCACCAACAACGGAAGCAAGCGGATCATGCTCTAAACGCCAGCCCCTATCGACAAGGCTAGACGCTGTCAGCTTATAAGTAAAAGGAGCTTGTTCATACGTTGCAAAGTGGAAAGGCAAAGGCTCGAAGAGCATATCCCCGAGTCCTACGTCAATGATCCAGGTTTCTTCTTCCTGCCCACCATTCAGTAATTGGACAGATAGTCCAAGATGAAAGGAATTGATCCGAGGCTCAGTGCCTAACGGCTGAACGCCAGCCCGGTGTAAACAGACCTTATAACCGAGTGAACGCAGCAGCACGCTGAATGCGCCATTCAAGTGAAAACAATAACCGCTTCTTCCGCTTATAACAAGCGCGATGGATTGCTGGAACTCCATAGATGCGGGTCTGCCTGTGAAAATATCAATTGTTTGCCAAGCGAGAGCTTTCACATGAGCCTTATGAAGCTCGAACAAATAGGATTTTGTTGGCGGCTGGATTTCTTTAATGCCGATTCGATTTAAGTATGCTTTTATTTCATCATTAGTCATCAGGTACATGCGGACACCTCGTTTTCTTGAAATTCAAGCACTGGCTATACGAGTATCGTATAGGAGAAACGCATAGGACTCAATATGCAAAAAAAAGCAGTTGTACCGATACAGCTGTTTTTTCTTCATTGATCGATATAAAAATCTAAATTGCTGCACGCATAGTTATTGTAGTCAAGTATCCGTACATATACTGATGGTAAGAACATTGTGAGAGGAGACAACTTGGTGAATAATCAGGTGCGATATTATAAGCCCTTTGTTGGTCCATTTGATCCGTGTCCACCTATAGAAATAAAAAGCTTCAGCGTGCCGCCGCAATTGTTTATTTCTTTTCAGCCGCCCAATTTGCCGCAGTTTTCGCCCTACGAAGCACTTCGATACGGGACACTGTGGCCTGCGTTGTTTAGTCCATATGACTCAAAAAATGCCAGACAGGAAGCTGGTGATTAACTGATGTCTGCTATTTTGGATGAGGAGTATTACAAGCTGCTTCATGAGCTGCAAGCGATTGATTTTGTGCTAGTGGAATTAAACTTGTATTTGGATACGCATCCGACCGATGTGAATGCTATACAGCAATATAATCAATTCGCTCAAGTAAGGCAGCAGGTCGCACATAATTATGAATCGAGATATGGTCCTTTGAAGCATTTTGGTCAAAGCTTATCTGGCGTGCCTTGGTCATGGAATGATACGCCTTGGCCGTGGCAGGTGTGATTACAGGTTTGGCTAAAGCAGACGTTGGAGGAGGTACCCTGCATGTGGGTATATGAGAAGAAGCTGCAATACCCTGTTCGAGTTAGCAAATGCGATCCATTGATGGCTAAGTTCCTCATGGAGCAATATGGCGGTGCCGATGGAGAGCTTGCCGCGGCGCTTCGATACTTAAACCAGCGTTACACGATACCCGACAAAGTTATTGGTTTGCTTACGGATATAGGGACAGAAGAATTCGCCCACCTTGAGATGATCGCGACCATGATCTACAAGCTGACCAAGGACGCGACCCCTGAGCAGCTAAAAAAAGCCGGACTAGGTGCGCATTACGTTGCTCACGACAGTGCTTTGTTTTATGAGAATGCTGGTGGCATCCCATGGACCGCGGCCTATATTCAAGCGAAAGGTGATCCGATTGCGGATCTGTATGAGGATATTGCGGCGGAGGAGAAGGCGCGGGCGACGTATCAGTGGCTGATTGACCTGACTGATGATGTGGATTTGCAGGACAGCTTGAAGTTCCTACGGGAGCGGGAGATCGTGCATTCGCTGCGCTTCCGGGAAGCGGTGGAGATACTTAAGGAAAAGCGGGATGAGAAGGTGTTTTATTAAAGGTGGGCCTCTCTGCAGCGATTTGGCTGTGGGGAGGTTTTTTTATTGTATAGGAAACTATGCATTCTCCGAACTTGTGGATGACGATACTGCGGGAGCAGTCGGAGAGCAGATAACGAAAGCTAACGGAAGCCAGAGACGCTAAAGTTCCATTTTTGGCTAGCGTCACATTTTAACGGAAGTCAGAGACGCTATTCCGCAGAAATGAGGCGAGATCGGGCATGTAGGGTACAAATAGAGGTCTGTGTTTCCGTTAGAATCTTGAAACGGAAAATAAAGGCGATTTAGCGTCTGTGGTTTCCGTTAGAAGTGTGAACTGATGCGTCTGCGATTTCGAGTCACCCGTAAGGGGGATTCTGTGCATTATGCTTGAACTCTTTATAGTCGATTTGCGAGAGTTGTGATGGGGAATAAGAAAAGTTCTAAACCAGCCGTTTTGGACAGTGTAATACTGAGCGGTGGGAGTCCACGTATGGTTGGTTCCCCTACCATAAAGAATGGCATGAAAATGATCGTGGGGGCTTAGCTCAGCTGGGAGAGCGTCCCAATAGCATGAAGTTACTGCAAAAGTACAGGATAGCTTCAGCACTGGGAGTAGGAGACGTGAGGATTTGAGTAACGGCATGGAGCGTGGGGGAAGTTGAAGGAAAAGACGATGCGTGTGTTTGTTTGTGTGAAGGATATGGAGCCTACACCAACATGCCTAGAACAAAGGCGGCAGCAGTACGAGCTTTGCCGTTACAGTCAATCATAAGAATGAGTATAGGCTATCCTGCACATTTGCAGGGTAGCCTACTCTTTTTAATGGTTTAGGGCAGCTATCCTGTACGTAAGCAGGATAGCTGCCCACAATGGAGATAAAATGGCTGGAGATGAGCTGAAATGACGATCTATAATGCGTGAGTACAGGATAGGTCAGCTAGAGCGTCCCAATCGCACGAAGTTACTGCAAAAGTGCAGGATAGCTTCAGAGCTGGGAGCTGGGAGCTGGGAGTAGGGGAAGTGAGGATTTGAGGAGCGGCATCGAGCATGGGGAAAGTTGAGGAAAAAGACGATGTGTGTGTGAGTTTTGTGATGTATAGGGTGATACACAAACATGCATAGAACAAATGCAGCTAGCTGCAGCACGAGCTCTGCTCGTGACAGCCAATAAAGTAAACTTTCCCGCGCATTTGCAGCATAGCTGCCAACAATGGAGACAAGACGGCTGGAAATGAGCTGAAACGTCGAGCTATACCTGACCCCGCAGAGATGAATGACGGCGTTAACGCGTCGCGACTGCCTTGGCAGCGATCCTGCCGCTAGGCTCTTATAAATTAACCCAGTGAATTCTATTAAACACATTTCATAGGAATCCCCCCCATCACAATCGGTTTGTCCCGTTATGTTTCAGATACAGTTCTATTATGATTAACCTAATCTCTTACATAGCGATGGCTGATGTATCGGATAACGGAATGGCACCATGTTTCCGCAAGATAGAAAAAGCATTGCAATCAGGGGAGTAAGACATAGCCATAACACGGCTAAGCAATTAAATGGAGGTGAATTGCTGAGATATCCACCTGAATCATAAAGTTATTTCAATATTTATGTATGCGCTTAATAAAGAACGAGACTGGGTGCTTGGACATTGAAAGCCTATGACCATGATAGTACAAGCTATGCGATAAATACGGATGGCGATCTACTAAAAAATGATATTTTCGATCTTTCAACAATGACGAAATTAAATGAGTAATTGAGAAACAGGGGAGAGCGTAGCCGTTCCTCCTGTCTCTATATAAGGGAGGAACCTTCATCGTGAGACGTAAATCGTATTTGCTCAGCTTAATTTTATTAATGTGCTTTGTATGTGTAGCTCCTCTGGTTACGTATGCAGATGCCGCTCCTTCCTTTACTTTAAACGTGACTAACAACCAGGTAGCGTTAGGCAATGAGCTGCAGATTACCGTTACTGGGAATGATTTGAAGGATGTGTATGGATATGAATTCATTCTCAATTTTGATCAAACCTTGCTGGAATATAAGGGAGTTCAAGGCGGCATATCCGGTGGATTCTCAATCAAGCCAATGGTCGAAGGTAATCAATTGCGATTTGCAAGTACTAAGTTACATAAAGTAGCGGGTGACAGCGGTGCCTTAAATTTAGCGACCCTAACGTTCAAAACAATTCAAGAAGGAACCGCTGCACTTGAGCTTAAATCCGTTCAGACGGTGGATAGCCAAATGACCGGACATCTGTATCAACCAGATACGAAGGTGAGCGCATCGATTACTAGCAGTAATCCAAGCAATCCAGGCAATCCAGGCTCTGGAGGTCCGGGAACTGTTGTAAACCCGCCAATTGATCAGTCAACACCAGGGATACTAAATTCGGACGTGAAGCTGAATGCTGAAACGAAAATAGCAACAGCAATTGTAACCCAGGCAGCTTGGGATAAGGCGGTCAATCAGATAGCAGCCAATGAAAAAGGAGTAAAAAATATAGAGGTTGTCATGAAAGAAGTACCAGGTGCAGCAGCCTACGAATTGGAGTTACCGACATCCGCTTTTGCAGGTAATGGAGGTTTGGTTCAAATCAAAGTAACTTCGCCGCTTGGGACTATTTTAATATCCAATAAAATGTTTAATGTCGGTGAAGTAACTGCCGGTAGCATAAGCTTGAGGATCGGAAAAGTAGATGCCAGTGAGCTAGATCAAGCGCTAGGGAAGCAAATCGGGGATCGACCTGTTAGAGATATAAGCCTGTATGTCGATGACAAAAAAATCTCTTGGAACAACCCGAATTCTCCTGTAACGGTAGTCGTGCCCTATTCACTGAGCACAGAAGAATTAAAGAGCCCTGAGCATATCGTTGTATGGTATTTAAATGAAGAGGGAAAAGTGGTTCCGGTTCCTAATGGCAGGTATGATGCCACTACGAGAGCAGTCGTTTTTTCGACTACACACTTAAGCAAGTACGCTGTAGCATTTGTTCAAAAAACATTTGACGATATTTCTGCATTGGATTGGGCAAAAAAACAGATTGAGGTTTTGGCATCCAAAGGGATTATCAACGGTATCTCAGACAAGGCGTTTGCTCCTCGTCAGTCCGTTACACGCGCCGACTTTCTAGTCTTGTTAGTACGGACTTTAGAGGTTGACGTAAGTAAGGGAGCCGGAAGCGAATTTGCGGATGTAAAAGAAAGCGATTATTACTATGATGCTGTAAAAATCGCTAGAGGCCTCGGCATTACGGAAGGCGTAGGCAACAATAGTTTCCTGCCTCACGAGCCAATTACAAGGGAAGACATGATCGTATTAACAGAGCGTACGTTGCGAGTGGTTAAACAAATGACAACAGACGCGAATGAGGAACAACTGAGCCAATTTAAGGATCATGCGAAAATAGCAGATTATGCTGTTCAAAGCGTTGCTGCAATGGTCAAAATGGGACTTGTTCAGGGAGCTGGGGGCGCGATCGATCCAAAAGGAACAACGAATAGAGCTCAAGCAGCTGTTTTGATGTATAACATTTATACAAATTTGTACAAGTAGGAATTAGACGACTTCTTTCGATTCTAGTTCCATGACGAAATAGTACTAGAATCGAAAGAGAGATTTTTTTGCTAGTAATAAAGGAGGTGATATTCATAAAATGAGAGGTCCACCTTAAGTAAACTAAGTTTATCAAGATATTTGGTATGCGCCATTAAAAGTTTACTAGTTTTACTATTCGATTTGTAAGTGTTTAACAAAGGAATTGTAAAGGAAATCTCATCAATGAAAACCTAAAAAGGGAATCACAAGCAGTATAAAATATGATTAATGTGAGGGGAAAAATATGAATTCGATCTCGAAAAAATCTAAACCAGTCGCATTGCTTGTACTTGGTTCGGTGTTGCTATCTTCGCTTGGTCTATCAAACGCAAGTGCGGCTGAAGGCGCAACACAGCCTGTAATCTCCAGTCAAGTGAAGGAAATACTTACGATTGATGGCAAGAAATACAGAGATTTAAACGGTAACGGTGAACTGGACATTTATGAAAACTGGGAGAAATCTACAGCGGAGCGCGTGGCCGACCTCATTTCGCGCATGAGCGTGGCGGAGAAAGCTGGCCTCATGAATATCACCTCTAATCCTAACGCTACTACCGTCAACGATTTCATCGAGAATCGTAACCTACGTTACTTCATCTTACGCGATAATCCTACTGCCTTCGATATCGCTACACGGAACAACACGTATCAGAAGATCGCAGAAGCCACACCGCTGGGTATCCCGATCGTATTTACCTCCAACCCGCGGAACTACATTGCAGAATCTCTCCAGTTCGGCTTCCAAGAGGCTTCTGGACAGTTCTCCATTTGGCCCGGAGCTTTGGGCATGGCGGCAACACAAGACCAAGCTCTTAACCGCGACTTTGCAGAGATCGCCCGCGAAGAGTGGCGCGCGTCCGGCATTCGCAAAATCTACGGCTCTACAGTTGAGGTCGTGACAGAGCCGCGTTGGCGCCGTATCAGCGAATCTTTCGGAGAGAGCCCTCAGTTAAACGCGATGATAGCCACTGAGCTTGTCAAAGGCTTCCAAGGGGAGGAAATCAACAGCGATTCTGTAGCTCATACCATCAAGCACTTCCCAGGTGACGGACCAGTATTAAGAGGTTTGGACCCGCACTTACCACACGGCAAGTATACGCTCTACCCGACGGCTGGAAGTTTATTTGAGTATCAGCTTCCACCGTTCCAGGCTGCAATTGCAGCAGGAACGAGTTCGATCATGTCCTTCTATAACGTTCCTAACAACGAGATGAGTGCCGATCAGCTCCCGAAAGAGCTTTGGTACTCTGAAACCGAGCAGTTCGAGCAAGTGGCAGGTGCCTACAACAAGGGTATCATCACTGACCTGTTGCGGGGCGAGCTGGGCTTCAAAGGCTACGTGAACAGTGACAGCGGCGTGTTGGCCAACATGGCCTATGGTGTGGAGAGCCTGCCAATTGAGCAGAAGTTCGCCAAGGCGATCCGCGCGGGAACTAGCATATTCTCTGACAGCAACAACCCGAGTGGACTCATCTCCGCGGTTAACACGGGTGTGCTCGATGAAGAAGAGCTCACACCTCATTTGACGCTTCTGCTTTCGGAGATATTCAATCTCGGACTGTTCGAGAACCCGTACGTTGACCCGGCTGCGGCTCAGGCAATCGCAGACTCCACGGCAAACCAGGAACGTGCCGACGAGGCTCACCGCAAGTCGGTTACACTCCTTCGCAACAATGAGGGACTGCTGCCGCTGACCGATGAAAAACTCGCAACTACGAAGCTGTACGTTGAGGTTTTCAACGGTAACAACAGTGCTGCTCAGACTGCTTCAATGAAGGCACTCATTGCTAAGGAGGATCCGTCAGTAAACATCGTAGGCACGCTCGAGGAGGCAACCGCAGCCCTCGTGGTGTTGCGTCCGAGAGCATACGAGTACCCTGACCTCTCCACAGTGGAGATCCAGTTGGGCACACTCACTGGTATCAACGTTGATCGTGTCAAACAAATCCAGGAGGCTGTTCCGACTGCCCTCGTAGTCAACATGACCAATCCTTGGGTTATGAACGAGGTTGAGCCCGGTGCTGCAGCTGTCGTGGCAACCTACAACGTCAAGGCTGAAGCGCTGCTCGACGTGCTGCGCGGACGTTACAACCCTACAGGTAAGCTGCCGATCACGGTCCCAGCTAACCAAGCGGCAGTAGAGAATAACGCGCCGGACGTACCAGGCTACGCCGAGTCGTTCGATTACACGTATACGAATGCAGTTGGTGACGACTACACATTTGGTTTTGGATTATCTTACGAAGCCAACGTTTCTGACATTAGTGCTACGCTAACCGGAGAAACTTCTGTAGCGGGTGGACAAGACTTTAGCTTGAACTTTGGTCTGGATAAAGTAGCTCAAAACGTATATGCGCAAGAGCTTACTCTTAATTTTGATCCGGCTAAATTGGACTTTGTTGATGCAACTTCATTGAAAACAGGTTTGGAAGTCATCAGTAAAGAGGTGAAGGCGCCAGGGAAAGTACGAATTATTTTCGCGAGCCTAGGGGAAGGGAATGCGATTAATTCGGATGGCGATCTATTAAGCTTACAGCTTAAAGCAAAATCGAATACACAGATTGCTACTACTGATGTTACGCTAACTAATATTATTTTGGCTGATGGAAACGGTGTTGAAACACCGCTTGCCGAAGCTTCCAAAACGATAAGCATTGGATACACTAAAGGCGACCTGAACGGCGATGGCAAAGTGTCCATTGGTGACCTTGGCATCGTTGCCGCAGCATTTGGTAAGACAGATCAAAGCCCTAACTGGGCTAGCTTTAAGGCAGCGGATGTAAATCCAGATGGGAAAATTGATATTTTCGATCTATCCACTGTTGCACAATTAATCGAATAAATGCGAAGCAAAGGGATTCCGGGATGCAAATAGGTCTCCCTGAACGAAAAACGAGCCATAGAAGCGATTCTATAGGCTCGTTTTTCTTTGCTGTTATATGCCATTCAAACGCCATTGTCACAAATTCAAGCATGGGAGAGCAGCGGCTCAGATTGGTAGGAAGATCATCGGAATCCCCCCCTTCTCAGTCGGTTTATCCCATTATGTCTTTGGTGCCTGTTCATTATAATTACTACTATAACCAGCTATACAAAAGCCGAAGGGGTTGAAGCATTCATGTTTAATAAAATGAACAAAACAAGTATGTTGACAGTAAGCACCATTCTCGCTCTGACGTTGAGTGCATGCTCCTCAGGTGGCGGTAATACGACGAATTCACCTAAGGGGACAAACGAAACATCGCCACAGTCCACCAATGCAGCCGTTAACGAGGGAACCAGTGATGCACCGAAGGTGAAGCTAAACTATTGGACAGAGGATCGACATGATTTGGCCTATATTCAGGAGGTCGTCCAAAGGTTTAACGAAACGAATAAAAACAACATCGAAGTCGAAGTAAAAGGGCTGTCTGAAAACTATAACCAGTCCGTGGACATTGCCTTCTCGAGCAAGCAAGCACCGGACATTATTAGAACCACACCAAGCAACTTTATACCCTTTGTCAAAAAAGGATATCTGGAACCGTTGAATGGTTACATGAATGCGGAAATGGACGCTAAATTTGGAGGGGCGCTGATTGACAAGTCCAATATGATGGATGGCCAAATCTATTCCCTTCCAAACTACGGCTATTCAAGCAGACTTATTTATAATGTGGATTTATTTGAGAAAGCGGGCATTGCCGCTCCTCCTCAGACGTTGGATGAAATGATAGAAACGGCTAAAAAGTTGACTGAAGCTGGCAAGGATACCGGAGCTTACGGCTTTGCCATTAACTTTAAAGGAGCAGACAACTCCTTTGAGAAAGCGCCACGCTCGATCGCTGAACTCAGTGGTATTGGCGGCTATGGCTACGATTTTAAAACAGGCAAATATGATTTTTCTGGATTTGCAGACATTATGACCGCATTCAAACAAATGAAAGACGATGGCAGCATGCTGCCGGGCGTTGAGGCTATGGATATTGATCCGCTTCGTGCTCAATTTGCCGAAGGAAAGATTGGCATGTACCTCTCTATTTCCGCTGAGACGAATGTGTATCTAGAACAGTTCCCTGCGAAAATTAACTGGGCCGCAGCGCTGCCGCCAACGATTGACGGCGAGATTAAAGGCGTAGCGGGCTACTGGAAAACAGGTCCATGGCTTTCGATTAGCAGCCAGACCAAACACAAAGAAGAAGCGTGGCAGTTCTTAGATTATATGTACAGCGATGAAGTGCTGCAAAAGTATTATGAGGGTGGTTACGGATTATCCCTTCTTCCTGACATTATTGCGAAGTCCAAAACACCAGAAGTTCCTGGCATTGAAGGCTTCCTTCCGACAGAAAATGATGGCATTTGGCCGATTTCCCCGAAAGTGACCGTGGATGGAACGGACTTTTCAAACTTATTTATTAAATACACGATCAGTGGCGGCGATTTGGATAAGATGATCGAGGATGTCAATGCGCGATATAATGTGGCGCTGGATAAAGCGAGAGCAAGCGGAGACGTAACGACGGAAGCCATGCCGGACTTTGATGCGAAAAGCATGCAAGGGATGTTAACGAAATAACACGGCTATGATCTGAATCCTGCACAGAAGGATAGGGGGCATCTCGCAAACCCTATCCTTGTTATTTAAGGAGATGAAATTGAACATGACGAGCCTGCGTAAATTAGGAGAATCCTACTCATTTATTATACCCAGTCTTATATTCACCGTGGTGCTAGGTATTTATCCGATTCTATGGGCGATTAGATATATGTTCTATAGCTATCCAGGATACGGGGAAGAAGTCTTTATCGGTTTTGGCAATTTCGCTGCTTTAATGCGAGATGAAGCCTATTGGAACTCGGTGGTCAATACGGCGATTTATGCTTCGGGTAAAATTATCATCACGATTCCACTTTCGTTAGTTTTAGCGGTCATTCTGAATAAAGGACTAAAGGGTAAAAACTTTTTAAGAGCGATTTATTTTATGCCTACTGTACTGAGTACGGCGGTCATTTCCATCGTCTTTTTTAACATCTTCAATTCGTACAACGGGATCATAAACCAATTTCTCATGAAATATCACATCGTTTCCAAAGGGATTGATTGGCTTGGCCCGGATATGGCCATGTTTACTTCGATTATCGTTGCGATCTGGGGAGCAATTGGAAACTACATGCTGCTATTTCTAGCGGGTCTGCAAAGCATTCCAGATGATGTCTATGAGAGTGCTTCACTAGATGGGGCGAACGCTAGACAAAAGTTTGTCTATATTACCGTTCCGATGCTGGGGCCTGTGCTGCAAATGATTATTATGCTGGCGATCACCATCTCTTTAAAGGGCTACGAGAGTATTATGGTCTTAACCGAGGGCGGTCCAATCGGACGAACCGAAGTCATGTATCTTTATGTCTATCGGATGTTCTTCCCGATTTCGTCTAGCTCCACGATGATCCAGCAGATCGGCTATGGTAGCGCTGTAGGCTTTATGTCTGCCGTCATTGTTGGACTCATTACGATCGGTTATTTCTGGATCTCGAAACGTTTGAATCGTATTTTCTAGCTTAGGGGGTTAGCTGTAATGAACACTGCACCAGCAACTAAAATCGCTCCATTGACAAAAACCGGCAGGAGAGCGAAACGTTTATTTTCCAGATTGATCGTATGGGGATTTCTAGCCATGATCGCGATATTTACTGTATTTCCAGTGCTGGTTACGCTATTTGGCTCCTTCAAAACGAATGCAGAGCTAACCACGGGTGCGACTATTCTTCCAAGTGTATGGCATTTCTCGAATTACCTGGAGGCTTGGAAACAAGCTGACTTTGCAAAATTCACTTGGAATAGCCTTTTTATTAGTACATTCACAACGATTGGCACACTGCTCCTCGCTTCTATGGCAGCCTATGCCGTGGACCGCAGAAATTTTTTCGGCAAAAGCTTTTATGTTTCGCTTCAAGCGGCAACCATGTTCATATCGATTGGCGCCGTTGTCATCCGTCCTCAATTTGAGCTGATGGTGAAGTTAAATCTAAATTCCTCGTTATGGGGAATCATATTTATACTGATCAGTGCGCATGCGACGACTTTCTTTATTCTGATTGGGTTCTTCAAAGGAATTCCTCGGGATTTGGATGAGGCAGCTTACATTGATGGATGCAATTTCTTCTCGGTGTATTGGCGAATTATCCTTCCGTTATTGAAGCCGGGCTTAGGCGTAGCTGCCTTGTTCGCTTTCCGCAACGCTTGGAATGAATACATTTTGCCGCTTGTTTTTACGATGACGAACCCTAAACTACAAACCTTGACGGTTGGTTTAGCAGATTTGCGATACGGCACTACAGCAGCAACCCAAACTCATCTCATTATGGCGGGTGCCTGCTTGTCCATATTACCGATTCTCATCGTTTATGTTATAGCGAACAAGTCCTTTATGCAGGTGACAGGCGGTTCTGTCAAAGGCTAGGAGCATGGATATGATGAGTTCAAGTTGCAGCACGCCACGAAAATTGTGGTGTGCTTTTTTTTGTCCTAACAAATTCACACTCGCTAACGTTGAATGAACGAAAAGCAACAGAGATCTTTTCGCAAATTGCCATCAGCTTATTCATTTACAAAATTTGAGTTTAGCTTTGATTATTTAATAATCAAATTGAACAGGATAAGGTGTGAGAATAGAGCTTTCAGCTGCAGATTCGTAATCAGAGTTAGAGATGATATGAAGTAAAAATAAGATAAACAAATAGAAAGGTTGATGGAAATGGTTAAGATTTGTGTAATCGGAAGTTGTGCAATGGATTTGGTAGTCACATCAACCAAGCGGCCACATGCGGGTGAAACCGTTCTTGGGGATAACTTCTCGACTGTTCCGGGAGGGAAAGGTGCGAATCAAGCAATAGCAGCAGCACGATTAGGTGCGCATGTTACGATGATTGGCTGTATTGGAGAAGATTTCTATGGTAAAGCTATCATTGATAATTTAATTAGTAATAACGTTACCATTACGTTTGTAGACTCAACATCAGATGTGAGTAGTGGAACAGCTCATATTATTTTAGCTGAAGGTGATAACAGTATTATCGTAGTCAAAGGAGCAAATGATAAAGTTAGCCCTGCTTTAGTTGAAAAAGCACTTGATACGATAAAAACGGTTGATATGGTTCTAGTACAGCAAGAGATACCAGAGGAAACGGTTTGTTATGTTAGCGACATTTGCCATAGATTCAAAATACCATTATTACTAAACCCAGCACCAGCTCGTACGATCAGTAAAACAGTCATTGAAAATGCAGCTTATCTCACACCGAATGAACATGAATGTGCAGTTCTGTTTCCGGAGTACACAACAACAGAAGCATTACGGAAATATCCCAACAAGCTATTTATTACGGAGGGGAGTAAAGGCGTTCGATATTACGATGGGGAGCAAGAAGTACTCGTTCCAACTTATAAAGTGAATGCTATAGATACGACAGGAGCTGGTGATACCTTCAATGCTGCATTAGCCGTTGCGCTGGCGGAAGGCAGCTCAACTCAGCAAAGTTTGAAGTTTGCTAATCGTGCTGCTTCTTTATCTGTAACAAAATTCGGAGCCCAGGGTGGTATGCCAACAAGATCTGAAGTAGAGGTGAACCTATAATTATGAAAAAACATGGAATATTAAACAGTCATATCAGTAAAATCCTTGCTGACTTGGGTCATACAGATACGATTGTCATTGCAGATGTAGGACTTCCAATTCCAAAAGATGTTCCTAAAATAGATTTAGCTCTAATGATAGGTGTCCCAAGCTTTCAAGACGTTGTGAATGTTATCGCAGAAGATATGGTTATCGAAAAAATAATTGTAGCTGAAGAGCTTGCAGCAAACAATAAAGAAACCTCCCAATACTTAAACGATCGTTTTAAGGAAATCGATAAAGAAGAGATTTCACATGAACAATTTAAAATGATAACCCAGCACGCAAAAGTCATTATTCGAACGGGTGAGGCTAAGCCATATGCAAATTGCATACTTCAATCAGGTGTTAATTTTGGATAACGAGGGGGTTCTAACGACATGCACGTTGAAATGAATGATATCCATAAGTCATTTGGTGCTAACCGTGTATTGACAGGTGTGAATTTTGAACTTCATGAAGGCGAAGTCCATGCACTTATGGGTGAGAATGGTGCTGGTAAATCTACTTTGATGAATATATTGATTGGCTTACATAAACGTGATCAAGGAACCATCATGATTGATGGTCAGGAAACATA
Organism: Paenibacillus sp. FSL H8-0548; assembly: GCF_038630985.1. Lineage (NCBI taxonomy): Bacteria > Bacillati > Bacillota > Bacilli > Caryophanales > Paenibacillaceae > Paenibacillus > Paenibacillus sp. FSL H8-0548. Next base: position 2,753,403 of record NZ_CP152049.1, read on the forward strand.
CTTTGCAAATCCCAAAGAAGCGGAAAAAAGCGGGATTGCTTTTATTCATCAAGAGTTGAATGTATGGCGGGACATGACCGTGCTAGATAATCTTTTTATTGGAAAAGAACGGTCTTCAAGTTTCGGTTTACTTGATATAAAAGAGATGAGAAAGCTCGCTAATGAGCAATTTAAAAAGCTTTCCGTAACGATTCCATTGAACCAGGAAGCAGGGAAATGCTCGGTTGGTGAAAAACAAATGATTGAAATTGCAAAGGCTCTTATGACCAATGCGAAGGTGATTGTTATGGATGAACCTACAGCGGCATTAACAGAGCGTGAAATACAGAAGTTGTTTGAGGTTATCGCATCACTGAAGAAAGCTGGAGTATCAATCGTCTATATTTCGCATCGAATGGAGGAGATCTTCGCGATATGCGATCGAATAACCGTCATGCGCGATGGGAAAACGGTGGATACAAAACCAATTCCAGAAACGAATTTCGATGATGTTGTGAAAAAGATGGTTGGGCGAGAATTAACAGACCGTTTCCCATCCAGTCAAGCTAAGCCTGGAGAAGTTGTGCTTGAAGTTAAAAACGCAACAAAGAAGGGACAGTTTAGAGATGTTAATTTTTCTGTGCGATCTGGGGAAATTATCGGCTTCTCAGGATTAATGGGGTCAGGACGTACCGAAATGATGAGGACGATTTTTGGATTAGATTCTTTGGATCGTGGTGAGATTTGGGTGAAAGGAAAAAAGGTCATCATTCATAATCCGAATGATGCTATGAAAGCGGGTATAGGGTTTGTTACGGAGGATCGTAAAGATGAAGGTTTAGTTCTTGATTTTTCTGTTAAGGACAATATGGTGCTAACCAATTTATATAGTTTTGCACCTAGAGGACTAATCAATAAGAAGAAGGAACAACAATTTGTTGATGTCCTTATTGAACGATTGCATATTAAGACACAATCCTCATCCACTTTAGTTCGGAATTTATCCGGCGGTAATCAACAGAAAGTGGTTATTGCCAAATGGATCGGCATTGGATTAAGTGTTCTCATATTAGATGAACCTACACGTGGAGTCGACGTAGGAGCCAAAAGAGAAATATATCAACTGATGAATGAATTAACTGAACGAGGTGTAGCGATTATTATGGTTTCATCAGAGCTTCCGGAAGTATTAGGGATGAGTGACCGTATCTTCGTTGTTCATGAAGGGAAGATCAGTGGAGAGCTTTCAAAACAGGAAGCATCGCAAGAGCATATTATGAGGTTAGCTACAGGGGGGCAATAGTGATGACGACAATCAAGGACGACAGAGCACATAAAGGCTTGCAGCTTGGACAATTTACACAGAAACTTGGAGCATTACTAGGGTTGATTATCCTTATTATCATTGTAACTGTGCTGAACCCAAGTTTTTTGGAACCACTGAATATTCTCAACTTGCTTAGACAAGTAGCGATCAATGCGCTTATTGCCTTCGGAATGACCTTTGTTATTCTGACAGGTGGCATTGATTTATCCGTCGGATCCATTCTTGCGCTCTCTAGTGCGATTATGGCAAACCTTATGCTATCCGGCTGGGATCCTATATTAGCAATAATTGCTGGCTGTGTATTAGGTGGAGTGATGGGTGTTGTTAACGGTGTTCTAATTACTAAGGGGAGAATGGCACCATTTATTGCTACGTTAGCGACCATGACTATTTTTCGAGGATTAACGCTTGTATATACGAATGGTAATCCGATCACAGGTCTTGGAGATAGCTTAATGTTTCAATTATTTGGCCGAGGTTATTTTCTAGGTATTCCTGTTCCAGCTATTTCGATGATCATTGTTTTTGTAGTTTTGTGGGTTGTACTTCATAAAACACCATTTGGTCGAAAAACCTATGCCATAGGCGGTAATGAAAAAGCATCGATTATTTCAGGTATTAAAGTAGATCGGGTCAAAATAATGATCTATTCATTAGTGGGGATGTTATCGGCTTTGGCAGGAGCAATTCTTACCTCAAGATTGAACTCTGCACAACCAACAGCGGGAACTTCTTATGAGCTAGATGCTATAGCCGCAGTAGTACTTGGTGGGACAAGCTTAACTGGTGGGCGTGGGCGTATTGTAGGCACATTAATTGGGGCGCTTATCATCGGTATTTTGAATAATGGTCTCAACTTACTCGGTGTATCTTCTTTTTATCAAATGGTAGTAAAAGGGATTGTTATTGCGATTGCTGTACTATTAGACCGTAAGAAAGCCTTATAAGAGGGGGATACCTATATGAAAAAAATAAGTGTAATTCTGATTTCGTTTCTTTTAGTACTAATGACAGGCTGTTCTTTGGAGCCTCCAGATTGGGCAAAGCCAAACAGTGGTGGGAAAATAGGTAATATCAAAATTGGGTTGTCGATATCTACACTGAATAATCCATTCTTTGTATCCGTCAAAGATGGTGTAGCAGCAGAGGCTGCGAAGCTTGGAATAGAAGTAATTGTAATTGATGCTCAGAATGACTCAGCGAAACAAAGTAATGATGTGGAGGATTTAATGCAAAAAGGTGTTAATGCACTATTAATTAACCCTGTAGATTCATCTGCGATCTCAACAGTAGTACAGACTGCGAATAGTTTGGATATTCCTGTCGTAACTTTGGATCGCTCCGCTGACAAAGGTGATGTGAAAGCACTGGTAGCATCTGATAACGTCAAAGGCGGATCTATGGCGGCAGAATATATTGTACAGCAAGTTGGAAAGGGGGCCAAAGTCATTGAGTTGGAAGGATCACCAGGAGCTTCTGCGACTCGTGAACGCGGTAAAGGTTTCCATGAAATAGCAGATACACAGTTAGATGTTATTGCAAAGCAAACCGCGGATTTCGATCGAACGAAAGGACTAACAGTTATGGAGAACCTCTTGCAAGGAAATCCAGGCGTACAAGCTGTTTTTGCTCACAATGATGAGATGGCGCTTGGTGCTATAGAGGCGATTCAAAGCTCAGGAAAAAACATCCCTATTATAGGTTTTGATGGAAACGAAGATGCGCTTAACTCTATACAAGCAGGAAAATTAACAGGAACAATTGCCCAACAGCCTGATTTAATCGGACAACTCGCTGTTCAAGCGGCTAAAGATGTTTTAGATGGAAAAACGGTGGAAAAGTTAATTGCGGCACCTCTTAAATTGGTTATTAAAGAATAAGGGTAAAGTAATGTGAAAATCTTTATCGGGATGAGAGGATATTTTATTAGAGGGAACCTCTCTGCAGCGATGTTTGGCTGTGGAGAGGTTTTTTTGTATTATTATCTGCTTCCATTATTAAGCTATAATACGAACGGCAGGATTCTTTAATTCACTTCCCGAATATCCTAATTACAACCAGAAAAATGATCGAGTTGGATACAAATGAGAATGTGTTTAAAGAGCTATTTGCTTTTGATAATGAAGAAATAGTGATAATGAGGTGAATTTTAATGGAGGATAACAAGTACCCTGAGAATTACTTTGAACACTACATTGTTTGTTTTTTTAGCACAGATCAAACTCCAGATGAAGCTGGCTTCCAAAAATTAGCGAGGTTATATTTAGATCTGGAAGGCTTAACTACATTTTCTGAACTAATAAATGAAATACAGCTAATTAAGGAAAATAACGATTGGTCTTACTTTGAAAAGGGAACTAAAGATTTTGAAATAAACTTAGGTACTGTTGAATTTAAAAAAATGGCTGAAGTAGCAATCAAGGTGTTTAAGGATTTGAGCTAACAGGTGACGATAGCTACATTTACGCTGGTATAGTTGGAAGGAGGAATGGTTGTTGAAGAAAATCTTTAGTTTAATGGGAATCAAAAATAAACCTAATTTCATGGATTATATCTCGATTATAATTTTATTAATTGCAGCAATTATGTTGTTTTTTCACTTGATAATATTTCAAAATGTAAATCTGTTTTTAACAGGAGTAGTTGGTTTAATTATGTATTTAGTACTAATCATCATTCAAAATAGAATGAGAAAATAAAAATCTTTTATTACATAGAAAAATTATGAATCTAACGGGACACTATAGCTTAAATAATCAGCTCAACGAGACTGCCGGTATGAAACGGCAGTCTCGTTGAGGTAACTGTAGGTCATAAGCTATCTGAAATACTTTGAAAGAGTTGATAAATCGTGAAGACAGTAGGAACGGTAAAGATCTATTTCCTGACTGCCGATGAAGGCGGGCAAAGTATTATTCCAGTTGGAAACTTCTCAATACCCATCATCTTTGAAGAAGATAGAGAGTTAATAAATGGCTTATGGAGTGCAGTGATTGAATTTCACAAATCTCCAAATACTCAAAGAGATACAACTGCAGATTTGTATTTACTTTTCCATGAGAAAGAAGAGGCGCCGAATCATTTAATCAAACCTGGAATGAAATTTGAATTAACGACAAATAGAGTGATAGCCAAAGGGATAATTGAAACATCAAAAAACAAGTAAGGTTACAGCCCCCGTTCAGAAGAAAGGATAACATATCGTGAGATTGTACAATTTATGGGGCTTAGAGAGGCTATATACTTAAGTGCATATAAGAAATATATTCATTTGGGAGTGTTACCTGTTTATTTACTTATTTAAGGCTGGCTGGACTGCTCGTTTGTTATTTGTATAAGGAAAGTCAGGATAGGGTTTCTTATGATCCACAATGCACATGAATTCACAAACAGAAAGGAAAGATCGCGCTATGTACACTGAACAACAGCTGATTCAAATCACCTTTAATCTCTTCACTCCGCCCGCAGCCCAAACAGCCGACAGCATAGCTCTTCTTTGGGATAAGCCCATTCGCACCAGCGTTGAGCGTTACGAGGTGTATGTGAACAGTTCTCTCGTCGCCACTACTGAGAATACAGACTACACTATTCAGGGACTTGCTGCCGCACAGGAGTATGAAATCTATGTGTGTGCATATGTAGCAGCAGGGGAACCGCTGAAAAGCAATACCTTGAACGTCGTAACGAGGCCCCAGCCTCAGGTGTTTGATATCACGTCCTTCGGTGCGGTAGGGGACGGCTCTACGTTGAACACACAGTCGATCCAATCTGCAATTGATGTGTGTAGTCCAGGTGGTCTTGTCAATATCCCCGCAGGTGTGTTCCTGTCCGGTGCTATATTCCTCAAAAGCGATATGACGCTGTACCTAGGAGAAGGGGCAGTGCTGCTTGGCAGCCCCGATACGCAGGACTACCCGCTCATAGAATCCCGGTGGGAGGGTCTGGAAAAAACCTGCTACACCAGCCTTGTCAACACACCGAATACGGCGGGTGGACGCTTGCGCAACATCACCATTGCTGGGCCCGGTAAAATAGATGCAAACGGTAGCTTGCTTCGCAAAAAGGAGCTATCGGAAGCGGCAGGTAGGCCGGGATCTGCTATATGTATCCGAAATACCGATAATGTGTACCTGCAAGGAATCACGGTTCGCCAGTCTCCCTTTTGGTGCGTGCACATCGTGTACTGTAACGGCCTAAGCGTCAACGGCGTGGGCATTCATACTAAATATGATGAAGAGGGCAAACTGTATGATGGCATTGTGAACGGCGACGGGCTGGATCCCGATTCCTGCAGCAACGTATATATTTTCAACTGCCACATCGCAAGCCAGGACGACTGCATTGCCATCAAGTCCGGCCGAAACGCTGAGGGCCGTGCGGTAGGCATTCCGACGGAAAACGTGCGTATTAGCAACTGCCGCTTTACCAGCGGTTTCGGCGTGGCTATGGGGAGCGAGATGTCTGGCGGTGTGCGTAACGTGTTGGTGGAAGACTGCGTGTTTCATAATGCCTTCAGTGTAGCGAGCATCAAGGCTATTCGCGGGCGCGGCAGTGTGATAGAGAATATCACCTACCGGGACTGTACGTTATCTAACCAAAACGTTGAACTTCAAGATACTCAGTGGTTCCGTGGGGCATTATATGTAGACCAATTCTACGGCGATTTGATTTTTGACCCGCACCAAGACCTGCCAAAGGATGAGGGGACCCCGGTCATTCGGAACGTACTGTTCCAAAACATCACACTGGATACGGTCGCCGGAAACGTCATCTACCTTACCGGTCTGCTAGAAAGCCCGCTGGAGAATATTCGCTTTGAGAACATAACCGCCGTAGGCAAGCATGGCTTTATAGCAAACAATGTTCGAGGCCTTGTACTGGATAATGTCTCGGTGGAAGCCCGCGAGGGACAGGCTATGCACTTTATCAATGTGAAATAACAGTAAACAAAAGCTCAGCGCATTCATGGAGGCTGTAGCGCACCCCTTATAGTAGACATTGGAGACGCACCCTTTGTGTAGAACCGATGAAGACTATTGGGGGTGCTTTTCTGTTTGGGAGACTTCACTTTCCTTTCCATCAGTAGGTGATTAGGCTATCATTAATTCAAAAACGATCCGGAGGTTCTTATGCTTAAGATTTTAGTTGCAGAAAACGAGCCATGGATTAGAGCGGCTATTATTGAAATGGTGGAGAGCATTGGACACGATATTAAAGTCGTTGGCGACGCAACAAACGGCGAAGAAGCTTGGCATATGCTTCAGCAATTGTGGCCGACTGTTTTAATTACGGATATTATGATGCCGGAGATGGACGGGCTGGAGCTTGTTCAAAAGATTACGGAACATAAAATACCGATGGCGGTTATTATTATCAGTGGATATGAAAACTTTCAATATGCGCAGCGAGCGATAAGTTATGGCGTCAATAAATATCTCCTGAAGCCAGTGAACAAGGAGGAACTGCGTGATGCTTTGCTCGAGGTGATGGGGAAATTGACAGAAATCGAGAATATGAATCATCATTTAATAAAAATTCAAACGTATTTCGATACGATTAATGATATTGATTCCACAGTGGGTATGAAAAATCTATATAAACTTGTAGATGAAATCAGGAACTTAAAACATGTGAATTACGGAGCTTACTTGAGCTTGCTCCGAATTGTAGAGTCGAAGATCAGCACCATGCTAACTAGTATCAACGCTGAGCATACGGTGAAGTCCAACTTTAGCGAGATTTCAGATCAAGAAATTCGTACACATTTGGGTAAATTAATGGAGACATGGTTTCTTCATCCGGAACGCAATAAAAAGGAACTAAAACTAATTATTAAATCCGCTTGCAATTTTATTCAAAACCATTACCAGGATGACTTAACGCTAACTCAAATGGCAGAGTATTCAAATTTGAGCATCTCTCATTTCAGTTCCCTGTTTAAAAGTAATACGGGTGAGTCGCTCATCACCTATATTAACCAAGTACGCGTGGAGAAAGCAAAAGAGCTGCTCCGTAACTCAGACGACAAAATTTATTTGATTTCCGAGCAGGTCGGTTTTTCGAGCCAACCTTATTTTATTCGTGTTTTCAAAAATATGACGGGTATGTCGCCGAATGAATATCGAAAAAGTTGGGGGATCTAGCATGAAGCAGTTACTCTATCGTCTGACATTAAGGCAAAAAATTATTGTGAGTTTTATAAGCTTAGCAATGGTTTCTGTTTTATCTATGAATTCTCTCTCAAGCTTCTACTACACCCGTACGATACAGCAGGATTTTTATAATATAACCGAAACCACGACCGAAAGCCTCAACCATCAGATAGAAATCTACTTTCAGCAGATTGCAAAATCTACATATGCCATGAATGCAGGTATATTAAGATACTCAAGCGTGCTGCTGGAACAAGGGGATTCAAGTTTGATTCAGGATTGGCTGAGAGATGATTCGATGAGCCTAGGGAAAATTTCCATGACAAAAGAAATTTTAAGGAAGTACATTTCATTTAACTATCCGGAGATCGATAACATTTATCTTATGTCGCTGGATCGGAGAGTTCTGCCAACATACGGTTCTTCCAGCGATATCGAATTGTCAAATCAACCTTGGTTTTTGTTGCCAATGAGTCTACAGCTAGAAATCATCCCAACGTACTACGGAGAGCAGTTATCTTTTCCGGTGCTTGCTGCAGCGATTCCAATTTTCGATGTGACCGATACAAAAATATCGGGCAGGCTTGTATTGCAAATGAGACTAACTGAAATTAAGAACATGATTGGGAACATGCGCATCGGTAAAACCGGATATATCTTTATGGTTTCATCGGACGGAAAAATTGTACATCACCCAAATACGAAGTGGTTGGCATCTCCGATCGAGGAGACCGAACTCTCATGGCTTTCGCTTGACGAGCCGAATTCTCTCCAAGAGTGGAATGGGGAAAAATATCTTGTTTCATACAGTGTTTCCGATGTGACAGGATGGAAGACTATTGCGATGGTACCGTTTAAAGAGATGGCGACAGGGATGCAAATCGCTCAGAATTCTGCCGTCATCGTTATGGCGTTGTTGATCCTGCTTATCATCATTTCCGTACCGATTATGGCTAACCGCATTACCCGTTCGATGGTTTATTTGAAGAGAGCGATGGAAAAGCTACAGACCGGCGATTTATCCGCACGGGCACCGATAACTCCAGGACGCGACGAAATTCAGATGCTCAGTGTGAGCTTTAACCGAATGGCAGAAAGGCTGAACCAGCTTGTAAATACGGTGTACAGTATGGAGCTTAAGGAAGTACAAATGAAGCTTCTGCAGAAAGAGGCGACAATTCAGGCTTTGCAAAATCAAATCAATCCTCACCTGCTATACAACACGTTGGACATTATCAAGAGTATCGCCTTTCTAGAGGGAGTTCCACGGATAGAACGAATGGCAGAAAATCTTGCATCGTTATACAGGTTTACAGCAAAACTGGAACAGTCGGAAATCAGTCTAGTAGAGGAATTGGAACATCTAAAAAAATATCTGGAAATTATTCATATTCGTTATACAAAGCATTTCGAAAGTAAAGTTTATGTGGATGACAAATATCTGAGTGCAACCATCATCAAACTCTCCTTGCAGCCGATCGTCGAGAATGCTGTTAAGTATGCAGTTGAGCCGCAAAATGGCAAAGCTGCTGTGATCATAAGCGCATATCCTGAGGGGTCTGACCTGATTATCGAAATAGGGGACAACGGTTCGGGAATTAAGGCAGATATCCTACAAGATCTGAAAGAGCGACTTGCTTCCATTACACATCAACCGAATCATGGCATGAAGACTTATGATTCACTGGGACTTGTAAATGTCCACAATCGCTTGGTGCTTTATTATGGTAAATCGTATGGGATAGAAATACATTCTTTTCCGGGTAAAGGAACGGTAGTTTCGGTAAGAATTCCGTTTGAGAGAAAGGATAACATTTCGTAAGATTGTACAATTTTCAGAGCTATTCGAGGTTATATAATAAGAATTGTAAAGGGAACATAACAAAAAAGGGGATGTTGATTTGAAGAAGATTCTGAAGGCGGTTACAGTATCATTCTTGGCTTTAAGCATGGTCATTGGATGTTCGTCAGCAAAACAAGATGGGAATGGGACGAAAACAGGACCTACAGCAGCCACGGAAACTTCCGGATCAAACAAGACGGGGACAAACAACGAGGAGAAGCTTGTAATTAATATTGCCGCCCAGTATTGGAGCGGGCCGAAATGGGCGGAGAATCACCCTACGATTCAGTATTTGAACGACAAGTTTAATATCGATCTCAAGCTGCAGTTCATTAACGGGCCTGAATACAACGAAAAACTAAAGGTTATGGCCGCATCGGGTACGCTTCCGGACTTTTACCGAGTTGACGCACCAACGTACATCGATTGGCAATCCGAAGGCGCTTTTGTAGAGTTAACGGGTTTATTGCCGAAGTATACGAACCTGAGTGCGGCGTACCCGCCAGGCGAAGCTATGTCGGTGTTGAATTCGGAGGGGGAGCTGTACGGACTTCCGGAAATTTCTTGGACTGTACGCGACACGGTGCAGATTCGGCAGGACTGGTTGGATAACGTCGGTTTAGAGCTTCCTTCGGCCGAAGAGTTCACAGTCGATAAATTTTACGAAATCGCGAAAGCTTTCGCAAAGCAAGATCCGGATAAAAACGGAATTAATGGCGATACGATCGGTTTTGCGGGCAACAACTTGGCACTACGGAACGCGTTCGGTCTTGCGAACGAATGGGCAGAAAAAGATGGAAAGTTGATCCCGCACCAGACGCAAGTAGAGGAGTATAAAGCTTATCTTGCCTTCATGAAGAAGGCTTACGACGAAGGAGTACTGGATCAAGATTTTGTACTTCGTAAATCGAATGAAATTGAAGATTTGACGAAAGCGAACAAGCTGGGCATGTTCACCTATCATAACAATTACCCTAATATCAGCACGGAAGTAAAGAAGACGTTCCCAGACGCGAATCCGGTTATCGTTCCCATGGCTCCGCCCGTCGGACCTACGGGACTTCGCGGAAACACGAACATGGCGTTCGGTATGAATAAACAGGTTATCAATGCGAAAGCAAGCGATGCGAAGGTCGATCGGATTCTTCAAATTTTGGATTGGTGGGTTACCGAGGAAGGCACGCAGATTATGAAGAACGGAATTGAAGGCGTCCATTATAACAAGAGCGCCGAAGGCAAGTACGAAGTAACCGATCTCTGGGAGCCGGAGATGCCGCGTTTCATGAACAGCAGCCTCTTTAAACGCCCTGGTACCGATTTTAACCTTTACCTCTGGACGGATAAGGCAGAAACTGACCGACATGAAATGTATACGTCACTCGTCGAGGAATATCCGTGGCCGAATGCAGCTATGGGCCTTGAATTTTATTCGGAGACGTACAAGGCAAAAGGTGCGGATTTGAAGACCAAGTTTGAAGAAGCTATCTTCAAGATTATTGTAGGAGCCAAACCGATCGAATTCATCGAACAGGCTTCCGCCGATTATCTTGCGGGCGGCGGTGAGCAAATCATAAAGGAAATTAACGAAGCAGCAACGAAATAACGATAACCATGAGCTTCGATTTGTGCAGGCCGCATCTTCTCTTGCGGCCTGTCCTATTCCAATACGCCTATGTTGCGTTAGATAAGGAGTGAGATTAGACAGATGCGTCAACACGTGACACAACCGCAAGCAGCAAGCGCCGATTTAATTCCTTCCAAGAAAGCAAAGGCGAGATACTTTAAGCGCGCTTTTCCTTTTTATACGATGATTTCCCTAGGTTTGTTGTATTTTCTTGTTTTTCGCTACGGTCCAATGTTTGGCCTATTCATCGCATTCAAAGATTACTCGCCGTTCCGAGGCGTCTGGGAAAGCGAATGGATTGGTATGGACCATTTCGTTCGCCTATTCACGGATAGTGATTTTATTCTTTTGTTTAAAAATACATTGATCTTAAACGTCTTGGATACGGTCATTGCTTTTCCTTTTCCAATTCTAATTGCAATTCTACTCAATGAGGTAGGAAATAAGTATTTTAAGAACTCGATGCAAACGATCTTGTACGCACCACATTTTTTTTCGTGGGTAGTTATTGTTGGAATCACGATGCTGTTCTTCCGGGCGCAGGATGGCGGCGTGAATATGCTGCTGGACGCGATGGGATTCGGCCGCATTGAATTAATGACAGATCCAAAATATTTTCGTTTCCTATGGTTATTTCATAATATTTGGCAAGGAGCGGGCTGGGGAGCAATTATTTATTTGGCAGCGATCGCGTCAATCGATCCGGCTCTCTACGAGGCAGCCAAAGTGGACGGAGCGAACCGGTTGCGTCAAATTTGGAGTATTACCCTTCCGTCTCTGAAAAACGTCATTTTGATTATGTTTATTTTACGGCTCGGCAGCTTTATCGAAGTCGGCTTCGAGCATATTTTCCTATTGCAAAATCCATTGAATCTTGGGGTCACGGACGTTTTCGATACGTACGTTTACCGTCAAGGTCTTGTGCAAGGTGATTTCAGCTACTCAACCGCTATCGGATTTTTTAAATCAATCGTAGGACTTGCCATGGTGGTAACCGCCAATACGATCGCAAAGCGGTTCGGAGAGGAAGGTGTCTACTAATGAGTGAGCGTTTCTCTAAGGGCGATCGTCTATTCAAGTTTATTGTATATGCATTTCTGATTGCCTTCACCGCTTCGATTGTGTTTCCGTTGATTTATGTCATCATGACTTCGTTTGCACCTGCACGGGACTATTATACGCGAGGCTTCTTTCTTATTCCAAGTTCCTTTACGCTCGAGGCTTATCAATATTTATTTAATAATCCCGGCTTCATTCAAGCGTTAAAAAGCTCGATCTTGATTACCGTTGTCGGAACGTTCATTAATATTACGCTAACCTCTTTGATGGCCTATGGATTGTCGGAGCCCGGTATTAAAGGGCGGTCGGTGATTAATTTTATGATCCTGTTTACGATGCTTTTCTCCGGCGGACTCATCCCGAGCTACTTGGTCGTGGATGGCCTTAATCTTGTAGATACGTATTGGGCGCTTTGGTTGCCAGCAGCCATCGCTCCATTTAACGTGATCGTTATGCGCAGCTTTTTTGGATCGCTTCCGTATGAATTAAAGGAGTCGGCACGTATGGACGGATGCGGGGAGTGGAAGATGTTTGCGACGATCATCCTTCCATTGGCGAAGCCTGCAATTGCTACATTTACCTTGTTTTACATGGTCGGAAATTGGAATACCTACTTCTCGGCAATCATCTATTTCAACGATGATTCGAAATGGCCGCTGCAAGTATTTTTAAGACAAATGCTCATCTTAAATGACGATAAAATAGGTCAACTGGCCGAAACGGTGTTTACGTATACCCCGGCGGCGCGTATGGCGGCGATCTTGATTACGGCATTGCCGTTGCTGGTTATCTATCCGTTTCTTCAAAAGCATTTCAGTAAAGGCATGTTAATCGGATCGGTGAAGGGATAACTCCATGAGTATGATAATTGATCGAAATACTACGTTTCGTTTACCTAATAAGTTGACCTCTCCAGTCCGACACGCATGGGATATGGTGGCGCGGGATCTGAAATCTGTCATTGACCCTATTTCCTTCACCAGTCGGATTTATACAGCAGGAGCTGGAGGAAGCTTTCCATTCGGGAGCGTTCTCATATTTGCTGGTGAACAGTGGGAATGTAAGACCGCATGTGTATACCTTGGATTACATCCGGGAGCTATGGAGCAAGGGACCTACGGATTCGGAGGTGCATCTCCGACAGTTTGTGCGTCGTATGTACTCCGCATGCGAAGACGAGATTGCTGCATTCCATCTTGATTATGCGGAACAGACCATTTCGTACGGTCCAAATGAAGATGATCGTGCGGGTGAGGAGTTTTATCATCACCCCGCTCGGGAAATCGTCGGCCATTGGCTGCAAGGAAGGGACGGACACCCGCTGCATAGGTTGAACTGGGCAAGCGGTCCGGTAAGTTTTGCAGAGCAGGTTGAATGGTTTCGCCGCAAATGCGCAGATGCGCTACCCGGCTGTGAGGGATTTGCGGCTTTAGGTGATTCATTTAATGCATACTTGAATAAAGATTTTCCTGTCGCTTTCGTGCACGCATCGCGTGCGATGTGGTCCTATCAACAAGGAATAGACGTTTTGAAGGAAGCAGAGCACGGCGATTGGCAAAATTTCTACCGAGCGGACTGGCTTACGAACATTAAGAGTACGGTGAACAATATGGATACATTAAGAAGATGGCTGCGTATGCACGGAGACAATCCGGATTTCTTTGCTTGGTATAAAAATTTTCTGATGCCGGAAACAGATAAATGTATTTATTTGGAAAATACTCATCGTAATCCTTTGACAGACGACGAGCTGGCTCAAAGACTGCAAATAAAGTTCGGCATATCATACTTGCGGAACGAGAGGATTCACTGACCACCTGCAATAGCTTGCATTATGGTTCCAGAACTGCTGCTGCAAACTTACAGCAACCGAATCGCCATTGAAGAAGATTATCCGGCAATGAAAGATTATATGAACTATTTGAAATCAAAAGAGGTGCATGAAGGGTTAATTTGCCATAGCCTCGGAGACTGGGGCATTGCTCCGCAAACCGGCGGCGATTATATTGAAAACGTAGAGACGGCATTTTATTATGAGTGTTACCGATTAATGGCTAAGTTCGCTGCTGTGCTGGATGCAGCCCGAGCATCCCAGTTATATTCGCTTTGTCGAGATGGGGTGAAGCTGCATATAAGCATTCCGCCTAATACGACTGCGAAAGTCAAGCTGCCGATTCTTTCGTCTACTGGACATGTTCTGAAGAACGGTGCTCCATGTGAATATGAAATGTTACGTGAGAATGGACAGATTTATGGCGTCATAAAGGTTGAGTCCGGAAGTTATCTATTTCATGCTTAATGCATTAAGGTAATATGAAAGTAATCATAAATAACAGATTCAGATAAGAAAATTATTTAGTGGTAGGCACTGACGACGCAGTCAGTGCCTATTTGCTATAGCTAAGGAGGACAACCAGATATTTACTGAACGATTAAAACGAACAGAGCTCAAGGACATGAAGATTAAGCATAAGCTGCTGGCCAGAGAAAACGGTTTATGATTATTTCGAAAATATACGTAAAGAATCGATATTTACAAAATTCAATATAAAATTAACCGGCACAAAATGAACTTGATCTATTTCAGCGTTGTATTTTACATCCAAGAAATATTTCTTTTCTATAATGATACTTATCCAAGTGACACCATGAGAGGAATTGAGCCTATTAGATATGAAAGATAAGTTCATTATGCGAATTGCTGATATGGGGTTCAGAAATAAGCTTATTATTTTGTTCACGTTAATTTCGATTATGCCATTAAGTGTACTAGGATTATTGTCCTATAATCATGCTTCTTATACGGTCCAGGAGAAGGTTTATCAGACGATGTTGGAGAGTCTGTCTCAGATTACTTACAGTATAAATTATTTTATTAGCGATATTGAGCAGTTATCCATGTATATCTATAGCAATGAGGATGTACAACAAGTTTTGTCGGTGGATTCAGACGATCGTTCGGCCAGCAATCGCTATCAGGACGAAAAAAGAATATCAGCAATCATGGAATCATTTGTTGGATTTAAAAACTGGGATATCGAAATTTATATTTTAGGGAAAAATGGAGACCGATTTTTCACGGCAGACGTGCTTCCTAAGCAATATAGGAATATAAACGCGAATTGGGGCTTGTTTCGCAAAGCTCACCTTGCAGGCGGCAACGCAGTATGGGATACCCATTATACACTTAAGAAGCTTTACGATTTTGGCACGGCGCTAGGGAATGGCAGACTGCTTAAAAATATCGATACAGGCGAGTTTTTAGGATTTTTGATCATTGATATTATGGAAACGGATTTAGTCGATAAATATGCCAAAGCGCATCTTGTAGAGAATGGACAAATTTTTTTGCTGGATCAATTCGGAAATGTTATATCAAGCCTGCCAAAGCATCAGATCGGAACAAAGCTCCAAGCTGAATTTCTATCGACAGTGCTGCAAGGGACAAAGGGATATTTCCAATCTAAGAATCAAAAAGGACAGAAAGAGATGATCATTTACGATACTTCTGAGGTTAGTGGCTTCAAGTTGGTTAGTGTCGTTCCTGTCAAGGAAATGATTAAAGAAAGCAGCAGCATAAGAACGTTTACAATCGGGATCTTGATCGTTGGAATTATTTCTTCGGTTGGTTTCGCCTATGTGGTTTCCAATCATATTACCCATCCGCTTCGTAAGCTTCGACTACTCATGAGGCAAGCGGAGAAGGGGGATCTGGATATCTCATTTCCAGTGAAATATAAGGACGAGGTTGGACAATTAGGCCAAAGCTTTAACCGTATGATCGATAGAGTCCAATATTTGATCAAAGAGAATTACGAGAAAATATTGCAGTTGAGGGAGGCAGAGTTAAAAGCAATTCAGGCGCAAATTAATCCTCATTTTCTTTATAATACGCTGGATTCGATTAACTGGATGGCGAGGATTCATAACATTGATGAAATATCGCGAACGGTCATTTCCTTGGGAGAGCTTTTTCGTTACAGCATTCGGAAGGGAAATCAGTTCATTACAGTCAGCGAGGATATGACTCAAATTCAGCACTATTTGGCGATTCAGAAGATTCGATTCAGAGATAAAGTAACGATGGAAGTAGAGGTGGATGATGATGTTTTATCCTTCTATACACTGAAATTGTTAATACAGCCAGTGGTAGAGAATGCGATTGTACATGGTCTGGAAAGAAAGGTGGGACATGGAACATTGCGTATTCGAGGCCAGGCAGCAGGGGGCAAAATTGTATTTGTAATTCAAGATGACGGGATAGGCTTCTCTGCCTATCAGCAAGAAAATCATTCGGTTCAGACAACAATGAGAACAGGAGGGGGAAGCGGAATTGGACTGGATAATTTGAAGAAAAGAATGGAGCTTCAATTCGGTGAGGAAGCTTCCTTTCATATGCAGAGCGAAGTCGGATCAGGCACTACTGTTACCATCAAGATTCCTCAAATCAAACATGCGGGTGATGAAAATGTTCAAGGTAATGATCGTAGACGATGAATGGATTGTGCGCCAAGGATTGAAATTGACGATTCCTTGGATGGATATGCATTGCGAGGTCGTGGCAGAGGCGGACAACGGAATGGATGCGCTAAGGCTTTTTCATGAAGTGCTGCCTGATATCGTACTTACTGATATTCGAATGCCGGGGATGGATGGCTTGTCGCTTATGAAGGAGATTAGAGAAGAACACCCTACGGTTACTGCTATTTTTCTCACAGGGTTCGATGATTTCTCTTACGCCCAGGAAGCGATCAAGCTAGGGGCGTTTGAATTACTATTGAAGCCCTCCGACCCGGAGGAGCTGCGGCGGGTAGTTGGTGAAGCGACTCGGAAAATTACGATACAGAGGCAGCAGATCGATTACAGGAAAAGTCTCGAAAATCATCAAAAAACGAATCAGCCTTTTGTTCTGGAAAAGGTGCTGTACCGCCTGATGATGGATACCGCCTCGATTAAAGAAGTGAATTTACTGTACGAGGCTTTGGAGGGCAGGCTAGAGCTGTTCGATGATTATAGAATTGCCATTCTTGATTATTCGAAAGCTGAAGGGGATAGTACAAGGACGCAGTCCCTCTCACCAGATCGTTCAATCGTTGGCAGCTTGCTTATGCAGCATGCGTTAACTGAAGCGATAGCATTAGATGAGCATTCGTATGCCATTTTACTTAATGAATCCGGCGGATCAAAATGGCGAGCTAGAGTGAAGGAGCTAATGGAGCAGCAGGATGCTGCTGTGACGCTTAGCTTAAGTCATGTGCATCATGGTTTGTTAACACTAGGTCAAGCATATGCAGAGGCCTGTCTGGCACATTTCTATCATGCGTTTCCTGGTCATCCTCCCATTATCGATTATGAAGTGATTCATAACGAGGATCGTTCCTCCCTGGAGTGGAATGAAAGAGAGCTTGTTGAGGCCATGAAGTGGGGAAATGATGAGACTGTCAGGCAGGCCTTGCAGGATTTGTATAAATCAGTGTTGTGGGATCTAGGCGGCAGAGAGATGAAGCAGAAGCAGATTGGCATTCAATTGTTGTTTGTTGTCTACCATTTGTTAAACCTTCATTTTCGGGAAATCGAAGGATTGCCAGAGCTGAAACAAGTGATGGATGAAATTAATGGGAAGCGATCCTACAAAGCAATACTTGAGTGGTTGGAAAATATGGTTACCCAAGTGAATGGCCAATACTTAAGAAGCAAGCTCCCTATTAAAAATGAGATGGAAGAGGTACGGAACTATATTAACACTCATTTTACAGAAGAGCTGAAGATGTATGAGCTGGCTTCCGGACTGCATATGAGTGAAAGCAGCTTCAGCAAGTTGTTTAAGAAGCAATTCGGGATTAGCTTCTTAGATTACATTACAGAATTGCGAATCAATAAGGCGAAGGAACTGCTTCTTGATCCAGAGATTAGAATCGGTGAGGTTGCTCGTATGGTTGGTTATCATGAGACGCGATATTTTAGTCAATTGTTTAAAAAAACGACTGGAGAAACGCAGAAGGTCTTCCGCATGAAGGTTCAAAAGCTGCGATATCGTGCGGAAAAATAACAAACATTTTTGAAAATCTCCTACGTTGTTGGATAGCTCCTGCGGTCTTATAGTAAGGGTGTACTAAAAAACAGCAGGAGGTTGAACATGATTAAATTTAGAAATGCAGCATTGTCAATGGTGGTTGTAATGGGTTTGATGTTATCGGCTTGTGGTACGAGTTCCAACAATGCGGGTACTGGAAAAACGAATAATGCCGGGGGCGCGTCAACGACAAATGAACCGGCTGCTACAGATTCTCCTTCAAATGCGGGAGGAACGGATACAGTTAAACTGAGCGGGAAGGTTGTTATCTACTCACCTAATAATGCGGATATTAACAATCCGATCGTCAAGGAATTTCAAGAAAGAACAGGCGTACAGGTGGAGTTGATCGCCGGAGGCACAGGGGAATTGCTGAAGCGTGTTGAGGCAGAGAAAGATAATCCGCTGGGCGATGTTTTCTTCGGAGGAGATACAGCATCCCTTGGAGCCTTTAGCGACTATTATGAAGCGTACGAAACGAAAGAAAAGGCGAATATCAATCCGGCATACCTGCCTGCAAGTCACTTGTATACGCCGTTTACACTTCTGCCAATGGTCATTATGTACAATAAAGAATTGGTTGCTGCAGGGGAGGAGCCAACGAGCTGGCAAGAATTGCTCGATCCAAAGTGGAAGGGCAAGATCGCTTTCGCAGATCCCGGTAAATCGAGTTCTTCCTTCACGCAATTGGCAACGATGCTGACTGCATTCGGCAAGGAAGATGAGAAGGGCTGGGAATTCGTTCAGAAGCTAGTAGCCAATCTTGACGGCAAACTGCTATCCAGTTCAGGCAGTGTTTATAAAGGCGTAGCCGACAAGGAATTTGCAATCGGCATTACATTGGAGGAAGCAGCACTTCGTTACGTTGAGGGCGGAGCGCCAGTAGGAATTGTGTATCCATCAGAAGGTACCGTTGTAACACCAGATGGGATGGCAGTGATTAAGGGTGCCAAAAATATGGAGAACGCCAAAGCGTTCATCGATTTTGCATCGGGACAAGATGTTCAGGCGCTGCTTCAGGACGAATTTTTCCGCAGATCGGTAAGAACGGATGCAGGAGCGATCTCAGGGTTGCCGGACATAGCCAGCATCAAAACGGTTGATTACGACTACGATTGGGTAACTGCGAACAAGACAGCCATCGGTGAACGATTCATGAAGGTTGTAATGGGTCAATGAAGGTAACGTTTGATCAGGTAACCAAATATTTTGGCCAAGCGGCTGCGGTTAGCGGAGCGGAATTCACCATTAATGATGGTGAGTTCTTCACTCTGTTAGGTCCTAGCGGATGCGGCAAAACAACGCTGCTTCGCATCATTGCCGGATTCTATCAGCAAGATCAAGGCGATCTCTACTTCGGCTCGAAATTAATGAATACGGTCCCTACTCATCAGAGGAATATCGGCATGGTGTTTCAGAACTATGCGATCTTCCCGCATATGTCGGTATTTGATAACGTGGCTTACGGTTTGAAAGCTCGCAAAATAAATAAAACACAGATCGAAAAGAGAGTTATGGAAGCTCTTGAGATGGTTGAGCTGCAGCATTTGCGGGATCGCTCGCCATCGGATATGAGCGGCGGACAACAGCAACGCATAGCATTAGCCAGAGCCGTTGTCATCGAGCCGGAGCTGCTGCTTATGGACGAGCCATTGTCCAACCTTGATGCGAAGCTGAGAGTTAAGATGAGAGCAGATATTAGAGCTTTGCAGAAGCAGCTGAATATTACGACCATCTATGTCACACATGATCAGGAAGAAGCACTGGCGGTATCAGATCGAATTGCGGTAATGAGCCGTGGTGTTATTCAACAGATTGGCTCTCCGCGGGATATCTATTTGAAGCCCGCGAATCAAACCGTAGCAAGCTTCATTGGTACATCGAATTTACTAGAGGGAGTTGTTAAGGAGCATGACCCCTCCACAGGAATAGCGATCGTTCAGTTGGGGAACCAGCTGATCCATATGAAGCTGGCACGAGCTTATGTTGGCAAGGCGTTGTTCTCCATTCGCCCTGAGAGAATACGATTGTTTGACATTATGGGAGGCAATCCAGGGCAGAAATTAAATGGCATTGTGAAGCAGGCGACGTTTCTAGGCGGGAAAATGCATTATGTTGTTGAATCCGAGCATGGACATCTGTTGGAAGTAGAGCAGCAAATGAGCGAGCTGTTTGAGCCTTTCGAGGAACACCAGCGGCTATTCGTGGATCTCCAACTGGAACATGCGGTTCTGTTCGATGGCAAAGGAGAGGAGGTTCTCAACTTTGCTTGACCGTAAGGGAATCCGTTTAGGGCGAAGGAAACTGTTTAGGTTGAAATGGGATGTTTGGTCGGTCGTTACACTGGCTGCCTTTGCGTTTCTTGCATTTTTTGTCGTGTATCCGCTAGTTTCATTATTGCTAAACAGCTTCTATGATCAGACAGGCAAGTTAACATTAGGTAATTATTGGGAATTTATGCGCTTGAAATATTACTATTCGGCCTTGTTTAACAGTTTTAAAATATCAATACTAGCCACTTTGTTTGCAGTATTGATTGGTTTGCCGCTAGCATATTTATCGACTCGATTTCAAATAAGAGGCAAAGGTACTTTGAATATTCTTGTTATTTTGTCTCTGATGTCACCGCCCTTTATTGGAGCTTATTCCTGGATCTTGCTGCTTGGCAATAACGGTGTCATTACAAGACTGCTGCATAGCATCGGTATTCCGTTTACGTCTATTTATGGTTGGCAAGGCATTGTATTCGTGTTTGCATTGCAATTTTATCCGCATATTTATTTATATGTTTCAGGTGCGCTCCGGACAGCCGATTCTTCACTGGAGGAAGCGGCCGAGAGCTTGGGAATGCCAGCCTGGAAAAGGCTGCTCACAGTTACATTGCCACTCGTTCTGCCAACATTATCAGCAGGTACTTTGCTCGTATTTATGGAGTCGTTCGCTGATTTTGGCACGCCGATGCTTCTGGGACAAGGCTATAAGGTCATGCCGGTGCTGGCCTATGAACAGTTCATTAATGAGATGGGCGGCAATATGTCTATGGCAAGCACGGTCAGCGCTTTAATGATTGTGTGTTCGACATTGGTGCTATTTATTCAACGATTCGTGTCTTCCCGCAAAAATTATGCAACATCCGGCATGAGAACTGCAAAGGTTAAACCGCTGTCCAGAAAGAAAAGCTGGTTTTTCACGATCATTGCCTTCGTTCCGGTCAGTATTTCGATTTTGCCGCAAGCTACGGTCATTTATACCTCTTTCTTGGAGAGAAAGGGACCTGTGTTTCATCGGGGCTTCAGCTTGGATAGTTATATCCAAATAGGCTATAAGGTACAGAAGGCGATTACGAATACATTCAGCTTCTCGTTGATGGCTATGGCGGTCATTATTGTCATGGGCGTGTTGATTTCTTATGTGCTTGTAAGAAGGGCATCTCGATTAACCGCATTTCTGGATGGGTTAATTATGGTCCCATACATTATTCCGGGAACGGTGCTTGGTATCAGCCTTATTGTCGCATTCAACAAGCCGCCGATCATTCTTACAGGTACGTGGATCATTCTTGTCATTGCTTATGTAGCTCGCAAAATATCCTACACTGTCCGGTCGAGTGTCGGCATTCTTCAACAGCTGGATCGAAGTGTGGAAGAGGCCTCTATTAGTTTGGGTGTTGCTCCTATGAAGACGTTCTTCAAGACGACGGTCAGACTGATGATTCCAGGGGTGATGTCGGGCGCGATTATAAGCTGGGTTGCTGTAATTAATGAGTTAAGTACCTCTATTGTACTTTACCATGGAGCAACAGCGACGATATCGGTGAGCATTTATAGTGAGGTGTTCAGCTCCAATTACGGCACCGGAGCGGCACTTGCCACAATTTTATCTGTATGTACAATTATTTCACTGATTATCGCCAATTGGCTGTCGAGGGGCTCAAGAACGATCGCGTAAATAACAGGATGAGTGGAGGAGAACCATGGTCTGGAAAAATATAGCAGGGTGGTCGGTTGTGGGCATGGGGGCTTTGGCAAGCTTGCTCATTCTAATATGGCTGCAGCCAATCAGCTCTAGCAGATCCCTCCAGTATATGGTACAGACAGAGGTTTCTCTGACGGCTTGGATTTATAGCAAGCCGGTTGGTGAGCTGTTAGCAGAGTATCAATCCAAGCATCCTGAAGTGAATATTGAAATACGTTCCTTTCGTTCAGAACAACTGCTCTACGAGGAGCTTACGGCAGCTATATCGACGCAGATGCCCCCGCATATGGCAGAGATCGGCGGTGAATTTGGAATAATTGGGTTAGCTGAAACAGGAGGGCTGGCCCCATTTGACGATCAATTATCAAGTGAGGCCATGCTTGCGATTGATTCCAATTACTTGGAAACGTTCAAGTATGACGGACGGTTATGGGCTATGCCTTATGGAGTGGTTGTACCCGTTCTTTACTATAACGAGAATCTAATGCGTCTCAGTGATGCACCTTCTGAGGCGACATCGCTGAGCTGGGAACAGTTGACTTCGTATGGAGTGAAGATGACACAAGATATTAACGGCGATGGGAGTACAGATATATGGGGCTTAGTAGCAGATAACAATGCGCTATGGAATCAGATTCGCTCAATCGGCATGAATGGGGCTGATTCAGCAGCGGATGCCGAATATTTGTTCAGTATGTGGCATGATCTGGTTCATCGCTACAAGATCATGCCTGCACTTGAGCATCATCTGGCTTTAAGCAGCTTTATCGATGGAAAGGCAGGCATGCTGCTGGCGCCATCGGATATTTCGAAGAGGCTAGAAGAATATATTGGCGGCACGTTCGAATTTGGTGTGCTCCCTGTTCCTCATATTGCGCATAATGATGCAACTTCCGCTCGGGTGAGCGGTTTTGTGATGCTGAAGTCTGGTTCAGAGACGGAGCAGAATGTCCGTCATCTCATTTCATACTTACTCCAGCCAGCAATACAGCAGCGTCTGTTCAAGGAAACGTCCAAGCTGCCCATCTTAAAGGAGAGCGTTGAACAAATGATCAGGCAAGGCGATGATTTAACGGAGCGAGATTATGAACTGCTCCGGATAGCAGCTGGAAAGCTGCAGCTTGAGAGAGCAGGAATGACGAGTAAGGCAGGGCGCGAAGTGATTCATAACATCCAATTGCAATTGGAGGGTTCTATAGAAGCATGTATTCCTTGTATGATGCAGACTTATGAGGAATCTTTCATGAGGGGAATGAGGTGAGGGCTGGAATGATTATTGAGAAGCTTACGATCAAAGGAGATGGAGTTTGGAATGAGGATGCTCTTATCATCCAAGAAGAAAGAGGCCTGTTCGGCGTGTTGGATGGAGCGACTTCGTTTGTACCCTTCCGCGGACCAAATGGAGAGACAGGAGGATTCATGGCCTCACGGCATGTGCAGGAGCAGTTAGAGAGAGTTGAAGGCTGGGAATGGGAACAGCTATCACTGAAGGCTGCGGTACTTCTGGCAAATACAACATTGCGGCAAGCGATGGTTCATCACCAAGTAGATTGCACAATTCCTGAACAGATATGGTCAACCGGCATTGCCGTGATTCGGATCAATGAGCAGAGAATTGATTATGCGCAAGCGGGTGACTGCATGATATTGGGAGTGTATGAATCGGATGAGGTAAGGGTTCTGACGAGGGATCAGGTAGATCATTTGGATCAGCAGACGAGAAGGCGCTGGCAGGAGGCTGTCTCGGAAGGAAGTACCACTAAAGAGCAAAGAATGAGTAAGGAAGCTCCATATATTTTGGGAAACAAAGCGTTAATGAATACTACGGGAGGTTACGGTATTCTGAACGGTCAACCGGAGCTGGTTCATTTTCTCGAATATGGATCGATTAGCCGGAACCGGTTAACTGGATTGATTCTTTTGACAGACGGTATGTTCCCCTTATCAGAAAAGTACGATAGTCATGTGGATTACACTGCGCTGGCTAGGGAGATACAGACAAAGGGACTGGAGCGTTATTCGAAAGAGCTTCTGACATTGGAGAAATCGGATGCGGATTGTATGCTTTACCCGCGTATAAAAACTTCTGATGATAAAACGGCGATTTGGATCAAGTTCTAACAGTTATAAATTGGTATTCCAAAATGGAGGCATGAAGAAAAATGAAATCCACAAGGTTTTCTCAAAAACAGTTATTTGCTTGTACGATGTCATTTTTAATCTTTTGGTCGCTACTTACTGCTGCTTTCCCACAATCAATCTCAGCTGCCACGAACGCAAGCGCGAGGCTGACTGGACTTTCCTTGAGTACGGGGACTTTGTCACCGGTCTTCAATCCAGAGCAAACCGTGTACACAGCCCAAATTAGTGAGCAAAATAATACAGTTACGATTACTCCTGTTGCTGAGGAGTCTGGGGCGATAATCGCTGTTTCATTGAATGGTGATCCAGCTGTTAATGTGGTGAGTGGAGCAGCGAGCCTAGGCTTGAATCTGGAAATCGGCAGCAATGTTATTGCTATCAAGGTAACTTCAAGCGATGGCATGGCGATACGTAATTACTCCATAAAGATTACGAAGTTGGCTGTTGTCCTGCAGCAAGGCTTCAACTATATCGGTCAGAAGGATGCTCATGTTAGTGAGGGGTCTCATAAGGCGAAAAATACGGGAGCCCATAATGCTGTTGAAGTAGGGTACTTCGATCCGTCAATGACAGACCGAAAGTTCGGTTTGTTCCAATTTGATGTATCATTGCTTCCTGATGATGCAGCTTTGACGAAGGCGACACTGGATTTGTATCTAGTGGGTACGCGTGTCCGTAGTGGCGATAAGCTGGACAAGTCGTTATTCATTCATGAAATTACAAGTGATTGGGAAGAGGGGACGGGGATTGGGTTCGATGGAACTGTCGGCGCCCCTGGCGTAATTTGGGATACACAGCCTAGTTTCAATGCGGATGCGCTTGATTCCAAGCTGGTTGGAACTGCCCTCAATGAATGGTATTCATGGGAATTGACGGACTTAGCACAAAGCTGGGTGAACGGAAGCGCAAGTAATTTCGGAGTCATTCTGAAGGAGGAGGACAGTCTTAGCGATGAGACAACGATTAAATCGACGAAAGATTTCGCCTCCGCCCAGTTCGAAACATGGGCTCAAAGACCTAAGCTGATTCTTCAGTACACACAACCGCTGACCGGGATTAATCTCGACAGCGAGTCGCTTGCGCTCGGTATAGGTCAGGCGCCAGTATCCTTGTCGACCGCAACCTTCGTTAGACCGCTCAATGCGGCATTGACTGGAGCGCTGGAATGGTCATCTGCCAATACTGAGGTAGCGACAGTAGATGCCAATGGCCTGGTTTCACCTGTAGGAGAAGGGACAACTGAGATTACAGTTAAAGCTACAGGTAATGACGGCAGCTATACGGATAAAGTACAAGTTATCGTAGCACCGCTTGAAGTGGGCGGCGGATTATCGGGACTAAGCATAAAGGGAGCAACGCTGGAGCCCGGATTTGCATCAGAAGTGCTTGACTATGAGGTTCAGGTACCGATTAACACGAAGAAAATAACCGTTACGCCAACAGCAATTGAAGCGAATGCTACGATTTCGATTACGGTTGGAGGGGGAGAAACCCATACTGTCCCAAGCGTAGAATCCAGCTTGCCGATTGAATTGCAGGGAGATCGCACGCTCATACAGATAAAGGTAGAGTCGGCGGAAGCGTCAGATGCTGAGAAAACTGATGATCCTGCTAAGGTATATTCGATTACAGTGAAGCACAGAGATACTGGCGGCAAGGGTGACGACATTATCCGTGAATTTCTTAACCCGAACGGGCGCGCTTTAATTGTTGCCCACCGAGGCAATTGGCTTAATGGATTGCCTGAGAATGGACTGGATTCGATTCGTGAATCGATTGAAGAAGGAGTGGATATGGTCGAGCTGGATATCCGCACCACAAGCGATGGCGTTCCAATTCTTATGCATGACAGCAACGTTAACCGAACAACGAATGGAAGCGGAGAAGTGAATAGCCTTACACTGGCTCAGCTTAAGCAATTATGCCTCAAGAATAGCGATGGCTCCATCAGTAATCCTTGCGAAGAGATTCCAACGCTTGAAGAAGCCATGAAATTAGCTAGAGGCAATATTATGGTGAATTTGGACATTAAGAATGCGGATTGGGATACCATGTGGGACATTCTGGTGAGGACGGATACTTCGGATCATGCCTTATACAAAACCAGCGCCGCTAAAGCTTCAACGGCTAGCTGGATGGCTAAATTCAAGGATTCTGCTGTGCAGCCTCTCTTCATGCAGCTGACATCAGATCCAGCAACAGCGTATGACTTTATGAACCCGAATACGACTCCTTTTACAGTGAATGCTTTCGAGGTGAGCTTCGGGAACGATGACTCTCCGGTCATGGACCCTGCTTTTATTGCTGACATGCACAAACAAGGGGCTAGAATATGGGTAAATACCATCTTCTCTGTACCTGGATTGGTGGGCCGGCATGGGGATTATGCTTTCCTGACAGACCCGACGGCCGGCTTCCCATGGTTGTTGGACCGAGGTGTGGATATGCTCCAGACGGATACGACTGCTCTCCTCATTAAGTATTTGAAGGAAAGAGGAAATGATAATTCTTCTGGCGTGACACAGACCGTTGTTCTGCAGCAAGGATTAGACGGATACGAGGGCACAACAGATACGCAAGTTGTGGAGCTGCCTGTAAATAACGATAATATTAACAATTTCGGCGGCAATACCCAGATTAAGATTGGTCCGCAGCAGGCTGTTTTGCCTGTAATGGAAGGAAACATAGCAGGAAAGATAGCTTCTCTTACTACAACAGGTGCAAGCCCAGCGAGTGAAGGCAAGGATAATCTTATTGATTCATCCCTGAAGAGCAAGTGGCTTACACAGCAAACTACATCTATGATCACTTTTGTAATGAAGGAACCTGCTGTCGTACGTGGTTATGCGATATCATCCGCTAATGACTCTCCCGGCAGAGATCCTAAAAACTGGACATTTGAAGGCTCTAATAACGGCAGCGATTGGGTTATCTTGGACACAAGATCTAATCAGTCCTTCGCAGAACGATTTTTCACGAAAACGTATCAAGGTTTTGCGAATGCAACAGCATATTCACAATATCGGATTAATATCACCGCAAATAGTGGCGATTCGTATTTGCAAATCGCTGAAATTCAGTTATCCGATGGAAGTCTAAATGTTCCGGAAAAGTCTGAAATTAAGGATCATCGTTACGGTCTGTTGAAATTCGATCTCTCATCCATACCATCGGCTGCAAAGGTGATTTCTGCTAAGCTGGGGTTATACTTGGTTGAGGCAGGTACTGCCAATGGCTCTCTCTCAAGTGAAATTGCTGTGCATAAGTTGACTGCGCCTTGGATTGAGGGCAATGGAATTGGCGAAAACGGGAGTGCGATCCCTAGCGGACAGAATTGGGTGAATTGGCTAACGAAACCAGCCTTTGATGCCGCTCCGATTGCAAAAGCTGCGATTGGAATGGAATTATTTAGCTGGAAACAGCTAGAGATAGGCAATTTAGTGAAGGGCTGGCAGGAGGACCGTTCATCCAACTACGGACTACTGCTAAATAATGAAGATCGAACGATTTCATTTGTTTCATCGGAGCATAGCGTAAAGGGCTGGCGTCCCAAGTTAGAGGTGACGTATTCGATTCCGGTCGCTGGAATTTCGGTATCGCCGTCTATGCTTTCACTTGAAGTAGGAGAAAGTTCCAAACTTAATGCAGCAGTGATGCCTGACAATGGTTTGAATCGCGAGGTGTTCTGGAAATCAGACAATGAAGCGGTGGCGCGAGTAGACCACACAGGCGTAGTAACAGCGATCAGCAAAGGAGCGGCTACTATCGTCGCTACAACAGCCGAAGGCGCATATACCGCATCCGTTCCAGTAACGGTAACCCGATCTGGAGTGAGCAATAATCTGACCGATCTGAAGCTCAATGCGGGTGGTCTGATCGAGAGCTTCCATCCGGAAAAAACAGATTACATTGCAGATGTGCCAGAGGTATATAATCATCTCGCGATAACACCGTTCGCCGAGGAAGAAGAAGCGGTTGTGACGATATCAGTTAACGGTGGACAGCCCGTGCTGGCGGTTAGCGGACAGCAAAGTGGTTCTTTCCCGCTTGAAATCGGAGATAATGTCATAATCGTTAACGTATCCACCAATGATGGATCAAATGTCAAATCGTACAAAATGATTGTTCCGAAAGCTGCATTCGCCTTCCAAGAAGGAATTGACGGTTATACGGGAACGGAAGATACTCAGCTGTCCAAAGGTACTGGCGGATCAGGCACTAAATACTATCAGTATAATCTGGGCAGTCAATACGGCTTCGAGGTTGGCTATTATAACCAAACGATTGACGATGAGAAATATGGTTTGGTACGTTTCGATAACCTGCCAATTCCTGAAGGAGCGATCATCAGCGAAGCGAGCCTAAATCTATATCATTACAACCAGCGCAGCACGGCTAGAGCAAGGGATGTGTTCGCGCATCAGGCTACTGCACCATGGATAGAAGGTCGAGGCGGAAGCGGCGATTCCAATGATGGTTCAGTGGCAGAGCCGGGTGAGGCTACATGGGAGAACTATATCACAAACGGTACAAATCCTTTTAATCCGGTTGTAAGCGGACAAGCTAACATTTCAGGAGTACCTCAATGGTATGCATTCGAGATTACAGATATGGTACAGAACTGGACAAATGCTCCAGAAACTAATTATGGCGTCGTGCTTAAGCCGCAGTCCTACCCGAATTCAGACGATCCAACTATGACGGGTACGAAACGATTTTATACAAAGGATTATACAGATTCACAGCTGCGACCTTACTTGCGTGTCGTTTACCAGATGCAGGTTACAGGCATCGCGCTGGATCAATCTGAAATGAATCTTAAATTGGGCGGCAGCGGCGGCAAGCTTACAGCAATTATTAAGCCGTTAAATGCTGTCGACAAGTCGGTAACATGGTCTTCCGATAACGAGGGAGTAGCTATAGTCGATCAGAGTGGATTTGTAACTTCAATCGCTGAGGGGACAGCAACAATTACAGCAACGAATGTAAATGGCCAAACAGCTTATGCGGTGATTACTGTTCGGAAGCTGGGTAACGAAGCAGAACTGACGGGGCTGGAGTTGTCGAGTGGACAGCTGTCATCAGCACTTGCAGCCGGTCAATACGAGTATGATGCCATTATACCGACTAGTATTGATGAAATAAGCTTGACGCCTACAGTTGAACAGGGTACTAAGATTATCGTACGTTCGGGAAGTGGCGCTCAGCAGCAGGTAGAGAGCGGAACACGCAGTCTTCCGATTGCTATTCAAAATGGGATGGATATTACCATTGTCATTACATCTGAGGACGGGCAAACGGAGCGGACTTATACCATTGCAATGATCAAGAAATCGGGTCTAAGTGATATTCAGCTGTCAATTGGCAGCTTATCGACTGCATTTTCTACAGATCAGCTGCAGTATACCGTTAACGTGCCAAGCACAACAAATGATATCCGATTGAAGCCTTATGCCATCAATACAGCAGAGACGATTCGGATCAGCTCCCCAGATGGTCAAGATCAGACGATCTCAAGCGGAAATAGCAGCACTCCGATTGAGCTGATATCGGGCGCGAATATTTTATGGCTGGAAACAAATTCATCCAATAAGGCAGACAGCCGCACTTACACCATCGTTATTAATCGGCAGATTGTCGTTAATCCTGGCCCAGGTCCTTCAAGCCCAGGATCAACGCCGACAGATGCAGCTGGAGAAACGATTAAGCTGGGTGATGAACTTGTCGTAAATATTCCGCTCGAAGATGCAGGTAATCAATGGACACTTAAGAAATGGCCTCAAGAAACAAATACTGCGCCTTATGATTTATTGAGTGCAGTATATTCGATTGAGGCAGAGAATGCTAAGAAAAGCAGCAAGCCTTTGACGATTTCTTTGTCCTTCGATTATTCGAAAGTGAAAGAAGGCCGAGCTTCTGTGTTCCGGTTTGATGAATCGGTTAATCAGTGGGTTGAATTGGGCGGCTATGTACAAGATGGGATCATCACTGTAGCCACCAATACAATAGGCAAATTTGCTGTGTATCTAGTGGACCGTGAACACCCTGCTGCAACTTGGCCGGATGTACGCAATCACTGGGCAGCGAGCACAATCGCCAAAGCGGTTGAGATGGGCATTTTGACTGGTTATCCAGATGGTACTATGCAACCAAATGGTCAGATCACGCGCGTTCAATTCGCTGCGATGTTAGTTCGTGCACGCGGACTAAATGAGACGTTGAATGCTGGTGATTACAAGGATCATTCGGATATTCCGACATGGGCGGAGGGAATTGTCGGTGCAGCGGTTGCTAATGGCATTATTTCCGGTTATTCAGATGGGACACTCCGTCCTAATCAGCTCATTAATCGGGCTGAGATGATTACCATGTTAATGAGAGCTTACGATATTTCCGGGGATCTTAATGGACAATCCGGTTTCAAAGATGTAACTGCGATCCCTGAATGGTCGAAAGCTGCAGTATTCAAAGCAGAGCAGTTAAATATCATTGTAGGGAATCAGGGCAGCTTCAAGCCTGCTGACACAGCAACAAGGGCTGAAGCAGTCACAGTCATCATTCGTATGCTGGAAGCTTAAGAGGTTAAATTAACTTTTCATTTTGGAATATTAGAAAAATACATTGAAAGCACCTCCGCAGAGAGGTGCTTTTATTTTTGTATAGGGAACTAAGGATTCTCCGAATCTGTTGATAAGGATGCTGCGCCGGTAGCCGGAGAACGGAAAACGAAAGCTAACGGAAACCAGAGACGCTAAAGTGCCATTTTTGGTTAGCGTCACATTTTAACGGAAGTGGGAGACGCTATTACGCAGAAATGAAGCGATATCGTGTATATTTGGTACAAATAGAGGCGCGTATTTCCGTTACAATCTTGAAACGACATATAAAGGCGATTTAGCGTCTGTGGTTTCCGTTAGAAGTCTGAGCTGACGCATCAGCGATGTGCAATCACCTGTAAGGGTGATTTTGTTCTTGTATAGGAATAGAGGCCTGGGTTTCCGTTAGAAGTCTGAGCTGACGCGTTTGCGATTTCCAATCACCCGTAGGGGGCTGGTTAAAATTTGTTAATCAGTATTTTCTCAATAAAATTAAAGTGTTTGTAAAGCTTCTTATTTGGCCCAATTATGCATTGATTAATTGGCAAGCAGTTTGTATGATATGTGAGACAACATAAAAGCAATATAAACAACATGAAAGCTACGTAAAACAGTTGAAACTAAGTGAAAAACATGTGAGGTGTGGTACAATTTGAATGTGAATGAGGGATATGTTTGGGGAATAGTACGCTCGTAAAGTCTGATTTCACTCGCGAGATGAAAGGATTAGTCGTTCCATCCGTGCTGCAAATGCTTGTTGGCAATTCGTTCTCGTTAGTTAATATGCTTATGGTGACCAGCTTGGGAGATGGGGCAGTCGCTGTAACTGCCGCAGCGGGTAGAATCAGCTTCATTCTATCAATGATCCTTACCGCAATCTATGGGATGACCACTTATATGACCCAATACTATGGCAAACAACAGTATTCGCTTATGCGGGCAACATTCGGCTTTATGCTGCTGGCGGGAATCGGTACAAGTCTTCTAGCGTTTGTTGCTGTGTGGTCTTGGAAGGAGCCGATTCTCTATCTATTTATTAAGGATGCTGAATTACTGCCGCTTGGTGTGCAGTACGTTGCGATTATGGCTTTTGTTTTTCTAATTAGTGCGATTAGAGATGCTTATGCGCAGGCGCTTGGATCTATAGGGAAGGTTAAGATCACGTTGTATGTCGGCCTATGTGCAATGGCAGTCAATATTATATTGGACTATGGCCTGATATATGGAAGGCTGGGCTTGCCTAAGCTTGGTGTTGCAGGAGCCGCGTGGGGAACATTAATCGCTTCGGGTATAAGTTTGTTGTTTTTGTTTGTTTTCATTTATAGTAAATCGTATTATTTAAATATTGGATTTCGAGAGCTTTTCAGTTTCCCGCTGAAGCTGCGCAAGCAGGTGGTGAGAACGATAACGCCGCTCGTATTCCACGAAGGCATGTGGGCGATTGGCAATATGCTGTATGCCGTAGCTTTCGGATCATTAGGTATCGCGGCATTGACTACATTCCAGCTTGCAAATACGCTGCAGGGATATTTTATGATGGGAATTCACGGATTTGCTTATGCTGCTAAGGTAATGATCGGTCAAAAGCTGGGACAGGACAAGCATGAGCAGGCGCTGGATTATTCTCAGAGATTTACTCGCATTTCGGTTATTGCTGGTATAATCATTAGTATTGTCATAATTATGATTTCTCCGTTTATGTCCTTTGTTTTTCCTCAATTAAGTGGTGAGGTGCACGCTTCTTTAGGAAATGTCTTGCTGCTGCAGGCTTTGGCGATGACCGCATTTTTCTTGAATAATGTGTGGATTGTCGGTATGTTTAGAGCAGGCGGAGATAATTTGTTTACGATGAACATGATTTTAATTACAACATGGGCGATTACATTGCCGGCGGTATTTATTGGCGCATACGTGCTTCATCTGCCGCTGGAATGGGTTTACGCCATATTTTTATGTGAAGAGATTAGCAAGGCTTTGATCGGGTATAAACGTTATCGCTCTCAGAAATGGATGCGGAATTTGGTTGGGAATATGGCTGACTCGCCATCAACGGCTGCATCTTTATAGTTTCTGGGTGCTTGAGAATAGTAGCGATGAACAATAGGAGGGTTTGCGATGTCACTCGCGGGCGAAGAAAGAAAGCTGAATATTATGAACTTGCTGAACGAGCATGGGAAGGTTATTGCGAGCGACCTGGCGCGTATGTTCGAGGTTACAACCGAGACGATTCGTAGAGATTTGGATGATCTAGAGAAGGAAAATAAGCTTAAGAAAGTGTATGGCGGCGCAATCAAGCTGAAGGTTGAGGTAGAGCCCACATTGTTTGAAAGAGCCTGTGTTAATCAAGAGGCGAAGGAGAAAATTGGGTATCTTGCTTTTACGCTAATCGAAGATTATGACGTGATTTTTATAGATGAAGGTACAACACCGCTTCAAATTATCCCGTTTCTCTCTCAGAAACAGCAGGTTACCGTTTTGACGAGCTCGATCTCCGCATTAATGGCTTTGATTGAGCTCAAGAAACGAGAGCAATTCGATGGTCGAATGATTATGCTTGGCGGTGAAGTGAATGTGAAGCATCTTCGTGTAACAGGAGCGATTGCGGAAGCGAATATGTCGGATATTTTTGTGAATAAAGCATTTGTAACCGTTGACGCCTTATCGATTGAGCATGGATTCACGAGCTATGATTATGAGAAGGCGTCGCTTACCCGCAAATGGATTCAGCAGTCGGAAACCTCTATTATTTTGGCGGATTCATCGAAATGGAACAAGCGGTCTATGGTGAAAATATGTGACTTTCAAAATATCGATATCGTTATTTCGGAATTAGAGCCTCCGGCTGCCTGGAAAACTCAGCTGGAAGAGTCGAATACGAGATGGATGATGCCAACAGAATAGTTAAGCATAATGTTTGAATCAGGCAAGGTGAAACGTCTGTCGCCGTCCTTTCGCGGCGCTGCGCGTTTCATTCTTGAGAAATATAGAGATCGTATGGCCAAATGATAACCTTTCCTATATTTTGAAAAAGCCAGTAGAGAAGCTAAACTTCTCTGCTGGCTTTTTTTCTATGTTGTTTGTTGTTGTGTAAAGATTGTAATCGCTATGTTAAATCTTTCGAATCGCATTGTAATGGTCGTTTTTTCGCAGTAGAATAATGAAAACAACATAAATAAAAGTAAAAGCAGTAGAAAACAAAATGTTGTTTGTGGTCGTTTTTATATCCTTCAGCACATCTTCATTGAAACAGATGACTAAAAATAGGAGTGATGACGATGAAAGACAAAGTGTATTTGGACAGAAGCAAACGGAAGTACAAAGGAAATTTGCATTTGCATACGACTTGGTCGGATGGATCACAAGAGGCAGCGGATGTTGTTTCTGCGTTCAAGGCTAAGGGCTACGATTTCATCAGCATCACGGATCATGATGTATTCGCTCGTACCGCTGCATTTGACACGGAATCATTCACTGTACTGCCGGGCATGGAGAGAGGCGGCTTGAATCTAGTGCCGGATGAAGATCCAGGCTACCACTTTGGCGTGCTGGACGATCCAACGATCAAGTCGGAGAAAGAAAGATTCGATCATTTGCAAACATTCGAGGTTCCGATTCCTTGGGAGGGACAACAATCTCCGCAGAAGCTGATTGATGAAATGAAGGCGCATGGAAATCTCGTGATATTCAATCACCCCGAATGGCATTTGACACGCTTTGAGGACATGGTTCAGTATGATGGTTTTTTTGCGATTGAAATTTATAATCACGCAACGGAATGGACGACGAGTTCTTCTTATGGAGCGGCTTACTGGGATCATGCGCTGCAGAATGGGAAGCGTGTGTATGGTATTGCTGCTGATGATTCGCACGACCATGATCCAAACTGCAAAATTTCCGAGTATGGGGGAGGCTGGGTTTCTGTCGAAGCGGAGGAGCTTTCGCAGCAAGGCATTATTTCTGCACTAAAGAATGGACAATTTTATTCCAGCTCTGGACCTGAAATTTTTGATTTCCGTGTAGTGGATGGCTTTGTTCATGTCGAGTGCTCACCCTGCCAATACATCATGTTTAAAGCATTTCCGCTGCGTGGACCGTTCCACGTAGAACGGGAAAAGGGGGAGCTACTGACCTCAGGAAGCATGGTAATCCAGAAAGGCATGAATTATATTCGGGTGGAGTGCGTGGATGAGAAAGGTAGAATAGCATGGTCTAATCCGATCTTTGTAGCAGATTTGGCAGAGGAGGATGAGCAATGAGAGATACTATAATTTTAGATGCCGGGCGTCAAAAGTATAAAGGTAATATTCATTCGCATTCCGTTCGCAGTGATGGCGAATATACGGTAGAGCAAATGATAGAAGCCTATCGCTCAAAGGGCTATGATTTTATGTGCTTAAGTGATCATGAAGTCTATTTCCAAAGCGATGCGTATGACACGGAAGAGTTTATTATGTTGGACGGCTATGAAATGGCTTGCGAGATGGAACGTGAAACAACCGGCCAACAATACCATATGCATGGCCTTTTGGATCGGTCGCTGCAGGCAGAGAAGCCCTTTCTACACGATGAGGAGCATGCGAAGCCTAACTATGTGAGCCTGGATACGATCCAGCAGTTGATTGATGAGATGAGAAGCAAAGGGAATCTCGTCATTATGAATCATCCAGAATGGTCTAAAAATCGAGAAGAAGATTTGCTAAAGCTTGAGGGCTATGCGGCGATCGAAATCTATAATCACCAATCCGAAATTCAAGAGGCGGTAGGTTACGGCGTATCCTACTGGGACTATGTCCTAAAGCGGGGCAAGCAAGTAAATGCAATTGCGGCAGACGATACTCACGGCGGTCCTACTGATATGGCAGTGTCCGAATTTTATGGCGGCTGGATTACTGTAGAGAGCGAGCGATTAGAGCAGCAGGCGATTATTGATGCTATGAAAGCAGGCCAGTATTACAGCTCCAATGGTCCGATGATTTATGGTCTTCGCATTGAAAACGACAGGCTTAAGGTCAAATGCTCTCCTGTGCAAAGTATTCGCTTTATTACCTTTCCAGACAATGGCTTGGCAGAAATGGACCCAACGGGTGAACTCATCACGGATGCTGAATATTTCATTCAAAATGATGAGCAATATGTGCGAGTGGAATGCATAGATGGATCAGGAAAAGTAGCGTGGAGCAATCCGATCTACCCCAAATTCGAAATGCAAGCATCGGAGGAGCTATGAGCAATCCGTATTTATTATTGACGCCAGGTCCCTTATCGACAACTGCAACGGTCAAAGAGGCGATGCAAAAAGATTGGTGTACATGGGATCATGAATATAAAGCAATTGTTGAGCAAATTCGTCAGCAGCTGCTAGAGGTTGGCTGTACATCTAAGGAGCACTATACGACTGTGTTTATGCAGGGCAGCGGCACCTTCGGTGTTGAAGCGACGCTGGGATCTGTCATTCCGAGTGAGGGCAAGCTGCTCATTCTGCAAAACGGCGCCTATGGGAAGCGTATCGAGGAAATAGCAAAGGTGCTCGGTATCCCGCATTTATCCCTTGAATTTGCAGCTAATTTGCCTGTAGATCCACAAGCTGTTGAGAGGAAGCTGATAGAGGACACATCCATTACGCATGTGGCGATGGTCCATTGTGAGACGACGACAGGCATACTGAATCCGCTTGAGGCGGTTGTGGATGTCATTAAGCGAAATCATCGGATTGCAATCATCGATGCGATGAGCAGCTTTGGTGGCATTCCGATCGCAGTAGAGGAGCTGCAAATCGACTTTATAATTAGCAGTGCAAATAAATGCATCCAAGGTGTTCCAGGCTTCAGCTTTATTCTTTGCAAAAGGGATGAGCTCATGAAATGCAAAGGGAGAGCACGCTCATTATCGCTGGATTTGTATGACCAGTGGGAGACGATGGAGAAGGACTCCGGCAAATGGCGGTTCACTTCGCCAACGCATGTCGTACATGCTTTTAAGCAAGCACTAAAGGAATTAGCAGAAGAGGGTGGGGTGGAAGCCCGTCATGCACGATATCGAATCAACCAGCAAATCGTCGTGGAAGGGATGACGCAAGCTGGCTTTAAGGCTTATTTGGAAAGTGAGCTGCAGTCTCCCCTTATTACAACCTTTTTGTATCCAACGCATATTCCTTTTACGTTTGAACACTTTTATAGCTATTTAAAGTTGGCTGGTTATGTCATTTATCCTGGGAAATTAACAGATTTGAATGTGTTTCGCATTGGGAATATGGGAGATGTGCATGCAAAGGATATGGAACGGTTGATTGAGCACATATTACGTTTTGTGGGAGAGAGTAAAGATGAGAATTGAAGGCGTTATATTGGATTGGGCAGGTACTACGGTTGATTATGGCTGCTTTGCGCCGGTGCAGGTGTTTATTCATATTTTTGAGGAAATAGGCATTCCATTAACGATGGAAGAGGTTCGAGCTCCTATGGGTCAGTTGAAGCGGGACCATATTCAGTCGCTGCTGCAAATGCCAAGAATAGAAGCTGCTTTTCAAAAGAAATTCGGCCGCAGCTATACGGAGACTGATATTGATGAGCTTCATGAGCGTTTTGAGCCTAGGCTGATGGCTATTCTCTCGGAATTCGGCAAGCCCAATCCATATGTTTTAGAGACCATCGAGCTGTTGAGACAGCAAGGCCTAAAAATCGGAGCGACTACAGGCTATACCACCACAATGCTTTCCATCGTGGCGAAAGCAGCTAAGGAATACGGATATGAACCAGATCATTGGGTAACACCTGATCTAGTTATGGACAAAGGCAGGCCTTATCCTTATATGATTTATGAGAATATGAAGCAGCTTGGCCTGCGCCATCATGCCCAAGTGGTTAAGGTCGGAGATACGATTTCTGACATGCAAGAGGCGAATAGTGCTGGAGTATGGGCGATTGGTATCGTGAAAGGCAGCTCCATGCTTGGTCTTACGGAGGCAGAGGTGCAGCAGTTGTCGCCTGAAGAAGAACGCCAGATCATCGCTGACGTAAGTAAGCGATATATGGAAGCAGGAGCGCATGCCGTTATTGAAGATATGGCTGGGCTGCCTGCGGTAATTGAGCAAATCAATGAACGATTGATGAATAAGGAGCTGCCTTATGGACATCCGCATCAATAGCCGAATAGAAGGAGATATAAACGGAACGGATGCTCGTCAAGCTTGGCAAGACGAGTATCTAAGCGAAGAGACGCTTGCTGTACTGGAACAGGACAGCAAGCTTTTTCTTCATCAGTCGATGTCTACGCCATGCTTAAATGCGATCGTAAGTGCAGAGGGCATATATATTGAGGATCTGGATGGACGCAGAGTGATCGATTTCCATGGAAACAGCGTTCATCAGGTAGGCCACAAAAATGAATATGTGATGAATGCCATTATTAATCAGCTGCAGCAGCTGCCGTTTCTGCCGCGTCGCTATACGAGCCAGATTGCGATTAAGCTAGCGCAGAAGCTAATCGAGCTTGCACCGGGAGATTTGAACAAGGTGTTGTTTGCGCCAGGTGGCACGACTGCTATTGGAATAGCGCTAAAGCTTGCGCGCAGGGCAACGGGCAAGCACAAAACAATTTCAACTTGGGATTCCTTTCATGGCGCAAGCTTGGATGCGATATCAATTGGCGGTGAAGCTGTATTCAGAAGCGGGATTGGACCGCTAATGTCAGGAACAGAGCATATGATGCCTTATAACAACTATCGTTCGATCTTTGGCGAAGGAGAAGCTGCCAACGCCAAAAATCTGGACTATTTATGCTATATGCTGGAGAGGGAGGATGATGTGTGCGCAGTCATTCTCGAGCCGATTCGCAGCACGGATGTACAGATCCCGAGCGTTGCCTATATGCAGCGTCTTCGTCAAATTTGCGATGATTATGGGGTGCTGCTCATACTGGACGAAATACCGACAGCACTCGGCCGTACGGGCAAAATGTTCGTTCACGAGCATTATGATATTGTTCCCGATATCGTCGTCATTGGCAAAGGATTAGGCGGCGGGATTTTCCCAATGGCAGGTATTATAGCCAGAGAGCATCTAGATATTGCGGGAGACATTTCCCTCGGGCATTATACACATGAGAAAAGCGCTGTAGGCTGTGCGGCTGCACTGGCTACCATTGAATACATCGAAAAGGAAAACCTGCTTGAGCATGCGCAAAATATGGAGCTATGGCTGATGGCTCATCTTCAGGAGCTGCAGAGGAAGTATGCCGTAATAGGCGATGTTCGGGTTAAAGGAATGCTGGCGGCAATCGAACTCGTATCAGATCGCGAGACGAAGGAGAAGGAAGTTGCAGGCGCTGAAAAAGTACTCTATGAATGCTTGTCACGAGGACTTAGCTTTAAGGTATCAAGCGGAAATGTCATTACGCTTGTTCCGCCACTAATTACAAGCGTGAAACAGATGGAAGAAGCGATCGCCATTTTGGATCAAGCGCTTGAACAAGTATTTATAAAATGAAATCAGATTTAATATTATGAAAACAACAACATTACAATTAAAAAAATAACAAAACAATTTATTAATATGTAATTGACACAGTTTTTACAATTCTCCTTTATAGTTTAGTTAAGCCAGTGAGAACTGGAAAACGAGGAGGGTTTACTAGAATGAAGAAGCTTGCACTTGGATTAGTTAGTGTAATGACAAGTATGACATTATTAGCAGGTTGTAGTACAGGCTCAAATACTGGAGCTGCCGCAAATGGCGGCGCAGACACTTCTAGCAATGGCGAGAAAATGAAAGAGGTAGTGATCTCCGTTCGTGAGAACACCTGGGGAGCACGGAAAGACAATTTTATAGAAGCAGAAAAGCGTGTGAACGAACAGCTTAAGTCGGAGAATGTACAGATAAAAATCGACTGGTGGCCTGGCATTGGCGATGATGAGCTGATCTTGCAGGCGCAAGCGAATAAAGTAGCGGATGTATTCATTAACTCCAGTGTAGATATTGGGTGGCAGCTGAATGCCGGACTAATCCGCGATGTAGACTGGGTTGGAACATCAGAGGTGTTCAAAAACATGCCGGAATCCTACAACAACATGATGAAGTACGAAGATCATTACTATGGCGTTATTCAGGATATGGATGCTTCTCCCGTATTCATTAGCCGTAAGGCGCTGGAAGGTCTCGGCTGGACTGCTGCGCAAATCGATGAGCTGAAGGCTCGCGTGGATGCAGGCACCTTTACCTTCAGCGAGCTTGTGGATCTGGCAGATTCGGCGGTTAAGCAAAAGCTGGTTAAGGTAGGCTTCGGCGTTGAGGATACGAGGTTTGAAGGCTGGAATTATACATTCGACAACTTTAATTACAGTGCGGAAGCGAACAAGATGGTGCTGTCTAAAAACACGCAGAAGGTGTATGAGTTTTGGCAGGATGCGAAGCAGCGCGGCGTAGTTACGGAGGGCATTGCTGAGATTGATACGGACAAGGCTGCCGAGCTGTTCATTAAAGGCGATTTGTTCGCTGAATTTGCCCGTACTGAATTTTATCAAGTGATGCGTACACAACTTGGCATGGATGAGGACTTAGCAGGCTATGAAGCTTGGTTTAAGGAAAATGCGATTTGGATCCCGGTTCCATCGGTTGAACAGGGAGGAAAACCTGTATCCTACAGCAATCCTGCATTGATCTACGTAGGAGCTAGAGTAGATGAAGAGAAGATGCCATATGTTCAAAAACTGATTGAGCATGTACTGGATGCGGACCTACAGATTAATCATACGCTGAAAAGCGGCAAGCTTCCTGTAACGGCGGCGGCACAGGAAGATCCTCGCTTCCAAGAAATGAGCTTTTACAAGGATCACGCTTATTTAATCGAGTTTACGAAAACTCGTCCCGCTCAAATGGATTATGCGGTCTACATGAAATCTTTTACGCTTGGTATTGATGCAATTCTGACTAAAGGTCAAACAGCAGCTCAAGCATTTGAGCTATTCCAAAAGGATGTAAAACAAAACGTACCAGCGAACAGTCTCATTGTAGAATAACGATGATACAGAAAAGGTGCTCTGCTTGCAAGAGCACCTTTCCGCATATTTTGTTTAAAGGAAGCAGGTGCAGATCTCATTATGGAGATCCCAGTGTCTTTAGCCAAGAAGGCTTACAAGAAGCCTTTAGCCAAGAAAATGTATCCTTATTTTTTCATAATGCCATTTGCTCTTCTCGTACTTGTCTTTTTTATTCTGCCAGCGATTGCGACCATTATCATGTCCTTTACAGATTT
This sequence comes from Paenibacillus sp. FSL H8-0548, assembly GCF_038630985.1. NCBI lineage: Bacteria > Bacillati > Bacillota > Bacilli > Caryophanales > Paenibacillaceae > Paenibacillus > Paenibacillus sp. FSL H8-0548. The sequence goes on from NZ_CP152049.1 coordinate 2,794,421, forward strand.
GAACGCATCAATGAAAATTAATTTTGTTGGTTTCGATAATTTCAAGCGAATATTTACCGATTACAGTATGCCTCAAATTTTATGGAACACGGTCCTATTTGCAGTGGTTACCCTTGTGTTCTCTTTGTTTTTTGGTTTATTTATATCCATTGCAACCCAGTATTTCTTAAAGGGAAAATTAACGGCAGTCATTTATCGTGTCCTGTGGTTAATTCCAAGCATCATTCCTGCTGTTGTATATGTTACGTTCTGGAAGTATTTATTTGATCCTACGGGTGATGGGCTAATCAATAAGGTTCTGCTTTTATTCCAGCCAGATGGCGATCCTATCTCGTGGTTTACAAAAATCGCGATGGCAATCGTGATCATCGCAACGATTGTATCTACTACCTCGGGTGGCATGATTTTATTATCGGCAGCAATCAGCTCCATCCCAGAAGATTTGTATAAGGCTGCCAAAGTTGATGGAGCAAGCGAGAAATCGGTCATCACCAAGATCATTCTGCCTTCATTAAAATGGCCGTTAATGTATATTACGATATCGGATCTCATCGGCTTTGTATCCTCCTATTTCTTCATCTTGCTGCTGACAAATGGCGGACCTATGCGGGACACGACGACGTTATCTCTTTACGCGTACCAGCAGGCCTTCAATTTGAAATATTATGGATACGGCGCCGCTCTTTCTCTTCTGGTTGTGCTGATCTCGCTTATTTTGACGTTATGGCTGCTGAGGCTGTTTGATTTCAATGAAATGATAAAGCCATCGCGAATCGAGGATTAGGAGGCAATTATGTCGACAAGCATTGCAAAAAAACTGCTCGTGCACACGTATATGCTGCTCTTCACCATGCCTATCATTGGTATGATTATATGGTATTTTCTCGCAGCAACCTTCAATGGCACGACGGGGCAATTTACGCTCCAGAACTTCAATTTTGTTAAAGAGCCGATCGAGTATGCGGGTGTAGTTCTGCCGGCGATTTGGCCGATTGTTCTAAATACTTTGGTCTATTCGGTTCTTATCGTGGTGATTGAAATTGGCATTGCTGTACCAGCTGCCTATGCATTTTCTAGGCTTGATTTCAAAGGCAAGCTGGCCGCCATGAAGTTCCTATTTCTTATGCGCTCCTTTCCAGGCATTACGCTCATTATCGCAACGTTCTTTATCCTCGTTCAAATGAATTTGGTAAATACGTATTTAGGCGTTATTCTCGTTGCGATAACCGGATCATTGCCAGGCAGGGTGTATATTATGAAAGGTTTCTTCGATGAGGTGCCGTGGGATTTGGAATGGGCGGCTATGGTGGATGGATGCTCGAGATTTCGAGCGCTCATGAAAGTACTCGTTCCGTATGTATTGCCGGGCATTGGAGCTATATCCGTGTTCTCCTTCTTAGGCGCATATGGCGAATGGTTTTTATTCAAGCTGTTTATATTCGATGACAATATGCTGACGCTGGCTGGCTATCTGTCTCGTCTTGTTACGAAGGAAAATGTCATTTTGAACTATGGGCTAATTACGGCGATTGGTTTGTTTTATACGATTCCGCTAGTCGTGTTCTATATCTTTACTCAAAAAATATTCCTGAAAATCAATATGGGAGGAGCAAAGCAGGTATGATTTCTCTTGTAAATATCGTGAAGGACTATGATGGCAAACAAAGCGGAAGCCGTGCGGTAGACGGATTGAATCTCGAAATTGCAAAGGGTGAATTTGTTGCGCTGCTAGGCCCTTCAGGCTGTGGAAAAACGACTACGCTAATGATGCTGGCTGGGCTTCTGAAGCCAACTTCTGGAGAAATATATTTCAAGGATAAGCTTGTCAACCATGTGGAGCCTAAGGATCGTAATATCGGTATGGTGTTTCAGTCCTATGCGCTTTATCCTCATTTGACAGTTCGTGACAACATTGCGTTCCCGCTTCGCGAGAGAAAAATGGCTAAGAAGGATGCGTACGAGCGTGCTTTGCAAACGAGCAAAATATTACAAATTGATCATCTGCTCGATCGCAAGCCGTCGCAGCTGTCAGGCGGCCAGCAGCAGCGTGTTGCCATGGCGCGCGCGTTGTCCAAGGACCCAGAAATCTTGCTGCTCGATGAGCCGATGTCCAATTTGGATGCACGATTGAAATTGGATGTACGGGATGAGATTCGGAAAATCCAACGTAAATTAGGAGTCACGACCATTATAGTTACGCATGACCAGGAGGAAGCTTTGGCTATCTCTGATCGTGTAGCTATCCTTAACGGAGGGAAAATTCAGCAATACGCGCCTCCGAATGAGCTGTTTAATCATCCTTATAATCTGTTTGTAGGCAGCTTTCTAGGCAATCCGCCTATGAACCTGATTGACGGAATCGTAGAGAAGAGAGATGAACAACAGTGGATAAAGACGAAGCTGTTCGACTTGGAAATTCCCGAGGCGCGCAGGCTGGAGAAGCAGCATATCGGGAAAGCGGTTAAGCTTGGCATACGTCCTCATGATTTGTTCATTTCAGATCAACCGAGTGAGGCTGCTATTAGGTTGAAAATTGATCTGATCGAGCATCTAGGCAATGGGCAATTAGTAAAATTGACAGACCTTGCTGGGCAGTCCGATATTATGGTTCGGATGCTGGCTGATAACGAGAAGCTTCTAAGGGAGCGCGAGACGATCTCGATTGGCATAAGGCCGACTAAATTTCATCTGTTCGATATGACAGACGAAGGTCGCAATTTATTGCAGTTTCAATAGAATGAGAAGGAGTAAAGAATGACAATACCTAATCTCTTAATCGATCAGCATGTGCATTCTTCTTATTCGCCTGACTCCAATTCAACCTTAGAGGAGCTTGTGCGATTTGCGCTTGCGCAGGGGAAGCCTGCTGTCGTTACGACAGACCATTTAGAATATGATTGCAAATATTTCAAGCAGGATGTTCATATTGATTGGAAGAACTACAATAGAGAAGCGGAAGAGTTGTCGCAGCGTTATGCGATAGAGATTCGAAAGGGCATTGAGGTCGGCTTTCGAAGCGATTATAAAGTTGTCATAAACGAATATTTGGCAGAGCACGAGTTTGACGTTATTTTGCTGTCTGCGCATAATGACGGGAGGCTGGATTTTTCCGAAAAGGCTTTTCATGATAAGCCGATTCAGCAGCGGCTTAGGCATTATTTTACACAGGTAAGAGAGGCTGTCGACAAGATGGATAATTACGATATCGTTGCACATTTGGATTATGTTGTGAGATATACGACATTTCCGGTGTATGAAGAAGATATCGCGGCTTGCAAGCCTATTTTGTACGATATTTTAAAGCTGATCATTGAGAAACAAAAGGTATTGGAGCTGAATACAACCGGATTATATCGACAAGGCTGGATTCATCCTCATTCGTATATTCTCAACATGTATGTGAATTTAGGCGGCAGAGCGGTATCCATTGGCTCGGATGCGCATCAGGTGGGACATATAGAGCAAGGCTTTTCAGAAGCGATAGAGCTGCTGCAGAGTAAAGGCATTCGAGAGGTTGTGCAATTTAAGAGAAGAGCACCATATTTGGTGTCTATATAGTTAGAAAAACCACTGTGATAGTTAATGGCAGTGGTTTTTTTAATAGATTGAAGAATGACGGATTTCATCTTGGCGAACTACGACAAACTGGACCTTGCTATCGATAATCCGACAGCAGCACCAATTGGTCAATATGATGAACCGTTAAAAGAAAGAGTGCCGGCTGCGTTAATCGAGGTGGGAAGCAAGGAAAATCAAATGTTCGGGGTTCGGATTTCGACCAAATCCGTCGCATATAGCTGCCTCGTTAAACTAACTGGCAGGATTGTTTATTCACTCCACGAATAACTCTAATATGTAATATTTGCAAAGTTTAAAAGTCTGATTTTACGAAATTACTTAAAAACCATAAACAAGGAGAAGCACAATGTGGTTAATTATTATTGAGTTATTAATTTTATTAACTCAACTTTCGCAGAGTCAAAACCGAGTTGACTCCAATCCGGTGTTAAGGTAAAGCTGGTTTAAGTAACGATCTTGCCAACATAGAAAAACACCGCTTCATTTGGTAAAGTGAGATTGTCGAGATCCACTAAACCAAAGAAGAGGTGTCCCTTCCATGATAAAGCAAAAGTCGTCCCTAGATCAACTCCCACCTGAAATGAGGCCTGCTTTTCAGGAACTCGGTGTACTGAAGCACCTGAGAAATGCAGGATTCAAAAAGACTTTTGGCTATACCTGTTCCCATCTATTTATGCTCGTTTTTGTCCTTCTCTTTCATCAGAAGAACTGGTTTCGTCTGCTCGAAAGTTCCAAAAGTGAAGCCTTTCCTGGCAAAGATGCCGTCTACCGGTTTCTTAATCACAGCGGATTTGCTTGGCGGCGTTTCTTGACTTCTCTCAGCAGTGACACCGTTCAGCGAGTCGAAACCTTGACCTCCGTCACACGAACTTCCGTGTTTATTGTCGACGATTCCATGTTTGAACGAAATCGCAGCAAAGCGGTAGAACTTCTCGCTCGGTTCAAGGATCACGCCACCGGTGCTTATTATAAGGGGTTCCGTATGCTGACTTTAGGCTGGTCGGACGGCCATACATTTCTCCCTCTGGACTTCGCCCTGCTCAGTTCTGTGAAGGCTGGACTGACCGGTATTCATCCGGGAATCGATAAGCGATCCACTGGGTACAAACGCCGGAAAGAAGCTCTGCTTTCGGCCCCGCATCTGGTTTCTGAACTGCTGGATCGGGCCATCGCCTCGGGTGTTTCTGCGTCTTACGTACTCATGGACAGTTGGTTCACTCATGCGCCCTTAATCGAGCGAGTGGTGGAACGAGGTCTTCATGTCATTGGCATGGTGAAAAACGACAACAAGCGATATCTCGTTCAGGGCAAGCGGGTCGATCTCAAAGGTCTTTACCGATCTGCAACGCAAGTCCAAGGGAAGCAACGGAATATTTTGCGTCAGATTCATACGGAACTGGTTCCCGGTATTCCAGTCGTCGTGGTCTTTGTTCGCCATCGCTCCAAGAAAAACGAGTGGCTCGCGATTCTATCGACGGATCTCACACTGACGGCACCGGAAATCATTCAAATCTACGCTCTTCGCTGGGACATCGAGGTTTTTTTCAAATGCGCTAAATCCTTGCTGCGCCTGCAAAAAGAGTTCCAAGGTCGCTCCTACGATCTGCTCATTAGCCATACTACGATTGTCTTTTCCCGTTATATTCTGCTGGCTTGGCAGCATCGGCAAAGTACCGATCAACGGACGCTCGGTGGACTGTTTTATTTGCTATGCGATGAAGTCGGTTCTTTGGACTGGGCAGTGGCTTTACAGCAACTGGTGGAATTGATGAACGAAATCGCTAATCAAGTCGGCAAAAAGCTATCCGCTATGATAAAAAGTCAACTACAGCTCTGGATCTCCGCTTTGCCCAATTACATCAAGGCTTACTTGCCAATTTCAGGCTGCGAAAGTTGAGTTATTAATATGGATCGGAATTAAATCTGTTGTATTAATTTTTTATAACGGAAGCAATCAGAATTCTTTCTTTGTTCATTATCTTTATCATTCGTTTTTTGCCTTTCATATTGTATTTATTTTGATGATTTTATTTCTAGCTATATTTATTAGCCACTATAAGATTAAAGAATTAAAGACAAAGAGAACATTTAAGGTGCGCATATTTATAAATAGTTTACGCATTTCAAGAATACTAGTCTTTTTATTTCTTTTCTTAATGTGTATTTCAGTGAGGTATCAAATTCAAGAGGATTACTATAGATACACTTCTAATGAGATAATATTAGAGACTTTAATTATTACCGATTTCAAGTTATCTGATGGAGCAAGAATTAGTAATAGTGTTTTGCCCTATCAGATCTACTCTGAAGAAAAAATCTATTACTTATTTAGAAAGACTACATTACATAGACAAACAGCATATTCAATTGTTTATTTTATGAATTATAGTAATGAAAAGATCATATTAGGTATTAAACAATTATAAGGTATACCAGGGTAGAGGAACATCGTCACCGTCAATTACACGGAACCAACGTTTTTGGAGGAGAAGCATTCGTTAACCCAAATGGGCATTAAGAATCTCTGTTTATGCGGAAAGAAAGGTACTCTGGAGAGGAGATGTAAGTTTCAATGATGAAAACCTATTGGAAGTATTTCTTGTACATCCAAGGAATAACACATGATTTGTCGAAGTTTTCACCAGCAGAGTTTTTTCCTTATGCCAAGAAATTTTACTCTGGGAAACCATTGAACGCAGAAGATGAAATAAAGTGGAAATACGCGTGGCTCCGACATCAAAATAAAAATAAGCATCATTGGGAGTATTGGGTTATTAATCCTAATGCTAAAGAGGCGTTACCCATGCCCAAGAAATATATCATTGAGATGATATGTGATTGGCGCTCCTTTTCAAGAAATTGGGGTAGAAAGGTAAAAGATTCGACCCTAAACCTTACTGATAACATAGTGGTTCATGCCGATACGAGAAAAGAAATTGAGATTTTAACGATGAGTAAAAAAACAAGGTTGCTCCGAAAATACTAACACTCAAGGGAAATGTGGTGATTGATTGTTTGAGATATTAGTAGTTACAACGTTTATGTATCTCCTTATCATCTCAGTCCCTAAATTACTCCAATCAATATTCTTGAATGAAAAGAAATATCATACTGAACTGGAAGGAGAGTATAGATACTATTGGTGGTTATACTTGGCGAATGCGATTCCAGTAATAATCGGTATTTCATTGTTTTATATAGGTGTAGAAAGTAGTAAGAATTATGGACTTAATATAAGTGAAATTATTGCTTGTTTATTAGGCATTAGTTTAATAACTTTTTCAATATATACTTCAATAATGATTTATCGTGCTAAAGTTATTATTAAAGAAGATTTTATTATTTACTTCGATGGTTTTAAGCAAAAGTGTAACTTCAATGTGAAAGAAATAACAAGTATTGAAGCAGTTTATGGAAATATAATAATCGAAAAGTTCGATGGAACTAAGCATATTATACCGATGTATTTTAAAAATATTAGACAGTTATTTTCAATACTTAAAGATCACAATAGTAATTACTTTGGGTAAAAGACCTATTTTGTAAACTTTTCTTTAAGTAGAGGGTGTCCCAAAAGTGAACTGGTCCCCGTCAAATAGACTTGCTCAAGCTTATATCCTATTTATACTGCCGGCTCTGAGAAAGCAAACCAAACCGAACTTTGAAACAAAAAGGCATATAGAAAATAGAAGTTGCTATTGCTGCTTTGAGAACTCTGGATTCTCCGAACCTGTTGATCACGATGCTGTGCCAGCAGTCGGAGATCGGATAACGAAAGCTATCGGAAGCCAGAGACGCTAAAGCTCCATTTTTGGCTAGTATCACATTTTAACGGAACAGGGAGACGCTATTACGCAGAAATGAACCAAAATCGGGCATGAAGGGTACAAATAGAGGCTCGTGTTTCCGTTACAATCTTGAATCGACATATAAAGGCGATTTAGCCTCTGTGGTTTCCGTTAGAAGTGTGAACTGACGCGACTGTGATTCCATTCACCCGTACGGGTGATTTTGTTCAGAGAGATTAAACTCTAGCCTGCTGATATCCGTTCTTTAGGGTTCGAAGCTTGCCAAAACCAAATTCGGTCTTCATAATAAGGGAAAACCATTTGATGGCTAAAAGAGGAATAGGAATGAAAATTACGATATATGATGTGGCACGGGAAGCTGGTGTTTCTATAGCGGCGGTATCCCAGGTCATTAACGGAAAAGGCAAAATTAGCGAGCAGCGCAGACATGAGATCATTCAGGTTATGGAACGATTAAATTATCAGCCCAGCGCTATTGCTTCCGCATTAACGGGCAAGAAGACATTTACGATTGGTCTGCTTGTGCCCGATATTTCCAATCCGTTTTTTGCAGAAATTGCACGTGCGGTAGAGGATCAAAGCCATAATCTAGGTTATGGCCTTTTTATATGCAGCACGGATAATAATAAGGATCGCGCAGAGCGTTATTTATCGTTAATGCAGCAGAAGCGGGTCGATGGCATGATTATCGGAACGGGAATTGCAAACAAAAGCACGCTAGCAAGTCTGGTGAAGAGCAAGCTGCCTGTCGTCGTGATTGCCCGCGAGGCAAAGCTTGGAGCAAAGACGGTCATTATTGACGATTTTTGTGGGGGCGGAATGGCGGCGAACCATCTGCTTGAGCAGAATCACTCACATGTAGGTCTTCTATCCGAAAATGAAGAGGTCAGCAGCAGCCGGGAGCGGATTAGAGGCTTTCTTTCCGTATGGGAACAAGCGGGCCTTAGGATAGAGGAAGGTTTGATCCAGGCATGCGGCGACGAATTAGTCCGTGACGGCAAGGCGAAAGCCACCGAGTTGCTGAGCTCTGCCAACCCGCCATCAGCTCTGTTTTGCTGCAATGATTTGCTCGCGATCGGAGCACTGCAGGCAGCTAAAGGACTTGGTCTCCGAGTGCCTGAGCAGGTATCTATCATTGGTTTCGATAATACGATTTTGGCAGAGGTGACGGATCCTCCACTTACAACGATAGCACAGCCTACCAAAGAGATGGGGCAGATCGCGGTAGACTCATTAGTTGCAATGCTGGAGGACGGAAATCGGGATGACATAAGGATTGTACTTCAGCCCGAGCTTGTCATTCGGCAATCAACAGCCAAGAAGCAATAGCTTTCGTAGTTGTATAGGAAACTATACATTCTCTGAATCTATTGATAACGATGCTGCTCCAGCATCCGTAGAGCAAATAACGAAAGCTAACGGAAACCAGAGACGCTAATATTCCATTTTTGGCTAGTGCCATATTTTAACGGAAGAGGGAGACTCTATTACGCAGAAATGAAGCGAGATCGGGCATATAGGGTACAAATAGAGGCCCGTGTTTCCGTTACAATCTTGAAACGAATAATAAAGGCGATTTAGCGTCTCTGGCTTCCGTTAGAAGTGTGAGCGGATGCGTCTGCGACTTCCAATCACCTGTAAGGGTGATTTTTTTTCTTTATTTAGAAAGGAGTGGATGGAGGAATAATTCTTCATATCCAATTCTTTTTTTTATATGTATGCAGATGGGGTTTTCTGATTTTCATTAGTTGAAGACGATGGAAGCCTTTAATACGAGTTTGGACCGCAGAAAAATAAAAAGATTGCCGGAGCTATGGATTTGGTGTATATTAAGTTCAATTAAGCGCTTCACCTTGTGAAGTTAAGCGCTATACTTAGTGTGGAGGGAGCATCATATGAATAAGATACGGTTAACGATGGCACAAGCATTGCTGCGTTTTCTTGATAATCAATATGTATCCGTTGACGGGAAAGAAACAAAATTCGTACAAGGTATCATGGGTATCTTCGGACATGGCAACGTTACAGGGCTCGGTGAAGCGATAGAGAGAAGTCCGGGAGAGCTCACCTTTATTCAAGGCAAGAACGAGCAAGGGATGGTCCATGCTGCAACCGCTTTCGCGAAACAGAAAAACCGTCTTCAAATTTATGCCTGTACTTCCTCGATTGGGCCTGGTGCTCTAAACATGGTAACAGCTGCAGCAACGGCTACCGTCAATCGTATTCCGGTTTTACTGCTGCCGGGAGATAATTTTGCATCCAGGCAGCCGGACCCGGTGCTTCAGCAGCTTGAGGTCGTTTCCGATTATACCATTTCCGCTGTCGATGCTTTTAAACCAGTGAGCAAGTTCTGGGATCGCATCGTACGTCCAGAGCAGCTGATGCAAGCCGCTCAACAAGCGATTCGCGTGCTGACAGATCCAGCTGAAACCGGTGCCGTCACGCTGGCCTTGCCGCAGGATGTTCAAGCGGAAGCCTACGATTATCCGGTATCGTTTTTCGAGAAGAAGGTTCATTACATGGACAGACGTCTCCCAACGCCGGAATCGCTGCAGCGGGCAGTCGAATTAATCTCGAGCAAATCAAGACCGCTTATTATTGCCGGAGGCGGCGTACTTTATTCCAGTGCAATGAAAGAGCTTGCTGAGTTCGCCGAAGCGTTTGGCATACCCGTTGCGGAGACACAAGCGGGCAAAAGCTCGATGCCATGGCATCATACGCTAAATGTCGGAGCCGTTGGTGTTACAGGCACATTGGCCGCTAATCGCCTGGCTGCCGAGGCTGATCTGATTATTGGGGTAGGTACACGTTATTCGGATTTTACAACCTCCTCTAAATCGGCTTTCCGCAGTGAGGATGTTCAATTCGTCAATCTCAATGTCAGTGCTTTTGACTCCTACAAGCTTAATGGAGTTGCCGTCACTTGCGATGCGCAAGCTGGCTTGCAGGGACTTCGCGGTGCATTAGCGGAAATGAATTATCGAGCAGACTATGAGCCATCCGAAATCGCCGGGCTTAAACAGCTATGGGATGCTGAAGTTGACCGCCTGTACGCTGCTGAGCATGTAGATGGGCTGGCGCAAACGAGAGCGCTTGGCGTCATAAATGAAACGTTAGGCGATTCCGATATTATCGTCTGTGCGGCTGGAAGCCTTCCTGGAGATTTGCACCGGGTATGGCGCTCCGTTGAACCGAAAACCTACCATATGGAATACGGATTTTCCTGCATGGGCTATGAGGTTAGCGGAGCATTCGGCGCAGCGCTTGCGGAACCGGAGAAGGATGTATACGCGATCTTGGGCGATGGCAGCTATCTGATGCTTCATTCTGAGCTGGTTACGAGCATTCAGGAGGGGCGCAAAATTACGGTGCTGCTGCTTGATAATCACGGCTATCAATGTATTCACAATTTGCAGAGAGGCCATGGCAGCGACGGCTTCGGCAATGAATTTCGCTTCCGCACGGAGAAATCCGGCGGTTTACAGGGCGAATATATGCCAATCGATTTCTCGGCGCATGCGCGCAGCATGGGTGCCGCTACGTATAAAGCAACAACTGCGGAAGAGCTCAGAGAGGCGCTGCTGCAGGCTAAAGAAGAAAAGGGCACAACGCTAATTGAAATTCCGGTTGTACCAGGCACGAATACATCGGGCTACGAGTCTTGGTGGAATGTGGGCGTACCTGAAGTTTCTGTTAGTGAGAAGGTAACGCTTGCCCACAAGGAAATGAAACAAACGATTGAGTCGGTACGACTCATCTAATCGAGAGTAAAAGGAGAAGTCAGCAATGGATAAATTCCCTTTCCAGCTTGGCATACACCCTATTAACTGGGTCGGTGAAGACGTGAAGGAGCATGGAAATGACACGACCTTCGAGCAAATTGTAGATGAAATTCAAGCGTTAGGCTTGAGGGGAACGGAAATGGGGCGAAAATACCCGACCGATTCGGCTTTACTGAAGGAAGAGCTTTCGAAGCGCGGCATCAGCCTTTCTTCGCAATGGAAAACCGTATTGTTCTCCGATCCGGCCTACCGGGACGTCGAGCTTGCTGACTATCGCGAGCATGCAAAGTTTTTGCAAGGGATGGGCAGCAAGGTCATTAGCACTTGCGAAGGAGGAGGCTCGCTGCATTTCGATGCGCGGCGGACACCGAACGAGAAGGAAGTGCTGCGACTGGATGAAGCGGGCTGGAGAAGCCTGGCCGAGGGACTGAACGCGGCCGGAGCTATTGCGCAGGAATATGGCTTGAAGCTAACGTACCATCATCATGGAGGTACGGTGATCGAAAGCCCTCAGGAAATCGATCGTCTTATGGAGCTGACCGATCCTTCGTTTGTTTATCTATTGTTTGATACCGGCCACGCGTATTACGGCGGTGCTGATCCGCTAAAGGTGCTGCAAAAGCATTATGACCGAATCGCTTATGTCCATCTCAAGGACATACGGCAGGATGTACTGGATCGTTCGCGTGCGGAGCAAGCTGATTTCGTCACTTGTATTCGCAACGGGGTATTTACTGTACCGGGAGATGGCTGCATAGATTTTGAACCCATAATTAAGGAATTAGTTACTCGCGGCTACGACGGCTGGGCGATGCTCGAAGGAGAACAAGACCCTGAAGAACATCCTGCTTACGATTACGCGAAGCAATCTTTGCTTTATTTAAATTCCCTTAAGACAACGTAAAGGAGGATGCAGCATGCAGCAAGTGAATTTTTCAAGCGATAAACCGATGGATTTTGTAGCTATAGGACGTTTATGCATCGATTTGAACGCTAATGAGATCAATCGTCCCATGGAAGAGACGATGACCTTTACCAAATACGTAGGCGGCTCCCCTGCGAACATCGCGATCGGAATGTCGCGCCTTGGACAGAAGACTGCTTTTATTGGGAAAATCGCGAACGATCAGATGGGACGGTTTATCTCCAGCTATCTGCAGCGCGAAGGCATTGATACGTCGAGCGTCTCTGTAGATGACACGGGAGCGGTAACGGGGCTTGCTTTTACTGAGATCAAAAGCCCGTCTGAATGCAGCATTCTCATGTACCGAGACCATGTAGCTGATTTGCTTCTGAAGCCCGAAGAGGTAAGCGAGGAAATTATCTCGCAAGCGAAAATGCTGCTTATCTCGGGTACGGCTTTGGCGCAAAGCCCTTCGAGGGAGGCGGTGTTCCAAGCGCTGGATTATGCGAAGAAGCATGGGGCTGTTATCGCATTTGATCTTGATTATCGGCCTTATACGTGGAAATCGGCAGAGGAGACCGCCGTTTATTATAATCTGGCAGCTGAGAAATGCGATATTCTGATCGGTACGCGTGAAGAATTTGACCAGATGGAAAGGTTTGAAGCTAACCCCAATCACGATGACCGGGTGACTGCGACGAAGTGGTTCAGCTATTCTGCTAAAATTGCGATTATCAAACATGGCAAGGAAGGCTCAATTGCCTATGCGAAGGACGGCTCGGAGCATCGTGCCAAGAGTTATCCGGCTAAGGTCGTCAAAACCTTCGGAGCAGGCGATTCCTATGCTGCGGGATTTCTATACGGAGTTATGCAGGGCTGGACGCTGGAGAAAAGCATGGAGTATGGCAGCGCAGCCGCATGTATCGTCATTTCGAGCCATAGCTGCTCAGATGCCATGCCGACAACAGATCAAGTAAACGACTATATTAAGCGCTGTGAGCGCGGGGAAATTACAGCTTCATAAGCCGAGAGGAGAGCTAAACATGGTAAACACATTAAAAAATTGGATCGGCGGAGAATGGGTGGAGGCTTCAACCTCTGAAGTAGAGGCGGTTGTCAACCCAGCAACAGAAGAAATACTTGCGAATGTTCCTTTATCTACAAAAGAGGATGTCGACAAAGCGGTCTATGCAGCCAAGAATGCATTCCAAAGCTGGAGCAAAACACCAGTACCGAAACGCGCACGTGTATTATTTAAATATCAGCAGCTGCTTGTTGACCATTGGGAAGAGCTTGCCCAGCTGATTACGAAAGAAAATGGCAAAAGCTACAGCGAAGCTTACGGTGAGGTGCTGCGCGGCATCGAGTGTGTAGAGTTCGCGGCTGGTGCTCCGAACCTGATGATGGGCAAGCAATTGCCGGACATCGCTTCCCACATTGAATCCGGCATGTACCGTTACCCGATCGGCGTGATCGGCGGAATTACTCCGTTCAACTTTCCGATGATGGTGCCTTGCTGGATGTTCCCGCTTGCTATCGCTTGCGGCAACACGTTCATCTTGAAGCCTTCCGAGCGTACGCCGCTATTGGCGCAGCGCCTAGCAGAGCTATTCGCAGAAGCTGGCCTGCCAGCAGGTGTGCTGAACGTCGTGCACGGAGCACGCGATGTCGTGAACGGGATTTTGGAACACAAGGATATTGCGGGGGTATCATTCGTCGGTTCTCAGCCCGTGGCTGAATATGTATACAAAACAGGTACGGCAAACGGCAAACGCGTGCAAGCTTTGGCTGGCGCCAAAAACCACTCCATCGTGCTTCCGGATGCTGATCTTGACCTGACGGTCAAAGAAATTGTCAATGCGGCTTTCGGCTCGGCTGGTGAGCGCTGCATGGCCTGTGCTGTCGTTGTAGCGGTAGGTGAAGTCGGCGATTCGCTTGTAAGCAAGCTGACCGATGCTGCAAACAAAATTACGATCGGCAACGGCATGGAAGAGAATATTTTCCTCGGTCCGGTCATTCGAAGCGGGCATAAGGAAAGAACGCTTCATTATATTGAAACTGGCGAGAACGAAGGAGCTTTGCTCGTTCGCGACGGACGCAAGGATGGAGCAACTGACGGAGAGGGATATTTCGTCGGTCCTACGATTTTCGATAACGTGGATTGCGGCATGAAAATTTGGCAGGACGAGATTTTTGCCCCCGTACTTGCGATTGTACGCGTAGCGACTTTGGAGGATGCCATTGTCCTAGCCAATCAATCCGACTTCGCTAACGGTGCTTGCTTATTCACGACCAATGGGAGCAGCGTTCGCCAATTCCGCGAGACGATTGATGCGGGCATGCTTGGCATTAACTTAGGCGTGCCTGCGCCGATGGCATTCTTTCCATTCTCGGGATGGAAGAAATCGTTCTACGGCGATCTTCACGCAAATGGAACCGACGGTGTGGAGTTCTATACGCGCAAGAAAATGGTGACGGCACGTTGGTAGTGTTGTTTGGCAGTTCAGGCATAGGGAAGCGGGAGGTATAATCAGATGAAAAAACAAATAAAAATCGGCATTATTGGAGCGGGCCGGATTGGTAAGATCCATGCCGATAACCTGCTGCGTCTGCCCCAGGTACAGATAACGGCGGTCAGTGACCTGTTCGCAGGCCCTGAACTCATGGAATGGGCGACAGAGCGGGGAATTTCGAAAGTATGCAAAGACAGCTCCGAAATTATAAATGATCCTGCGATTGATGCAATCTTTATCTGCTCTTCGACGGATACGCATGTCCCTCTCATTAAACAGGCAGCGGCAGCAGGCAAGCATGTGTTTTGCGAGAAGCCGCTCAGCATGGACATCAAGCGGACGGAGGAAGCCGTTGCGGCGGCAGCGGCGGCGGGCATTAAGCTGCAAATCGGCTTCAACCGCAGGTTTGACCATAATTTCAAGCGCGTGCGTGAGCATGTGCTGATCGGTTCGGTTGGCACGCCGCATATCGTGAAAATTACTTCACGCGACCCGAATCCGCCGCATGAGGAGTATATCAAAGTATCCGGCGGTATCTTTATGGATATGATGATCCATGATTTCGACATGGCACGTTTCCTGACCGGCAGCGAGGTGACGGAGGTTTATGCACAGGGTGGTGTTCTGATCGATCCGGTCTTCGGTAAATACGGAGATGTGGATACGGCCATCGTCACGCTGCGCTTCGCGAATGGAGCGATGGGTGTGATTGACAACAGCCGCCAGGCAGCTTATGGCTATGATCAGCGTGTAGAGGTTTTTGGTTCCAAGGGCAGCGTCGCAGTCAGCAATGATCACCCGAACACGGCTGAGGTCAGCTCCGCGGAGGGCGTGACGCGGGATAAACCGCTGCACTTTTTTCTGGAGCGCTACAATGAAGCTTACATCGATGAAACCAGGCAATTCGTGGAATGTCTCACAAATGGGCAGCCTCTCCCTGTTACGGGCGATGACGGCGTGAAGGCCGAAACGATCGCTTTGGCAGCCAAGCTGTCCTATCAGCTCGGACGTCCCGTTCAAATCAGCGAGGCTGTGGAATTGAAACAGAAAGCAGAGGGGGCGCAGAGCTATGTCTAAGCTAATCGTTAAGCCTGTGAGTCCGAATAAGGACGGCATCGTACTTGCTGTTTCACCCGAATCGGCAGGCTGGCAATATGTCGGGTTCGAGGTAGCGAAGCTGGAAGTGGGACAAAAGCTGGAACGCGTGACCGGCGATCTCGAATATTGCTTGGTACTGCTGTCTGGCATTGCAGATGTTGCCACACAGGAAGAGAGCTTTACGAAGGTTGGCGATCGGATGAGCGTTTTCGAGAATAAACCGCCCTATGCCGTCTACGTTCCAAATGGCGACCGCTTTGAAGTAACTGCAACGACTGCACTTGAGCTTGCGATTTGCAGTGCCCCTGGGAAAGGCGGCTTCAAGGCACGCCTTATCGCACCTTCGGCTGCCGCACAGGAAACGCGGGGCTACGGAAATTTGGAGCGCCAAATTTACAACATTTTGCCGGAGAGCGAGCCGGCAGACAGTCTGCTGGTAGTCGAGGTTATTACGCCGGAGGGTCATTGGTCGAGCTATCCGCCTCATAAGCATGACCGTGATGCCCTGCCCGAGGAGTCGCTGCTGGAGGAAACATACTATTACAAAATTCAGCCTGAGCAAGGGTTTGCCGTGCAGCGAGTCTATACGGATAACCGCTCTCTTGACGAGACGTTGATCGTAAAGAACGGTGAAACCGTGCTCGTTCCAGAAGGCTATCATCCGGTATCCGCGCCTCCGGGCTATGAAGTGTATTATTTGAATGTCATGGCGGGACCGACAAGAGCCTGGAAATTTGTCAACGATGAGGAACACGCTTGGATTATGACGAAGCCGAGCGACCGAGTATAAAGATTGCCAATAGTATGATTTAGACATTGTCATGCAGCAAGTAAAACAAATGGAGGGCGGGAGCGAGTATGGCTCCTGTCCTTTCCTCGTTCTGACGATTTTATATTTTAAAATTGCGATATATCAATAGTAGACACAATTGTGATAATCAGATCCATTGTTGTTCAGCACCCTCGATAGTAAGATACAAGTATAGCTGCTCAGGGGCCAGCCAACAATAAACTTGTATATGAAGAGGGGGAGTGCAACGATGTTTAAGAAGGATTCCGAACTTTTAAAGCCGCTTACCGACAAGCAGCTGGAGCAATACAGGCAAGACGGATACATTATCATAAAAAAAGGGTGCAGCGCCGATTTGATCGATGCTTTTAACAGACACATTTACGAACTTCGCTCTGCGCCGCTGAACGAAATGCTCGACTGGGCACGCACCTCGGAGAAAGCACGCTTCTCCACGCGGCTTTTCAATCCGCATCAGCATGACAGCTTTTCTAGGCAAATGATGAAGCTTCCCATCGTAAGAGGCGCATTAGCCCAATTGATGGAAAAGGAAGCGGTTTGCGTGCAAAGCATGTTCTTCTATAAGGAACCGGGCTCTCACGGTCAGGCGGCTCATCAGGATTATTACTATATCAAAAACGATCCAATGACGATGGTTGCCGCCTGGATCGCGACGGAAGAAAAGGTAGACGAGCAGAACGGGTGCTTGTGGGTTATCCCAGGAACGCATAAGCTTGGCCTTTTGCCGCATGGAAAAGTGAAAAATCTCGAGGAGCATGAAGAATGGACGGATGAGACGGAAGGCATCGACTTGACAAAGCAAATTCCGGTCATAATGGAAAAGGGAGATATATTGTTTTTCCATGAGCTGCTGATCCATTCTTCCAACCGCAACCGAAGCGAGGACCGCTGGCGCCGCTCTTACGTTTGCCATTATATCCGCGAGGATTCAGCCGTCACGCTGCGAGAGGATTTGCGCGAGAAGTATTCGTTGATTTAATGACTGAGGCCCCGGTCAGTTATTAGAGAGTGATAAAGGAACCAATAAGCAGCAGGGTGGCGATGACAGTAGTACAAAAGTCTCAATTCCCCTTGTATTCCAACACATTGTATTGATAAACTAAATAGATAAAGCCTTCCGCTTTTCGAAAGCGGTTACAGAAAGGCTACTCTTTTTTTTGAATGGAGCTGAAAAAAATAAGCAAAACGTGGTACTACCGTCTGCTTTTTTCATATATGCCGGTTTTTTTACTCATGATCTCTTTTTTGTTTTTCATCTTTTTTCAAGTGCTGACAGAACGTGCGCAGCAGGACACAGCCCATATTTACGCGAGTGTCAACAATCAAATTGTCCAGACCGTGGAGCAGCCGCTGCAGTCGATTGACCATATGATGGTAACCGTTCAGACGCGCAGCAGCAACTCGGCCGAATTCAATATGCTCGATTATTTTGATCAGGAGGGTCCGCCGTCCGTTTTTTTTACGTACCAAATGACCAAAGAATTCAATAACCTAAGGCAGCTCTACCAAAGCATCCATTCCATTTATTTGGTTCGGGAACGAGACAACTATGTGCTTAGCTCCAATACGGTGTCGCCGCTGGAGCAGTTTTCGGACCGCGACTTTATCGAAGAGCTCCTGCAGGACAATTATTCTTACCACTGGACGAATATGCGCATATTCAAGGAGTTTCATGCTTCAAGAGAGGAGTCTGTCGTTTCGCTTGCGCGTAAGTATTTGACGAGCCGCGGCGAAAGCGGTCTGATGATTATTAATGTGCGGACGAGCTCGCTTGAAGGGCTGGTATCGCAAAAAATGGATCAAACCGCCAGCTATGTTATGATAACGGGCAAGAACAACGAGCCTGTATTTGCTTCAGAGAAAGAGGCATCGGAAAAACGCAAAGCCATTTCAACCGTCGTGTCTGATTATACGGGCTGGACCTACGAAAGCGGACTGAATAAAGGAAGCAGTTTTACGATGCTGCAAACCTTTTCGAGCGTATGGATCATCCTCGCTCTTATCGTCGCTGTTTTTGGAATGCTATCGATTGTGTATATGACCAATCGCAATTACAAGCCGCTGCGTGCGCTTATTAATAAACTGGACAAAATCTCATATGCATCAGGCGAGCAGGGTGCTGCTGAGCGAAATGAGTTCAACTATATTGAATCGACGGTCGATTCCCTAGTTCAGCGCTTCAACCTGTTCAAGTCCCAATCCGATATGAATAGCGGCTACCGCAAAAAGTCGATTTTTCTTGAAGTGATGAGCGGTTCCAGATCGCTTGCGAATGCGGAGTGGAATGTGGAGATGGAACGTCACGGCTTTACGAGCGGTTTCAGCAAGGCCGCCGTTATCGTTATTTCGATCGATAAATATTCAGATTTATTGTCGCGTTATCGGGAGCAGGATATGATCTTGTTCCGTTTTATCATTCAAAATATGTACATGGAGCTTATTCAGAAATACGATCTTTTTAGTTGGAGCGAATGGGTGAACGATAAAGAGATGTGCGGCTTCATTTATATACAAGAGGATAATGAAAAGCAGTTGATAGATAGCATCCTCAAGGTTTCGGACAGCGCGCTTCAATGGATCAGGGCAAATCTGCCGTTCACGACTACTTTCGGAATCGGGCAAACGACGGATTCGGTCACGATGCTCAAGACTTCTTATAAAAAAGCGATGGAAGCTGTGAATTTCAGGCTGGTGTTCGGCAATAACCGCACGATTGGGTACTGGGAGACTGAATCGGGAACCTCCTTCGAACTGTACAATCAACTTGAGCAAATTCGAAGCCTCATTTACGCATTTCACTCGATGGAGCCAGATTGGCTGTTAAAATACGGCACGCTTTTCGAGCAGTTCAAGCAATATAAGTTGAAACGTGAGGATATCGTTAATTTACTCAACTATTTCATCTTTTATTTGTTTGAGCATGTGCATGGCACCATCCTAAACGACGAAATCATCGAGACGAACAAAGCGATCATGAAGGATGTGATCGATCAATTTGAAACACTTGAGGATGTGCAGGAAGAGATTCTCAGCATTATGGAGAAGCTTGAATATGTCATTGCCGAGCAAGCAAGCAAGGGCGGGGCAGCCGAAATTGCGGTCAAGATGAAACAGTATATTGAAGAGCATGTGTCCGATCCGGATTTATCGCTTATTCATTTAAGCCAGCAATTCGATATTCCTTCCAAAAACGTCAGCTCGCTATTCAAAGAGCAGTTCAATATTAAATTCATCGATTTTCTTATTCATCGAAGGGTTGAGCTGGCTAAGCAGCTGCTGCTGGAAAAAGAGATGAGCGTTCAGGAAATCGGACGTGCGGTTGGTTATTTGAATCCGGTCTCATTTAACCGGGTTTTTAAGCGGGTGGTAGGCATTCCGCCGGGTGATTTTCGTAGAGAGAAGCTCGGTTAAGCAAGGAAAAAGGTATATAAATCAATCGGATCGCGCCGTCAGGGCTCGGTCCGATTTTTGTATACCGCCGGATTCTTGTAAATTGCAGGGCTGTGGATTTGTGGGGTATAGTTGCCTCAACAAACCAATCTATAGTCACAAGGAGGCGTTGCGAGGTGTCCAACATGACCTCAATACCAGCCGCAGCACGCATGCCGACAGAGCCGATCAAACGGACCGTTCGAAGCGAAATCGTTAGAAAGATGCAAAGGCATTGGCAGCTTTATCTTTTGATCCTGCTGCCGCTCATTTATTTTATTCTATTTAAATACGTTCCGATTTTCGGCGTTCAGATCGCGTTTAAGGATCTAAACGTGAAGGCAGGCATCTGGGGCAGTCCATGGGTAGGCTTCAAACATTTCGAAGCATTTTTTAACCACCCAAACTTTTGGCTTCTCATTAAAAACACGCTGTTTTTAAGCCTGTACACGTTAGCGGTAGGCTTTCCTGCTCCAATCCTGCTCGCGCTTATGATTAATGAATTAAAAAACGGTTTTTTCAAACGGACGGTTCAAATGGTTACTTACGCGCCATACTTTATTTCCACCGTTGTCATGGTTTCAATGATTCTGCTTTTCCTGGCACCGCGTATCGGCGTGATTGATCATGTGAGAACCGCGCTAGGGCTTGATTCCGTCAATTTTATCGGCGAACCCTCCATGTTCAAGACGATCTTCGTCCTCTCGGACGTTTGGCAGTACATGGGATACAGCGCCATCATTTATATAGCCGCTCTTGCTGGAGTTAACCCGCAGCTTTACGAAGCTTCGAAGCTTGATGGCGCTAGCCGGCTGCAAAAAATCATTCATATCGATCTGCCGAGCATTATGCCGATCATGGTGCTGCTTCTTGTCCTGAACATGGGACAACTGCTGAATATCGGCTTCGAGAAGGTGTATCTGCTTCAAAATCCGTTGAACACGAGCTCTTCTGAAATCATATCGACCTACGTGTACAAGGTCGGCCTAGTGCAGGCCAATTACAGCTTCTCGTCGGCTGTCGGATTATTTAATTCATTGATTAACCTACTATTAATATTGCTTGCCAACTTCGGGGCAAGACGCGCTACAGGATTGGGGTTGTTCTAATATGGCGAAATCAGGTGCTATTAAAGAGCCGTTGTCGGACAAGGTGCTGCTCACCGTCATTTACATCGTATTGTTTGCCGTATTGGCGGCCGTTCTTTACCCGCTTATTTATATTGTGAGCTCTTCGTTCAGCTCGCCGCAGGCAGTTGTGTCCGGAAGAGTATGGCTGTTCCCAGTCGAACCGTCGCTGAAAGGCTATACGGCAGTGCTAAACAACCCACGCATATGGGCAGGCTATTCGAACTCTCTATTCTATATGTGCGTGGGAACCTTGATCAGCGTCTTCCTTACATTTGCACTAGCTTATCCGTTATCGAAGCGCACTTTTTACGGGCGAACACTGATCATGTATTTGATCATTGTCACCATGATCTTCAGCGGAGGGTTGATCCCTTATTATCTAACGGTGAAGAGCCTCGGGATGATCGACACGCGCTGGGCTTTGCTGCTGCCGCAGGCTATCGCGGTCTGGCAAATATTTATTGCAAAAACGTTCTTTCAGGAGTCGATTCCAGATGAATTGAATGAAGCGGCAGAAATTGACGGCTGCAGCGATCTCCGTTTCCTCTGGTCCATTGTTCTTCCGCTGTCAAAGCCAGTAGTCGCGGTGCTTGCGCTCATGTACGCCGTAACCGCATGGAATGCTTACTTTGATGCGCTAATTTTCTTGAAAAACGTAAATCTATACCCACTGCAGCTGATTCTTCGCGAAATTCTGATACAAAATTCCGTCGATAATTCAATGATGGTAGACGTACGAACAATGGAAGCTAGACAAGGAATGAAGGATTTGCTGAAATTTTCGCTAATCGTCGTTTCGAGTCTGCCTGTCCTCATCATATATCCATTTGTTCAGAAGCATTTCGTAAAGGGGGTCATGATCGGTTCTCTTAAAGGTTAATATAAACAGATAATAGGCAGAAAGAAGCCGAAGGCAATATCCATAACAAATCTAAAGGGGTGTTTAGAATGAAAAAAACATGGAGAATAATGGCTGGTGTTTTGTTGACAGCTGCACTTCTCATGAGTGCTTGCTCAAAAAATGATAATTCTGCGGGTCAAGGAAAGAATGGAGCCGGTGAAGGCGGAGAATCGCAAACGCCGGTCAAATTATCTGCATTCATCAATCAATCGCCTAACCTTGCAAACCTGAATAATCCGTTTACGAAACTGGTGGAAGAGAAAACAAATGTGCAGCTGTCGTTTACGGTCGGAACGCCTAACGATAACAACGATAAACGTAATGTGCTTATGGCAAGCGGCGATTATCCGGAGATTTTCCTTAGCGGAAACTTTACGCCTGCCGAGCAAATGAAGTTCGGCAAGCAGGGTGTCTTCCTGCCGCTTAACGATCTGATCGATCAATACGCACCGAATATTAAGGGGATTTTTGAAGAACGTCCGGATTTGAGAACGGCGGTTACCTCCTCGGATGGGAACATATACGGCATGCCGCAGGTTAATGAATGCTACCACTGCTGGTATGCGCAAAAGCTGTGGATCAACCAAAAATGGCTGGACAATCTCGGGCTGGACATGCCGACGACTACGGAGGAATATGCTGAGGTTCTGCGTGCATTCAAAACCAAAGACCCGAATGGAAACGGCATTGCAGATGAAGTTCCGCTTAGTGGAGCACTGTACACATGGCATGGCGACATTACGGGTTTCCTGATGAATCCGTTCATATACAATAACGGCGACGGTCAGTCCTTCTCGTATATTCGCGTCAAGGATGGACAGGTACAGCTCTCTGCCAGCCAGCCGGAATGGAAAGACGGACTTGGCTATCTGGCATCCTTGTATAAAGAAGGTTTGATTGATCCACAAACCTTTACGCAAAACCAGGAAGGACTGCAGCAGCTTGGCAACAACGTCGGTGAAACGATTTTAGGTTCATTCGCAATCGGCCATGTGCAGATGGCTGTAGCTGCGACCGACGAGCGCAATCAGGATTATGTGGCTGTTCCGCCGCTTAAAGGACCTAATGGCGTGCAGTTGTCTGGCTATTACAAATCAGTGGGTAACCAGGGCCGGTTTGCCATTACGGATAAAGCGAATGAAGAGCAGCAGATCGCAGCGATCAAGATGCTTGACTATTTGTGGACTGAAGAAGGAACAAGAGGACAAGTATTCTCGGTGGAGGGTCATTCCTGGAGCAAGGCAACTTCTGATCAGCTTAACGTGAACGGGCAGCCTGCCAGCTATCAGGTGGATCCATCCTACCGAAGCGAGACGATCCACACGGATGGCTGGGATCAGGCAGGTCCTGATTTCCGTCCGCGAGACCGTTTCGAGTCGGAGGCTGTATCTCAGGATATCCTGTCGCCAGAGGGCTACGAGCTTCGCTTGGTCATGGAGACGAATAAGTATGAGGGCTTCGAGCCGAAAGAGGATGAAATGTTCCCGATTGATATTTTCATCAGTGCCGAGGATGGTGAAAAAGCCGCACAATTCAAAGCGACGATTGAGGATTACGTCCGTTCGAATATGCTGCAGTTCATTACGGGGCATAAGGATATCCAGAAGGATTGGGACAGCTATGTACAAGGCTTCGGTGGCCTGAAGCTGACTGATTACTTGCAAATCCTGCAAAGTGCTTACGACGCGGATCTGAGCAAAATGAAATAAATGAAATAATCGCGCGTTTAGTTTGAAATTAGCGGCCTGCGGCGTAGTGCTTCAGGCCGTTTATTCGATCAAGAAGGAAGTGAGACAAATGAAGAGCCATGAGCTTCCGCGCATCCAAAATCCTATTTTACGCGGTTTTAACCCGGACCCGTCTATCCTGAGAGTCGGCGATGACTATTACGTTGCGACCTCGACCTTTCAATGGTTTCCGGGCGTTCAAATCCACCATTCCCGCGATTTGATCCATTGGCAGCTCATTACGCGCCCACTGGATCGCTTAAGCCAGCTGAACATGCTGGGCAATCCGGATTCCGGCGGTGTTTGGGCACCGTGCCTTACTTTTCATGAAGGCTTGTTTTATCTGGTCTACACTGATGTGAAAAGCCATGCGGGTGCTTATAAGGATACACATAATTATGTAGTTACTGCTCCCGATATTATGGGCCCTTGGTCCGATCCGGTTTATTTGAACAGCAGCGGCTTTGATCCTTCGCTGTTTCATGACGATGGCGGCAAGAAATGGCTTGTCAATATGCAGTGGGATTACCGGAAGGATCGAGATCCTTTCAATGGCATTTATTTGCAGGAATATTCAGAGGAAAAGCAGCAGCTGATCGGGCCTTCCTATCTGATCTACAAAGGCTCTGAGCTGGGGCTGACGGAAGGACCTCATTTATATAAGAAGGACGGCTATTATTATCTGATGGTTGCCGAAGGCGGGACCAGCTATGAGCATGCTGTGACGCTGGCTCGTTCAAGCACGCTCTTCGGCCCTTATGAAACGGACCCTTTGGGTCCGATGCTTACTGCTAACCATAAACCGGAATTGAAGCTGCAAAAGGCTGGACATGCCAGCCTGGTGCATACGACAAGCGACGAGTGGTACATCGTTCATTTATGTGGACGGCCGCTTGCAACGGAGGATAAACGCTGCAACTTAGGCAGAGAAACTTCGATACAGCGCTGCGAATGGTCGGAGGAAGGCTGGCTGCGCCTCTCAGGAGGGGGGAATGCTCCGCTCGATGACGTACAAGCGCCTGCGCTGCCGTGGCATCCCTTCCCAGCATCTAAGGAAATAGACAATTTCGAAGCTGGCGTGCTGGATATCCAGTGGCAATCGCTTCGCCAGCCCATACGCGAAGACTGGCTGTCCATAACAGAGCGGCCGGGCTATCTGCGGCTGAGGGGCATGGAGTCTCCTAATTCCCGTTTCCGGCACAGCTTGGCTGCTCGGCGCCAGCAAGCCTTCCGATGTGAAGCAGAGACTGCGGCTGAGTTTGAGCCGAACAGCTATCAGCAGATGGCTGGGCTAATCTATTATTATAATTCTCAAAACTATTATTATCTGCGAATTGGATATGACGAGTCGGTAGGCACCAATCTTGCAATTCTCTCAAACGATCATGGCGTTTATAACGAACATACAGATACGCATATCCCTATTCCGGCCGGAGCGCGCGTTTACTTGCGGTTGACGCTTCATGATACTGAGCTTCAATTCTATTATTCTTTGGATGGAAGCGACTGGAAAACAATAGGCCCCACGCTGGATGCCAGTAAAATATCGGATGAATACGCGACTCATTTGGTCGACGGTTATTTTACCGACTGGGGCTTCACAGGCGCCTTCATCGGGTTATGCGCTCATGATTTATCCGGAGGCCGCAAGGCTGCCGATTTCAATTACTTTCGTTATGTGGAGAAGGAGTGATGCGAGATGGAATTTTCTAATGAGTCGTTAAAAGGAAAGCATATCGTATTTCTATGCGGCGAGGATGAATATGAATCGGAAAGAACAATACCCTTGATTGCAGAGGAAGCTGCAAGGAAGCACGGGGCAACGGTAACCGTGCTTACGTCTTCTATGGGCCCTGCTGATCCTACAAGCATATCTGGACTTGAAGCGCTTCAAGAAGCAGATTTGGCCGTGTTTTACATTCGGTTCCGTCAATTGCCGGAAGAGCAATTCCGTTATATTCGCGATTATTTGGAAGCGGGTAAACCGGTCATCGGTTTACGGACGAGCACGCATGCATTCCAGTACCCGGAGGGACATCCACTCGAATGCTGGAATGACGGCTTCGGTATCGACGTACTAGGTGCGCCGTGGATTCGCCATTTCGGCCATTCTTCAACGACAAGCGTTTCGACTGCATGGGCGGCAGCGGAGCATCCAATTCTGAGGGGCATTCCTACACATTTTGAATGCCGTTCCTGGCTTTATCAGGTGCTTCCGTATCCGCCGGAAGGTACGATTCCGCTGCTCAACGGGGCGACTGTTAATCCGGAGGATAACGGCTGGTCATATACAAGCGAGACCCCGCGTGTGCATCCGGTAGCCTGGACGCGGACACATGCTGGCGGTGGGCGAGTATTTACAACGACAATGGGACATCCGGATGATTTTGAGCTGGCAGCTTTCAGGCGCTTATTGCTTAATGGCGTACATTGGGCAGTTGGATCGGAGCATTTAATAGAAGGAGGAACAGAATGATGAAACTTGCAGCGATTACAGGCGAGAAGAAAGCCGAATTAATAGAACGGGAAAAGCCTGAATTGAAAGCAGGCTGGGCGCTTGTCAAAGTACATGCCGCGCCGATGTGTGCGGAGTATAAAAGTTTTGTCCAGGGTGACCATTCGGAATGCCTTGGCCATGAAGCGGCCGGCGAGGTAGTTGAAGCAGCGCCGGGCAGCAAGGTAAAGGTCGGTGACCGCGTAGTTGTCATGCCGCAATATCCTTGCGGGGAATGCGAAATGTGCATTGCAGGCGACTTCATCTATTGCGAGCACAATCAGAATCATTACGAGCCAACCATGACGCAGTATTTGTCGAAGCCATCTTGGCTGCTTGCCAAAATTCCGGACGGTGTTTCCTACGAGAAAGCATCGCTAGCCTGCTGCGGTCTTGGGCCGTCACACGGTGCTTTCTCCACGATGGGTGTTAATGCTTTCTCGACTGTGCTCATTACAGGGCTTGGACCCGTCGGCCTTGGCGCAATCGTCAATGCGAAGTTCCGGGGCGCAGCAGTTATCGCGGTCGAAATGAATCCATATCGGGTAGAGCTTGCCAAGCAAATGGGGGTAGATCATATTATTGATCCCCGCGATAAAGATGCTGTTAGTCAAATTAAGGCTTTGACCGGCGGCAAAGGTCCGGACTACGGGCTTGATTGTTCTGGAGTCGTATCGGCACATCGGCTGCAAATTGATTCGGTCAAACGGAAGGGGAAAGTAGCTTTCGTTGGAGAATGCTTCTCCGAGACGCCGATCAAGGTGAGTGACGATCTGCTTCGCAAAGGCATTCATCTCATTGGCTCATGGCATTACAACTTGAATGAGTTTCCGTACTTGATGAAAGTAATCGAGCAATCGCCGCTCGCTGACCTGTTGATTACGCATACGTTTCCGATGAGCCGAATTCAAGAAGCGTTCGAAGTGTCTGCGTCACAGCAAAGCGGCAAGATTATATTGAAACCATGGGAGTGATTCGGTCATGAAGGTAGGAATGAATTTGCTGCTTTGGACGGATCAGCCAGACCCCTCCAAGCATCTGAATTTGCTGTCGTCTATTAAGAATTGGGGCTTCGACGGTGTAGAGCTAGCGGTAGATAATATGGACGCTGAGGATGCGAGTGCATTCGGTAAGATTTTGAAGGAGCTTGGGCTAGGAAGCACTGGAATCGCAGCGCTTGATGCGGCTTCTGCAGATCCTGCCAGCAGTGACGCCAGGCTGAGGCAGAATGCTCTTGATGTATTGAAGCGTGCCATTATAAATACGCAATTAATTGGCGCAGAAGTATTATGCGGCCCTTTGTTCCAAGGGCTTGGCCGCTTCAGTGGGCAAGGCCCGCAGCCGGAGGAATGGGGTTATGCGGTCGAGACGCTGCGCGCTGCGGGCGAGTTTGCCGCGAAGCTGGGGATTAAGCTTGCCCTCGAGCCAATCAATCGCTTCGAAATGTACCTTGTCAATACGCTGGAGGATGGCGTTCGATTCGTCGAAGAAATCGGACTTCCGAACGTCGGTCTGCTCGCAGACACCCATCACGGCAATATCGAAGAGCTTAACGTACCGGAGGCTTGGCGGAGAGCAGCAAAGCATATTGTCCATGTTCATATTTCGGAAAATAATCGGGGAGTTCCGGGCAGCGGCCATGCCGTGCCTAAAGAGATATTCGATGTGCTGAAGGAAGTTGACTACGAAGGCTGGCTAACGATCGAAGCATTCGGACAGCAGGTTCCCGGATTGATATCCAGGCTGCATCTGTGGCGTGATTACTCGGAGCATCCAGATGATGCGGCACGTCTAGGCGTTCAATATATACGGAGTTGCTTGGTTTAAAATGGGAGGAGATAGGCCATGTCTGTGGTACAAACGAATGGAATCGAGCTTTATTATACCGAACGAGGGCAGGGAGAACCGCTGGTGCTGCTAATGGGCCTCGGTGCAGCCGGCAGCGTGTGGGAAGAGCATGTGCGTGCTTATGAGAAGCATTTCCGCTGCATTCTGATCGATAACCGCGGTGCGGGAGAATCCGCTAAGCCGGCAGGGCCCTACACGACGAAAATGATGGCAGCCGATACGATCGGTTTGCTCGATGCGCTTGGCATTGCGCAGGCACATTTCTCCGGCATTTCAATGGGGAGCGCTATTGCGCAGGAAGCGGCGCTTCTGGCACCTGAGCGAGTACGAAGCCTTACGCTGAACTGCTCTTGGCTGGCGTGCGGAGCGTATACGAGACGTGTATTTGAGACGCTTGGCAATGCCTATTCGCTAATGGAGGCGGATGATTTCCAGAAACTGCTTCAGCTCATTATTTATACGCCTGCCTTTCATGAGCATCATTTGCCTGCATTGGAGGCATCACAGCAGGCGGCTTTGGTTCAGCCTTCTCCCATGCCAATTCAAGCGTTTCTTGCGCAGTGCGAGGCCTGCATTTCCCATCTAACGACGGGGAGACTCGGGACGATAACAGTGCCGACGCTCATTACAGTAGGGGATAAAGATATATTTACCCCTCTTTCGTTGTCGCTGGCCATCGCGGAGGAGATTAAGCACGCTGAAATGCATATATTCGAAGGCAGCGGCCATACGCATCATTGGGACCGGCTGGAGGATTTCAACCGGATCACGCTGGATTTTTTAATGCGTCATCGTGAAGCTATACAATAAGGAGAGATAATGATGAATCCTAAAATTTCGATCGGTTCCTGGGCGTTTGCCTTTGGGCCCTTTGCGCAATCCCCGTGGCCTTTCACGCGTATCTTGCAATATGCGCAGCAAGCTGGCTATGACGGAATTGAAATCAATGGCTTTGCCCCCCACCCGACACCGGAGCTTTATCCAACAGCTTCCAGCCGTCAAGCGCTGCTGGAAGAGATTCAATCCTATGGCCTTGGCATTTCCGGCTATGCTCCGGATTTCAGCTCGGCACCTCCAGACCGATGTAAGCAAGCCGACTATTTGGAGCTGCTGAGAAGTTACATTACATTTTGCACGGACCTTGGCATCGATACGATTCGCGTAGATACGGTCAGTCCTCCCTCAGAGCTGTCACTGGAGCAGTACGAGGATAATTTTGCCCATCTCGCCTTAACATGGCGAGCTTCCGCTGAACTTGCAGCGGCCAAAGGCATACGAATCGTTTGGGAGTTCGAGCCTGGCTTCTGGCTGAATAAGCCCTCAGAGGTGAAGCGACTCGTCGAAGCAGTTAACCATCCGGCTTTTCAAGTGCTGTTCGATACAAGCCATGCCTATATGAGCGGGGTTGTCGGAGCGCGGCAAACAGGCGAGAAAGAAATTTGTTCCGGTGGTATCGTGGAGTATGCGCAGCTTCTGCAAGGGCATATCGGACATTTTCATCTCATTGATTCAGACGGGACTTTGCACGATGAAGAAACAAGTACGCACGCTGCTTTTGGAGCGGGAGAGGTGGATTTCAAAGCGGTACTGAAAGAGCTGAAGCCAGTGGTGTCCGTTATGGAGTGGTGGTGCGTCGACTTCTGCTTTAACGCGGAGGTGGAGGAATGGGGCCGACAAGCGGTCCCGTTCATTCGCAAAGCCATTAAGGAGGCGGAATAGAAAATGACGATTCCATTTGGTTTTCAAACCTACACATGGCAAATGTCGTACGAAAAATACCGCGACCAATTGGATCATATTCTTACTACGGTGACCGAGGCCGGGGGTGCCGGTATTGAACCAGAGGTATGTATGCTTGGGCGGTATACGGATACGCCTCTTGCCCTGCTGGACGAGCTGGATAGGAAAGGGCTGCGTCTCAGCGCGCTTTGCCTTGCTTTGGAGTGGCGTCATGGCGAGGAGACCGAGGAGGAAAGAGCAGAAGCAGACCGTATTATCCGATACTTGAAGTATTTTCCAGGTACGATATTGACCTTGGTGCAGCTGCCAGGCAAGGATCGCAGTGATCTCGTGAATAGGCAATCTAACGCGCTGTCCAATATTAACGCTGTTGCGCAGCGTGCCTTCGACCAAGGAATTCCATGCGCTTATCATCCGAATTCACCAAGCGGCTCGATTTTTCGCGTGGAAGAAGATTACAGCGTACTGCTGAATGGTCTAGATGGCCGGTACTGCGGCTATGCGCCGGATACGGGACACATTGCCAAGGGCGGGATGGACGTCGAGGCTATTATTAAGACGTACCGGTCGATGATCAAGCATGTTCACTTTAAGGATATGAATGCTGACGGGTCATGGACGGCGCTTGGACAAGGCATTATCGACCATAAAGGAATCGTACGGTTTCTGAACGGAACCGGCTATGACGGCTGGATTATGGTGGAGGAGGAGTCCAAGGGCGCTGAGTCGGACCCTGATCAAGTAACCCTGCAGAATGGAATTTATATTCGCGAAGCGCTTGCTCCGTTAGGAAGATAATGACAACAATACAAGATAAGGAGAGTGGATTATGAAACAGCGCATCTACATCGTTGGCGCCGGAGCAATTGCCGGTTACCATGCCGAGGCCATTGGCCAATTAGCGGAGTCAGAGCTTGAGCGGCCATCGCTGTTTGTAACGGACGTGAATCCTTCTGCATTAGTAGAGTTTGTTAAACGATTTCCTTGGGCGGTCCCCTTTGATCAGTTAACTTCGATGCTAGGCGAGCCTGCCGAGGAAAATGATGTGGTTATTGTCGCGACACCGCCGCTCACACATGCGGATATCACTTGCCGTGCCCTCCGATCCGGCAGGCATGTGTTATGCGAGAAGCCGCTTGCTATGAACAGGGAGGAAGCTGTTCTGATGCTGCAAGCAGCGCAGGAAACTGGGAAAATGCTGGGCTGCTGCAGCTCGCGGTTTGCGGGCTTGCAAATAACGAATGAGATTAGAGAGATGCTGGAGCAAGGAACACTAGGGGAACTGTACCAAGTACAGTGGGTTCAGCGAAGGAAGAGAGCACGGACGGGAATCGAGTATCAGCCGACAAGCCGTTGGTTTCTGAACCGCTCGGTTAGCGGAGGCGGCACCTTGATGGATTGGGGACCTTACGACATAGCCAGCTTGACGGAAGTGCTCCAGCCGGTCAAAGTCGAGGTCCTTCATGCCTGGATGACAGATCCTGTGACGGATCATCCGCACGCGGCCGAGATATCGAGCGATGTGGAGCAGCATGTCGGAGCGCTGTTGAGACTTCATTTGGCGGACGGCAGCCTTGTGCCAGTTCATTACGAGCGAGCGGCATGCTGCCATGGTGAAGAGCGGAGCATAACCGAGATCGAGGGTACGGCAGGAGCGCTCCAATGGGATTGGCTTTGTCTGGACGGGAACGGCGAGCTTACCCATCATTTTGATGTGAACGGGGAGCCCGCGGAAAATCGAAGCACCGTAACGAACGCGCCTCTGGGCATGATGGATAAACCGATTGTTTATTTCTTGCAAGCGATTTCCGGGCTTGCTTCACCAGCCATCGTGAACGAGCAGGCGGTGTTCAACTTCAGCATTCTGGCTGCGATCTACGATTGTGCCCGAAGCGGAGAGCGGCAAGCGGTGGTCAAGGGGGAAATCCGATGAAAAATGTTTATGCCATGGATACGTTCTTTTATCATAGTCTTGGAAATTACCCGTTTGATGTGCGCTGTGAAATGCTGCAGGAGCTTGGTTATGAAGCTGTCTACTTAACCTTATGGGACGAGCAGGCATGGAAGGATCTTGACCGGCTTCCTCAGGTGAGAGCTACCTACGGCTTGGAGGTTGCTGCCGTTTATGCGGTGCTTGATCTTACGTGGTCCAAAGAGCATCCAGAAGCGGCAAAAATGATAACCATGCTGGAGACGTTGCAGGGCTGCAGCCGAGTAGAGCTTGCCTTGACGATGGGCGACAATAAATATTCGCCTTCGGATCCAGAAGGCGATCATTTGGCGCTAGAATGGTTAACGGATCTGCTCGGGATTGCAGAGCGGAGAAATATTCAGATCTCGCTGTACCATCATGTTTTTTTCTGGATGGAGCGCTGGGAGGATGCGCTTAGGCTGATCAACAAGCTGAATCATCCTTTGCTTGGCATGACCTTTAGCTCCTTCCATTGGTATGCCATCGATGGAACGAAGCTGAATGAGGCTCTGTCCGCATGCGTACCTTATCTGCATGCTGTCAATGTCTGCGGAAGCCGGAAGCTGCCTCCAGGGGGATTGCCTGCTTCGATTGAATGCATTGACCAGGGGGAGCTTGACATGTTCAGCTTTCTAGCAGCGCTGAAAAAGCATGGCTATGAAGGAGCGCTTGGTTTCCAAGGCTATGGCATGGGCGGCGACACGTACAGCCATTTAGAACGAAACAAAAAAGCTTTAAGCATAATAGAGCAGCGCTTGGCGAAGCATCCAGGCTGGATGCTGGTTTAAGCTATTAATCACATCAAGCGGTAAAGGGATTATCGCTCTGAACGCTAGGAGGAGCCGGGCTTTAAGTTAGAGCCGGCTTTTCTTTGGTTTTTCAACCAGCAGAAAGGGCAGCTGCTGCGGACATGAAGAAGAAAAGAGGAAATGACATGGGAATAAGAAACGCGGTAAACGATGGATCATCTAATGCTCCGAGACTGGAATTACAGCAATCCTGGTGGGCGATGAACTCGCTGGGAGAGAACGGAAAAGAATGGACGATGGAACAAAAATTCGAGAAAATAGCTGAAGCGGGCTACGCCGCGATCAGCGCATCGATACCATCGTTGGAAGAAGCAAAGGAGTGGCATCGGCTGCTTGATCGCTACAAGCTAGGCTTTAATGCGATGGCTTTCCCATCAAAGGTAGAAGATATAAACGCCATTCTTGAGGAGGCGAAACGGTTCGGCCGCGTGCAGTATGTGAATTTGCAGGTGATGGACTCGTTCGTTATTGATCAGCAGGCTATCCATCTGCTGTCGGGCTTACTGGCGAAAGCGAAGGAAGCCGGCATGCCGACCTTCATAGAAACGCATAGAGGTACAGTTACTCAGGATATCATTCGAACAGCTGCGTATGCCCGCGAGCTGCCGGAGCTTCGTTTCATGATTGATTTGTCCCATTACGTGGTTTCAGGCGAATTGAACGGTTCGCTCCTGCATGCGGAGGAATATTTCGGAAAGCTGCTTGAGCGTACTTCGGGCATTCACGCCCGCGTATCGAATGGAGAACAAGTGCAGATCGACGTCGGCACGGAAGGTGACCATCCCATGCTGCACAATTTTGAGCGCTGGTGGCGAAAAGGGATGGCGAGTTGGCTCCAGCAGGCGCAGCCGGGAGATGTGCTGCCTTTCGTGACGGAGCTTGGCCCGCCTGGTTATTACGCCATTACGCAAAGGGTTGCTGGGGGAGTGGAACGGGAAATTTCCGACCGCTGGCAGCAGGCGCTGCTGTTCAAGCGAATTGCTTTGGCGCAGTGGCAACGCGTGCTGAGCGAGGCCGAATAAGAGTAAATACAATAAAACCAGCTGGGCAGGATGGCTAGACCTGCTCAGCTGGTTTTTTTTGTATAGGAAACTATGCATTCTCCGAACCTGTTGATAACGATGCTGCGGCAGCAGTCGGATAGCCGATAACGGAAGCTAACGGAAGCCAGAGACGCTAAAGTTGCATTTTGGGTTAGCGTCACATTTTAACGGAACAGGGAGACGCTATTCCGCAGAAATGAAGCGATATCGTGTATATTTGATACAAATAGAGGCGCGTGCTTCCGTTACAAGTTTGAAACGAAAAATAAAGGCGATTTAGCGTCTGTGGTTTCCGTTAGAACTGTGAGCTAACGCGTCTGCGATTTCTAATTTGATTTTAACCCTTTAACAGCACCTTTAGCTTGACATCTGGGCGTGCCAGCGCATCTGGATCGAGAACTGCCTTGGACGCGATAAGCATTTCCGCAAGCCGAATATCCTTGGCAATACCGGGACCACCGATGCCGCTTGCCGCTGCGAGCGTGCGCTCATCCGTAAGATGGAAAAATAAATCGCCGCTGCTTCCAAGGGTTCGATGCACGGTCGTTGTTCCTATACCTTGCAAGCCCGAAACTTGCAAGGTGAGATCGTACTGATCCGACCAGAACCATGGCACTGCCGCATAGGCTTCTTTGGCACCCAGCATGCTTCCGGCAACATGCGTGCCTTGATCCTGGGCATTGCGCCACGCTTCAAGCCGAATACGCATGCCGCCATAAAGCGGGTGTGGGAAGGAGCAGCAATCTCCTGCAGCGAAAATATTCGGGTCGCTCGTTGCCAGCTTCTCATCAACACTAATGCCATTCTCGATGGCGAGGCCGCTGGCCGCGGCGAGAGCTGTTTCGGGAATAGCGCCAATACCCGCAATCAGAGCGTCGCAGGCCAGCGTTTCCCCGTTAATCAAGGTAATAATGCTTTCCCCGCCGGAGCTTGATATACCGGCGATTCCGACCCCGAGCTTGAACTGGACGCCTGCCGAGCGGTGACGGGCATCTACGATAGCTGCAATCGCTTCGGGAACGCCCCGCATCAAAATTCGCGGGCCGGCTTCGATGACCGTTACTTCGCATCCACATTCTCGCGCGCTTGCCGCGACCTCAAGACCGATAAAACCACCGCCGATGATGACGACTCGTTTCCCAGGCTCCAGCCTCCTGCGAAGCGAGAGTGCATCACCGAACGAACGCAGGTAGAGGACGCTTGACGTATCAAATCGGGATTGGGATCCTGATAATGGTATGGAAAGCCTTCTCGGCTGGGCGCCCGTAGCAAGCAAAAGCCGTTCGTAATTAATGTTTTGCCCATTTTCAAGCTGTACGCTATGGTTGTTTTTGTCAATTGAAACGGCTTTGCAGCCTTTCATGAGCTCAATACGGTGCTCCTCCAGCTGCTTGTTGTCGAGAATATAAGCAGGTGAAGGGTTGTGTTCTTCCAGTAATGTAGGCTTGGATAACGGCGGACGCTCGTAGGGAGCATGAGCTTCTTCGCCGATCAGGGTAATTTTTCCGGTCCAGCCTAAGCTGCGAAGCTCGACCGCTGCACGGGCACCCGTTTCTCCAGCTCCTATGATAACCATTCCATAATTCGACAAAATTCTTCCTCCTTAATTGATTCTGATCCAGATGAGTCCGGATTCTTGCTTGAGCGGATAGGTTTTGAGCGCTTGGCAGACGGGTGCTCGCTTAGCTTCGCCTGTCGTATAATCAAACCGCCCGTTATGCTTCGGACACTCAATATGATTGCCCATGACCAGTCCGTCGGCCAAATGAAATTTTTCATGCGTACAGTAGCCGTCCGTGGCAAAATACTCGTTTTTCGCAGAGCGGTAAATCGCAAAGGTTCGATCGCCATAATCAAACCGAATGACATCCTCTTCCTCAATATCTTCTTCCTCACATGCGGTGATCCAGCCTTCGTATGTCATATGCTGCTCCTCTTTTATATCTATTTGTTTAGATTTTATTGCTCTTCTCTTCTGTGCTTGGACCATAGACATAGGGACGGGCCGTTGCCGGCAGCGGCCTGAGAATCGTATACGATGGGTCCCGCCTCTGCCGAATGAGGGCCGAGAATACTTCCTTGAGTGCTGCGCCAAGGCTAGGCGAAGGCACCGGACAGTCGTGTTTCATTTCTTCATGCAGCTTCGGCAGAGCATGGTAGGGTACCATGGGGAACATGTGATGCTCGATATGGTAGTTCATATTCCAGTACAGAAACCGAAGGATTCGGTTCATATAGGTCGTTCGCGTGTTGAGGCGGTGATCAAGCACATCCTCATAAAGCCCAAGATGCTGGGAGAGGCCGGTCATGAGAACAAGGAAGCTTCCATAGAAAGAAGGCAATACAATGAACATCGCCGGAAGGATGGTACCCTTGTAGATGCAGGCTGCGATAACCGCTATGAATATGAGTATATAAATACGTGACTCTGTACAGGTTTTGCGTATTTCTGAAGCCGGAATATATTCTTTCTCTTCTCCGTCCAGCTTGCCGAAGCAATGAAGGAGCATACGCTTCAAATCCCTTGGACCGCCATACAGCTTGAAAAACTCCATGAGAATGACATGCCAGACTGGCGGACGCGGGGCTACAATTTCAGGATCCCTGCCGACGATGATCGTATCGGTATGATGCCTGGAATGACTCCATCTCCATGGAGTAGCGGGTCTTAGAATCATAAAGGAAGCGATTTGGTAGACGGCCTCATTCATCCATGACGTCTTGAATGCGGTGCCATGACCGCATTCGTGCCAGCGCGAATCAGCGGGTGAAGCGTAAAGCACGCCGTAAAGCGCGAAAGCGGGGAGAGCCCACCAGGTTCCCCATGAAAAATAGGCTAGAAATCCAGCAGCGGCAAGCGCACAAAACCAGATGATCGTATCCCGGATCGCTGGCCCGTCTTTTCGTTTCATAAGCTCTTTTAGCTTTGAACGGGGAATTTGGCTGGTATACCATTCCGCTGCTACCAGACCTTTTTGCTGCGCCAAATCGTTCTCAGGTCCGGTTAGGCTGTAGTCCCGTTTGTGGTTTAATGTGGTCGACACAAGCTCTTCCTCCTTCGTAAATGTTTATATGGATCGTACACAATCTAGAAGCGTTAAACAATGCGCGTAATTGATCTCTTTTTATCTGTAGTTGATATTTCTAAAAATTTAAAATATAAGAAAATATAAGATGGAGAATGTTGTTGGAAACGCATGTGTCTGTATATTGTAGCTAGTTAAGCGTTTTACTTTAGTGTTTAAATGCCGAATTTCATGAAAAGAGGGAAGTTTGTGAGTGAAATGTTAGAGGCAGTGCTTATGACTTTGGTGATGATATATTTCGAATAGTTGTGTCTAATAAAGTCTAGCGCTAGCTTTTGAGTATGAGCATGCCACGCTTTTTATATTACGAAGGAGAGGGATTTTAATAACAGGGTGGTGGGCTTCATGTATAAAGTGCTATTAGTTAATGATGAAGTATTGTGCGTAGCATCTAAAAACAGCAGCCCCGAGGATAGTTCTTTCTCGAAGGCTGCTGCTTGGTTTGTAAATCGTGATAAGTGATTAAGGGCGCAAGCTGTGCTCATATCCTTGGTTTAAGAGCTGAGATGCCGCTCCAGGATAGTCGTCGTATTTCGGAGGCTGTCCGCCCGGTTACCTGTTTTACCATTCTGGCAAAATGATGAGAGGTTTTGAAGCCACAGCGATGTGCGATTTCTGTGATGTTCAGTCCGGTGCTGGTTAATAGCTCGACTGCTCTTCCGATGCGGTAATTCCAAAGATAGGCAATGGGCGTGGTCTGCTCATATTGCTTAAACAGCCTGACCAAGTGTTCTGGGGACAGTCCTGCACGGTCGGCCAGCTCAGCCAAAGTCAATTCGTCCATATAATGCTCGTGGATTTGGGATAAAACCAAATAGATGGCAGGATGCTTCTCTTTTTGCAGGAGTACTCTTCTGGATTCGGTAGGGTAGAGATAAAGCGCAGCCAGTCCAAGACTGACGACTGCTGAATCCTCAGGCTGCGCATAGCGCTGAACGTTCAGCATGAGATCAAGCAGCCGGTTCATTTCTTCGGTGATCGGCAGGTACTCGGGCAATTGAGCGAGTCCAAGCTTTGTCTGCTCGGACAGGTCATTCAAATGAACTGCAATCCAGCGATGCCAGGTTTCTTCTGTTCGCGAGAAGGTGAAGGATTCCTCACACCCAGGCTTTAGCAGGACGACATGTCCAGGCCCGATGCGGAGCATTCTTCCGTCGATTTCAACGCACATCTCCCCTGTATAAAGCATGACAAGCTGAACATCCTGCTGAATACGGGGACCAAGGCGCCCCCCTGGCGGGTAGACGATGGACCCCGCTGTAGCGTTGTCGATATCTTGAATAGAGAGGTCTAACGGAAGGATGGACATGGTATTCACCTCAGGGAAGCAAAATAGTAATCTAGCCGCATTATATCAATGATAGGCACAAAATCGCAACCAGCGGCCATTGTCATCGCAACAGAGGCATTAACTGCTCGTCAACTAAATATTTTAACTGTTAATTAGCCTTAGGGCGAGCCATGTAATCCTTTTTGTGATAATGAATATGGAATTATCCTGTGACGAGCGAGTATTGAAAGAGATGGATTTTTATATGAAATTTTCGATAAAAATATGATTCAGTATAAAATATTCCGTAGTTTGATATCTTTGAACATACTGAAAAACACTGTAATATCAAGGATTTCAGCGATTGGAGAGTATCGTTTAGATGGTTGGATTCCAATCACTTTCTGAAAATGATTGCATTTTTAATGGAGGTAAATTAAAGTGATTTTAGTAGTGATAATGATTTTCATTATTAATAATGCTTAGGAGGCTTTGTTGCTTGGTATCCACAATTTGGAAATGTTTATCATCACAGCATCGTCGAAAGCAACAGGAGCAGGAGGAGTTGATATACAGACCCTTTGTTGCGACGTTGGTTTTATTCGGCGGAATACTGGCTATTGTCGCGGGCATTGCTGTTTCAATCGGCACGGGTCCAGCAGGAATTTCCTTATGGATGATATGGGATTCTATCCTTCATTTCGATTCCATTTCTGAAGAGCATCAAATTATACAAAATCTTCGTTTGCCTAGAGCACTGGCCGGAGCTTTAATTGGTGCAAGCTTTGCTGTAGCGGGTGCCATGATGCAAGGTATGACAAGAAATGCATTAGCAGATACCGGCCTGCTTGGGATTAACGCTGGTTCTGGCCTTGTTGTGGCAATTGTGATTGCATTTTTTCCGAAATTACCCTTTGAGTATCTGATTTATTTTTCATTTTTGGGTGCAGGATTAGGGGTATTGCTCATTTATGCCATAGCTTTTTTTGCAAGAGGAGCTTTGACACCATTACGTTTAGTACTAGCTGGGGCTGTGGTGGGTGCTTTAATAAAGGGTGCTACTCAAATTATTTCTTTGCTGTCCGGCACGACTTATGAACTGGCTTTCTGGTCAGCTGGGGGCATTTCAGCAGTAGAATGGTTTCAGGTTAAAATCATAAGTCCATGGATACTAGTCGGACTCTTTATTGCGATACTGCTGTCACCAAAGCTAACGATTTTAAGCCTAGGTGAAGAAGTGGCAACAGGACTTGGGCAGCGAACAAGACTTATTAAAGCCGTATCTGGCATTGCAGTACTTCTTTTAGTCGGGGCAGCAGTAGCGGCAGTTGGCGGTGTTGGATTTGTAGGTTTAATCATCCCGCATATTGTTCGATTCCTAGTAGGTGTGGACTATCGCTTGATCATTCCATGCTCAGCTATGCTTGGAGCAGTCCTTGTCGTATTTGCAGATATCGGTGCTAAATTAATTAATATGCCGTATGAAACTCCTCTTGGTTCTATTATGGCTGTAATTGGCGTTCCCTTCTTCTTATATCTTGCTCGGAAGGAGAATAGACAATTGTTATGAACGTTCAAAGCTTCAATGAAATCCATCGACTGCGTAAAAAGAATAGCATTAAAGTGATTAGTATTCTTACCTTTCTCTTATTAGGTATTTTTCTAATTAGCCTAAATTCAGGTGCAATGCGATTAAATCCAGTAGGAGTATGGTCAACGATAATGGGGGAGGGCACCTTTAAGCAAGAAACAGTTTTATTTAGACTGCGATTGCCACGAATGGTCATCGCTGTATTAATTGGTGCCGGCCTTGCTATTTCAGGAGCTGTATTGCAGGGTATTTCTAAAAATGGACTCGCTGATCCAGGTATTTTAGGTATCAACTCAGGCGCTAGCCTAGTTGTTTTAATTATGGTAATTGCTGCTCCCAGTACGCTGTTTGCCAATCCTTTTGTCCTTCCGATAGGAGCGTTATGCGGTTCATGCTTTTCGGCATTTCTAATTTATGTGATGTCATATAAAAAGGGACATGGATTGATGCCGACAAGAATGCTTTTGGTGGGCATTGCCGTAGCAGCTGCCTTATCGGCCGTATCTGTAATTTTAACCTTAAGGCTAAATCCAACTGAATTTGATATGGTTTTTGAATTTAGCTTGGGAAGTCTATACGGTGGAAATTGGGATTATGTCTTGGCCCTATTACCTTGGATCTGTATCATTATTCCGTTCGTATACTATAAATCTCATATCCTAAATATTTTAAGCCTAAATGATTCAACCGGAATCGCATTAGGATATTCGCTCGAAAAAGAAAAAATTTATTTATTATTAGCTGCATTAGGCTTGGCTGCTTCTTCCGTAGCTATAGGTGGAGGTATTGGGTTTGTTGGATTAATGGCGCCGCATATTGCTCGTAAGCTGGTTGGTCCGAAGCATCAATACATGCTTCCAGTTGCTGCTTTGCTTGGTTCGTTGTTGGTACTAGCTGGAGATACTATTGCAAGAAGTATTCTTTCGAACACAGAATTGCCGGCAGGGGTAGTCGTCTCCATGTTGGGCGCACCTTACTTTTTATATTTATTAATTAAATCAAAATAGAGGAGTTATGAAAGATGAAAAAGTATATTATTTCTCTCGTTCTATTAGTATTAGTTGCTAGCTTGGCGGGATGTGGTGCTAATGAGCAAACAACTGTGGTGCCTTCAACGGAAGAAAAAGAAATATCCGCAGTTTATCCTCGTACTGTTCAGCATGAAAATGGTGAAATTACGCTAGAGACATATCCTAAAACCCTTGTCTCTATTAATGAGCAAATTCTTGATATTCTCGTGATGCTGGGTCATCCACCAATAGGCAGTGAAGGGCTAGATGAGATTACCCATTCAGAAATTTTAGCTCCTTATTTAGAGGGTTTAGATATTATCAATATGGGAAATAAAATGAATCTTGAATCGTTGCTTGATATGGATGCTGATTTATTAATATTTACTTCGGATAAAGTTCGTGAATTAGACAGTCTAAAGGATCTTGCACCTTATGCAGTTGTGAAGGGTGGTTCTGATTATCGTACACGGATTCGTCAAATTGCGGAGCTGCTGGGTGAGGAAGCAAAGGCGGAAGAAATTATAGCAGATTATGACCTGAGGATTGAAGAAACAAAGCGGGCGCTTACTCCAGAGTTCGATGAAACGGTTCTAGTGCTTCGTGCAAATGGTAAGGATTTCACAGCACTTAGTATTGAAGATTTTAGTTTACTATATGATGAATTAGGTTTTAAGCCTGTTGAAGGATTAGAGAATGGTGGACAACTGACCATTGAAGGTATAAGTGCTGCTAATCCCGATCATATCATTATTGCCGAATCCGTACGTGAATCTGACCCGAATGATCCAA
This sequence comes from Paenibacillus sp. FSL H8-0548, assembly GCF_038630985.1. NCBI lineage: Bacteria > Bacillati > Bacillota > Bacilli > Caryophanales > Paenibacillaceae > Paenibacillus > Paenibacillus sp. FSL H8-0548. Next base: position 2,835,759 of record NZ_CP152049.1, read on the forward strand.
ACGGTTTAATTAATATATGGACAAACAACTCGGTTTGGAATTCATTAAATGTTGTAAAAAACGATCATGTCCACATGGTGGATAAATTGTTTATCGAAAATGTATTTTCTTCACAATTTGAAATATTGGAGTTAACAAAAAAAATTGCAAGTCAATCTGAATAAGGGGTGTGAATAATAAATGCCTGGCATCATTGAAACGAAGCATCTGGATATCAGTTATGAGGATGTTATGATTGTTCAGGATTTGCACCTGACTATTCCTATGAAGAAAATTACTGCTTTGGTTGGTGCTAACGGCTGTGGTAAATCGACAATTTTAAAAGCGATTGCTCGCATTTTAAAGCCACAAAGCGGAGTGGTCTACGTGAACGGTAACGCTGTGCATACTCAAAAATCAAAGGAAATTGCCAAGCAATTGGCTATTTTACCGCAAAATCCAATTGCACCTGACGGATTAACAGTGGCAGAGCTTGTCAGCTTTGGCCGTAGTCCCCATCAGGGTGGCTTTGCGACATTAACGAAGAAGGATAAAGAAAAGATAAAGTGGGCATTGGATGTAACCAATATGCTTCCTTACGCAAGACGTTCTGTTGATCAATTATCGGGTGGGCAAAAGCAACGAGTTTGGATAGCGATGGCTTTAGCGCAGGAAACGGAGATTCTGCTGTTGGATGAGCCTACTACGTACTTAGATATAGCCCATCAATATGAAGTTCTCTCACTCTTGAGAAGATTGAATGAGCAGGAAGGACGTACAATTGTTATGGTCGTACATGATTTGAATCATGCTAGTTTGTATTCCGATTATATGGTAACAGTTAAAGATGGGAAAATCGTGCATAGTGGTTCTCCAAGCGAAGTTATGCAACGAGAGCATCTGTATGAGGTCTTCGGTATTCATTCTAATATTATTAAAGATCCAAGAACAGGCAAACCAATATGCTTACCCTATGTATTGGAGGTGTAGAGCTTGCCTCAGTTTATACAGGAGCTTCCAAGGCTATGGCTTGATATCGAGAGCTATCATACGATGAAGCTGGATAAAGATCGTTCACATCAGTTGTTGACACAAATCAATACCTTGATTTATGTTTTGGAAGGGAAAGGTCAGGTTCATGATGTGCTTGGCAACCATAGGGTGCAAGCAGGGGATTTTCTCTTTTATCCAGCCGAAGAAAGGTTGAAATTCCAAAATTCGAGCTCCGCCTGCTTTGTACTGAAAAAAATTGAATTTGCCTCTATGAGGGTTGAACGTAAAAAGCATGATTGGAAGCTGAAAAGCTACAGCATGCCGTTCTGGGGAATCATGTATCCGACATCACTGACAGCCACGCAGTATTTGATTGAAAAACTTTGCATGAAATTGGACCGCCGTTTTTCATATCGACATATTCGTGATCGCTCAATGTTTTATGAACTCTGGGAACGATTATCGGATGCAACGAAGGAAGCAAAGATTGATCAAGAGCTAGAGATGGAGCATGTAGCTGACATGCTGAAGGAGCATGTACAGGATAAAATCGTTATTGAAGAATTAGCACAGCGGGTAGGTTTGAATGTATCTGAATTTTTCAAGCGATTCAAGCATCAGTATGGTGCAAGCCCTGGACAGTATTTGATCGAACAGCGTATTCGAAAATCTTTAGAGCTACTTACTGGCACGCATTTAAAGGTTTCAGAGGTTGCACATGCAGTGGGTTATGATGATGAGTACTACTTTAGTCGTGTGTTCAAAAAAAAGCTGGGTGTGTCCCCCGTTATCTTTTTGGAGAAGACACGGAAAAAAATAGTCGCCTTAACACCCGAGATTAAAAATATTGTTCGTACGATTGGCATTAAGCCATGCTTTTTAACTAGTGATACGCCACAAGAGTCTAATTGGGATGAGCTTCTAACGGAAATTAATGAGAAGCAGCCAGCCTATATTTTTATCCCCTCGCGCTACGAGTATGCTGAGAAGGAGCTGCTCAATATTGCCCCGGTATATGCGCTGGCGGATGATAATGTTGAGGTGGGTTTGACGCAAATACTTTATATATTGAAGTTGGAAGAGTTGACCTATGATTGGCTGCTAGCATATCACATGAATGAACAGCAATAAAATCATCCGTAAATGATTAGAATTATCCATGTTGCGATACGAGGAAGAACGATAAAGTGAAATGATTAAGGAATAGATGGGAGAAGGATTATGACAACTATTATAACGCAATTTCCTGTTGCACATGCGATTCAGGAAAGACGCACGATAAAAAATTTCAAGCCTGATGCGGTATCGCTTGATTTGATTAATGAGTTGCTGAACATTTCAGTATGGGCACCTAATCATAAGCTTAGGGAGCCTTGGCGGTTTATTGCTTTTGTTGAGGGAGGAAGAAAAACATTAGTCCAGCTTATGAAGCGTGATGCAGAGAAAGGTAAAATGGGCAAGCCGATGAAAAAGGCTAAGATAGATTATTTGTTGGAAATTCCTGCTCATGTTGTAGTGATCATGCCGGAGGACCCTCGTCCGAATGTATGGGAAGAGGATTTTGCAGCAGTCAGTACATTGATTCAAAATTTCCAGTTGGCAGCTTGGGAAAGAGGACTGGGAGTCATTTGGAAAACTGATGCAGTGATTTATTCTCCTGAATTTCGACAGTCCATTGGTGTGCAGCCTGGTGAGAAGGTAGTTGGTATTTTACATGTTGGTTACCCTGAGACAGCTCCGAAGCCGCAGACTCGTACTCCTGCTACAGATCGTCTAACCATTATTTCTGATGCTAGTGGAATGATTGAAGAGGAGCTATTTTACATACCAATTTCGAAACAGAATATTTTCTTGAATTTGCAGTCCATACCTAAGACGGAAGCGATTCAATTAGCAGGTGAGAAGCTGGTGGAGCTAGGCTACGTAGCAGAAAACTATATTGCCAGCATGCATGAAAAGGAAAAAGTGAAAAGCACTTATCTCGGTAATGGAGTAAGCACACCACACGGATCAAAGATCGCAAAGGAAGCTGTAGTGAAATCTGGTGTAGTTATTCTGCACTTTCCAAATGGCATTGATTACGAAAATGGTGAGAAGGTCTACATCATGATTGGGATAGCGGCTGAACGATCGTATCATTTGGACGTATTGATGAAGGCTGCTACTATGTTTGAAATGAAGGGAAATGCTGATAAAGTAGCTAATGCTACATCTATTGAGGAATTCATTCAACGATTCGAGGAAGTAGAACGTGATACGCGCGTATGGTAAGAATACAGAGTAGGGTAACCACAAAATCATGAAAAAAACTTTTATTGTTAAAAATACGGATGGACTACACTATCGTCCAGCTAGCTTAATTGTAGAGATTGCACAGCAAGCTCCTTGTTCTCTTAAACTGATAAAGGAAGGTAAAACAGCTAATCCAGCAAGCATGATGAGTATTCTAAAGCTAGGAGTGAAATATGGAGAAGCGATTACTATTGAAACAGAAGGAGACCATGCTGAATCTATATTAGATGCGATTGGCAGAATTATAGAGACCAATGAAGAATAGGAATGTTAAGATGAAACAAGGGATTGGTATATTTGAGGGCTATGTGATTGCAAAAACGTATGTCATTCAGCCTGCTGTGATGGATTGGACACCCCAAGAAATCGTTTCTGATCGGATTGAAAAAGAGCAGCAGCGTCTACAACAAGCAGTTGATCGAGTAGAATATAGTCTTCAGCAAATGCATAATCTGGCAGCAGAAGTGCAGGCACGCATTTTTCATACACATATTCAGCTGCTACGTGACCCGGAATGGATAGGAGAGGTAAAGCTTAGAATTAAGAATAAGCAAGTCAGTGCGATTACCGCCCTATTCGACGTTACGGAGGAATTGGTCCAATACTTCAATGAGATGGAGCTTCGATTATTAAAAGAGCGCTTGTCTGATTTATACGATGTTCGTAATCAAATTTATGAAGCGCTGATGGGAAAAGAAAAGGAGCAGATCAGGCTTGATGAGCCAGTCATCATTGTAGCAGAAGACTTAACTCCATCCATGACGGCAGGCTTTGATTTAAACTATGTAGCCGGCATGATCACGACAGGTGGCCAGACCACACACACTGCGATTATTGCTCGATCCTTAGCAATTCCTGCTATTACGGGACTAGACATTGCTTTGATTCCTCATGGGAAACTCGTAATACTAGATAGCTATCAAGGTCTATTGATTAACGATCCAACTGCTATTGAAATTCAATATTATCAGGATAAGCTTCAGCAAGAAGCTGTAAATAAAAAGAAACTAGAAGTCTTTATTGCACAGAAGACCGCTACAGCTGACGGACATAACGTGACATTAGCACTGAATATTGCTAGTTCAGACGATACGAGAATGGTACAGACCGTAGGTGCTGATGGGATAGGTCTGTTTCGCAGTGAGTTTTTGTTTATGAATCGTACTCATGCTCCGAGCGAGGAAGAACAATATGAGACTTTTAAAAAAGTAATCATGCAGGCGAAGGCTCCAGTCATTATTCGAACCTTGGATGTGGGCGGAGATAAGATTATCCCTTACTTGCACCAGAGACAAGAACAAAATCCATTTTTGGGACTGCGAGCCATTCGCTTATGCTTGCAGCCCTCTTTTTTAAGCTTGTTTAAAGAGCAATTGCGAGCTATTTGTCGCGCGAGTGCTTATGGAAAGGTGAAGATACTATTTCCTATGATTACAACGCTGGGAGAAATTAAAGAGGCAAAAGCGTTGCTACAGGAAGTTCAAGCCGAAATAGCTCAGCAGAGCATTCCTTTTGATGCTCAAATGGAAATCGGTATGATGATTGAAGTGCCTTCTATTGGATGGATCATGGAGGAGTGCTGTAACGAGGTTGATTTCTTTAGTATCGGCACTAATGATCTAGTCCAATATATGATGGCAGCAGATCGTACGAATGAGAAGGTACAATATCTACAAAATTGTTTTCATCCCTCTGTATTGAGAATGATCCAGTCGGTCATTAATACTGCTCATGCGCATGGAAAAAAAGTTGGGGTATGTGGAGAAATGGCAGGCGAAAAAGCGGCAGCTTTACTACTAGTTGGTATGGGCATTGATGAATTAAGCATGAGCGCTACCCAATTGCTCTCCATTCGCAAAATCGTAGCAGAGTATTCATTGAAAGACTTAGAAGTGCTATCGAAGCGTGTAGTGCAATTGTCAACAGCTGAAGAGATAAGTGAGCAGCTAAAGCTGTTTATTTCAGATGTCTAAAGAGGCTAGATGGGGTATCTTTGAATACGTGATTCAATGAACCATGATGCATCAGTTGAAATTAAAATATGAACGTGATACAATGTTTTCAAATTAATGATTGGGGTTGAAAAGTAGAATGTAGTATTTCTTGCGAACAATGTAAATGAATAAAACGGACTGCGTTTATTTCGCATGTTTTATTTTTTATATGCAAGAAAGTTACTATATCTTTTCACTCAAACAATATAACCTAAGCTAACTCTATTTGGGGTTGGATTAACTGTATTTATTTGAGCTACAAGAAGGTAACTTTCTTGTAGCTTTTATTTTTTTCTACAGGAGGTTATATCTATGTCATTAATTAATGTTACAAACCTGACTTTTGCCTATGCGGGCAGTTACGATAATATATTCGAAAATGTAAGTTTTCAGATCGATACGGATTGGAAATTAGGGTTTACGGGAAGAAACGGTAGAGGAAAGACAACGTTTCTCAATTTGTTGCTTGGTGAATATGAATACAGTGGAAATATTTCTGCCAAGGTCAGTTTCGAGTATTTCCCTTTCCATGTGGAAAACAAGCAAAATAATACGCTTGATGTCATCAACGAGATTTTCCCGGATTATGTTCACTGGAAACTGATGCGTGAGCTTTCATTGCTAAAGGTTTCGGAAGATGTTTTATATCGGCCCTTTGATTCATTGTCGAATGGCGAGCAAACCAAAGTATTGCTGGCTACACTGTTTATTAAGGAAAATAGTTTTCTGTTGATTGATGAACCAACCAATCATCTGGACATGAATGCCAGAAAGCTTGTGAGTGACTATCTCAATACTAAAAGCTCATTTATTCTGGTGTCACACGACAGATCGTTTCTAGATAACTGTGTAGACCATATCCTTTCCATCAATAAGACCAATATCGAAATTCAAAAAGGTAATTTCTCCAGCTGGTGGGAAAACAAAATGAGACAGGATAACTTTGAGCTTGCAGAAAACGAGAAACTTAAAAGAGACATTAACCGGCTATCGGGTTCTGCTAAACGGACGGGTAATTGGTCACACGAAGTGGAAAAAACAAAGAATGGAACAAGAAATTCAGGTTCTAAGGTAGATAAAGGATATATTGGCCACAAGGCTGCCAAAATGATGAAACGCTCTAAAGCAATTGAACAAAGACAGCTGTCTGCTATTGATGAGAAGTCTAAACTCCTCAAAAATATCGAAAGCTCTGACAGCTTAGAAATTTCACAACTTGCTTTTCATAAAAATCAACTAGCTGAGCTAGATCATGTTTCGATTTTTTATGGAGAGAAGATGGTTTGTGAAGATATTAGCTTTTCGATTGTGCAGGGTGAACGAATTGCTCTTTCGGGTATAAATGGTTCCGGAAAATCAAGTATCATCAAGCTTATCTGCGGTGAGGCTTTAAACTATACAGGCAATTTCAGCAAGGATAGCATGCTCGAAATATCCTATGTATCTCAGGACACGTCCCACCTAAAGGGTAATTTATCTGAATATGCTGCAGACAATGGGATTGATGAAAGCTTATTTAAGTCGATTTTAAGAAAGCTTGATTTTTCCAGAGCTCAATTTGATAAGGATATTTCAGCTTTTAGCGGCGGACAGAAAAAGAAAGTACTGATTGCAAAAAGTCTTAGTGAGAAGGTTCATTTGCATATTTGGGATGAACCGCTTAATTTTATTGATGTTATTTCTCGCATGCAAATTGAAGAGCTTCTGCTTGAATACGAACCAACCATTCTTTTTGTGGAGCATGACAAGGAATTTTGTGATCATGTGGCTACAAAGATCATTGAACTTTAATATGATCCATGTCGATGAGAAGGATATGACTCGTTCGTTATTAGACTAACAAGCTGATGATCCTGCAGTAACAATGCCTGTTGATCACTCCGGCAACTCATTCGCGTAATAACAAACCCCTTGGCCTCCATGAGACCAAGGGGTTTGTTATTTGCTTCTGCCCCGCGAACTGCTGCTGTTTTTGGCAAGTGGACATACTAATAGGAAGCGAAGTGCTCCTCGTATATAGCAATTAATCCAAATTTATTTTTTACAGCGTGAAAAATAACGGGCTCCTCAATTGTATTACTAGTGAAAGGGGGACATCAGGTGAACGATTCATATGAGCTCAATGAATCCGTCCGCAAAGCCGTGGTGAACTATTCCGACAGCTTGGTCAAGATAGCATTCGCCTATCTCAAAAACGTTGCTGACGCGGAGGAAGTCGCACAGGAAGTATTTCTGGCCTATCTCCAGAAATTCCCCGTCTTCGATAGCGTTGATCATGAGAAAGCTTGGTTAATCCGAACAACAATTAATAAATGCAAGAATTTGCTCAAGACGAGCTGGTTTAAAAGTCGGAACCTCTTGCCGGACAATCTATCATACCTTCCGAAGGACGAATACATGGTCATGCAGGCTGTATTATCATTAGACAAGAAATATCGGGTCCCGATCCATCTGCATTATTACGAGGGCTACTCATTGGAAGAAATAGCGGACATTCTTCATGCCAAACCTGCGACGGTAGGAACTTGGCTTGCTCGCGGGCGCAATCAGCTTAAAGAAGTTATAGGTGGTGATTTGTGAAGATGAAAAAATCGAGTTATCAATCGGCCATGTCCAAATTGAAAACGAGCGAAGACTTTAAAGAACGTACGCTTGAGCGTTTAAACCTGGAAAGGTACAAGCTCATCGATAACGATAAACGAAACGGAGAGAATGCTATGAAAACAGCTAATCCAGCAGTAAAGAAAAACAAGGTGGTCATCTGGGCAGCGAGCATTGCAGCTTGCGCAGTATTGACTTTGGGCATCTATGCGGTTAACCAGAACGGAAGTGGCACTGCCCCTGATTCGGTCACTAACAACCCAAACGGCGGCATCGTTGAAAATAGCGGTCCGGGATCAGCCTCTTCGGCTAAGCATCGGGTCAACATTGACGGTGTCATTGATGAGGTGAGCGCTGACGGCCAAAGCTTCCGTATCGGCGAGCTATGGGTTACCGTAACAGATAAAACGACTTACGGCATAACGGGCCCGACGGCTCCTGATCCTTCTGAGCAACTGGTGAGCAAGGAATTTAAAGTCGGCAACACGGTATCTGGCTTCACCTCGGAAGACGTCACAAGCGGAAAGGTAGCGGCCGACGTTATTTTCAACAATTTTTAAGCGAGTGGTTAGCAGAAAAACCGCATTCTCATATGCGATCATAAAACAAAGAAAATCAGCGGCCGGCATAAATGCCTGGTACCGCTGATTTTTTTTGTTGAACGGAATAGAAGCTATAATTTCTTATTTAATCATTGAGTTAACTACCGGTTATCACATGGAGACCCCCATCACCTTGAAGCAAGCCAAAATTTGGCGTTTCACCCGACATCACCCCCTAAAAACGACAAATTTCGACGAATATTTATAAAAGCTATACATAAGGAGTGAATCCCGATGGTGAATAATTACAAACGCTTCATTAAAAATCAATTCGAAAAAGCGAAGTCTACTGCTTCCGAATTCATTTCTTCAAGAAGTGAAGAACAAGTAGAAAGCACGATAGAACTTAATCCGCAATATTATGTTGAGCTGAAAGCAATCGCCGATAAACAGCATACGACCGTTCAAGCGATCGTCAATGGAATCGTTGTCCAATACCTGGCAAGCGCCCCAAATGAATCAACCCACATTTCAGTGGATCAAAAGGAAGATAACCCACTTTTGTATTTGGACGGTATTTGCAAATTAGTGGATTAAGGAGTGCTGACCTATGGATAATCAATTGAACATTCAGGATACCATTTTTTTGGATGGAACAGCTTTAGCCGCTTTAATGAACCCTGAAGACCCCCGTTATGAGAAAGCCCGTTCCTTGTTTCTGGATTTGCATGATCTAGAACGTAATTACGTGACGACAAACTCGATTATATTTGATCTTCACGAATGGCTTCGCAATGATTACAGCTATCAGCAGGCGGAATATTTTTTGAATGCAATTGATAAGGCGGTAAGTAAAGGCAAGCTGGCGGTCATCTCCAGCGGCCCCGAATTTGATTTGGAGTCGCGCAGACTGCTTATCGACAGACCAGAGCTCCGTTTCTCGCTCAGCGAAGCGTTTACTGCTGTAACGATGTCTTATTATCAGGTAAAACGAATCTTTACTTTCAATCGCAATTACATGATGCTTGCCAATTTGGATAAGGATATTCGAATCATTCCAACCAATTAAAATCTTTAAACAAATGCAGCCCGCCCTCTTTAAGAGGGCGGGTACCGAAAAAGCGTCTTCGATTTATAATAGTGGGTGCCGCATAAAACCACCCGCATCCACACCATCATTACACCAATCCCGTGTTGCCTCATTTCCTAAACTATCTCAATATTTCTCCGGATTAAAACGCGCCACCGCCTTTAGGACGGCGATTGCCGTTTCACCTTGGAAGCTATTAAAAACCTTCCGTTTTTTAGCGGAATTATATAATGGCATCCGTTTTTGTAACTTCACAGTTATAAGTTCAATGAAGTTAGATGGAATTTCTCCCGTTAAAATATTGTTATTCGCTTGTCATAGGAAATAGATGGAATTTGTCCAGTTAATTTTACAGTTTCTTATGAATTTCGGTTGATTCATTGGAATTAGAGGGAAGAATTCCATCTAAATGCCAGAAAAAGTTAAAATCCATTAAAATAGATGGAGAAATTCCATCTACATAGGTTGAACTTGAAAAAATGAAGATTTCGCCAAGCGAGAAGATCGTTCTGGAGAAACAAAGTGATCGCCTGAGCTGCCTATTAATTAGATTTTGGCGGTCCGCAGCATTTGGAACTGTTTGGGCGTGATTCCGGTTAGTTTCTTGAAAGCTTTAATGAAATGGCTCTGATCATGGAAATTGAGCAGGGTACCAACTTTGGACAGAGGATGGTCCGAGTAGTTTATTAAATATTTGGCTTCCTCGATTCTAGCTTTCATTACATATTCACTAAAGCTTATGCCGACTTCTTTCTTAAACAAGGTCGATAAGTAGGCAGGACTGTAATCAGTAAGCTCTACAAGATCAGACAGCGATAGGTCGTCGTACAGATGATTAAATATATGGCTCACACATTTTTTTATGGGTTTGGAATAAATGTTGGTTTTGTTGCTGCGGACACGTTCGGAAAAATCACAGAAAGATTTTCTTAGGGTAGCATTAATTTCACTAGTAGCAGTCAGCTCCTCTATGGTTTGGATATACATATCACTCATCGTATAGGCAGATTCAGAAGGCATCCCACCATCCATGGCATAACGGGTTGCAAGTGTAACACCGGCGATAGCTAAATTCTTTTGATTACGAATCTCGCTTTTTTTAGCAAGAATCCCGGTGCCAGTGATAAAAGGAGTGTTTTGCAACATACTCATAAGTAATTCGGGCTGTCCTTCTTTGATGGCGAGAAAGAGCCTTTCCTCCAGATCGCGACTGTGATGAAAATTTGAATTTAACCTGCGTTCAGATAAAATCTGGGCCGAGTTGGCCGCCTCTGTCGAAGAATCCAATGTCTTTCTATTCAAATGCAGTAGCAAAGTGGAATCCATTTGTTCTTTATTAATCATAAAAAGGGCGAGTCGGGCGGCTTTCGATAAGTTCATGCTCGACAAAAGCGGGAGGTTTCGGTAATAGGTTATAATTTCTTCTTTATTAGACTTTATCCATCGGTCGTTTATTAATCCATTGATTAGCTCACCTGGAATTTTGGAGTAAGCGGTAGGACCAAGTACAAGTGTTCCTTGATAGTTTCCTTCTTCTTCAATAGCAATGGAACAGAAATTCTCGAGGGTATCCATGTTATGAAGAACTGGAAAGGCAAGCCTATATACAGAGTCAGAAAACGGAGCAAGCATAGCTTCCCTAGAAGTGTAAAGAGGGCTGTCAATCCATTCGCCCGTATATCCCCATTCGATTTTACCTCTAGCGTTGAGATAGAAAACAGGGATTTGAAAGATCTCATGCAAGAGACTGCTTATATATTGTAAGTCTGTCATTGACGGTACCATTTAATCGCCCCTTTTTCACAAACATCACAAAAAATAATACTACTTTTCAAACAAAAATACCATATTAATGCGAAGCTTGCTTCTATAATAAAGACAGAAACGCTGGTTGTGAAAGTGATTGTACTGCTGTCTGAATTTGATGATATCGATCGGGGGATGAAACAATGAACAGGGATATTCATGCGCTTATTGCACAAATGACATTGGAAGAAAAAGCTGGAATGTGCTCGGGGCTTGATTTCTGGCATCTTAAAGGCGTGGAACGGCTAGGGATTCCATCCGTCATGGTAACCGATGGGCCACATGGACTTCGCAAACAAAAAGCTTCAGCAGACCATCTTGGCTTATTCGACAGTGTACCTGCTACTTGCTTTCCTTCGGCTGCTGGACTTGCAACGTCATGGGATCGTGATTTAATTAGACAAGTAGGCGTCGCATTAGGCGAGGAGTGTCAGGAAGAAAATGTTGCTGTTCTGCTTGGGCCAGGCGCAAATATTAAACGTTCCCCGTTATGCGGTCGTAATTTCGAGTATTTCTCGGAGGATCCATATCTCTCTTCCCAGATGGCAGCTAGCCACATTCAAGGTGTCCAGAGCCAAGGAATAGGCACGTCGTTGAAGCATTTTGCGGTAAACAATCAGGAATATCGCCGGATGACGACCAATGCGGTCGTTGATGAGCGTACGCTGCGAGAAATTTATTTGGCGAGCTTTGAAGGTGCGGTAAAGGAAGGCCAGCCTTGGACCGTGATGAGCTCCTATAATAAGGTCAATGGGACATATGCATCCGAGAATGAATATTTGCTGACCGATATTTTGAAAGACGAGTGGGGGCATGAAGGATTTGTCGTTTCTGACTGGGGCGCAGTAGATGAGCGGGATCAAGCACTCGCGGCAGGTCTGGAACTGGAAATGCCTTCATCCGGCGGAGCAGGCGATCAGAAAGTGATTGATGCAGTTAAAAGCGGCAAGCTGTCCGAAGAAAAACTGGATCAGGCAGTGGAACGTTTGCTGCGTATTATTTTTAAATATGTGGATCATCGTAAAAATAATTTCACCTATGACAGAGAAGCACACCATCAGATTGCTCGGAAGGTTGCAAGCGAGAGTATGGTGCTGCTGAAGAATGAAGGCGGTATTCTTCCTCTAGGCCAGGGCAAAAAGATCGCTGTCATCGGACCATTTGCTCAGAAGCCAAGATTTCAAGGAGGCGGCAGTTCGCACGTCACCCCGACGAAGCTGGACATTCCAATCGAAGAAATGAAGAAACTGGCAGGTTCCAATGCAACCGTCACTTATGCTGAAGGTTATGTGCTCGAAAATGATTCTATCGATGAATCACTTCTGGAGAAAGCTAAACATGCGGCAAAAGAAGCCGATGTTGTTGTGGTATTCGCAGGACTGCCCGATCGATACGAATCGGAAGGATATGATCGTACACATATCAGCATACCGGTCAATCAAATCAGGCTGATCGAAGAAATCGCGGAAGCTCAAAGCAATCTAGTGGTCGTACTGCTAAACGGAGCAGCGGTAAAGATGCCGTGGCTGAACCATACGAAAGCTGTAATTGAAGGCTATCTTGGCGGACAAGCAGGTGGGGGAGCTATTGCTGATTTGCTTTTCGGGGAAGTGAATCCTTCAGGTAAACTTGCTGAAACTTTTCCGGAACAACTTAGCGATAGTCCGTCCTACTTATTTTTCCCGGGTGAAGAAGACCGTGTGGAGTACCGTGAAGGCTTATATGTCGGCTATCGTTACTATGATGCGAAGAAGATTGCTCCCCTCTTTCCGTTCGGCTATGGACTAAGCTATACGACATTTGAATATACGGGTATTGCTGTGGATAAGAAAGAACTCAAAGATACGGAAACGGTTAATGTTCATGTCACGGTTAAAAATACCGGCGATTGCGCTGGCAAGGAAATCATCCAGCTGTACGTAAACGATATTGAAAGTACGGTGAATCGTCCAGAGAAAGAGTTGAAGGGCTTTGTGAAGGTTGATCTTCTTCCTGGCGAAGAGAAGACAGTTGCCATTACGCTCGATAAGCGTTCGTTCGCTTACTACAATGTTGGCATTAAGGATTGGCACGTCGAATCGGGAGAGTTCGCTATTCTAGTCGGTTCTTCCTCTATGAATATCCATCTGCAGGAGACGGTAAATATTGAATCTACTGTTACGATAAAGCCAATCTACACTCGGAATTCGACGCTTGGGGATATTATGCGAAATCCGAAACAAGCTGCTAAAATCCAAAAGTTGATTCAGGGCTTCCAGCAGGGAATGGGCATGGGGACTGACAAACAGGAAGCTGATGAGCATTCGGAAATGATGGAAGCTATGACGAGATTTATGCCGTTGCGAGCGTTGGCATCATTCAGTCAGGGAGCGGTCTCGGAACAGATGCTCGCCGCGCTGATTGAAGAGCTTAATGAATAACGACAGGAACATTGCAAAGGAAACAACTAAGAAGATATTTTATTAGAGGTAAGCCTCTCTGCAGTGCTTTTTTGCTGCGGAGGGGCTTTTTTGCTCATTGAGCACGCTCCCAGCTTCCTCCGCACGCAAGCTATCCTGCATATTAGCACTAACTTCGCGCTTTTCAGCCTCCCTGAGCTGCCTATCCTGCACATTTGCATTAGAATAGACTGATTTAAGCTTAAGACGCACCGGTAAGGGTCTCTATAGTGCGGGAGTGCAACATAGATACGTGGGAGCTCGATAAAGCGGCTTCTATCCTGCTAAAGTGCAGGATAGCGCCAAAGTTGGTTAGTTGAAGAGCCTGTTGGATGACTGGTTGTGGAGCTGCTTGATGGGTTTGTTATAGGATATTCGTATAATTACTCTGTGCACAAATGTCCGCTTCTTCTGCACAGAATAGGCCCTCCACAGCTCGAAGACTATCTAACGGACACAGTAGATTCACCTCCGCACGCAAGCTATCCTGCAAATTAGCACTAACTTCGCGCTTTTCAGCCTCTCAGAGCTGTCTATCCTGCACATTTGCATTAGAATAGACTAATTTCGGTTTAAGACGCACGGGTAAGGGTCTCTATAGTGCGGGAGTGCAACATAGATACGTGGGAGCTCGAAGAAATAGCTTCTATCCTGCTTAGGTGCAGGATAGCGCAACAAAATTTCTGGATTATTCGTCTTACGTAGAAACCGAGGTCTTAATTGCGCGGAGGATGTAGATGAAGAATCAATTAAAAAGTAAAGTTTTTGTAATAGTAATACTCATTGCCTGTTGTATTCCCTTGTTATTATTTGGCTGGTTATTTCATATTCTTAATTCTCCAATGATTCCGTGAAACCCCAAAAACGATTTGTATTTCTAATGCTATATTGATGGTTTTGAGCGCCTGAGACAATCGTAACATTACTGCCTAGCGAGTATGCTTATAATTAAGCTTTACCTTTTATGAGAGTATGACGATATATTGCTCTTAACATTGACCAGGATCTGTCCCGAGAAACGGTATCCGAACAGGTGTTTTTGAACCCTGACCATTTGACAAGGCAATTTAAGAAGGAAACGGGTCACACCATTACGGATTATGTGCTGCTGGAAAGAATCAAGCTGGCGAAGGAATTGTTAACGCAAACGAACATCCCCATCAGTTCGATTTCATCATCCGTTGGATATTCAAATTTTTCCCATTTTACAAAAGTGTTTAAAAAATATACTGAATTGGGGCCTACGGAGTATAGGAGCCAATTTCGGGAGCATAAATGAAACAAAGGCAAACCAGATCATCTGGTTTGCCTTATTTTTTCTGAAATGAAATCAGTTAGCCTGACGAGGATTAGCCTTGATGTTGGCGGCACCTTCCTGTTCCTTCAGTACTGCTAGCAGCTTATCGCCTTCGACATCGAGGTTCGGCAGCATGCGGTCTAGCCATTTTGGCAGCCACCAAGCTTTATCTCCGAAGACCGCCATAACTGCTGGGACGAGCGCCATTCGGACGATGAAGGCGTCGATAAAGATGCCGATCGCCAGCGCAAAACCGATCTGTTTGATCATGATATCATGAGCGAAAATAAAGCCGGCGAAGACAGACACCATAATTACGGCTGCGGCTACTACAACGCGGCTGGCCTGTTTGTATCCGTGAACGACGCTATCCGTTCCACGATGACCATGGACGTAAGACTCGCGCATGGAACTGACAAGGAAGACCTGATAATCCATTGCCAGGCCGTAAAGAATGCCGGTAACCATAATCGGCATAAAGCTGAGCAGCGGGCCGCCAGTGTCAAAGCCGAAGATGGAGTGCAGCCATCCCCATTGGAATACGGCTGTAGTGATCCCGAATGTGGCGAGCACACTGAGAATGAAGCCGACCGTAGCTTTGAGTGGAACGATAATCGAACGGAATACGAGCAGCAGAATAATTAGCGAGAGAATGACGATAATGCCAACGTAGAGCGGGAACACCTCAGCCAGCTTCGACGACATATCGATGTTGATAGCGGTGAATCCAGTAACGCCGATCGTGAGATCATTCGTCAGCGCGGTGCCACCTTCAGACTCTCGAAGCTCCTGTACTAAATCTTTTGTCTCTTTATCGGTAGGTCCTGTTTTCGGGATAAGGCTAATGATGGCCATATTGCCAGTTTTGTTTACGCCCATAGGCGTGACTAGCGATACGTTGTCATGCTGCTGAAGCTCCTGAACGAGCCCGCCCAGTGTCTCCATCGTAATGGTACCTGTGCCTTTAGGTTCGGCTACGAGAAGCAACGGGCCATTGAAGCCTTCGCCGAAACCTTCTGAAATCGCGTCGTAGCTCTGTCTTGATGGGGTGTCCAAGTTCGCTGTCGCACCAGAAGGAATTCCCATTTCCATCTTCGCGACCGGGAGAGCCCCTGCGCCAAGTATAACAATGACGCCAATAATTATAAGCCAACGGCTCTTCGATACGCCCGTTACCCAGCGGTGAGAGAACCCATGAGATGTTTTATTCGCTTGGGTACTGCTCTTCGTGCGTGCTTTGGCAGAGCAGATGCGTTCCCCTACCAGACCTAGCAGAGCCGGCAGCAGGGTTAGGGCAACCAGAACGTTAACGAGGACGGCTAATGCGGCAACAAGTGCCATAGCGGACAAAAAGCCAATCCCGATGACAAGCATGCCGCACAACGCAATGATAACGGTCAAGCCAGCGAAAAATACGGCGCTCCCGGCAGTGCCGACTGCTCTGCTAGCTGCCTCCTGAGCGCTTAGTCCCTGATCGAGAATGATACGGCGCTGACGGTTGACGATAAAGAGCGAGTAGTCAATACCGACGGCAAGTCCGACCATTAGCGCCAGTACAGGCGTGAGATCGGTCATATGGAACACATTCGAGAAGGCGAAAGCTCCTCCTACGCTTATTCCTACGCCCATGAGAGCGGTTAGAAGCGGCAAGCCTGCAGCAACGACCGAACCGAGTGTCATGAAGAGCACTACAGCGGCGACGGCAATGCCGATGGCTTCCGTCGAGCCGATTGCAGGCTTAGTCGAAAGCGAGTCGCTTGGCAGTGCAGTAATCCCAGTCTGCTCGACAGTCGTGACAGCATTGATTACCGAATCAGGGACCCATTCGGGCAACGACATTTGCTGAACGGTGAATTGGAATTGGAACAGGGCAACGCTGCCATCCGAAGCGATCATGATGCCTGGCAGCGGAACGCCGTCGACCAACATCGGCCCGTAAGGAGGCAATTCGCCTGTTGCTTCTTGAGTGGACCCGGCTGATGCTTCCCCTTGTGCTGTCTGGCTGCCTTGCGCAGCCGCGTCGGTCATCGACGCTCCGGCTTGTGCAGCCAGTTCGATGGGATTGATAACATACTCAAGATTGTATACATCATTAACGGCATTGCTAATGGAGCTCAAACGCTCCGGCGTATCCAGACGTTCGCCGTTTGGCGCAGTAAACACGATGCTGGCTTGTCCGCCTGAAGCTTCCGGCAGCTCTGCCGTCAATTGATCAAGCACCTTCTGTGATTCCGTACCCTCAATTTTCATTTCGGAACTGACATGTATTCCGTTGACTCCGAGTATGGCAAGCACAACTCCGAGGATCGCGATCCAACTGACAATGAAATACCATGGTTTGGTATAGGCTGACTTACCCAATCTGTACAGAAAAGTTGACATACGTTAATACTTCTCCTTTGCATGTGGAAATAAAGTGAAATAATGAACTAGAATCCGTTTCGCAAGTAATCGAACATGGTATCCAAATAATGATCGAGCGTAACAGCCTCTGGGGTTTCGGCAGCTGACTGACCAGGAAGCAGAACGTTCAGGCTGCCGTCAAGCAATGGCAGTACAGCCCCGTAAACAGCCCCGACGAGAAGGTGGGTGTACCCCTCGGGATAACGTCCATGGGATAAATCGTGTAATGTCTCCTGGGCGGATATTTGCAAGCGACGCAGTCCGCTGAGGATGTAGGGCTCAAGTGACGGGTACTGCTTCGAGAGCGATACAAGCTGTTGTAATTTCAAGAAATGCTCTGCTGTCAGCTGCAGCTTCATCAAGTGATACAGGATTTCGAGTGGGGGAATGTCCTCGTTTAAGCCTGCAATCCAATCCGCGACCTCATCGGCGCCTTTAAAGATAAGAGCCGCCGTCGCTATCGCTTCCTCTTTACAGGAGTAGTGGTTCGCAAACGTTCTTCTGGAGTAACCGGCACGCTGCACGACATCTTCGACGACGAAGCCGTCCATCCCCTTCTCCAGAGCAAGAGCGAACGCTGCATCGGCAAGTGCATTGGCGGTTGCTTCCCTTTTGATATCGCGTAGACTTAGTTTGTTCATCATGGAGCGCTTAAGCGTTCACCTCTTTTCAGACTGTATCCTGGCTTTTTCAATTATTAATGCATATCTATATTATTGCCCAATGGGCAATGATGCACAATGAGCAAGTTGTGACGTATTTGTGGCGTCCAAAATCACGGTTTCTCCGCGCGTTCAAAAAGTCGGGAAAGTGGCAGCAAGTTGTCGTAATAATGTTAGCTGACTAACAACTATTGTGATAAAATGAGAAAATATCTTCATTTGGACAGGTAAAGGAGGGCGAAAATGGACGCAGACCGATCGGTTGCGCTCGAGCTAAGAACGCTAAGGAATATGTTGAAAAGACAGGCTGACGGGTTTATTCATCAGAAATACGCGGATCAACTGACCGGGATGCATGGTTGGGTGTTGAAGTTTTTTGTCGATAACCAGGACAAAGAGATTTTCCAGCGCGATTTCGAGAACGAGTTTTCGATTCGCCGTTCAACGGCGAGTAAGATTTTGCAATTGATGGAGAAAAATAGCCTTATCACAAGACAGTCAGTTTCTTACGATGCGCGCTTAAAAAGAATTATGCTTACGCCTAAGGCTATCGAGTACCATGAAACGATTATCAAGAAGTACGTTGCATTGGAGTGTGAGCTGAGGAAGGGGATATCGCGAGAGGAGATGGAATTTTTTTTTGCCGTACTGGATAAAATTAAAAAAAATTTGGAGTAGCAGTCGTCAACGTTTTAATGGCGGCTTTTATTAGTGTAATATTGTTAGTAGACTTACAGTTCTATGGCTAACAACATGGAGAAGGAGCGTTTGATAAATGCTAAAGATTTTGAAGTATTTCAATCCTAAAAATGTTTGGTTTATCGTCATCAGTACCGCATTTATCGTGTTCCAGGTATGGCTCGATCTTAAGCTTCCCGATTATTTGGCAGAAATCACAAAGCTGGTGCAGACAGAAGGAAGCTCCTTAAGCGAGGTATGGAAACCAGGCGCCTACATGATGATATGCGCGATTGGAAGCTTAATTGCATCTTTCATCGTCGTCTATTTGGTCGCTCAGAGCGCCGCTTCACTCGCGAAGAGGCTCAGAAGCATGCTCTTCGACAAGGTTGAATCATTCTCGATGGCCGAAATGAATCAATTCTCGACGGCGAGCCTTATTACCCGTTCTACGAACGATATTACGCAAGTGCAAACGATCGTGGCGATGGGGCTGCAAGTCATGATAAAAGCACCTATTCTAGCAGGCTGGGCGATTGTGAAGATCTCCAGCAAGAGCTGGCAATGGACGCTCTCATCCGGTGTTTCGGTCGCGCTGCTGCTTCTCATGATTGCGATCGTTATTTTGTTCGCCATGCCGAAGTTCAGAATGATTCAAGGATTAACGGATCAATTGAACCGAGTAACAAGAGAAGGCTTGCATGGTCTGCGAGTTATTCGTGCTTATAATGCAGGACCGAGCCAAGAAGCGAAATTCGAATACGCGAATCGGGAGTTAACCGATGCGAATCTGTTCACAAGCCGATTAATGGCCTTAATGATGCCGGTCATGAGTCTTATCATGAGTGGATTAAGCTTGGCTATTTATTGGATCGGCGCTTATTTGATCAATGGAGCGGATACAGCGGCAAGACTTGGCTTGTTCAGTGACATGGTTATCTTCTCTTCCTATGCCATGCAGATCGTTATGGCTTTCATGATGTTATCGATGGTTTTCTTTATGCTGCCGCGTGCGTCGGTTTCTGCCAAGCGCGTAATAGAAGTATTAAATACGGAACCAAGCATCAAGGATGGTGGATCGAAATCGACTAATGCCGCCAAAGCAGGAGAGATTGAATTCCGGAATGTCAGCTTCAAATATGCGGATTCGGATGAATATGTACTTAGAGATATCAGCTTCGTTGCGCGCAGGGGCGAGACGGTAGCATTCATCGGCTCGACGGGCAGCGGCAAGAGTACGCTGCTGAACTTAATTCCGAGATTTTATGACGTGTCAGAGGGAGCGGTACTTGTCCAAGGGTTGAATGTGAAAGAGTACACGCTGCGGGATCTGCACAATAAGCTTGGTTACGTTCCTCAGAAAACCGTATTATTCAGCGGAACCGTAACGTCTAATGTCGCCTATGGGGATAACGGGCGAGTGGAAGGATCTGCTGAGGATGTGAAGAAAGCGGTAGCGATCGCCAGAGGCCAAGAATTCGTGGAAAAGCTGGAAGGCGGGTACGAAGGCAGCATCTCGCAAGGCGGCTCGAACTTGTCCGGCGGGCAGAAGCAGCGGTTATCTATCGCTAGAGCGGTATTCCGGAAGCCTGACATTTACATTTTTGATGATTCCTTCTCAGCACTTGATTACAAGACAGACCGTCAGCTGCGCTCCATGCTGAATCAAGAAACGGTGGGCGCTACGAACCTGATTGTAGGGCAGCGAATCGGAACGATAAAGGAAGCCGATCTCATACTCGTTCTCGACGAAGGCAAGATCGTAGGAAGAGGTACGCATCAAGAGCTGCTTCAGACCTGCGAGGTTTATCGTCAGATCGCGAACTCTCAGTTATCGAAGGAGGAGCTTGAAATTGGCTAAACAACAGGTCGCAACCAAGCAAAACATCGATTTCAAAGGCACAATGGGCAAGCTCGTCGCGTATTGCAGGCCATATGTACCTCTTATTATCGTGGCCCTGCTGCTGTCCGTCGTCGGCACCCTATTTACGATTGTCGGGCCAAGCAAGCTGCAGGAAATGACGGATCACATTACCGTAGGGCTAATGGGCAAAATCGACATGGACGCGGTTTTTGGCATCGGTATACTGCTTTCCGTCCTATACGGTTTAAGCGTCATCTTCTCCTTCTTCCAAGGCTACATTATGGCTACGGTAACGCAGAAGGTATCGAAAAGCTTGCGCACGCGCATCTCGAAGAAGATTAACAAGCTTCCATTGAAATATTTTGATTCCACAAGCAATGGCGATGTACTGAGCCGTGTCACCAATGACATCGATACGATCGGACAGACGATGAATCAGAGTGTCGGGATGCTTGTAACTTCCGTCACCATGCTTGTGGGCTCATTGTTCATGATGTTCTATACCAATGTATGGATGACGTTGACGGCGATTATTTCGACGTTTCTAGGATTTGGCTTTATGACCATAATGATCAAAAAATCGCAAACGCATTTCGTTCACCAGCAGGCGAACCTAGGTGCATTGAATGGTCATGTCGAGGAAATATTCTCAGGTTACGATGTCGTTAAGGTTTATAATGGAGAGCGGAAAGCGAAGGAAACCTTTAACGAAATCAACGATAAATTGTATGAAAGCTCATGGAAGTCGCAATTTTTATCCGGCTTGACGATGCCGCTCATGATGTTCGTCGGCAACTTCGGCTACGTGGCGGTATGTATTGTCGGCGGAGCATTAGCAATGGATGGTCAAATTTCGTTTGGTGTTATCGTTGCTTTCATGCTCTATGTCCGGCTGTTCACTCAGCCCCTTGGGCAAATTGCGCAGGCCGCGACAAGTCTGCAATCGACTGCAGCTGCAGCCGCACGCGTTTTTGAATTTTTGGAAGAGAAGGAGCTTGAGGACGAGAGCCATAAATCGAAGGTGCTTAAGGACGTTAAGGGTCAGGTAGAGTTCCGGAACGTTTCCTTCGGATATGATCCGGATAAGCTTATCATTAACGATTTCTCAGCCCGCGCCTTACCAGGCCAGAAGATCGCTATCGTTGGTCCGACAGGGGCGGGGAAGACAACTATCGTTAATTTGCTAATGCGGTTTTATGAGCTGAACGGCGGGGAAATTGTCATCGATGGTGTACCGATCCATGAGCTTCCTCGGGAAAATGTTCATGAGCAGTTTTGTATGGTGCTTCAGGACACGTGGTTATTCGAGGGCACAATCAAAGAAAATATCGTCTTCAATAAGCAGGGCGTTACCGATGCTGAAGTGAAGGACGTCTCTAAGGCCGTCGGCATTGATCATTTTATCAGAACCTTGCTTCATGGCTACGACACGGTACTGAACGAGCAAGTGAACCTTTCCGCAGGTCAGAAGCAGCTCATTACGATTGCAAGAGCGCTTATTGCAAACGCCCCGCTGCTCATCCTCGACGAGGCGACGAGCTCCGTCGATACGAGAACAGAGCTTCTCATTCAAGAAGCAATGGACCGTCTGATGGTAGGAAGAACCTCGTTCGTAATCGCGCATAGGCTGTCTACGATAAAGAATGCCGATATCATCCTCGTCATGAAGGACGGAGATATTATCGAGAGCGGCAATCACAAGGAACTGCTTGCTGCGAATGGCTTCTATGCCGATTTGTATAATAGCCAGTTTGAGACTGCGGAAGCTGCTCTGTAAGAAGACATATGCTCAGAAAATGAAAGCGACGATAGTCTGATGCTAATAAACTCCCCTACGATAGACAGGTGAATAATTAAACCTGTCTCTGTAAGGGTGCTTGTTCAAAGTTCTACAAATGCTTCATGATATACATGTTTGTGGCAGGAGTTGCTTAGTATAAATGGCGGCTCCTGCTTTTCTGATATTATACCTGCCGGAAGTTATTTTCAAATAATCAAATCGGTTCTAAATTTCTTCCTTGAAAATAACCGCATCGGCGTCATTCAACTCAAGCAGAACACCATTCCTTTTTTTTATGGAATGGTGTTCTTGTTATTTGAAGGTGGCTTGAACTCGAAACCTTCTTTAAAAAGTCGTTTAAGTTCCATCGATATAGTCGTCAAAACGTTAGTAAGCTCTCATCGTGTTAATTACAATTATATAAGGGCTAGGTATTTTTCAAAAGAGGAGTGTTGTTACACAATGAGAAGACGTATTGAGATGAATGATGCTTGGCAATTTATTAGAAAGAATGAAGAGCATGCGGAAAATGAATCGTATAATGACGAGCATTGGGGCATCGTGAATATTCCCCATACATGGAACGCGATCGATGGTGCAAACGGCTATGAATATTATCAAGGGGCTTGCTGGTACAGAAAGACGTTTGCGATCGAACCTTCTTGCGAGGGGAACAGACTGTTTATAGAATTCAATGGTTCTAACAGTATAACGGATGTATACGTGAATGGCCTGCATATGGGTCAGCATAAAGGAGGGTACTCCACATTCAGGTTTGACATAACGGAGGCTGTTAATTTCGGTGCCAACAATGTACTTGCAGTAAAAGTCGACAATAAGGTCGTAGATGACGTCTACCCTCAGAAAGCAGACTTTACCTTCTACGGAGGGATTTACCGAGATGTCAATGTAGTTGTAGCGAATTCCGTTCATTTGGATTTAATGGATTATGGTTCTAATGGCGTATATGTCATTCAGGAAGAAGTAACGAAGGAAAAAGCTCGACTGATCATTCGGTCAAGACTTGTAAATGACGGTAATGAAGTGAAGGAAGTTAGACTTTGGGCGAATATTTTCGATGCTGATAATCAGATTGTAACGTACGCTGCAAAGGAAGTTATATTGGCTGCAGGAGAAAGCAAAATAGAAGAGCTGTCTTGTGTCATAGACAACCCGACACTGTGGCATGGCCGGAAAAACCCTTATCTTTATAGGGTAAACGTTTCATTAACCAGCTTTAATGACACAATCGATGAATGTTCAATTCCTTTTGGAGTGAGATACTTTCATGTCGATCCAGTGCAGGGCTTTTTCTTGAATGGCGAACATTTGCCTTTGCGCGGTGTATCCAGACATCAAGATAGAAAGGATATGGGCTGGGCCATAACGGAACAAGAGCAAGTTGAAGATATGGGATATATAAAAGAAATCGGGGCATCTTCGATCAGGCTCGCTCATTATCAACACAGCCAATTCTTTTATGATTTGTGCGATCAAGAAGGTATGGTTGTATGGGCAGAAATTCCATTCATATCGATCATGTCACAGAATGAATTAGAAGGAATCAATGCAAAGCAGCAGATGTTGGAATTGATCAAACAAAATTATAATCATCCTTCTATCATATTCTGGGGGGTGCAAAATGAAATTCAAATCGGTGGAGAACGGCCGGAGGTCAGGAAGCTCGTTAAAGAGCTGAATGAACTAACTAAAAATGAAGATCCTACCCGAATAACGACGATGGCAAATGTTCTGTTCGTCAACGAGGAAGATGAATATAACCGTATAACGGATGTAATTGGATACAACAAGTACTACGGCTGGTACCACGGAAAGTCAGAGGATTTTGCCCCTTGGCTTGACAAGTTTCATCGCATTAATCCTGATGTGCCGTTGTGCATATCCGAATATGGCGCAGAAGGCATTGTCCAATATCATAGTTCTGCTCCTAAAATGAAAGATTACACGGAAGAATATCATACCCTTTTCCATGAGTCGGTTTGGAAGATTTTTGAGAAGAGACGTTTCTTATGGGGGACTTATGTGTGGAACATGTTTGATTTTGGAGCCAACATCAGAGACGAAGGAGGCGTCAAAGGGAGAAACAACAAAGGTCTTATTTCCTATGATAGAAAGATTAAGAAGGATGCTTTCTATATGTATAAAGCTCATTGGTCCGAAGAAAAATTTGTTCATATCGCGAGCAAACGATTCATAGATCGAGCAGAGGAATCCATTTCTATTAAGGTCTATTCTAATTGCTCTGAAGTGACGCTATTCGTCAATGGTGCCAAAGTTCAAACGCAAACGAGCGATGAGAAAATCTTCTGCTTTGAGCATGTGAGCTTGATTGATGGGTTGAATGCTATTCGTGCAGTAGCCACCGATGGACAAGTTCAATACTCGGATACTGCACAGTTTAATAAGGTGGACGAGCCGAATGCAAGCTACGAAGCCCCGGTAGAGGACAAGGGCGAGGAAGTCAGCAACTGGTTCGAATTGCCCGAACTAGATGGGAAGACAATGGAGGACCTGCAAATTACCAATGATGTATACTCCACCAGATGTACCTTTAAAGAGCTTTACGAGAGTGATGACGCGGCAGCAGTGCTGAATCAATTTCTGGGAGAGGGCTTTAGAGAGAGGCCTACTTACAGCATGACTCAAGGATTCAAGATCGATACCTTAGCGGAAATGGCACCCGAACACTTTACTGAAAAGCTGTTATACGCGCTCAATAAAGAATTAACGCAAATCAAAAAGCCTAATTAACGATTAAAGGTCTCGAGTTTAGTTCGAAAGGAAAGGAAATGATGTGAGATGAAATACATCTGCAATCCCATCAACATGGAGTACAAATATCAGTTTATCGAAATGAACGGAATGAAAGTCAACAGAGAGGCAGCGGATCCTAGCC
The DNA here is from genome assembly GCF_038630985.1 of Paenibacillus sp. FSL H8-0548. Lineage (NCBI taxonomy): Bacteria > Bacillati > Bacillota > Bacilli > Caryophanales > Paenibacillaceae > Paenibacillus > Paenibacillus sp. FSL H8-0548. The sequence continues at coordinate 2,861,095 of NZ_CP152049.1, forward strand.
TGATTTTATTTAACGGGAAATACTTTCTGTTTCCTTCTATGACGACCGGTTTTCTTGTCAGTGATAATCTCGTGGACTGGGAATTCCATCCGTTGAAAGATGTGCCGATTTATGACTATGCTCCAGACGTAAGGATTATTGGAGATTATATGTATTTCACGGCTTCGAATGCGGAGAAAAACGGTTCTTTTTACCGAACGAAAGATCCAATTCATGGACATTTCGAAGAGATAGAAGGCACATTTCCCTTCTGGGATCCGAATCTATTCGTGGATGATGATGGGCGGGTTTATTTTTACTGGGGATGCTCGAACTCCAAGCCGATCTACGGAATTGAGCTGCAGCCAGATGATATGAAGCCGATTGGCGAGCCGTCGGAATTGATCTTCAACAACCAATCCGTTATTGGGTATGAAAGGAACGGAGAAAATCATATTCCTCCTAAAACGCCCGAGCAAATTGAGCAAGCAGTTCAAAGATATGCCCAAAGCATGCCAAATGCTACGGAAGAAATGCTAAGTCATCTTAGAGTTGCGCTGGGGAATGATCCTTATATAGAAGGAGCGTGGATGGATAAGCATGAAGGCAGGTATTATCTGCAATATTCTAGCCCCGGTACGCAGTATAACGTTTATTCCGATGGAGTATACGTGTCGGATAAACCACTAGGCCCCTTTACGCTGGCTAAAAACAATCCATATTCATTTAAACCGGGGGGCTTTATTCAGGGAGCAGGACATGGGTCCACTCTGGAAGATAAGTATGGTAACTTTTGGCACGCTTCAACGATGAGGATCAGCGTGAATCATATGTTCGAAAGGCGCTTGGGATTGTGGTCTGCAGGATTTGATCAAGATGGAGAGTTGTACTGCAATCAGCGATACGGCGACTGGCCGATGAAGATCGAGCAGGCTGAAAACGACACTTGGGCCAATCCCGAGTGGATGCTGCTCTCTTACGGCAAGCCGGCGAAAGCTTCGTCTCATGTACAGGGGAAGGAGGCGATGAAGGCAACCGATGAGAATGTACAGACCTGGTGGAAAGCGGTAACTAACGAGGCTGGTCAATATCTGGAGATCGATTTACTGGATCAATGTCAAGTTCATGCGGTTCAGATCAACTTTGCAGACGATCAATTAGACTTATCGCTTCCTAATGGCGCGGAGATGCGGAGAAGTGGTCATACACCTCGCTATATTGATCATCGCAAACATGTTACGAGATGGCTTCTGGAAGGCTCGCTGGACGGAACATCGTATTTTGTCATCAAAGATAAATCGAATGTGGATACCGATCTAGCGCATGATCTGATCGTCCGGGAAGAAGGCTTGAAGGCGCGATTTATCCGATGTACGGTGATAGAACTGCCGTATCGCCAACAGGCATGTATTTCCGGTCTTAGAGTGTTTGGAATAGGCACAGGTGATCCCCCTATTCAAGTATCCGGAGTAAAGACCGACGTTCAAAACGGACTTGATCTTTCCGTTGCATGGAACCAAGATACTGCTGTGGGATATAACGTGTTATGGGGTTATACGTCGGAGAAGCTGTATCACAGCTACATGGTTCTGGGCAAATACGAGGTGTGCATAGGGGCGTTAATAAAAGGCGAGCCCGTATATGTCAGAGTGGATGCTTTTAATGAAACGGGAATTACGGAAGGCGAAGTTATTAAAGTCATCTAACAGAAGGTTTCTCTGCGTTTGGATACTCATATGCTAGACAAGCAAGCAGCCGGGGCCGAAGAGGACTCGGCTACTTGCGCATTCGGAGGAAAAGTCGGCAAAGCTTCATTCAATAAGTCGCCAAAACGTTAGTTGACTTTCAAGGCTTTGATTACAATTGGATGAAGCTAGTATTTTTAATTGTATAGTAACTACGATAGGTAAAGGAGAGGAATTCATAATGTCGAGACAATTTTCCAAAAGTTTCTACTGGGGAGCATCTACTGCTGCACACCAGGTGGAGGGCAACAATGTAAACTCTGATTTTTGGTTGATGGAGAACTTGGAGGGGACTGTGTTTAAGGAGCCATCCGGTGAAGCCGTTGAACATTACCGCTTGTACAGGGAAGATATCGCGCTCATGGCGGAACTAGGCTTGAATTCGTATCGTTTTTCCATGGAGTGGGCACGAATTGAACCGGAGGAAGGTCGTTTCGACCAGGAGGTCTTGGATCACTACCGTGATGTTCTGACAGCCTGCGAAGAGTTTAACATCATGCCGATCATAACCCTCCATCATTTCACTTCTCCGCAGTGGTTGATTCGTGCCGGAGGTTGGGAGTCCATGGAGACTCCAGCAAAGTTTGCGCGATACTGTGAGCATGTCATGCGTGAATTAGGTGATTCTATTCCTTACGTCTGCACGATTAATGAGGCCAACATCTCCATCGGAATAACCAAGATCATAAAGCGTCATCAGACACAGAATGCAGCGCAAGTCGGAATTAATACCGGGAGGATGGAAAGCATGCAAAAGTATTATGTCGAACTAGGTCAAGCATTCGGCGTGCCTCCCCAAGACGTCCATGCCTTTTTAGCTGCGAGATCGGAGAAAGGGTTGGAAGTTATCTTCAAGGCACATACAGAAGCTAGAGAGGCCATACGAAAGGTTAGCCCGCAAACCCAAGTAGGCATAACGTTATCCTTATACGACATTCAGTCCATCCCGGGCGGTGAAGAACATGCAGCGCATGCTATGCAGGAGGAGTTTCTTCAATTTCTTCCTTATCTAGAAGAAGATGATTTCTTCGGATTGCAGAATTATACAAGGTACGTATATGGTCCAGAAGGATATATACCACCTGCCGAGGATGCCGAGAAAACGCAGATGGGTAACGAGTACTATCCAGAAGGACTAGAGTCCGTAATCCGGTATGCCTCCAAGTATTTGAATAAGCCGATCATCATCACGGAGAACGGCATTGGTACGGAGAACGATGAACGCAGAATTGCTTTTATCGATCGTGCGCTACAAGGGGTGCATGATTGTGTAATTGATGGGATACCTGTATTGGGGTATATGCATTGGTCGTTGCTCGATAATTTCGAGTGGCAGCTCGGGTACTCCAAGACCTTCGGGCTGATCTCAGTAGACCGATCCACACAAGAAAGAAAGCCCAAGCCAAGCGCATATCATTACGGAAATATTGCCAAGAATAATCTATTATAAAGTGAGGATACAGAACATGGTTGAAGTTGTGTCGTTACGGACAGAGTATCTGGAAAACCCCTTGGGTCTTGACGCGCAACGGCCGCGTCTAGGCTGGAAGCTGCGCAGCGATGGAAAAAACGTCATGCAAATTGCCTATCAATTGCAAGCATCCAAAGCCAATGACTTTGCTAACTTAATATGGGACAGCGGCAAGTTAGAGAGCAGCGACTCGCAAGGTGTCTTGTATGAGGGTCCTGCATTAAATTCGATAGAACGTATCTATTGGCGAGTCAAGGTTTATAGTAATCATGAAGAGGAATCGGCGTTTAGCAAGCCGGCCTACTTCGAAACAGGTCTGTTGCATGCTGCAGATTGGGAGGCTCAATGGATTGAACCGGAGAAGGAAGTAGATATCGACGCTTATAAACCGGCTCCTTATGTTAGGAAGGATTTCACAGTGAGGAAAGGTCTTGTTGCCGCCCGAGCCTGCTTCACGGCCAAAGGTTTGTACAGCTTTTATTTAAACGGTGCGGAAGGTACAGATCATCTGTTCACGCCCGGGTTCACTTCCTATTATAACCGGCTGCAATATCAAGTATATGACGTGACCTCTTTTGTACATGAAGGCACGAATGCACTTGGGATTATTCTTGCAGACGGCTGGTGGAGAGGAATGACCGGTGGAGCAAGTTTAAAAAACAATTTTGGATACAAAGTGGCTTTTTTAGGGCAACTCATGTTGGATTACGAAGATGGCAACCGAGAGGTCATCGGTAGTGACGGTTCCTTTAGAACCTCTTATGGCCCTTTGCTGAAGTCGGATATGAAAGCGGGAGAGTTTTATGATGCCAGAATGAACATAATGGGCTGGAACCAGCCTGGGTATGACGATACTGCTTGGGCGTCAGTGCAGATTGTCGAGGATCGATTCGATAATTTGATTGCTACTCGCAGCGTGCCTGTTAGGCAGAAGGAAAGGTTCACACCAAAGGTATTGCAAACGCCAAATGGAGATAGGGTGCTGGATTTCGGGCAAAATATCGCAGGTTGGGTCGATATGAAGGTGCAAGGAGATGAGGGGAAAGAGATCGTTTTGATTCATGGCGAAGCCTTGGATCAGGATGGTAACTTCACATTGCAGAACCTTGCGGCACATGGAGCAATAGAGGACTTTCAAGAGGTTCATTATATTTTGGCAGGAAGAGAAAGCGAGAGCTACCGACCGCAGTTTGCTATCTTTGGTTTCCGTTATGTACTGGTGAAGAAATATCCAGGGGAAATAATTCCAGAGAACTTTACGGCGGTAGCCGTATATTCCGATCTGGAGGAGACGGGCGATTTCAACTGCTCGAATCCATTGATTAACAAACTTGTATCTAACTCGAGATGGAGCCAGAAGAGTAACTTTATGGAGATCCCTACCGATTGCCCTACAAGAGAAAGAGCAGGGTGGACAGGCGATGCACAATTGTATTGCAGAACGGCTTCAGATTTTATGAATGTATATCCTTTCTTTGAGAAGTGGATGGCCGACTTGGCGGCCGAACAATTCCCGGACGGTTCGGTAGGAAGCACGGTGCCAACCGTGATTGGGCACCACAGCTTGGAAGAATGGGAACGGTTCGCGAAGGGGAATAGTGATCCGATGATGGCGCTTCGTAGGCCAAAGCCTGGAACTGCCAGTATGCTGGACGGTTCTTCGGGCTGGGGAGATGCGGCCGTTATAATTCCATGGACCCTCTATCTTTGTTATGGGGACAAGTGGATTCTGGAGAAGCAATTTGACTCGGCGAAAGCATGGGTGGATTATATGGCTGCCTCCGCAAAAACCGAAAGTGAGGAATTCAAAGATTCGCCGGCTTATCACAATTATACCGATGGGGAGCTTGACGCTGATTATATATGGGATACGAAGTTCCATTGGGGCGAATGGTTGGAAGCTGACACGATCTTTAACGATATAGTATCAGCCATGACCAACTCCAGGGGATCTCTCCCGTTTGTTGCAACGGCGTATTTTGCATATTCTACCCGCCTGCTCTCAGAGATGGCGTTTGTGCTTGGGAAGACCGAGGAGGGAGCGAAGTACAGGGCGCTCTACGAGAAGGTTAAACGAGTTTATAATAAATATTTCATTAAAGAAGATGGGGCCATGATAGAAAATAGGCAGGCTCCTAATGTCCGAACGCTTGCTTTCGGGTTAGTGGATGAAGATAAAAAACAAGCTGTTGCTAACAGGCTGGCGCAGTTGGTTGAAGAACAGAATGATCACTTGAATACAGGATTTCTTTCGACGCCATTCTTATTGCAGGTATTAGCGGATAACGGCTACGCCGATCTGGCTTTCCGGCTGCTGGAGCAGGATACGAGTCCGTCTTGGCTGTTTGCCGTCAGCAAGGGGGCTACGACAATTTGGGAAAGCTGGAGAGGCATTTCACCTGAGGGGGAACTGTCAGGATCATTAAATCATTATTCATATGGGGCTGTATGCGACTTTCTCTTCGCCTGTATAGCCGGAATACGGCCCGTTTGGGAGAAGCCAGGCTACAAGCATTTTATGTTGAAACCATTGGCAGGAGGTACGTTGACTCGGGCAACTGCAACGTTTGAGTCCAGCTATGGAACCATCCGGTCAAGCTGGGAGAAAAAGAATCAAGAAGTAAGCTATCGATTTGAGGTTCCCGCCAATACCACGGCAACGATTGTGCTTCCAGGCCGTCTTGAAGATTTGAAAAATGTATTCAACGAGTCTACGGATGCCTACAATGAAGGTGAGAACATCGTTCTGGCAGTGGGGAGCGGCGAGTATCTGTTTACGATTTAATCATGTTTGCAATGCTGAATAAAGTCGGCAAAGCAATAGTCATAAAGTCGTTAAACTGTTAGTTGTGCGGGATATAGGAAGATATACTCAAAGTGCTAGCAAACAATTATATAGGGGGAATACGATGAAAAGGACATTCAAGTACACCAGGATTCTGCTTGCGTTAGTGCTTATGACAACACTGATCGCCGCATGCTCGTCAAACAACAACGGAAATACGAAGACTGGCCAGCCAAGCCCGACAACTGGAGCAGGAAATGCTTCCGAATCTTCTGAAAGCGCTGAAGATGCAATGAAAGAGCCCTACGAATTAACGATGGCTTTGCCCATATTTGGAGCGGTTCCGGCAGATATGAAGCTGGTTGAAGCAGAAATTAACAAGCTTACACAAGAAAAGCTGAATACAACCGTAACGATTCTTCCGCTTAGCATTGGAAGTTATGACCAGCAGATGAACCTGATGACAGCCAGTGGAGAAAAGCTGGATTTAATGTTTACCTTCGGTATTGGAAGCAAATATGCCACTGATGCGATAAGCGGAAAACTTCTTCCAATCGATCCGCTATTGGATAAACATGGACAAGGCATTGTTGAAGCGATTGGAGCCGAATATATGGAGTCCGCTAGAGTGAATGGACAAATTTATGGTATTCCTACTCTGCATTCCTTCGCGTCGCAGCCAGCTGTATTCATGAGAAAAGACTTAGTTGAAAAATATAATATTGATGTAGATGCCATTCATTCTTTGAATGATTTGGATAATGTGTTTAAGATTATTAAAGAAAATGAGCCAGGAGTGTTTCCGCTTGCTTCCGGTTTATCGAAAGCGATGGATTTTTATAGAAGCTATGATAAGCTTGGAGACGGTAATGGCGTATTGCCGGGCTTCGATAATGATTTGAAATTAGTCAACTGGTATGAAACTGATGAATATGCACAGTTACTGAATAAAATGCACAATTGGTTTAAAGCAGGCTATGTCAACAAGGATGCTGCAACTACGAAAACCAATACAGCTGACTTGCTTAAGGCGAATAAGGCATTTTCTTATATTACGATGAACAAACCCGAAATTAGAGCGCAGGAAGAGCGACTCATCGGTCAAGAATTGGTGGTCGTAAATCTCGATATCGAGTCTTACGCTGTCACTACTGATGTAATAGTCGGGTTATGGGGGATTGCTCAGCAGTCCGAAAATCCGGAGCGCGTCATGAAGTTTCTAGAACTAATGTATACAGATAAAGAACTTGTCAATCTTATTATTTGGGGAATCGAAGGCAAACACTATGTTAACGTGTCGGATAATATAATCAGATACCCTGAGGGCGTTGACATATCGACCGTCGGATATACGATGAATGCTCTTACAACGAGCAATCCTTTCATAGCCTATACATTCGAAGGCCAAGATCCGAAAATCGGTCAAAGCGTTAAGGAATTTAACGCTTCAGCGAATAAATCCAAAGCGCTGGGATTTTCGTTCAATCCAAGCAATGTACAGAACGAATTGACGGCGATCACGAATGTTACGAACCGGTACAAATCAGTTTTGGAAACGGGCTCGGTGGCTCCAGAATCCATTCTTAAGGAGTTTATCATTCAACTGAAATCGGCTGGTATTAATAAAGTGATTGAGGAGAAACAACAGCAGTTAGATGCCTGGGCTGCAGCAAAATAAATAATGCATTAAGCTCGAGTAATAAACCTTATAAAAACAGTAACAAAGTCGGGTCTACATGTAGATCCGGCTTTGTTTATTGGAGGTTTGCCGTATAAAATTCGCTTAGAGATAATTCACATAGGCGTAAGGTAAGTTTGTCACTTATAATGTAAGAAAACAAAACTAGAAGGGGTCGGAGAGCATGAAAAAGCTTACATTAAAGAGGCTTCGCCTAAATTCGTTGCGAATCCAGATTACGTTAAGCGTGCTTATTATGACGTTGCCTCTGACAGGAATGCTGCTTTATAATAATTTCTACGCTATTGACGTAGTCCGTGCACAAGTGGCAGACTCTTACAAAAATACTTTGTCGCTGCATATGAATCAGATAGATTCCAACTTAAATGATATCGACTCCTATATCCATACGATTGCCGGAACGGGCTATGATTTAATTGCTCTTAAACAGGCTGAAACCGATGATCAGTATTATATGTCGAAAGCGTATATATTTAACAAATTGTCGTACGATATGGCTCTATTCAAATTGCTAGGTTCTTTTTTTGTTTATGTCGAGGACAGACACGATTATATGGATGTGTATTCTACCGGGGTCTCATATGAGGAAAAGGAGATCGTGAAAGATCATATCACGAACATGATTACTCAACAAAAAATACCTAAAGGAGTCAGAACAAAAAGGTGGCAGCATACCCAAATCGGACAAGAGCATTATCTAATTAATATCGTGAAATCAGGAGATGTCTACCTAGGGGGCTGGGTAAGAACGGATGAATTGCTAAAGCCTCTTACCGCACTAAAACTAGGAGAGGGGGGGACAACACTAATCGCTGATGATCAAGGAGAGTCAATTACAAATCGTAGCCTCGTAGATAACGATGGAATTAATCTGCGAAAGAACTTGAATGAACATTATTTATCGGGTTCGGATCGCAAGTATCTTGTCGTCGGGACAGAATCCTATAGAGGGAACTTCAACCTGATTGCGGTTATACCGGATCGCAACATACTAGCGAACCTTCCCTATCTTCAACGGCTTATTTGGTTCATCACCATAAGCTCGTTAATATTTATTCCGATTGGTCTGTATTTAATGAAGCAAGTTTTTCTTAACCCGCTTAAACGGGTCCTACTCGCAATGAGTAGAGTCCGCGGGGGGGATTGGGGTGTCCGCGTGAATGCTGAACTCGGCGCTGAGGAATTTAAAATATTAGGATTTTCCTTTAATTCGATGATGAATGAAATCCAAACGCTTCGAGTCAACGTGTTTGAAGAACAATTGAATAAGCAGCGAGAGGAGCTTCAGCGGCTGCAGCTGCAAGTAAATCCACACTTCTTCTTGAATGCTTTGAATATTGTTTATAATTTAGCTAAAGTCAAAAACCACCAATTGATCATGGAAATGACCATGTCATTGATTAAATATTTCCGTTTTTTATTTCGCAGCAATACATCATTTGTTAGGCTAAATGATGAACTGCAGCACACTCGTCATTATTTGAGTATACAGGAACTGCGATTTCCTGAGAAATTGACCTGGAAAGTAGATGCACCAGATTACTTAACGGATATTCCGGTTCCACCTCTCGTTATTCAGTCGTTTGTCGAGAATTCGATTAAACATGCAGTAACGATGGAGGAGCCTATCCACATCACGGTATATGTCGGTTTCGAAGATGAAATAGACGGCTCTATGATGAAAATAAGCATAAAGGATACGGGAAAAGGATTTGAGGATAAGGTACTTCAGGAGCTGCTGGCTGGCAAAAACATAGAAAATGAACAAGGTGAGCACATCGGGATATGGAATGTTCAAAGGCGGCTAAAGCTGCTATATAACGAAACTGTCAGCATTCATTATTATAACGATAAGGAAACAGGTGGCGCCGTAGTGGAAATCATTGTTCCAACTCAACCTGTAATGGAGGGGAAACGATGACTTATCAATTGTTGCTTGTCGATGATGAATTACATGCTATTGAAGGAGTCAAAAGCGATCTGGATATGGATAAGCTTGGACTATCCAGATTATTCACAGCTTATAATATGAAGCAAGCGAAAGCCATAATCGAAAGTGAAAAAATAGACATTATGTTGTGCGATATAGAAATGCCGCAAGGGAGCGGTTTGGAGCTGTTGTCATGGGCAAGGGAGCAATATCCGCATCTCATCACCATATTTCTTACGAGCCACGCTGATTTTAAGTATGCAAAGGAAGCTATTCAGTTAGGGAGTCTGGATTATTTGTTAAAGCCCGTGCTTACGGACGAATTGGAAAATGTAATCCGAAGGGCCCAAGGCATCATTAATCATAACAGTGAAATGATTAGGAATAAACAATCCCATCAATTTTGGATGAAGCATAAATCACTTGTCATTGAACGGTTTTGGTTGGACCTTATTAATCACACCATACCAAGTAATCCGGAAGCGATTCATAAACATGCCGAGTATCATCAACTGCCGGTCTTAGATGACGCGATTTTTTTCCCATTGTTGATTTCAGTGAAAAAATGGAATAAACCATTAAGTAGGCGTGATGAAAAAATAATGGAGTATGCGCTTAAAAATTCGGCTGAAGAAATCATAACGGGCAGCCAATTAAATGGTGTATTCTTTTTTCTTGACCGCGGAACAATGATTGGGATTTTTGCAGCGGATATATTGGAAGACGGGAACCTAGATCAGCTTCCTAAGGCATGCAATCACTATTTAGAAATGTGTAGAGAGTATTTTTATTGCAGTGTATCTTGTTATTTAGGAAAGCCTGTTGAAGCTCAAGGAATTGCAGGATTGGTTACAAGCTTAAAGCAACGCGATCGAAATAACGTAGCCTTTTACAATGAGGTTTTTCCTTTCGTTGAGAGAATGGATACGACTCAATCGATCGGGCTACCAGATTTGAATATGTGGTTTTCTCTACTAAAAACAGGGACAAAGGACGAGTCTATTCGGGAAGTAGAGAAGTCTCTCGAGCAGCTGGTACAAAACCAAATCGTGGATGCCAATATTTTGCATCAGTTTCACCAGGATTTCATGCAGGCGCTTTATTCGTTTCTGAATATAAGCGGCATTCAGGCCCACCAACTATATGGCGATGAAGCGTCTAGAAGGCTATCGGAGCTAGCGGGGCACTCTGTGACTGACTTATTAGTCTGGGTTCATCATACACTGGACAAAGCCGTGCAACAAACTAAAGCAGTTGAAGAAACCGAAACGGTCGTCCAGACGGTCCAACGCTATATCGAGCAAAATATAGGCCACGACATGTCGCGAGATACGATTGCCAATCATGTCTATCTAAATCCCGATTATCTATCCAGGATATTCAAAAAAGAAACGGGATACTCTATATCTGATTATGTGTTAAATGAAAGAATCAATTTGGCAAAAGAGCTGCTGTCGCAAACCAACATCCCAATTAGCTCGATTGCTTCGTCTGTAGGACACACCAATTTCTCGCATTTCGCTAGAATATTCAAAAAACACGCTGGGCTGGGACCAACGGAATACAGGAACCAATTTGGAAAAAAATAAATAATTAGATCCGGGACTGTTTCAAAAGTCAAAGTGGCAACAAATCTAAAGTTGAAATGGCGGTACAGGGATAACTTTCCTGGCACCGCTATTTCTTTTTTTTGACCAAATCTATATTAGGGATCACCACTTATTATGCGGATAAACCATGATTTGTTCACGACAATAGTCGTGAAAGTGTTAGATAAGAAGTCGGCTTAACGTTAGTTAAACTCACGTGAATTTCTTATGATAGGTCTATAAACAATAGATGAAGACAAGGATGTGATTTTACATGAATCAGATTTCACCTGCGGATTCGGCGGCCTTACCTCAAACGAAATCGGAAAAGAAAAAGAAAAAGTATGATTATCGCAGGTACTCACCGCTACTGATTATGATGATACCTGGGTTATTGTATCTCTTAATCAATAACTATCTGCCAATGTTCGGGGTCGTCATCGCTTTCAAGGAGATCAATTTTGCGAAAGGTATTTTCGGAAGCGATTGGGCTGGATTAAAAAACTTTGAATATCTGTTCAAAACCTCAGACGCATTCATTATTACCCGTAATACAATTCTATACAATCTTTTGTTCCTCGCTCTAGGAACGATTTTGTCGTTAGGTGTCGCTATTTTGCTAAATGAAATTAAACAGAAGGTTTTTCTTAGAACATATCAAGCCATTATTTCAATGCCTCACTTGATCTCTTGGGTTATTATCAGTTATCTGGTGTATGGATTCCTCAGTGTCGAGAATGGGTTGATCAATCGAACGATTCTTCCGCTGCTCGGAATAGAGGAAGGAATCATGTGGTATGCCGAAGCGAAGTTTTGGCCTGTTATCTTGACTTTCGTGGATCAGTGGAAGGGAGTCGGATATGGAAGTATTGTTTATTTTGCTGCATTGCTCGGGATCAATGAAGATTACTACGAGGCTGCGAGAATTGATGGCGCCAACCGCTTAAAGCAGATTATATATATTACGCTTCCAATCGTAACACCTGTTATCCTAATGATGGCCCTGCTCCAGCTGGGACGGGTATTTTATTCCGACTTTGGTCTTTTCTATCAGGTAACACTGAATTCTGGGGCACTTTTCGAGACAACAGCCACAATTGATACTTATGTGTTTAACGGTTTGATGGGGAGCGGCAACATGGGTATGTCTGCGGCGGCGGGCTTGTATCAGTCAGTTGTAGGATTTGCTCTCGTCATTACAGTGAACTATCTGGTGCGTCGCAAAAATAAAGAAAGCGCATTATTCTAGGGGGAAACGACGTGATAAATGAAAGCCGAGTCATAACATGGTTTAGTCATACCGTTCTGATCATATTAAGCGTAGTCTGTATTATTCCGTTCATCTTGCTGATCTCTGCGTCGTTGACGGATCAATCGTCACTCATAGCAAATGGATATTCGCTCATTCCTAAAGTGTTCAGTACCGCGGCTTATGAATATTTGTTCGATAGTGGATCGAATATTATTCGAGCGTATGGCGTATCGATATTCGTTACGGTTGTTGGCACAACAATTGGAATATTCACCACACTGTTAATGGCCTATCCACTATCCAGACCAGAAACACCACATCGCGGAATTATCCTGTTTCTCGTATTTTTCTCGATGTTGTTCCACGGAGGGATGATTCCGTCGTACCTTATTTATGCGCAAATTTTAGACTTGAAGAACACAATCTGGGTTTTAATTGTCGCCGGGGTTCTCACGAATGGTTATTACATCATGATGATGCGAATCTTCTTGCAAGGATCGATGTCAAAAGATTTGATCGAATCGGCGCAATTGGATGGAGCGAGTGAATACCGAATTCTAGGCAGCATAATTATTCCAACTTCCACGCCAATATTGGCTGTAATCGGACTGTTTACGGCGATCATGTACTGGAACGACTGGCAGACCGGGATGATCTATATTACGAAGCCAGAGTTGTTCAGTATACAGAATCTCCTGCAAAGGATCATGCAGGACATTCAGTTTATTCAATCGAATATGAGCGCAAATGCCGGCGATGCCATGTCTCAGATGCCTTCGGATACGGCAAAGATGGCGATCGCGGTGCTGGGATCGCTACCGATCTTAATAGCATACCCGTTCTTCCAGAAGTTTTTCATTAAGGGCATTATGTTCGGTGCAGTGAAAGGGTAGGGAATTTCAAATGCAAACGATAGATCTTAACGAGAAATGGACCTTTATTCATAACAATAATTATTCAAGAGGTAGCACTCCAGGAGGGGTACCATTCTACTTTCGGCATTATTGAAGATCTCTACGAAAATGAGGAAGCCAAGGCCATATTCAAGAAGTTTTTCGGGAATGCGGCAGAAGATCCGAGATTCACTGCCATGAAGGGAGTCATGTCAATCGAGAAAATGTCTAAAATATCCGCCTTTAATATTCCAATGGAGTTATTGTCTTTAATTAATACGGAGTTGTACGTCATTCGCAAAGACAGAGTGTAAAATTAGGGTTCTAAAATGCGTACAATAAAAATACCATTCCTCTTTTTCCGGAATGGTATTTTTGTATCGATTCTGTTTCCGTTTATCGATAAGTAATTTCAAATATGAGATCTATTTTCCTAGAGATATCAAATTCACCTCGTTCGAGCTTCCACAATACAATGGCACCGACTACAGCAGCTATAAACGTATCTAACAATTCCTTCGGTGTCCTCGTTGAATGAATTTCTCTACTTTCGATCGCCTTTTGGATGAGATCGATGGACAGGCCTTCCGCATCGAAATAGGTATGAAAGTGCTTGCCTTGAAGTTCAAATTCTGCCAATAGAATGTGGTACATAAAATCATAGCCGACGTTTTCGATGATATTTGCGTAGTCTAGAGCATGTTTCTTTAAGATTTGTTTCGGAGAACCTTCGTCCAATTCTAGTATGATATGCATCCTAACCTGGGAGGAGAACCAATATAATAGCAGATCGTTTTTATCTTCAAAATGATGATAGAAAGAGCCACGAGTGACCTGGAGTCGATTACATATCATGTTGATACTAATGTTCTCATAGCCATGTTCTCTAAACATTTGAATAGCGATTTCGCACATGTTCTCTTTGGTCGTAATCATTTCTTTCAACTCCTCACATGCATTATAGCATACAAAGAAAAATAACTTCCGCTAGGAAGTTATTTTCGGGAGAGACGAATTATTGCAGAATTTCTGGATGAGTCCATTGAACTGGAGTAATTTTGCCTGCACTTGAGCCAGCATCTATCGAAATAGCAGACCCGCTTATATAACGTGCCAAGTCGGAAGCTAAAAATAGTGCTAAGTGACCAATTTCTTTCGGATCGCCTAATTCTCCGCTTGGAGAGAAGATTTTCGCATATTGATTGACTATTTCTTCAGGTGTTTCCCCCCAGATTGAAGTTCTGAATGTTCCCGGACAAATCGCGTTAACTGTAATGTTATAAGGCGCATAATCTAGCGCAGCGCTTTTGGTTAAACCTACAACGCCGTGTTTGGCAGACGAATAAATTCCCATTGAACTGTTTCCCAATATTCCGGCTAATGAAGCGACATTAACAATGAATCCCCCAGATGATTTAGACTTTAGGATCGCTTCGATTGCATACTTCGTTCCCAAGAATACGCCTCTCAAATCAATAGACATGAGCCAGTCGAACTCAGCGGTGGAATATTCATGAATCGGTCTATTATCGGCGGCGATGCCTGCGTTATTGACAAGTCCGTCTAATTGGCCATAAGTTTCGACTGTAAAATCAATAAGGTTCTTTACTTCTTCTTCATTACTTACATCAGCTTTGAAGAATGCTGCATCTCCGCCGGCAGATTTAATTCCTTCTACAACCGTTAATCCTTTGTCGGTATTAATATCTGATATAACGACCTTCATGCCATTGTCCGCATAACATAGTGAAATCGCTTTGCCGAGGCCATCAGCAGCACCTGTAACTATAGCAACTTTGCCCTTAACGCTTGAGAAATCCGTCATGAAATACCCTCCTTATTCTAAAACATACATATGTATGTTTTTATAATTTTAAATTTGATAGGATTGCTTGTCAATAATTATAATTGCCAATCTGGCTCTAATTCCGAAATAGTCGTCAAAGTTTCATTGATTAAGTCGTCAAAACGTTAGAGGTGTGCAGTCATCCTACATTAGGATGGAACTACAGGACATTGTAGCGAATTCATAGATGAATAATGAGAAGTTATTACGAATGCTGAAGTTGGGTACAGGTTTAACTTTAATTTCGAATTAAAGAGAGGGGGTGAACTCTATTTATGAAATTCGGTCAAGATTCCAAAGTGGGGGACTTGTTGGAGAAAGATGCGGCAGAATCCATCTTGGAAAAAAGTATATTCCAGAATTCTTATCTAATCCGATGATCGGAATGGTTAGCGGATTCTCGTGAGATCAGTTAGCAGTTTTTATTTCTCCGGACCAACTGCACCTATCGTAACCGAGTTATCTATTATCGAATAATAATCGGAATGTATCATATGCCAGAACGGAAACAGTTAACGTGAAACTTGATGGGAAAACAGCGGTCGTTACTGGGTAGCATCTGGATTACTATATATTTAGGATATAAGGTAAATACAAAAGTAAAGTGTTCTCGTTCCACTCGTTATTAACAATATGTTAAATATAATGGAAGAAGGTATGAAAATGAAACTTTCAGGAAAAGTAGCAATAGTAACCGGAGCTGCTTCCGGAATGGGGAAAGCCATTTCCGAGTTATTCGCAGGTGAAGGGGCTAAGGTCGTCGTTTCTGATCTTAATTTGGAGATCGCCAGCCAAGTCGTGAACGAAATCGTGAACAAGGGAGGCGAAGCAATTGCTATTCAAGTAAACGTTGCGATGGAAGATGACGTACAACGCTTGTTCGATGAAACGATAAACTCGTACGGAACAGTTGACATATTAGTGAATAATGCTGGTATTATGGACAATTTCGTACCTGCTGGTGATCTAACGGACGAGCTGTGGGAACGTGTTTTCGCTGTCAATTCGACGGGACCGATGCGTACGATGCGGAAGGCTCTCGAAATTTTCTTGCCAAAGAATTCTGGTATCATCGTTAACGTCGCTTCCGCAGGCGGTTTATTCGGATCACGCGCCGGTGCGGCATATACAGCGTCTAAACATGCCGTTGTAGGATTGACAAAAAACGTAGGTTTTCAATATGCGAGTAAGGGAATTCGTTGCAACGCGATTGCACCTGGCGGTGTGAAGACAAATATCTCGGCTTCGTTGACAGCGCCACATTCGTTTGGAGCGGAGCGTGCAATGTCTGGTATGGGAATTAACCCTCGGGTGGGGGATGCTGAGGAGATTGCTAAGGTGGCACTATTCCTGGCTTCGGATGAGTCGAGTTTTGTCAATGGTACGATTATCACGGCAGATGCTGGGTGGACGGCATATTAAGGTGGATGTGGTCTTGGCTATAGCCCATACTGGCTAATTGCTGCTCCTGTCGCTATAGCGGTTGGCCTGTCCACGTCATCACATGCGCCATCGCCGAAGGCGAGACCAGGTTGACCTGGTACCCTTGTAGGCCGCAATGTGATTGCCCCTTGCTTCCTGTGAACAGGCGGGCTCGACGTGAAGCTTACTTTGAACACAACTATGAATTTAATGCTTTAAAGAAACAAAATCCGTGTCTATTATCTTGACAGAGGTCCAGAGTTGGACGTTTCTCCGTTCCGATATCGGTGCTACTGTAGCTATCGGTGCATTGGCGCGTAAAACGGATTCTTATTGAATCGAAAGCGTGCAGCTAATTAGTACAATATCGAGTTTTGAAAATGACCCAAAAAAACGGCTCAACCTCGAAATCAGCGCTTGATTATTAGCTAAGTCGATTGCGATTACATTCAACTAGAATTCCGCTCTTATACCGATCACGATTGCGTGTGAAGTAATGCCGTCGTTGATAAGCTTTGATTCGGTTATGCCGGCCTTCAACTGTTGCGTTCGTCCATCTGCAGCGATGGTAATTGATTATTTCTTCTTGCCAATTCCGCATCGTCTTCAGTGCACTTTTGATTGCTTCGTGGTCGATTTTTTCGCCCTGCTCACACCAACGGTTAAATCCCACCGTTGCAACTTCGGCACTTGGTGAATAGTCATACCAAGCCGTAAAAGCTTCTTTCCATTCCCAGCAGTTTCTCAGGAGTGGGGAGTATCCCAATAACTCATTGAGCTTGACCTTACTTTCAGCAGACAGAGATTCTGCTTGGGGATTTAAGAGACGATGATGCGTTTTGAGTACTGCTCTCGCTCGTGGGGAAAGCGTGATCTGTACCGTTTTTCGCACTTCTTGCAGCGCTTCAATCACGTAGCCATGGACATGAAAACGATCAGCGATTCGGATTGCCCTAGGAAAACATTCGCGAATCCAGGTGTGATAGGCTTGAGCTAAATCCATCACGACTGCTTTAGGCTCCAACATCAAAAAAACGGGGTGGTGCTTGGCATAGACGCGTAGATCCTCCAGCTTTCGCCCGGGTAAAAGATCAAGCATCATCTCTCCTTTCAGGTCATGGATGCCCGTGTTGTAGGTATGCCCCTTCTTGATAGCGAAGTCGTCGACACCCAAAACCAAGCCTTTGCTTTCTTTCGCTTGTTTCCATGCTTGCTCTGAAAGTCGTTCGCTCTCCAGAGGAACAGCATCGTTATGCATCTGCTGAATCGTGCTGGTGGGCGCCTGCTGCATACGGGCGCTATGTGCTGCGGTAGAGCCAATAGCTTGCTCAGCAGCTCTCTCTCGAAAGAGGTTGCTGTATTGCCTTTTGGTTCCAACAAATTCGTACACCCATACAAACCCAACATCGCATTGATTGCATGCCAGTCGGATGGATGGAACCAAAAGATACACTTTTTTCCCGAACGCGGGTGTGTGTCGGACGCTACGTATGTCATTGCTGCCTTTACGAATGACATATTCATCTGATCTACAAATTGAGCAGCATTGTTTTTGAGCGATTGGTGTTACCTCTATATGAATTTCATCTGCGCTTATTCGCACAATCTGCTTAATCTGTAGCTCTGGTATGTCGAGCATTTCATTGATATACTGGATCTGCATCTGTCATTTCCTTTTTGTTGTTGGGTAGGACTTACAACAATACAGGAGTGGTAGATGTTTTTCCATTTCTAACCTTGGGTTATTTCGTCAAGCACTGATTTCTGTTTTGAGCCAAAAAAACCAGGCTTTATTATTCCGAATCCAATTCGAGGCGGAGAGGTGAAACAGTTTGTTCGGGGAATGAAGAGCAGTACACCCGATTCAATTGTACAGGAATTGATCTCTGATAACCTTACGCAAATTCAGGTCAGGCAATATTGGGCCGGTATTAATTGACATCAATCGTTCAATGAATGAAGAAGGCTATCAAGGAGTACAGCTCACCACGGATGAAAATTGGGTTTATTGCTCACCGATGTCTTGGCATCCGGAGGGTAAGCATGCCATGTGGCCGGAGGTGCTTAGAGGCAGCGATTGTACACAAATGCGGCTTCAGAAGGTGAAGCTGCTTGATTATGAACCGCAGACACCTGTTCCATTTGAAGCAACTACGGACAGTATCCCGTACGGGATAAAAGACTTGACCATAATAAATTCAGCTAATAAAAATATAGATGGGAAAATTGCAGGAAAACATTCCGGATATATACACTATACTAGAAATTCCTCCAATTCCTCTGGAAACACGGAATCCCAAAAGCTTCGGATATGCGGCATATAATGGTATTACACTAAATATCGCAGATCTGTTAGAATAAATGTTGTATCAATTTTTAAATTCATGTTTACCTCAGAACTGTTATTTGATAATATAATCGTAATATGAAATGCGATGAAGAGACGAGTAAATAAACGAATTCTTTCACAGAGAGCTCCGTTAGCTGAAAAGGAGTAAGAGTTATTTATTGAAAAAAGACTCAGAGCAGCACATTGGAGCCCTAGATAAAGGGGTGATGGTGTGACAGGAGCTCCTGTTACAGAGCTAGAGTATAAGCATTGCCAGATGGCAAAGCCGTACTTGAAGAGGCTAATATGGCGACATAGTAGTGAACCTAGGGTGGTACCGCGAGTATACAAATCTCGTCCCTAAGACTTTCCATAGTCTTAGGGACGGGATTTTTTTGTTGCTATAATAAAATTCAGCTTATATTCAACAAAAGGTACACCAAATCAGTCTGTTTGAATAATTATTTAGGAAGATCATTTCAAGTTGAGAGGAATGGAATCGATTATGACAGAAAAATTAAGGGTTGGTATTGTTGGAGGAACAGGCATGGTGGGGCAGCGGTTCGTTCAGCTGCTGGATCAGCATCCATGGTTTAAAGTAACGGCTATAGCTGCAAGTGCAAGTTCGGCAGGTAAAACGTATGAAGAATCTGTGCAAGGCAGATGGAAGCTGTCTGGTCCAATACCTGACGCAGTGAAAAATATTATCGTTCAGGATGCTTCCAAAGTAGAGGAAATTACTGCTCAAGTCGATTTTGTATTTTGTGCAGTGGATATGAAGAAAAATGAGATTCAAGCTTTGGAAGAAGCATACGCAAAGACGGGCACGCCTGTTGTTTCTAATAATTCGGCTCATCGCTGGACACCTGATATCCCAATGGTTATTCCGGAAATTAACCCAGGTCATTTAGATGTAATTGCTGCACAGAGAAAGCGTCTAGGTACTTCGACCGGATTTATTGCGGTTAAACCCAACTGCTCCATTCAGAGCTATGTGCCGGCGCTTCACGCACTATTAGACTTCAAACCGACGAATGTGGTTGCATCCACGTATCAGGCCATATCTGGAGCCGGCAAAAACTTTACCGACTGGCCAGAAATGTTGGATAACGTCATCCCTTATATTGGCGGTGAGGAAGAAAAGAGCGAGCAGGAGCCGCTGCGCATATGGGGAACCATCGAAAACAATGAAATTATTAAAGCAAGTGCACCATTGATTACAACACAATGTATCCGCGTTCCGGTATTAGATGGACATTTGGCAACCGTATTTGTATCGTTTGAGAAAAAACCTTCGAAAGAAGAAATTCTTAATCGCTGGCAACAATTCAAAGGACGTCCTCAAGAGCTAGGACTGCCAAGTGCACCGAAGCAGTTTATTACTTATTTTGAAGAAGAGAATAGACCACAGACGAAGCTTGATCGTGATATCGAGCGCGGTATGGGAGTTTCAGCAGGCAGATTACGCGCAGATTCCTTATTTGATTATAAATTTGTAGGACTATCGCATAACACATTGCGTGGAGCAGCGGGCGGTGCCGTTCTGATTGCCGAGCTGCTTAAAGCGGAAGGGTACATTCAGTCAAAATAGGATAAATAGTTTGTTATTAGAATCAAGCCTCTCCATGCTGTAGGCTGGCTGTGGAGAGGCTTTTTTGCTGTTTGTTGGAGTATAGGGCTACTTAAACTTAGACACGGGTATGATATGGCGTCTACCATGGGTCTATTTGGCATGTAGATGCAAGGGACCTCAGCCATATTCAGTTTCAATATCAAACAAATATTTTGCCGAATCTTGTCATTTATCTGTCATTGGGATCGGATATACTTGTCCTTATATGCGTTAGAAGCATGCTCAACTATTTGGAAACAATGAGGAGGCACTCTATGAAGAACAATAATTAGGTAGATTCACAATTGATAAAATATTTATAACCAACTAGGAGTGAGGAAGTACCATGAAACGCTTTTCAGCATACAGTTCAATTTTGGCTTCGGCTTTGGTTTTGATCCTTTTAAGTGGTTGTGTTCAACAACGGAATCAGGTGGAGTTTCGCTTCGAAGATGATGTACTTAGTGGTTCGCAGCATGTTTTTGTAAGATATTCAGATAGAACTGTAACCGATCAACAAGACGATATTGGGAAAACCTCAGTAACTGTCTCAACTTACGATTCTAAAAAAATTGTAGGCGGTTACGTGTATGATGGTAATGTAAGCTGGGTTCCAAATTATTCGTATTCGTTTGATTTTAATTTGCCTGCTATTGTATTCGTAAGCGGAATTTTAGAACATAGGCCTGACTCTGCAGCAGATCATGTCGTATTAGCAAAAGAACCAGAAAAGGTTATTAAAGAATCTGGAGACTTTGTAGATTTGACATTTGCAGTTTATGATAGCTATGGTGAGCTAGTGGATGATCGCACAGAGATATTCGCTCATTCTACGGATTCAAGTTTAATCTTTTGGGACACAGACCCAGTTAGCTCTAATGGAGAAGTGGAGGAGGGCTTCTCCTCGTATACGGTTGGTGGATTGGTCACTTTTCTTATTAAAACAGACATTAATCATATCATGGAAAAGCCTATTTCTTTGTACTCAGGTCCAAAATTAATTTCGAAGAACTTCTTTAAGGTTGTTGAAAGCATCGAAGTAAGTAGCGCCGGAGATGTTTCTTCTTTAAAAGTAGGCGACACTTTAGAAATGAGTGCTGGAATACTACCAGTAGATGCAAAACAGAAGACAGTAACATGGTCCGTAGAAAATGGTACGGGATCGGCTAGCATCAACGCCAGCGGCCTACTGACGCCAGTATCAGCAGGAACGGTAACGGTTAAAGCTACAGCTACAGATGGAACAGGTGTTGAAGGAACAAAAGTGATAACGATCACAGTACCAGTCAATGCAATCACAGTAACAGCAGCAGGCGAAGCTTCCACGGTAGCAACAGGGTCGTCGCTTCAAATGGCGGCCGAAGCAGCTCCTGTAGATGCAAGTCAGAAGACAGTAACATGGTCCGTAGAAAATGGAACAGGTTCAGCTACGATCAACGCAAGCGGTTTATTGACGCCAGCATCAGCAGGAACGGTAACGGTTAAAGCTACAGCTACAGATGGAACAGATGTTGTAGGAACAAAGGTGATAACCATCACAGTACCAGTCAATGCAATCACAGTAACAGCAGCCGGCGAAGCTTCTACGGTAGCAAGAGGGTCGTCGCTTCAAATGACGGCTGAAGCAGCTCCGGCAGATGCAAGTCAGAAGTCAGTAACATGGTCCGTAGAAAATGGAACAGGTTCAGCTACGATCAACGCAAGCGGTTTATTGACGCCAGTATTAGCAGGAACGGTAACGGTTAAAGCTACAGCTACAGATGGAACAGATGTTGTAGGAACAAAAACGATAACCATCACAGTGCCAGTAAATGCAATCACAGTAACAGCAGCAGGCGAAGCTTCCACGGTAGCAACAGGGTCGTCGCTTCAAATGACGGCTGAAGCAGCTCCGGCAGATGCAAGTCAGAAGTCAGTAACATGGTCCGTAGAAAATGGAACAGGGTCGGCTACGATCAACGCAAGCGGTTTATTGACGCCAGCATCCGCTGGAACGGTGACGATTAAAGCTACAGCTACAGATGGAACTGGTGTTGTAGGAACAAAAGTGATAACCATCACAGTACCAGTCAATGCAATCACAGTAACAGCAGCAGGCGAAGCTTCCACGGTAGCAACAGGGTCGTCGCTTCAAATGACGGCTGAAGCAGCTCCGGCAGATGCAAGTGAGAAGTCAGTAACATGGTCCGTAGAAAATGGAACAGGTTCAGCTACGATCAACGCAAGCGGCCTACTGACGCCAGTATCAGCAGGAACGGTAACGGTTAAAGCTACAGCTACAGATGGAACTGGTGTTGTAGGAACAAAAGTGATAACCATCACAGTGCCAGTGAATGCAATCACAGTAACAGCAGCAGGCGAAGCTTCCACGGTAGCAACAGGGTCGTCGCTTCAAATGACGGCTGAAGCAGCTCCTGTAGATGCAAGTCAGAAAGCAGTTGCGTGGTCCGTAGAAAATGGAACAGGGTCGGCTACGATCAACGCAAGCGGTTTATTGACGCCAGCATCAGCAGGAACGGTAACGGTTAAAGCTACAGCTACAGATGGAACAGGTGTTGTAGGAACAAAAGTGATAACCATCACAGCGCTTACTAACGGCGGGAGCAGTGGTGGCAACGAAAGTAAGCCTGAACCAAAACCCACACCTGCACCAGAACCTACAGCAAAACCAGAAGTGACGTTTGATGAGGCAGTCGTCAAAGCTGAAAATGTTTTATCCAGTCTTACTAAGAAAGTAGAAGAAGCAAAAGCTGATCCTACAAAGGTTCAATTCAAAGACACGGCCTCCCATTGGGCCAATGCAACGGTTAACCTCTTTGTTAAATTGGGCGTTGTTAACGGATATGAAGATGGTACCTTCCATCCTAATGCAAGTATTACCCGTGCTGAGTTTGCCACAATTATTGCAAATGTATTTGATATTTCTGGCACGGGTATTGGAAAAGGATTAACGGATACGTCAGGACATTGGGCTGAAGCTTCAATTAATGCTCTGACTGAAATTGGAATTATTTCAGGTTATGAAGATGATACATTTAAGCCAAACAAAGAAATCAGCCGTGCTGAAATTATATCCATCATCTCCAAAATTGTTAACCTTAACCATGTAGAGGTCGCTGCAAAACCTGATTTCTCAGATATTGATGGTGCGTGGAACAAGGAACAAATTGAGAAAGCTGCAACAATTGGCATAATTAGTGGACAAGGCAATGGGCAATTTGCGCCCAATAAACCCTCTACTCGTGCAGAAGCTTTAACTATTGTTTTACGTGCTCTTCAAACGAATCCGGAAATTAATATGCTATTAGTATCTCAACTTTCGCAGCCTGAAATTGGCAAGTAAGCCTTGATGTAATTGGGCAAAGCGGAGATCCAGAGCTGTAGTTGACTTTTTATCATAGTGGATAGCTTTTTGCCGACTTGATTAGCGATTTCGTTCATCAATTCCACCAGTTGCTGTAAAGCCACTGCCCAGTCCAAAGAACCGACTTCATCGCATAGCAAATAAAACAGTCCACCGAGCGTCCGTTGATCGGTACTTTGCCGATGCTGCCAAGCCAGCAGAATATAACGGGAAAAGACAATCGTAGTATGGCTAATGAGCAGATCGTAGGAGCGACCTTGGAACTCTTTTTGCAGGCGCAGCAAGGATTTAGCGCATTTGAAAAAGACCTCGATGTCCCAGCGAAGAGCGTAGATTTGAATGATTTCCGGTGCCGTCAGTGTGAGATCCGTCGATAGAATCGCGAGCCACTCGTTTTTCTTGGAGCGATGGCGAACAAAGATCACGACGACTGGAATACCGGGAACCAGTTCCGTATGAATCTGACGCAAAATATTCCGTTGCTTCCCTTGGACTTGCGTTGCAGATCGGTAAAGACCTTTGAGATCGACCCGCTTGCCCTGAACGAGATATCGCTTGTTGTCGTTTTTCACCATGCCAATGACATGAAGACCTCGTTCCACCACTCGCTCGATTAAGGGCGCATGAGTGAACCAACTGTCCATGAGTACGTAAGACGCAGAAACACCCGAGGCGATGGCCCGATCCAGCAGTTCAGAAACCAGATGCGGGGCCGAAAGCAGAGCTTCTTTCCGGCGTTTGTAGCCAGTGGATCGCTTATCGATTCCCGGATGAATACCGGTCAGTCCAGCCTTCACAGAACTGAGCAGGGCGAAGTCCAGAGGGAGAAATGTATGGCCGTCCGACCAGCCTAAAGTCAGCATACGGAACCCCTTATAATAAGCACCGGTGGCGTGATCCTTGAACCGAGCGAGAAGTTCTACCGCTTTGCTGCGATTTCGTTCAAACATGGAATCGTCGACAATAAACACGGAAGTTCGTGTGACGGAGGTCAAGGTTTCGACTCGCTGAACGGTGTCACTGCTGAGAGAAGTCAAGAAACGCCGCCAAGCAAATCCGCTGTGATTAAGAAACCGGTAGACGGCATCTTTGCCAGGAAAGGCTTCACTTTTGGAACTTTCGAGCAGACGAAACCAGTTCTTCTGATGAAAGAGAAGGACAAAAACGAGCATAAATAGATGGGAACAGGTATAGCCAAAAGTCTTTTTGAATCCTGCATTTCTCAGGTGCTTCAGTACACCGAGTTCCTGAAAAGCAGGCCTCATTTCAGGTGGGAGTTGATCTAGGGACGACTTTTGCTTTATCATGGAAGGGACACCTCTTCTTTGGTTTAGTGGATCTCGACAATCTCACTTTACCAAATGAAGCGGTGTTTTTCTATATGGGCAAGATCGTTACTTAAACCAGCTTTACCTTAACACCGGATTGGAGTCAACTCGGTTTTGACTCTGCGAAAGTTGAGTTAGTATCTATTAAATAATTAATGCGACCTGCTTTTGGGTGGGACCGAGCTTGAAAATGGAACTGTAACATGCAGATTAAAAAAGCAGCTTGCTCCTCATCCGAGGACTGGCTGCTTTTGTTCTTGTATAGGAAACTATGCATTCTCCGAATCTGTTGATAATGATGCTTCGGCAGCAGCAATGAGCAGCTAACGAAAGCTAACGGAAGCCAGAGACGCTAAAGTTGCATTTTGGGTTAGCGTCACATTTTAACGGAAGTGGGAGACGCTATTCCGCAGAAATGAAGCGAGATCGTGCATGTAGGGTACAAATAGAGGCTTGTGCTTCCGTTAGAATCTCAAAACGAAAAATAAAGGCGATTTAGCGTCTGTGGTTTCCGTTAGAAGTTTGAACTGACGCGTCTGCGATTTCCAATCATCCGTAAGGGTGATTTTGTTCTTGTTTAGGAAATTATGCGATGCTAAAAAATGTGGATAATCGAGTCGAAAAAATAAATAGGGGGGGATCGTTATGGAGAAGCGAGAAACATGGAAGAAACGAGGGATCGTGAAACAGATCTTGAAGGATCATTTTCATGGGTTTTGGGAACTTCATGCGAATCTATTCCCGGAAGAACTGCAGAAAGCGATACCGGAAGCCGTAAACAAGGCAACGCGATGCGGCACGAAGGATATGGGTTACGCGAGATATGAATGTATGGGTTGTACGGAGGGAAAACCGGAACCGGTCATTATCTGTTTTACTTGTAAGAGTCGGTTTTGTCATGGATGCGGAAAGAAATACACCGATGACTGGGCAGAAAAGCAACAGGAGCGAATCCTGAATGTCCCCCATCGTCATACCGTGTTTACGGTACCAAAAGAGTTGAGGAAATACTTCTTTGAGGATCGGAGTCGTTTGAACGAGCTTAGTAAAGAAGTGGCGAAGGTCATCCAATATTACTATCGGCGTAAAAATAAGAGCAAACAGTATGACGTGGGCGTCATTACGGTCATTCATACGTTTGGAAGGGATCTAAAGTTTAATCCGCATATTCATGCCCTGGTTACGGAAGGTGCGTTAGATTGCCATAAGCAGTGGAAGAGTGTGGAGTATATTTCTTTTACCTACTTGAGAAAGTCATGGCAGAAGCTACTTATGGATTTAATGTTGAAGTGGCATCCTGGCGATGCGAAGGTAAAAACGTTGGTAAACCAACTGTACAGTCGGTACAAGCATGGATTTTATGTCAACGCAGAACAACGAATGAAGGATGCCCGTGGAGCGGCCAAGTATATTGGACGTTATCTGGCTCGTCCGGCAATCGCAGAGTATCGCATTATAAAGTATGACTACCATACGGTACATTACTGGTACGAAGATCATCAGACAGGAAAGAGGATCGATGTCGTAGCCCCTGTCATGAAATTCATTTATGCCCTGGTGCAGCATATCCCGCCGAAGCATTTTCGAATGGTAGGCAGGTATGGCCTGTACAGCAGAAGTAAGAATAAGGAGTCGCAAAAGATCATTAACTTATGGCGGTACATGGTCCATAAACAGATTGAAATGACGTTCCCGCCGAAGGAAAAGAGAAGAAAGACGTACCGTCAGCGGATGTTGGAGACTTATGAACGGGATCCGATCGCCTGTCCCTGCTGCAAACAAACCATGTTGCTTGTGGTTATTTGGCATGCAGACTATGGGCGAATTTATTATTATGATGAGGAAAGTGAACGAGCGTATAAGAAGAAATGGGGGGTTCGGGCTAATGAACGAAAGGAAAGGCAAGAAACAGGATAGCGAAAAGGAAGAAGCTGTTGAACTATTTTCCTTTGATGATGAGGAGGAAGAAGTCTTTATCGATTATGTTTGCGTAGATTGCGGATGTTTAGATCCTGTGCCTGATTTCATCGTAGGAGAGTGTTCTTATGAATTAGGACCTGAGGAGAGTCCTGTGTTCGTATGCCCGGAGTGTAACGGAGACTTGGTGAGGAAGAAAGAGCCGGCGGAGAAGTAACCGTCGGCTAGTACGTAAATTCACCGTAGGTGATTTTGTTCTTGTATAGGAAACTATGCATTCTCCGAACCTGTTGATAATGATGCTGCGGCAGCAGCCAGTGAGCAGCTAACGAAAGCTAACGGAAGCCAGCGACGCTAAACTGCCATTTTGGGTTAGCGTCACATTTTAACGGAAGTGGGAGACGCTATTCCGCAGAAATGAAGCGAGATCGTGCATGTAGGGTATAAATAGAGGCCTGTGCTTCCGTTAGAATCTTGAAACGAAAAATAAAGGCGATTTAGCGTCTGTGGTTTCCGTTAGAAGTGTGAGCTGACGCGTCTGCGATTTCCAATCATCCGTAAGGGCGATTTTGTTCTTCTAACTTCAGTATTTGGTTATTTCCATTTCGTGGCACGTCCAAAGGGCGATGCTTTGGAGGGCTTGCTTGAGTGTGCGTTACACCTAAAACAATGGTTCTACTCTTAGCTTTATTTTAGAGATATTGTATTCGTTTTGCAGTGGCCTCCAAGCGGATGTCTCTTTTTATGCTATGTTATAATGGAAACCTAATGATTTGTTTAGCTGGCTATTCCAGACCAATCCTAATGAAGAACAAAGCAGCAAAAAGAAATGCGTATTGTTCCGTTGGTTGAAGATGCGCTGCGCTGGGGGAAAGCGCAGCAGATACAGGCTTGAAGTAAAGGAGATATGACAATGGCAGCTTCAAATAAAGCTTTAAAGACTTGCGACAAGGGACATCAATTTTATAAAAGCAGCGATTGCCTATCCTGCCCGACTTGTGAGCAAGAACGTAAACCTGGCAACGGATTTCTTTCTCTTCTTGCTGCACCTGCAAGACAAGCTCTGGAGCATAAGGGAATAGCTTCTTTGCAACAGCTCTCAACATATAGTGAAAAAGAGATCTTACAATTTCACGGTATGGGGCCAAAATCGTTACCTGTACTCAGGGTAGCTTTGATGGAACATGGGTTATCATTCAAAACTAACTGATCCTGATTAACCGGGGATTGTCTTGCGAAGCGAGAAATCAACGATGATTGTTCCAATGACAAGGGAGAAGAGCAACGTTGCTCTTCTCCCCCTTATTTTTATTGCAGCGTATTTGTCTCAGCCTAGACTAATCGTTTGTTGACTGGGCGATCAGGTATGACAAAGGATACAGTAGTCCCTATATTGGGATTACTGACGATAGTCAAGCCCTGGCTATACAATTGGATTAATCGCCGGTTTGTGTTGGAAATCCCAATCCCTCCCTGTGCATTCAGGTTTGGATTCAGTAATTGAACAATCTTTTCTGGCTCCATACCTTTTCCATCATCTTTTACTTCAATTAATGTGGCGTTGTCTTGGCGAATAATCCGAATATGAACAGTTCCGCCTTTTATTTGACTAAGAATACCGTGTTTTACGGCATTTTCAACCAGCGGCTGAATCGATAGCGGGGGAATAAGTAAGTACATGTCTGGTTCAAGCTCCCAGACCACCTTCAACCTGTTCTCAAATCGTTCTTGCTCAATATACAAGTAGGCTTTCGTAAGCTGAAGCTCATGAGCGAGCTCTACCAACTGCCCTGTATTTAAAAAATCAAAGCTGATCCTCAAGAAGGAGGTAAACGCCTCGCCTATGCTTCGCATTTTTTTTGTATCGATTTCGCTAAGTGCCATAATGGAGTTCAGCGTATTAAATAGAAAATGCGGGTGAATTTGCGCCTGCAGATAGGCGGCCTCCAGCCGTAACCGTTCATTTAAGGAGTGCTTCATCGATATTAACGCTTTAATGCGGTATTTCAGCTCCAGTGCGTTTACAGGTTTAGTTACATAATCATTGGCGCCTGACAAAAAACCGGTATAGATATCGGCAGGCTGACTGCGCGCCGTTAGCAGCAGAATCGGTAGCTCCGTAAGAGAGTATCGCTCACGTATGCGCTGTGTTAATTCATAACCTGACATGCCTGGCATCATAACATCAGCAATCAACAGATCCCATTGCTCCGATTCCAGCAAGGCAGCCGCCTCGCGAGCAGAACTAGAAGTTGTAATGCGGTACGATTCTGTTGAAAGGATGCCCTCAAGCACTTTAAGATTAACAGAGTCGTCATCCACCACAAGTATATTACCGATTTTCTCATTGAATAATGACGTGGTGAGCGAAGCAGCAGCCTTTGCTTCTGCAGCAATCGAGAGGTCCTGAACAATGAAACCGTCGAGCGTTTCTCTAGAACTGGATGGAATCCATTTCGACTTATTAAGTTGCGAAGCATCGGCTAAGGGCAGTGTGAA
Organism: Paenibacillus sp. FSL H8-0548; assembly: GCF_038630985.1. Taxonomy (NCBI): domain Bacteria; kingdom Bacillati; phylum Bacillota; class Bacilli; order Caryophanales; family Paenibacillaceae; genus Paenibacillus; species Paenibacillus sp. FSL H8-0548. The sequence goes on from NZ_CP152049.1 coordinate 2,890,755, forward strand.
GCTAAAGGTAGACCCCTTGCTTAACTCGGATTGTACGCTCAAACTCCCGCCGTGCAATTCTATTAGCTGCTTGCATATGCTTAAGCCTAATCCGATTCCTCTTCCATCACTTATTCCGTATGCGCCTTGCTCATAGGGAAGAAATACCCGTGACTGCGTCTCCTCGTCCATACCGATTCCTGTATCAGACACATGGATAATCATATGTGAGCTTTGGAGGTCAGCAGTAACCGCAATCGTTCCTTCTTCCGTGTACTTAATAGCGTTGTATAATAAATTATAAAAAACTTGAATAAGTCTCTTCTCGTCAGCCATGACCGGCGGCATCGATTCCGGAATATTCACAGACAGTTTAATCGGTTTATCTTCAATCATATGCCCCAGCATACCGATGACGCCAGGTATGACCGATTGAACCTTTAGGAGCTCTTGTTTCAGCATGATACGCTGCTCTTGGAGACGCGAGAAATCAAGAAGGTCACCGAGCAGGTGAGACATGTGGCTGCTTATCTTAATAAGCAGCTCCATATCCTTAACGTTTTTGCCAGATAGCTGCTCTTTCTCCTGGGTCACAATAGTATGGGCAATATTCATAATGCCGTGAAGCGGCGTACGCAGCTCATGTGAAGTATTGGCCAAAAACTGATCCTTCAGCTTGTCCGATTTTCTTAATTGTTCGTTAAGTACAGCATTTTCTTTAGCATTTTGGAAATATTTCTTGAACCAATAGGTGGAAAATCCGATCATCGTAGCAAAGATATCGATGGGATAGTAAACCGTAACAGATCCTGTAATTTTCCATATTAGATTGGATAGGATGCTTGCTATAGTTAGTTGCAGGAAGATAACATCGTTATCCGTCTGCCTCTTGAAAATCATGGTTCTCACGATAAAAATAAGCCCGATATATGGAAACAATCCAATGACAAGTATGTATTTCATCATTCCATATACAAATGCAGCAGGCGCGGCCACCAGAATTCCGGTCAAGATTATAAAGGCCATAGTGAAGGCTTGCAGCCATACATTTCTTGGAGCCTCGGTGAATTTTCTGAATATCAGAAGAATCATCTGATTTTGCCACAAGAATGAAATGAGCATGATTTTTATGATCCATATATAGGACAGGGCCAGCCAGATTGATAAAACATTATCAAGACTGCTCAAAACCAAAATGCCAACCATCAACGTTAATAGACAAATCATCAATAAAGTGCGTTCTTGAGGATTAATAAAGTACAGAATACATGCATACAAACCATGCAGCAGCAATAGCGTAAAAGTCACCAGTTGAAAGCTAATGGAATACCAACGAAGTTTATCAATCGCTTCGTGAGAGCCAAAGCGAATAATCTCGTTGTTAGAAGCCTCTTTGAGGCTTGCTGAATGAACAAGCAATTCTAACTCCGTTGTCCCTTCGACCGAGTAGGATGCGACCTTGTAAACCTTCTTCATCATGCATTCATTTCCGGGAGAAGTACAGCTTTCTCCCGAGGATACCCCATTGATTTTGATATCTTTGGAGGCTTGAATGTTCTGAAACCAGAAAGCGACAGGCTGCTTTAACGGATCAATTAGTACACGAAGGCGGTACGTCTCGTCCATGTTAGAAGAATCAGGATAGTTTCGATCATCAGGCATTTGAATGGTGCGTACCTTCGTTAAATCCATACCGCGCATATCGATTACGCCGTTGCCTGGAACAGGGATATCCAAAGTATAAAATAGATGGGACCACGTCCAACGCAAGCCGAGGAGCACACTAAGAAATAAGACAATAATGACTAAATATTTAGTTGTGGTTTTATTTATTATTGGCATCATATGGAGGGATTCGACATAAGTCGCGTGATATCCTTTTACTGTGGGGGAGTGCGAGTGAATGAATTGATGAATTTCCATTGTTCTGCTAGCTTCGGCGGTATGTGATTCGGTATTGCCTTGGTGTCATTTTCAAGTGATGCTTAAACAGCTTATTAAAATGGCTCAAATCGTTAATGCCAACGCTCTCAGCGATGTGGATGATTTTGTCATCAGTCTCACGAAGCTGTTTCAGAGAAGCCTGAATGCGAACCTCGTTCCGGTATTCGATGAACGTTTTTCCAACGATTTGTTTAAACTTGCCTGTAAAGGTCGTTTGGCTCATGCCGCACATATGGCATACCTTCTCCAAATTAATCGGATGGGCGTAATGCTGCTCAAGAAATTCGCACAGCTGACGAATCGCTTTGGATTCATTGCTGTGGAAGGCTGGACTGATCAATCTTTTGTCGTAACTGCGGCTGAGATAGACTAGCAGCTCGATCAACAGAGCTTTAATAGAAATCTGATATCCGAGCGCCTTGGCATTAAATTCTGTTGTAAGACGTTTAATTCTTTGCTTGACTTCTTGACCTTCTAGCAGCGATAGCTTCAGATGCGAATCGAAATCAACATCTTGACGGAGAAATGGCTCTAAATAGAAGAAATTGAGAAAAGAAGTAACCGAAGAGAGAGCTTTCAACTCCGAAATCAGCAACGAAGGTAAAAACATGACATTGTAAACTTCTAAGGGAGCGCTCTCAATAACACGATAGTCGTGCATGGCGCCGGGCGGGATAACGAAGACATCACCTTTGGAAATGGGATAGGAATGCCCCTTATACAAATGCTCTCCATGACCGTCTGCCACAAATACTAATTCAATAAAATCATGAGAATGCGGCATTAGCGGCCGAGAAGGCAATGTCAGGAACGGCAGAACCGAGAAAGGAAATGTGGAGCTCTCCAAAAACTGCTCTTTTGAATACTGGACCATCTCAAAATCTCCCTTCAATCGATTATATTACTATTTTAGAAGAGCGTTACCATGCCGTCAAATTGCCTATAAAGTACGGTGAAAAAACCAAGTCTTGAAGATAGATCTGGGATACGATAGGAGCAGTTTATATTGACTGTGAAAGGAATGGTATCCGAGTGGACAAGGCGTGGTGTGCGAAATGGATTATGGATCAACGATTTTACGGTTTAAAGCCTATTGATGTCTACCATAAAGAAGCTGTACAAGCAGTCTTGCCAGAGCATAAGGAGGAGCTTTTCAATCTACATTTGCTCGTAAGGAAATCTTTTGATTTAAATGATCACATAGAGGAAGCGCATCTGGATATAACAGCCGACGATTATTATAAGCTGTATGTGAACGGACATTTTGTCGGACAAGGACCTGCTCAAGGGAACCACTTCCACTATTTCTATAATCGTTTTGACATAGCCTCCTATCTTCGCCAGGGAGAGAATGTTATCGCGGTTCAGGTCTATTACCACGGGCTTATAAGCCGTTCGTATAACAGCGGTGATTATCGGCAGGGGCTAATTGCAGAGCTTGTTGCGGACGGAACGAGATTGGTACAGACGGATAAAACATGGAACTATCGGATTGCTGAGGAATATGGACCTGCGGAAGTGATTGGCTACAATACGCAGTTTCAGGAGAATATCGACAGTCGATTGAAGGAGAAGGGCTGGAGATCAGCCGGCTATGACGATTCGGACTGGCTCCCCTCGTGGGAAAATCTAGCAGATGATCATGTTCTCTTCCTGCAGCCGACCATGCCCCTATCCGTATACGAAGTGAAGCCTCAAAAAATCGAGTCCATTGAAAATGGATTTTTGCTCGATTTTGGGAGTGAGCTAACCGGCCAATTCACAATGCGAGCGAAGGGCTTGCCAGGCCAAACGGTAGAAATTCGTTGCGGCGAAGAATTGCTGCCGAGCGGCAGAGTGCGTTTTAAGATGAGATGCAATTGCACTTATACGGAGACCTGGACACTATCGGGAGAAGAAGACGAGCTAGAGTTGTACGATTACAAAGCATTTCGTTATGTCGAGGTGATTGCCAGCTCGAATATTATGCTCTATCCAGCTTGCTTTGCAGCGATCGTACGCCACTATCCTTTGGACGAAGACGCATGCAGGTTTGAGTCGTCGAACACTCTGCTGAATTCGATCTGGGCCATTTGCAAAAACGGGGTGAAATACGGCACGCAGGAAAACTATGTGGATTGCCCCTCTCGTGAGAAAGGTCAGTACCTTGGAGACAATACGATTATTACCCATTCCCATGCTTATGTGTCGGGTGATTTGAGCATGTATCGTAAGTCTCTGAATGATTTTGCGCTACTGTCGGCACGAGTCTGCCCTGGTTTTATGGCTGTCGCACCTGGAAGTTTTATGCAGGAAATCGCCGATTTCTCTCTGCAATGGCCTTTGCAGCTGCTGCAATATTATAAGTTAAGCGGAGATCGCGCGTTTCTTGAATCTATGTATCCGATTGCTCAGCAGCTGATGAAGCATTTTGAAATTTATATTCGGGAGGATGGTCTGCTGGATTCCGTTAATGACAAATGGAATTTGGTGGATTGGCCGGAAAACGCACGAGACGGCTATGATTTTAAACTGACAAAGGGGAGCATCCAAGGCTGTCATAATGTCATTAACGCTTTTTATTATGGTGCTCTGAAAGCTATGTCGGAAATAGACAAAGCGCTGAATATGGCTCAAAGCAGCGATGAAGGATTGGAGCGTTTCCGAACCGCATTTATTCAAGCATTTTATGACTCAGAAAGAAAGCTGTTTGTAGATGCAGAAAGCTCAGGGCACTCATCCTTGCATGCGAACGTATTGCCGCTTCTGTTCGGGTTAGCACCGGAAGAGTCGATCAAGCCGATCGTTCAGCTCATTCGCGAGAAGCGGCTGAGCTGCGGAGTATATATGGCTTACTTTGTGCTCAAGGCACTTGCGGAAGCAGGTGAACATGAGCTGCTATACGACTTGATCGTCTCAGAAGATCTACATTCTTGGGGCAATATGGTTAAAGAGGGTGCTACAACTTGTTTCGAAGCGTGGTCCAAGGATTTAAAATGGAACACTAGCTTGTGCCATCCATGGGCGAGTGGACCTATACCGCTTTTAATTGAAGATATATTTGGAATTAAGCCTGCTGCTCCGGGCTGGACCGAAGTCCGGTTTTCCCCACGAATACCGTTTTCACTTAGTGAGATCAAGCTCAACTTCATAATGCCAGCAGGGGAGTTCTGCTTTGAATACACGAATGGGCATGCCAAACTTATTGCGCCTGCTGGGGTTAACGTCATATACGATAGCTAAGCAACACTTTTAAACATACGATTGATGTTTAGGCAGCGGTACGACAATGGATTATTCAAGAATGAAGGGCAGGGTGATCGATCGAATGATTGGGCTGAAAATTGGAGAAGGTGGCTGTTCAGAAGTATACGAGTGGGATAACAATCAAACGATTATTAAAATTGGCAAGAACAACACTAGTTTTGATGCCATGAAAAAGGAGTTCCACAATAACCAGATTGTATGGGGAAATGGATTGCCTTCACCTCGTCCCTATGAGTTTTTGGATATTGATGGTCGCCCTGCAATTGTATTTGAACGGATCTATGGAGTGTCATTAATGGAAAGATACTTCAAAGTGTTTATGCAGCCTTCTTCAGAAGAAGCTAATAAAGAAAAGAAAATTGATGAAATTGTTCGAATGACCGCTCAAGTATTGAGCGATATTCATAGCAGATCCAATCTATCTTTGCCTCCCCAAAGAGAAATGATGAAGTATTCTATTCAAGCTCCTCTTTATCTAACATTAGCTGAGAAGGATCAGATTATTGAGCATTTGGATCGTTTACCAATGAAACAACAGCTCTGCCATGGTGATCCAAATCCAGGGAACATGATGATTCAGGGCGATGAGGTTGTTTTAATCGATTGGATGAATGCTTCAATTGGAAATCCAGAAGCAGACCTAGCTGAATATGTAATCATGATTAGACATGCCATCCTTCCTCCTCGTGTGCCAAACGATGCCGTTCTTTTCTTTGATTCCATTAGAGAGCGAATTCTACAAGTGTTCTGGGAAGAATATAACCGGTCGTCCGAGATAACTTGCAAAGAAGTAGAAGAGTGGGTTCTTCCTATTGCCGCTCGTAAATTATGCGCTGACGGTATTAGTGAAGCAGAAAAAGAATTGCTTTTAACAGAAATAAGATCAAGACTTTAATGTTCTAATCGTTGATTTTAAAATGGTCAAGAGATAGAGGGAGAAGCGGGGGCGAAGTTGTCTCCGCTTTCTGTTGTGAGTAATGTTCTGCATCTTGGTGAGCGGACGCAGCTGAGTTGAAGGAAATAGAAAAATGTCTTTTCATATGCTATAGGATTTGGTATCATACTCTTGACTTATTAAACGTGTTTAATAAGTGCAGGATAGTGAGGCGGTGAGTACTACGAAAGAGTTGATCGTTACGACCAAAGAGATGAAAAAGGCCATTCTACAAGGCATTCGTGAAGCACTTCTGACATGTGGGAGCGCAACGAAGGCCGAGCTTAGCAGTAAACTCAGAATCAGCTTCCCAACCGTAAGCAAATTCCTTAGTCAGATGGAACGGGGCGGTGAGCTTCTAATCATAGGGCTTGACGATTCCAACGGCGGACGAAGAGCCATCCGCTACGCCTATAATCCGGAGCATATGCTGGGCTTGGCTATCTTTTTAGAGAAAACGGAAATGAACTACTCGATTTATAATTGTTTAGGAGAATTGAAGGAGCAGGGCAGCTCCGCTGATGCCATCATGGACGATATACAAAGCCTAACTCGGAAAATCGAGGCAATCGTTGCGCAGTATCCGAAAATCAAATCGATGGCTATCGGTGTGCCAGGCTCGGTCAACAATGGACGAATTATTCATATTCCCAGTTATGAGCATTTCCAAAACTTTGATTTGAAAGGGTACTTTGAAGCGAGGCTTTCCATTCCTGTCGTCGTAGAGAACGATATGAATGCGGCTGTTCTCGGATATAACGTTAATCGTAGGAATAAGGACGATCTGTCTTCCGTGTATTTGTATTTTGGGCAAAATGGTCCTGGAGCCGGCATTATGATCAATGGGCAGGTGCTTCGGGGAAGCACGTTTTTCTCTGGCGAGGTTTCCTACGTGCCTCAATATGATAATAAAAATTTTGTGCAAGCCATGAATAGCGGGCAGGGACCTGAGACATCCAGCTTTCACACACCTGAGAGGATTGATGCGATTAGCCGGTTAATTGCTTCCTTCACAGCCATCATTAACCCGCATTCGATTGTTTTTTCCAAAGCTGAAATGAATGAAGCCATGATTAATCAGGTCGCCTTAAGAAGTGCCGTTTATATTCCGGAAGAACATCTCCCGGAGCTAGCGTTAAGCGATTGGAAACAGGATTATTTATTTGGGCTGCAGAAGCTCGGACTCGATCTTATGCTCGCAGGAGCGGAAATTTAAATAGAAGCAGAGGTATAGGCATACGATATGGCTACTTTCTTTTTAATCATTATTTATTTGGCGTTCATTAGCTTGGGCTTGCCGGATTCATTGCTCGGAACGGCGTGGCCGGTCATGCAATCGGACTTTAATGCTCCGCTGGAAACGGCGGGGTTGCTTTATATGATCATAGCTGCAGGCACGATCGTGTCCAGCTTGGCAAGCGGTGCTGTGCTGCAACGTTTTGGAACAGGCAAAGTAACGCTTGTCAGCTGTATCATGACTGCCGCTGCGCTGTTAGGCTTCGCTATGTCACCGTCACTAATTTGGCTAATGATTTGTGCGATTCCGCTTGGGTTAGGCGGAGGTTCGGTGGATGCAGGGCTTAACAATTACGTCGCCGCACATTACAAAGCACATCACATGAGCTGGCTGCATTGCTTCTGGGGGGTAGGAGCTACGCTTGGCCCCATGGTCATGGCTCAGTACATCACAGGGCAAAGTGCTTGGCGAGATGGTTATCTTACCGTTGCCGGCATTCAGTTTGGACTAGTCATTATCCTATTTATTACGCTGCCATTATGGAAGAAGGCTCCAACAAAAAAACAGGATGAGACGTATGGGGAACAGGAAGCAGCAAGGTCGGAAGAGCAGGAAGGGGGCACGGGGAAGATTAAGCCTCTGCAAATTAAGGGGGTTAAGCTGGCTCTCGTATCCTTCTTATTCTATTGCGGCGTCGAAGCAACGATGGGATTATGGGGAAGCAGCTTTCTTGTAAACGTGAAGGATTTGCCTGCAGCAGTAGCCGCACAGTGGGTATCATTATTTTATGCGGGTATTACTATTGGCAGATTTATTAGCGGGTTTATTACTTTCAAAATGAGCAACCGCACGCTTATACGCGCAGGGCAAATCATATCATTAATCGGTGCGGCGCTCATGCTGCTTCCATTGCCGCCCGCTTTCTCGCTAGCCGGCTTTATATTGGTGGGCTTTGGCCTCGCTCCGATATACCCGTGCATGCTGCACGAAACTCCGGTACGCTTCGGGAAGAAGCATTCTCAGACGATTATGGGCTATCAAATGGCGGTTGCTTATTCCGGCAGCACACTGATGCCTCCGTTGCTTGGTTTTCTTGCTGCTTATACAACAATTGGCATTTTTCCGATTGTTCTCGTCATATCAGCAGCAGCTATGCTCTTGTTTTCGGAGAAATTGAATGTTTTCTTGAGAAGAGAGGCTTTGAAAGAGAAAAGAAGCTATTAAAGGAAAGAAATAATCTAAGTTTACGAAATAGCAGGACTGCCGCTGTAATGGAGCGGCAGTCTTTTTTTGGGATTAACGAATAGTGTTAGATATCGAGTTTACGGGTGCCGATCCATTTTACCATTTCAGGATCGCGATGAGAGAAGAAGAGGCTCTGTTTCGTATCTAACGTAGCAATAGACTCGATATCCTCTTGGGTTAATTCAAAATCAAAGATATTAAAGTTTTCGATCATTCTCTCTTTACGAACAGACTTTGGAATGACAACAACATCTCTTTGTGTCAGCCAACGTAAAACCACCTGAGCAACGGATTTATTATATTTTCCAGCTATAGATACTAATGCTTCATTCTGAAACAAGTTATTTTTTCCTTCAGCGAAAGGGGCCCAGGACTCAATCTGAACATTATTCTCTTTCATGAATGTTGAACTTTCGATCTGCTGATGGAAAGGGTGCGTTTCAACCTGATTTACAGCGGGAATTACTTCATTATGAATAATCAGGTCAATCAGACGATCCTCATGGAAGTTACTAACGCCAATTGCACGGACCTTTCCTTCACGATATAATTCTTCCATAGCGCGCCAAGAGCCATGTACATCGCCAAATGGCTGATGAATTAGATACAAATCTAAATAATCCAATTGCAATCTTTCCAATGATTTTTCAAATGCATTTTTTGTGCTCTCATAACCAGCATCTTGAACCCAAAGTTTCGTTGTGATAAATAATTCCTCTCTTGGCACGCCGCTGCGCTTAATTGCTCTGCCAACTGCTTCTTCATTTAGATAAGATGCAGCGGTATCAATCAGCCGATAGCCTGCCATAATAGCATCATAAACACTTTGTTCACATTCATTTTGATCTGTAATCTGAAAAACACCAAAACCGAGTATAGGCATCTCAACACCATTGTTCAACATTACTTTTTGCATATAAAATCCTCCGGATTATTTGAAATTTGTAAAACGATTTGATCTTATGACTTCATCTAAAATACCTAGTATCCCTCCTTTTCACATCCCTATTATGCACCTGATGACAAAGTGACCGTTATCCCAATCGTGCCAAATGCTTGCCTAATCCTCTCACTATCACTTATGTAACAGATGAATATGAACTATAATCGGACTAATAAGAATAAGAATAAGAATAAGAATAAGAACAAGGAGAATCTTATGTCTGAAATTATCGTTAAACAGCAGCAAAATGAGCTCACTAAAATCATTGAACGCTTCTCAGAGAAGGACGGTGTTCATCCTACTGCTATTCCGTCCTTATTTTTCATGCGTGTCTCGAATGCGGACGGACAAAGCCACGGCGTGTACAAGCCTTCATTTTGTATGGTTGTTCAAGGGGCGAAGGAGGTATGGCTCGCGCAGGAGCGCTTTAAATACAGTCCTGCCGATTACCTTGTTGCATCCGTTCACTTGCCAGTTAGCGCCCAAGTCACGGAAGCCACTCCCGATGTTCCATATTTGGGTCTCAAACTTGAATTTACACCGAGTCAAATCTTAGAGGTTTTACAGGATTCTGAACTTCGAGGAGATCCGAAAGAAAATCCAAAGCGAGCTATGTATGTCAGCCAGATAGAATCATCTTTGTTAGATGCGGTCATTAGACTAGCTCGTTTGCTTGATAATCCAAAAGATATTTCGGTGCTTGCTCCACTAATTACAAAGGAAATTATTTATCGGGTGATGCAAGGCCAGAACGGGAGCATTTTGAAGCATATTGTAATGGAAGGAAACCCTACAAAGCAAATCAAAGATGTTATTGAACAAATCATGAATAACTATCATAGTCCCTTACGGGTTGAAGAACTTGCCGAAATAGCGAATATGAGTATCTCTTCATTACATAGACACTTTAAAGAACTCACTGCTATGAGCCCTCTTCAATTCCAAAAACAGCTTCGGTTGCAAGAAGCACGGCGCCTATTATTAACGGAATCGGCGGATGCTTCAGAGGTTGCCTTCCAAATAGGCTACGAAAGTGCATCTCAGTTTAGCCGTGAATATTCTCGCATGTTTGGTTTTCCTCCTAAAGCTGACATGAAGCGTCTTAAGGAAACGTATGAACAGGCAAAGGTAATTAATGAGCAAGTATCTAGTGTGTGAGAGGCATTATGACGTCTACCATAATCAAGAATGAGAGCGGAGTATCACCTGATTAAGTTCGAGCAGTGACCATAACTGTTCAGTTATCTCCTTTGCAGAACGGGGCATTGCATGGGTAAACCACCATTCAATCACTCCGACAGTCGCCGAGCTCAAAAATTGCACTAATATATCTTTACTCAACTCATCTAGGCTTAAATTGTTTTCAACGATGAGTACCCTTATTTGTTTATTCATCATTTCTTGTAAGTGGTTTCTGAAGGAAGGAACACTTTTGTTCATTAATAAAGTCCTATAAAAGAGAGCATTCTTCTCCATTTCTTCAAACGTACGGAGCAATGAGACCTTAGAGGGGTAAGGTTTTGTTCCATCCACTGGGGAGCAATTTTCGACTAATTCTTTCAGTTGAGCCTCTAGGCATTTATCCAATAGATCGTATTTGTCCGAGTAATGCGAATAAATGGTGCCTCGATTTACATCAGCACGCTCTGCGATTTCGTTAATCGTTATTTTTTCAAAATCTTTTTCCCCCATCAGATAAATTAATGCATTCATAATGGCTGCTTGGTTTTTTTTTATTCTTCTATCCATTGAGATACCCCCCCATTTATTAAACAATATAGTTCATTCTGTTGAAAAACCAACATAACCGATCAATCTAACGATTGATACCTGTTAGAGATACTGATAATCTAATTTTATTGATCAAATGATGAAAATGCAACAATCGTTCAAAAAAGACTGAGGGGGGATGACTATGAGAGTATTAGTTTTCGGTGCGGGAGTTTTAGGCAGTTATCTTGCTCATGCCCTAGTGCGCGGCGGTAATGACGTCACAGTACTTGCCAGAGGGAAGCGAGCTGAGCAATTGAAGAAAGACGGACTTGTTATTCGTCATTATTTTCAGCTTAAAAACACTGTAGATGAAGTGAAAGTCATTCAAGAGCTTCAATCTGATGATTTCTATGATCTCGTTTTTGTTGTGATGAAATACAATGATTTCCCAGCCGTACTGCCCATTCTAGCTGAGAATAAGAGTCATAATATTGTTCTTGTCGGTAATAATGCTGATGCCCGTGGGATGCAAAATGTTCTACAGGAAACAAGCGTTGTGAAAAAAAATGTGATCTTCGGATTTCAGCTCAGTGGAGGACTACGAGAAGAAAGTGGTCGCATGATCTGCATACGCGGAGGTGGACAAATGTTACTGGGCAGTCTAGACGGTGAGATCCCATTCAAACTCTTATTAGAAAATGCTTTTAAGCATGTTAAGTATAAATTATCGTATCATGAGGATATGGAGGCTTGGCTTAAAAGTCATATTGTCACTATAGTCGCTTTGAATTCTATTAGCTATCTGTACGACGGTGATTTGAAAAGAGCATCTAAGGATAAGAAGCTATTAAAGAAAGCTATTTCCGTAATGGATGAGGGATTTCAGGTTTTGGAAGAATTAGGTTATACGATCACTCCTGCAAATCAAGTTAACTTTATTCGAAAACATAGACAGGGTGTATACTATGGCCTGAAAATAATTCATAAGCTACCGTTTATGAAATTGATAGATGGAACATTCAGTGAAATTGCAGCTTTGTTTGATTCGTTCGATAAGTTGAAACAACAAGTAAACATTGCGACACCCAATTGGGACGAACTTGAAAAACAAGCGATTTCCAAGTTTATATCAGATAATCATTAGCTAGCGGAGAAAGACCCTACAGGATTGTGCACTAAATGTCGGGAAGGGAATTACTTTCACTGCTATGCTTTGAGTAACGAGGGGAGGCGATATTATATATGCTGGCGCAGCTGAACAAAGCTTTAAGCTATATGGAGGAGAATCTTACTGATCGGGTGGACTATCAGGAGGCAGCGAAAATTGCCTGCTGTTCAGAATATCATTTTACTCGGATGTTCTCATTCCTTGCAGGCATTACTCTGTCGGAATACATCCGCCGAAGACGCCTAACTTTGGCAGCACTCGAGCTAAGCCACAGTGACATCAGGATCATCGATGTTGCGATGAAGTACGGATATACCTCGCCGGATTCCTTTACTAGGGCTTTCCAAAGCATGCATGGGATTACGCCCTCGGAAGCTCGGATCCATGGACAGTCTCTCAAAGCCTTCCCGCGGATGACGTTTCAACTGACGATCAAAGGAGGAAGTGAAATGAACTACCGAATTGAAGACAAAGAAGCTTTTCGCATCGTGGGGATCAAAAAAAGAGTGCCAATCGTATTTCAAGGGGTGAATCCAGAGATTGCGTCGATGTTTGAAGGACTAACCCCAGAAATGATTGATAAGATTAAGGACTTTTCGAATGTTCAACCTTCCGGACTAATCAGTGCTTCCACGAATTTCAGTGAAGGGCGGATGGAGGAGAAAGGGGAGCTTGATCATTACATCGGGGCGGCCACAACGAAAGATGGAGATGGCTTCGCCCAACTGGAGGTGCAGGCCTCTACATGGGCGGTATTTACAGCCGTCGGCCCTTTTCCATATGCGCTTCAAGAGATCTGGGGACGCATTTATTCCGAATGGTTTCCGTCCGCGGAATATGAGCTAAGCGAAGGGCCGGAAATGCTCTGGAATGAGCACAAAGATGTAGCATCGCCACAATTTAAAAGCGAAATATGGATACCCATTATAAAGAAATAAGCAGTGTTTGTTGAAGTAACGGAGAACTATAGTTGAATGATAGACATTGATGAGCAGGTGCTGCGGCAGCCTGCTCATTTCATTATTCCCTGATATGCTAGCGAGTCACTGACTTGATTATATAGGAAATTAAATTTATGATCAGTTTGTGCTTATATTATTACAGATAGTAGGTGGGAATGTTGGATAGAATCACACACATCTTAGTGGTTGAAGACGATAATGACATCAACCAACTGCTGTGCAAAGTCTTAAAGAAAAGCGGTTATTCTCCTCAGCCCGCCTATTCCGGAACGGAAGCAATGATCTACCTCGAAAGACAGGAATGGGATATGGTGCTGCTTGATTTGATGCTTCCCGGTCTGCCGGGAGAAGAGCTTCTTGTAAAAATAAACGAAAAGAGTTCGACACCTGTTATCGTCATTTCAGCTAAAGAAGAGCAGCAGACGAAAGTAGCCACTCTGCGCATTGGCGCGGATGATTATATAACGAAGCCTTTCGATATCGAAGAAGTATCGGCTAGAATCGACTCCCATTTAAGAAGGTACAGCCGTTTGGCCAGCATGGCTCCCAGCGATCGAATGGAGTATAAGGACATTCGTTTAGACAAGGATACAAAGATCGTGACGATTCATCAATCGGAAGTGATGCTGACGGCAAGAGAATTTGCTATTCTCGAGCTTTTCATGTCTTATCCAAAGAAGGTGTTCTCTAAGGCAAACTTATTCGAGAGTGTATGGCAGGATACCTTTGTGGGGGATGACAATACGATTAACGTCCATATGAGCAATTTACGAAATAAACTAACCAAAGCAAATCCAGAAGAAGATTATATCGAAACTCTATGGGGTATGGGATACCGGCTTAAATAACAACTTAAGGTTTTCTTAATAATCCCTTTATGGTCGCTTATGTCTTGCCTCTGATAATGAAGCTATCCCAGAGAGAGGCAGTGAGAAGATGAGTGAATATGTTCTGAGGTCCCATCATTTATCTAAGGTCTACAAAACGGACTATGCACTTAACCGAGTGAATATGTCTATCAAAAAGGGTGCGATATACGGCTTTATCGGACAGAACGGTGCAGGTAAATCAACGTTGATCCGTATCGTTAGTGGGTTGGCTTCCCCGACAAACGGTTCCATCGAATTGTTCGGCAAGAGGGATGCACAGGATCTGAGCGAGGCGAGAAAACGGATAGGTTCAATCATTGAAAGTCCGGCTTTATATCCGGATATGACGGCTAGAGAAAATCTGGAGACGCATCGGCTTCTACGGGGAATCCCGGGAAAATCCTGCATCGAGAAGACACTGACTTTGGTCAGCCTGCAAAATACGGGCAGAAAGAAAGCGAAGAACTTCTCATTAGGAATGAAACAGCGCCTAGTACTCGCTATCGCTCTTCTTGGAGATCCAGAGTTTCTGATTCTGGACGAGCCGACCAATGGCTTGGACCCAATGGGAGTCGTTGAGATGAGGGAACTCCTCAAGAAGCTTAACCGGGAAAACGGAATTACCATTCTAATCTCAAGTCATATCTTAAGCGAGCTTCATCTGCTGGCCTCTCATTTTGGCATTATTCACAAGGGGGAGTTATTGGAGCAATTGTCTGCTGCTGAACTTCATGAGAAATGCCAGCACTACCTACATATTAAGGTGGATGATGCTGGGAAGGCGGCGGCCGTTATTGAAGGGGGGCTGGCTACCTCCGAATTTGAAGTAATGCCGGACGGGACGATCAGACTGTTCGGATACGTAGATACACCTGGTAAAGTATCCGTAGCGTTAACGAAGGCTGGACTGGTTATCGAACAATTTATGCCCGTTGGCGAAGATTTGGAAGCTTACTTTACGAACCGAATCGGAGGTGGGCGGAATGAATAATCTCATCCAATCGGAATGGTATAAACTGTGTAAGGATCGGTCGTTTCGAGCGCTCATCTTGATCATCACGGCATCCGGTTTATTCTGGTCCATCTTTCAATATATCGACCGCAGAATGGATGGGGAATCTCCGATTACCGGGATAGAAATGTGGACAAGCGCGCTTCTGGGTAATTATATTATGATTATTGGGATGTGCGTGCTTGCCGGCTTCTTTATTTCTAGCGAATATACGACTGGCGTGATGAAAAGTATCGCCTCCAGCGGCAATAGTAGAGGAAGGATTATCGCTGCAAAACAACTCGTGTTCGCACTGGGTTCCGTCATTCTTGGCCTACTGTTCCCCCTAATCAATTGTGTCGTTGCAACGTTGCTGTCCAGTTTCGGCGAGCTGCCTGGTGAAGCGACTTCTCTATATTTCATTAGATCGTTTGGAATGCTTATTCTTTACGCGGCAGCATTCGCATCGATCACCACTTTGATTGCAACTCTCATGGCGGAAAGTGGTAAAACGATTGCTTTTACGATGGTGTTCTTCCTGTTCATAGACATGTTCTTTGCTGTAGCGGGACAATATATTCCATTTGTTGAAACGATATATAGCTATACGGTGTTTAAACTGCTTTATGATATAGGAACCGTTTCTCTGGATGGCAGCTTGTTATTTCGTATGATTGTCATCCCAATTATTACATTTGTCTGTTTTGGCATGTTGAACACATGGGTATATCGACGCAAAGAAATAAAGTAATTTGAGAAGTGGGTGAGGGCGGAGTGATCTATATCGTTGCGGCTGTAAGTAGTATAGCTGGTATAGCTGTTGCTGCACTCATCCGTTTGAATTTGTTGAAGAAAGAAATGAAACGAATTCATCGTCAGCTGTATGCTTTCAATCAAGGATTAACCGAAAAGAAAGTCGATCTTCGTTTTTTTGAACGCGATATTGAACAACTGGCAATCGAAACAAACAATCTTATGGATTTGGTTGCGGAGGCAAAAGCGCTTCGAAGACGGACGGAGCATGAACTGAAACAGAGTATATCTCATATCTCTCACGATCTGCGAACGCCATTAACATCCATTCTCGGATATATTCAGCTCTTGGAATCGGATCAGGTAACCGATGAAGAGAGGCAAGAATACATATCGATCGCCAAAAGTCGAACGAAACGGCTGCAGGTATTATTGAACGAATTTTTCGAATTATCCGTCATTGAATCTATGGATTACGAGTTGAAAACGGAGAAAGTAAACATGACTATTCTGGTCCCTGAAATCTTACTGGGATTCTATGATAGGTTTAACGAACGCAAAGGGGAAGCCGTTATTCTACTTACCGAAGAAAGACTTCTCTTGACTGCAGATGAATCTGCCATAAAGCGCGTAATCGAGAATTTGATCACAAATGCAATCAATCATTCCGATGGGCCGATCTGGATCAATATGGAGAAGCATCAATCTACGGTTGTATTGTCTATCCGAAACGCTGCAAATCACTTGAAGCTAAGTGATTTGAACAATCTGTTCGATCGATTTTATACAGCCGACCACTCCCGATCGGGCAAAGGAACAGGGCTCGGATTATCAATTGCCAAAAGTCTAATGGTCAAAATGAACGGAGAGCTGACCGCAGAATTACTCGACAATCACATTATCATGAAGTGCATATGGAGGATGGATCACTAATACGGCAGGAACAAAAGGAAATCGGCGAGCTTAACGCTTGGATTATGTCCAGTGAAGCTGACGAGCAAGATTCTTTGAGAGATATAATGAAATATTAGTAAGAATTATCTGTGAAATCGATATGTAAGGAAGGCGAAACCATGGGGCTATCCGAAGATGTATTACATTCATTTAATCTTAGCGGAAATATTGTGCCACTCAGCGGTGGGCAAAATACTTCATTACTAGTTGGTCATGCTGTATTAAAACCTGTAGATGATATACAACATAGTGAATGGTTACTGAATATTATTCATAAAATAAATCCTCAAGGTTATAGGTTATCAAAGCCTATTAGGAGTAAACACGGTACTTTTGTAAGCAAAGGATGGGCTTGCACTCATTATGACAGGGGACAGGATATAAAGGGGCGTATAGAAGAAAAACTTCTGGTATCGAGGTTATTTCATCGAGATTTATCTACTATTAATTTTGGGGAATTCCCTCATACTGACAATCCTTGGTCTAAGGGGCATCGCATAGCATGGCAAATAGATGAGTTGTCAAGAGAACTGCCTAATGAGATACAAGAAATTATAAATAATTTACTAGGAAGGATAAGTCTAAAAGAACACTATAAGGTACAGATTGTTCATAGTGACTTATCGGGAAATATTCTTTTTGACCAATTTTTGAAGCCTTTAATCATTGATTTTTCTCCAGTACTTGCCCCAGTAGAATATGCGGAAGCCATATTAGTTTGTGATTGTATAGCATGGCAAGGAAGTGATGTATCTGAGATAGAGCTGCTTCCAGGCGATGAACGATATAAAGAAATGATTATACGGGCAATTGTTTTTCGCTTAGCAGTTTCCGCTATTTTTTCAGATGGTGATTATAATAAATTTTTCTGCGAGTATCGGGCATTCAAACCCATTATAGAGTATATCAAGTAGATTTCTTATTAATCTGACGGGCGCCTCGATGATGGGCTTGACCACGAATTCCGGGTGTAATCATTGCTTGGAGATCCCATATGCAGCGCGCTAGGGTTTCCAGGGGATGGAGAAGGCTGCACAGCAGCTTCGTACCATTGATTCGAGTCAGTTATAGTTTCATAATATTGTTTCTAAACGTGACGGGCTATACGATGCTTTCGTATTCACCACAGCAAGTAGCCGATGAAATGATCAGACATTCAATAAGTAAATAATTCGATTCCAAAAAATAACCCCAAAAACGGATTTTGGAGTCGTAGATTACGGGATATAGGCGCTGAAAATTCATAGAGGGATGTTCTTATAACTAATCGCTGTACCATTTCTAACTGGTTCATTCGGCTTTAAAAGTACAAAATCACCTTCCTCTGGAACGCCTCCTGAGCTATGTATCTTATTCAAAGGTGGAATAATTAATGAATAATGAAAATAAATCTATGATGGTGCAACAGATACCTTTATTTATTGTAACAGGCTCAAGTGGATCGGGGAAAACTTATGTTATCAGCGAGCTGCGCAAAATATTGCCTGGTTTTGATATATTTGATATTGATAATCTCCGTGAGTTAGGAATTACTGATGAGCAGCAAATACGGAATGTTTGGCTTCGGGTTGCACGAAATATCGCTGAAAGTGGACGGATGACGATTATTTGTGGAACTGCAATGACATGGGATATTGAAAAATGTATCGACTATTCTTTTTTTAGGCATGTATATTACTTGAATTTGCATTGTGATGATGAGACGCGTGAGAAACGTCTGCGTGAAAGAAATTGGCCAGAAGAAATGATACAAGAATACAAAACATTCGCAAAATGGTTGTGTGAAAATGCGGATAAGGAATACAATCCGCCAATGCCGATTGTTGATACTACAACTGCGAACGTGGCCGATGTAGCAGCTCAAATAAAAAAATGGGTACTTCAATACGCTTGAGAAAACGGATGAAAAATGTTCTGAGACATCTCCTGTGCAGTTTAGAGTAAAAGCTAGAAGTTGAAAATGATCTATTGTCTGTTGAAACAAATCTCGGTTTATATCGTCTAACAAATAGTGGGAATTATTTTCAGTTTTAAATGGATTTAGGTAGACTCACAGAAGGAGGAGTAGCAGAACAAATGAAACAGAATAGAGCAAAAAGGATAACAAAGATGGTGATTAGTCTTTTGCTCGGCGTTTGTCTGATGATGCAGCTGCTAGTTGGCGCTGCGTCAGCCAATTCGACTGGAGAGTCACAAGTTGACGGAACTGTTAAGACTAATAGTAAGGCAGCTCTTCCTGCGAACTTTAGTGCGGACATGCAGGCAGCACTGGAGGAAGCGGAGCAGTTGCTATTTGATCAGAAGCCATTTTCAGATTGGGCGGTAATTGGTTTTGCAAAGAACGGCCGATCTGTTCCAAAAGGTTTTTTGGAGGAAAAAGCGGATGTCATATTAAGCAATGGTGGAAATTTTGAGCACCTTACGGATCTGACGCGTACCGCAATCGCTTATGCTGCCGCTGGCGGCGGAAATATTAATTTTATCGCGGGCATTGATCTTGTAACGATAATGATGAATCGTCCCGGCTTGGAGACGAAAGGGGTAGTTGAGCTCGTTACTACTTATATTGCCTCAAAGGATTCCGGTTCTTACGCCCCTTATGCACGGCCCAACTGGTATCCAGATGCTCTCCTTCATTTTATTAGGGAGCTGCAGCAGGAAAATGGCAGTTGGCCATCGATCGATGCAGGGGAAGGCACTGTAGAGGCGACAGCTTTGGCACTAATTACTCTTTCACCCTCGCCGTGGATAGTAGAACCAGAAGAGTCAGAGGAGGTGCGGCAGGCTTTGGCTTGGCTACATGCACAGCAGACGGTCGACGGCGGCTTCGAGGGCAGCACGGCAGCGACAGCTGAAGTCATTATCGCGCTATCATCGAATCGCATCGACGCGGCAACCTTTGCGCTGCCGGGGGGCGGTCAGCCGCTGGAATATTTGATGTCTCGCCGACTGACGGCAGGTGGATTCTCAGAGAGAGGCGACGGCGTACTGAACATGTCAGCGACGCTCAACGCTTATCTGGCGCTAACCGCGTACAAGCTGTACTTGAACGGAGAGAAACGGCTGATCGACGGCTTGAACTCATCTAAAGGCATCGCGGACATTCAAATCGAGGGGCCTACAGGCACAATCGCACAAGGAAGTATTCCGAGCGGCGGCAAGGCGATTGATGCTGCTCTGTCCTATTTGAAGCAAGAAGGAATTGATTTTAAGACGGAAACCGATTCTGCCGGGATGCAAATGATTTCTTCGCTTGCCGGCATTGACGCTAAACTCTACGGAGGAGAGAACAGATGGAGATTAGCAATGTACAGAGGCAGTTGGATGCTCCAGGAAAACGCTGAAGTAGGGCTGCATCTTAGTGATGGCAGCCGGCTCCTTTTGTATTACGGATCAGAAAACACCAACCTTATCGACTCGGTTGAGGTCGAATGGACTTACGAGAACGGCCAGACCATCAGCGGACGCCCTTTTGCAAATACTCCGTTTATCATGTATGTCACAAAGTCCAACCGTAAGCTTGGCGGTTTGCCTGCTCCAGGAATAACGGTGACATTAAACGGTGAGAAGAAGGTCACCGATGCGAAAGGGAAGGTTGCCTTTGCCGGGCAATCCCCAGGCGTACACGTTGTTACTCTTACCGGTTACCGGAATGGTGCTGCGCCTGAGGTGGCCAAAAATATTTATCATTTAACTGTTTCTGCTCCCGAGCTGGCTTCTTTTGATGATCATGATAAGGTTGCCGACTGGGCAATCGGAAATATGGTCAATGCACTTACTTACGGCTACATTCAGGGTGTGAGTGCGAAAGCCAATGTGCTTGCTCCTAAGAAAGCCTTAACGCGTGCCGAATTCGTGACTATGCTGCTTCGTTTGGTACATGGGTTCACGGATCTGCCTGTGGCAGCCTCTCCCTTCAATGATGTTCCAGCGAGCAAATGGTATAGTGACGAGATAGGAAGAGCAGCAGAGCTTGGGATTACTGACCGGAAGTCCGGACAGTTCGAGCCAGAGCGAGCGATAACACGCGAGGAGGCTGCGATTATGTCAGCTAATGCCGGTAGTCTGGCGACATATGGAAGCGCCAAGCGGATGGCGTTCTCCGACATCGCTGGTCTGTCCGCGGACAGCCTCCATGCTATCCAAGCAGTGAATGAGCATAAGGTGATGATTGGAAGTGATGGCAAGTTCAGTCCTAAGCAGACGCTGATCCGCGAGCAAGCGGCGGCCATATTAGCAAGGCTGCACTGGGTCATGTACCCTGAGACGTTCTTAGACTGGGACTGGTAATATAATTATCCTATTAAAAGTGAATTTCAGCCTCTTTACAGTGAAGCATTTGCTGTAGAGAGGCTTTTTTCTGATATCATTCGTAATTAACGCTTGTGGTTTTTATTATTCGCTTCTAATATTAGAGTTGAATTTATATATTTGACATCTAATTAATATATTTATTAATTCAATTTTCGTTAATGAAATACGCATGATATAAATCGAACTTAAAAAAATGAAGGTTTAGCGAAGCGAGAAGATCGTTCTGGAGAAACGAAGTGTTCGCCTTTGTAGCCTTATTCTTACCTTTAAATGTCTTAGAAAATCAAAGAATTTGGCTGCAACCGCGATCGTAAGAATGATCTACTCGCGTAGCGCCCAAAACGTAAATGTTTAGTTCAACTTATATAGTTTGTAAAAGGGGGATTATGATGTTAACACGCATTCGAAAAATAAGTCTGATGAAGCAAATTTTATATTTGATTTACCTTATGCTGATTATACTTTTGATTTCATTTATCGTATCGAACTCGTTCGGAAAGAACACTATCGAGGAGAATCTAACAGAATCGATGACGAAAATATTACTCCAAGTGGAAGAAACGATGGAAAGCTTTTATAAGGATATGGACGGTATTTCGTATTCCTTACTCTATAGCCCGACGATTCAATCGTATTTGGGCACAAATGAGATTTTATCGAGAATACTGATGAATCAAGATATCGCTGCTCAGTTTTCGAGTACGCTTGCTTTGAAAGAAAATATGAGAGGCATTCGAATTTACGATACGGAAGGAGAGCTTGTAGCTAGTGTAGGGAAAGCGATTGAACCTCCTGTGAATCGCCAGGTTTCGGATATAGAGTACTCGGGCATTTTTTCGGATAAGATGAACGGGTCCTATTATACGATTGCTATACCGGTATACAATCTGCAAAATAACTATTTGCTCAGAGATTACCGGGGCATGTGCCTATTTATTATGGACGTCTCAAATTTCAGCAGCATGCTGAAAAAATCAAAGATAACGCCACATTCGAAACTAGTGCTAGTCGATCAAAATGATAAGGTCATTGCAAGCTCTGAAAATGAAAGCGATTTAGCAGATTTTAACGCAGATGCTTTGCGAGAAGATAAACGATATATCATTCAAAATATTACTTTATCCTATACGGGTTGGAAGATGATCAGCGTTATTCCTAAAAACGAGCTTCTTCAGGAATTGGATATTATTAAACGATTGAATGTAGCTACTTATCTCATCATTTTTCTGATATTTTGTTTATTTTTATTAATCTTTTATGGACGCATATTGAAGCCGATCAAGGCGTTAATGGATTTTATCCGAACGTATACCAAAAGCGGCGGCCAAAGCCGGTTTAATGTTGTCTACCATAATGAAATCGGAGTGCTTGCCGATAATTTGAACAAAATGCTGGATGAGATCGATAAATTAAGCAATGATGTCCAAATCGCTCAAAAGCAAATGTATGAGGCTGAAATTGTGAAAAAGCAAATGGAGATATCTGCGTATCGAAATCAGATTAATCCCCATTTTTTGTATAACACGTTGGAATGCATACGGGCAATGGCATTCTATTACAAGGCGGCAGACATTGCCGACATATCGGCATCGTTATCCAATATGTTTCGCTATTCGGTCAAGGGAGATAACGTAGTGTCTATCCAAGATGAAATCGTGCATCTCAAGGAATATGCCACGATTGTCGATTTTCGGTTTAGAGGAAAAATACAGATTGTTGTGCAGGCGGATGAAACATTGCAGTCAGAAAAAACGCTAAAAATGCTGCTGCAGCCTATCGTGGAAAACGCAGTGTTTCACGGCCTAGAGAAGAAAATCGAACCGGGAACAGTAACCGTGCAAATTAGCAAAGCAGGCAAAAACCAGATCCGCTTTGCTATTATGGACAACGGCTGTGGAATGGATGAGCAGCAATTAACCGAGCTGCAGGAGTGCCTGAACGAATACGAGGCTCCGGGTTTTATGACCAATATTGGAGACAAAGGCATTGGACTCGCCAATATATACCGCAGAATTAAGTTGTTTTATGGGGATCAGGCAGAAATGAAGATCGACAGCCAATTGAATTTGGGGACAACAGTGAGCATCACCTTCTCGGCAGATAAGCAGCTGTTAGAAATGGGGGGGCCGAATGTATAAGGTATTGATTGTGGATGACGAGCCGTGGGTAGCCTATGGAATCGCCAATCTAATTGATTGGGAAAGCTTGGGGTTTGAAATAATCGGAGAAGTGCATGACGGCATTACCGCATTAAATATGATTATCGACAAACAACCGGAGCTTATCATTTCTGACATTAGGATGCCGGGACTTGATGGCATTCAATTGTTGGAAAAAATCAAAGAAAAGCAGCTAGATACTAAAGTAATTCTCGTTAGCGGATATGCTGAGTTTGAATACGCGCAGAAGGCGCTGAGGTTAGGCGCTTACGATTATTTATTAAAGCAGGTTGACAAGAATAAGCTGACGGATACGGTATTGAGGCTAACCGAGGATTTACAAAACAGACATCAGGCGGACAAGGAATTTGATGTGCTGCTAGACGATTTGTTCGAATGGCTGGAGCCGGATAATACCATTACGATCGGCAATTTCTTGTCTAATAAAGGTATTGTATCTGATTTTCCACATTTTCGGTTTCTATGCAGCTCCTATAATGCCACACAGATAGGTTCACTCTTCAAAGAAGGGATGATTCAGACGGAAGGCTTGGCTGCCATTAGGCTTCGTACCGGTCAGCATAAAGTATCGGTCTTACTGAGCTATGATGAAAGCAAGTCTCCTTTACAATTTTTGAATTATATTACGGAGCATTTGTCCGATGCCGAGTACACAGGTATTAGCAGCATTGGCATATTTTCGACCCCTCTTGCGAAGCTGTATCAGGAATCTGACGTTGCCATGTGCAGCACAGTCTTCCATCAAGGCGAAAAAGTGATTCCTTATAAGCTGCAGGAGCTTTCGCCTATGTTCCGAAAAAAAATCATTCATCTGGAGCTGTCTATTAAAGAACAGGCTCGCGATCAGATTGACAGCATGCTGGATTTGATTTGCGAGCTTTGCAAGGAGCAGCGCTTGAATATCGATCAAATCGCAATGATCTATAACCAGATTGTTTCCATTATTTATAAATATTACGGGAATTCAAATCGGACCATTGAAATCGAGCATCTTCACTATGAGCAAATTATTCGGTATTACGGCTCGATTGAGCTTCTTTTTAACCGACTTAAATCTTTTTTTGAGCTGTTTACGGAGGAAGAGGTCTACATTCACAATGTGCAAGTAGAGAAAATAATTGATTATATTGATAGCCGATATACGGAGGATATTTTGCTAAGCTCGATCGCTAAAAATTTCAATATGAGTATCGGCCATCTGAGTACGCTAATTAAGAAAGAAACTGGAGCAACGTATTCGGACTATATCGTAAACAAAAGATTATCGATGGCCAAAGATCTATTAATCGATCAATCGTTATCCGTTCATGATATTGTCCAACGAGTCGGCTATAAAGATTATTTTCACTTCAATAAGCTATTCAAAAAACACTTCGGAATTACGCCAAGCAAGTACCGCAAGCTTTAGCGGCTGTTGCGAACGAAACACCAATTTTAAAAAATGGAGACATGTGCCGGATCGGGAGGGAACGTTATGATGTAGGAGTTCGGACAAATAGAATGTATAAATGGGAGGTTGTTTTCGATTATGAAAGGTAAACACGCAATACTCGTATTATTGATGTTCTCGTTGCTGCTCGCGGGCTGTAGTTCCAATGGAAATACTGAAAACGCTAACAAAACAAGCGGAGGAAACAAAGGTACAGAGAGTACAGGAGGACTATCAAAAGCTGTTTGGTTCTCAACGGTAGACTTCTGGAATCCACCGGCTGCTTGGAGCACAGATCCGAAAACCGTTCCGGGGGCGATAACGGAAAAAACGGGGCTAACCTTTGAATTTAACATTCCCGCTCAAGATGGTGACACGAAGCTGAATCTAATGCTCGTATCCGGCGATAATTTTCCTGATGTTGTAACCGTTACTAATGATGTGCTTATCAAGAAGCTAATCGAAGCAGATAAGGTTTGGGAGTTGGATGAGTTTCTGAAGAAATATGATCCCGAATCCCACTTGCTATCAGACTTTCCCGCAGATGTGAAAGAAACGATCATTAGCCGGGATGGCGGCTTCTACGCATTCCCAAGTCATATCAACTCAGAAGATGCAAGAGCCGTGTATCCACCATCGGGACAATTTTATGTTGATCTGATCGACTACGGCTCTAATGGAGGCATTCTTGTGAACGGAGATCTGCTGCAAGAGGCCGGTCTTACTTTAGATGACATTAAAACCGAATCGGGCCTCCTCGCTGCATACCAGAAAATCAAGGAATTAAATTTAATGGTTGATGGAGCTCCGGTCATTCCATTGCTTGTAGATGGAAAAGGATTCCAAGGACCTACGCTGGGATTCCTTCAGGAAACGTTTGGTGCAATGCCGGTGGACAAGGATGGAAATTATCGAGACAGGCTTTTGGCTCCTGAAACGAAATCTGCGCTGCAGTTCCTTTATCAAGCACAACAGCGAGGGTATTTCGAACCGGGCCAGATGACAGTCGATAATGCAGCCGTTAAAGCGGATATCGCATCGGGCCGAGTATTCACTTTCATTGGCAATACGGCAGATACTTCCTTCCAATTGAACGATTATTGGACTTCCTCAGGACCGATCTTATCGGAAACAGGAACGACTCCTGTACTCGGCAAGGATAAACGTGCTGGCGGTGGCTGGATGAAGACGTTTATTTCTAAAAAAACGGAAGAACCTGAAAAACTCGCCAAATGGCTTAGTTTTATGACCAGTAAAGAAGGCATGCTGCTTAGTACTTACGGATTTGAAGGCATTCATTACAACTTTGATGGTGAGGGACGTTTGATTAAAACCGAGCAGGGCATTAAGGATGCTGCAGAATATATGACAACAGGCTTGTCCGCATTTTGGCCATTTGCTCATACATCATTTTCTTACAGTATACAGCAAGCTCCTACCGAGGAGACGGATCGTGAAGCGGTTACGGCCAACCGAGTACAGGCTGCATTCGGAAAATCGGAGGAAACCGAGATTTTCAACAGTACAGCTTTTAATCTGCCAGCGGATCTATTTCCTGCCAGCGGCAACCTAGCGAACAATGAGCTGCAAATTAAGACGTACAAAGAAGCACAAATTGCGAAAATGATCATGGCCAAAAATGACGGCGAATTTAGCAAGCTGTATGACGATATGATCGTACAATTGAAAAAGCTCGGTATTGAGGAGCTTGACAAGGAAAGAAATAAATACGTTCAAGAGAAGAACAAGGAATACGGGATTAGTGTTAAAGGGATTAATTCATAATCGCATCTTAGAAGGAATATGGCGCCAAAGCGCGTTAGGAACACGCTTTGGCGCTGTAAGTGTAAGAATGGAGGAAACGCTATGGCACCGCGAAAACAAAAAGGATTCAAGCTTGGGTATGATTTCAGAACACAGTTTGAGCTAAAAGTAATGTTATGGCCTGCTGTGCTTCTCATCTTTTTATTTGACTTTACTCCATTATTTGGTTTATTGATTGCTTTTAAAAACTATGAGCCTATTATGGGGGTTCAAGGGATCTTCACAAGCGGATGGAATGATTTTCAACACTTTATTCGCGTATTTCAAAATTTTCAATTTTGGCCGATGGTTAGAAATACACTTGGCATTAATCTTTTAGGGCAATTGATTGGCATTCCGATCACGATGCTGTTCGCCTTATTCTTAAACGAAATCAAGCATCATAAATTTAAATCGCTTGTCCAAACTGTGACTTATCTCCCGCATTTTCTTTCTTGGGTAATCTTTGGCGGGTTATTTATAACGCTGCTCAATTCGACTGGAATTGTTAACTTCCTGTTGTTGGAATTTCATCTCATCGACAAACCGATTCAATTTCTGGCAGATCCAAAATACTTTTGGGGAGTGGCAATCGGTACAGGTTTGTTAAAGGATTTAGGCTGGGGTGCCATTCTCTATTTGGCGGCGATGGCAGGAGTAGATCAAAGCCTGTATGAAGCAGCTGCGATCGATGGAGCTGGACGTTTCAGACGGATGATCAATATTACGATTCCGGGGATCATGCCGACGCTGATGGTATTAATCATATTTGCCGTAAGCGGCATGCTGAATAACAATTTCACCCAAATTTTTGTATTGCAAAACTCATTAAATTTACCGACAAGTCAGGTCATCGATACGTTCGTCTATCAAACAGGCTTGCTGCAATTTCAATTTGCATCGGCAACGGCGATTGGATTATTAAAAACGGTATTTGCGCTTATGCTGCTAATCGGTGCAAATGCACTATCCAAAAAAATAACAAAAACAGGTTTATTTTAAGGAGAGATCGAAATGGTTGGAGGGAAAAGCCCAGGAGAACGTTTATTTAATCTATCAACCTTCATAATTATGATCATCCTGATGATTGTGACATTATATCCTTTTTGGTTTTCATTGATTAGTTCCTTGAACAGCGGGGCAGATCTAGCTCGCGGTCCGATATTTCTTTGGCCTAGGGAGTTTTCTTTGGGAAGCTGGAGCGCGGTGCTCTCCGATACAGGCATGCTCAAAGCGCTGTGGGTTACCGCTTCGCGTACGGTAATTGTAACGGTAGTTTCTATTCTGTATACGGCAATGTTCGCCTATGCATTTTCCAGGTCCTATTTGAAGGGGAAAAAGTTCTATATCATGATCGGCTTTGCCAGCATGTATTTTAGCGGAGGGATCATTCCTTCCTTTATGCTCATGAATTGGCTGGGTTTGTATGATAATTATCTTGTATATATCCTGCCTTCATTATTCGGGGGCTTCTGGAATGTCATCATATTCAATGCGAATTATAAGGCGCTGCCCGAGGCGTTGTTCGAATCGGCTAAGATCGATGGGGCCAGTGAATTCAGAATTTTTTTGCAGATCGTCGTTCCGCTCTCGAAGCCGGTGCTGGCTGCACTTGCTGTATTTACGGCAGTTAATGTTTGGAATGATTATGGAACAACACTTTACTTTACGCAATCCAATGATTTACAGACGCTGCAATACATGATTCTGAGGCTGATCCAGTCCAATCGTGCGGTGGAAAATATGATGAGCTTGCAGGGCTCTAACCTAGCGGTCTCAGCGTTGTTGAATAATACGAAAGGCCAAGGCCCGGTAACGGCTCAAACGATTGAGCTGGCGGCAATGGTCATTGCATCGCTTCCGATGATTATTATGTATCCTTTTGCGCAGCGTTTTTTTGTCAAAGGGGTATTAGTAGGATCAGTAAAAGGATAGTGGGGGATAAACAATGAGCAATCAAGAGCAGTACGCTGGATACTTATTTGCCTATTTCAAGGGGGAGAGCTTTGAGGACGGAGAGCAGGTGTATTTTGGACTAAGCCGAGGCAACGACGCGCTTGCGTGGCAGGAGCTTAATGGCGGGCGGCCAGTCCTTACTTCACGGCTTGGCGAGAAGGGAGTGCGTGATCCTTATCTCGTGCGCTCACCGAACGGCGATTCCTTTTATTTAGTTGCGACCGATCTCAAGATACATGGAGACAACGATTGGCATAGAGCCGTTACGGCGGGCAGCCGCTCGGTTATGGTGTGGAAGTCGATTGACCTCGTACATTGGTCGGACCAGACAATGGTTGAGATCGCGCCAGCAGAAGCGGGCTGTACTTGGGCTCCCGAGGTTTATTATGATGATGAAGCAGCTGTTTACAATATATTTTGGGCATCTATGCTGGAAGGCGAAAAAGCAAGCGGGGATGCAAGCAGTTACCATCGGATGATGTGCGCGAGTACGAAGGACTTCATTACGTTCAGCGAGCCTGTCGTCTATATGGATTACGGTTATTCGGTTATCGATACGACGATGATCGCGGATCGGGACAGCATTTATCGGATTAGCAAAGGACATCACATCATACAGGAAGCAGGAGCTTCCTTTGCTGATCCGAGCTATACTTTAATGAATAGCAACGTGGAGGAGTCGTTTATGGTCAGAGGCGAAGGGCCGATCGTATTCAAATCAAATACGGAAGAAAAATGGTACTTATTTGTTGATGAATACGGTCTTCGGGGTTATATTCCTTTGGAAACGACGGATTTGAGCTCTGGCGTGTGGTCGTTGCCCGAGCAATATGACTTGCCCAATAGCCCAAGGCACGGTTCGGTCATTCCGGTTACAAAGTTTGAATATGAGCGATTGCTAGAGCGATACGGAGGAGGAGACAAATAGTATGGGTGAATTACATAGAATGCTCAGGATTGATACGCAGAAGCGCGGAGCGGCATTGGGCGATTTATTTGGCATATTTTTTGAGGATTTAAATCATGCGGCTGACGGGGGACTCTATGCGGAGCTCATTCGCAATCGTTCCTTCGAGTTTGATCCAATCGACCATCCGGACTTTCACGGCTTGACGGCTTGGGAAAAGGTGGAACGCGGCCAGGCGAAAGGCGAATTAACGATTGAAGACAAGCTGCCTATGAATGAGCGAAACAAGCACTATGCTGTCATCGAACTATTGTCCGAAGGCGATGGCGTAGGCATTGTAAATAAAGGCTTCAATTCCGGTATTCCAGTACGCGAGGGAGAAGCTTACCATTTCTTCTTCTATGCAAGACGCGATAGCAGTTTTAATGAGCCGGTGCGGATTACGTTAGAAAGCTCGGATGGAAACGTATATGGCGATGCTACTGTTACGGTTAGCTCCGCTGAATGGAACAAGTACGAAGCGGTGCTTATCGCGAATAGAACAGATTACAGCAGTCGCCTAACGATTGTAACTCATGGCTCTGGGAAGCTTTATCTCGATATGGTCTCCCTGTTCCCAGCCCAAACCTATCTAGAGCGTCCTAACGGCTTGCGGGAAGATATAGCAACGCTGCTTGCAGATTTGAGTCCTAAGTTCATGCGGTTTCCGGGCGGCTGCTTGGTGCATGATGGATCGCTGAATCCGGATGATCGTGACTCTATGTATCGTTGGAAAAATACGATCGGCCCCATCGAAGAGCGGCCCGCAAGACGGAACAATTGGAGCTACAATCAGACGCTGGGCTTAGGCTATTATGAATATTTTCTCTTCTGCGAGGATATCGGTGCCAAGCCGATTCCGATTCTGCCGGGCGGGTACGATCCTCATCATAAACGGATCGTTCCTATCGAGGAATTATCGCCATGGATCGACGATGCGCTGGATTTAATTGAATTCGCTAATGGTGATGCGACAACGAAGTGGGGAGCTGTACGTGCCGAATTGGGTCATACCGAGCCATTTGGTTTGGAGTACATCGGAATTGGCAATGAAGAAGTGGGTGAACCCTTTTTCGAGAGGTATGCTTATTTCCATAAGGCGATCAAAGCGAAATATCCGGATATCAAAATTATTAACTCCAGCGGCCCGTTTGCTGCCGGCGGGGAATACGAACGAGGCTGGCAATCGGCGAAGGAGAATCATTCCGATTTGGTAGACGAGCATTTTTACCAATCGCCAGAATGGTTTTTGGCAAACTATGATCGCTACGATCATTTTAAGGCCGATGAGCCGAAAGTGTTTTTAGGTGAATATGCATCATGGGGCAACACGTACTATAATGCACTCGCAGAAGCGGCTTTTATGACGGGCTTGGAAAAAAATGCTCATGCGGTGGGGCTTGCCTGTTATGCGCCGATGCTCTGCAACGTTGATTATACGAACTGGAAACCGGATCTCATATGGTTTAACAATCACGAGGTATTTGGGACGCCGAACTACTACGTGCAGAAGCTGTTTATGAATCATCAAGGTGATCAACTGCTGCATATCGAAGCAAGTGGATTTTCGCAGAGGGAACAGCCGACGGTAAAACCGATCAACGGTGCTATTGAATTAGGAACAGACGCCAGCTCTGTTCGTTATTCGGATGCCAGAATTGTAAATAATGATACGGGTGAGATCCAAAGCTTTGAAGGATGGACAGCCAGTCTATCGGATTCTGAGGAAGAACGTTTGAGAGGAACAGCAAAGCAAGCGGTGACACTGTGTGAAACCGAATGGGAGAACTACACTTTATATGTTAAGGCAGCAAAAATAAGCGGACCAAGAGGATTCGTCATTTACTTTGGAAAAGACGACGAGAACAACCAGCTGTTTTGGGAAATTAGCGGCTGGCAAAATCAGGACTCGATGATTAGCTCACGGATTAACGGGAGAAGTTCCTGCTTGACCCAAAGCTTGTTTACCGTAGAAGCAGGTGCCGAGTATGAGCTTGCGCTGGAAGTAACGGGAAGACAGATTCGTGCCTATATTAACGATGAACAGATCCATGAAACAGTGGACAGGCTTCCTGTGATTGAGCCGCTCTATTATTCCGCAAGCGTCGAAGACAGTACTGGCGACATGATTGTCAAAGTAGTTAATGTGCAGGAACGCAATGTGGACACGAAGGTTGAATTTACGGATTTGCTTAACGCTTCCTATGCAATTGACGTATTTGAACTGTCTGGCCACGCGCTTGAAGCTGAAAATAGTTTTGAAAAACCCGATCAAATTATGCCAAAGGAAAAATCGATTCGTATGAACGGGAATCATTTTGAATATGATTTCCCTAAGCATTCCGTTACTATTTTCCGGATCAAAAGAATAGGTTGATTGTTGCTTAAATTAAAGAAGCTACCGAGATTTCGGCAGCTTCTTTGTTTTCGATAGAGGTGATTATCATCTACAACTTGAATTTATTCTTTCCAGTACTTTTCGATAATGGCATCGCGTCCGGAATAAATCCTTGATTCCTTGTAGAACTCCGGATTTTTGCGGTGGTAATTCTGGTGATATTCCTCGGCTGGATAAAATACAGTCGCCTCTTGAATCGCTGTCACAATGGGCTTGTCAAAACGGCCGCTCTTGCCCAGCTCCTCCTTGGACTTTATAGCAAGCTGACGTTGTTCTTCATTATGATAAAGAATTGCAGCGCGATACTGACTTTTCTGATCATTCCCTTGTCCTATAGCATCGGTAGGATCGATTTGGGGCCAATACAGCTCTAGCAGCTTTTCATATGGGAAAATGTCCGGATCATAAGTAATTTGCACCACTTCTAAATGTCCGGTTTCACCTGTCAATACTTGCTCGTACGTGGGATTCTCCAGCGTTCCACCCATATAACCGGACAGAATGCCGTGAATGCCTGGCTGTTCTTCAAACGGACTTACCATGCACCAGAAGCAGCCTCCGGCAAACGTTGCTTTTTGTATCATATGCTCTCCCCATTCCTTGATTCACTTGTGTAGAACTAAATTATAACATAACATCATTTTGAGTATCACAGTTAGGAAAATGCAACTATCTCCTCCTATAAAGCGTCTTGACTATGAAAGAGAACACTTGGAAAATTAGGATTTTTCTGTTTTTTTTTTTGCAGAAGGGAGATAGTAATGAATAAGAAAAAAACAACTATATGGAGTATTGTCATTCTTGTATTAATCATCGGAATAGGATATCAGACGTATGAAAAGTACGGAAGATTTTATGAGATGTGGGGAAAAAGATGGGGAATCACGATCTCGAAACCTACAGAAATAATAGTGGCATTTGAAAGTCAGCCAAGCTTTAATGGAGATGGAGAAGGGTATTATGTTTTGAAATACACTGAAAAACAAATAAGGAAAATCAAAAATCAGGATTTTTGGCAGCCAATAAATGAAGCATCCATTAATGACTTGAACGAAAAGGTGTTACGGTTCAAAGAATCTGTTATAGAGATTTATCCGGACGAAGCAGATAAGTATGAGAGATTATATCAATTGTACCCTACGGAGTATGGACAAGGTGATTTGTATTTCTATAAGAAAAAAGATGACGGTAGTTACGGTATCGTGGTACTGAATGTAGAAAATAAACGAATGTACCTGATGGAGTGGACGCAATAAATGTGATGATTCTATATTTCACTATGGGACGCTTTATTATAGAAAGAAAGGAGATATAAATGTTAAAAATAAATGACATTAAAGATGGCTTTATTGAAGAGAGCATTGAAATTGATGAACATGTTCCGTTTAATATTAATTGGAATCATACTAATAGCAGTTATTCTAATTATTATTGGAGAACAGGTAATTTTAAGAATTCTTTGTTCGAAATAGGGTTAGATTCGCTGTCTGGAGTTATAAAAAATATGGGACTTCCACTGTCAAATAAGGTTTCTATGAGCGAGAAAATTCTCGAAACTAATTATTCTGTACAAGGTTTTCCGAAATTCGAGCTAAGTCATTGGACTTCAGAATACTATTATGATTTCTTTCAAGAATTTTCAATAGAATTGTTCGAAAATGGATTATCGATATGTTTTTATCAAGATAATGTAGAAGAAATCGTGAAAACTAATAGAGTATTATTTCATATTAGCAAAGAAAGAATACTCTCAAGAATTGATCTGATCGATTTATCAAGTGATGAAATTTTTCGAATAACTAAATCAGTTTCTTATCCATCAAGATAGTAAAATAAATTAGCCACATACGACTATACTCCATATGGCTTTTTTTATCAAAATATTTATGTTCAACCTATTAAGAAAGTAAATAATTCGAACAGGCAGGAATGAACGTTATCAAGCGTTGTATGGATATCTTAAGGGGAAATCAGTCAAGGACATCGCCGATTTCTTTGGTTCAACTGATATAGTTGGGTTAGTTCGTTTAGGAAATAGCGCGATAGGATGAGGCTAGGCTGCTTCTCATTAAACGATATACCTTGATCTTTAAAAATGAAGATTTAGCGAAGCGAGAAGATCGTTCTGGAGAAACGAAGTGTTCGCCTTTGCAGCCGTATTCTTACCTTTAAATGTCTTAGGAAATCAAAGAATCTGGTTGCAACCGCGATCGTAAGAATGATCTACTCGCGCAGCGACCAAAACGTAATTGTTTAGTTCAACTTATATAGATGGAATTTCTCCCGCTAAAATAACGGTTTTTCGCTTTGCAGATGAAATAGATGGAATTTGTCCCGTTAATTTTACGGTTTCTCATGAATTCGGCTGATTCCTTGGAATTAGAGGGAGGAATTCCATCTAAATGCAAAAATAAGCTAAAATTTCTTGAAATAGAGGGAGAAATTCCATGTATAGCAATAACGGGATAAGCTGCCGCCATCGTTACTTAACTAAATCAATAATAATCTCTTCTAATACAAACTCTTCTTGACCTTTACCGGATTTATCCGGAATGGGAATGGATGCACTTCCATCTCTCGTTTCCTCTACGGAGCCATGATTATCGGAAGTATATTCATATAATCTGAGGTGAGGAGTTATCATGAGCTTCGTTGCATTCGGATCTAATTTTTCGAATGTTTTACTCCAGCTCATGTTATAGCCTCCTCGATCACCTGATCCTCCATTGCCTTTACCTGAATAGCCATGTCCGAGATCATCTCTAATGTCTAGATCAATATCGACCCCATGCCATTTCTTTTGTATCTCCTTGGAAACCTCTTGATCGTAATAAACGATATAGGACATCGGTGTAATGGATATTTTTCGTATACTCACCTTTACCCCATTATGTTCCACAGTGCGATCAATCCATTGTATGTTATTTTCTGTCGCCTTTAAGGCAAATGCAAAGCTCCAATTTCCTTCAATGTATTCTTTGTTATCTTGAATGTATATATTGTCTATATTCCACTGTACATGTACAGTGTCTGATTCCTTGCGATTTAAAAAGCTGCTAGCAGTGACTAGCCCAACATAGTTATTTTTGTCTACTTTAGAAATTTGAGAGCCTCCTGATTGGCCATCTGTTCCCTTGATATCTAGACGTCCTCTTAGTCGGGGCTGATCACCTAAATCTTGATTGCTTTCTAAAGAATAGGTAATGGATACGGCTTCCCCATCAAAAATCGCATCTTGTATAGTGAGCTTAATGCCATTACTTTCCGCAGACTGGTTGATCTCGCTGGAATACGTTTTATAATTATCATAAATTGCTGTGCGTCCACCATCCAAAAACTTAAAAATATTACCGATCACTGGAATGCCACTAGCGTAGGAAGGGAACGTAAACCCGAGCGCAGCAGCAGTAAAGCCGACAATAATGACGGAGGCAGCAGCACTCTTTTTCCATTTGTTCATTTTTTTCTTCGGACGAAGGGATTCTTTTAATGCCTTTTTAACTTTAGCCTTGTCCAATTCGGTTACCTTCATTTCCTCAAACTCATGGTCATTTATGTCCATATCATTTAATAATTCATATATATCCTTCATCGTACACTACCTCCGAAATTAAGATGTACAGCTTTGCTATAAAGCTTCTTTTTTCCTCTATAAATGCGATTATCGATCGCGGTGTTGGATAAACCAAGCTTTGCAGCAATATCCTCCGTTCTAAAGCCGAGAAAAAATTTCATAATAAAAATATTACGATCCACTGGTTCTAATTGATTGATTATCTTGATGAGCTCTGATTTGTCTTCCATCAAGATCAGCTCATCCTCTGCTGATTTTTCGGTATTCCAAACGATATCATTCGAAGTGAATTCTACGTTTTTCGCAGCCTTTCTGTAATAATCAATCGCTTTGTACTTCGCAATCGCACATATCCATTTTTTGAAATCAGTCGCTTCGCCATGAAATTTCTTCGAATGGCTCCATATGGAGAGGAAGGTATCATTTATGCACTCATCTATCATGCCCTCGTTCTCAAGCGGGGAGAGAACTTTGTGAATTACGCCTTTAATTAATGGCAAATAGGTGTCGATGATATATTCTAATGCGTCTTCGTTTCGGCGCTGTAATTGCTGTATAACGTTTTTATCATTAAACTTCATGAACAAATCTCCTTATTTTTTCGTAAAAGCATGTACATCTTATATAACGGACAAAAATATATTTTCTCTCGCATTTTCAAAAAAAACGAATAGGTTTCCATTGCTAACGGATCGGTAAGCAAACAAAAATAAGGATAGGGGAGTAGGTAATGATTACTCCCTTATCCTTATTCGACTTAGTGTTTCTTTCTCGGTTCAATCAACAGGGTTAGACTAACCAAGGTGACGAAAATGGTTGCTCCCATGTCAGAGAGGATAGCGATCCATAGCGTCAACCAGCCTGGTATCGTCAGCAAAAGAGCAATGATCTTGAGACCAAGCGATATGCTGATGTTGAACTTGATAATGCGGTTCACGCGCTTGGCGATCGATACGGCTTCAGGCAGCTTGCCGAGATGATCCTGCATGAGTACGATATCTGCGGTTTCGATGGCGCTGTCCGTTCCTTTTCCCATCGCAATACCAAGCTGTGCGGATGCAAGTGCAGGAGCATCGTTAATTCCATCCCCAATCATAGCCACGTGGCCGCTTGCTGTAAGCTTTTTAATTTGCTTTACTTTATCCTCAGGCAATAAATTTCCATAAAATGATGATACCCCTACGGCAGCAGCTACCTTTTCTGCTGTCTTCTGATGATCCCCTGTCAGCATGACGGTTTGTTTTATGCCCAGCTTGTGAAGAGCTTGGATTACCGCACGGCTTTCATCTCGAATTTCATCCGCAATCCCAAACATACCGAGTACTTGTATCTCATCAGCGACGATAACGAGCGTTAATCCTTCTTCTTTTAATGCATTTATTTTTTGCTGCACATGCAGAGGAATGGTTATATGCTCGATGCTTTTCTCGTTCCCAAGTGAGTAGTGCTTGCCATTTATTTGAGCTTTAATGCCTTGACCGGCAATCGTTTGAAATCCATCGGGCTCAGGAACTTCTGTATCCCGGAGAGTGACCTCCTTCATGATTGCTTGGGCTAACGGATGCAAGGATGATTTTTCAATGGCACCAGCTATTTTAAAGAAATGCATATCATCATAGATTTCCATTTGCGCAACATGCGGCTCACCCTTCGTTAAAGTTCCTGTTTTATCAAATGCGAGTGTGTCGATCTTGCCTAATTGTTCAAGAAAAACGCCGCCTTTGATCAGAACGCCATTACGGGCGTTGCGTGTAATGCCTGAGACAATCGCAATGGGGGAAGAGAGAATTAGTGCACAAGGACAACCAACGATTAATACAGATAACCCTTGGTAGAGCCAAGCTTGCCAGTCGCCTTGAAAGAAAAGGGGAGGGACAAGGACAACGAGTACAGCAACAAGCATGATGAGCGGCGTATAGTATTTAGAAAACTTATTAATGTATAGCTCAGTTGGTGTCTTGGTTTCTTGTGCTTCCTGAACGAGATGAAGAATTTTGGCTAAGGATGAATCCTTATACGCTTTTTCGATGCGAACCCATAGCAGTCCCTCATTATTAATGCTGCCGCCGTATACCGGTTCACCGCGCTCCTTTTCTACGGGCAGTGATTCTCCTGTAATCGGGGACTCATTGACGGAGCTGTTGCCATCTGTAATCACACCATCCGACGGGATTTTTTCGCCGGGCTTAATTTTCACTAAATCGTTAACCTGCAAAGAAGAGATTGGCACAATGACTTCTTTGCCATTTATGATTTTGACGGCTTCTTTCGGTGCTACCTTCAGCAATGCTTCCATCGATCTCCGCGCTTTTTCCATTCCAAAGCCTTCAAGCAGCTCATTCAGTCCGAATAGAATCGCAACGAGAGTCGCTTCCTTCCACTCGCCGATGGCTACCGCACCAACTAATGCAATGGTCATTAACGTATCCATATTGAATTTAAACTTGGATAAGTTTTTTAAACCTCGGAAAAAGGTAGTATAGCCGCTAATAATGGTTGCTGTTAAATACAGAAGAATAAGGGATTGTTTATCCAGCACGCCTTCGAGCAGCAAAGCTGCG
Organism: Paenibacillus sp. FSL H8-0548; assembly: GCF_038630985.1. Classification (NCBI taxonomy): domain Bacteria; kingdom Bacillati; phylum Bacillota; class Bacilli; order Caryophanales; family Paenibacillaceae; genus Paenibacillus; species Paenibacillus sp. FSL H8-0548. The sequence continues at coordinate 2,928,854 of NZ_CP152049.1, forward strand.
GCATAAATAATGCCTGACGTAATGAGCAGCTTTAACATTTTGTTGTTTCCATCTGCATGACTATGATCATGATCATGGCCGTGGTGGTCGCTATGAGCGGTCGTTCCAGCTCCTTCCTCATGGGAATGGCTGTGTTCCTGAGTCTGCACCAGGCTGCTCGCGATGTAGGCACCATCTGATTTCAAAATATGGTTAACCTTAGGCATGGATATACGCGGATCGATCGTCAGTTTGCCAGAATTATAGCTAAGCTTGGCATCTGCTCCATGCTCTAGCTGTTTAATTTCATCTTCAATACGCTGGGCACAGCCAGCACAGGAAAGGCCTTTAATTCGGAATTCATTCATTCGATTTCCCTCTTTCAGAACAATACATGAATACATGCTCATATGATATGTCATTCGGCTAAATATGTCAATTCGTTTGCCTATTAAATCCGTATTTTAGTCGAAATTGATGTTTAGTCCATACCTCTATTCGAACGTATCATACGATATATGGATGCTAGGAGGTGATTTATCTTGATGAAAACCAGACCTATAAAGAAATTAAAAGCAGCAGCTAGGTTGAATTGCAGGTCCTCTAAAATCGTTCATAAAAAAGTTTGTAAGAGGAAGGCCTGCTGTGCCTGCTCGCTCAAAAGAAAGAAAAAACATAAAAAGATCATCGCAGATAAGAAAATATTGACCCCCAGCGCTCAACGAGGCGAACAGGGAATTTCAGGGGCACCAGGAGCACAAGGTGTACAAGGACCTCAAGGAGCTCAAGGAGCTTCAGGAGCACCAGGAGTACAAGGACCTCAAGGCGCATCGGGGCCTGACAGCATCTCTGAGCTTATTATTTTGCCCACTGCCCAAAGATACTTTTATAGTATGAATGCAGATACTGTATCCCCCGTAAGGATACCAGCTTCTGAATTCTCGGATGATGAAGGAGCATTCATAACAGCATTTCCGAGCGTTCGTCCAAATAGCTATAGTAATCTTTATATCAATGGGGTTTTACAAGAAGGCAGCTTGTATCACTTGAATGAAAGTGATTTGAGCATTAATACCAATAAACAAACCATTTTTTCTGGTACACCGATCATTCTAGAAAATGTGTCTTTCACGCTTAAGATCATCTCTTAATTTTTTTTCGAAAAATTGATAGAGTAGCCCTTCCCTTTTCCTATGACTAGCATAGATTAATTGAGAGAAGAGAGGTGATTAACATGCCAATTATCAAATCCTTTATGGCGTCTAGATCGTTTAGCGCTACAGCAGGAGACGGAACAGGTGTCGGCGCTACCTATAATATTCTGGCAACAGATACCATTAATGATGCCGGTACTGCTGCAACAGCTTTTCCAACTGCCCCTGCCTTTTATAGTCTTTATATTAATGGACAGGTTCAAACAGGAGACACTTCTACCGTTACAACGACTGCTATCACGATCCCAGACGGAGATACTCTTGATGCTGAGACACCCATCGTTATCGTATTTGTTGTAAACTAATCTTCTTTGTTGCCGAGATGCCGACGATTCTTTTTTACTGGGATTGTCGGCATCGTTTTTCAGAATGTTCTATCATTTCCAGAACGGCTGCTTTGTATGCGAAATTTTTGTAGTGCTAGGGTTAAGTGGGAACTATTGACAAATTGATGTATTACACGCATAATACACTTCAAGGTGTATTATGCGTGTAATACACATACTTGCTCTGAATGAGAGGTATTGCGATGAACACAAGCGAAGAGTGGGCAGTAGTCAATTTCAATAATAGGGACCCCGTCTATATGCAGGTAGTCAGGCATTTCAAAGAACGTATAGCAACGGGCCGCGCGATGGCTGGTCAGGTCATTCCCTCTCGAAGGGAGCTTGGCAATTTAATGAAAATCAACCCCAATACGGTGCAGAAAGCCTATAAGGAAATGGAGGAACAGCAGTTGATTATTACGGAAGGCAACTCGCCCAGTAGAATTACTACGGATACGAAAGTGCTTAATCAAATAAGGACGGAATTGCTTGGCGATGCAATTAATGATTTTCTGGCGCTAGTCCGCAATATTGATGTTCCGATCGAAGAGCTGCTGGCGCTTGTGAAGCGTCAATATGAAGAAGGGGAGCGTAAAGCATGATTGAGGTCAAAAATATTCGCAAGCGGCATCGTCGCGCAGATGTGCTGAGTGGTGTATCCTTTACAGCCGGCAAGGGTGAAATCACTTGTCTTATCGGTGCAAATGGCGCAGGAAAATCAACGATTCTAAAGGCGATCATGGGACTGACCCCAGTGGCGGGAGGTTCCATTCTGATAGATGGAGAACCGCTAACCCCCCAGTTATATGAGAAGATTGCTTTCGTTCCTGATCATTTAACGATGCCAGCGAGCATGAAGCTATCCGAGGCGCTGCGATTTATGGCAGACTTCTATGAAAGCTGGAATGAGAAGCGAGCGACTGAGCTTATGCGTTTTTTTGGACTGGAGTCTTCTGCTAGAATAGGCAGCCTTTCCAAAGGAACAGCTGCAAAATTTAATCTGCTGCTCGGTCTTGGTCAGGATTCAGACTATCTCTTAATGGACGAGCCATTCTCTGGCATTGACCTGTTCAGCAGAGAAGCCATTACGGAAGTGTTTACAAGTGATTTGTTAGAGGGCAGGGGAGTGCTGCTTACAACGCATGAAATTAGTGAAATCGAGCATCTCATCGATAAAGCGGTAATCTTGCATGAAGGTAAAATACAGCAAGCGTTTTATTGTGAAGATATGCGCAGTGAGGAAGGCAAGTCAGTGATTGATGTCATGAGAGAGGTGTATCGAGCATGAATCGTTTTTTGAAGCTGGTTCATATGGAAATTCATCGTTTTCGATGGGTGCTCATTGGTTTACTCAGCATTACAGCCGTTTGTCAGATCAGTGCACTAATTTGGACGCTCAAAAAAGCACTGGCACAAAAGGAAGAACAGCTGCTGGGGGACATTGGACGCTCATCCTATTATGCCGATGTTCCTGACATTATTACGTTCGAGTGGGCCATGTTTAATACGCAGATGTGGTTTATTTTACCGATTTTGCTTTGTATAGGTGTACTTTCAGTATACGTCTTCTTCGTCTGGTACCGTGATTGGATGGGACGAAATACGTTCATTTATCGTTTATTAATGCTGCCAACGGCAAGACATAATCTCTATTTTGCTAAAATAACAGCGTTTCTGCTGTTCGTTTTTACAATTGTCGCTTTTCAGTTAATACTGTTACCCGTTGAAGAGTTTGTACTCAAGCTGGTTGTTCCTGCAGATCTGCGAGCAGAGTCTCATATCCTCGATGTTTTAACGATTAATCAGGCGCTTGTGGAGCTTATCCCACGGCAATTTGAACAGTTTTTTTATAAATACGGGTTAGGAACGGTTGCAGTATTAGCAATTTTTACCGCTATTTTGCTGGAAAGAAGCTATCGTCGATGGGGAATCTTGTATGGCTTACTCTATTTGCTTGGCTGCGTATTGGTGGTTACGTCCCCAATCTTCTATTTCGGATTAAACAGTCAAATTATTTATTTGTATCCCAATGAAATCTACTTACTGGCCATGTTCTTGTTCATTCTTGTAGCCTCTGTATCGGTGTGGCTGGGGATAAGATTGCTTGCCAAAAAGATTACGGTGTAAGGAGGATGTTTATGAGGCGTTATTGGTTTTCCATCATGATCGCTGCGATCGCTGTATGCGGTATTGGTACATACTATTCCATTGGAAGGCAAAATCAATTGCCTGAATATAAACTAGAGACGGTTCAAGGAGATGCTAAGGAAGGCGCTGCTGTTATTTTATCGGGCTCGCATTATGGAAATATGCGTTCTAATGCTTTGGATGTAAGTTTGGAGGGCAGCAAGTACAGCTTCAGAAATGAGAATTTTCGAAAAGGTATACTGGAAGCTAATTCGTATTTTTATAAAAACCCGGAAATCCAGCAGCTTCTAAATGATCATAAGTCCTTTATGCGAAGCAAAGGGAATTCAAATGGATTTTACCGTGATAAAGAAATGGTGATTTACGCGGATATGCATGCAGGAAGTGGACGTTCCAATGCTTCAAACGGGTATTTGCAGCTATCCTTTCTGTATGAAGAGACTGGCAAAGTGATTGATTTTAAACAGATAAACCTTGATCAGCAAGGTAATGTCAGTCTCTATGTGGAAGATGTGCAGCGTGTCGATGATGAGGTGCATATCCTGTTCAGAAAATATAGCAACACGAACATTACGGAATATGTTGTCTATGTATTTAATATAAAAACCGCTGAGCAGCTTCGTCATTCGGATGTAAACCGTGTGAGCGCTGATGGACAAGTCGTCACCCCTGATGTGTCATTAATAAGAACGGATAGCATCACCGATGCGAACGATACGATCTATTTTGTTGAAAGAGCCACCAGTACTTTGGTGGAAATTGGGGGCTTTTATTCCTATTCGTACCGAAGCGGCTTGTTTACACCATTATCAGAGCCTCTCCGCTACCCGTCAGAAGTTGAATTTGTATCGGAAAGCTTGCAAAATGACCTATTTTATTATGCGGAAGCAAGCTCAGACCAAGTTACTTTATCGAGGTATGACACGGTGACGAAAGAACGGAAGCAAGCTTATGCTGCATTATCCGCAGCGCAGCTTGGAGCGGATGAGATCAAAAGAGTGCTGATCAACTCGAACCGTGTGTATCTTTTATTGAATAAGGCTGGAAATTCTGGAGCGGCTGTGCTTGATATTGAGACTGGAGAGCTGCTGTTTACAGGATTTGCAGCCGAGGTAGGCGAGGATAAGCAAACAGAGGAGGAGCTAAGAGAAAACCTCCATTTAATAAACTTAATCATCGATGAGAACAAGAAATAATAACTTAATGAGGTAAATTTATGAGAGCTGCGATTTCCCTTCATCAAAAAATAGTAATCTTAAGAGGCCTTGAGCAGTACGCCTATCAGATTGCTCATTATATTTTGCAGGACGAGGCACTTGCGGCTAAGGCGGCCAAATCGGCTTTAATCGAAATAAGTCAGGAAGAAGCGCTGTTAGAGGAGACGGCAGAGAAGCTTCGTGTTCGAACAAAGAAGCTGACCATTCGCGCTTCCCTCGTCAGTAATGCAGCAATTTAGAATTAATGCTATGATGAGCTGTAGAAGGCTAAAACGGAGTACACCCATAAAAGCAGTGAAGAGTGGCAATTGATACTTAAAGGATTGAACAGGATGAAGAAACAACCAGAATTATGCCGTGTAGAAGATGCGCTGAGCATAATCGTCGGAAAGTGGAAGCCCATTATTTTATTGCATCTCTTACATAATGGAACAAAGAGATTCAGTGAGCTCAAAGCAAGTCTGCCTGGCATCACTCAGAAAATGTTAACCAACCAGCTGCGCGAATTAGAGCAAGAGGATATTGTTATGCGCAAAGTATATCCACAGGTACCTCCCAAAGTGGAGTACTCGATTACGGAATACGGCAAGAGCTTAGAGCCGATTTTGGAAGCGATGCATGATTGGGGTACCGCTCATACTCTGCACAAGCTGAATAAAATGAATCAATAAAGTATAGGAGGCATTCGCTTTCTGGAAAAGAACGAGCGAAGAAAACAACTGTTTTCTTCACTCGTTTTTTTTATAAGAGATCGATATAATTCGTTGCTTATGAAATAAAAGTACCGTTTCTGTAATCCTCGTATGCCTGTGTTATTTCCTCGGCTGTGTTCATGACAAACGGTCCACGCGCTGCTATTGGCTCCTTCAATGGAGTACCAGCAAATAAAACTAGGCGCAGGTTTTCGGTCGCTGCCACATGAATGCTGCTCATTGTTGCTTCATCAGCCGATTCTAGCCATAGAGCTTGGCCTTTTTTTGCCTCAACTTTATTTTCTCCGAATATGCCGCTGCCTTCTAATACGTAGATAAATCCGTTATAGCTGCCCGGCAAATCTTGAACGATTGAAGCGCCGCCGTTTACAAGCATTTCAACAAAGGTGACTGGCGCATAATTTAGTGTGTCAGAAACGACATCCCCGGACGAACCGGAATAGACGCGAATCAAAGCACCTTCCTCCTGACGAACGGGCATATCTTTTGCAGGCAAATTTTGATATCTTGGCGCAGTCATTTTGTGTTCACGCGGCAGGTTCACCCAAAGCTGTAGTAGATGCACCTGTTCCCCGTCAGCAGGCGATTCGTTATGAACGACACCTCTGCCAGCAGTCATGAACTGCAAATCGCCTTTCTGCAGGCTGCCTCCTGCTCCAGATGCGCTATCATAATGATTGATACTGCCATCGATAACAAAAGTTATCGTTTCGATACCGCGATGCGGATGTACATCAAATGCCCCTTTTTTAAATTTATCTTCCATAAGCAATAAGAACGGATCATAGTCTTCCCAGCGCCCTGGCTCCAGAATCGCCCCTACACTATGAATATCACTAATTTTTTGTTCATTCACTGTCCATACTTTCTTTATATCACGACGTATTACATTCGTTGCTTCCATGTTGAATATTCCTCCTTTATGGATCTTACTAGCATTATAATTCAGGCTGGCCTTATTTATAAGTAAGCACTTGAAAGTGGTATAGTATATTAAAATATACCGTCATGCGTCTAGATGGCTTCAATGAGCGTAGAGTGTACTTTTTACAGAGAGGCGTTACTGTGCAGTTTCGTTGAACATAATGGTTAAATGTTTTATAATTTTTAACGTATACAGAATATTGAAATGCTTCACAATAAATGAAATATCCAATTTTTTTAGAAATGGGGAAAAAATAAATGATTAATAAAATTGGTCAAATTATGTTATATGTGAACAATCAAGACGAATGCTTGAAATTTTGGACAGAAAAAGCAGGCTTTAGCTTAGTTTCTGAAGAAAATAACGAGCATATGAGATGGATTGAAATTGCTCCAACTAACGATGCAGCAACGAGTATTGTACTCCACAATAAGGAATTTATTGCTAAAATGCAGCCTGAATTAAATCTTCAAACTCCTTCGTTATTGTTTTTCTCGGAAAATCTTGATCTTCTATATAAAGATTTTTCGGATAAAAATATTACAGTTGGAGAACTTGTAAATATGCCTTCGGGAAGAGTATTTAACTTTGCTGATAATGAAGGAAATTATTTTGCTGTGATGGAAAAAAAGTAGATGCAAGATGACTAAAGGCTGCCGGCATAATCGGCAGCCTTTTTCGATGCACAGGAAGCTATGAACTCTCCGCACCTGTTGATAACGAAAGCTAACGGAAATCAGAGACGCTAAAGTTCCATTTTTGGTTAGCGTCATATTTTAACGGAAGTGGGAGACTCTATTACGCGGAAATGAAGCGAGATCGGGCATGTTGGGTACAAATAGAGGCGCGTGTTTCCGTTAGAATCTTGAAATGAAAAATAAAGGCGATTTAGCGTCTGTGGTTTCCGTTAGAAGTGTGAATTGACGTGTCTGCGATTTCCAATCACCCGTAAGGGTGGTTTTGTGCTTGACGATATTCAAGAAAAGCGGCAACATCATGAAGCTTTTTTTTCCTCCCTGAAAAACAAATCGAAGGATTGTTGGCAGAGTTCTCTTTAAAAAATATAGTAACTTGACAAAGTGCAACTGTAATTATTATAATTACAGAACTATCGGCCTTACAACATGACACATAATAAAAACTTGGAGGAATACAACATGAAAACGATGAACGCAGCCTATAAGCCTTTGTTTCAACCGCTCGTGCTGGGAGGAAGTTTGGAGCTGAAGAACCGGATCGTAATGGCACCGATGACGAACTTCTCTTCTCATGAGGATGGGACGGTTTCGGACGCTGAAATAAGCTATTACACTCGCCGGTCTGGTGGAGCAGGTATGGTCATTACGGCGTGCACGTATGTGACACCGGGTGGAAAAGGTTTTCCAGGTGAGTTTGCCGCAGACAGCGACGAGATGATTCCAAGCTTGCGGCGTTTGGCAGATGCGATCAAGGGGCGAGGCGCGAAGGCGATCCTGCAGATTTTTCATGGCGGCCGTATGGTACCGCCTGCACTGGTGCTGAGTGGAGACGTGGTTAGTGCAAGTGATATACCGTCCGATCAGAACCCGGACGTAACGCCAAGACCGCTGACGGATACGGAAATAGAGTCCATCATTCTTGACTTCGGTCAAGCGACGCGAAGAGCCATTGAAGCGGGCTATGACGGCGTTGAACTTCATGGTGCGAACGGTTATCTGATTCAGCAATTTTTCTCTCCGCATTCCAATCGCCGTACAGACCGCTGGGGCGGGACTATCGAAGAGCGTTTGAGTTTTCCGCTAGCTATTGTAGACGAAGTGAAGCGAGTTGTGGCCGAGCATGCGACACAGCCTTTCATCGTTGGCTACCGCTTCTCGCCTGAGGAGTCTGAAACGCCTGGAATCACGATGGAGGATACTCTGGTTCTCGTAAATGCCTTGGCGGAGAAACAGCTGGATTACCTGCATGTGTCTCTGATGGACTTTTGGTCTCTGCCAAGACGTGGGGCCGATGAGAGCCATTCACGGTTGACTTGGATTCAGCAGCACGTCGGCGGCCGGGTCCCGATTATCGGCGTTGGTTCGATTCATTCGGCAAATGACGCGTTGAAGGCTCTGGAGTCTGGGGTGGAACTGGTTGCTATTGGCCGCGAGCTCATCGTCGAGCCGGACTGGGTGGAGAAGATCGAAGACGGCAGAGAAACGGAGATTCGCACCACTTTGAGTAAAGGTGATCAGGATCGTCTGGTCGTTCCAGATCCCTTATGGCAGGCAATCATAAATGCACCGGGATGGTTTCCGGTCGTATAAGAATTTATGAAAATTATATATAGTAGCGGCTGCCTAGGGCTTATTTTCACGTCCTAGATAGTCGCTATTTTTTTATCCGATCAATCGATATCAGTTGAACTGGCAATTTAGGCGCTGCGCGAGTAGGTATAATCTTGTTGAATTGTGGAGCCATTTCTCAACTAACGAATGGGGATTAGCGCGGTAAAGAGCATTTTTAACCAAATGAGGCTACCGAGATGAGAGGCAGCCACAAAGCTTGCTTACTTAGCAGAGGATGGTGTTTCCATGAACCAAGAAATATGGGTGCATCTCTTGCATATTAGTATCGTTGCGTTTTTATTGGCCCAATCAAATCCTAAAAATGATGCCCCGCTTGTGTTAAGCAGTTTGCGATCCAGATTAAAGGTATCGTTTTGACAACAATGTTTACTTTATTTTGAGGGTGGACATACTCGGCTTTTTCTATTTGATAGCGAACTCGTTATAATAAGAAGAGCGATTACTGTAAGGAGTGAAATCATCATGAAGATTATTGTCATTGGAGCGGGAATTGCTGGTGCATCAACCGCCTATCAATTGGCTAAGCAGGGAGCAGACGTCCTCATCATCGATCGGAAAGATGAAGGACAGGCTACGGATGCTGCTGCTGGCATCATTTGTCCTTGGCTATCGCAGCGGCGGAATAAGGCATGGTACCAGCTTGCGAAAGCAGGAGCGCGTTATTACCCTGTGCTAATGGATGAGCTTGAAAGCGAAGGAGAAACCGAAACCGGCTATGCCAGAGTCGGGGCCCTTAGTATACATATGGATTCGGAGAAGATTGGCAAAATGGAAGAGCGGGCTTCCAAGCGCATAGAAGACGCGCCAGAAATCGGCGAGATTACCCGGCTTGATGAACATAGGACCCGTGAGCTCTTCCCGCTGCTCGGAGAAGGATATTCTTCCATACATATTAGCGGGGCCGCCCGTGTTGATGGCCGGGCGCTGCGCGATGCTTTGCTTCGATCTGCGCAAAGGAACGGGGCTGAGCTTATTTATGGAGATGCTAAGATTGAATTTCATTCGAACCGTGCAACAGGTGTAATGGTAGGAGTGAATCGCTACCAGGCTGACCTAGTAATCGTTTGTGCCGGAGCTTGGGCGGGGCCGTTGCTGCAGCCTTTAGGTATTGATTTCAAAATAAGTTATCAGAAAGCACAAATCATGCACCTGCTGGCTCCAGATGCCAAACAAAATACTGGCAGCTGGCCGGTCGTTATGCCGCCTTCTGATCAATATCTGCTCGCCTTTGAACAGCAGAAAATCGTGATAGGGGCGACTCATGAAAATAATATTGAAGGCTACGATACGAGGATTACGCCTGGCGGAATGCATGAAATTTTAAGCAAATCGCTTACATTCGCACCTAATCTCGCAGATAGCACATTTCAGGAAGTTAGAGTGGGCTTTCGCCCCTTTACAGCTGACTTTCTTCCGGTCATGGGCGCCATCCCAGAATGGGAAGGACTTCTTGCAGTAAACGGTCTCGGGGCCTCCGGATTGACGATGGGCCCTTATATTGGACTCCAGCTGGCTAAGCTGGCACTAGGATTGGAATTAGATATTGATTTAACTGATTATGACCTTCGTAAATCCATTAGCTGACCTGCAGTTCATTGAACTAACCAGTAGGATTTCTCCCTATTTTGTAGAATAAGTATTCTTATATTTGGATGAGGGAGGCTTTTATGGAAGTTAGACTAAGTGACTATAGTGAAAACTGGATTAATCTTTTTCATGCAGAAGCCGAATTTCTAAAAACAATATTTAAAGATGAAATCGTTCGATTTGAGCATTTTGGAAGCACATCAGTCACGGGCTTGAAGGCTAAACCTGTCATAGACATGATGTGTATCGTAAAGGACATTAATATGATTGATTCATTTAACGAAAAGATGCTATCCCTTGGCTATGACGTTGCTGGAGAGTGGGGCATCCCTGCGAGAAGATTATTTCGAAAAGGCGGAGAACATCGAACCCACCATATCCATTTTTATCAAAGTGATAACCCTCATATTGAACGGCATTTAATATTTAGAGATTATTTGAGAAGCCATCCGGAGGAAGTTGCGAGATACAGCCTTTTTAAAGAAAATCTAGCCAAACGCTTCGAAAATACAAGTGAGTATAGCCCAGCTAAAAAAGCATTTGTCAAGGAAATGGAGCATCTCGCGCTCGTCTGGTTTGCTGGCAATCAAAAAAGCTAAGCCAACTAGGTTATTTTAACGAATAGGTAACGAGAACGGGGGGAGTTTGCTATGTAGCAGCTCCTCTTCTGACTAAATATGTATTAACTTGAGGTGCTTCGAGTCAAATATATGATTATGGGTACACTATCCAAAAATAAAATGGGTGGTGCCATATCATGAAGCACTTTTTGAGCATTTGTTTACTACTCAGCAGCTTATTTACAAATGAAATATTTGCATCGAGTGTAGAACCACTGAGTGATGTTCCGGAATTTGAAGAACCATATATCGAAATCGGGTATAAGTCGGTTGTGGAAGCGTTAAAGGAATGCGAAACCCATAATAAAAGAGAACTAAAATTGCCGATTAAACTACCATCTATAGAGTTTACTCATCACTTAGGCAGATGTGTAAACGATAAAGATAATGATAACGACCAATTACAAATCGAATACCTCCATAAAGCAAAGGGCAAGAACCACTATAATATCGATGTAAGACCTATTGAACAAAAAGTGGATTTTGGGAAGTCGAGGGTAGGAAGGGGGAAATACAAACTAAAAGACGGTAGTGATGCACTTTACTTTACAACAAAATCCCCAAAGACTAGGGGCGGATTTAACATTTTAGTGTTTGAAAAGAGCGGATGGCAGTACTGCCTGTCAGTAGATAGTCGATTAGGCAGCCAACTTACAGCGGATCTACTCATTGAAATAGCGGAATCTATAAAGTAGCTTCAAATATTACGGGTTTAGAAATGGAGTACATCGAAATTTAAAATAGAAAGTCATTAAGCTAACGCGTTAACTGGACATTAAGGGAATGGAATGCTATTTATTTCACAAAAAAAAGATACAGCATATGAACTTATGCTGTATCTTTATAAGTTGAACTTAAGTTTTAGAAACCATGGGTAAAGAAATAACGACCTGCTTGTCGAATAAGAAAGAAAATTATTCGAACAGGCAGGGATGAAATTTCTTTGATTTAACTTATATATATAAGTTGAACTAAAGACACTCCTACATTCTGATGCAAAGACGGTCGATAATATTCATGGGATCTTTCATGATATTAATCATAAATGTTCCTACATTCTTCCGTATCTCAGCGGTTTTGTGATAAAACACATTATTGATGACATCTGCTTTGAGCCACTTCCATAACCCTTCGACTAGGTTTAACTGTGGGCTGTACGGTGGTAGAAAAACAAACTTCAACCGTTGGTTTTCATTCAGGAAGCCCGACAATAGCTTGGCATGATGAATACGAGCATTGTCTAATATGATCACGATTTTGCCAGTCGGATATGCCTCGAGAATTTGGCTTAAAAACGCTAGAAATGCTGCTGCATCATACTGCTCGTCTTCCTTCCAGATGATATTTCCGTTTCCATAGTCCAACGTCGCCAAAAGCTTTACACCGAGATGTTTACCCGTGGTCTTAATCATTCGTTGCTTTCCTTTGGCAAACCATGTCTTCTGAAGTGCCTGATAATCCCGAATCATACTTTCATCTTCAAACAATAAATGATCAATTTCGCCGTTTTCATACTTTTTTTAACTCGGGGAAGGTGGTTTCGACAAACACTTTTTGTTTTTCTTCGTCAGCAGCCGCTAAAGTGTAAGTCGGCTTGGTATAACTGAGATCCATCCGATGCATGAGTTTCGAAACTCCCCGAATAGAGTAGGTTTTGCCGAAACTATTCTTGATGTATTCTCTAATGATTTGGAGTGTCCAGTTGAACTTGGATGTGAACCCTAATTCATGAGGAACACCATCCATAATGGTTTTCTTTAACTTTTCTTGCTGCTCTTTACTCAGCTTTTCGGGCGGTCCTGAAGAAAACTTCATTTGAAGTCCGTCAAGCCCACGATGGAGATAGTGGCGGATATACGTGTCCACCGTGCTTTCTTTTCTTCCAATGTTTACAGCGATTTGGGCATGGTCTTGACCAAGGAGATGCAGCCTTACCGTTTGATAACGCTCAAACATCCGTCGGCTTTGCTCATGTTTCAGTCGTTGCTCAACTTCAATTAACTGTTCCTCTACCGTTTTCACATTCATCACCCGTCCAATAGTTGATCTTAACCTATTCGACGTCAGTCACTTGAAATCCCTTCCAAGTTACATTAGTTCAACTTATATAGTTAGGTTAGTTAGTTTAGAAAATAGCACGATAGGACGAGGCTGTTTCTCCTTAAACTATATAACTTGACTTAAAAAATGAAGATTAAGCGAAGCGAGAAGATCGTTCTGGAGAAACGAAGTGTTCGCCTTTGCAGCCATATTCTTACCTTTAAATGTCTTAGGAAATCAAAGAATCTGGCTGCAACAGCGATTGTAAGAATGATCTACTCGCGCAGCGACCAAAACGTAAATGTTTAGTTCAACTTATATAATGAATTAGTTCCGAGCAAGTTCCTTCCGGACGATCGGTGCTACCTTGGTGCCCAGCAGCTCGATCGCACGCATAACCTCGAGGTGAGGCATCGTGCCGACATTTACATGCAGGAAGAAACGAGTAACTCCTAGATTTTTGCGCAGTAAAATGATTTTTTCTGCTACATATTCGGGATCTCCGACATAGAGTGCGCCCCGAAGACTGCGAGCTGCATCGAAAGCTGCGCGATCATAATGCTGTCTCCAGCCGCGCTCACGGCCAATAATATTCATTTGAGCCTGTGTTGGAGGGAAAAATAAATCTGCAGCCTGTTCAGACGTGTCTCCAACAAATCCGTGCGAGTGCGTAGCAATAGGCAGCTTCTCTGGATCATGCCCAGCCCGCGCGGCAGCCTCCTTATAGAGTGATACGAGTGGAGCAAAGCTCTCAGGCATTCCTCCGATAATAGCAAATGCGATGGGGAGTCCAAGCATGCCTGCACGAACAGCTGACTGTGCATTACCGCCGCTTGCAATCCACACGGGCAAGGGACTTTGAACAGACCGCGGGTAGACGGCAAGGTTATCTATAGCAGGACGGTGACCGCCGCGCCAAGTTACCTTCTCCGATGCTCTTATAGCAAGCAGCAGCTCGAGCTTCTCTTCGAATAATTGCTCATAATCATCCAGGCTATATCCAAATAGCGGAAATGATTCAATGAATGAACCCCGACCCGCCATAATTTCGGCGCGGCCGTTCGAGATGGCGTCCAAGGTGGAGTACGCTTGATATACACGAACCGGATCGTCTGAGGAGAGCACGGTAACGGCACTCGTTAATTTTATTTGTTTCGTCATAGCAGCAGCGGCTGCCAGTACCACTGCGGGTGCTGTGCCTGCATAGTCTGCTCGATGATGCTCACCAATCCCATAGACATCTAGTCCTACCTGATCGGCGAGAACGATTTCCTCAACCGCATTGCGAATTCGTTCGGCATGGCTGATCACTTTCCCGGTTACCGGGTCTGGTGTAGTTTCCAAAAATGTACTAATTCCTATTTCCATGTTAGTCGTTAATTCTGCCATTTTAAAACCTCCTCGATCAATACGAATAGTTTACTATATTATATATGGTTTCTCAACTTTAGTAAGCATTTTCAAAGTATCTGGCTGCAACCGCGACCCTTCAGAATGACCTTCTCGCGCAGCGCCCAAAACTTAAATGTTTAGTTAATCCTATATAGCAAACCTAGATTTCGGGATAAAAACGGAATAATTGAGCTGTTAGTTGCGATGAACTATAATGAAATAAAATATAAAAACATTCATAATCGTATGTAATAGATGTGTTTGACATTGAACAAGGAGGATCGTTTCATTGACTCTACAGCAATTAAAGTACATTATTGAGGTCGCAAATCGTGGTTCGATCAATGAGGCAGCCAAGCGATTGTTTATTTCTCAGCCTACCCTATCCAATGCGATTAGAGATTTAGAGGAAGAAATGCAGCTCTCCATATTTGAGAGATCGAATAAAGGAATTTCCCTCTCTAAAGAGGGTGTTGAATTTTTAAGCTATGCTAGGCAGGTGGTAGAGCAGGCAGAATTACTTGAGAATCGCTATCTCAACGCCAAGCCATCGCCGCAGCATTTTGCGGTTTCCACACAGCATTATGCTTTTGCGGTAAATGCCTTTGTAAGTTTAATTGGGGAGTATGGTCATGATGAGTATGAGCTGTCTTTGCGAGAGACCAAAACCTATGAAATTATTGAGGATGTCAAAAGCATGCGCAGTGAAATTGGGATCTTATATCTCAATGAGTTTAACGGAAAGGTGATTAATAAGCTGCTCAAAACTGCGAATTTACAGTTCAACAGCTTATTTATAGCGAAGCCGCATATTTTCATCAGCATTAACAATCCACTGGCCAAACAATCGATCGTAACGATCGACCAGCTGCAAAATTATCCATACCTGTCCTTTGATCAAGGAGAGTATAACTCATTCCATTTTTCAGAGGAAATTTTGAGCACGCTGTCGCATAAAAAAAGCATCCTTGTGAATGATCGCGCGACACTTTTTAATTTATTGATAGGCTTAAATGGCTATACGATTTCTACGGGGGTACTAAGCGCCGATTTAAACGGTAACGAGATTATACCTGTGCCGCTGGATTGTGAGGAAACGATCAATATCGGTTGGATTTCTCACAAAAACGCATCGCTTTCGAAGCTAGGTGCGGAGTATGTACAGGCACTAATAGCGGCAACATCCCCTTAATGATATTTGATATAGCTATAGGCTATAACTAGATATAGTTTAAACCAGTTACACTATATCCGCGAATCCATGTTATCTTTCTTGTAACAAGTTGTAGAGGAGCTTACAAGATGACGATAAGCAGTGTTTTGGGATATCCCCGTATTGGTGCAAATAGAGAATGGAAGAAAGCGTTGGAAGGTTTCTGGTCAGGCAAGCTGGAGGAATCGGAGTTTCATGGACAGCTGGAGGAAATACGCTTGAATCATCTGCGCAAGCAGCAGGAGAAGGGTATTGACTTAATCGCGGTAAATGATTTTAGTTATTATGATCATATTTTGGATACGGCTGCAATGTTCGGTATTATTCCAAAACGGTTCGCTTATGAAGGCGGCATCGTACCGTTGTCACTCTATTACGGAATTGCTCGTGGAACGAAGGATGCTACAGCAAGTGAAATGACCAAATGGTTCAATACGAACTATCATTATATCGTGCCTGAGCTGGATGGGGCTTTGCCGGTGCTTACAGAGAATAAGCCGCTGACAGCTTACCGCGAAGCGAAAGAAAAGCTTGGTATTGAAGGGAAACCGGTGATCGTAGGACCACTGACGTTCCTGAAGCTTTCCAAAGGCTATAACAAATCAGAGACTGATGTATGGCTGGAGCGTTTGCTTCCACTCTATATTCAGGTTTTGCAAGAGCTTGCGGCAGAAGGGGTTCAATGGGTTCAAATCGACGAGCCGATTCTCGTTACGAAGCTAAGTGCAGATGATTTGCAGCGTCTAAAGACGGTCTATGAGGCGTTTGCTTCAGCCGTACCAGGCCTTAACATTATGCTTCAAACTTATTTTGAATCGGTAGAATATTATAAAGAAATCGTTTCTCTTCCTGTCAAAGGAATTGGTCTTGATTTTGTACATGGCTTATCCGGAAATCTCTCAGCTATCAAGGAGCAAGGCTTCCCAGCTGACAAGTTTTTAGGCGCTGGCGTCATCGATGGCCGCGGCATCTGGAAGGCATCGCTTCGTGAAAAACTGGCGTTGATCGATGAGCTGTCTGGACTTGTAACAGCTGATCAGCTTATTGTACAGTCGTCATGCAGCCTGCTTCATGTTCCCGTAACGGTGGGAAATGAGAAAAAGCTTGCAGCTGAGCTTCAGAATGCGCTTGCCTTTGCAGATGAGAAGCTAAGCGAGCTGGTTCTTCTGGCGAAGGCTCAATCCGAGGGTGGAGCTCAAATAGCAAAAGAGCTTGAAGAATGCGATCGTGATCTTGAGGCATTGAAGCAATCAGGCGTACGCAATCGTACAGACATTAAGCAAGCTGTCGCTGCTATCAGCACGCAGAAGGCGGAACGCAGCGTACCTTTCGCTGAGCGTCATGCCGCACAACAGAACAAATGGCAATTGCCGCTGTTCCCGACAACCACCATTGGCAGCTTCCCGCAATCAGCTGAAGTGCGCAAGGCGCGTCAGCTTTGGCGCAAGGCAGAATGGAGCAACGAGCAATATGCTAATTTCATTCGTGAGCAGATCGATATTTGGATCAAGCTGCAGGAGGAAATTGGACTGGATGTTCTCGTTCACGGCGAGTTTGAAAGAACAGATATGGTCGAGTTTTTTGGTGAAAAGCTTGCGGGCTTTGCATTCACACAGTTCGGCTGGGTGCAATCATATGGCTCTCGCTGCGTGAAACCGCCAATTATTTATGGCGATGTAGCATTCGAAGAAGCGATGACTGTCGAGGAAACGAAGTATGCGCAATCGAAAACCAAGCAGCCTGTTAAAGGCATGCTGACGGGACCGATTACGATTATGAACTGGTCGTTCGTTCGCGATGACATTACACGTGAGCAAATTGCTTATCAGTTGGCCTATGCGCTTAGACAAGAGGTTGAAGCGCTTGAGCAAGCAGGCATCGGTATGATTCAAGTGGATGAGCCAGCTGTTCGCGAAGGGCTGCCGCTTAAAGAAGAAGATCAAGCGGAGTATCTGGCATGGGCTGTCAAAGCATTCCGCATGACTACCTGCACGGTACAGGAAACGACGCAAATTCATACGCATATGTGTTATTGCGAGTTCCATGACATGATCGGTTCCATTGAAGATATGGATGCGGATGTTATTTCCATCGAAACATCGCGCAGCCATGGCGAGCTTATTCATAGCTTTGAGCTGAATACCTACAAGCTGGGTATCGGTCTTGGTGTCTATGATATCCATAGCCCGCGTATTCCTCGGGTAGAGGAAATGACGAGTATGATCGATCGCGCGCTGCGTGTGCTTGATCCGAAGCTGTTCTGGATTAATCCGGATTGCGGACTAAAAACTCGCGGCTACGATGAGACGGTGGAATCCTTGCGCAACATGGTGGAAGCGACGTTGATCGCTCGTACACAGCATTCCGCTTTGGCATAAAGCGTAATGATATGTAATCCTTTATAGCTCTGAAAACATAACAGCAGGCGCTCCTTCATTTTAATCGAATGAGGAGCGCCTGTTGTTTGTGTATGTTGGGCACTGTGCGGATAGTAAAATATTAGCTGCTAATCAAAATTGGTAACTTATTCATGTTTTCATACGTTTAGAATAAAAGAAATACGATAGGAGGTGAGGATAGTGGCTATGCCAAGCAATAAGAGGACGCTATTATTATCAATTGGGGTTGCTGTTGTTGTGATCGTTATTTTCGGAATGATACAGCTTCTACCCAAGTCGTATATGGTTACACTGGAAGGTGTTAAGTATCAGCTGGGAGCTGACAACGCAGCTTCGTTAAATCCAGTTGCTATACACATGGATGGGACGCTAAAGAGGAGTCTTACAGGCAAAAAAACGTTCAAGGGTACGATAGATGTCGAAGGAGAGATACTGCCTGTCCCAGAAGATCAAAGAGAATTGGAGATCAGCTTTAGAAGAGACCAAGCTGGAATCATCACTTACGGCTATTATGAGAATGGACAGCCAAGGCTATATGCCTATGGCGTTTTATATGTAAATAACGATTTAAGCAAGGTTGCGATTGCTATATTTGACAAAGATGATGAGGGAAGCGGAGGCTGGACGGGTGAAGATGGCTGGATGATCACAGCGCCAGCCGTGGACAGAACTAGCGCCTTGACGGCGGCAAATGAGCTGATGAAAGACTATTTAGGAGGCAATTTATTAAAGTGAAAATCCGATAATCATATGCGGATTTCCCGCTGCGTACTTATTTATTTTCGAAAAAGGATGTCGTCATTGCTACAGTGCCTGATCATCTTCAAAAATAATAAATTAAAAACCCTCCGGTGAGGGAGGGTTTAGCTGTTTGTATTTAGAATCCGCGTTGACCTAATTGCTGCTCTGCGATTTGAACTAATTTCTTCGTAATGTAACCGCCGATTGAGCCGGCATCACGAGTGGATAAGTTTCCGTTATAGCCTGTTTGTGAGAATTGGACGCCGAGCTGCTGTGCTGCTTCCATTTTTAACTGCTCAATGGCTGCTCTTGCTTGCGGTACAACTAGTGTATTCGAATTTCTTCTGCTCATGTTAGTTCACTCCTTCTTTGGGTGTAACTTTATTATGCGGTGTGTTTTGTAAATGTATGCAAAAATGTAAAATAAATTTTTGTTTTCAAGTTTCCTGTTTCAAATCTGCATATGGTGTTTATTGTCATAATAGAATCAAATTAGATAAAAACACAGTGGGGAAGTGAAAGCTTATGAGAAAGTTTATTCAATTAGCGATCAGTTTGGCTTTGGTATTCGTTTTTACAGCAGCAGCAGGGGGAACATCGACTGCAGAAGCAGCGTCCGAGAAGGTTTATCGTGAGATCTCGAAAAATGTTACTTATTACGGACAATTGAAAGACGGCAAGCCGCACGGGAAAGGTACCATGACCTGGTATGCGACGAAAACATATTCTGGTGATTGGGTCGACGGTTTCCGTACCGGGAGTGGGAAATATGTGAATAGATACGAGAGTGAAGGCAAGGACTATCTTGTTACTTATGATGGTGAATGGAAAAATGATATGAAATCGGGTACGGGTACTTTATTAACGAAAATTACGGGTATGAATAATAAGGTTGAATACCATAAGATTCAGTTTGGAACCTTTACGAGTGATCGCTTCGCCACAGGCTATTCGGTTAAGCACTCAACAGAAGATCATCCATACAGCTTCAATTATAAAGATGCCAAGATGAACCTTCAAATCTTCGGCACGAATGTAAATATGAAGCAAGCTTGGAAAGATGGGAAATTTCATACGATTCAATATTCAAAAGGCAATGTGATGAAGCATTATTCCATAACTTTTGATGAGAACCCATCATTAGTGAAGCAAAATAAAACGGTATTGACTTATTTGAAAGGTCTTCAGTCAGAGGTTAATCCGCATTTAGTAAAACTAGAGAGCTTGTCGGTTAGAGTTCCTCTAAAATAATTGGAATTTGAAAATAAAAACGACAGGCCTCAAGCAATTTTGGTCTGTTGTTTTTATTTTTAGGTCATTTTTGATGGTGCATGAAGCCTTGCTGTCCCCCAGTACCATAGAAATATGGTACTGGGGGAACTTCGGAAAATATTGTATAGTTACGTTATCCGCAATCGTCAACATTCCATGTTTTCTGGCAGGAGTCGTTATAGGCAACGATGACAGTTGAATAAGGGAGTGCAGGAGGGTGAATAAGCGCGGTGAAGATGACGACAATGATGAAGCAAAAGCTGCAGAAGAAAGCAGCTTTACTGAAGCAGCATGAGGTATATGCTTATCAAGCGGCGTATTTCTTGCTTGAGAACGAAGCACTGGCTGAGCAAGCAGCGACGCAGGCACTGCTTGCAAGCTTTCAGGAGGAATCCTTTTTTTCAGAGCTCCCAGAGAGTCAAATCATAAAAATTAAGCAAAAAGTTATGAAGTATGCCCTATTAACGAAAGCAGCTATGCTGCAGCACACGGTTTAATTCTAATGGAGTGCTGCTATCGGATCTTTTAACCGTCTATGCACGGTTTTTTTCGTATGCACGTACATCATGCATTTCGATCGATCGAGCCATTTTCGAAAGTATCGTTGTTATGCTATAGTTTTTTATAGGAAGCGCAGCACATTTGAGCGAATCCAATGAATACTAGATTGGGGGGAGCTGGGGCAGCATGATTATTGATCTCACGCATAGCATTCAAGAGGAGATGCCGATTTATCCCGGTGATGCGGACACTGTTTTGGAACATTCGAAGCAGTTCAGCAAGGACGGCTACAACAATCATCAGCTCTCGATTAACATGCATGCAGGCACACATATCGATGGACCGATGCATTTGCTGGACATTCAGAAATACATCCATGAATACTCGCTGGACAGATTTTTAGGTGATGCTGTACTGCTTAATGTGGCCGGGGAAAAGTCAATCGACTATAAGGAAGAATACGAAGAGATCATGAAGGATGGGCAAATTGTCGTTATCTATACGGGTCATAGCGATTGTTATGGTCAGCCGGAATATTTTACGGAGTATCCTGCTTTGACAGCGGAATTTGCTCAATTACTCGTTAGGAAAAAAGTGAAGATGATCGGATTGGATACCCCTTCACCTGATTATGCTCCTTTCGACATACATAATATTTTCTTTGAAAACGATATGTTAATTATTGAAAATTTAACGAATATAGAACAACTGCTGGATGTCAAAGCGTTCGAAATCATTGCGCTGCCGCTAGCGATCAGAGCAGATTCTTCTATTGCGCGTGTCATTGCAAGGGTGAAGGAGTAGCATACACAATAAGGGAGGAATAAATAATGGTGGAAATCATATATCATGGTCACTCTAGTATTCAAATCATTGACGGAGACAAGTCTCTAATGATCGATCCTTTTCTTAGAGGGAATGAGCTTGCTGTAACCAAGCCTGAGGAAATAAAGACAGATGTTGTACTTCTGACACATGCGCATGCCGATCATATTTTGGACGCGGATCTTATTGCCAAAAATAATGATGTGGCTGTCGTCGCAAATCCGGAGCTGGCTGCCTATATGTCCTGGAAAGGTGTTAAAACGATAGGGATGAACATCGGCGGAACGTTGGATCTTGGCTTTGCTAAGGCGAAAATGATTCAGGCCTTCCACTCCTCGGGTATTGTTATAGCAGAGGAACAGAACATTTTGTACGGTGGCATGCCAGCTGGTTACATTATACAAATGGGTGGCGTAACTATTCTCCATGCAGGAGATACTGCTTTGTTTGGCGATATGAAAATGATCGGTGATCGTCATGCTATCGATGTTGCCTTCATTCCGATTGGTGACCATTATACGATGGGAGTTGAAGACGCGCTGCAAGCTGCTGAATGGTACAATGCCAAAGTCATCGTGCCCGTTCATTATAATACGTTCCCTGTCATCAAACAGGAAGCAGAAGCTTTTGTTCAGAAGCTGCAAGCTAAAGGAATCAAAGGATTAGTCTTAAAGCCAGGCGAGAAAATGTCTGTATAAGCTAGGCAGTGAAAAAAAGCGAGCTCTTCCTCATGGAAGGACTCGTTTTTTTAAAATATAGGAAAGTATATCATTTCGCCATACTTTCTCTATATTTCTGGGAATGAAACGTGCTGGCGCGGCCAAAGGACGGCGACCGCCGTTTCACCTTGTGCGACTTATGAAAAGGGAATTTAAGGATTGGACACGAATGTTAATAGTTGGATGCTTAATTCGAGGTGATTATGGATGGGAGATATTTTATGAGGGGACGTGCCTTTCTAATTATAGCTGTTGCTCTTGCCAGTTTGCTTTTACTTAATGCATGCAAAGCTACAGTCACGGATACCGTGACTGAACAACAAATGATGGGAATGGAGAAGCCTTCTGAAGCCTTAAAGAGGGTAATCGTTGAAACAGACGGCATGCTTGCAGATGGTTATGGCAGCCCTCATCCATTTGGACTGAATGAGGAAGTTTTAGTTGATTTTGATTTCTATGACAGCAGCGGCATTTCCCGCGGTGATGTTGTCGTATTTAAAACAAGGAACAATACAGACCAGCAAACCGATATTGCCAGAATTGTAGCGCTGCCTGGAGAAACGGTGACGATAAAAAAAGGTACCGTGTATATTAATGGAAATAAATTAGATACCTTTTATGGAAAAGATACCTCATCTGATAACAATGATTCCTTAGCTGCAGTAACACTCAAAGCGAACGAATATTATATCCTTGCCGATATTCGCTGGAGAGGTATGAATGATAGCCAATCCACTAGAGCTGGATTTCAGAAAGATGAAATACTAGGAAAAGTAGTCGGCTACGAGAAGAAGTAAGCTTTGAATTTATCGGAATAACAGAATGGAGGGGTAGAGATGGATTTAGAAACACTCACATTAGAAGGAGAAAGAGTCAAGCTTATTCCATTAAACCATAATCATGTTGAACAATTATATGATGCTGTAGACAGTGCAGAGGTTTGGACGTTTTTGCCTAGCAGAATGGACAGCGTTGAAGATATGAATAAGCTTGTCGAAGGCGCTTTGCATGGAAGAGGGCAAGGGACAGAGATCCCTTTTGTTGTGATCGATAAAGAGACGAATGAGATTGTTGGAATGACAAGATTGCTAAACCTTTCTTTAGAAAATAGAAGCCTTGAAATAGGTTGGACGTGGTATTCATCGAAGGTATGGCGGAGTCGAGTAAATACAGAGTGTAAATTTCTGCTGCTCAGCTATTGCTTTGAGACTTTACATATTTTACGAGTTCAGATTAAAGCAGATAGCCGGAATAATCGTTCAAATCAAGCGATTTTAAGAATTGGCGCGCAAAAAGAAGGGGTATTGCGAAAAGAGCGAGTTTTGTTCGACGGCTATATTCGTGATGCAGTCATTTACAGTATCCTTGATGATGAATGGGCTGAAGTGAAAACGAGATTAATAGGTTTATTGAAGTAGCAGCGGGCTTGTTAGGGGGTCATGACAAGTAGTGTACTTTGTGCAATGGATGACAGCTTAAACCGCATTTCACAGGGCTACACTGCACAAAATGCAGTAGATTCCCGCCCAATTGGCCTATTTGCTTACATTGATACCATTCTATTGCACTTAGTACACTCTGCATTCATTGAAGCTTCCAAGCCGCCTGTTTGATTGTACAAAGTGCAGTGTAGAAATGGCATTGGCTGATCTTAATTAGCTGTAATGTGCTCGTTGCAAATACCCATAGGAACGAAATTGGAAATTCTAACATTTGCTCGGAGGACGATAGGAATTATTATTAATCCCGAAGGACATAGAATTGAATTAATGGCTTGAAAGGAGTACGCTTTTGGCTGACTACGTGCAAGCTGGATTAGTTATTTTGTTATTGATAGTCATTGGATTATTGTGTATCTTTAGATCAAAATCGTCTTCGAGCACTATTAAAATACGCTGGATAGGTTACGTATTGATAATAATGGCCATTTTCCTTGTAGCTTTTGGAATTCTACAGTACTTAGATGAAGCATCACATAGCTATGGACACTAGTTAGGTAATCGGTACTTTATTTTCATCCTTGTGCATGAAGCTAGCTGTAAATAAAAAGGTGGTTGTCAGGTGTAGCTGACGAGTATACAATGTGAAAGGGTAAATTAGAACAATAGTTTTTGCTAGGGAGAGTGCAACAGGTTTGTCGTCTAATGTTATTGCTTCAGCTTTGCTTTCTTTTCGGTATCGTTTAATTACATTATTGCTTGTCGTTGTCGTTGCGGGTATGAGTCAGGGGCTTCTACTGCCTCTGTTATCTATTATGCTGGAGGAATCCGGGATCTCGCCTGACAGAAACGGCATTAACTCGGCAGCTATGTATATTGGAATCTTCTGTACGATGTTTTTTGTAGAGAGACCGGTTATGCGTTTTGGCTACAAAAAGGTTATTCTAGTCGGGATTACTCTTGTTACGATGGCTACGTTTCTTTTTCCATTCACTCATTCTCTTGCGGTTTGGTTCGTTTTGCGGCTCTTAGTAGGCGTAGGAGACAGCTCCCTCCATTATGCGACGCAGCTATGGATTGTGAGCTCAAGTCCCTCGGATCGGCGTGGGAGGTACATTTCTTTATACGGTATGGCCTATGGACTTGGCTTCAGCATTGGACCGCTTGGTATTAACCTGCTGCCCCTCGGAAGAGCGGTACCGTTTCTTGTGTCTTGTTTGTTTTTTACTACAGTGCTGCTGCTAGTGATTAGAATGAAAAATGAGATGCCCGAGCGTATGGAAAAAAGTGCTGCCAGCGGGAATCGATTTGTCAGAACCTATCGCTTAGCGTGGTTTGTACTCATACCAGGATTGCTTTACGGATTAATGGAAGCTTCTATGAACAGCAGTTTCCCGCTCTATGGGATGCGTATTTCTCTGAGCCAGCACTGGATCTCTCTGTTGCTGCTTGCCTTTGGTGTGGGGAGTCTGATTCTACAGTTGCCTCTTGGCATCTGGAGTGACCGAATTGGCCGTAAGCCTGTATTGATTACTTGCGGTATTATTGGCTCACTTGCGTTTTTCGGAATACCTCTGGCTGGAAACAACATCGCATTATTATTCGTATTATTTGCAATAGCCGGTGGCGTTGTCGGATCTTTTTATTCATTAGGCCTTGCTTATGCTGCGGATATTTTACCCCGGGCGATCTTACCGGCAGCTAATGTTATCGCTTCTATTCATTTCAGCATTGGAAGCATTATGGGTCCCACTCTAGGCGGCTTTGGCATACGTTATTATTCTGTGCATAGCATTTTTCTGTTCCTGGGTGCTGCATTTCTCGTATTCGCTCTGCTCGGTTTGGGGTTTCGTCCAAAAGCTCAAGCGAATGCACCTGTTTAGTTGTATTTCGCAATAAATAACCGGACGCCGAGATTATTCGGCGTCCGCTTTGCTTTATTTTTATTTATATTTATTAGCACTGGAGGATTTGTTTTTGGTCTTTTCCTTGTGCTTCTCGTCCTGCACCTGGAGGTTTAAGTCTTCGACCGGAATTGGATCTACCGTCTGCTGGCTTTTAAACTTATCGAACAAGCTCTCGTTTTCCGTTGGATACTGCTCAGGATGGTCGCGAGTTCCTTTTTTGCTTGCTCCGTCTGCGTCCTTCTCGAATTCATTCATGCTCGTCCACCTCATTTCGTTGTTTCCATGGATATACCCATAGGATAGGCTGGTCAAACTTTGCAAGTATTCTCTTTTCACCATTCCATTGTGGGGGAGAGCAACAAAATCTGGAATTTCAACGTCTAATTATCATGGTATTCTGCTACATATCTAACGTTAGGAAACCTATTGAAGTGAAGCGAGTGCAACTGATGTTTTATAAAGGAGATGAACACAATTAGAAGGCTGTTAGTCATATGCTCCCTAATCATGTTAACAATGATCCTTTCAGGTTGTTTAAATACGGACTCCAACAAGCCCAATATGCTGCAGGTAAAGGAGGTTGATTTATTTGCGGGTGATGCGAAGAAATTCCAACCGTTTCTTGGCGCAATGTCTGGAGCGATTAAGATTAATTATACCGGCAGCAAACAATCGATCAGGGCTGATTTAGAGATATGGGAAAATGGAGTGAAAAAAGAAACGTTGAGCTCCTTTATGGGGACACTGATATCAGAGTCAAAACGAGGAGATCGAGTCTTCGATGGTGAATTTATCATATCTGTAAAACAACAAAATGAAATGGACAACGCAAATAAGACACGTTTTAAAATAACGTCAGCTTTTATTGATCAGGGCGGTTCAATTAGTTCAGGTACTGAAGTCGCGGCCGATCTTGCGTTAACGGGCAGCAGGACAATTAATTTCGGGAATCAAGCACAGGAGTTCTCTGAGGATGAAGAAATTGCAATATGGGGATTGCAAGCCTCGGAGGGGATTATGCAAGCCGTTGATTTAACACCTGAAATGCTGAAAAGGGTTAGCTTCGCCATGATTGTGAAAATATCATTACAGGATAATTAATTGCTAATTACTCGAAAATTGTCGCCCTTTGTTGGTTTATTATTATAAATAATTCGACATAAATCAGATTTACAAGCGTAAACCCGACTGAAAACAGAAGTTTAATGTGTTTTTTTTCGTAATAACTCATAAAGCCTGCTCACTTTCATTAAGCTTAAGGGAGCAGGCTTTTTACTGTGAAAAAAATTTTATTCGACTTCGTACTTCGACAGAGTTTTAAATGGCGTAGGGCTATACTTAATAAGTACTATTTCATTGACAGCGGAGGGTTGCTCATGATTAATTCGAATCTGAAAAAAAGAGTTATCTGGTTCATTAATAGCGAGATTGATCGAGTGCTTATGAACCTGAAGACCGGGGCTGTGAATAAAGAAAATGCCCTTGGAAGCTTTAATACCTTATATCAGATCGCCTCATCGACGAAAGATGCGGACGCAATGGTCACTTTATGCGAGATTATTGAGAAAGTCAGGGCGTCTAATCATCGAACGGGTCTATTTCATTTTACGGAGTTGCGCAAGGAATCGTATTATTAATGATAGGTCAATTTCATAGTTGATTTCACTAGCATTGCATAAAAATCGTATAGTCTTGTCAAGCGCTTATCCAGGTTACAGTATTAGTAAAAGAAAGGAGACCTATGGTTAGTGAGAATTTTCAGAATATAAAATCATGACAGTTAGTGCCAAAAAGACAAGGGGTGCTGTGATTCAGACAATCCATTATCCACATAATGTTAGATATTTAAATTACCGGATCATATGCCAGTTCGTCCAAGTGATCTTCTTCACCATTCTCGAATTGCTGTAGCGTCTCCGCAAATATGCGCTCATGATCGTAGGTCCGTCGCCCCTTGGATGTTCGGGTGCGGTCCCCGTACCATTTTCGGATCATCGCTATCAAGGGCTCGTCCCAGCAACGTTGCATCAGTTTATAGATGATTAATAAGTTACCCTGGAACGCAATCTTTCGCTTAAGAAGCAGAAGCAGACAATACGTGATGAGTGCAATGCGGATTTGCGTATAGACTGCATTGGCGCTGATACCATAGAACCGCTTAATGTGCAGATGCTGCTTGACCCACTTGAAGAACAACTCGATGTGCCAGCGGCGACGGTAGAGCTCGCCAATCTCGATTGGCTCCATGGTCCTTTCATTCGTGATGATGGTAATGAGATTGCCCTTGCTATCATGTGTTTCGATTAACCGCAGCGTATGCTCCATTTGGTTTACACCAGGCTTGCCTAATCGCACGATGGCTTCTCTTAGAATGGGTCCCTCGGCATTCACAACCTTCTCTTCAAGGACCGTGACGACCGCATTAGCCTTCAAACGAGTGATGAATCGCGTACCATTTTCGCAATACTGGTCGAATAAGTCATAATCGAGATAAGCGCGGTCAAACAGATTCATCGCATCCGGTTCCTGCACGACAAGCTCGTTCATCTCTGTCTTGTCCGAGGCTTTTGCCGGTTTAAGGACGACTTTATCTGGACTTACCATCTGTTCGTGATAGACTACGCGGGTATGCATCTTGATGCCAGCTTTCGTGTTGCGAAATTCTGCCCACCGATGCTTCGTTAGACAGAGAGAGATCGTGGAAGAATCAATCAGATTCAACCGTCCAAGTGCTGCCGTTCCTTTCTGAAAGCCGTATTCCCTGTGAATCTGCTGAATGAGATGGCCAAGTGTCGCATCGAATAGACCTGGATCCAAGTCTCGCAATTTTCGGGAAAGCTGCGAAGCACTGATCGATTCCAATGCCAGTTCTCGTTGCAGCTCTTCACTCATGCGAACGTCCAAACTGATGTCAGCCAAACTCTTGACTTGGCACAACTGTGCAAAGATAAACAACTTACAGAATGTAACGGAATCCAGCTTCTTCGTGTACTTATCCAGTCCAAGTTTTGCAATCTGGTTCAATAAAAATTCTCGATCAAGAGGAATAAGGTATTCCTTAAAAGTGGATTTTGTAGTATCCTTGTCCATGCGATCTCCTTATGAGTAGGGATTTGGACAGGACTGTCTTCTTCCCTAATCATAAGGTTTTTTCTTTGGGTAAAGCCACCTTAATTATTACATATTTAGAACAATTTTCTCATATAGGCTTTTCGGTGATCGCACTTGACAAATCTGATTTTTGTTTATGCAATGCTAGTGAGTTGATTTCAAAGCAAAGAGCACTCTACCATACAGCGGATAATCCTTGGGATTTTCGCTGTCAGCAGAGAGCTCTTTTTTTGTGCAAATATAGGAAAGTATAACATTTCGCCATACTACTTCTATATTTCTGGGAATGAAACGCGCAGCGCCGCCAAAGGACGGTGACAGCCGTTTCACCTTGAGGTTATCTGTTGTTAATAGAGGGGACAACAAAGGGTTTATTTATTTGTTTCTTTTCTTTGTTGCTTTGGAGATATAAGATTTTTTGCTCTTGTGGTGTTTGTGAGAACAGTTAGAACGGTTATTCTGCTCTGAAGCCTGCTCTGAAGCAATTTCATTTTGGTGGCAATATTGATAAAGATGTCTTTCAACAGGTACGCAGTGATGACGAGTTACGACGTTTATTTGATGAACGACCTCTACGATTTGAGGATGGAAAACATCATTAGTAACAGTTACAGGCGGATCATATACTCTGACTGTTGGACAAAATGGTTTGCAAGACAATGTTGTCAGCTCCTTCCCTAGTAGTCTTCTATACAATATGAAACTCCCTAAGGATATGCTTGTGCTAGCGCCTTGCGAGACAAATGACAGACTCTTAGCCTATGAAATGTGAACATTAGGAGGAGTCCAAGGTCAAGTACCTAGAAGAATAGTGAGTCTGGCTAGAGGGTGTCTCAAGTGTTGTTCCCCAAAGAATTAGGTCTAAATTTTAGACCTAATTCTTCAAATAAGTACAAAAGAAGGGAATAAGTCTAAAAAATAGACCTATTTTCGTTCATATCCATCAAATGACCGTGTAGAACCCGTTTTATCAGAAATTAGATCTAAAAAATAGATCTATTTCTCCAAACTCATCGCATTTGTCAGAAATAAGTCTAAAAAATAGACCTATTTCTAAACGTCTCCATCAAAAGGGATTTCAAATGGTTCAGCGAGGCAGTTGAAATCAGAAAATCAGCCGATCAAGTATAGAAACCTTGATCGGCTGATTTTTTGAAAAATGAGGCAGTTCCTCATGTAATTTCACGTGTATTTAAGTTAAGAGATTCTATCAGCCTTGTTTCGTTTGCAGTCTGATCATGTTCCAAGATGCTTTTCCGAGTACAGCCTTCACAGCTCCGTTATCGGTTTTGGCATTGCCGCGGTTATGAGGCGTGACACGACTCGGGTTCGTTTTCGTATTCGTAGCTTTCAGGTCATCATTTTCCAAAACGACATGCTCGATTAGGCTAACGTCACCGAAGCTGCGGACGTCAACCTCAAGCTCAAGGCCTTCCGTCAAATGACGATTGACAGCGAAGATCGTTATTTCGCCTTTCTCTTCATTAAATACGCTGATTGCTTCAAGGTAAGGCACATCTGTAAAATCCTTGGAATCATATTTAGGCGATGAAGTAATCGGATGAAGCACGGTGCCTCTGCCATAAACGGACGCATGAAGATAAGGATAATAAGTTGTTTGGAGCCAGAGCGGACCGTCATTTTCTGTCATGATCGGTGCGATTACATTAATGAGCTGAGCAATACAAGCCATTTTTACACGGTCCGCATGCTTTAGTAATGTGATAATAAAGCAGCCGACAGCAAGTGCATCCTCTAGTGTATACACATCCTCGAATTCAGGCGGAGCGATCTGCCAGCGTTCATCAGCTCGGCTCGTACCGATGGAATTCCATACATTCCACTCGTCGAGTGACAGCATGAGCTTTTTCTTGCTCCGCTTTTTGGCCTTCACATAATCACAAATCGCGGTTACGCTATAGATGAATTGATCCATATCGAGTGATTTGGCTAGGAAATTGGACGAGTCCTTCTCGTTGTTATTGTAATAGGTATGCAGAGACAAAAAGTCGACTTGATCATAGGTTAAGTCAAGCACAGTAGCTTCCCAATCGGCGAAGGTACTCATTCCGCTTGATGAGCTGCCGCATGCAACCAGCTCAATGGAAGGGTCTACCCAGCGCATCGCTTTGGCTGTTTCATTCGCTAGTCTGCCATACTCTACAGCAGTTTTTGCGCCGATCTGCCAAGGACCGTCCATTTCATTACCGAGGCACCAGGTTTTGAATTTATGAGGCTCCTTGTAGCCGTGTGAAATTCGGAGATCGCTGTAATAGGAGCCAGAAGGATGATTGCAATATTCAACAAGATTTCGAGCCGCGTCTACACCGCGAGTGCCGAGATTGACTGCCATCATAACTTCAGTGCCAGCGAGCTTGGCCCAATCTGCAAATTCATTGGTGCCCATTTCATTGGTTTCAGTTGTCCACCATGCGAGCTCAAGCAGACGACGGCGCTCTGATTTCGGACCGACACCATCCTCCCAATTGTAGCCGGATACGAAGTTCCCCCCAGGATAACGAATGATGGGCACCTGCAGGGAACGGATAGCTTCCAGCGCATCCAGGCGGAAGCCGTTCTCGTCAGCGGTCTTATGGCCCGGCTCATAAATACCGCCATAAACGGCGCGGCCTAAGTGTTCAATAAAGGAGCCATAGAGTCTTGGGTCAACCTCAGAGACGGTAAAGTTTTTATCGATCAGCATTGTTGATTTCATAGACATAGAATTTATTCCTCCTAGTTGAATTAGTTAATGAACTAATTCATAATTGTTGATATCTTCTATAATATTTATCATAATACATATATACAATCAATACTGTGTTCTTGAATATACCTAGGATTAGCTAAATTACTAATTGTAAAAGCAGGTGTAGTACATGTATTTAACGACTGATTCACAATCACTTCGTGTATACGAAGCGTTAGCCAGCGAGGTGCGCTTGCAAATTATCGATTTATTATACGTGAAAGAGATGCATATTAAAGAGCTGGCGTCTTCTCTGTATTTGAGCAGCGCAATCGTCAGTACACATGTCAACAAGCTGCAGACGGCCGGGCTGGTCAGCTATCGAATGCGAAGAATCAACGGAGGCACCTATAAGTATTGCTCTTTATCTACGGAGTATCTCCAAATTCGATTGTCGAAATCCGAGCATGAGACTAGGAAATTTACAGAGGTATCCATTCCTGTCGGTCATTACACTGATTTTGAAGCAGCGCCAACCTGCGGGATCGCCACAACGACGAAAATGATCGGGTTTTATGATAATCCGACTTATTTTCTAGATCCAGAGCGTGTCCATGCAGGCATTTTATGGTTTGCTCGCGGTTTTCTTGAATACAAAATTCCGAATTATCTCTTCAAGGATCAACGGGTAACCGAAATTGAAATATCGTTGGAGATCGGCTCCGAGGCTCCGCATATTAATGAAAACTGGCCCTCGGATATAGAGTTTACGATTAACGACAAACTAATGGGCATTTGGACAAGCCCAGGTGATTTTGGAAGGCTTAGGGGGCGCTTGTCGCCTGAATGGTGGCATTCCGATGTCAATCAATATGGGCTGTTGAAGGTACTTCGCATTAATGAGAACGGGAGCTATGTGGATGGAGAGCGAATTTCGGAACTCACGATAAAGGATGTGCCTTGGGACAGCTCACAGTGGACATTCCGTATTAGTTCTGATGATATTTCACGCGGTAGAGGCGGATTGACGCTGTACGGAAAAGGCTTCGGAAACTATGACCAGGATATTGTCATTCGCAGCTATTATGAATAAAGGCGCCTGGATAGACTAGCAGGAGAAGATTAAGGCTGGAGGTTGAACCATGGGTATTGCTTGTCGTGTTCTTATCGTAGATGATGAATTATTAGTAAGACAGGGGATCAAGCATCTGTTGAATTGGGAGCATGAAGGCTTCCAAATCGTAGGAGAGGCTTCCAATGGGAAGGAGGCACTCGAGCAAATCGAGCGGCTGGCACCACATATTGTCATCACAGATATTGTGATGCCTGTTATGGGAGGAGAGGAGCTGACTCGCACGATAAAGACGCGTTTTCCGGAAATTGAGGTCATTATTTTAAGCAGCTTCGGCGAATTTGATTATGTGCGATCTACCTTTCAAAGCGGTGTTGCTGATTATATATTAAAGCCAAAGCTGGAAGCCTTTCAACTGCTCGGCATCGTGAAACGGACAGCTCGAAAAATTCCTTCTTTACAGCTAATGGAGGCCGATGAGGATGACGGCTTGTCCGTTAAACAGGTCCTAGATAAGCTCGTTTCGGGCTATGAGACAGATACGAATAATCCAGTAGTTGAAGAAGCTTTCCCTCATCCTAGCTTCCGATTGCTAGGAGTGGATACGAAACTGCTGATGAATAAGGGCAGAGATCGCCAAGCTGATTCCCAGTGGCTAGACAAAATAACAGAGGAGCTGGCAGCCGGCTTAACCGATTCCGTATATTACGAAATCCCTACGGAGCAGGGAATGGTAGTTGTGCTTGTTAATGTCGCAAATCAGGATGAGCAGAAGCTGACGAATATAGCCAGGAAGCTGGCAGCGGGAACGAGCGAGCAATTGCCGGAGCTAGGGTGGACGCTCGGAGAAGCCTTTACTGACCTAAGCCAGCTGGGTGTGTGCTACAAGGAAAGCTTCCTTAAGCTTAATGCCTATCGCTTCTTCCTCCCAGAAGCACAGCGATTGATTATGCATGAGGAGCTGCCGTTCATAACCGAAGAAGCTCGAAGCTTTAATATGAACGATTTTTCAGAGCTGATGAACCGCAGGCAATTTGATAAGGCATTTGGCGGACTGCTGGCCTATGTGCAGGCGTCTCATTACCAAACCGATGTATTTGAGTTCAAATCCTTTTTAGGCAATGTTATTTTTAATATTACGATTTTGCTAGGTCGCCTGGAATCGGATAATAAAATATTAGAAGAGGCCAAATATGCGTATTTCAAATCGATCGGTGAAACGACGCATGTAAGCCAAGCCATTTCGCAGCTCGAGAGCTTTATTGCAAAAGCAAACGAGGTTATTAGGGCAAGAGGAGCTGCAGGCAGCAATTCCAGTATGACGCAGCTGCTTCAATATATTCGAGATCATTATGCAGAGCCGCTTAGTCTAACAGAGCTAGCCAAGCATTTTCATTTTAATCCGTCTTATTTATCGAGTTATTTCACATCGCATAATAAGGAAGGCTTTAGTGAATATTTGAACAAGATCCGCGTGGAGAAGGCTGCTGAGCTTTTGCAGTATCATTCGGCGTCTATCTCTGAAATAAGCGGTATGGTCGGCTATTCGGACCACAGCTATTTCACGAAGGTGTTTAAGAAGCTGACGGGCCTATCGCCAAGCCACTATAGAAAACAATACATGGGCAAGAAGAGGGATTAGCAGATGAGAAGCTTTTTGGACAAACTTAAATTTCACGGCTTATTTATTAAAATGTTTATGGTCACGCTAGTTAGCATTGTAACCGTGTCACTCTTGACATCTATCGTTATGATTCAAATGTCGGAGCGGCTTTTCATGAATACATTCAGTATTACGAATTCCAAAATTATCAGTCAAATACAGACGAATTTCGAATCATTCAACTACTCAGTCGTAACTGCATCTAACAATGTGCTCCAAAATGGCGAGATCAAAGGCTTCTTGACTAAACCGGATATGGACTCGCTCTCCTCTTTGCAGAGCTATTACTTGGCTAGCCAGCAAATGAAGAAAATTCATTCGAATGTAGCCGCTTATCCGGTAACAATGACCATATCGGGAGTGAATAAGAAGACACACTCCACGGACAGCTCCTATTGGCCAAGCTCAACCGAGATGCTAAGAAATAGCATTTTGACAGTAAATACGCTTATTTATCCTAAAAAGCTTATTTATCAATTAGATACAGAAAATGTAGCTGGTTCATCACATGATGATCCGGCTATTGTTGCTTCCCGAGCTTTAATGGAGAGAACGAGTGCTAACCAATATGGGGTGCTTTATTTTGCGATCAAAGAGAGTGATTTTAAGCGCTTTTATGCAAGCTTCACAAGCAATGGCAATGATGTTGTTATTTTGGATCACTCGGGAGTCGTTGTCTCGAGCAATCGGCAGGACCTGATCGGGAACAAAGAGCTTGATTTGCTTGGTTATGCCAAAGATATTGAGGAACAGAAGCAGGACTATAAAGATGTTAATGTACTCGGAAACAGCAGTCTCGTTTTGTCCAAGTATTTGCCGGAATATAACTTTTACCTTGTGAATCTGATCAATAAGCAGGAAGTGCTTAGTGAAATGGTCGATTTTAAAATGGTTGCACTCATTAGTTTCGCTATCGTTATCGTAGCGCTATTTATTGTTTTCATTATTTCCAGAAGATTAACGAAATCATTAACGATGCTGGCCAAACAAATGTCAGGCATTACAGCGAATGCATTCGACAATTATATTGAGGTTTCCGGCAGCTTTGAGATTAAACAGCTCGGACATGCCTACAACTATATGCTCGATGAGCTGAACGATTATATTAAGAAGCTCATTCAGACGCAGAAGGATCAGCGAAACGCAGAGCTGTCGGCATTGCAAATGCAGATTAATCCACATTTTCTTTATAATACGCTGGCATCGATTAAAATTTTGGTGCAGCAAGGAAATAAGGAGAAGGCTGCAGCTACGATCAACTCTTTAATTTCATTGCTGCAAAATACGGTAAGCAACATTAGTGAGACGATCACCGTATCTCAAGAGCTCGTAAATTTGAAAAATTACGTCTATATCAATCATGTTCGTTATGGCGAGCAATTTGTCGTTAATTATTTTGTTGCAGACAACTGCTATGGCTATCATGTACCGAAACTTATTATTCAGCCGTTTATAGAAAATGCCTTCTTTCATGCTTTTCAAGAGCGGAAGGATGGGTATATTTATGTGCTTATTTCCAGTGAGGAAGATGCATTAGTATGTGAGGTTGTAGATAATGGCGTTGGAATGGCGGGGTATGACCAGCAAAATCCTGCTCACAGCTCGATTAGCTCGAGCCATTTTTTCTCAGGAATCGGTATTCGCAATGTTCATGATCGGATCAAACTGCTATATGGCGAGGAATATGGCGTTTCGATCGTAAGTGATATTGGAGAGGGAACTAGAGTGAAAATTAGACTGCCCCTCCATAAGTCCTAAAAAAAATACCAATAAACAAATTTATTGCTAATTACATAATAACGATTGGAAAGGTAACAATAGAATGACAAATCCGCACAAATATATTGCTAACGAGTCCCATTTCCGTATTGCTATAATGAAATTCGTTAGCCAACAAACGCTTTCAACAAGGCTATCAGTTATCGAAAAAGGGGCTGAATATTTTGAAAAAACTACTCGCAATTATGCTCGCCAGCTTTGTGCTTCTTACGGCATGCTCGAGCACTGGAAACAATGCCGCTAATAATGGCGGTACTGCAGCAGAAGGAACAAAAGAAATTACAGTATGGGCATGGGACAAGGTGTTTAACATCGGTGCTATGGAGCGTGCTAGTGAAGCTTATAAAGCAAAAAATCCCGATTCTGATCTAAAGATCAACATTATTGAAAATGCTCAAGCGGACATTATCCAAAAAATGAATGCGGGCTTGAATGCAGGTACAACAAAAAGCTTGCCAACGATCGTATTGATCGAGGATTACCGTGCACAAAGCTTCTTACAATCTTACCCGGATGCGTTTTTTGAACTAACCGATTTCATTAATCCAGGCGATTTCGCAGATTACAAAATCGGGCCAACAAGTGTAGACGGCAAGCAATACGGCGTACCATTTGATTCTGGTGCTGCTGGCTTGTATGTAAGAAGTGACTACTTAGAAGAAGCAGGCTATAAAGTTGCTGACCTGCAGGATATTGATTGGAAGAAATTTATTGAAATTGGTAAAGCAGTGAAAGCCAAAACAGGCAAATCTTTGCTGACGCAAGATCCTAATGATCTTGGTCTGATCCGAATGATGATTCAATCCGCTGGTTCTTGGTACCTGAAGGATGATGGCACAACGCCAAATCTTGTAGGCAACGAAGCGCTGAAGGAAGCATTTGAATCGTACAAAGAGCTTATGAGTGCAGATATTGTCAAAGTAACATCCGATTGGAGCCAGTTTGTGGGCGCATTTAATAGCGGAGAGGTTGCGACTGTTCCTACGGGCAACTGGATCACAGCTTCGATTAAAGCGGAAGCTTCACAAGCAGGCAAATGGGCGGTTGTACCATTCCCTAAACTTGGGAACAATGCGAACTCCGTGCATGCGTCTAACCTTGGAGGCAGCTCGTGGTATGTTATGAATGTTGACGGTAAAGAAGCCGCAGCAGAATTTTTGAAGCAAACCTTTGGTTCGGATGTTGAGCTTTATCAGAAGCTTGTGACAGAGATTGGTGCGATCAGTACTTTGAAAGCAGCAGCAACTGGCGAAGCGTACAAGCAAGCGGACGAGTTTTTTGGCGGCCAAAAAGTAATTGAAGACTTTGCGAAATGGACAGAGCAAATTCCGAATGTAAACTATGGCATGCATACGTATGCGCTTGAGGATATTCTTGTCGTAGAAATGCAAAATTACTTGGGTGGCAAAGATATTGATAAAGTATTAAGTGATGCGCAAGCACAAGCAGAAACACAAGTAAAATAAATAAAATCATACCGTAAGTCATAAAAATCTGAGGCTTCTCCTTCTCCTGATCAGCATGCCCAAGGCTCGGCTGAAGGGCTGGAGAAGTCGCAAGATTGTAAAGAAAGGGGTTAGGCTAACGTGAAAGCAGCGAAGCCTGGCGTGAATATTCGCACTAGAGCTAATTTTACTGGTTGGATGTTCATTATACTGGCAGTCGTAATGATTGCGGCGTTCTATTTTTATCCGATGATTCAGGCGCTACTTCTATCCTTCAAGTCTGGCAAGGGCATGAATTTGTCGTATGTTGGATTTGATAACTACGTTCGTTTGTTTAGTGATAAGACGTTTCTAACAGCAGTAAAAAATACGTTTATATACTTAATTATTCAAGTGCCGATTATGATTGTGCTGGCGATGTTTATCTCTGTTTTGTTGAACGACAGCAAATTGAAATTTAGAGGGCTTTTCCGTACGGCGATTTTCCTGCCGGCTGTTACCTCGCTCGTAGCTTATTCTATTATTTTCAAATACTTATTTGCTACAGATGGTCTGGTTAACAAGCTGTTAATGAATGTCCATTTGATCACTAATCCGATTCAATGGATTACAGACCCGTTTTGGGCAAAGATAACGATTATTATTGCAATCACATGGCGCTGGACAGGCTATAACATGATCTTTTACTTGTCTGCGCTTCAAAATATTGATCATTCGATCTACGAAGCGGCAAAAATTGACGGCGCATCGTCTACGAGACAATTTTTTGGTATTACCATACCGCTGCTTAAGCCGATTATTTTGTTTACATCGATCACTTCTACGATTGGCACATTGCAGCTATTTGATGAAGTTGTGAATATTACGAAGGGCGGACCGGGGAATGCATCCATGTCCATCTCTCAATATATTTACAATCTTTCGTTCAAATATACGTCCGATTTCGGCTATGCAGCTACAGTGTCGTATTCCATTGTAATTATGATTGTCATATTAGCGATTGTACAGTTTAAAGCGGCAGGTGATAAAAATGGATAAATTAAAACGGGCGTTCGTTTATATTTTTCTATCCGTTGCTGCGTTCATATCCATATTCCCTTTTCTATGGATGATTATCAGCGCTACCAATAAGTCAGCGGATGTGACCAAAGGGAGATTGCTTCCCGGAAGCCAGCTGATGGATAATATTAAAAACTTGTTTACGACGGTAGACATCGTTCCAGCGCTGATGAACTCGGCAAAAATT
This sequence comes from Paenibacillus sp. FSL H8-0548, assembly GCF_038630985.1. Lineage (NCBI taxonomy): Bacteria > Bacillati > Bacillota > Bacilli > Caryophanales > Paenibacillaceae > Paenibacillus > Paenibacillus sp. FSL H8-0548. The sequence continues at coordinate 2,967,366 of NZ_CP152049.1, forward strand.
TCAGTGTCGACTACTGTGCTAGCTATGGTTATTGCATCGCTAGCAGGCTACGGCTTTGAAATTTATCGGAGCAAAGCAAAGGATGTTGTGTTTACGATATTGTTGTTATCCATGATGATTCCGTTCGCGGCGATCATGGTGCCTTTGTATCAAATGTTTGCAGGCGTATCAAGAGCTATACCGTTCATCGGTTTAGATACACTTTCGGGTGTCGTATTGCCTACCTTTACTACCGCGTTTCTTATTTTCTTCTTCCGTCAAAATACGAAGATGTTTCCGAGAGAGCTGCTCGAAGCGGGGCGTATCGATGGACTGAGTGAAATAAGTCTTTTCTTCCGGATATATATGCCTACGATGAAGACTACTTATGCTGCGGCTGGGATCATTACATTTATGTCGAGCTGGAATAACTATTTGTGGCCGCTTATCGTATTGCAATCGCCGGAGAAAAAGACGATTCCTATGTTGATTTCAAATTTAGGATCGAGCTATACACCGGATTATGGTATTATCATGACAGCGATTGTCATTTCGACGATACCTACTGCACTTGTGTTTTTCCTTATGCAGAAGCATTTTGTAGCAGGGATGACTGGTTCAGTAAAATAAGAAGAAAAAAGTCAGGTGGCTGTGCGCATGATGCGCAGCCACCTGACTTTTAAATAACTTTAAGGGGAAAATGCAATGATAGAAATGAAGCCTTCCATTAACTGGCTCACTGACGTGAGTGTATTTGCTGTGAACCGGCTGCCGGCTCACTCGGATCACAAATATTACGAATCAATCGAAGAAGCGATGGCAGAAGCGCCCATGGCACTACGTCATTCCTTGAATGGCAGCTGGAAATTCAGCTATTCCGTGAAGCCTGCTGATCGTCCGCAGCATTTTTACGAAATAGAGCATCCAACGAATGGCTGGGAAAATATTGAGGTGCCTGGACATATTCAGCTGCAGGGCTACGGCAAGCCTCAGTATGTGAATACGATGTACCCATGGGATGGTCATAACGATATCCGTCCGCCTGCGATTCCTGAGGATCATAATCCAGTAGGGAGTTATGTGAAGTATTTTAATTTGCCTTCCATCATGCAGAACAAGCCTGTGTATGTTTCGTTTCAGGGAGTGGAATCAGCCTTCTATTTGTGGTTGAACGGCAAATTTGTAGGGTATAGCGAAGACAGCTTCACGCCTTCGGAATTTGACCTCACGCCGTATTTGGTCGAAGGGGAAAATAAGCTTGCAGTCGAGGTCTATCAACGGAGCACGGGCAGCTGGCTGGAGGATCAGGATTTCTGGCGCTTCTCGGGTATTTTCCGCGATGTATATTTATATACCGTTCCTAGCATTCATGTACGTGATCTATTCGTGCATGCTGATTTGGATTCATCTTATACAATAGGCAGTTTGGCTGTGGATCTTAAGCTTTCAGGGGTACAGAAATCTGTCATTAAGCTCGAATTGAAGGATGCAGATGGCGCAGCTGTAGCTTCTGCAGAGTCACAGGCAGATGCCGGTGATCATAAATTGTCGCTTTCACTAGAAGCAGGCAAGGTAACGGCTTGGAGCGCAGAAAAGCCTTATTTGTATATGCTTTATATTACGGTATACGATCAAGAGGGGGCACTTATTGAGGTAATACCTCAACGAGTGGGCTTCCGTAAATTTGAAATGATCAATAAAGTGATGCATATTAATGGAAAACGAATCGTATTCAAGGGTGTCAACCGCCATGAATTCAACAGCCGCAGAGGGCGGGCAATTACGAAGGAAGATATGCTTTGGGATATCGCAGCGCTTAAACGCAATAATTTGAATGCTGTACGTACCTCTCACTATCCGAATCAATCACTGTGGTATGAGCTGTGCGACATTTACGGCGTATATGTCATTGACGAGATGAACCTCGAAACTCATGGCTCATGGCAGAAGATGGGCGCTGTAGAGCCTTCATGGAATATACCTGAAAACAAGCCGGAATGGCAGCCGATCGTGATGGACCGAGCAATCTCGATGGTAGAGCGGGATAAAAACCATCCTTCTATATTAATATGGTCGGTTGGCAATGAAGCGTATGCTGGAGAGGTTCTGTTGAACGTGTCGAACTATTTCCGGGAAACAGATCCTAGCAGACTCGTTCATTATGAAGGTGTTTTCCATAATCGCAATTATAATGATACGAGTGATATGGAGAGCCGCATGTATGCGAAGCCAGCTGATATTGAAGAGTATTTGAATGATCATCCGCAGAAGCCTTATATTAGCTGCGAATATATGCATGCTATGGGCAACTCCGTGGGCGGTATGCACAAGTACACGGAGCTTGAGCAGAAGTATGCGATGTACCAAGGCGGCTTCATCTGGGATTATATCGATCAAGTCATTGTGAAGAAGGATCGTTATGGCAAAGAGTTTCTAGCTTACGGCGGTGATTTCGACGACCGTGCTACGGATTATAATTTCTGTACGAACGGTATTGTATATGCTGACCGCAAGGAGTCTCCGAAGATGCAGGAGGTTAAATTTCTGTATCAGAACATTAAGCTTCTACCTGATCGTCAAGGTGTAAAGGTCATTAATGAAAATCTATTTGAAGGAACAGAAGCTTATGATTTGGTCGTTAGACTTCATCACGAAGGCCGCGAAATATTCGAGAGCCGGCTGAACATTGATGTTGCTGCGCAAAGCGAATCTTATGTACCGCTGGAGCTGCCGGCTATAGCTGAGTCTGGCGAATATGCTTTGCATGTATCGCTGAACTTGAAGGAGCGTACGTTATGGGCGGATGCCGGACATGAAATCTCGTTCGGACAGCATGTGTTTGTAATCGCAGAGACAGCTGCTTCCGTGAATCCAGTAGGCGGGCTTAGAGTGGTCGAGGGCGATGTGAATATTGGCGTGCATGGCGGCGATTTCAGCATTATGTTCTCGAAGCAGGCGGGGACGCTGACTTCTTTGAATTATTCGGGCAAAGAAATGATTGCCATTCCTCCAGCACCGTTATTTTGGCGGGCGACAACGGATAATGATAAAGGCTTCTCGCTAGGATTTGATTCTGCGGCTTGGTTCGCTGCGAGTCTGACTCGCAAATGCATTAGTGTTGAGCTGAAGGAGCAGGAAGAAAGTGCCACCGTCACGTTCCGTTACAAGCTAAGCATTAGCGCGGATGTTGTTGTGACCGTTGCCTATACGGTATTTGCAGATGGCAGCTTGAACGTTAAATCGCGCTACGAGGGAGCTGAAGGGCTGCCGAAGCTGCCGATATTCGCACTATCCTTCAAGGTTCCGGCTGATTACTGCCATTTGGACTGGTATGCGATGGGGCCGGAGGAGAATTATATCGACCGTGCCTTCGGGGCTCGATTAGGCGTATTTAAAAATGATGCCGCTGATAATGTATCTGGTTATGTGGTACCTCAGGAATCGGGGAACCGTACAGGAGTTCGCCGTGTCAGCATTAGCAATGATTATGGACAAGGTATTCGGATTACTGCGCCAGCCGCGCAGCCTGTAGAATGCAATATTTCACCGTATACCGCATTTGAGCTGGAAAGCGCAAATCATCATTATGAGCTGCCAAATGTGCACTATACGGTGGTCACCGTAGCGGGCAAGCAAATGGGTGTCGGCGGTGACGACAGCTGGGGGGCGCCAGTGCATGACGAGTATTTGATTAAGGCGAATCAAGAGCTGACGTTTGAATTTAATATTTATCGATTGTAATATGGAAGATAAGAAAAAGCAGGGGCTTGCCCCTGCTTTTCTGCATGTCCATTAATGAGTTTTGTTCAGCTGCGCAAGCTGTTGATCCACGATTTGATCGTCATCTCTAATAATGCCTGCTCCTGCAATTACAATATAAAAGATGCCAACAAGGAATAACGCACTCAAGATTACAATGTAAGTCATTGCTTCAGCCTCCTTTCCAGAGGTTCAAAATTGCTTCAAAGCATCCGAAAAGGCAAGGATTCCTCTGCGTATATCCTCAAGCTTAGGCTTGGCATAGCTGAATCTTATATAACCAGGCTCTGAGCCATATACGCTTCCGGGTACGAACACAACGCCTCTCTTTATAGCTTCCTCCAGCAATTTTCCATCATCAATGGTTTGATTGATTTTGCACCATAAATTCAAGCCGCCAAGTGGAGGGACAAAGCTAACCTTATCCTCCAGCACCTCCTGCAAGGTTTGCACCATCATTTGCTGCTTCTGAAACAAGGCTTGACGCAGGCTCGTAATATGCTGGTCAAAGTGCTCAGAGGCGAGCAGCCGCTGCGCAGCCCATTGCGACAAAATGCTCAATCCAAAATCCATTTGCTGCCTAGCATCGGTTAAGCGTTCAATTACAGTTTGCGGGGCGACCATCCAACCGATTCTGAGTCCGGAAGCCGCTACCTTCGACAACGATCCGATATAAAGCACAGTTCCGTCCGTATCCATCGATTTGAGAGGAGGCGGTACGTTTCCGTCAAAGGTCGTTAAGCTGAAAGGATCATCCTCAACGATAGGAATGCGCAGATCTGCGGCAATTCGAAGCAGCTTTATTCTTTTCGCTTCGCTAAGGCTGGTTCCGGTCGGGTTTTGATAATTGGGATTTAAGAAAACCATTCGAATACGATGCTTGCGATACAAATTCATAATATCATCCGGCTCAATGCCATCCTCATGAACGGGCAGGCGATAAATCCGCAAGCCTGCAGATTGAAACATAGGCAAGGAATAGCTGTAGGATGGATCTTCAATGGCAACAGCATCTCCTGGCGAGAGCAAGCATTGCGTAATTAAATATAAGGACTGCTGCGAGCCCGAGGTGATGAGCATGGATGACTTAGTCGTATTGATGCTGTTATATTTTTGTAAGACATCGACGAGTGATTCTCTTAATGGATGATAGCCCTGCGGATCATCGTAGCCCAGATGCTCATGAAACGGCTGCTCTCGAAGAATGCTGCTCACCATTTCGTTTGGAAATAAATCGGACGAGAGCTCGCCGCTTGCCATATTAATAATGGAGGGATCGTTCTGCGTTGCTTCTCTAATGCGCCTCGTGAGTCGATGATTAGGTAGAAATGTGCCACCCTCTGTATATTGACGCCAATTGGGAGTATTTGATGGAGAGATGCCCCATTTGGTTAGGCTGATGCGTGTTCCGCTGCCAATGACGCTCTCCACTAAACCGGAGGCACGCAGCTCGTCATAGGCTTGAATGACTGTGCTTCGATTAACGCCGAGCTGATCTGCTAATTTCCGCTCAGACGGAAGAAGACTGCCTGGCGGCAGCTCCGCATAGGTGATGGCATGTTCAATATGATCGACAATTTGCTGATACAAGGGTGTTTGAGCTGAACGATCTGGTTTCCACATGGCATACCTGCACCTTCTGCGTTTGATGAATACTGTAATTGTACGTCTATTAACCGTACCGTACTAAGACTATTATGTAAAGATCCAATTGGAAGTATAAATACCCCTCCAATTAGGGGAATGGGACACTAGATTAAAGCATCAGTAGGATGTTAACATGAGGATAGCTGTCCATGATATGATAAGAAAATAAGGCATGAACAGAATGAAGGGAGATCGTTCTATGATGTACGAGCATTTGGTATCATTTAAGTTTAAAGAAGAACTGTCCGCAAGCAAAGAACAAGAGCTGCTGAATGCATTATATGCGCTGCCATCTGCCATTTCAGGCATTGTGGAGCTAACCGCTGGCTGCAATGAAACGACCGAAACAGACAATATCCAAGGCTACACGTTGGGGCTGCGAGTAACATTCACGGACAAGCAGTCGCTGCTTGACTACGGTCCGCATCCGGCACATCAGAACTTTGTGAGCATGCTGGATGGTCTGATCGAAAACGTTATTGTCATAGACTATCCCATTTCAGGCAAGGTGAACTAATGGCAGAAAAAGATGAATTGGTGCGGTTTGGAGTATCCTTCCCAGCACCGTTAATCGATCAGTTTGATCGGTATATTGATGATCAGGGCTATACGAATCGATCAGAAGCAATCCGTGATTTGGCAAGACGAGCCTTGCTTGAGCCCGCTCGAATGAATGGGAATGAATATGTTGCTGGAACGATTGTGCTTGTTTACGATCACCACGTAAGCGATCTTCCCATTGTGTTGATGGAGGTACAGCATCGCTTTCATCATGATATTATTTCTAATATGCATGTCCATCTGAATCACGATCAGTGCTTAGAAGTCATCGTCGTTAGAGGAGAGCTTACAAGGCTTCGCTCGCTGCATCAGCAGATCCAGACGCAGAAGGGTGTTATATACGCTGAGTTATCGGTGACCTATGCAGACAAGCATGATTCAGATCAGAAGCAGAAGCATAATCACAACCACGATCACAATCATGACCATGACCATAATTAAGCGTTGGAAATTTCGGTTATAAGCATTGGATTGTTTTTCCGAAAAAAAAACGGCAGCCTGGGACAATATAATAAAGTCCTAGACTGCCATTGTTTGTTTCAGAAGCTCTTCTGAAACAGCTGTTTATAAATCAAGCTTCAGTGAAATACATACTTTAAATAAGTCGCCATCAGCTTCAATATCAAGACTGCCATCATGAAGATCCACGATAGATTTCGCAATAGCCAGCCCGAGGCCAGAGCCTTCGGTTTGACGTGACGTATCTCCACGTTTGAAACGTTCAAATAACTCATCCATATTTTCGCTAAGCTCATATTTAGAGACATTTTTGAACGTAAGAATCGCCTGATTGTCGAACGTTCCTACTGTTATATACACTCGCGAGTTTTCTAGTGAATATTTAAGGATATTTCCAATTAAGTTTTCAAAGACTCGCCATAGCTTTTTTCCATCGACAAGAGCGTAAACGGGCATTTTGCTGTATGTAATCCGGAATTGCAGACTGGATTCATTGATCGTGTTGTCATATTCCGCAAGTGCCTGTTGCAAAAGCTGGACGAGATCGACTCTTTCCGTTGTCAATTCAATATTTCCACTGACCATTTTCGAAACTTCAAATAGATCATCAATGATTACCTTTAACCGCTTTGATTTTTTATCGATTATTTCTAGATAGGCTATTCTGTCTTCACTTGACACATCTTCTGATTTTAACAGCTCCGTATAAGTAATGATGGAGGTTAGCGGTGTCCGCAGATCATGACTTACATTTGTGATTAGTTCTGTTTTAAGCCGTTCACTCTTTGCTTGCTCGTTCTGAGACGTTTTTACTCCTAGCTTTAACACGTTGATATTTTCAGCGAGCGTTGCCAGAACGGATTTGCCTGACACCGGGAGATCCTGCCCTAGAATTCCAACAGCTAATTCATTCGTTTTTATTACGATCCCGTTAAAATATCCGATGCGATTGATCAAGATCATTACAATTGGAAGCCCTATAAAAGCAAGAAGTATGATATAAACAAGAATGAAAAATGGATGTACGATCATCATGATCGAGGTTAGACCTAAACTAAATACAGCAAACAAAATAATGAACAACTGCATACCCGTGCTCTTATTCAAAAAAGCATCTCTCAGGCTGTGCTTTGTTTTATTGTAGAATGCCTTCATGCTCTGTATTACCCTATTAAGGAGCGCATGATCCCATTCTTTTTTTATGTTTTGCCAATCCTGTAATTGTGAAGCAAGGAACCTTCCTTGGATAAGTGTGAGACACCAAATAACTGATGCCATCATGATACTGAACAAGATATCCCGGCCGTAAACAAATGGATTTTCAATTTCACTAAAGATTTGGTCATTAATAGAAAATAGAAAGATCACGGCGCTAAATCCGCTTATGATGATTAAAAGAGCTCGTAAGTCAATGGGAAGCTTGTTATAATACGGCATCCATTTTTCAATTCCGGCAGAAATAGCTCTCGCTTTTTTAAAGAGAAAGAAACACAGAATAAGAGCGACAATGCTTGCCAAGGTATACACAAAGGAGATGATTTTTTTCTGCTTGTAGCGTTCGAAAGCAATCATAACTGGATTCGATGATGCTAGGGATTGAGTTATGGCGAGCTGTCCTTCAAATGGAATAAATGAATCTGCCAATTCTTCATGTCCTGGGATGCCATGGTACATGGAAAATACTTTTGGTATAGAATAATTTGTAATAAATAACAGATTGCTTGGGAACATATTGTTCGTTACGGATTCATTTTCTACGTTGCTTAGATTGGTATAGACTTTACCGGTAACGCTGTTTTTAAAATAGTATTGGAATGCTTCTTTGTATTTCAAATAATCCGAACGATAATTTTCTCTCTCCCTATAGTAGTTGTTCATGGTCTGTTCTTTTTCATGGATCACCTTTGCTGTGACATACTCATCACTTGTGAACACACTGGTAATATCGTCTATATTTTTGTCTCTTTCCGCAAGATAGATATCTGCTGCCTCTTGGTTACCAGATGCCAAAGCATCCTGAATAAGGGCTTCGAACTCATTTCTCAAATGATTGATTTGATCATTCAGATAACCATACCTGTCACGGTACTCCGTAATATCAGCTTCAGTAACCTTTATCGATTTTTTCGCTTCCTCGAGATTGACGCTGTTTAACTCGAACATACTCAGATAGCCTGCGAATTGATCAAGCTCGAATCGGAATTCCGGTGTATGGAAGTAGTCCTGCTGAGTGTAGCTGTTGCCGAAAGAGAAAAAGGATAAGAGTCCGCTGAGGCCAATCGTAAACATAAAGGCCCACGCACCCATGACGATTCTATTTTTCCATTTTGTATCCAATTCCCCATACCACCTTTAAGTATTTTGGATTTTTCGGATCAATTTCGATTTTCTCACGAATTTTTCTGACGTGGACGGCTACCGTATTTTCTGCGTTATAGCAAGGCTCCTTCCATACCCGTTCATAGATTTCGTTGATCGAGAACACCCGGCCGGCGTGAGTCATAAGAAATTCAACAATTTTATATTCAATAGGTGTAAGCTTGACGGGGTCTCCGTGAACCGTTACTTCTTTTGCTGCTTTGTCCAGCGTAAGTCCATTTAAATCAATTATTTTTTTAATGCCTTCATATGTACCAAAAGTAACATATCTTCTCAACTGGGATTTCACGCGGGCAACGAGCTCCATTGGATTAAATGGTTTGGTGACATAGTCATCCGCTCCCATATGGAGGCCTAATATTTTATCAGCATCCTCACTTTTAGCACTCAAAATAATGATAGGAATATTTTTCTTCTCGCGAATTTTATACGTAGCAGAAATTCCGTCCAGCTTTGGCATCATAATATCTAGTATAATGAGATGGATTTGCTGTTCATTTATAATTTCTAAAGCTTCAATCCCATCCTTTGCTTTTAACACAGTAATGCCTTCATTTTTTAAGTAAATTTCTATAGCGTCCCGTATTTCCTTTTCGTCATCAACAACCAGCACAAAAAAATGATCCATTTCTCAACCTACTCTCCAGCATTCTTCTTTCATTATCTTAATAGTAAACGGAAAATCTTAACAACCATTTAGGATAATTATGAAGAACTTCTTAATATTTTTTAGATTTGACTCCGAAAAAGCCAAATAGTTGACTGCTATAGATTAGAAAACTGAAAAAAGTGATGAAAATCTAAAATTTTCGTGTTACAATATTCCATATTCGTGTTACAAACTTCGGGGTGAAATGAGGAAAGAATCGTGAGGAAAATGTATTTAAGCTTTCTCTACACAGGAATTATCCTGTTAATTGTTTCTGGCTGCAGTGTAGGCAAGCCTGAGAACAAATCTGCTAAATCCAATGAACTTGTGGTTGCTATAGGCTCGGAGCCGGATACAGGCTTCGATCCAACGAAGGGCTGGGGACGCTATGGCTCTCCGCTGTTCCAAAGTACGCTTCTAAAGCGTGATGATGATTTGAAAATTGTGAACGATCTAGCGACGTCTTACGAGGTGAGTGAAGATGGCAAGCTTTGGACCGTTCAACTGCGGGATGATGTGACGTTCTCTGATGGGGAGCCGCTTACCGCTGAGGATGTGAAGTTCACTTTCGATACGGCGGCGAATAACGGGGCGTCTATTGATTTGACCAATTTGGCAAGCGTTGAGGCCGGTCAGCATGAGGTTGTTTTTCAGCTGAAAAAGCCGCAATCTACCTTTGTTTATTATTTAATTACGACGGGCATTGTACCTAAGCATGCATATAGCAGCACTTATGCCGAAAAGCCTGTTGGATCAGGTCCATTTGAGTTTGTACAATGGGACCGCGGCCAACAGCTGATCGTAAAAACAAATGAAAATTATTATGGAAAGAAGCCATCCTTTCATAAGCTGACCTTCTTATTTCTAAATGAGGATGGCGCATTCGCAGCAGCCAAAGCAGGCAGCGTCGATGTGGCATACATACCTTCTGCTTTTAGTAAGCAAGAGGTTGCAGGCATGAAGCTTGAAGCCGTGAAAACAGTCGATAACCGTGGAATTGCCTTCCCATATGTCAAGTCTGGAGGCAAGACGGCGGAAGGGTATCCGATTGGCAACGATGTTACCGCAGATGTGGCTATACGTAAGGCAATCAATACGGTTATTAATCGTCAGCAGCTGGTCGATGGTATTCTAGAGGGCTACGGCTCACCGGCGTATACTGCAAATGACGGGCTGCCTTGGTGGAATAAAGAGACAGTTATTAAAGATAATGATGCTGAAGCAGCTGCAAAAATATTAGCAGATAGCGGTTGGGTGGACAGCGATAAGGATGGTATTGTTGAAAAAGGTGCTTTAAAAGCTCAGTTCTCACTTATCTATCCGTCCAGTGACGTTACCCGTCAATCGCTTGCTTTGGCTGCTGCAGATATGGTGAAGGCCGTTGGCATTGACATTCAAGTGGAAGGCAAGAGCTGGGATGAGATAGAGAAGCTTATGCATTCGAATGCGATTATGCTTGGCTGGGGCAGTCATGATCCACTTGAAATGTTCAATTTATACAGCAGTGATTTTGGCGGTGTCGATTACTACAACACGGGCTATTACAGCAATCCAGTTGTTGATCAGCTATTTGAGCAAGCATTGGGCGCCCAGACGGAAGAGGAATCGCTGGACTATTGGAAAAAAGCGCAATGGGACGGACAGACAGGGCTCAGCGCTCTAGGAGATGCGCCGTGGGCATGGCTTGTCAATATCGATCATCTCTTCTTAGTAAGGGATGGCCTCGACATTGGAAAGCAGCGCATTCAGCCGCATGGCCATGGCTGGCCGGTGACGGACAATATCGAGAACTGGAGCTGGAAAGAGTAGTAAGCGGGAAGAGGTTGTAGCATGTTGCAGGAAGTTGCTGTTTTTATTGGAAAAAAACTCATACGCTTCATAGCGCTGCTTGCGTCGGTAAGCATCATCACCTTCGGACTGGTAGCTATGTCGCCCATCGACCCCGTTCAATCTTATATTGGTGCGGATGTGATGCGCGTTGGGGCAGAGCAAAGACAAGAGATTGCCGCGTATTGGGGCCTCGATCGCCCTTTCACTGAACGATTTTTGAAATGGGGGGCAGCCTTGCTTCAAGGCGATATGGGCACATCGATGATTTATCGCGAGCCGGTAACCGATGTTATCGCCGATCGTTTTATGAATTCTGTTATGCTCATGGCGTTTGCTTGGCTGCTGTCTGGGGTGATTGGCTTTACAGCAGGTGTGGCGGCGGCTCTGAGGAAGGATTCGTGGTTGGATCGAATAATTAAGAGCTATTGTTACACGCTTGCTTCAACGCCTGCCTTTTGGGTTGGGCTGCTGCTTATGATGATCTTTGCGGTGTGGCTAGGCTGGCTCCCTGTGGGACTAGGCGTTCCGGCAGGCGTGCTTGCAGAAAATGTTACGGTTGCTGATCATATTCGGCATATGATTTTACCGGTACTGACACTTAGTGTTGTAGGAATTGCACCCATCGCTTTGCATACAAGGCAGAAGCTAATTGACGTGATGGACAGCGACTTTATTTTGTTTGCTAGAGCTAGAGGAGAACGAGGCTGGGGATTGCTGTTCAGACACGGCCTGCGGAATATTGCTTTGCCCGCGATTACACTTCAGTTCGCATCCTTTGGCGAGCTGTTTGGAGGTGCTGTGCTTGCGGAGCAGGTATTCTCCTATCCAGGTCTTGGACAAGCAACGGTAGAGTCTGGCTTGAGAGGCGACGTACCTTTGCTGATGGGACTTGTTTTGTGCAGCACGCTGTTTGTGTTTACAGGCAACGCTCTAGCTGACTACTTCTACCGTATAGTCGATCCTCGGCTTCGGCACGGGAAGGAGGAGCGAGCTTGAAACATTCTGCATCCCTATTTAAGCATAAACAGAGTAAAGGCTGGAATGGGCGGCGCCGCGCCTATTTCTCAGCAGCAGCGGCAGCGGTTCTGCTTGCCAGTATTGGCATCGGCAGCTGGCTGCTGGGCTCCACAGGACTTTCCGTACAGCTGGAAAATAGGAATTTCCCGCCCTCGCTTGCCCATTGGTTTGGGACCGATTGGCTTGGAAGAGATATGCTTTCCCGTACGGTGAAGGGACTTGCTTTAAGTATACAAGTGGGACTGCTGGGTGCTGCATGCAGTGCTGTCATTGCAGCGGTTATGGGTCTCATGGCGGCTACACTTGGCAAAACAGCTGATCGGATCATTTCCTGGCTGATCGATGTTTTTTTAAGTGTTCCGCATCTTGTCATGCTCATTCTAATTGCCTTCGTATGCGGCGGTGGGCTTAAAGGAGTTGCCATAGGCATTATGCTGACCCATTGGCCGAGTCTCGCGCGGGTGATCCGAGCGGAGGCGCTTCAGCTCATGTCAGCAGAATATGTGCTCGTTTCCAGCAAGCTGGGCAGATCGAGATACTGGATCGCGACCCGCCACCTTGCGCCGCACTTGTTTCCACAGTTGCTTGTCGGCTTTTTGCTATTATTTCCTCATGCAGTGCTGCATGAAGCGGCGATTACGTTCATCGGTCTTGGCATGTCGCCTCATCAGCCGGCAATCGGAATTATATTATCGGAATCTATGCGTTATTTATCGACGGGCATGTGGTGGTTGGCTGTTTTTCCAGGCCTCGGACTGCTTGCCACTGTGCGAGCCTTCGATAAGCTGGGCAATCATTTGCGACAGCTCATCGATCCGCGAAATGCGCATTTATAAGCAATGGATGCAAAGGAAGGAGGAAACGGCATGCCTCTACTTGAGGTGAACAAATTATCGATCTCCTTTATACAGTATGTTAAGGGCTTCGGGCAGCAAAGAACGACAGTTATGGACGAGCTGGATTTTTCAATAAATGAAGGCGAGATCGTTGCAGTTGTTGGCGCGAGTGGATCAGGAAAAAGCTTGCTTGCTCACGCAATTATGGGTATTTTACCGAAAAACGTGGATACAACGGGAACGATCTCTTATGGCGGTGAGCTGCTGGATGAAGCTAAGCTCCGGCTTTACCGAGGGCAGGAAATCGCGCTTGTGCCGCAATCTGTAAGTTATCTTGACCCGCTTATGCGCGTGGATAAGCAGCTGCGAGTGAGAACAGATGGCGCGAAGCAGCTTAAGGAGCGTCAAAGCTTGTTTGAGCGTTTTCAATTGGGCAAGCATGTGGGACGGCTTTACCCATTTCAGCTCTCAGGAGGAATGGCGCGCAAGGTGCTCGTTTCCACTGCTGCGATTGGCAGGACGCGTCTCATTATAGCGGACGAGCCAACGCCGGGCATGCATCCGGATGATGTTGCGGAGGCTTTGGGGCACTTTAAGCAGCTTGCTGATGGCGGCTGTGCTATTTTGTTTATTACCCATGACATTGAGGCGGCCTTGCGAATCGCGGATAAGGTGGCTGTTTTTTACGCGGGAACGGTTGTGGAGTTCGCTTCTGCAAGCGATTTTCAGGGACAGGGTGAGTTGCTAAGGCATCCATACAGCAAAGCCTTATGGCGTGCACTCCCCCAAAATGGCTTTGAGCCGATCGCTGGGACGCAGCCTGCACGAAGCGCTGACCTGCAAGGCTGTTTTTTCGCTGATCGCTGCAGCTCTTGTACAGAGGGCTGTCTTTCAAAGCGACCAGGGCAGCGAGAGCTTCGCGGTGGAATGGTGAGGTGTCTGCATGCAACTTGAAGGAAACAATCTAGGCTGGCGATATGGGAACGGGCCCTGGCTCTTTAACGATTTCTCCATAACGCTTAAGGCTGGAGAGGTCATTGGTCTGGTCGGTCCGAGCGGAAGCGGAAAAACGTCGCTCGCTCGTTTATTGGCTGGTTATATACGGCCGATTACAGGCGACGTTCGGATAACAGGTAAGCCGGAGCACACGGGGAGCTATCATCCTGTTCAAATGATCTTTCAGCATCCGGAGCGGGCCGTTAATCCGAGATGGCGAATGGCCAAAACCTTAACGGAGGGCTGGACGCCTGATGAAGCGCTGCTTGAAGCGCTAGGCATTAAGGCGGACTGGCTTCAGCGGTTTCCGAATGAATTGTCCGGCGGGGAGCTGCAGCGCTGCTGCATCGCTAGAGCACTTGGACCAGATACAAAGTTTATCATTGCGGATGAAATGACGACGATGCTGGATGCAATTACGCAGGCTCAAATTTGGCATACCATGCTCGGCATCGTTCAATCCCGTCAAATTGGTCTGCTCGTTATTAGTCATGATCATGCGCTCATCAGTAAAATCTGTGATCGTACCGTTCAATTTCATTCCTGACAGCTGCCCTTAGAGCAGTCGGCTCAGCTTCGTCTCGGTTGACGACTCCGGTGCAGGCGTATAGACGCTGCATCTGAGGTCTGTATTTCCTTGTACTTGGAAAGAAGTCAAATGAAATAACATTTTTCCCACCTTCGCATGCCGGAATTCAAGCAATACATCTGGGGCAGAGCTAACCTGGCTTTGCTCCCATAGGTATTGGAACTCTGGATGGCTCCCCTTCATTTCCTCGATAAAACGTTCATACCAATCATCCTGTACATATTGACCGTAATAAGCACGAAAGATAGCGAGATATCCGCCCACAAAATGCTCCCAGTTTCCCGCAAGCCTGCGCAGCTCCTTACGCGTGAACAACAGTTGAATCATATTTCTCTGTTCAATAGGAATTTGTTCGAAATCCATAAACACATGGGAGGCTGCTCGGTTCCAACCCACGATCTGGCAGCGACGATCCGAAATTATGGTCGGACAGAAGCGCAGCTCCTGCAAGATCCTCTTTAAGGAGGGGGTGATTTCGGAATGCTCCTCATGAACGGAGGCTGTGCTATGACCAGACCCAAGCGCGAGTGCATATAAATATTTGCGCTCGTCGTCATTCATTTGCAAAGCTGCTGCGACACAATCCAGAACAGAGCTGGATACTTTAATATCTCTCCCTTGCTCCAGCCACGTATACCAGGTTGGGCTGACGCCTGCCAGCTGAGCAACCTCTTCTCTCCTTAAGCCTGGCGTTCTCCGGCGAGTACCGGAAGGAAAGCCTGCTGCTTCGGGAGAAATTTTGGCGCGTTTTGATTTTAAGAAGGAGGATAAGGCTTGAAGTCTAGTTTCTTGATTGATCATAGCAACCATCCTTAGCATACGATAGAGTGGTACTCATTATACTATAATAAACTGCAACTTGTAATAGGATAACCAATGTGACAAACTACATTCAAGCAAGGTAGCAATGAGGGGGATGCAAAGTGGAAAGAGTCGTTATTACAGGGATGGGTGTCATATCGCCACTCGGAAATAGTGTCGAGCATTTATGGGACGGACTAGTGAATGGAGTATCAGGCATTTCAAAAATTGACGCTTTCGATGCAAGTAAACATAAAGCCAGAATAGCAGGTATTGTGCGAGATTTTGATGCTGAGGCATTATTTGGCCGTAAGGAAGCGCGCCGCATGGATCGGTTTAGCCAGTTCGCCATAGCCGCTGCTGAGCAAGCACTGAAGGATGCTGCACTGTCGCTTGAGCAGACAGACCTCGAACGTGTTGGCGTTTATGTAGGCTCGGGGATTGGCGGTATCCAGACGCTGCTCACCCAAGCAGAGCTGCTAAAGGAACGCGGCCCTGATCGGGTGAGTCCGACGCTTGTGCCGATGATGATTGCAAACATGGCAGCGGCGATGATCAGCATTCGATTCGGGACGCAGGGGCCTTCCATGGCGCCAGTAACCGCCTGCTCGATTGGAAACACAGCAATAGGGGAGGCGTGGAGGCTTATCCGCTCAGGAAGCGCCGATGTCGTCATCGCTGGAGGTACAGAAGCGGCAATAACGGATATTTCACTGGCGAGCTTTGGCAATGCTACCTCCGTATCAACAAGGAATGATGCGCCTGAGAAGGCGAGTCGTCCTTTTGACGCGGGGCGAGACGGCTTCGTTATGGCTGAAGGAGCGGGAATTCTCATACTGGAGTCTCTCTCACATGCGCTAAGCAGAGGGGCTCGCATTCATGCGGAGGTCATCGGCTATGGCGCAAGCTCAGATGCCTATCATATGGTTGCTACGCATCCGGAGGGAATTGGAGCTTATCAGGCGATGAAGCATGCGTTAAGAGAAGCTAATTTGCAGCCCGAGCAAATTGATTTGATCAGCGCTCACGCAACCAGCACCGAAATCGGGGACCGTTCAGAAACTGCCGCGATCAAAAAGCTGTTCGGCGAGTTTGCTTATCGTATTCCTGTGACAGCAAACAAATCAATGACGGGTCATATGCTGGGAGCCGCGGGCGGAGTAGAGGCGATCGCCCTTGTAAAGAGCATTCAGGAAGGAATTATTCCTCCAACGATCAACCAAGAGGAGCCAGATCCGATATGCGATCTTGATTATGTGCCGAATAAGGCGCGCGAGGCGAGTGTCGATATCGGCATGTCCAATTCATTTGGCTTCGGTGGTCATAATGCGGTTATTATTTTGAAAAAATATACAGCATAAAAGCATTGAAATAAGCAGCTTTTTTCATTACAATTGATAATGATTTTCAATTAATGCTGTCATTCGCACATAAGCGTCAGCTGAGGGGAGCGGAGCTGTAATGAGCACGCTTGATCATCATCAATGGTTAACAGATGTATTATTGGATATTGGACATGCTGGAAAAGGAACGCAAGTGCCAAGCTGGGTTGACGGTGACACGCCGTTAGCCCAGCATACTTTGCTTTATTTGGCCAAAGGCGCAGGTACGCTGACGATGAACGGCCAGCCGATTGCCCTTGAGCGGGATTCGCTTCATATATATGCACCAGGCATTATGCTGGCTGCTCAGCTCTCACCAGATTTTGAGAACGAGCTTTATTATTTATCATTTGATTGGTTTCGATTAACCGAGCAGACGGATGCTGGCCGATCTTATAAGCGTGAGCTGAGCTTTCCGTTACAAGGCAAGCAGCTCATCAGCGGCAGCTTAGTTAAGCGGTACTTCTATTTGCTTTCGGCTGGCGGAGAGTCAGATAGAAGTCCGCTGCTCGCCCAGCAGCATTTGTCGGACTTGCTATATATATTGCTGCAGCATGCAGAGCCGGCGGAGGTGGAAGAGCTGCCTGACCGGCTTAGATTGACGCTTGATTATATGCAATGCCATTACCGAGAAGAAATTAGAGTGGACAAGCTGGCAGGAATGGCCAGGCTTCATCCGTCGTATTACTCCCAAATATTCAAAAAATCGATGGATAAGACGCCTGTGTCGTATTTGACCCATCTCCGCATGAACAAAGCGAAGGAAATGCTGCTGACGACGGATAAATCGGTCAACGATATTGCAGCGGACGTAGGATATGAGGATGAGTTTTATTTCAGCCGCCGTTTTAAGGAAACGAGCGGGTATTCCCCAAGCATTTACACGAAAAAACAGGATTTGAATATTATTTCCCTCTCATCCCCTTATACCGATCATCTGTTTACGCTTGGCCTGCATCCATGCGCTGCGCAGGTTCATCGCTTTATGCCGCTGGTGACTAAGGAGCTAATATTGCCTAAGCATGCTGCTGAGCCATGGGAAACCAGCCGGCAATCGTTCAGCGATATGAAGCCGGATTTAATTGTCTGCAAGGATAACGTGCTCGCAAAGGCGAAAGCTCATATTAACGACATTGCTCCTATCATTCCAATTTCGTGGGCAAGCAAGGACATTTATGCTCACCATAATGAGCTTGCCGAGCTGGTCGACAGAAGACAGCTTGCACGGCGCTGGCTGGACGGGCATGAGCACAGCTCCGAGCGGCTGCGCAGGAAAGTTAAGGCGAGGATAGGGGAAGCAACCGTTGCGATTTGCGTTGTCCGCAAAAATGATTTGAGAATGTATGGAACAAGAAACATCGGCCACGTATTTTACCGCTCACTGCAGCTTAGTATGCCAGCACGAATCGTACAAGCTCAAGCACCTTACCAGATCGGCACCGGCTTTAACTGGATGTCCATCAAGCCGGATGAGATTTTGGATTTCGAATCGGATTATTTGTTTGTTGTATGCGAGACGGAACAGGACCACCAGCGAGTGCAGCGTTATATAGAGACTAACCCATATTGGGCTAAGCATCCCGCTGTTCGAAGTCAGAAGCTTTGTTTTTTGGATTGGAGCAAGTGGATCGTGTATGCGCCTCATGGAATTGACCAACAATTAGAAGAGGCTGGACGGCTGCTGGGCAATTGACAGCAGCTGATACGCCGATCTTCGAAATATCCATGAAGGAATCTTGATTTATGCCATGTACGGACGGAGAGAGGAAGCTATAATTAAATAATGATAATGATTATCAATATTATCGTGAAAGGGAGGAGCTTTGAAGACGATCAAGATGAAAAGGAATAATGTGTTAATTACAGGATTATGGTTTGCAGCGGCTGGGGCCCTACTCCTATTATCACTAGTCATAGCGGTGTCTTTCGGGGCGAAGGACTTTAGCCTAAATGAAGTGTGGACCGCCGTCTTTGCCTACAATCCCGATGCATCTGCACATCAAATCATGCATGAGTACAGGTTTCCGCGTGTATTGGGGGCCGCTGTAACCGGTATGGCATTCGCTGTTGCTGGTGCATTGATGCAAGGCGTTACTCGAAATCCGTTGGCAGACACGGGCATTCTAGGTGTGAATGCGGGTGCTGCATTTGTTGTTGCGCTTTGCTTCGCGTTTCTGCCAGGTATCGCTTATTCGGAGCTTATACTTATGTCCTTCGCCGGTGCAGCACTCAGCACGCTGCTGATCGTTCTTCTCGGCTCAGCTACGCAGGGAGGACTTCAATCTATTCGCTTGACGATTGCAGGTGCAGTTATTGCTGCTATTCTTCATTCCTTTAGCAGCGGCATTGCGATTTATTATGAGCTGAGCCAGGATCTTGCATTCTGGTATGCAGGAGGCGTCGCTGGTGTGAAATGGGAGCATCTGAAGCTGCTTGCACCGATCGTACTCGTCGTTATACTTGCATCTTCTATCATGGGCCGGTCAATTTCATTTCTTTCACTTGGCGATGAAACGGCGGCAAGTCTTGGCATACATACAGGAAGAGTGAAAGTGCTCGGCATGACTGCGGCGGTTATTCTAGCTGGCGCCTCCGTTGCAGTGGCGGGCTCAATTGGATTTGTGGGGCTTGTCGTTCCGCATATTGCTAGGCGAATGGTAGGTGTCGACTATCGTAAGCTTATCCCTTTCTCTGCGCTGCTTGGCGCGATATTGCTCATATGGGCTGATTTCGCTTCACGTATGGTGAATCCACCCCGTGAATTTGCAATTGGGGCGATGGTAGCCATGGTAGGCGTACCATTCTTCCTCTATCTCGCCCGGCAAGAAAGGCGGGAGCTTTAATATGGCTAGTTTGGAGCAGAAACGAACAGTCAAGGCAATCGTCGTCGGACTCATACTACTGATTATAGCAGCCATTGTTGTGGTGGTGAGCTTGAACACAGGAACGATCCGTCTGTCTTCCGCTGCCATCTGGAGGACACTTCTTGGCGGAGGAGCTGCAGACGAGAACCTTGTTCTGTTTGAATACAGACTGCCGCGTATCGTTGTTACAGTGCTTGCAGGTATCGGGCTTGGCATATCCGGTGCCGTATTGCAGGGGGTGTCCCGCAATTCACTTGCCGACCCCGGTATTCTCGGCATTAATGCCGGCGCCGCTCTAGGGCTGATTTTGTTTGTCTCTTTCTTTAGAAACATGGAAGGTCCGTCTACGCTGCTTATTCCGCTGTTTGCCTTTGCTGGAGGAGCATGCATATCGCTGCTAATCTTTGTCCTTGCGTATGATCGCTTTAAAGGATTGATCCCGATTCGGCTGCTGCTTGTCGGCATCGCGGTTGAGGCAGGCATCAGTGCGTTTACGCTGTTTCTGTCACTTCGGCTTGATGAGGACACGTACGCATTTGCAGCGAGATGGCTTGCCGGCAGTGTATGGGGCAGGGAATGGGTCAATGTTCTAGCACTGCTGCCGTGGATTGTCCTGTTCGTTCCAATTGTGTATATGCATTCCCGCACGCTTGATTTATTTGCATTGGGAGATGAAACGGCTTCTGGAGTCGGCAGTCATGTCGGACGCAATCGGCTGGTGATGACGAGCCTTGCGGTAGCATTAGCCTGCGCAAGTGTCTCCATGGCAGGTGGAATTGGCTTTATAGGGCTGATCGCTCCTCATATCGCAAGGCGGCTCGTCGGACCTCAGCATCGGCATTTTCTGCCCATTGCCGGACTTATCGGGCTAGTCATACTTGTAACCGCCGACACAGTTGGCAGATCATTATTTCAGCCGAATGCCATTCCGGCTGGCATTGTCGTTGCCGCAATCGGCGGGCCTTATTTCTTATATTTGCTTTTGCAGTCCAAACCTAACCTTCGGAGGAATCGATAACATGAATAGAAAATGGCTTACTTTATTAGTATCACTACTGCTGATTGCTGTATTATCAGCATGCGGAGGCAAGGCTGCTTCCAATCAATCTAATGCTGCCTCAGACGCTCCTTCACAGGCTCCGACGGAAGCGCCGGCAGCAGGTGATGTCGTAGCTGGACATGATGCGGATGCGAGAATCGCATCCATGTCCATACATATTACGAACAATTTGCTTGCACTTGGCATTAAGCCGGCAGGCTCTGTAGTTGGCGGTGACGTGAAAGATTTCTTGCCTCACGTAGCCGACCAATTGCAAGGGGCTGTAAAGCTCGGCGTGGTAACAGATCCGGATATGGAATCCATATTGGCACTGAAGCCGGACGTTATCTATTTGGACGAAGTATACTCGGGTGAAGACCTAGACAAGTTCGAGAAGATCGCTCCTGCCGTTAGCATCGATATGGATCAGGGCACTTGGCTCGACCATTTGACGCGGATCGCGCAGCATGTCGGCAAGGAGAAGGAGGCAGAAGCCTTCATTGCTGATTACGCCAAGAAAGCAGAGCGGGTTAAAGAAATGATTGACGCCAAGCTAGGAGCAGAAGCTAAGGTCATGGCCATTCGGATGACGGCCAAGGAGCTGCGAGTCATGGGCATGAAACGCCCAGTGGGTCCAATTATGTTCGAGGATTTGGGCTTGAACCCAGCTGCCGGCGTCGAGAAAATAACGGATGAGCCTTTTGCCGTCATATCTCAAGAAGTACTGCCAGACTTTGATGCCGATGCGATATTCGTCATTATCAGCAAAGGAAACGAAGCGCAGGCGAGATTCGATGAGCTTGCCAAAAATGTCGTTTGGCAAAACCTTAAAGCTGTGAAAAACAATCAAGTATACGTGTTGGATGGTCAGAAATGGCTGGATTATTCTTCACTTGGGCACAGCATGGCACTGGATGATGCGGAAAAACTATTTTCAAAGTAAGGCAATAGCAAAGGATGGACCGCCGCAGAGGAGCAATGGCTTCTGCGGCGGTCCGTTTTATATAGGAGTTTCAGCTTCGACGGCAGCGGGTATAATGTATGTAACCTATCTGGCGGAGAAGGCTTGCTGCAGTTGCAATCAGGCAAGCCAGGTCTATTTGAATGAGAGAAGAAGGTGCACATATGGCTAGACATAACCGCTTCATCCGCTGGTGTATTACGATTATATTGGTGCTTATTATTATTTATCTGGGGTCACTCGTAGATTTTATATTCAAGCCAATTCTTTCGTTATTCAGCATGAGTATCATTCCGCTGATGCTGGCGGGCTTTTTTTACTATTTGCTGCGTCCGCTGGTCGGTCTGATGGAACGCCGAAAGGTTAATCGTACGTTGGCTATTTTGTTCATCTATTTGGCCTTCGCCATCATTATAATTGGTTTTAGTATTTGGGTTTGGCCTTCCTTGCGAACACAATTAATTAATTTAGTTGATTCTGCTCCAACGCTCTTCACCTCTTTAAGAAAGCAAGTGGAAGAGCTTGAGCGCAACGGCTTTTTATCATCCTTTTTGCCGCAAAATTCAAATCTGCTCACTAAGCTGACGGAGTATTTAAACAAAGGCTTTACTCTACTTACAGAGTATTTTTCCGGATTGCTTACGTTTTTCTCCAATTTTGCAATTGTGCTGATTACCTTTCCGATCCTGCTATTTTATATGCTTAAGGAGGGTGGGAAGTTTGGTGAGCAAATCGTTCGGTTTATTCCGAAGCGCTTCCGTCATGACGGAGGTGAGGTTATGGATGAGATTGACCATATGCTTAGCAGCTTTATCGTTGGGCGGGTAATCGTCAATGTTGCGCTCGGTGTTTTGATGTATATTGGCTTTCTCATCATTGATTTGCCTTATGCGCTTTTGCTCACTGTCGTGGCGGTCATACTTAATTTCATTCCGTTTATCGGTTCCTTTTTATCCTCGGTGCCTATTGTTATTATTGGATTTATTGAATCACCGTCTATTGCGATTTGGTCGATTGTCATTATAACGATTGCCCAGCAAATTCAGGATAATTTAATTGGGCCTTACGTTTTTGGCAAGCAGCTGGATATTCATCCGCTGACGACCATTCTACTCGTGTTGGTTGGAGGGGATATTGGAGGGATTTTAGGTATTTTACTTATTATTCCGATCTATATGATTTTGAAAATTGTTTATAGCAAAGTATATGTGTTGTTTTTTAAGCAGCGATGGGAAAATGCCTAAACAGATCTTCCATAAAGGATGCGTATTTACAAGGCTTTTGGTATAATGACGTCGGATTAGACAAATTAACCGAAAGTACGGTGGCTGAATTCTTATGGGTATAATTGCTTTGGAAAATAAACGAATTGTCATTGCGGGCTCTCGAAAAACAGATGAGATGTGCTTAATCGTAGAAAAACAGGGCGGAGATCCTGTTGTTCGTTCGCTGCAAGGCTTGACGATGTTTGATGAGGAGCTGCTTGAGGCGCCGCTGCGGAAATTCGCAGAGCAGGGGGCGGATTGGGTTATTCTGACGACAGGAATGGGCTCGGACAGCTTGATCGCTGCGGCAGAGAAGCTAGGTATCGGACAAGTTGTTCTTGAGCGCTTCACTAAGGCGAAAATTGCAACAAGAGGCTACAAAACCTCTGCGTTCGTGAAGCGCAGCGGACTTAAGGCTATCGTCAGCGATGACGATGGGACGATGCAGGGACTGATGGACAACCTCGCGGCCTATGACTTTAAAGGTCAAAGTGTTTGGATACAGCTGCATGGAGAACCGGCGCCAGAGCTGGAGCAATATCTTAAAGGAAAAGGTGCGACGACGGTGGAAGCGGTTCTGCCCTATAAGCATGTTCCGCCAGCTAGTGCTACATTAGAAACACTTATCGAGGAGCTTGCGGCGGGAGCAGTCGATGCCGTTTGCTTTACAACTGCGGTGCAGGTGCATTATTTGTTTAAGTATGCAATTGAAACGGGCCGCAAGGAGCTGCTGCTGCATGCCTTCGCTGAAACAATTGTTGCAGCTGCAGTGGGCAAGGTTACAGCCGAGGCGTTGAAGGAATATGGGGTTCAGCGAATTATTGTCCCAGAATTAGAGAGAATGGGTGCTTTGATTATTGAGATTGGTCGATACTATGCGATATCCCAATTGGAATAGACAAGGCATCAAAATAGCGAAGCGGTGTTGCTCTCAGCCTTAAGGCTTGGAGCGACACCGCTTTTTTATTCCGGTTAAGTATGCGAGGGAAGCTTCAAGAGGCGGAGCTCTTAAAACATTTTGTCCAAATGCTCGATTGGCCTCATGAGATTATGCTTCATTAGACGGGCAGCTGCTTCTGCATCACGTGCTTCGAGCGCATCAATAATGGCTTCATGGTCGGCTACCGCAGCTTGTGATTCCCAATTTGGGCGTTTGATAAAAATATATTTATATCTCCGAATATGCATTTGCAGGGAGGAACAGAAAGTGAGAATATGCTGATTATTGGCGATGTGCAAAATAGTTTCATGGAACTTCTCATCAAATTCCATCGCTTCGTATAATTGTTCATTTTTGACATGCTTGTTGAAGCTTGCGTTGATCGCGCGTAGCTGCTCGATATGCTCTTGCTGGCAATTTACAGTTGCAAGCTCCGCTGCGAGCGTATGTAGAGCTGTTAGAGGCGCATAAAGTTTAATAATATCCGCTTTCTCAAGGGTAGTCACCCGTGTTTCCTTGCCTGGGAACGTCTGAATAAGCCCTTGAACCTCAAGTAATTGGAAGGCTTCTCTAATAGGCGTACGGCTTACGCCAAGCGCTACGGCAAGTGCTGTGTCATTTAACTTTTCTCCTGGCTGGAGCGTTCCGTCGATGATCCATTTTTGCAGCTGGGTCAAGGTGCGCTCTTTGGCGGATAATCTAATCGGTGTTGTATAATCCGTCGGGATCGGCATCGGAGACCCTCCTTTATATGAATGTAATGTTGTAAATAGATAATCAGAATAACACTATATAATATATCGCACGATTGACGATTGACGCAAATCACCTGCTAGCGAAAAAAGATATATTGCTTTTGAGCAGGATAGGAAATATAATATGCGATATATTGCATATCGCAAAGCCTACTCGAAAAATGAAGGAGACATTAGCATGTCCAGCAATCAAGCTTCAGTTGCAGTATCGCCATCCGCTATAAAGACAATATTTCCTTTACTGTTTGCAATCAGCTTCGTACATCTAATTAATGACACGATTCAATCGGTCGTACCGGCATTATTTCCTATTTTAAAAGATTCTTTATCGCTCAGCTTTGCACAAATTGGCCTAATTTCGTTAATGATTAATTTGACGGCTGCGCTGCTGCAGCCTGTCATTGGCATTTTCTCCGACTCACACCCTAAGCCGATGATGCTTCCTATTGGCATGTTATTTACGTTAGGGGGAGTTGCCGCACTCTCTTATGCAACCCAATTCTGGATGGTGATGACAGCGGTCATGCTGATCGGTATTGGATCAGCGGTATTCCATCCGATTTCTGCACGTGTTGCCTATATGGCAGCAGGAAAGCGGAAGGGAACTGGACAATCTATTTTTCAATTCGGGGGCAATCTCGGGCAATCGCTCGCTCCTATTATGACTGCGGTGCTTTTTGTACATACGGGACAGCGCGGCGTCATTTGGTTTGCTTTAGTCGTTACGATTGGCGTCATCATCCAGTTCAATGTGGCAAAATGGTACGGGAATCAGCTTTCGCTTATGCCTGTCTCAAGCTCGAAGAAAGCGGCGAAGCCAGCTTCCAATTTGAATGTGACCACAGGCAAGGTTGTGTTTGCCATCACGATTCTAATGATTCTTGTGTTTTCTAAAAACGTATATATAGCGGCAATAAGCAGCTATTATTCCTTTTACGCGATCGAGCATTTTGGTCTTTCGGTCAGTCAGGCACAAATCGTGTTGTTCGTGTTTCTTGCAGCGAATGTTATCGGTCTGCTCCTTGGCGGTATGCTCGCAGATAGATTTAGCCGGCGCAGCTTGATATGGTTCTCGATATTGGGAACGGCACCGTTCGCACTGCTGCTGCCTTACGCCAATCTAACGTTTTCCATTATATTGATCTTCTTTGCCGGATTGATATTAGCCTCAGCCTTCTCTGTCATACTGGTGTATGCCAATGAGCTGCTGCCAGGCAGAGTAGGGCTGGTATCGGGAGTTTTTTTCGGAATGGCGTTCGGTCTTGCCGGTATTGGTTCTGCCGTACTTGGCAATTTGGCGGATGAGATGGGCATCGAATTTGTAATCCGCTGCACCTCCTATTTGCCTCTGCTCGGCATGCTCACGATACTGCTTCCTTCCGATCGGAAAGGGCAAGCAGAGCAAATAAGTTAAGCAGCCAGGGATTGTAGGGCGTTAAACGAAGCTCTGAGAGGACGAATTTCTCACTTGGACAATTTCCACGTTTTTCACTGGGCACATACAATGATGGTGTATAGCTTATAAAGGTGCTGGAAGGGGAGACGTGCTGTGAGTAAACGGACCTTAATGATTTTATCGTTGGTCATTTACGTTTTGCTAGCCATCTTATTCCTGATATTATCTATTGTCCAGTAAACACATAACAAAGCAACAAGCAAGGGCTGCCCTATAAGTAGAATATTCTACTTACAAGGCAGCCCTTGTTTATTGAGGAAGCGGCTATTTGCTCAGGCTGCTCTGATTCTGCTTCATTTTACGAAAATCCTTCGGAACGATACCTTTAGACTCGCGAAAAATACGTGAAAATGTTTTGTAGGAGCCGTAGCCCACCTCAAGTGCAATTTCCGCTACGCTCATCTCCGTTGAGACTAATAAGCTGCAAGCATGCCGCAATCGCAAATCATGCAGAAAATGAACGAAGGTTTGTCCAGTCGTTTGCTTAATGACCTCACTGATCCGAGAAACGCTAAGCGAGAAGCGGCTTGCAAGGTCGGACAGCGCAAGCTCATCCTGATAATGGAGATGAATATAATGAATGATCGGCCAGACGGAGGCGTTAGGCCTCGCTGATATCGTCGCTACAGAGATAGAAGATGGGGATTTCCGACGGTACCGGTCAAAGCAAGCTAAAATTTCCTTTAGCCTGACTTGAAGCATCGTTTGCCGCCAAGGTTCATTTCCCGTATATTCGTGGTACATATCTTCGATCAAATGCTTTATTCGGTCGTTGTCAGGGCCGCTCAGTTGAACAAAAGGCAGCATAGCACTCTGCTCAATTAGGTCCATCAAGCTTTCCTCTTGCCTTGGCTCCATGAGCAGATCCATGCTGAACATACAATTATAGAGTACGAGCGTATGGCCGGGTTCTGTAAATATTTCGTGCACCTGATAAGGCAGCACAAACGTGAACGTACCTGGGAGCATCGGATGGCGGGCATCATTGATCAATTCACTGCCTTTTCCATCGACGACATAAGAAAACTCCAAAAAGTCATGCCGATGCTGACGAAAGCCGCTAACCAGACGATTTAGGCTAATATGCAGCGGAGAAGAAGTGTTCATATTTGGATACGTTTTCAAATAATCAGGTATATAGGTCATGAAATAATGGTTTCCTCCGAAATACTGAGACTTTTATCGAAAAACAAGCACGATTTCTCATCCCGTTTATTCTAACATAAATAAAGAGATCAGGCGTTAGTAAAAGCGGCTGCTTGTGAAACGAGTTTTGTTGATCAAATACATTTTAGGAGGAACAACAATGTCCACTGAAAATAAAATTAGAATAGGCATTATTGGAGCGGGTAATATCGGGAATGTGCACGCAAATGAGTTTTCAAAGCTAGGCGATGATTGTGTGATTACAGCGATAACCGATTTGAATTTATCGCGTGCGGAGGAGAAAGCGAAGCAATACGGAATTGAGCATGTTATAGCTACAAATGAAGAGCTGATCCAGCGTCCGGATATAGATGCCGTCATTATTGGTGTGCCGAATCAATTTCATGCGCCGCTTGCGCTGCAAGCGCTCGCTGCTGGCAAGCATGTGCTTCTAGAGAAGCCAATGGGCATTAATAGCGAAGCTGCTCGTCAAATTTTGAATGCTAGCCAAGCATCTGATCGTGTAGTAATGGTTGCGCACCAAATGCGCTGGGAATCGGTTGCGATGCAAATTAAAGAGCAAATCGATCGCGGTGAGCTCGGCAACATTTATTCGGCGAAGGCAGGGTGGTTCCGCCGCAAAGGGATTCCAGGCTGGGGTACCTGGTTTACACAAATGGGTCAATCTGGCGGTGGACCGCTTATCGATATTGGTGTTCATATGCTTGATCTTGCGTTATATTTGATGGGTAATCCAAAACCAGTGTCCGTATTCGGTGCTACTTACGCGGAGTTCGGTCCGAAGCGTAAAGGAATTGGCACATGGGGCACGCCTGATTGGGACGGAACCTACGATGTAGAGGATTTCGGAACAGCGTTGATTAAAATGGAAGATGGAAGCACACTTTCATTAGAAGTAAGCTGGGCCGTTCATATGGATACTGATAATTCGGAATTTATCCAATTGATGGGCTCAGAGGGTGGCGCCAGCTACCGCGGAGGGAAAGGCAAGCTGCTGACGGAGAAGTTCAACCGTCCAATTGAAACGGAATTGCATAGGGCTGAGCAGGATGAGGGAGAACGTGCGCGGCTGAGCCGGCATTTCTTGGAATGTATTCGCGAAGGAAAACAGCCGATTACGACAGCGCTTACGGGTTTTACGAACAATCTTGTGCTGGATGCCATTTACGAATCCTCGCGCACAGGCAATGAAGTGAAGCTGAATTGGAATTTAAATTAGTAGGTAGTGAAGTAGAAAAAGGAGGCAACCGAAATGCTAAGAGGATTAACTGGAGCTGGCCTAGGCCGTATTGAAAATGATGAAAAACTCATTGAGCTGGCCGGAGCACATGGTTTTCAGGCAGTAGATATTGATGCTGCATCATTGGTTAACCGCCATGGCATTGATAAAGCGAGAGAGCTGCTGGCAAGCAATAACGTTGTAATTGGAACCATTGGGCTTTCAGTGGAATGGAGAACGACGGAAGAGGCATTCCTTGAAGGACTGAAAAACCTAGCATCGTCCGCAGCGGCGGCAGCAGCGCTTGGCTGTACAAGCTGCTGCACTTATATATTGCCTTCTACTGATTTGAAAGCTGCCCGTTTTATGGCGCAGGCTACACGCCGATTGCGTCTATGTGCACAAATTCTCGGCGCCTACGGTATACGCTTGGGGCTTGAGTTTGTAGGTCCGCACCATCTGCGCACTCGCTGGGCCAATCCCTTTATTTGGACGCTTGAGGAGACGCTGGAGTGGATCGACGCTATTGGCGAGAGCAACGTTGGCTTGCTGTTTGATGCTTATCACTGGTATACGAATGGCCTGACTGTGGCGGATATTGACGCGCTTCGCGTTGATCAAATCGTACATGTACATATTAATGACGCACCGAATGTGCCGGTAGAGGAAGCGCTCGATAATGGCCGGGTATATCCAGGCGAGGGCGTGATTGATTTGGTGGGCTTCCTTCAAGCGCTCGATCGTATCGGCTATAAGGGAGCAATATCGCAAGAAATATTAACAGCAGAGGCTCCATCGGAATCACCTGAAGAGCTCGTTTTACGCTCCAAGGCTGGCTTTGATAAAGTGTTTGGCGCAGCAGGCCTATAAAGAGCTGCTGTGGCTCTAAATGATTACAGAAAGGAGGCTGCACATCCCGCATGGGTATGCGCAGCCTTCTTTTTGTTTTGTATAGGAAACTATGGATTCTCCGAATTTGTTGATAACGTTGCTGCGCGAGCAGCCGGAGAGCGGATAACGAAAGCTAACGGAAACTAGAGACGCTAAAGTCCCATTTTTGGTTAGCGTCATATTTTAACGGAAGTGGGAGACTCTATTCCGCAGAAATGAAGCGATATCGTGTATCTTTTGTACAAATAAAGGCCCGTGTTTCCGTTACAATCTTGAAACGACATATATAGGCGATTTAGCGTCTCTGGTTTCCGTTAGAAGTTCGAGCTGACGCGTCTGCGGTTCCCAATCACCCTAGACCGCTAATTTTGATATGAGTTTATATGAAATCTGATGGGTACTGTACTTGGTGTGTTCTCCGTTATGATGGATACTATATGTAGATATAAAATCAAAATGTTCGAACTAATAGGAGAACGTAAATATGACAATTGGGGAAAATCAGAATCATTCGTGGAATCTTTGGTACAAACAGCCTGCCTCTAGATGGGAAGAGGCGCTGCCGATTGGCAATGGAAGAATAGGCGGCATGGTATTTGGCGGCGTAAATATAGAACGGATTCAATTAAATGAAGATACGCTTTGGTCGGGCTTTCCGCGCGATACGAATAATTACGAGGCTTTGAGGTATTTACAGCGCGCTCGGGAGCTTATTGCAGAAAAGCGATTTGTAGAGGCGGAGCAGCTTGTTGAGGCCAAGATGCTCGGCACAAATACAGAATCGTATCAACCTATGGGCGATTGGTATGTGGAGCAGCATCTATCAGAGCAAAATAAAGAGACGATCGACTATACTCGCAGCTTAGATATTGATGCGGGCATTACGGCAGCAAGGTTCCAAAAAGGTCAAACGATGTATACACGCGAGACGTTTGTAAGCGCAGTCGATCAAGTGCTATGTTCGCGTTACGAAGCGCAAGGGAGTGAGCTGCTTGCACTTACGGCTTCTCTGCAAGCATCCGTGCAGTACAAGCTTACAGCAGAGAGCAGCAATGCGATTGTGCTTCACGGCCGTTGTCCTAGTCATGTGGCAGACAATTATAGGGGTGATCATCCAAAGGCTGTGCAATACGAGGATGATCGCGGCATTACGTTTCAGACAAAGCTGCTAGTAAAGCTAGACGCGGGAGAGGTTGCGGTAAACGACAACAACCAATTAGTTATAAGCGGCGCGCGATCGGTAACTTTTCTATTAAGCGCAGCGACGAGCTTCGAGCGTTTTGACCGTCAACCGAATAAAAGTGAAGCAGCGTTAAGCGAGCAAAATGATGCAGTCTTGGCAGCGGCGGAAGCTTATAGCTATGAGCAATTGCGAGATCGTCATGTGCAGGATCACCGCGCTATGTTCCAGCGGGTTCAAATCGATTTAGGTCAAACACCAAATGCACTGCTGCCGACGGATGAGCGGCTTGAAGCGTATAAGAGAGGCGAGCAGGACCCGCAGCTGGAAGCGCTATATTTTCAATACGGCCGGTACTTGCTCATGGCAAGCTCGCGCCCGGGTACGCAGCCAGCTCATTTGCAGGGGATATGGAATGATCGTGTACAGCCGCCATGGAACAGTGATTATACGACGAATATCAATACGCAAATGAATTATTGGCCCGCGGAGCTAGGAAATTTGAGTGAGTGTCATGAGCCGCTGCTGAAGCTGATCGAGGAGCTTAGCGAGACGGGGGCACGCACAGCAGCTATCCATTATAACAGCGCTGGCTGGGTTGCCCATCACAATGTTGATTTATGGCGGACGGCAACTCCGACTGCAGGCCATCCAAGCTGGGCTTTCTGGCCAATGGGCGGCGTATGGCTTACGCAGCATCTTTGGGAGCATTACTTGTACAATCCGGACAAGGCCTTTCTACGGGATAGAGCTTTTCCGTTCATGAAGGGTGCCGCGTTATTCTGTTTGGATTGGCTGCAAGAGAATGAAAAAGGTATTCTGATGACGGTGCCTTCGACCTCCCCTGAGAACAAGTTCCTGACAGTTGACGGCGAAGCAAGCAGCGTAGCAGAATCGTCAGCCATGGATATTACATTAATCGGGGAGCTGTTTGACCATTGTATTAGTGCGGCAGGCTTGCTTCAGCAGGATGAGGCATTCGCGCAGCGTATTGCTGCAGCGATGCTCAAGCTTCCTACGCTAATGGTCGGACCGAGCGGAATGCTGCAGGAATGGCAGGAACATTTCGAAGAGCATGAGCCCGGTCACCGCCATGTTTCACATTTGTACGGCTTGTACCCTGGTACGTCGATCAACGAAGCAGAAACGCCTGAACTAGTTGAAGCAAGCAGGAGGTCGCTTGAGAGCCGCATCAAGAACGGAGGCGGGCATACGGGCTGGAGCTGCGCATGGCTAATTAATCTGTATGCGCGGCTTAAGGACTCGGAATCGTCCTATCGATTTATTCACACGCTGCTTGCACGGTCAACGCATCCAAATTTATTCGATGATCATCCGCCTTTCCAGATTGACGGAAACTTTGGAGGAGCAGCCGGCATAGCAGAGCTTCTATTGCAAAGCCATCAAGACGGTATCGAGCTCTTGCCGGCACTGCCTGCGGCATGGCCAAGCGGCTATGTGAAGGGCATTAAAGCAAGGGGAGGCTTCCTTGTTGACATCGAGTGGGAGAGGGGCAAGCTGACTGGCGGCCGGATTTTCTCGACACATGGCTCACCATGTCAATTGCGCACCAATGTTCAAATCACTGTAAGGTCTTCTGATGGCACTAAGATAGATCCGACAAAGCCATTTGCGACGAGTAAGAACGAATGGTACAGCATTATATCTGCAACTAACGAAGGGGAGTAATCAAATTATGACTGCAACGACTAATTTTCCTTTTGAAAATAGTTCACTTCCGATTGAAGATCGAGTGATTGATCTTGTATCTCGTTTCACACTTGATGAGAAGATTGATTCGATGGTTCAATATCAGCCGGAAATTCAACGTCTTGGCGTCAAGCCTTACAAGCATGGAACGGAAGCGGCACACGGCATGGCGTGGCTGGGAGAAGCGACGACATTCCCGCAGCCGATCGGACTCGGCTGCACGTGGAACCCAGTGCTGCTAAAGGAAGTGGGCTCAGTCATCGGCGATGAAGCTCGCGTTTATTTCCAGCGCAACCCAGCCATTAATGGCCTGACACTCTGGGCACCGACGGTCGATATGGAGCGCGACCCGCGCTGGGGAAGGACGGAGGAAGCGTACGGCGAGGATCCGAAGCTGACTGGTGAGCTGTCCGCAGCGCTTGTACAAGGAATTCAAGGCGATCATCCGCTTTATTTCAAAGCGGTAGCGACCTTGAAGCATTTTATCGGAAATAACAATGAAATTAACCGCGGCAGCTGCTCGGCGAGCATTGATCCGCGCAATATGAAGGAATATTATCAAGCGGCGTTCAAACCAGCCTTCGTCAAGGGCGGCGCGCAGTCGATGATGACCTCGTACAACTCGGTCAACGGTACGCCAACGATTTTGCATGAGGATGTCAATAAAGTGGTGAAAGAGGAGTGGGGCATGAACGGCTTCATCGTAAGCGATGCTGGTGACCTGCTCGGAATCGTCAATGATCACAACTATTATGATTCTTACAAGGACGCGGTCGCGCATTCGATTAAAGCCGGTATCGACAGCATTACGGACGATGCGGAGAAATCATGTGCGGCCATTCGCGAGGCGCTTGCAGAGGGCTTGCTGACGGAACAGCATTTGGATAAAGCGCTTATTAACACATTCCGTGTCCGCTTCCGGTTGGGCGAGTTTGACCCTGCTGATCAGAATCCGTATGCGAATGTACCGGAATCAAAGCTTTGTGCGCCTGAGCATGGCGAGCTGTCGCTGCAGGCTGCGCGTGAGTCGATTGTATTGTTGAAAAACGAAAACAATACATTGCCGCTTAACAAAGAGAAGCTAAGCAGCGTCGCTGTTATCGGACCGCTTGCAGATGTGGTTTACCGCGACTGGTATTCGGGCTCGCTTCCCTATAAAGTAACGCCGCTTGAGGGCATTAAGAGCAAGCTGGCAGGCAAACAGGTAGGCTACAGCAGCGGAAACGATCGTATCGTATTAAAATCAGCTGCGAACGGCAAAGCACTTCGTGCTGCAGCTGATAACGAGGGGCGCCTGCAAGCGGAGGAGTCGCAAGCTGCTAATGAAACGTTTGAAGTTACGGATTGGGGCTGGGGCAGCTATACACTGGAGAGCAAAGTCACTGGCAAGCTGTTAACTAGCGCAGATGATGTCAATATCGCTGCAGCAGCAAGCGAAGCATTTGGCTGGTATGTGAAGGAAGTATTCAAGCTGGATGAGCAGGAAAATGATCAATTTGCGATTCGTACATGGAACGGCAAGCTGGTATCAGCGCCAAACGGCGGTGCAGATTCGCTTCAAGTGATAGAGGACGAGGAGATCGGAGCTAACGAGCTGTTCACGAAGGATATCGTTGCAAACGGGCTTGAGGAGGCTGTAGCAGCTGCGAAAGCAGCGGAAACAGCTATAGTCATCGTTGGCAACCATCCGCTCATCAACGGAAAAGAAGAGATTGACCGTCCGAGCCTTGATCTAGCAGCCTCGCAGAATGAGCTGATCAGCGCCGTTTTTGCAGCTAATCCGAACACAGTAGTTGTCGTTATCGGTAGCTATCCGTTTACGTTAAATGCTGTGAATGAGCAAATTCCGGCCATCATCTACTTATCGCATGCCGGCCAAGAGCTTGGCAATGCGATTGCTGATGTACTCTTCGGTGATTATTCTCCTGCAGGACGCCTGAATATGACCTGGTACCAATCAGAGGAGCAGCTGACTGATCTGATGGACTACGATATTTTGAAGGGCAAACGAACGTATTTGTATTTTGACGGCGAGCCGCTGTATCCGTTCGGCTATGGACTAAGCTATGGAGCATTCCGCTACAGCCCGCTCGAAATTACGAATCATGCGACAAGCATGGATGGTCACGTAATCGTACAATTGCACGTAACGAATGAATCGGATCGAACAGCGGATGAGGTTGTTCAATTGTACGTGCGCGTGGAAGGCTCAAGAGTAGAGCGCCCGCTTAAGAAGCTGGTAGGCTTTACGCGTATTACGCTTCAGCCGGGAGAAACAAAAGCTGTGGAGTTGATTGTGCCTGCGGAGGAGCTGGCCATTTGGGATGTTACTCGCGACCGCTTCTGCCTGGAAACAGCTGAATATACGTTTGCGGCAGGCGGCTCGTCTGAGGATGTGAAGTCCTCGGCTACGATTGTGATTGAGGGGGAAAAGATTCCGAAGCGGAACCTTTCAACTGCTACTCGGGCAGAAAACTATGATGACTATGCACAGGTATATTTAGATGAGAGCAAGGAAGGCGGAACGGCGGTTCGGTTGTCGCATGCTGAGGGCTGGATTCAATTCGCTGATATTGATTGGTCGAACGGCAATAGCGGCTTTGAAGCGCGTGTGAGCGGCGGATCTGAGGGCGGACAGCTTTCGATCCTGATTGGAAGTGCTGAAGGCTCCGTTATCGGTTCTTGTACGGTTGCGGCAAGCGGCGAACAGGAATGGCAAACGATTCATATCGAGCTGCCAGAGGTTCAGCCGGATGGCGATCTGATTATTAAGCTAAGTGGGAGCGTCAAGCTGAGCTGGTTCCATATTCAATAATAAATGACTCAGAAAGAGCTGTTTCATAGGCTGCCCTTGGCAGCTCTTGAAACAGCTCTTTTTTTTAATAGTGACTAGCCATAACTTCGTCTATACACATGAACAGTTGCATTTTATCGAGAGCAGCTTTATTCTTTAGATTGACCATTAACCTACATAAAGGAGCAAGTTCCAGTGATGAATGAATTACAGATCGACTTGTATCAGGATTGGATAAATACGGTGAAGGAAGTATTTAGCGGCTCTGGATCGCCACTGCCTGAGACCGTTACCGATAAGGAAGCAGCATTGGCATATTTTTTGCAGACTGCGGAATCCAGTGAGGACGCGGAGCAGCAGTTGGAAGCTAATAAGGAGCGGCTGCTCACTGCGCAGCAAATTATTTTGGACCATTTTGAGACGGCTATTTTGCCCGATATTCGCAGCAGGACAAGCTACACCGGAGATAGCTTTACCTTTAAGTGGGTATATAATCAAGGGGAGCATGTCGTCGAGCAGCACTCTATGTACCGCATACCGCTCTAGTTGGAGCGGTTTTAGCGAATAAGAAACAGAGTAAGTATCGAAATGTCTAATTTATATAGGATAAAATAACGAATAAGTCATGTATGAATGTCTATACCCCTGCTTTATAATATAGGATGCTTCAAAATTCAACATAGAAAAGAAAACGCTTTCCTTAATAATGGAGGGAGCCGCCTATATGATGACTGGCATCAGAGCGCTTGCACTTAGAATCAACAATATTAGAATAAAAAAAAAGCTGATCTTCTCGTTTATACTCGTCGTATTCGTTCCTGTGCTGATCGTCGGCGTATTTTTGACGGTCGCTTTTCGCCAAAATGTCCTTGATCAGGCGACGCAGCAAATTACGAACAATGTGGAACGAATAAAGAAGCAGACGCTCGATGTTATTCGAATGCCAATTGAAATTTCGGATAAGCTGCTCGTAGATAGCCGATTAACGAATGTTGTTAATACGCATTATAATTCTACCTTTGAAGTGGTCAAGGCGTTTTGGGATTATCGCGATTTTCGCGATTACATACGCCTATACAGTGAAGTGTACAACGTGCGCTTCTATACAACGAATATGACGATTTTGGACAATTGGGAGTTTCTAAAGGTGACCCCTGCGACGACGGATGAAGACTGGTATATCGCTGCGATGGAACAGGATGGCATTCATTGGGGATATTTTGCTGACGAGACGAAGAACAATCAGAACTATTTGAGCCTTATTCGAAAAATCACGTTTCCTACGTACCGATCAAGCGGAGTGCTTGTCATTGGCGTCAATCCTGTAGAGCTGAATGCGATGA
Source organism: Paenibacillus sp. FSL H8-0548 (assembly GCF_038630985.1). Taxonomy (NCBI): domain Bacteria; kingdom Bacillati; phylum Bacillota; class Bacilli; order Caryophanales; family Paenibacillaceae; genus Paenibacillus; species Paenibacillus sp. FSL H8-0548. The sequence goes on from NZ_CP152049.1 coordinate 3,003,834, forward strand.
TTAGTGAAGAGCCGTTCGACACGATGATCATTGATGACAACGGCTATATGATTGCGGCGAAAAATCCTGATTGGGTCGGCAAGAACATATCAGAATTGGATTTTGCCAGTCAATTAACGGATAAGGTCGCAGGGACTTACGAGTTTAAGTTTGAAGGCAAGTCCTCCAAAATCGTTGTGGAGGATCTTCTTCCCGAGTCTAGCAACAATGGGCTCAAAATTATCTCGGTCTTTACAATAGAAAGCATTGTTAGCGGCGCGAATCGTATTAGTCTTCTTGGATTTGGGATAATTATGGTGAGCTTGGTCATTGCGTTTGTTTTAATTTATATATTCTCGGTCATGTTAGCAAAGCGGATGCTGCTGCTGAACAAGGATTTGAACAAGGTGGCCATGGGTGATTTTAACGTAATTTCTCATGTATCAGGCAATGACGAGATCGGCATTTTATCTAAGCAATTCAACAATATGGTTGTGAGCATACGCGGTTTAATGGACGAGGTTGCAGAATCGCATAAGCAGCAGGCGCAGCTGCAGCTGCGGCAGAAAGAGATCAAGCTGAAAATGATGGCAAGCCAAATCAATCCGCATTTTCTCTTTAACGCGCTCGAATCGATTCGCATGAAGGCTCATATCAAGGGCGAAACTGAAATTTCCTCAATCGTCAGGATGCTTGGGAAAATGATTCGCCGCAACCTAGAGGTTGGCTCTCGCAAAATCGCGTTAAAGGACGAGCTGGAAATGGTGCGCTGTTATTTGGAAATACAAAAATTCAGATACGGAAACGAGCGCTTAACCTTCCGGCTTGATATCGATGATTCCAGCCAAAACATTGAAATACCGCCGCTCATTATTCAGCCGCTCATTGAGAACGCTGTCGTGCACGGACTGGAAAATATTGCAGAGGGCGGCTTCGTTTCGTTGACTACTCAAGTGAAGGAGCAGGTTCTCTGCATCGAGGTAGCGGATAATGGAGTTGGAATTAGTGGGGAAAAGCTGGGGCAAATCAACGAAGCGCTGCTTGATATGGAGGAAGAGGCTGAATACCGGATTGGACTTCGAAACGTTCATCAGCGACTGGTCATGATTTATGGCGAGGACTGCGGCTTGCGTATTACAAGTGAGCCGGGGGAAGGTACGCGTATAAATTTTGAAATACCGACAGGGGGTCATCCATTTGCATAAAGTGCTGATTGTCGACGATGAGCCAATGATTCGAGAAGGTCTGCAAACTCTAGTCGACTGGAACAAATACGGGTTTGTCGTTGCGGGAACCGCATCAAATGGCCGTGAGGCTGTGGAGAAGCATGCTGTACTCCTTCCTGATTTAATATTAATCGATATTCGCATGCCGGGCATGGATGGGCTTCAAGCGATTGAGGAAATTAGGAAAACAGATACCGTCTGCCATTTCTTAATATTAAGCGGCTATGCCGAATTCAATTATGCGAAGCAAGCGATTGCGCATCAGGTTGACGGCTACATCTTAAAGCCGATCGATGAGGATGAGCTGGAGAGCTACGTCGAGCGGGTTAGTGAGCAGCTTAAGCATAGATCGGAGCAGCAGTTGAACACGGAGCAGACGACACAGCTGCTGCGCGAGGAGCTGCTTCAACAGCTTGCCGCAGGCAAGCTGGCAACGGAAGCCTCAAGCTCGGTGGAGCTGAAGACACTCTTAGGCCCGCCTGCGAAATATTATCAGCTGCTCCTTATCGAGCTGTATAGCAGAGAACATTCGCTTACGTTGAATGCTACACTTAAGAAAAAGCTTGGCGAAATTATCGAGCAAAAGCAGCTAGGCTTCGTATTTTCCGCAGAGCCTTTCGTAGGGGTTCTATTAAAGGATTATTTGCTGCAAAATGGATCTCGCGAGCAAATGAGGCAATGGATCGAAGCTTGCTGCGGAACGAGAGTCAGATTCGTAGGAGCAGCTAGCGAGGCGGTTCGCGAGCCATTAGAGCTGCAAAGATGGTCGTTTGCGGTAAGCGGCTTATTGAAGCAAAGGTTTATGCTGCAAGGCCAGCAGATTCACTTAGCTTCCCTAGCGGAAAGCAGCAAGCCAGAGGAAGCCTCTGCAAACGAAGAGCTATCCATAGATAGTCTAGCTCAAAAGCTATTTTACATGCTCGACATCGGAAATAAGGCTGGTGTAGAGAAATCTGTACAGGAAGCCTCCGAAAGCATTTGTGCTGTCGATACTTCAGAGTCGTTCGTCAAATCCAGCTGGGCACAGCTGCTTACGAATGTGCTGAATAAAGCGAGCATCAGCAATCCCCAGGTTTCTATACAGGAGGATTTATCGATCATTACGGCTCTTTATTTAGCACATCACTATGACGAGATGATTGTTCAACTGAAAAAGCGATTACTCGATTTATCAGAAAAAATTGGGAAAACAGACAGCCTGACAGTGATGAAGCAAATAACCGATTTCATTGAGCGTCATTATAGCGAGAATATTAAGCTGGAAACACTCGCGGAGCTTTTCAATTATAACAGCGGTTATTTGGGCAAAATGTTCAAAAGCTATACCGGTGAGCATTTCAACACCTATTTGGATCAGGTTCGGATTCAGCATGCGATCGAGCTGCTTCAGGAGGGTCTGAAAGTACATCAGGTTTCGGAGCGGGTAGGCTATGCCAATGTAGATTATTTTCATAGCAAATTCAAAAAATACAAGGGCGTATCGCCCTCTTCCTTCAAAAGTGCATCGGGAAAACCAGTCTCGGAGTAAGAGGAAATTAAACCTCTATATAAATTGAACTAAACATTTGCGTTTTGAACGCTGCGTGAGAAGATCATTCTGATGGGTCGCGGTTGCAGCCAGATTCTTTGATTTTGTTAAACATTTAAAGGTAAGAATAAGGCTGCAAAGGCGAACACTTCGTTTCTGGAGAAACGATCTTCTCGTTGTATATGAATCTATGGATTCTCCGAACCTGTTGCTACCGATGCTGCGCCAGAAGCCGGAGGGCGGAGAGCAGATAAAGAAAGCTAACGGAAACCAGAGACGCTAAAGTTGCATTTTGGGTTAGCGTCTATGGTTTCCGTTAGAAGTGTGAGCTGACGCGACCGCGATTTCCAATCACCCGTAAGGGTGATTTTGTTCCTTCGTTAAACCATTATTTTTAAGTTCAACTTATATAGCAGTAAGGAATAACGTCTTGATCGACGGCTTATGGAGCCGATTCGATTAAGGCGTTATTTTTTTGCAAGAAACATCTTGTCCTTAGCCAAGGGCGGCGCCAGCCGGTTCACCTTGTGACAAATGATACTCATTCAAAATGAAAGCGCTTGAAAGTGCGTATTTTGATATGATTTTAAGTCTAATTTATCGGGTGCAAGGGAGGGCATCCTATCGTTTATGATTAGTACAGATAAGAGAGGGTAAGCAGCACAGACAAAGAGAGTGAGCTTACTAAGCCGTTTTTGCCCCGTGGCATTAACATTAGGAGGAACAACCATGAAACCGCTAACAGAACCTACCCAATCACTTGGGACGACGAACAAACGGAACCGTTTTTGGTCCAAATTTATTCAGCAGCGTTACTTGTATATGATGTCATTGCCGTTCGTCATCTGGATTTTTATATTCAGCTACGTTCCGGTATGGGGCTGGTTGACAGCATTTCAAAATTACAAACCTAAAAACTCGATTTTGAATCAAAAATGGGTAGGCTTCGATAACTTTATTGAGCTGTTTCAAGATGAAAGGTTTTATATCGTCTTGCGAAACACACTCGCTATGAGTACGATGGGTTTGATTGTCAGCTTTACCGTTCCTGTCATTTTTGCATTGCTGTTAAATGAGATGAGAGGACAGTTCTTCAAGCGCTCTGTTCAAACCATTTCTTACTTGCCTCACTTTGTATCCTGGGTTGTTGTAGCTGGGCTCGTATCGAAGATGCTGTCGACCGATGGCGGTGCAATCAATCAATTGCTAATGTACCTTCATATTATAGACGCTCCGATTCAATTTATGGCAAAGGGCGAATGGTTTTGGGGCATAGTAACCTTGTCCGACCTGTGGAAAGAGATGGGATGGAATTCGATTATCTTCCTTGCTGCCATGTCAGGAATCGATCCTGAGCTTTATGAGGCTTCAACGGTTGATGGCGCAGGACGCTTCCGCAAAATGTGGCATATTACGCTTCCGGGAATTCGGACAACCTTCATGGTTTTATTCATACTCTCGATAGGGCATTTGGTCAGCATAGGCTTCGAAAAGCAATTTTTGCTAGGCAATCCTCTCGTATCTGATTACTCAGAGGTGCTCGATCTATATGCGCTCAAGTACGGTATTCAAATGAGTCGATATTCGTATGGTACGGCAATCGGCATATTTAACTCCGTCGTCAGCATCCTGCTCGTGTTTGTAGCGAACGGCATATACAAACGAGTCACCAAAGAATCAATCATATAGGAGGAAACGCATATGCAAGGAACAATGAGAAGAAATACAGGCGATAAAATATTTGATACCTTCGTTTACATTTTTATGACGGTTGTTGCCATTGTGACGTTATATCCGTTTCTTAACGTACTCGCTATATCATTCAATGATTCTGTGGATACGGTAAGAGGCGGCCTAACTATATACCCTCGTCAATTTACGCTGAAAAACTACGAGACGATATTCGGTTTCGATGGCTTGCTGGTTGGCTTTAAAAACTCAGTGCTGCGTACAGTAATTGGTACGGCAATCGGTGTGTTGTCCGCTTCCATGATGGCATACACACTTAGCCGCCCTGATTTCCAGGCAAGAAGATGGATGTCCGTTGTGTTCGCTCTAACGATGTATTTCACAGGCGGCCTGATTCCAGGCTTTCTCCTGATGAAAAACCTAGGTTTGATCGGCACGTTCTCGGTTTACATTATTCCTGCTCTGCTCAGTGTTTGGAACGTGTTCGTCGTCCGCTCCTATATTGACGGACTTCCTTATGCGCTGCAGGAATCGGCCAAAATCGACGGCGCCAACGATTGGACCATATTCTGGAAGGTTATTCTTCCGCTTTGCCAGCCAGTCCTTGCAACGATCGCTTTGTTTATTGCAGTCGGACATTGGAACTCATGGTTCGACACTTATCTGTTCAACAACCGGAGTCCTGAGAATACGACGCTTCAGTACGAGCTAATGAAGGTACTGTTGTCGACGCAAACGGGCAACAACTATCGCGATCCGAACGCACAACAGGCTATTGCTTCTGTTTCGCCGGAATCCATTAAGATGGCGATTACGATTGTTGTTACCATTCCAATTCTCATGGTATATCCGTTCCTTCAAAAGTATTTTGTGAAGGGTATGACGCTTGGAGCAGTAAAAAGTTAATTTCGGTAATAGCAGATTTCCTGTTATATACAAGCACATCATGCACAAGAAAAAAAGGGAGGCTTTCCATCAATGAAAAGAAATATGCAAATGGCACTAAGCTTGATGCTGGCACTTGTTTTCGTATTCGTCACAGCTTGCGGCAACTCGAATAATGATGGCAACACGAACAAGGGTACAACAAATGAAGCAACGAATTCCGCTAATGAGAATGAGGTGCTTGAGCCGATTACAATCCGAATGGCTTCAGGTGATAACAATGCGAACTGGGATGATATGAATTCGGAAACAGGTAAATTCCTTCTAGAAAAAACAGGCATTACTATTAAACAAGAATTCCCTGTCGGCGGCACTGACGCAGATATGTTCGCACTTATGGTAGCAAGCGATGACTATCCAGACCTCGTTATGCCGAAAGGGAACATCGGTAAATTAGTTGATGCTGGTGCAATGGTCGACCTTCGTCCATTGATCGAAGAGTATGGCCCTAACATCAAAAAGGTATACGGCGAATATTTCAACCGTCTTCGCTGGAGCGAGGATGATGATGCAATCTACGCATTGCCGCAAGGCGGCGTTGGCCAAGTTTACTTTGAATCGGGAGGCGGCTTCCAACTTCAGCACCAAGTGCTAGAAGCAGCAGGTTACCCAGAAATCAAAACCGTTCAAGATTATGAAGCAGCGATTAAAGCTTACATTGAGAAAAACCCAAAAACGGCAGACGGCCAGCCGACAATCGGTATGTCGCTTAACGGCGGAGAATGGCAGATTCTAATTACGGTAACGAACCCTGCTTTCTATGCAACTGGAGCACCGGATGACGGAGAGTTCTATATCAACCAAGAAACACATGAAGCGATCATGCATTACCAACGTCCTGAAGAAAGAGAATATTTCCGTTGGCTCAACCACATGAACGATATCGGCTTGCTTGACAAAGAAAGCTTCGTTCAAAAGTACGACCAATACAAAGCTAAAGTGGCATCTGGACGCGTACTGGGCCTAATTGATCAAGATTGGGATTATGCCGATGCGCAAAACGCTTTGAAAGCTGAAGGCAAATTTAAATCAACATATGCTCGTTTCCCTGTAACATTAAACGATACGTACCAAGATCATGCTTTCCAAGGCACTGGATACATTGCAGGCTACGGACTGGGTATTACAACAGCTGCGAAGGATCCTGTTCGATTGATCAAATTCCTAGATTACTTGGCTTCAGATGAAGGTCAAGTGCTTGTAAACTGGGGTATCGAAGGCAAGCACTACACCATTGAAGACGGCAAACGTGTGATTCCAGCTGACGTTCAAGCTCAGAAATCGAACGATAACAATACGTTCAAGAAGACGACAGGAATCGGTAACTACTTGATTTCCGCTCGTTACGGCGACGGTGTGATGGATCCATCCGGCAACTACTACACAACGACATTCCCGGAGCAAATCCAAACGGCTTATTCCGAAGAGGACAAAAAGACGCTTGCGAAATACAATGCGACAACGTATAAAGATCTGTGGCCTGCGGACGATGCTTTCCCAGAGCGCAAATACGGCGCAGCTTGGACGCTTCCATTCGAGACAGGCTCACAAGCTAACGTTATTTTCCAAAAAACACAAGACATTATGAAAAAGCGTATTCCTGAAGCAATTCTTGCGAAGCCGGCAGACTTTGACAAAATCTACGACGCATTCTTGAAAGACCTCGAGGATGCTGGCGTTGATAAACTGAATGCTGAATTCACAAAAATGGTTCAAGATCGCGTAGCACTTTGGTCCAAATAAGTTTAAACTAAGATCAAGAGGGAGAGAGCTCATTTCATGGGCTCTCTTCCCTTATGATTAAATTGCAAAGTACGAAGGGAGAAGGATTAAATAATGATACATAATAAGCTTCCAAAAATATGGTACGGCGGAGACTACAATCCGGAGCAGTGGGACGATGAAACGATGTCGGAGGATCTCCGGATGTTTAAGCTTGCGGATATTGATGTCGCAACCGTCAACGTTTTCTCATGGGCTCGAATTCAACCAAGTGAAGATACGTATGATTTTGAACAGCTGGACAAAATAATCGACCGGCTTCATGGCGACAATATTTCCGTTTGCCTAGCGACAAGTACGGGTGCACATCCCGCATGGATGGCCAAAAGATATCCGGATGTTACACGTGTTGATTACGAAGGCCGCAAGCGGAAGTTTGGCGGACGCCACAATTCATGTCCAAGCAGCCCGACCTACCGGCAGTATTCACAGCTTATCGCCGGCAAATTAGCAGAGCGCTACAAGGATCATCCCGCACTTGTTGCTTGGCATATTTCCAATGAATATGGCGGCTACTGCTATTGTGACAACTGCGCGGACGCATTCCGTGTATGGCTGCAAAAACGTTACCATACGATCGAGCAGCTGAATAAAGCTTGGTATACGAGCTTCTGGGGTCATACGTTCTATGATTTTGATGAAATCGTTCCTCCAAATGCGCTAAGCGAGGAGTGGGGCGGCAATCGGACGAATTTCCAAAGTATTTCCCTCGACTATCGGAGATTCCAATCGGATGCCCTGCTTGAGTGCTATTTAATTGAATACGAAGAGGTTCGCAAGCATTCGCCGAATATCCAAATTACAACAAACCTGATGGGTACCTACCCTGAGCTTGATTATTTTAAATGGGCCAAGCATCTGGACGTTGTTTCATGGGATAACTACCCATCCATTGATACGCCTGTGAGCTATACCGCAATGACACATGCCTTAATGCGGGGCCTCAAGAGCGGTCAGCCGTTTATGCTTATGGAGCAAACGCCAAGCCAGCAAAACTGGCAGGCTTATAATTCGCTGAAGCGGCCAGGTGTTATGCGTCTATGGAGCTATCAGGCGGTAGCGCATGGTGCGGACACGGTCATGTTCTTCCAGCTTCGCCGCTCTATTGGAGCATGCGAGAAATATCATGGTGCGGTCATTGAGCATGTTGGCCACGAGCATACTCGTGTATTCCGCGAATGCGCTGAGCTTGGGCATGAGCTTACGCAGCTTTCGGACAAGCTGCTTGATTCGCGTATCGACGCGAAGGCTGCAATCGTCTTTGATTGGGAAAATAGATGGGCTGTTGAGCTCTCAAGCGGACCAAGCGTTGCGCTCAAGTATGTAGACGAGGTTCATAAATACTACGACGCCTTGTTTGAGCAGAACATTCAGACAGATATGATCAGCGTTGAGGAAAGCTTTGAGCAATATGAACTCGTCATTGCTCCGGTTATGTATATGATTAAGCCGGGCTTTGCGGAGAAGGTAGAAGCTTTTGTCGCTCGCGGAGGCACGTTTATTACGACCTTCTTCAGCGGAATCGTCAATGAAAATGATTTGGTTACGATTGGCGGCTACCCGGGCAAGCTTCGCAACGTACTTGGTATTTGGGCTGAGGAAATTGATTCGCTTCTGCCAGGACAGCAAAATCAGGTGGTTATGAAAAAAGAAGTCGGTGCCTTAAGCGGTACTTATACTTGCAGCATCCTATGTGACTTGATTCATTCCGAAGGCGCTGAAGTTGTAGCTGAGTATGGCTCTGATTTCTACAAAGGCATGCCAGTGGTAACAGTCAACAATTTCGGCGAGGGCGAGGCTTGGTATATCGCTTCAAGCCCTGACAAGGACTTCCTGCAAGCACTGATTACAAATATTTGCAAGGACAAAGGAATCGAGCCTTTGATGGCTGCTCCTTCAGGCGTTGAAGTAACGCGTAGAAATAAAGATGGAAAATCGTTCACCTTTATTTTGAATCATAATACTGAGGCTGCCGAGCTGCAGCTTGGAGCACAGCCGCGACATGAGCTTCTAACAAACGAGCAAGTAAGCGGAGCTTACAGCTTGGCTGCCAAGGGCGTTATGATTATCGAGGAGTAAGACAGCTGCCTAAGGATATTGCCAAGGTCAAGCTTCCAATTTGGGTGTTTGGCATATGCTGTAGTTATAAGCCCGGTATGGGGGGAGCAGCGCATATGTCTAGGAAGCGGCAGCGTCATTTAATGAGCATATTTGTGCTCGCACTATATGTATTGCTTGTCATTTTATTGTTAGCGATATGCTTTTAAGAAAAGGATTGCTTAGGACTAGAAATTTAGTCTTGAGCAGTCCTTTTTTAATATCGGAATATTGCTACCTTTGATTACAAATAATGAACAAGAGAAATAAATCGGCTGCGGACTTTGTTGTGGCACAAAAGGGGAAACCGCAGCGGAATAGGAGGATGCAGCAATGGCGACAAGAAGCAAAAACAGAAACACATTCAAAAAAATGTCAATGTCACCTAAGGAATATCAATCGTTCGCAAAAGCAATGGAGCCGCCAAGATCAATTTTTTGGAATTGCGTTAAGGCATTTCTCTTTGGCGGGGCATTATGCCTGCTTGGACAAGCGATACAGGAGCTTTACGTGCACGGGATGGGGATGACTGAGGAGGCGGCAAGCAACCCAACGGTAGCGACGTTAATTCTAATGTCGGTTATCGTGACCAGCCTTGGCGTGTATGACAAAATTGCGCAATGGGCAGGAGCAGGCTCTGCTGTCCCTGTAACGGGTTTTGCTAACTCGATGTGTTCAGCAGCTTTGGAGCATCGTAGTGAAGGTCTTGTGCTCGGCGTGGGAGCCAATATGTTTAAGCTGGCTGGCTCGGTCATTGTATTTGGTACCGTAGCTGCTTTTTTCGTCGGAATCGCCCATCTCATTCTTGGCACGGGAGGTCAATAGGATGCTGCGCGGAAAACAGACATGGTGGTTTGATAAACGACCGGTAATTATTGGCGAAGCGACGGTTGTAGGACCAGATGAAGGTGAAGGGCCGTTAGCTGCTGACTTTGATCTTGTCCACCCTGAGCTGGATATGCAGCAGAAAAGCTGGGAGAAGGCCGAAAGACTGCTCCTTGAGCAAGCTTCTGAGTTTGCGGTTCAAAATGCCGGTATCGAGCGTGATCAGCTTCAATTTTTTATCGGCGGCGATTTAATGAATCAAATTATTAGCAACAGCTTTGCCGCCCGTTCGCTTGGCGTGCCGTATATCGGCGTGTTCGGCGCTTGCTCTACCTCGATGGAGACGCTGGCGCTGGCATCTATGCTCGTTAACTCAGGTTCAGCAACCCATGTGCTTGCCGGAACATGCAGCCACAACTGTACGGTGGAGAAACAGTTTCGTTATCCGACAGAGTATGGCTCTCAGAAGCCGCCAACGGCTCAATATACGGTTACCGGAGCAGGAGCTGCTGTCGTTGCCGCTAAAGGGGAGGGGCCAGTCGTAGAATGTGCGACGATCGGCAAGGTCATTGATTTAGGCATTACGGATCCGTTTAATATGGGGGCGGCAATGGCTCCAGCGGCGGTCGATACGATTCAAGCACATTTTAACGATACGGGTCGAAGGCCTGGTGATTATGATCTTATTGTTACTGGTGATTTGGCTGGTGTAGGTCATCCCATTGCGAAGGAGCTGCTGCTGCAAAACGGCGTACCCATGAATGATACGGTGTTTGGCGATTGTGGTCTCATGGTATACGATGTCCAGAAGCAAAAGGTGCAAGCGGGCGGCAGCGGCTGCGGTTGTTCAGCGGTAGTAACCTATGGACATCTGTTGAAAAGAATTAAAAAAGGTGAACTGAATCGAATTCTCGTTGTTGCTACAGGAGCACTGCTGTCTCCGCTCTCCTATCAGCAAGGCGAGAGTATTCCATGTATTGCGCATGCGGTGGCAATTAGCGCTGGAAAGGGGTAAGCCATGATTTTTTTATGGGCGTTTTTGATTGGCGGAGGGATTTGCGTCATTGGTCAGCTTATGTTCGATGTTCTTAAGCTCACACCAGCGCACACGATGTCTATTCTGGTCGTGATTGGTGCGATCGTGGATGGTGTTGGCTTATATGAGCCTTTGGTCAAGTTTGCCGGAGCAGGGGCTACTGTACCCATTACAAGCTTTGGTAACGCGCTAGTTCATGGGGCGCTGACGGAGCTTCATGATCAAGGTTGGATCGGTGTCATATCCGGTATTTTCAAAGTAACGAGCGCCGGTATATCGTCTGCCATTATTTTCTCCTTTTTGGCAGCACTTGTAGTTAGACCGAAGGGTTAGCAATTGATTAATTCAACTGGAGGATCCTGTGGGATCTTCCAATTTTTTTTGTGGCGAAAAAGTTTGTATACCCTATTGAATGTACTGTAAAATAGTAGTATTAAACATGAGCTTAGGCATTCATTGGGAGGTAATGAAATGGATATTCGTCCTGCAGACATGCAATTATGTGCTACTATTCTACGAAGCTTAGAATCCTGTATTCTTGGTAAACAGGAGGAAATTCAGAGATTACTCATCGCCGTTATTGCAGGCGGACATGTATTGCTCGAAGATGTGCCGGGCACTGGCAAGACACAGCTGGTGAAAGCACTGGCAAAATCAATTGGCGGACAATTTCGCAGGATTCAATGCAATCCGGATTTGCTTCCGACCGATATTACGGGCGTATCCATCTATCATCCTAAGCAGGAAACCTTCCTGTTTCGACCGGGTCCGATCATGGCCAATATTTTATTAGCTGATGAAATCAATCGTGCTACTACAAAGACGCAGTCGGCTTTGCTGGAGGCTATGGAAGAAGGACATGTAACGGTTGATGGCGATACATACGAGCTCCCTCGACCTTTCGTGCTGCTTGCTACTCAAAACCCTATAGAATTTGAAGGCACCTATACTCTTCCTGAAGCGCAGCTTGACCGATTTATGATGAAGCTGTCGCTCGGTTATCCGAGTGAATCGGATGAGCAAAGCATGGTGCTATCTAATGAAGGAATACATCCATCTGATCGGATCGAACAGATGATTGACATAACAGATATGCTGCATATTCAGGAGCAGGTGCTGAAGGTACACATCGATGATGCAGTTGGGAAATACTTGGTTGGCCTAGTTAGAGGTACTAGAGAACATGCTAATATTATGCTTGGTGCAAGCCCTCGTGCAGCATTAGCGCTTGCAAGAGCCGCTAAAGCAAGTGCTTATATTCAGCAGCGCCAATTCGTTACTCCTGATGATGTGAAGGAGCTGGCTCCCTATGTACTCTCCCATAGACTGCTTCTTCGAACGGAAGCTAGAATGAACGGGCTTAAAGCAGAGGATATCGTTTCGCAAATTATACAGTCTACCAAAGTGCCGGTTCGGCTAGAGCGTTAAGCTGATGACAGCGATCAAATCCACGAGGCTGCGTTGGCAGCTTGTCGCAGTGATCTATACGACCAGTCTTTGTTATTTCTTATTTCAAGGCGGCAAGACCGCATTTATGCTCTTTATGATTTTAAATTTATTGCTGGTTTATTTATTGCTCGGCAAGTGGAGCGGGATTAACAAAGTAACAGGCAGCCGCATCTATAGCATGCCGGGAATGATGTCGCATGATCACTCCTTATCGGCAGGAAGCTCCCTTGAGGTGAGCCTGCAAGTAAAAGTTCCAGGCTATTATCCATTGCCTTATGTTATCGTAAGAGACCAGCTGCAGCGTCATAACGGCCAGCGATTAGCTTTCGAAACCTCATTCGTTCCGAACTGGAAACGAAGCGGCCAAGTGGCCTATCAGACCCCTCCTCTCCAACGGGGAGAATACCGTTTCACAAATACGCAGTGCTTATCCTACGATGTGTTTGGATTGTTTGAACATGCGGGTCAATTCGGAGCAGAGTCGGTATTTAGCGTTCTTCCGCAAACGGTGGCGCTAAGGCAGTGGAACGGCGTTCAGCGTGGAATTCGCGGTCCGTATTCCCATGCTATTGCCTCCCGTTCTGCGAAGGAAACGACGCAAATTAATGGTGTTCGAGAGTATTTATATGGTGATCGCTTGTCGCGCGTGCACTGGAATGCAACCGCCAAGACGGGAGAATGGAAATCAAAGGCTTTCGAGCGTGAATCGCTTCCGCGTACACTTGTCATTCTGGATCGTAATCCAAGCGGCTATAGCGGAGAGCTGGCGACACGCTTCGAGATCGCTGTATCGGCAGCCGCATCGCTATTAGAGAATGGTTTAAAGGATGATACGGCTATGGGGCTGCTCTCCATTGGCGAGGCAATGACGATGATTGGACCAAGAGCTGGCATGGATCAGCGAAATTTGCTATTGAAGCATCTGACCTTTGTGGATGCTGATGCACCACGACCGCTTTACTCTTCATTGAAGAGGGCGGACGCTATGCTTGAGCCGGGAAGCTTCGCGGTCGTCGTAACGCCCGAAACGGGCGTGGAGGTCATTCGGAGCATGGAGTTTCTCTCACGTAAAGGGATTACGCCTTGCCTGCTTCATATTTCCTCTTCCGTTGATGCGCTTAGCCATAACACTTCTTGGAAGAAGGTAATAAGAGAGCGGGGCTGGCCTGTATTTGAGATTCGCCAACTGCAAGAGCTCCCTGCCGCGCTGGAAGGGAGTGGTATGGCATGAAGACGATGACGAAATCGATTTTAACCTATGTAACTGCCAACTGGTATGAGAAGCTGAAATTATTGTTTATCGCTATTATTCTTTCGAATACGATTTCTGTTTTTGAAGGCTACTGGTGGGAAGAAACTTTCGCCATCGTGTATTACACCTTATACACAGCTGTGGCCATTGACTTGCTATTGCCGCTAAAACTGAGGTTTCTTAAGCTTTTTCTACAAGTTTCAGCAGCTATATTTATTACTACTCAGCTGGCTGTAATGGATTGGATTATTACGCCTCCGCAGCGCTGGCAGGAGCTGGTTTGGTGGCTGCAAGCACATATTGTACAGCTGAATCCGTTTATTTGGATCAGTCTGGCTCTGCTTTTTCTTTATTTATTGTTCGCTTTATGGACGACGTCGCGAATCCGGATGTTTGGATTTGTCGGGACTAGTCTACTGCTGCTGACGATTTCAGACTCCTTTACTCCGATTTGGCTGTGGGATGAAGTTGGCATGGTTGTGTTTATTGGATTGCTCTGGCTCGTTGCCAGTCATCTATCACGACTGCAGCGCGAGCATCCGAGCAGTTGGGGAGAACTTGTTGAATATCCTATTCAATTAATTATACCGATCGCACTTGTGCTATCCGTGCTTATGGTTGTTGGAATCAATATGCCTTCACTTTCTCCAATCCTACAGGATCCATATACGATATGGAAGGAAGCGAAGGGAGAGCGAGTGCAAGTATTTCTTGGCGATAAAGGAACGGAATCGTTCAAACCAAGCAGCACGGGCAATGCGAGCTCTGGCTACAGCAGAAACGATGAAAAGCTCGGTGGAGGCTTTGAATTTGATTATTCTCCGATGATGACTGTCACGACCTCGCACCGCAGCTATTGGCGCGGGGAATCGAAAGCGCTGTACACCGGAAACGGATGGGCGGAGGCTGATGCGGAGAAGGATCTTGAAGAGTTCAATCGCATTGCGAAAGGGGAGGCGTTCTCCTCATTCGACGACCCTCCTGCAGCTGGAATTACCGAAGTCAATCAGATTGTTGCGATGATTCGCAAGGATGTATATCCGATCCTGTTCGCAGCGGCACCAATCAATAGGTTGAACTGGGTTGATAATGATGAGTCTCCCCTTCCAACGGGCTTGGTCTGGGAGCCAAGCTCAAATGAGTTGAGACTTCTAAACTGGAATATGAAAAATCGGAAATATCCAGAAACCTACTCGGTTACATCATCCGTGCCGGTGCTGGATGAAGCTCTTTTGCGGGAAGCGAATGCTGGTTGGGCAAATGCAGCTGATGCTTCACGTTACGCTTTTTATTTGCAGCTTCCTGATTCGTTGCCTGAACGCGTCAAGCAGCTGGCAGAGCAAGTAACTGCTGAGGCAACGAATGATTATGATCGGGCGAAATTGCTGGAAACCTATTTGCGGATGAATTTTAATTACAACAACCTGCCAGATGAATCCAAGCTTACGGGTTCGACTTCAGATTTCGTCGACAAGTTTTTATTTGAGCTCAAAGAAGGCTATTGTGATTACTTTTCAACGTCCATGGCTGTAATGGCTAGAAGTTTAGGACTGCCGACGAGATGGGTGAAGGGCTTCGCACCGGGTGTGCTTCCTGTTAACGATTATGGTCCTCCAGGTGAGTTTATGGATGAAAACATAAATCCAAGCGGTGCAGGCACGTATACTGTCCGGAATTCGGATGCACATTCGTGGATTGAAATTTATTTTGAAGGCTTTGGCTGGATTCCATTCGAAGCTACGGCAGGCTTCTCGTTCCCGTATACGATTGCGGAGGATGAGGAGGTCGTATTGCCAGAGGTTGATCTGAGTGAGAGTGATACTTCGGTAGCTGACAAGGCCAAGTCCTCGTCGAACTCTAAGCTTTGGACTTGGATTTCTGTCTCCCTGCTGCTCGTAACTGCTGCTGTATGGGTGATCCTTCGTCGTGATAAGCTGGTCACAGCCTATCATAAGCTGCGTCATGGCTCCTATACGTCGAATGATCGGATCGTGCTTGAGACGCATAAGCTGCTTCGTATTTGCAAGAAGAGAGGTATGGAGCGGGAAGAGCATGAAACGATTCGAGAAGCAGTTCTGCGCTGGTCACAAAGCCATAAGCGGCTTCGCAATGATTTGGGCGCAGTGCTGAATGACTTCGAGAGAGCTAAATACAGTCCGGTTATGGCGACCTCCGAGGAAGCGGAACGATTCGTATTGAAAGTGAGATCATTAATTGATCAATTAAGGTAATTAGACAAATACCGCATGCCAGAGAAATTGGTAGCGGTATTTTTTTGCAACGAATTTGGTTTCTATGGTATAGTTTCGTAAGATAGCAAGCAGAAAGCAGAGGGATATCCAATATGTTTGAACGGCTGTTGCCGCATATGCGCGTCAATACAGTATATGAAATTAACTTAGATGAGCTGCATGCAAGAGGCGTACGCGGCATCATTACGGATCTGGATAATACGCTTGTCGGTGCGAAGGAGGCGTTAGCTACGCCTGAACTTGTGCAGTGGCTTGATTATGTGCGCTCACGAGGCTTTCAGGTTGTTATCGTCTCTAATAATAATGAAACACGCGTAGGCAAGTTTGCCGCACCGCTGAATATTCCATATATTCATGCTGCGCGCAAGCCAGCAGGCAAAGCTTTCAGGAAAGCGCTTAGCTTGCTTGGATTAACTGCGGAGCAGTCTGTCGTCATCGGCGATCAAATGCTGACAGATGTACTGGGCGGGAATCGAATGGGACTATTCACGATTCTCGTTACGCCCATCTCTCCCGCAGATGAAGGAGTCATGACTAGAGTCAATCGCCGGATCGAACGGTTTGCTTTAGTACGTTTAAGAAAAAAAGGGTTATGGTATGAGGGGGAAACAAAGTGATGGAACAACAGCTTAGTCAGTCACGTTCATGTGCAGGCTGCGGCGTGTCGCTTCAGTCGGAAAATATTGAATTGCCAGGATATTTGCCGGAAGGCGCAATGGAGCGCGACCCGGTTATTTGTCAGAGATGCTTCCGTATTCGTAATTATAATGAAGCTTCGTCTGTTGCCGTGGATCAGGACGACTTCTTAAAGCTGCTTGGCAGCATTGGAACGACGGATAGTCTCGTCGTTCACATCGTTGACTTGTATGATTTTGAAGGAAGCTTAATTTCTGGCCTGCAGCGATTCGTGGGCAACAATCCGGTACTGCTTGTCGTCAACAAAATCGATCTGCTGCCGAAAGCGATGAACGTTAACCGTCTTCGCAATTGGGTTCAAAAGCAAGCGAAGGAAGAAGGCCTGCGTACGGTTGATGTTGTACTTTGCAGCGCAAAACGGAATATGGGCTTCGAGCGTGTCATTGAAGCGCTTGAGCAATATCGCAATGGACGCGATGTTTACGTCGTAGGTGCAACGAATGTGGGCAAGTCTACGCTGATCAATCGACTAATTCGTGATTATAGCGATATGGAGCGCGAGCTGACGACCTCCCGTTACCCGGGAACGACACTAGACGCTGTTCATATCCCGCTTGATGATGACAAGGCTATCATTGATACGCCAGGTATCGTTTATACGACCCGGATGACAGAGGTCGTGCCGCGCAGCTTTTTGAGCTCGCTATTGCCGGACAAGCCGATCAAGCCGCTTGTTTATCAGCTCAATTCAGGCCAAACCTTGTTTATCGGCAGTCTCGTGCGATTTGATTTTGTCGAGGGTGACAGGCAGTCTTTCACGTTCTATGTGTCGAATGCGCTGAATATGCATCGTACGAAGCTGGAGCGGGCGGACGAGCTTTATGCGGACCATCGAGGTCAATTGCTTGGCGGTCCTTCGCTTGAAGAGCTGGAAACCATTCCAGCATGGACAAGGCACTCGCTTCGCGTGAAGCGCGGCTTGAACAAGGACGTCTTCATATCGGGGCTTGGCTGGATTCAGGTCAATGGTACGAGTGGAGCTGTTATTGACATTTATGCGCCAAAGGGCGTTAAGGTCATGCTTCGCGATTCCATGATTTAATTCAATGGCTTCGAAAGGGGTAATCCACTGTGACGATTGTAGAAGCAGGAAATCGGATTGACAGCAATACGATTTTGTACGGCGTAATCGGTAATCCAATTCGTCATTCAAAATCACCTATTATGATGAACCGTGCCTTCCGGGAAACGGGAATTAACGGCGTATATACTGCTTTTCATATTACAAGCGACCGAATAAAGGATTTTGCTGCCGGCGTTCGGGCAATGGGCATTCGCGGCATTAACGTGACGATTCCTCACAAGCTCGATATTATGGCTGTATTAGATGATATCGACGCTGGCGCACAAGCAATTGGCGCAGTCAATACGATTGTGAACGATGATGGAAAGCTGATTGGCTATAATACGGACGGTATTGGATATGTTCGTTCTTTAAAGGAAGAAGCAGAGCCTGTGCTCGCGGGCAAACGAATCGTCGTCATTGGCGCAGGGGGAGCGGCCAGAGGTATCGTCTATGCGCTGTCAGCTGAGCAGCCGGCTCGCATTACGATCGCCAATCGTTCCCTTGATCGTGCCAAGGAGCTGGCGAATACGTTCAAAGACAAAGCAGAAATTGAGGCGGTTGCAAACGAATCGCTTCAGGATGCTTGCCAGCAAGCGGATATTGTTATCAATACGACGTCCATAGGCATGTACCCTAATATGGATGCTGTTCCTATCGATGCACAATGGCTGAAGCCAGGCGCGGTAGCGAGCGATTTAATCTACAACCCGCTCAAAACAAAGTTCCTTCAGCAAGCGGAGCAGCGCGGCTGTCGTATTCATGGCGGGCTCGGCATGTTTATCAATCAAGGCGCTTTCGCTTTCGAATATTGGACAGGCCGGCCTGCGCCAGTTGCAGCGATGCGTGAGACTGTACTAGCCGCATTACAAAGCTAATTGTCATTATATTAAACTAACACAAACGAATTATTGAGATGAAAGAAGGCACAACTATTATGCTTACAGGCAAACAAAAACGTTATTTAAGATCACTCGCTCATCATTTGACACCTATTTTCCAGGTTGGAAAGGGCGGTACGAACGATCATCTTGTTCGGCATATTGTAGAAGCTATCGAGTCACGCGAGCTGATCAAAGTTTCCGTACTGAACAACTGTCTAGACGACCCTAAAGAAATCGGCGCAGAGGTCGCAAAATCAGCTGGAGCTGAGCTGGTTCAAGTCATTGGCAAGACTATCGTTTTGTACAAGGAATCCAAGGACAACAAACAAATTGAGCTTCCTAAACCAGCTCGCAAATAATCAGTACGCATGTAAGGGGGCTTTCGGCACGTGAGTAAGATTGGTATTATGGGCGGAACCTTTGATCCCATCCACATCGGTCATCTAATAGCGGCAGAAACAGCGCGGGAGCAATGTGAGCTTGATGAGATCTGGTTCATCCCCTCGTATGGTCCGCCGCTTAAGCCGAATGAGCCCGGCGTCAGCGGACAGCGGCGATATGAGATGGTTTGCAGCGCCATCGAAAGCAATTCGGCTTTTCGCGCGCTTGATCTTGAGCTGGAGCGTGGCGGAATCAGTTATTCCTATGATACGATCATGGAGCTGAAGCGACGTTATCCCCATAACATTTTCTCCTATATTATCGGGTCTGACCGTATAAATGATCTTCCACAATGGTTTAACATTGAGCAGCTTGCTGCTCATATTACATTTATCGGACTAGCGCGGCCTGAAACACCGATCCAAATGGCTGACCTGCCTAGTTATTTGCAAGAAAGAATTCGGCTGATTCATATGCCTGCTATTGAAATTTCGTCAACCGTAATTAGAAGCAGAGCAAGCGCCGGGCAATCCGTTGCATATTTAGTACCGGATTCTGTGAATAGCTATATAAGGAGGCACAGGCTTTATGAATCGTGAGCAAATCATTGACAAAGTAAAAGCTGAGATGCCAGAGCGTAGATGGCTGCATACACAGGGTGTTATGGAAACCGCTATTATTTTGGCAGAAAGATTTGGTGAGGACCCGGTTCGTTCTGAGCTTGCCGCAATATTGCATGATGTAGCCAAGTATTGGACTACAGATAGAATGGCACAGATCATTCGAGATCAGGCATTGCCGCAAGAGCTGCTGCTGTATGATAAAGAGCTATGGCATGCGCCTGTCGGAGCTTGGGTAGCCGAGTATGAATATGGAATAGATGATCAAGAAGTACTTGATGCGATCCGTTATCATACGTCAGGTCGCCGGGGCATGACGAGGCTGGAGAAAATCGTATGCTTGGCTGATTACATGGAGCCAGGAAGAGATTTTCCAGGTGTAGAGGTTATACGCGAGCGGAGTGAGCAGGATCTGGATGAGGCGCTGATTGCAGGACTGACCTCTACGATTTCCTTTTTATTGCAGAAGAATAAACGAATATTTCCGCTGACAGTAGAAGCGCGGAACGGGTTATTAGAAAGATAATTAATAGGAGGCCACACTATGGCATTGCATTCGGAACAATTGCTACAAATTACGGTCGCAGCAGCGGAAGACAAAAAAGCGGTGAACGTTGTAGCTTTAGACTTAAAAGAGGTATCCTTGGTTGCAGATTATTTTGTGATTTGCAGCGGGAATTCAGATACACAGGTTCAAGCCATTGCGACTGAAATTCGCAAGCAAGCGGAGAAGAACGGCAACCGCATCCGGGGAATCGAAGGAATGGATACAGCTAGATGGGTACTCATCGATTTAGGTGATGTTATCGTTCATGTCTTCCACCGTGATGAGCGCGAATACTACAATATCGAGCGGCTATGGTCCGATGCGAAGGTTGTGGAGTTCGCATGACTTTTGTAGCAGGCACCACTCAAACGCTAAGGGTGGCGCGAGAAGTGTCGCCCTACGGATATTTTTTGAGCGATGGCGAGTCGGATGTCCTCATGCATTATACCGAGCTCGTCGGCTCTAAGCCGAGAGTCAACGATGAAATAGAAGCATTCTTGTTCTATGACTCGGAGGATCGTTTGGCAGCTACGATGAAGAAGCCGCTTCTTCAGCTGGGGGAGCTGGCTCGCCTGCAGGTCGCAGACGTACATCCTAGACTCGGTTGTTTTCTAGAAATGGGCCTCGGCAGGCAGCTGCTGCTGCCGTTATCCGAGCTGCCAGAGAGCATTGAATACAGACCGCTCCCTGGCGATGAAGTATTTGTTGTCATGAAGCATGATAAAATCGGCAGATTGGTAGCAAAAATCGCATTCGAGGAAGAGCTGTCGGAGCTCGTATTCGCTGCGCCTGAGAGCTGGAACAACCAATGGATCGAGGGCTGGGTTACGAAGACGCTTCAGCTCGGTTCATTTGTTATGATTGATGGCGGTGTAGTTGGGTTTGGCGTATATGGGCTGATTCCAAGCGCTGAGCGTATTAGACCGCTGCGTTTAGGTGAGCGCGTGAGCGCTCGAGTAACCTTTATACGTGAAGATGGCAGAGCGAATCTCTCAATGGCGCAGCGCAAGGAAGTTGGGCGCATTGAGGATGCAGATCGCATTCTTGCGTTCATTAAAGAACGGCCGGGCGGCGGGATGCCTTATTCCGATCAGACAGATGCCGACATTATTAAACAAAAATTCGGAATTAGCAAGGGCGCGTTTAAACGTGCACTCGGTAAGCTAATGAGAGAAAGGCTAGTCACCCAGAAGGGCAGCTGGACGTATCTGGCAGCAGATGCTGCAGAAGCGTTGGAGCAAGTCTCTAACGAGCCGTCTGGGGAAAGCGCATCGGCTGAAGGAGCGGATGGACAATGACGAATTCGTATGGCCAGTTTGCGACGGTCTATGATCAACTTATGGAGGATATGCCTTACGCGGAATGGCTTGGCTTTGCAAGAGCAGGCTGGTCACGCTATGGTATGCCTTCGACAGTCGTAGATCTGGGGTGCGGAACAGGAAGTCTATCTATACCGCTTGCACGCTCGGGCTTTCAGGTCTATGGCATTGATCTTTCTTCAGATATGCTTACCGTTGCCCGCAGCAAATGGGATGAGACGCCGCAGCAGCGTGCAGGACCGCGTGCAGGATCAATCAGATGGCTTCAACAGGATATGTGCGAATGGGAGCTTCAGGGGCCCGTAGATGCGGTCATTTCTTTCTGCGACTGCTTGAACTATTTGACAGAGGAGTCCGATATTGAAGCTGCCTTTCGTTCAACCTACGCAGGTCTCCGCGCCGGTGGTACGTTTATGTTCGATATGCATCCGCCTAAGCAGCTTATCCGTTATGCGCAGGAGCAGCCGTTCATCCTTGATGAGCGTGATGTCGCTTATATATGGACATGCGAATTTGAAGAGGAGCGCTGCGAAATTGAGCATAATTTGACGATTTTCTCCCGTGATCAGGATTCACGATTTACGCGGTTCGAGGAATCGCATGTGCAGCGCGCTTATGATCCGGACTGGATTGAAGCGGCATTGCGCCATGCTGGCTTCCAAAGCGTCGATCGCTACGCCGATTTCGAGCTGCAGCCAGCAAGCAGCGAATCGGAGCGGCTATTCTTCGCTGCTGTTAAATAGATACGAGTATAAGTTTTCATATATTAAAAAAGGAAGGCATACCATTCGATTTACGAATGGTATGTCTTCCTTTTGGTTTTTGAGATTGGTTTCCGTTGGCTGACAACCCTTTGGAGAATAGTAATCAGAAATGGATACGAATAGAATAAGTCTAGATCGTCCAGTTTCCAGCGCGGAAGATTGGCTCGCGAGTCCCAGCCTTCGTCACACCGTCGATATTTAGATCTGCTGAGCCGATCATGAAGTCTTCGTGAGTCAGACTTCTGTTCGCTCCGTGAGTGAGCAGCTCTTCAGAAGTCATTTTGGTACCGCCAGCGACATTGACCGGATACGCCTGACCTAGTGCTAAATGGCAGGAGGCATTTTCATCATACAGCGTGTTAAAGAAAATGACATTGGAATTGGAAATAGGCGAGTCGTGAGGCACCAGAGCGATTTCTCCCAAATGTCGAGCTCCTTCATCGGTTTCCAACAAATTGGACAATGCTTCGTAGCCCTGCTCAGCCGAGTAATCCACCACTTTGCCATCCTTGAAAGTGAGGGAGAAGCCGCTAATTACTTGTCCGTTATAATTTAATGGCTTCGTGCTGCGAACGGTTCCGTTCACCCCATCTCTATGGGGCATAGTAAATACCTCCTCGGTTGGCATATTTGGATTGAAGAAGACGCCCTTGGCATTTGCTTTGGAGCCGCCAAGCCAAATATGGCCTTCAGGAAGCTCAACAGTCAAGCTCGTTCCTGGTGCTTCATATTGAAGTTGTTTATAGCGTTTTTCATTAAGCAGCTCAACCATTTGAAGGAGCTTCGAATTATGTTCTCTCCAAGCTCCAATCGGATCTTCCAAATCGATGCGAGTAGCATCAATAATCCGCTCCCAAAGCTTCTGTTCAGCTTCTTCTGTCGGAAGGTCAGGGAATACCTTAGCTGCCCACTCAGGTGTTGCATAAGAGATGAGAGACCAAGCATTGGTATGATTCATCAGAGAGCCGCGATATCCGCTAAGCGCAGTGGATGCGGCCTTTGTAGCTATTGCTACCCGTGCAGGATCTACATCATTAAGGAGATCCGGATTCGGGCAATAAATTTGAATAAAGGCTGCACCGTTCTCAACGTATTCTTCCCAAGCCTTCGCGCGCCACATCGGATATTCGGTTAAAGCTTCCTCGGGAGCCTGCTTGTACTTAATGCGAGAAAGCTCCTCGTCGTTATATTCCACATGCACATTCTTCGCTCCGGCTTCATAAGCCTTTGAGGCGATAAGACGGACCAAAGGAGCGGAGGTAATCGGTGCTGTCACGACAATCGTTTGCCCCTGCTGCACATTGACGCCGACGCTAACCACGAGCGCTGCGTAATTTTCCAAATGCTGTTGTGTTGGATACATATATGTAGATCCGCCTCCCATAATAAATTGACATGATAACCAAACGTTATCCTTCCACTATTATAGAATTTACATGCGAATTGCTCAAATTCCGCTGCAAGACAGAAATTAATACTTTTTCTTCAATTAAGGCTCTATGGAAATGGTTAGCTAATACCATCCATGATCTAAACCACTACATTTAGTGTTGGCTGCGAAATTTGTTGTATCATGAGGCTGATTGCAATATTTTATCGGGGGCATCTTGGTGAACGACAACTGTTATCAGTTTTGTTCATTTATGAGGTTGCAAATCTCTTAATAGTATGACCTACTCGTCATTTATTCGCGAAGCGCATCCTTTAACCGGCTATTCATGCCTGCTGCTGCGGATGCTTTTCGTACAGAATCGAGCTTCATTTTTTGCACGGTTTGGGTTAATTTTTCATTGTCATTTTCTAATTCCTGGAGGTAGATCAGCACTTCTGGCGCTGTATATCCGGCATCTCTAAACAGTTTTTCTATCGTTTCCCGTATTTGTTCGGCGGTCGTTTTTGTATTCATCAGGCCCTCCAAAATATCAATAAAATGTCACTATCCCATCATATCCTCATCTGTTAAAATAGTCGAGTGCCCAAAAAAAATAGATTAATATTTTCTCCATAATTTTCATTGACTACTCCTATATATTGATGTAGAATCAAAAACATCGACTACATATTGATGTTGATGAGTGCCTAAAATGATTAACCTCGTGTGGTCATGCACAAGCGCAGCTGACAGGATTGCTAGTCAGAAGCGCTTTTTAATTGCTTAAATTCAGTAGGGGAGCGAACGTGTAATGCTAGTTGTCTATGATTCCAAAACAGGTAATGTCAAGCGTTTCATTAAAAAACTGAATATGCGAGCAGTGCCTATTGATGAGAAGGTAGAGCTGGAGGAGCCGTTCGTGCTGGTGACGTACACAACTGGATTCGGCCAGGTGCCTGAGAAGGTGAGCTCGTTTCTCAAGAGCAACTCGGATATGCTCCGCGGCGTCTCTGCCAGCGGCAACCGAAACTGGGGAGCCGGGTTCGCCAAAAGTGCGGACACGATTTCACAAATGTACGATGTTCCTGTCATTTTAAAGTTTGAGCTGTCTGGTACAAATCAAGATACGCAACATTTTGTCGAAAGGGTGCGAACCATTGAAGCATATTGAATTGAATAACGAATTGATGCAGCGCGGTGCTGACGGATTTTACCAGCTGGATAAAGATAAAGAGGCTGTTGCCGCGTTTATGGAAGAAGTAGCCGAGAAGAGCGTGAAGTTCGACTCCCTAAAACATAAGCTGGATTACTTAATCGAAAATGATTATTACGATAATGTATACGAGAAGTATACAGATGAGCAGATTGAAGCTGTATTTACACTAACTGCGAACAGCGGCTTCGAATTCCAATCCTACATGGCAGCCTCGAAGTTCTATAAGGACTACGCGATGAAGACCAACAACAAAGCGCAATATTTGGAGCAATACTCCGATCGTGTCGCTATTGTAGCTCTGCATTTGGGCGAAGGCGATGCGGCTAGAGCACTTCGGATTGCTGAAGCGATGATCGACCAACGCTTGCAGCCGGCAACGCCAACCTTCCTGAATGCGGGCAAGAGCCGCCGCGGTGAGATGGTTTCCTGCTTCCTGCTCGAAATGGACGATTCTCTTAATTCTATCAACTATGTATTAGGCACTTGTATGCAGCTGTCCAAAATTGGCGGCGGCGTTGCAGTCAACCTCTCGAAGCTGCGCGGACGCGGTGAGCCGATCAAAGGTGTTGAGGGCGCAGCAAAAGGCATTATGCCAGTATTGAAGCTGATGGAGGATGCATTCTCCTACGCAGATCAGATGGGTCAGCGCAAAGGCTCAGGAGCTGGCTATTACAATATTTTTGGCTGGGACATTATTGAGTTCTTGGATTGCAAAAAAATTAATGCGGATGAGAAATCACGTATTAAAACACTTTCAATCGGTCTTATTATCCCGAATAAATTTTATGAGCTAGCTGCACAAAACAAGCCTCTCTTCGTGTTTGGCCCGCATTCTGTACAGAAAGCATACGGCAAGCATCTCGATGACATGGATATGGATGAAATGTACGAGGAATTGCTCGCTAACGAGCTTGTTACGAAGAAAAAAGTAATGAATGCACGTGATATGCTGACAAAAATCGCTTCGATTCAGCTTGAATCTGGCTACCCATACATTATGAACAAATCGAATGCTAACAGCGTTCACGCTTTGAAGGATATTGGCTCCATCAAAATGTCCAACCTGTGCACGGAAATATTCCAGCTGCAGGAAACTTCTGAAATTAAAGATTATGGCTACGATGACGTTATTCGTCGTGATATTAGCTGCAACCTTGCTTCGCTTAACATTGTTAATGTGATGGAGCATAAAAAAGTGAAGGAATCGGTACAGGTTGGCATCGAGGCTTTGACGACAGTTAGTGATTTGTCCAACATCGACAACGCGCCAGGCGTTCGCAAGGCGAATGACGAGCTGCACTCTGTCGGACTTGGTGCGATGAACCTGAACGGCTATCTGGCAAAAAACAAAATTGCTTATGAAAGCGAAGAAGCAAAAGATTTTGCAGGCGTATTTTTTATGATGATGAACTACTACTCCATTGAGCAAAGTATGGAAATTGCCAAAGAGCGCGGAACTACATTTAAAGATTTTGATCGTTCCGAATATGCCAAGGGTACTTATTTCACTCGCTACGAGGAGATTGATTACCGTCCAAAAACGGATCGCGTTAAGGAATTGTTTGACGGCATGGAGATTCCTTCACCTGAGGATTGGGCTGCACTCAAAGTGAAAGTGCAAGAGCACGGTCTTTACCATGCGTATCGCCTTGCGATTGCGCCAACACAAAGCATTTCCTATATTCAAAATGCAACTTCAAGCGTTATGCCGATTGTAGAGCATATTGAAACGCGTACGTACGCGAATTCAACAACGTATTATCCAATGCCGTATTTGTCGCAGGACAATTATTTCTATTACAAATCGGCTTACAATATCGATCAGTTCAAGCTGATTGACCTTATCGCTGAAATTGGTCAGCATATTGATCAAGGTATTTCTTCGGTATTGCATGTAAATAGTAATGTGACGACTCGTGAGCTGGCGCGCTTCTACGTTTATGCCGCTCAAAAAGGACTCAAATCGCTCTATTATACAAGAACGAAGCGGCTTTCCGTTGAGGAATGTACGAGCTGTGCAGTTTAAGTTTTATTTAATTGATGCTTAAGTAGCGAAGAAGGAGCTCACCAAATGAAAGCAGTTAACTGGAACCGCCCGGATGACGATTTTACATTAACATTCTGGCAGCAAAATGTAATGCAATTTTGGACCGATGATGAAATTCCGTTGTCGGATGACAAAATGGACTGGATGGAAATGACTGACGAGGAGCGCACGCTTTACAAAAACGTGCTCGGCGGTCTGACATTGCTTGATACGATTCAAGGCGGTATCGGCATGCCGAAAATTTTGGAGCATGTCGATGGCTTGCAGCGTAAAGCAGTGCTGTCATTTATGTCCATGATGGAGCAAATCCATGCCAAATCGTACAGTAGTATTTTCACAACACTCGCATCCGGCGAAGAGATTGATGAAATTTTCCGTTGGGTCGAGTCAAATGAACAGCTTCAGAAGAAAGCGAACCTAATCGCATCTTGGTACTCGAACATTACGGGCCCAAGAGAGCTGTATAAAGCGATGGCTGCTTCCGTATTTCTGGAGAGTTATTTGTTCTATAGCGGTTTCTTCTATCCGCTTTACTTGGCTGGTCAAGGCAAAATGACAAGCAGCGGCGAGATCATTGATTTGATTTTGCGTGATGAGAGTATTCATGGCTTGTATGTTGGTGTGCTTGCGCAGGAGTTGTTCGAGACGTTCAGCACGGAGGAGCAAGAACAGCTGAAGATCGAGCTGTATGCCTTGCTTAACGAGCTCTACGAGAATGAACTTGTGTACACTGATCATTTGTATACGCCGCTTGGCTTGACTGAGGAAGTTAATGTTTATGTCCGCTACAATGCGAACAAAGCGCTTATGAACCTTGGGATGGAGCCTCATTTCCCTGAGGAGGCTGTGAACCCGATCGTGTTCAATGGCATTAGTACACACACGAAGCAGCATGACTTCTTCTCGAAAAAAGGCAACGGCTACATACGTACCGTTCATGTTGAGCCTCTCAATGACGATGACTTTGTTTTTAATTTCTAATTTTAAAATAGTATAGCTAGAAACCGAAAAATCACTCTTTGTTTTGCCTTCGCGGCAACAAAGAGTGATTTTTGTTTGCCACATCGTGTAAAGAAGCGTTAGCTGCTTAAATTCATTTGAGGAGGAATTAGCATTGACAGTTTATACATTCGATGTTAGTATTTTCCTCTCAAATCTTGTGCGGAGGTAACACAATTGATAAAAGTTCATGGAATAAGCAAGGCTTATCAAGTAGCTAAGCGCTCAGCAGGCATAAAGCAAGCAGCCAAGGCGCTATTTAAGAGGGAATACAAGATGGTAGAAGCGCTTAACGATATTTCGTTCTCGATTGCCCCAGGCGAGATCGTTGGTTATATCGGTCCTAATGGCGCAGGCAAATCAACTACGATCAAGGTTATGAGCGGCATTCTCGTTCCAGACAGCGGCATATGTACAGTGATGGGCTTCACCCCCTGGAAGGATCGCGTGGAGTATGTTAAAAATATCGGTGTTGTTTTTGGTCAGCGCTCACAGCTATGGTGGGATGTGCCGGTTATCGATTCCTTTGAATTGCTAAGAGATATATACAAGGTGCCAGAGCAGGAGTATAGAAGCACGCTCGCACTGCTAACGGAAACGCTGGAGCTGCAGGAAATTATTCAAATGCCGGTCAGACAGCTTAGTCTGGGGCAGCGGATGCGCTGCGAGATCGCAGCTTCGCTGCTGCACAGTCCAAGCGTTTTATTTTTGGACGAGCCTACGATTGGTTTGGATGCGGTATCCAAGATTGCTGTACGCCGATTTATACGGACCATTAATGAAGAGAAGGGTGTTACGATTATTTTGACCACGCATGACATGAATGACATTGAGGCGCTCGCGAATCGGATCATTCTAATCGGAAAAGGAAAGCTCCTGTATGATGGGAGCTTGAACGGGATCCGCAGCCAGTTCGGTACGCGAAAAACGATGACCGTTGAATATAGACACCATCCTGAGCCTTTGCAAATAAAGGGTGTGATCGTTGAATCATGGTCGCCTGAGCGGGCGGTTCTGACCATCGATACGGCGGAGGTCGTCATCTCGGATGTACTGATTCGCCTTTCTGAGCAGGTAGAAATTGTTGATATTACGATAGATACGCTGCCCATTGAAGATATGATTGTAGAGCTTTATAAGGAGCACCAAATATAATGAGAGCATATATATCGGTGTTTAAGCTGCGCCTTGTCAATGGCTTGCAGTACCGAACAGCTGCACTTGCGGGAATAGCCACCCAGTTTTTTTGGGGTTTTATCATTATTATGGTATTCGAAGCCTTCTATAGCGGAGCCGCAGCACCGCCTCCAATTTCGCTTAAGCAGCTCATTACTTATGTATGGCTGCAGCAGGCGCTTCTCGCATTTGTAATGCTGTGGTTCCGCGATAATGAGCTGTTTCAGCTCATAACGACCGGAAATATTGCTTATGAGCTGTGCAGGCCAAGCGGGATTTATGGCTTATGGTATGCGAAGCTGCTTGCACAGCGCCTTGCAAGTGCACTTCTACGGAGCATGCCTATTCTAGCTGTCGCTTTCTGTCTGCCTGAGCCATACCGAATGCCGCTTCCTTCAGACCTAATTTCCTTTTTGTTATTTATAGTCGCGCTGCTGCTTGGGCTTCTTATGGTAGTTTCACTCTCGATGCTCATGTACATATCCGTCTTTGTTACATTGTCGCCTGCGGGCTCGCTGCTGATGTTCGGTGTTTTCGGAGAATTTTTGGCGGGCATGGTCATCCCTGTACCGCTCATGCCGCAATGGCTGCAAAACATTGTGTACATTCTCCCTTTCCGCTGGTCCGCCGACTTCCCTTTCCGAGTGTATTCTGGTCATATTCCGAAGGAAGAAGCGCTAATCGGCATTGGCATTCAGCTTATTTGGCTGCTCGTTTTAGTAGGAGTAGGGAGAATAGCAATGGCAAGCGCATTACGTAAAATCGTGGTACAAGGGGGGTGAGCGGAATGTGGCTGTACGGAAAATATATAGCGATTTTGTTTAAGTCGCAAATGCAGTATCGCACTTCATTCATTCTGCTTGCTGTCGGTCAATTTCTTATTCCGTTTTCTGTTTTTGCAGGGCTGTATTTTATGTTTGATCGTTTTGGTCAAATCAAAGGATGGGATTTTCAAGAGGTCGCACTTTGCTTCTCCATTATTCATATGGCATTTGCACTTAGTGAATGCTTTGCACGAGGCTTCGATGGATTCTCAAGCCTAGTCGCAAACGGAGATTTTGACAGAGTATTAGTGCGTCCCCAGAGCACAGTTCTACAAGTGCTAGGGTCGAAATTTGAGTTTAGCCGCGTCGGGCGGCTGCTGCAAAGCATCATTGTTCTCGTTTGGGCGATTAGTCAGCTTTCTGTGGAGTGGTCCATTCTAAAGCTGCTCGTCCTGTTATTTATGATCATAAGCGGCGTGTTTATATTTACCGGTATATTCATGCTGGCTGCTGCGATGTGTTTTTGGACGATACAAGGTTTGGAGATCGCGAATATATTTACCGATGGCGGAAAGGAAATGGCGCAGTATCCGCTCGATATTTATAAGAAATGGGTGACACGCTTCTTTACATTCATTATTCCGTTTGGCTGCGTGAATTATTTGCCATTGCTCTACTTATTGGACAAAACGTCGGGTAATGATTTGCCTTATATGCTAGCGCCTCTAGCGGGTATTGTGTTTATCATACCGTGTCTGCTAGTATGGCGATTTGGTGTTCGTCATTATCGGTCAACAGGCTCCTAGATGATGACGATTTGGTTACAACAGCAGGTTATAGCAACAAGATATGGTATACTATTCGTTAATCTACTATCGTAATTTGGAATAATAGCCAAGGGGGGTAACGCTTTGAAATCAATCGTGATTCAGGAGCTTGCAGAGCGATTTTCACTAGAGGTGCTAGCTGGAGCGGATAAGCTTGATCGGAAAATTTTGAAGGCAAGGGCTTATCGCCCTGGGTTGGAGTTTGTTGGTTACTTTGATTTTTTCCCACAGGAGCATGTACAAATTTTGGGCAAGAAGGAAATCAATTATCTGCACAGCTTAAGTGAGGATGAGCGAAATCATCATATAGGCAATATCGTTAAATATCATCCCCCTTGCTTCGTCGTGACCGCAGGTCAAGAAGGACTGAAATACTTAACGAAATATTGTGATCAAGAGGGCATCCCTTTGCTGCGTACAAAGGTAGCCACGGCACAGTTTTTGGGGATGCTTGATGCTTATTTGCTTAATACGCTGGCTCCAGAAATCTCGATTCACGGCATTTGCCTGAACGTATCGGGCATTGGCATTTTGCTGCGCGGCAAGTCAGGGATTGGGAAGAGCGAGACGGCCCACACGTTGATTAGAAAAGGCTCTAGACTCGTTGCGGATGATATCGTCGTGTTAAAGAAGCTTAGCTCGCAAACGCTGCTTGGCACTCACAACGGGAAAACGAAGGAGTTTCTTGCGCTTCGCAGTATCGGTCTCATAAATGTCGTTAGGTTATATGGCCGGCAGGCGTTTCAGGATGAAACTCGAATTGTGCTTGACATTGAGCTGACGAAATGGCGGGATAATGAGCTTAATAATGATTTGGAGCTGGAGTCTAAATTCACAGAATACATGGGAGTTCAAATCCCGCATATCGAAATTCAGCTGCAGCCAGGCAGAGATGTGGCAGGCTTAATCGAAGCTGCGGCAAACAACTGGTATTTGAAGCAGCAGGGCTATAGTGCAGTTGAAGAGTTTATGAAACGGTTGGAATTTTAGCAGGCACTTTGATTAAAAAGTAAACGACTATCCATTTGCTATTAAATCATGATACACTATTGGCAGAGAAAGCTCATCCTAGCGCACAAGTCCGGACAGATTCGAAGGAGGAAATCGCGTGGAAAACTGCTCAATCGTAACAAAACCTGCGATACATTTGGCGGGGATCAACTACTGCGGTCCATATTCATCATTTCCAGATGAGGCTATTCGGCTGCAAGCTGAGTTTCTTACTCGCAAGCATGAGTTGAATGACGCAGCCAAATCTACGGTATTGTACAGCCCGTATTTTGGAAATGAAGTGTTTGCTACCTATTGGGCTTGTTATGAGGTGCAGCACATGGAGGAGTTGCCTCCAGGAATGGTGCAGTTCACAATTCCAGAGCATCGTTACGCGATGGTAGCATCCTCAACTAAAAGAATTGGCGAAGGGTACGAGCAGCTTCATGCTTGGATTAGCGAGATGCAGTTAGAGAAGCAGGAGAACGCTGTGTCGCTCGAATTATTTTATATTGAACAGCATTTGGAGGAAGAGCCGGTAGAATTGCTTATTCCGCTCAAAGGATAATTTATATGATATGCTTGCGCGCAGCCAAATCGAAGGTAAGAATGGATGACATTCCCTTCGATTTGGTTTGCGAGGGCAAGCTTTTTTTGTTTGGCCACAGCAGCCGATGAGGCGAGGACGCTTAAATGAAAGCAAGGGGAAAGGGCGTTTCAAGCTTGAAGCATAGAGGAATCGTCATGTTATTGACTCTAGGAATGATGGCAGGCGTAATTAGCGGAACAGTGTTAGGTTTCGCTATGAAGCTGTTGGAGCAGATGACAGGCTCAGCGGTATACGTACTGCTACTAAATATTGATTTTGTAAAGTGGGTTCCGGATGGTCTGAATGAGCAGCTGGAGTTTGCGCTGCATCTGATCGTTTCTATCCCACTTGCTATCATCTATTTAGCGCTCCTGTCCATTTGGCGTTCTCCAGTTGTACTTAGTTTTGGGATGAGTATTGCTGCCGCATGCTGTACTTGGATTCCGCTTACGCAGTTGTCCGTGCGGACCCCGGACATGAGTGATTTGACGGCGCTTTTCTGGTGGCTGATGGGTCATTTCCTGTACGGCGCTGTACTGGCTTGCTTTGGCGTTTTTTGGTTAAGGAGAGGAGGAGAAGAAGGTTGAGTTTTCCGCTTTATATTGTTGATGCTTTTTCAATGGAACGATTCAAGGGAAATCCTGCTGCGATATGTTTTCTTGACGAGCCGCAGTCGGAGGGCTGGATGCAGCAGGTAGCTGCAGAAATGAATTTATCAGAGACAGCATTTGTAGTGCCGGGGACGGACTGCTGCCATTTAAGATGGTTTACGCCGGTTTCAGAGGTTGACTTGTGTGGACATGCGACGCTTGCCACTGCTCATATGATGTGGGAATCAGGCAGATTGCCAAAGGATGAGACTGCGCGATTCATGACCAGAAGCGGACCCTTGTCGGCTGTTCTCCTCGGAGATTGGATCGAAATGGATTTTCCAGCAGAGCCGCCGGAAGCTGTGCTTGCGCCAGAGGAGCTTATTCAGGGGCTTGGGCTCATTCCGAGATTCGTTGGACGCAACCGGATGGATTATTTCGTTGAGGTGGACAGCGAGGAGACGGTGCGGACGCTTCGTCCGGATTTTGGGCTCCTTGCAAGAGTGGAGGCTCGCGGTGTCATTGTAACAAGCCGCTCTACGGGCACCACTTATGATTTTGTGTCGCGGGCATTTTATCCTGCTACTGGTGTTAATGAGGACCCTGTAACCGGTTCAGCGCATTGCGCGCTTGCGCCCTATTGGGCAAGGCGGCTGCGCAGGAATGAGTTGGTCGGTTATCAGGCATCGGAACGCGGCGGTATCGTAAAGGTGCGGCCGGCGGGTGATCGTGTTTATTTGTCTGGACAAGCTGTGACGATATTAAAGGGACAATTGGAGGGTTAAAGCTATGCTTATATTGAAGCTTCCGAAGGAACAAAAGGAAGAGCTAACCACGAAGGTGCAGCAGTTTTTTGAGGAGGAGCGTTCGGAGACGATCGGCTCGATTGCAGCAGAGCAGCTGCTTGATTTTATGCTGAAGGAGATCGGCCCGCATGTATACAATCATGCAATCCATGATGCGCGCAAGGTTGTTCTGGAGCGGATGCAATCGCTGGAGGACGAGCTATACTCGCTGGAGAAGCCTGTTTCTGCTAAACGGTGAAGCAAGAGCTAGGCGATGCGAAAGGGGATGGCCGAATGGAGCAATTGCTCGTCTATTCTAATAAAACCAGATTCAAGAACACCATTCGTTTATTAAGATATATGAATTACATACAAAGTTAGGCAGGCGCTAGTTGGCCTGCTATTTTTATTGGGATATCAGGCAGGATAGCGCTGTAGTTGGTTAGTTGAAGAGCCAGTTAGAGAAGCGATTGGTGGATCAGTTCTAGAATAGTCGTAAATTCACTCCGAGCACGAACATCTGCTTCATCTTCAGAAAATAGGCTCTCCACCGCTCTGCAGACGATCCACCTGACACAGTAGATTGACCTTCGCATGCAGACGATTCACCTGACACAGTAGATTGACCTTCGCTCGTAGAATATCTACCTTACACAGTAGACTCCGCTCCCCAGCAGGCTATCCTGCACATATGCACTAACTTCGCGCTTTTCAGCCTTAGCGAGCAGCCTATCCTGCAGATATGCATTAGAATAGACTGATTTAGGCTTAAGACACACTTATAAGGCTCTCTATAGTGCGGGAGTGCAACATAGTTACGTTGGAGCTCGAAGAAACAGTTGCTACCTTGCTAAAGTGCAGGATAGCAGCGGAGTACTGTTAGCTGTAACAAAGAAAATAGAAATGAATGGGGTCATATTGTTTATTGACCTTAATGCTCCGATTAGTTTAAGAGAATCTGTTATTGACTTAATTCTGCTATTGAGAGGTCAGTTGAAAAATATTGTTGAGCATTATGGTGACTTACGAGGTGTGACAAATCGATTACATACTTGGAATCAGTTATGGAACAGGTCAAGTAACAAAAAATCCCCTGTTCAGCCTGCGTAACGAACGCTAGGAAGAATAGAGGACTTTTATAAGCTAGCCCTTTGCCTTTTTTGACGAGGTAATTGGCTTGCTTGCACTTACTTTGTTTTTTCCTGTTGTTTTTGAAATGTACATTGCTTCATCTGCAAGCTTTATCATTTCTTGAATGTCCTTGCTCTCCTTGGAGGTGCAATAGCCAACGCTAATCGTAACCATTGATTCTTGCTCAACTCTGCGGCGAATGGATTCGGCAACAACTTCTGGCTTCACCAGCTCCGTACTAATACAGCTGAGCAGCTCTTCTCCGCCATAACGGCCGGCAGAGCCAATGCCGCTGGATTCCTCTTTTATAATTTCAGCTACCTGCTTAAGTACGCCATCGGCCCTATGATGACCATAAGTATCGTTCAATTTCTTGAAGTTATCAATATCACAGAAGATAATGGCCATCGATTTGCTCGATTGGAGCAGCTGCTCGGCCTTGGAAGAAAAATGACGACGATTATATAGTCCAGTTAAGCCATCTATAATCGATGATTGGTAGGTATGCATAAGACGCTCGATGACCCATTCAAAGAGCAATAAAAATAAGAGTGCGTAATACACAATCGGCAGCAGTTGACTAACGGACACGAGCCACATTAGCGAATCGTGAAAGACATAGGCATTAGCAAGTCTTGCGACCTCACATGCAAAGAAAACAACGAGGCTTGCATAATATTTTGAGCTCATATTTGCGCTTCTCGTATCGAGCATGATCATAAAAATAACAATTAAGCCATAAAAGTCGAGCGCAGGAAACGTGAAGGCTTGCGGAGCAATCTCTGTCTCTATCGTGAAGGGAGTGATCGCAAATTGTATGCCTGCAATAACAAATGTCATCATACTCATAATAATAAAGGGGATGACTTTAAGCTGTGCGGAACGATGAGTATATAATTTCATGAAAACAAAGTTTATAATAATAAAAGAAATGATCTGTAAAATGGTGAAAGCTAAATAAAGCCATGGGGAGAATGAATGCCCTGGATAGGCTAGTACGACAAGCAAGCCTTGTTTGGCAATAATGAGCGGTATCGTCGTAATGAGCAAGCGGTAAATTTGTTTATTGCGGTAGCTGACATAAAGCCGTACCGACATAAAGAGCATTAAGACGAGAATGACGATAGCTGCCGATGAAGAAAGAAGCTGAGCGGTCGGGCCTGAAAGCCATTGTGTAATAGACATTAGATTACCACCGTTAGTTTGTATTGGGTATGTTCGCTTTACAGAAACATACGTTCTAATATATCATGTTTTACGATGAACGAACAGTCAAGCCGTATGTTTTATGTTGAAAGGATGGGACAGATGAATATTTTACAAGCATTGTTTTTTCCACCGGAGCAGCCGGGAGGCGTATCTTCCATGATCCCGTATATTCAGGATAGATTCATAAAGCTAGGCTGGCAGATGGACTTATTCTCTCTGCCCAAGCGTGTGAGAAATAAAGGACAAGAGGAAATCGTATTTGATACCTTTGATCATACCGTTTACAAAGGCAATGTAATGGTAGATAAATATATTCAAACCTATAAAGATTACGTATGGTGGACGAAACTGAGGATAACAAAGCCGTATGATATCATTCATGCGCATCATCCGATTGCTGCATTAGTCATGAAGCAGATATTTCCGGATACGCCGCTGGCGGTTACGATTCACTCCAGCTTTGAGCGTGAGCTTATTTTGAATGGGAGAATTAAAGAAGGCGGTCCAGAGCATCAGTTTTTGATGAGTTTGTATGGGGAGCTTGAGGCGAAGGCTGATCATTTGCTGACGGTATCAGAATCATTTCGAACCTACATTGCACCGCATATTAAGCACCCGGAACGAATTAAAGTAATTCCAAACGGTTTTGATGAAAAACGGTTCAGACCGATTGCCCATGAAAATGAGGTAACTCAGCTTATAACGGTGTGCAGGCTTGTTCCTGCAAAAGGTCTCGATATCCTGCTGCATGCTTGCGCTGAGCTGAAGAAAAAAGGACATCCGTTTGTCCTTCATATTATTGGAGATGGACCGATTCGCGAAGAGCTTGAGGCGCTGGCGGTAGAGCTTGACCTTTATGATGACATTATCTTCTATGGCTATATGCTGCATCCAGAGGAATTTATGCCATTTTTTGATGTGTTCGTGCTGCCTTCACGTGCTGAAGCATTCGGCTCTGTATTTGCGGAAGCAGCATTATGCTGGCTTGCCCTCGTAGGCACGAATGTCGGCGGGATTGCTGAGCAAATTGAAGATGGTGTTAATGGCTTGCTAGTACCCCCAGAGAATCCAATAGAGTTGGCTAACGCTCTTGAGAAGGTGGTTACCGACCCTACTTATCGATATAACCTGGCTAGGGCAGGCTCGGACAAAGCGAAAAAGGTATATTCGCTGCAGCGCGTTATTGCGCAGTTAAAAAAGGTTTATCTCGATATGAAGCCGGAGTAATAGCAGAATATAAGAATAGGCGGTCATAGCATGTCGGTATCTTTTCGATTTATTCATGCAGCGGATTTGCATCTGGATAGTCCTTTCCGCGGACTTGCGAAGGCGCCTGAACAGGTGAGGGACGCTTTGCGCGATTCTACCTTCGCAGCGTTGCGACAATTAACGCGGGCTGCGATTCGCGAGCATGTTGATTTCATTGTGCTAGCAGGAGATTTGTTCGATGAATCGGATCGCTCGCTGCGAGCGCAGCTTATGCTCGTTCGCGAGTGGGAGAAGCTTGGTGAGCATGGCATTGCTGTATACGTTATTCATGGAAATCATGACCCGCTGAACGGTGTGCGAGCAGATTTGAACTTACCGCCGAATGTGCATGTTTTTGGAGCGGGGCAGATGGAATATCGGCCGGCTTATCGCAGGGGCGGTGAGCTGGCTGCTTTTGTTTACGGTAGATCGTATGGCACGCGAGTCATGAGCGAAAATATTGCTGCCGCTTACCAAATCGAGCCGGAAGCTCCATTTCACATTGCGCTGCTTCATGGAAACGTCGATGGCGATGCTGCGCATGACCCTTACGCGCCTTGCTCGTTGGACGAGCTGATCGGCGGAAAAGGCTTTGATTACTGGGCACTTGGCCATATTCATCATCGAAGAGTGCTTCATGAATACCCGCATGTCATTTATGCAGGAAACACACAAGGACGAAATCCTCGTGAAACGGGTGCAAAGGGCTGCTATCTTGTTGATGTGTCTGCATCAAAAGCGATTGAGCTGAATTTTTTGCCGCTTGATGCAGTACGCTGGCTTGAGCATAGCTATTCGATTGCGGGGGCTTCCTCCGAGCAAGAGCTTTTGCAGCAGCTGGATTCGCTGCTTGACGAGCTGCTGACGGAGGCGGCGGAGCGGTCGATCATGCTTCGCCTTAGTCTGATCGACCGTGGACCGCTCCATCAGAAGCTGTCAGAGCCAGCAGTCGTGCGGACGCTGCTTGAGCAGCTGCAAAAAAGACGAGGCTTTGTTAACGGGGAGCCTTGGCTGTACGTTTATAGTATGGAAGTAGGCACGGGAGCTGAGATCAATTGGGAGGAGCTTGCGGCGGAGGATAGCTTTGCTGGGGAGCTCTATCGTTTGAGTGCTGAATTAAAAGAGGACACTGCGCTCTGGCGAGATTTTGCGAAGGAAGCGGTAAGCGCGATGACGGGTCATGCGAAGCTGGGGCGTATGCTTCAAGGCAAATGGGACGAGCTGCCGGAGCGCTGGCTGGAGCAAGCAAGAGAGCTGACGCTGGGAGCTATTCATAGCAATGAGCGGGACGGCTAAGGCTGGGGCAGCAGAGTGCTGCTAGCACCTTTAGGAGATGACGATGAGCATGAAGCTTGTGAAGGCTGAAATTGACGGATTTGGACAGCTATATGGACGACAGATTTCGCTGGATGCGCCTGTCGTTATCGTCTATGGACCGAATGAAGCAGGCAAAAGCACGATGTTTGGCTTCATCCGCTCGATGTTATTTGGGTTTGCCAAGCGCGGACAGCAAAGCGAACGACAGGAGCCGGTAAATGGCGGTCGACATGGCGGCCGGTTGTTTTTTCGCAATGCGGAAAATGAGCATTTTGTTCTGGAGCGTTATGCATCAGAGAGCTCAGGCAAGCTGAAGCTGCGCGGATTAGCATTTGTGCCAAGCGGCAATGACCAGCTTGATCATAGTGGAATTGAGGCAAATGATTTGTTTTATTCAGCAGGCACGTCACTTCTGCAAGGAGACTGGGAGCGGCAGTTTCTGGGCGGTGTGAGTGAAAGGTTGTATCGCCAATTATTTGCGATCACGCTTACGGAGCTGCAGGAGGTCGGGGCGCTATCAGGCGATGAGCTTGGGCAGTACTTGCATCAAGCAGGCTGGGACAGCGGCAAGAAAATTGCAGCAGCGGAAAAACGCTTAGCACAGGAGATGGAAACGCTCTTCAAGCCTCGAGGCTCTAATCAGCTAATGAATCAGCAGCTCAAATCGCTTGAGCAGCTTGAAGCTTTGCTGCGCAAGCGGGAAGATTCAATCGCCGCGTACAACGATCTCGTTGCACAGACGAAGAAGCTGGAGACTGCGATAAGCCGCATGGAAACGGAGCTGCCGGCAAGTGCGGATCGACAGCGACTGCTGAGGAAAGCCTGCTCGGTTCGGCCGCTATGGATTCACAAGCAGAAGCTGCTTGTGGAGAGAGAGGCTTTGGCTTACGCAGCTCGCTTATCTGAGCATGCCGAGAGAAGCTGGGCGGAGCTGTTAAGGCAGCGGACAGAGCAGCGCGAGGAGCGGGAGAAGCATAGGCAAAAGCATATGCTGTTGGAGCTGCAGCTTGAGACAATCAGCTATGATGATCGTCTCCTCCGATTGGGCGATGAAATAGAGGCGCTGCTGCAAGCCTCGGACAGTATGCGTGCGCTTAATCAGGATCGTACGGAGCTGGAGTTAGAGCTGAGGGAGCAGGATGAGAGAATTGCAAGGCTTGTCAGCAGCATTGCGCCGGAGTGGACGGAGCGGCAGCTGCGAGAGCTGAATGTGACGGTAGCTGACCGCGATTTGGTGCGCACCGAGCGGCAGCAGGAGCTTGAGCTGACGCGAGCGGAGGAGCGGATCGCAGCCGAGCTTGAGACGCTAAAGCAGCAGGAGCGGGAAGCGTCGCTTGCTTTGGAGGAGGCGAGGAACGCAGCGGAACGGGAGCAGACTCGCCTCGAGCGAAGAAGCGGCGAGCGGTTTGAGGTGCTTCCAAGCTCGCGGGAAGCGCTGAGAGGGGCGTGGAACGCCCTCGATCATGCGCTCCGCGAGTGGGAGCTGGGGCGTGTGCGCCTCTCTGGAAGCGGCGAAGAGCCGGCTGGAAGGGGACAGGCAGCAGGCCGGAGCGGAGCCGGCCTGCTGTGGGCTGCTGCGGCAGGCGCCGGAGGAGCGGCGCTGGCACTCGTTGTTGGTGCTGGCGAGGTAACCGCGGCAGCACTGGTGCTTGCTGGAGCAGCGCTCGCGTTAGCAGCTGCTGCTATGCTTCGGAGCCGCAGCGTAGGAGATCTGCGAAGCGCGAAGAAACAAGGGCGCGGGAGCAGCAGCAGAGACGGAAGCTCATCTAGAGCGAGCAGAACGACGGCTTCAGCGCTCTTAGAATACGAGAGGCGCGTGCTGCAAGCGCTGGAGGCTATAGTGCGAGAGCCAGAAGAGGCAGCGGCAGCGCTGCTTGCTGCGAAGCATCAGAGCACCGCTGATGAGCATACGCTCGCTGCTGAACAGGCGCGCACACAGCTGCGCGCCGCAGTAGAGACCCGTCTCGAGGCGCTGCAAAGCAGCGAGCGCCTCCTCGACCATTGCAGCGAGCTCGCCCACCGCCTTGAGCGGGTGCGCGCACACGCTGCAGGGCGCAGCGAGGCCGCGGCCGCCGCTTCGCAAACAAGGCAAGCGACCGCCCGGCAATGGGCCGGCTGGCTTGCAGCTCGCTCGCTGCCGGCCGGCATGTCTCCGGCCGCGGTGCTCGAAGCATTCGAGCTTGCCGAGCAAGCCTTGCAGCGGCTGCAGCACTATGACAGGCTGGCGGCGAAGCACGCCGCCGCAGGCAGTACAGTGACCGCTTACGCTAAGCAAGCGGCCGAGCTGTGCTCGTATTTCGAGGAAGCTGCTGCTCAGGTCGCTGCTGACCCTGCTCTCGCTTTGCGGCTGCTGCATGCCGAGATACGCCGACATGCAGCAGCCAAGCAGGACGCGCTAGCTATTATCGCGCGCCGTGAAGAGCTGAGCCTCGCGATACAGACCGCGGATTTGAGGCTGCAGGAGCTGAATGGCGAAATAACCGCGCAGATTGCGGCAGCGGAGCTTTCAAGCGAAACCGAATATGAGCTGGCAATTACGCATCGCCGCTCCTTACACGATATAGAGCTTGAGGTGTCCAAGGCCGAGCTGGAAATAACCGCTGGTTTGTCGGCAGAGCGAATTCGTGAGCTGGAACAGCTATTCGAGACACAGGATGAGGAGCAGCTGCAGGCTCTGCAATTCATGTCGCAGGCAGAGCACGATGAGCTGGAAACGGAGCGGCGAGAATCGTTGGAGCAGCGAGGAAGGCTTCAGCAGTCGCTTGAGTATCTTTTGCAGGAAGAGGAGCAGCAGAGGCTGATTTCGGAGAAGGAAATGACGGTTGCACAGCTGGAGCAGGCAGTCGAGCGCTACGCTATTCTATCCATAAGCGCAGCTTTAATTAATCGTACGAAACGGATATACGAGGAAGAGCGCCAGCCAATCGTACTTCGCAATGCTTCGCGTTTTATTGCTAAGCTCACAGATGGCAAATATATTCGGGTTTTGACGACGCCGGGAGAGTCTGGCATAAAGCTTGAGACGGCGGAGCAGCGTTTAATTGACAGCGGAATGCTGAGCAGGGGCACCGCTGAGCAGGTTTACCTTGCTATGCGGCTCGCTCTAGCTGAGGAAGCCTCGCATGGGGCTAAGCTTCCACTTCTGCTGGATGATGTTTTTGTTAATTTTGACAAAGGCCGCCTGCATGCTGTGGCGAAGCTGCTCGCAGAGCTGTCCAGCGAAAGGCAAATGATTGTGATGACCTGTCATGAGCATGTGAGAGATGCCTTGTTGGAACATTGTCATGAAGCAGCTCTCGTGCAGCTTTAGTCTTTAATAAATATATAAGATTTTATAAGTTTTCAATTATATATGCTTATATATCACTGCGAAATGAGCTTTGCCTTTAAAGGACGGCGCCAGCCGTTTACGCTTGAAATATAGGAAAGTATAAGTTTTACATTTATACTCCGCCTATATTTTTGTGAGAAACTTCTTGTCCTTAGCAAGGACAAGAAGTTTCTTCTTATGTACCAGGTGAATTTAGTTGGCAGCTACGCGTTTGCGGATGATCAAAATAAGCCAGCCGAAGCTGATTAATCCAAACAGCGGATAAAGAGTGGATAGAAGCAATCCGAAGCCAATCTGACTGGCGAAGTAGCAGACCACAAGGATGAGCAGCACAATTAAGCTTCGCGCCCATTTTAATCGCTCATGAAGCTGTAGGGTGAGCCCGTAGATATCGGCGATGAGTGTTGTGAAGATTTCTGCAAAAATAATAAATACATAAATGAACTGCACGCTTGGTCCAAGCTGGCGGGCAATGCCGCCCATCGGAATAGCAAACTGCTGGATGCCTGGCATATGAACCGATAATGCGATGTGTCCAGCGAGCAGCATGAAGCCGATGCCGATACCACCCACCCAAGAGCCTGCAATGATTACCTTGCGGTCGCGTATTTCAGCGCCAAGCGGGACGAGCACCGCTTGTGACATGGATAGGTTGAAAGCCGTGTATAAAAATGGAGCAGCCCACGCTGCCCAGATCGAGTGGTCGCTTGCTAGCGTTAGAAACTTGTCAGCGCCAGGCGTTCTGAATGTATCGATAATGATGAGTACGGTAAACAAAAGCATGATCGGGACGACGATCGCATTGACGGTCAGAATGGCATTCATACCTTTGCGGAGCAAGAAAAAGCAAGCGGCCATCGTAATAAGCAGGCCGGACTGATAGGAAATGTTCCAATGCTCGTAGAAAATCGTACCGGCGCCAGCTAGCATAACTGCTGTTACCCCGAGGAGCACGACGAGCATGAAATGGCTGATGAGGCGACCGTACTTGTCTCCAAATAAGGCTTTATTTAAGTCCTCATAAGACTTTGCCCGAATTTGGCTCGCAATAAGCATCATTTTGGTGCCTAACCAAATGAATAAAATGGTGGACAAAGCAATCGTAATGGTTCCCCAATACCCGAAGCGAGTGAAAAATTGTAATATTTCTTGACCGGTTGCAAATCCAGCTCCTACGATTGTACCCATGTAGGTTGAAGCAATCTGCAATACTTTCCCTGTACGCTTCCACATCGTCTACCGTCCTCCGTTCGATGGCTCTCTATACTAAGAGAGTATGTCTGAGGAGGGACAGGCATGACTTTTTTTGAAATATAGGAAAGTATTAGATTCACATTT
Source organism: Paenibacillus sp. FSL H8-0548 (assembly GCF_038630985.1). NCBI lineage: Bacteria > Bacillati > Bacillota > Bacilli > Caryophanales > Paenibacillaceae > Paenibacillus > Paenibacillus sp. FSL H8-0548. The sequence goes on from NZ_CP152049.1 coordinate 3,047,097, forward strand.
ATACTCCGCCTATATTTTGGGGACTTTGTGTGGAATGCTGCTTTTTCATTAATCGGGATTATAATTTTTACGGCGCTGCTGGAATGGTAGCAATGGTTAGCTGAGAGCGAGCAGCTTGATTGATACGATTTGATTGTGCTCGGGGTCTAAATCGAGTTTTAGCAGCGCGTTTTTAGCAGTATAGGTTAGTAGGTATGTGGTTTGTTTATCAGGCTTGCCAAGTGAGTGCAGCGCTGTCTCGGGCGTATCGCCAATCCGGAGACCGCTTAAACCAGGGGAGATAAGCTCGCTGTAAACCTCAATAAATTGTATTTTCTGATTATGATTAATGCCGAGTGCAAAGCCGTCGTATTCAAGCACATTAATGCTTCCTGATGCTTCCTCGAGCCGGTAGCTGTCGAGCGGTAAGCCATGCAGCTTATTTACGGTCGTCTCTTTGTCTCCAATAGCTAAGCCGTGCAGCAAAGGACGCTCATCCGACCATTCTGAATCTTGGCTTTCTGTCTTCACAGCTGCTTTCGAACCGTCATTTTCGCGTATCGTGGATGTTTCTGCATTCGTATCGCTTGTCGTATCTACACGGTTTAAATGCGGTTCTTTGATTAGCAGGTCAGAGTCGGTCTGCTCGCTGTATGTTTTTTGAGGACTATCAGGCTCTATGTTCTTTACTGATTGCAACGGTGACGTGTCGGTGCCACTGATATTAGTTGAGGCGGGAGGCGCATTCTGACAGCCGGCAAGGAGAATGACGAGCGCAGAAGCGGTCGTTAGTAATGCAGCTTTATTTGTAGCTTTTCTTGTGAGGTACATAGACTGCACTCCTTTCTATCTATGAATAATCGGATTTATCGTCGGTTTCTATGAATATTAGAGGAACATGGGCATCTAACTTGTAAAGCTATACCTATTAGACGTCTTTACATGGAAAAAGTTACTCTTTTTTTCCGTAGATTTGAAATTTTTCCTCAGAAGTACTTAGTTTTTTTCTCTGGAATTTAACTGAAGCTGCGGAGAGGGTTGCACAGTTTGCCTGACCTATGGTACGTTAACGAAAAGGATTTTGGTGGAGGTAATGAATGATGGAAAGCTTAAAACAACGTATTTTAGCGGAATCATCCGTATTGTCGAATAATGTGCTGCGGATGGATGCTTTGATCAACCACCAGGTCGACCCTGCATTGACGATGGAGATGGGACAAGAATTCGCAAGACGCTTTTCTGAAGAGTCTATAACGAAGGTCATAACGGTTGAATCATCTGGAATACCGGCTGCCTATGCTACGGCATATACGCTTGGCGTACCTCTTGTGTTTGCACGTCGGAAGAAGACATTAATTGCGGATCCAGACGCGTATGTGGAGAGAGTTCCTTCCTTTACAAAAGGGATCGTGACGGATATCATGGTCTCAAAGCAGTTTCTAACAGCAGAAGATCGGGTACTATTTATCGATGACATTATTGCTAATGGCGATGCTGCACGCGGACTAATAAAAATTATTCAGCGTTCCGGAGCAACGTTAATCGGACTTGGCGTCGTCGTCGAGAAGTCGTTCCAAGCTGGAGGCAAAACATTGCGGGAGCAAGGTATACGAGTGGAGCCGCTCGTCCGAATTTCATCACTTGATAATGGTGAAATTAAATTCGAGTAGAATATACCAGGACAATTGCTCTTTTCGCAAAAGTCATTATCGCTTATAATAATACAGAAGTGATCTAGGGGAGGCATAAGATATGGGGGAAATGTCTGCAGAGTTTATGTATGCGAAGCTAACTGACGCGAAAGTCCACTTTGAGCGTGCATTGGATTGTAAACATACGGAATTTGATGATTTGTATCCTTATATGATTGAGCATCCGCAGTTTTTCTGGTACAAGCGCTATGTAGCTTGGTCTGAGCTGCTGACGATTGTAAAGCTGTGCGAAGAGCTGTCTTATGAATGGCGGGAACAGTTCACTGAGCGTCAGGGCGAATATATTGGCAAACGTGTGATGTCATCGCGCGTACTTGATGAGTGGTACGAAACTAATGATGCGAAAGAGCATGCGGGTTAATGAACAAGCTAGAGGTCTCGCTGTATCATTTTTAATATTTTGAACGGAGCCTCAATGTGATGCGATAGCGTCCGTTGAGGTTTTTCAAAATATAGGAAAGTATAGCTTTTCGCCATACTTTCTCTATATTTCCCCGGAATGAAACGCGCCACCGCCATAAGGACGGCGACAGCCGTTTCACCTTGGGTAGATCAGGAGGGAAATCCATTGATTAGCGAAGAGCAGCTGGACAAGTTCCGCGTTAGCGGTGAGACAATTAGAGTGGTAAGGGACGAAATGGAAGTCAATGATGTTCATGGTATTGTCGTTGCATGGGATGATTCCTCAGTCGTTATTCGTCGTCCTAATCGCCGAGTAGTTAAGTTAAGTCGCATCTACAGCTATGCACCAGTATCAGAGGAAAGAGCAAAGCCTTTTGAGGATGCTACATAGCCCTTCATTTGATAAAAAGCCGCTACCACCAAAAGTGATAGCGGCTTTTTTCGTATCGTTTTTAGCAAGTCGGAAACTTGCCCAGAGCAGGAGCGTTCGTCTTCTTCACACATAGTAGGCTATCTTCCGGTCGCAGAAGGCTCTCCAGCACACAACAGACCCTTCTTCATCAGCAGAATCCACTACCGCACACAGTAGGTTCTCCGCAGCTCCTCCGCAGCCTATCCTGCACATTAGCACTAACTTCGCGCTTTTCAGCCTTCCTCAGCTGTCTATCCTGCACATTAGCATTAGGATAGCCTAAATTAGGCTTAAGACAGATCTGTAAGGCTCTCTATAGTGCTGGAGTGCAACATAGGGAAGCAGGCGCTCGAGAAACCAGGTGCCATCCTGCGAAAGTGCAGGATGGCAGCGCAGTTGAAGATATGACCGAACTATTTATCTTCCTTGAGCAGCTGCTGAAAATCGTGTTTATTTAGTGACAGGAATGGGTATAAGAATATGAGATAACAGCTTCAACTAGGAGGAGTACTTATGGCAGAATTTAATCATGTTGTGGATAAAGAGGGAGAATTGGAGCTCAGCAAAATCGATCAAACGCTGGATCGTATGGACTCCGATAAAAAGGATGAAATTTTACAAAATTTCCAACAGTTTAAAGGCTATCTTGCTAAACGTATCGAGCTAGCTGAAAATATTGGTTTAAACGAGGAGCAGCTAGCTCTGGTAGCGCAGAAGATCGCTGGTTACTTAGCTGAGAACGAAGCGCCTCGCAACAGCGATGAAAAGCTGCTTCAGGAGCTTTGGAAGGTTGGTAATGAGAACGAGCAGCACCATCTAGCCCATCTGCTCGTAAAGCTGGCACAGTCATAAGAGAAGGGCCGCTGATTATCCATTATGGACAATCAGCGGCCTTTTTTTGACTATTTCCATAAATCGAATAAAGGCCCCGTACTTCCAAAAACAGGATCGGTTTCAGGGATCGGCACATGTTTGATTTCCTCTAATGCTTGCGGTCTTTCATCTTGCTTGCCTACTCTCAAATTGTAATGCATGCCATTCGGATATGCTCCAACAATTTTAAAGTCTGTACTGGCTTTCAAGCGTTTATGTCCTGTACCAGCAGGCAAAATAATGATATCACCAGCGCGCAGCTCTAATATCTCCCCATTTTCCCCACCTGCTTGTATAGAAGCGAAGCCGCTTTGTACACCTAACACTTCATGGGCGTTGCTATGGTAGTGATGGTAATCAAACACGCCGTTAATCCAGCTGTTTCGCCAATTGTTTTGATTAAATATTGCTTCTATTTGGTTAGGCTCGTTTTTTGCTGCACCTGGATATAGAAGTAGAGGCAACGTAGGGTGATTTGGAATTCGTCCATCATCGGCAAAAAAATAGGTGATTGCTTTGGGTTTCATGTAAGCAGCTCCACTCTGATTTGTGATGGTTCTATTTTACATTATAATGAATGGATAGGTTGCTGCTTTCTTATAAAAATCGAATGATTCAGGTGCAGACGAAAGGACTCCTTTTTCAAGCAGGCCTGCCTGGAGGTTTATTTGCTATATTTTAGAGAGAATAAATGCTTCAATAGAGGGCTTGCCTATTATCGGACTTAAGTTTTTGAAACAACTAGATTATTTAATATCGTCTCATGGTGGCCTGTAGCTAACTCGGGTTATGCTGAATATATGAATTCAATGACCCCAGGAGGACTCTAATGATGAACAATGAAAATATTTCTGCAGCAGGCGGCAAAGCAACCTCTCAAAATCCACTTATTACGACTATATTCACAGCTGATCCCTCCGCCCATGTATGGGAAGATGGCAAGGTTTATATTTATGCATCACATGATATGGATCCAGCAAGAGGTTGTGACCTTATGGACAGATATCATGTGTTCTCGTCGGCAGATATGGTGAACTGGGTAGATGAGGGTGAAATTTTGCGCTCAGATGATGTAACTTGGGGCAGACCTGAGGGAGGCTTCATGTGGGCACCCGACTGTGCTTACAAGAACGGAACCTATTATTTCTATTATCCGCATCCCAGCGATTCGAATTGGAACGACTCTTGGGAAATTGGTGTTGCGACAAGCAAAAAGCCAGCAAGTGATTTCACCGATCAGGGCTATATCACGGGACTTGGCGGCTTTGCCATGATTGATCCATGCGTGTTTGTGGATGAGGATGAGCGTGCCTATATGTATTATGGGGGCGGTGGCAAGTGCGCAGGAGTAGAGCTGAACGATGATATGATTTCGACGAAGGGTGAAATTAAGGAAATGGAAGGTCTGGAGGACTTTCATGAAGCGGCATGGGCTTTCAAAAGAAACGGACTCTATTATTTGACCTACTCGGATAATTTGGATGGTCTTAATCGCATGCGGTACGCAACGAGTGATCAGCCGCTAGGGCCGTGGACATATAGAGGTGTATTTCTTGAGCCGACAGGCTGTTCGACCAGTCATGGCTCCGTGGCGGAATTCAAAGGTCAATGGTATATGTTCTACCATAATCAGGATATTTCAGGCGAAGGCAATTTAAGAAGCGTTTGCATCGATTATTTGAACTTCAATGAAGATGGAACGATCCAAACCGTGATCCAGACAAAGGAAGGCGTTCAAGCTGTGGGTGCTCCACCAGCGGCAAGTCCAGTTGAGAGCAGATACTCCGCGGCAGCGTGCGAGGTTGGTGGAGGAGCTGTCCTTGAAATAACGAGTCATGGAGAAAAAGTCGTAACCCAATTGCATTCCAAAGGCGCCTACTGCCAGTTTGATCAAATTAATGGAGAAAATGGTGGAAGAGCAGCGATTCATATCTGTTATGCCACAGCTGAGCGTCTGGGGAAATTAAATTTATTAGTCAATGACAGTGATTATTCTTTGATCAATGCCTTGTCAACCGGAAGTTCGCTAAACTTTACCGGCCGTGCAAGTATAACTGTTCCGCTAAATCCAGGAAATAATAATAGGATCAGACTTACGGGCGGCAATGGAGAAATTAGTATTAAAAGCATTACTGTAAGTCCATTCAACGATTGACAGCAATATGTCTTGAAAATTTGCCAACAAAAAGGGTTGAACAGGCTTATATGGCTGTTCAACCCTTTTTGTTATGTGTACAGCTAGTGCTTTTGATTCGAAACCGATGATTTTCGATTGCGTGCACCCAAGAAGAATAGAGCGAATCCTGCCATGCTTAGAAAGGCAATGATGGAATTGTACATAAACACATGACGAATGCCAAAGCTGGTAGTCGCGATTCCGCCTGCGAAGCTGCCAATGATTCTTGCAACACCTAAATTCATAAGGCCATTTAAGGTTTGACCGCTTGCTTTCAATTCTTTAGGCACTTCCTTATTTATGTAAGTAGCCATTGTAACGGTAAGTACGATGAAAATGAGACCATGCAAAGCTTGTACCGGAAGTACCCAAATAGGTAAGTCGATAATTGAGAAGAGAAACCATCGCAAAGCAGTAAACGCTGCAGCAGCTAGCAATATAATCGGAATTTTCACGCGTTTGAATATTTTATCTGCAAATAATAGAAAGGGAACCTCACTTAAAGACGAGATTACCATGGACCAGCCAAGCATAACATTATCGCCGCCAAGCTCTCTGAAATACATAGGGAAAAATGCGTAATAATATCCTAAAGTAATTTGCAGTATAAAATTGAAGCCAAAATATATCATGAGCATGCGGTTTTTAAAGAGCACGCGGATAGACATTTTTCTGCCTTGTGATTGATGTCCTTCTACAGCGGGAAACTTCAATACGAGCAAGAAGGCGGCAACGATAATGCACGAGTAAACCGCAAATAAGGAACCAATATGATCTTTGGAAATAATTCCGAATACAATTGACATAATGGCAAAGCCGAATGTCCCGCCCATCCGAATATGTCCGAAGCTGCCAGTCTTGTGTTTATCCAATACCTCAAGTGTTATGGTATCGCTGATTGCAAATATGGAGGTCTGGAAAAAAGTGAAGATACTAATCATCAATAAGAGATAGATAAATTGGTTCGACAACGGATATAAAATCATGGTGATCAAGCAGCCGGTCAGTAAAATAAGCAATATAAAATTTTTGGTCCGTGCACGATCACCGAGTGCTCCCCAGATCGGCTGTGCAAGGATGGCCACGAATGGGCCTAAACTAAGCAGTGTTCCAATTTGCAAAGCAGTGAAGCCAATATCTTGGAAATAAAGAGGGAGGAACGTTCCATAGACAGCGTTTCCCGCATAAATGACGGCATAGAAGAGCAAAAAGTAATTTAAGCTTGCTTTTACGGACTGATTATTTTTCATCGTGACCTCGCCTTGGAAGAAGTAGTTATGATGTTGCATTATACGGAATTATCCAGCAAAAGAATAGAGGGGGCGCATATAAAGTGCAACAAAAACCATAATTTCCCGTCTGAATGTATGACTATAACTGAAGGGTGGCTGCCATAAATAATGAAAAAAAGTTTTTCCATGATCATGTTTATGCTTATGATCGTCAGCGTACTTAGCGTGTTGCATTCTAACAAAGCTTTTGCTTGCAGCTGCATGGATGCTTCCGTCGAGAGTAGATTTCAGGATTCTAGCGTCATATTTACGGGAGCATTGGTTAGTAAAGATACAGAGGGCGGAAATACGTTCAAAGTAGATAAGTTATGGAAGGGTAAGCTATCTGAAGGGTATGTGTTCAGTGGTTTCTTTGGGATGTGCGGGACTGAATTTGAACTAGGAAGCGAGTATTTAGTATACACCTATAATCACGAGGGTAATGAGAAAACGGGACTTTGCAGCGGCAATAAGCTTATATCTGAAGCAAGTGCAGATATTGAGGCGCTTGATCGTTTAATGGAGCCCGCGTGGAGAGGGTATATTCCGCTTATTCTCGTTATTGGATTCACGTTGGCATTACTATTAATTGTATGGGGAGCTAAAAGGCGGAGGAATGAATGAAATGCGGCAGAGTCAGACGTTGAGTTCGCGTCCGAGGCTGCCGCTGGCTTTTGCCGCAAATGAGTTTAGACATTATTTTTGCTTAATCGCTAACGCCTAAATCTAGCCAAGAACTATATCGTCGCCCTGCGCAGCAGAAGATAGGATGACGCTGAGAATAGGAGGACTAGTGGAAGCATCCACAGGGCGTAGTCTAGTGCGGATTGATTGACCATCCAATCGAAGATAGCAGGATACCAGTTCAAATAGTTGGCCATAAATGATAGAACGGTAAACAGCACCAGCAGAATGCCAGCAATGAGAAACAGGCCAATTCGCCCTGTACGCCTGTAAGTAGAAGCAATCAAAAATCCAAAATAATACATGAACAACAAAAGAATAAGCTGCACGAAGAATTGAATAAGTAAAGGGCCGTCGCTGAGATACGGCAGTTTAAAGAAATGCAGGTCACTCCCCCAAGCGTTTGTCCAGGTTTCGATAAGTCTAAGAAGCAGCAGTAGAGCGGCAGAAACAATACTTGACAATAGAATCATGACGGAGGTACCCCAAAAGTAATCCGTTCTGCTTACACTCATGCCTAGCGCGAATGGAAATGTTTGAGCGAGTATGATGATTCCTGTTATAAACACATAAATGAAGATGGAGGAAAGACCGCCGGTTATCATCGGCTCATCAACGAAAAAGCTGATCGTAAAATTGACAGTAAAGCTCGAAAGCATAATCATCCAAGGGATCAACAGCCACGTCCATTTATCCGTTCGGTGCATTTTTATAACGCTTGCGATTTTATTCATCAGACGTCAACCGCCTTTCTTTGCATTTTCCCATTTGTCAGATAAATAATTAATTGCTGAAGGGATACAGGTGCAAGCTCAAGCCCTAGTGCTTCTGCTTGTGAGTGCTCGCTAGCATCCCAATGGCCCATAACGGTTGCAGATAACAAGCTGCCAAATGGTTCGTGATGGATGACCTCCTTGCCTGCCGTGAAGGATTCGACGGAGGCCTTGGGTCCTGCTAAAGTAAAAGCTCGGCCGCGAAGCGCCTCAGCTTCCTCGTCAATGATCAAAGATCCATTATCGATGACGATGACATGCTCAAGCAGTCTACTTACTTCATCAATTAGATGTGTAGACAGAATGACCGTACGCGGATGCAACGAATAATCCTCAAGGAGTCGATCATAAAACAAGCTGCGGGCGACAGCATCTAGACCTAGGTAAGGCTCATCGAATATGGTGAGCGGTGCTCGGCTCGCAAGACCGACAATAATGCCGACAGATGAGAGCATGCCTCTGGAAAGCTTCTTCATTTTCCGTTTCAACGGCAGTCGAAACTCCTCTGCGAGCGAGAGGGCATAGTCGTGATCCCAGTTAGGGTGAAAAGAAGCAGCAATGTTTAGCACGTCAATAATACGATAGATATCAGGATATTTCTGGCTTTCTTTAATAAAACAAATTTGACTGAGTACACGGTTATTCTCGTAAGGGGATTCTCCAAATACTTTAAGCTCCCCGCTTGTAGCGAACAGCTGAGCGGTGATCATGTGCATGATCGTCGTCTTTCCTGCGCCATTTCTGCCGAGCAGCCCGTAGATTTTCGCTTCATCCATGGAGAAGCTGACATTATTGACTGCCTTTATATTTCCATAGGACTTCATCAGCTGCTTCAATTCCACTACTTTACCCATTACGCATTATCCCCTCTCTTGATCATATCCGTTAACTGTTCCGCTGAGATCCCCAGCTTCTTCGCTTCCCGGACCATCGTTACGACAAACTCTTCAAAAAATTGCTCCTTGCGCTTCTCGATTACTTTCGTTCGAGCACCTTCAGCTACAAACATGCCAATCCCCCGCTTTTTATACAAAATACCTTCATCAACAAGCTTATTTACACCTTTGGCCGCAGTTGCTGGATTTATCTTGTAAAAGGCGGCAAATTGGTTCGTCGAAAGAACCTGCGATTCCTCGGGCATTACGCCCTCAATAATGTCATCTTCAATTCGTTCTGCAATTTGAACAAAGATAGGTCGGCTGTCGTCCATCAAAAAAGCCATCTTCACATCACCACCAAACTGGTTAACTACTTATGTAACTAACCATATAACCAAAAAGTGCTATTGTCAATAATATTTTGAGAAATGGGCTGACCCAGAGATGGATTGGTCTTTTTTTGATTTGTAAAAATAAAACTTGGAAGCGATCTACAATGGTAAGGAAATAACGACCTGCTTGTCGAATAAGAAAGCAAATAACACGAAGAGGCAGGTATGAACGTTATCAAGCGATGTATCTCTATCTGAAGGGAAAATCAGTCAAGGATACCGCCGATTTCCTTGGTTCAACTTATATAATTGGGTTAGTTAGCTTAGGGAATAGCGCTAAGGGACGAGGCTACGCTGCAGTTTGTACAACGTAATTGACGTTACTTGCCTGACTCAATACGTACACTGTAGTTTGTGCAATAGAATGTCTATTCAAGGGCGATATTCGTTGGCTTGGAGCTAAATCTCCTGCAAAATTACAATGTAGCCAGCAGAAACCGCTCTCATGTGAGGTTTCTACTGTACGAAGTACAGTCTAGGCTGGAAAGGCTCCAATTCGCAAAGGTGATCCTGATTAAAGTGCCAAGTTGGATCGTGACGGTGATGGTATAGGTTGTGAATAATTTAGGATAAAGAGCGTGGAATGATGTCTCACAGGATGTTAAGGTGGATGATGTGTGGGAAGATTAATCTTATCATTTCTAGGTGAGACTATAATCGAAACTACTTAAAAGGGGTTTATAATCAATGAGTTCTGAAACATTACGGTTGTTCATTGCTATTCCTATCGATGAAAAATGGAGAGAGCAATTGATTGAAAAATCAACACTGCTCAAGTCAAACCTTCATTTTCAGAAATGGACGCATCCAGAGGATTATCATATTACTTTGAAATTTTTAGGTGATACCTCGGTATCTAAAATACAGCAGATAGAAAAGTTATTAAACAACGTTGCTGAAGTTACTGATCCATTTGAGTTAAGAGGGAAAGGGTGGGGAACTTTTGGCTCACAAACTTCACCAAATATTCTTTGGGCAAGTGTAGGAGGAGATTTGAATTCACTTACTGAATTACATCGAAAAATAGATGATAGTATGGACGGACTTTTCCCGAGGGAAAATCGTGTATTTAGTCCTCATTTAACCATAGCTCGTCGCTATAAAGGGAAAGATCAGTTGAAAACTTCCATTGAGGATTACTTTCCAGATGCTATAGAATCAGTTATTAGTTGGTCAGTTAAAGAAATGAAATTATATGAAAGCAATCTTCAAAAAAAACCAATGTACAAATCTATCGCATCTTTTAAATTTGTTTAATATAATAATTATTGTTCAGTTTTGTGTTGACGATCCAAGGGGGAAATCTATGAGGACATATATAATTCTTGAAGAACGAGTCAACAAAATAAAAAAAGTAATGCTATATGAAACGCATGAAGGAGTATATGTTTTTTTTATATGATACACACGAATGTGTTTTATCTCAGAAGCGTTTGGAGCCAAGGTATCCTGGGATGCTAGTAGTGGAGCGGCAAGTATGAAGTTGCAACAACCACGATAGACGACGCATCGCTTAGATGGTCGAGCACGTAGATGAGTCATATTCTGCCTAGATCTTATTAAGATTTATTCAGAAGGAGATCTCCGTGTAAACGACAAGGCAGAATCTTTATAATCACACGAAAAAACACACCTCCAATTGTTTTTGAGAACAAATAGTTAGTGTGCTTCATATGTGTATTGTGTTATCCAAGTGACCACTAAATCATTGACCCTGTGGATAAGCCATATTTCTTCAATAAGGATGCGGCCGAGAGGACTCGAACCTCCACGGCTGTTACACCACTAGAACCTGAATCTAGCGCGTCTGCCAATTCCGCCACGGCCGCATAATTTCTTTCAACAAAAAATATATTATCATGAATAGGATGGGATAGTCAATATTATTTATAAAAAATGGAGGGGTCTGCTGTGAAGCCATTAGAGCAAAAAATCTTGGACGAGGGGATTGTCCTAGGTGATCATGTATTAAAGGTCGATTCCTTCCTTAATCATCAGGTTGATCCGCAGCTTATGCATAGCATTGGACAGACATTTGCCCAGCTATTTGAGGCTGAAGGTGTTACGAAGGTGCTTACATTGGAGTCCTCAGGAATCGCACCAGCGGTGATGACTGCACTTTTATTGAATGTACCGTTAATTTTTGCACGCAAACGTAAATCCTTGACGTTGAAGGATGATCTTTTTACGGAGAAGATCTTCTCGTTTACTAAGCAGGAGGAAAGCGAGGTAACGGTGTCGCGTAAGTTTTTGAATGGTGAGGACCGCGTGCTGCTTATTGATGACTTTCTTGCCAACGGCGATGCTGCTCTGGGTTTAGGACGTATTGTAGCACAAGCCGGTGCGACGGTTGCAGGAATTGGCATCGTCATCGAGAAAGCCTTCCAGCCTGGACGAGAAGTGCTCTTGCAGCAGGGCTATCGCGTACACTCCTTAGCAAGAATCGCTTCATTAGATGGTGGTAAAGTATCCTTTGTTACAGAGTCTGCCGCACAGAACGTATGAAATGCATTGACAATGCAGCCTGCATGTAACTATAATGCTTACATGATTAGAAAAGCTTGATATATTTATTGAATTGGACAGGAGGTAATTACGTTGACTAGCAACCGATTTGCAGTGGCGGTTCACATATTGACGTTATTGGAGACGAATAAGACAGAACGGTTAACCTCAGACTGGATCGCTGGCAGCGTAAACACGAACCCTGTTGTTATCCGTAGAATTATGGGATTACTGAATAAGGCGGGACTTGTCGCAACGAACGCCGGGGTAGCGGGCGCCACGCTGACAAGGCAGGCAAGCGAAATTACGCTTTTGGACATTTACAGTGCCGTTCACAATCAAGGGCAAGACGAGTTATTCGCTATACATGAGAAGCCTAATCCGGATTGCTCGGTTGGCCGTCACATTCAATCATCGCTTGAATCAGCCTTTAGCGAAGCGCAGAAGGCGATGGAGAATAAGCTCGCAGATATTACGCTTGAGCAAATTTCGCAGGATATTGTTAATAAAATGAACTGAAGCAGCGTGAAGCTAAGAGAGGCCTATGAAGGCCTCTTTCTTCGTTTTATCCTTTGGTTGCTCCAGCCGTTAGTCCTTCGATCAAAAAACGCTGCAGGAACAGAAATAATAAGGTTACGGGTACGGCGACAAGGACAGCTCCTGATGCAAACATCGTAAATTCGGTGGAGTTGCGCTGGCTGACCATTTTGTAAAGTCCGACAGCTAAGGTCCGTTGTTCTTCCGTTCTTAGAATTAAATCCGCGAAAATAAAATCAACGAACGCTCCGTTAAAAATCATCAGACTGGCATAGGTGAGCATCGGCCGCGAGAGCGGTATAATGATGCTGAAAAAAACCTTTAAATGACTGGCGCCATCAATTCTGGCAGCATCCTCCAAGCTTTTTGGAATCGTATCGAAAAAGCCCTTGGCAACAAAGACATTCGTAATGATGGCTCCCGTGCTGTACACCAGAATGAGCGCCCAATGCGAATTGAGCAGGCTCATCGCATTCAGTAGGACGAAGATTGCAATCATGGCCATAAAGCCTGGAAACATTTGCAGCACTAGAAACATTTTAAGTGTTGTCTTCCGACCGACAAAACGAAATCTTGAAATCGCATAGGATGCGAACAGAAGCAGAAAGGTTCCGATAAGCGTAGAAAATAATGCGACCTTGAGCGTATTTAAAAACCATATCGGATACTTCGTTTTCTCGAACAAATCGACATAATGCTGAAACGTAAATTCACGTGGTATGAAGGTATCACTATAAAGGCTGTTCCCTGTTTTGAGTGAGGACAGAATAATCCACAAAGCAGGAAAAATGCTGATTACGGTCAGGACGCTTAAAATGAAGTAGCTTGCACGCAGCTTCCATTTGGACGAAGAAGTTTTCACTGGATCATGTCCTCCTCTTTGTAGGATCTTGTCCGTGTGTAGCTCCAGATCGAGAATGTAGCTACGATAACGAAGATGAATATGCCGATCACGGATGCAAAGCTGAATTGCGACTGAAGGAGTGCCAGCTTATACAGCCATGTTACGAGCAGGTCGGTATGTCCTGCGAATTGATAATTGATATTGACAGGCTCTCCGTTCGTCAGTAAATAAATGACATTGAAATTGTTGATGTTGCCAGCAAATTGCATGATGAGAAGTGGTGCTGTGGAAAATAATACCATCGGCATCGTAATGTACCGGAACTTATGGATAGAGCCAGCACCATCGGCATCCGCTGCTTCATACAGATCACGAGGAATGGTACTCAGTACACCAAAGGCAAGTATCATTGTGATGGGGATACCCATCCACATGTTGACGAGAATAACGGTGACCTTGGCCCAGAAGGGATCGGTCAGCCATGGAATTCCTTTTAAGCCAAAGAATTTCAAATAGCTGTTGACTGGACCAAACTGGTTGTTGAACATATTGCGCATGACAAGCAGTGACACCATATTCGGTATGGCAAAAGGAATGATTAGCGCTGTGCGCCAAAATTTTTTGAAGCGAATGGCTGGCTGATGAATGAGGATGGCAACGAGCACACCACCGATATAAGTCGTTACGGTAGCCAAAATTGCCCATACGATCGTCCATTGCAGGACGCCGGTGAAAGTTGTGCTCCAGGCCTTGATGTTTATCATTTTCGAAAAATTGTCAAAGGCTACCCAGTCCACAAGATTGGCGGGAGGCAAGATGGGATCAGCGTAATTGGTAAAAGCGATAAGAATTGAGAAAATTAATGGCAATATGCTCAAAAAAACGATAGCAATAAAAGGCGGCAAAAGTACGAGGTAGGCAAAATGCTTCTGTTCAAGCATAACCAACGATTGTTTGAATGAATTGGGGCGCTTGCCCCGCGCTCTTTCTGCACTTACGATATGAGCGTCTCGAATATTGAGAATGTAGTAAGCGGCCATAAGCAGTGCAGCGAGCAGAGCGACCAAGCCTTTAATCATCATAAAGATCGAGTGGTCGCCTTCAACAAGCTTCGTCATTTTGCCTACCTTCACAAAGCCGCTCGGCGTATCGCCAAGCGTTATGAGGCCATGGATATAATCGTAGAGCTCAAATATAAAAAAATAGATGCCAAGCATGCCTGCCGCCAAAAACAGCAAGCCCTTTAGCCATTGCCGGTTGTATAGTTGACCAAGACCCATGAATAGGATGGACAGGATTGCGGCTTTGCTTTTGCTGCTCATGAGGTTATAACCTCTCCTCTTCAAAAGATAGGGACTTCACCCGGGCCGCTGATGGGAGGGTGAAGTCCATTATTGTTCGCTGCCAGTGGCTCGTCAGCGATTATCTTGCTTTTAGACCGTCTTCAATCGTTTTGACCATGTTGTCGAGCGTAGTTTTAATATCGAGGCTTGGATTATCCCAAAGCGCCACGAAGGTTGCTTTCAAGGCCTCCCATACGAGATCGACGCCGGGAACGGACGACATAGGTACGGAATTGCTGAACTGTTGGAAGAACCCGCTTGTGATGGGATCATTTTTGATGAGAGGATCCTCGCCTGCTTGCTTGTTAGTTGGAATCGCACCGGTCAGCTCATAGTTGAGCAGTTGATTTTCCTTGCTGCTTGCGAAGTTGGCAAACAATCGGGCAGCCACGGGATAAGCGCTATAAGAGTTGACATAGTAGGATTTTACGCCAGAGAAGGAAATAGAATCATTGCCGTTAGGAAATTTCGGCAGCGGCGCCACGCCTAGATTCATACTGTCTTTAAATGCAGCGACCGACCATGGTCCGTCTATATTGAGCGCAAGCTTGCCTTCCTTGAATAGCTGTGTTTTGACATCGTACGTGATGTCGCCGGCATTCATTGGCAGTATTTTTTTGAGTGTGCGCATATATTCGAATCCTTTAACGGTATCGCCCTTGTTCAGTCCGATATCGGAGGCGTTCGTATTGTTGTCGCCAAACATATAGCCGCCATAGCTGCCGATGAAGGGATATGTATAATAGCCGACGAACTCCCACATGATGGCGTATTTATTTTTATCAGGATCGTTAAACGTATCGGCAAAAGCTACGATTTCTTCCCAGGTTGTAGGAGGTTCGGGGAAAATATCTTTGTTATAGAACATCGCATACGTTTCTACTGATTTCGGATAGCCGTACAGAACGTTATCGAAGGACGAGGCAATGATCGCCGTTTCTAGGTTGTCAGCTTTCGTTTCCTCTTCAAAAACATCGTTAGGCAGAAGCAATCCCGCTTTAATGGCTAAACCGATCTGATCATGAGGAAGGGTTAGAACATCGGCTGCTGTCTTGGAAGGGCCATCGGTCGTTAAACGGGCTCCTTGATCTCCACCTGCTACTACTTCTACAGTTACGGGAACGCCATATTTTTCCTCAAACGCTTTTCCAACCTTTTGCATATAATCCTGCTGCTCTTGCGCCTCCCAAATGACGAGTTTTGCACCCGCTTCTGGCTTTAGCTCCTCGTCGTTCTCTACTGCTGCCAGGTCAGTGCCTTGATTTTTTCCTGCATTTTCATTCACATTCGATTTGCCTGCGTTGCAGGCGGCAAGCGCAAGCACAAGGAAGGAACAGATAAGCGTAGTGACCCATTTTTTACTTTGCAACATTGTTGCACCCCTTTTGAATTTATTAAATGCATTCATGCCAATCTGAGCAAGGAACGATTAGAAGATCTCACCTCCAGAAGCGATGGAAAACAAAAAAAGGCACAACCCCGGTTACACATAATGTGCTCGAGGTTGTACCTTTACAGGTAACATCGCCTTTATATTGTGGTTTGAATTCCACGCATGTTGTATGATACGCCTTCATTATATAGTGGCTTAAAAGCGCTTGCAAATACCATTATCGATCAAAATCATCCGAATATTAGAACAAATCGTCCGTTTACTCCGATTTTATGGATAAAGATGTCTATTTCTCTTATTTTGTAATTTTTGTTCTGATGGTTTCCAATGTTATTCTATTTCGTTAGCATATTTTCCAGTCTCTTCACAAACAATGATAGTAAAAGGTGAGGGAAGTGCAGCAATGAAGAGCAGGAATGAATGTTTAGAGAGAAAATCTGGAGCAAACAGAAATAGCGTGAGGATCAAAGCCTGTAAGAAAGCGAGCTTTATTATGGTTATTACTGGTTTTATTTTAGCTATTGGAAGCTTTAGTGTCTCTAATGAGGTCTCGGCAGAGCCGCAAGTGAACCGAACGATTTCCATTGTTATTGATGATTTTGGCAATGGAATGAGCGGAACAGCAGAAATGCTGAAGCTTCCTGTAAAAATAACGGTAGCTATCATGCCTTTTCTGCCAACAACGAAGCAGGATGCAGAGGAGGCCTACCGCTTAGGCCATGATGTCATTGTGCATATGCCGATGGAGCCTAATAAAGGAATGAAAAAGTGGCTAGGTCCAGGAGCATTGACGACAGATTTGAATGATGCTGAGGTTAGGAAGCGTGTGGAGGAGGCTATCAACGATGTGCCTCATGCGATTGGTATGAACAACCATATGGGCTCGAAGGTAACATCAGACGAGAGAATGATGCGAATCGTGCTTAGTGTGTGCAAGGAGCGGGGCTTGTTTTTCCTCGATAGCCGGACCTCCTACAAAACCGTTGTGCCAAAAATTGCAGCGGAGATTGGTGTTCCGATCGTTTCCAACGATGTTTTTCTAGACGATGTCCATTCGGTGGAGCATATTACGAAGCAGATTGGCATGCTGCGCAAGCATTTGGAAGCACACGTGAGCTGCATCACCATAGGACATGTTGGACCAGGCGGTTTGAAGACAGCCGCCGTTCTCAAGCAGTCTATCCCTGTGATGCAGCAAAACGTGCAATTTGTGAAGCTGACAGCGCTGATTAATGGAGGATTAATGAATGATCCACTTGTATTGCCTAATTCCTGAAGCGATAGCCGCAGCAATCTCCTCTTGACGCAGCGGATCTGTCAGCATAGCGCGATCGCTGCCGCTGCTAATAAAGCCCATCTCAACGATTACAGCTGGCTGCTCTACCCGTTTGAGCAAATAAAACGTCTTTCCTTCACGTGGAAGGAAGGCCGTTTTTTGTTGTCGGTTAAGCGCATCCTGAATGCAAAAGGCGAGAAGTGAGCTTTCTCCATTCGTTTGATGCAGAACAAGCGGTCCTTTTTTCGTTGGCTTCTTGGACCAATTGACATGCAGGCTAATCAGGAGCTCACTTTCAATTTCCTCCGTAAGCTGGCGTCGATGCGATAAATCCTTGCGATGTCTGGAACGCGTCATATGCCAGCGATTGTCTTCACTTAACGCATAATCTCCTGTTCGATTAAGTACGGCGGGAATGTTGTGACTGCGCAAAATCGTATAGAGCTTTCGGGCAATCGCCAAATTAATGTCTTTCTCGAGAATATCGGATGAAGTGGCTCCGCCATCTACGCCGCCATGTCCAACGTCAATAATGACAACGGTGGATGGAAGCGCCCAGTCCTGATCGGTGCCTACGGGCAGCATAGGCCAAGCAGCAGCACTGGACGAGCTGATACAAGAAGCGATCAAACAGGCAAATAAGACTAATGTCATTCTACGAAACATGTTGACGATACCTCCAGCTTGCTTTTGTCATAAGGTTATCGTGGCTATTTGGAGGAAAACTCATGCATGTTTACTTACGGATACTGCTGGGCAAACTGAAAACATCATAAGAAAAGAATTTAAGGGGTGGGAGATATGGCGAATAGCGATGAATATGTAAAATATATGACGGAGCAATTAGTAACCTATCTGGATACGCCAAGAGCAGAACGAAAGCAGACCAGATCGTCAGCCAAAGCGCTAAGAGAGCCTTGGCTGACACGTTGGTTCGGCTGGGGACCGGTCAGCGTCATCCTATGGTGGAGAGGCAGATCAGAGCGTTAGCGGTAGAAGCTGCCAAGCTCAAGCAAGAGCAGAACTGGAATATAGCGGCGAATGGTGCTGTCCTCTTCCGCTTCTAAAGCGACATAAATATGACCGCTGCTCCATTTGTTATAGCCGACAACAGACCACACATAAAGCATCTGACCATCAAACAGCTCTGCTGCATAGCGGAGCTGTTCTTTGCTGTTTATTTTCGTGAATAAGGAGCTATAGGAGTCTGAGCGCAATGGAAGCGGCTGCTCGGTCAGCCAAGGCAGCTTATCATAAGGATTGAATGAGGGCAGAACGACTTGCTTCAAGAGACTGCTTTTCCCAGCTGTGTAAAGCTGTTCGGCTTTAGGTATTTTGATGGTGGAAGCTGCAAGCCAATCGTTAGCCTCTGCAGGCAGCGCTTCGCCGCTGGCGGCATCTGTATAAAATTCATGATGATCTGCGTTCACTTTCCAAGCAGCGAGCAGCGGGTGGACATACAGTGCTTCTATACCAGCAGCTGGTTCTGTTAGCTCAAGCTGCTTGAGCGAGCGTGAGAGCGTGTGATTATCGAATAGGGGGCGGGTTCCGGAACCATATTCGCCTAGCTGATAACCGCCGGCTTCAACGGCATGAACGATGAGGTAACCGACCGTAGTGCTGCTGTGTTTAACGAGCACCAGCCAGCTATGAGTACCTGGACCAATGGGAGAAATATCGAGCGTTGATTGTTTCCATTTGGCAAAAGCCGGCTGTACGGCAAGCTCGTCCACCCAGCGCTGCGCTTGCTCCTGAAGCGGCTCGTAGACAGAGGTGGAAATCGCAACGGCGGCAGCAGAATGGGGCTGTATTCCGCCAGCATACAATACGACAGCAGTTAACACGCATGCTGCTGTAAACCTAATGAATTTTTTTGACATATTTATCACCTCATTGCTATTGTAAGGGACATGCTTCAAGAAGACTGTTACAACATGTCGTGTGAGAGCGGCCTTGCGGCCGCTTTTTTTTGACGTATTGGTGCGGATAACGTCTAAATGCTGTCATTCGATGCCTTCGAGATGGAAGAGGCCGCAGTTAATGGCGGACGCAGTCACACGTGGCTCGTATTGCCAACGTATCTCGGATTGGCGCTGAGTAAATTGTTCCTCGATGGCTGGTTTATTTTCTTCAAGTCCATTCTTGATTAGTGGCTCATAATAGCCTCTAATTCGCTCAAGCTCTTCCTCAAGTCTTGAGGAAGCACTCTCCGCCCAGCTGTAATCATAGCTGCGAAGCTTGCGCTCCAGTGCTTGCTCAACGATGGCAAGCGCCTTGTTAAAGGAGATTCCGTTTTTGGTGATGTGAATATTGGCTGGCAGACGAGGTGTGAGCTTGCGCTCCAGCAGCCGATCGTAAAAATGCTCGACACATTGCCCCGTTGCCAGTGAAATGCCATAGCAATGAATTTCTTCTCGCTTGCGGTCGCATGCGAATTCCACCCGCATATTGACGCCAAGCCATGTGGTATAAGGAGTAGACGAAAAAGGATTAGCGCTGCGTTTCTCCGTCTCTTGGAACATTTGAACGAAGCTGCCTTTCGCCTTTGCCGCATCGAACAGCTGATCCAGCTTGCGGGCGCCAAAAAAAAGATCCTCGCGAGGCACGCGTGCGGGAGCAGCCAGGCTTCCATGCACGAACCCCAATGAGCGTCCTAGCGCTGCGTTTGCCGCGGCATCCTGCGCTGCGATTGCTGGGTCTGCTTCCTCTAGGCTGACTTCATTTTTTTTCAATTCCTCTGCCGCGTCATACTTGTTTTTGTCCGTAACGAATAGGTAGGTCATCGTCTCGGGCTCACCGCCAATGCGGTCCACGAAGCTCCAATAATAGGGGCGATTCGTCAGCTCGCGATCAGCAAGGGGAGACAACTTTACCGTGAAATGAGAGGGCGATTTTTCTAAAATTGAACATTCTGTTGCCTCTAAATAGCGGCTTACAAATTTGTGCACCTGCTTCTCGTTCAAGGCTGCACCTCCACGGTTTGTCCAAGCGTATCTAAATTGACAAGCAAATCCGGGCCTGTCGGCAGCGGATGGTCTCCAGTGAGCACCTCTTCGCGGATGCGGCTAAGCGAAGAGCCCAAATGATTAATCTTTTGCTTCAGATCGGTGTCGTTTCCAGATTCGAGCAGCATTTTTGCAAGCCTTTGTTCAATGGAGCCGTCACCCTTCTCAAATCGCTCCAGAATATGATCCAGCTCTCCGATTACGAGCTCGAATAAATTGATTTTTTCATGCAACAAATTGACGATATGCTCCTCAATCGTACCGATTGTGCAAAGGTTGTATATTTTAACATCCTCCTTCTGCCCAAGTCGATGCACACGTCCAATTCGCTGCTCCACTCTCATTGGGTTCCATGGCAGATCGAAATTGATCATATGGTGGCAAAACTGCAGGTTTATGCCTTCCCCGCCAGCTTCCGTAGCAATTAATATTTGAGCGCGGCCGCGGAATAAATCCATCATCCAGTCTTTTTTGCCGCGGTTCATTCCGCCTCGATAGGGAACGGCAATCATATCCTGTGCACGGAAAAACTGCAGCAAATATTCTTGTGTGGCTCGGTACTCTGTGAAAATGATGACCTTGTCATTCATTTCTTTGACGAGCTCCATCGCTTTTTCTGCTTTCGTATTTGCTTTAATATTTTTTATTTTTTCTACAAGCTCCCATATTTTAGGACGCATAGGCGAGTCCTCTGACGTTTTCTTGAACAAATTAACGAGAGTCAAAAATACAGCATCGCGGCTGCTGCATACCTCGCGCTGAAGCGTGACAAGAGAGAGCATACTGGAGAGGTCACCGCCGCTTTCCTCATAACGCTCCTTGACGAAGCTGGTAACGGCGTCGTACAGCGCTTTTTCTTCCTCAGACAGCGTAAGCGGAATGTTTTTAACAAAACGTTTCGTGAAATGAATGCCGCCGTCACCTCTACGATTCCGAATCATGATGCCGGACAGCGCTTCCTGCAGCTGGTCTTCGTTTTTGGGCATCCGCTTGTCGACGACAAAATTAGCAGCAAAATCGCTTTGACCGCCAAGCTGACCTGGCTTAAGCAGCGTTATTAAATTAAAAAGCTCATCCATATCGTTTTGAATAGGAGTAGCAGTGAGCAGCAAACAATATTTTTTGCGAAGTAAATTAGCAAACTGGTAGTTTGTCGTTTTCTTGTTTTTCAGCTTATGGGCTTCATCAATAATGATTAAATCATAGTCGGTTTCAAGCACCAGCTCGCGATGCGGCTCACGCTTGGCTGTGTCGATAGAGGCAACGACGACATCGTAGCCCCAAGTATGCGCCTTCTTCTGAGCAACAGCAGATATGCCAAACTTTTGATTAAGCTCTCTGACCCATTGCAGCACGAGAGAGGCAGGTACGAGAATTAAAACCCGCTTGACGAGTCCGCGAACCATATATTCCTTGAGCACAAGACCGGCTTCAATTGTTTTGCCGAGTCCTACTTCATCAGCTAAAATAGCTCGACCTCCCATTTCATGCACGACCTTGCGCGCGGTGCTGATTTGATGTGCCATAGGCTCGAAGGAAGGCAGTGATCGCAGACATAGCAATTGCTCAAAGCTTTCAATCTTTTTGGCATGCTCAGCCTCCAAGGCAAGCTGGAATAACGTCCAGTCATCCCAAGGTCCGCCTTTGGTCATTCGGCCTTGCAGCTCATCAAACCAAGAGCGGTCACATTGAAGGTCGACGAGTGGATGAAGTTTTCGTGTGGCGATGGCAGCACTGTTCTCGGCTGACGCAGCTTGCGGCGATGTAGGGAATGTCATTATGTGCAGCTCCTTCCGTAGCAAAAGGGATAAGTTATAAACAGTATTGCCTTTTCATTCAATATTAATAAGAAGCTGAATAAAAAAGAGGTAGGACAAGCAAATGCATGAGAGTGGTCATGTAAGCGATGACGATCGCGAATTACAGCTGAAAACGAATGTGAATATCAATATGTGGTATAGTATAATGATTTAACAACACAATATATTGTGCTAATGACAACCGAGATTTTGTACATAGTATTGTAGCTTGGTTATTTTCAGGAAGAGGTGGCACTATTGGAAAAGCTAGTCGGGAGTAAGCTAGAGGGATTGAGTGAAAAAATATTTTTGGATCGCTATGCTTGGAAAAATGCAGATACGAGTAATACCGTTGTCGGTGATGTCGTGCTCGTCCTGACGAAAGATGATCCCAAGTTTCCTGTAAAAGAGGTAGGGGAGGTTGTTTCTCGTGAAGGCAGCAAAGTTTCGGTAAAGCTTAGAAACGGCGAGCTGTTTGAGTCCAGTGTGGATAAGCTTACTCTGACGATTGAGAAAACACCTGAAGAAATGTGGGATCGCCTGGCAAGCGCGATGGCTTCTGTGGAATCCGAGCCCCTGAAGCAGAAGGAATGGCAGGAAAAATTCAGATATATTTTGGACGATTGGAAGCTCGTCCCGGGTGGACGAATTGCTGCTGGTGCAGGTGCAAGTGAAGAGCTGACCTTGTTTAACTGCTATGTAGTACCATCGCCAAAGGATAGCCGCGGCGGCATTATGATTACGCTCACGGAAATGACGGAGATTATGGCGCGCGGCGGCGGCGTTGGGATGAACCTGTCATCGCTGCGGCCGAAGCGTGCGATTGTTGCAGGGGTAAACGGTTCTTCCAGCGGTGCGGTATCTTGGGGAGGATTGTTTAGCTATACGACAGGACTGATCGAGCAAGGTGGAAGCCGTAGAGGTGCATTGATGCTCATGCTCAACGATTGGCATCCCGATGTGCTTGAATTTATAACCGTTAAGCAGACCATGGGCCAAGTGACAAATGCTAATTTGTCTGTATGCGTAAGCAACGCTTTCATGAAGGCAGTCAAGGAAGATGCGGATTGGGAGCTCGTATTCCCTGATACGAAGGAAGAGGGCTACGACGAGCTATGGAACGGTGATTTGGCGGAGTGGAAGCAGCTAGGCAAGCGGGTCATCCATTACAAGACGGTTCGTGCTCGGGAAATCTGGCAGGCTATTATTGATTCCGCATGGAAATCTGCTGAGCCTGGCGTCGTCTTTATGGAGCATTACAATCAAATGTCAAACAGCTGGTATTTCAATCCAATTATTAGCACAAATCCGTGCGGTGAGCAAGGTTTGCCTGCATGGGGGGTATGTAATTTATCAGCTGTTAATTTATCGAAGTTTTATGATGAAAAAAATAATGATGTCGATTGGGAAGAGCTTGCGAAGGTAACGCGTTGGTCAGTAAGGTTTCTTGATAATGTTATTGACAAGACTCCTTATCATTTTGAAGAAAATGAACGCAATCAGAAGCTGGAGCGCCGTATCGGACTCGGAACTATGGGTTTAGCAGAGCTTATGATCAAGCTTGGCGTAACCTATGGCAGCGCGGACTCATTAGTATTTTTAGATAAATTGTATGGATTTATTGCACGTGAATCTTATTTGGCATCGACTGAAATTGCTGCGGAGAAGGGCTCTTTCCAAGCCTTTGATGCTGAAAAATATGTGCAAAGCGGCTTTATGAAGCATATCATTGCGGAATTCCCTGAGATTGGGGAGGCTGTTGCTGCGCAAGGCATGCGAAATGTGACGGTCCTGACACAGGCGCCAACCGGAAGTACAGGTACGATGGTCGGAACCTCGACAGGGATCGAGCCTTACTTTGCATTCGAATATTTCCGTCAGAGCCGGCTTGGCTTTGATAAGCAGGATGTTCCTATTGCTGCACAGTGGAAAGAGGCACATCCGGGAGAGGACCTGCCTGAATATTTTGTAACCTCGATGAGCTTATCAGCCGAGGATCATATTCGTGTACAGGCGGCGATTCAGCGCTGGGTAGACAGCTCAATATCGAAAACAGCAAATTGTCCGGCAGACTTCACGGTAGAAGAAACAGGGCGGCTCTATGAGCTGGCATTCGAGCTTGGCTGCAAAGGCGTAACGATTTACCGGGACGGCAGCCGCGATGTGCAGGTGCTGTCAACGAAGAAGGAAGAATCGGCTGAGCCTGCGGCTGAATTGCCTTTGGAACCAGAACAATCAGCTTCACAAGATATAGTTAGCGATGAGCATTTTGACGCTGATCTGGTCGAGGCCGCTGTACCTGCTGCTCTGGTGCAAGCAGAGCAGGGACTGGACAAACAATATAAAAGCAGGCCACAGGTGCTTCGTGGAGCAACCTATAAAGTAAATACACCATTTGGCATGGCCTATATTACGATCAATGATCTAAATGGTACGCCAGGTGAAATCTTCTTGAATGTCGGCAAGGCAGGCTCGGATGTATTTGCCATGGCTGAAGCGTTAGGACGGGTATGTTCATTGTTCCTGCGCTATGGCGATCACGGCAATAAGGTTAAGCTGCTTATCAAGCACTTGAAGGGGATTGGCGGCTCCGGTGCGATTGGCTTCGGGGTAAATCGCGTGGAATCAATTGCTGATGCGGTGGCGAAATCGCTGGAGCTGCATCTTGCCAGCGCAATGGATCAGGGAATTGTGATCGATTCGTTAGCTGAGCATGCTACAGCAGCGGAAACTAACCAATCCTCCTATTCGCAAAATAAAAAGGTAAGCGCCGGCTCGCTAGATTTATGCCCTTCCTGCGGCTCAGCCGCATTGATCAATATTGAGGGCTGCAAGCAGTGTAGTAACTGCGGCTATAGCAAATGTAATTGATAATCCATTTCCTATTGTTATCATGGGTTGTTTTGTGACGCGACAAAGTATTTCAGATAAGTGACTAATGGGAGTTTTGATGTAGATTCATGCTGTCAACTGAGCACTTGAACAAGAAACTTAAAAAACACGGCAACAGACATTTCGTTGCCGTGTTTTTTTACTTTTCTATGGTTTGAAGGAGAAAATTCCCGAAATTATTATCGAAAAAAATGTCTCGCACCAAGATATATTGCTTGCAGCTAAATTCGCCACACAAACCATATTGTACAGCCGACGCCGAAGTTCTTTAACTTGAAAAGAATTGAGTCCTCTTTTATTTAAATTAACGTGGGAAAGACTACTCATATTCTTTAGTTCAATGACAGGAACGGAAAATCACATTTGACAAATGTCCAGAGCGATTTTTTGTTTTAAATATTTTGAACCTCATCATAGTTATACTTCCACTCTAAGATTCCATCAAGCTTACAACTGCAATTCTTAAACCTGTGATGTTTCATTATTGCTGGGTGCATGAACAAAGAGAAAACAGTTACGTTGGCACAAATAAGCTCCGTACTTTACTATGCGTGGGGCTTGTTATGCTAACGGGCGGTTTAGTTAGATGAAAAATGATAAAATAAGGTATCTAATCTTTTTGGAGGGAAACTTTTGGGAACAAATTTATATTTTGTACGGCATGCTCATTCCATATATACCCCAGAAGAATTAACAAGACCGTTATCGGAACGCGGCTTTAGTGATGCTAAAAAAGTAAATGAAATATTACAAAAAGCGAATATTGATCATGTAATCTCCAGTCCGTACAAACGAGCATTTCAAACAGTCGAAGGCATTGCTAAATACATAGGTGAAGAAATTGTGATTGAAGAGGATTTTAAAGAAAGAGTCCTGTCTGAAAGACCAGTAGACGATTTTAACTATGCCATTAAACGAGTGTGGGAAGATTATAATTTTTCGTTTGAAGGTGGAGAATCGAATGAAAATGCCCAAAAGCGAGGGGTAAGAGTAACTTTACAGGTCTTGGAGAGGTTC
Organism: Paenibacillus sp. FSL H8-0548; assembly: GCF_038630985.1. Taxonomy (NCBI): domain Bacteria; kingdom Bacillati; phylum Bacillota; class Bacilli; order Caryophanales; family Paenibacillaceae; genus Paenibacillus; species Paenibacillus sp. FSL H8-0548. The sequence continues at coordinate 3,073,260 of NZ_CP152049.1, forward strand.
AGTACTAAGAACATTGTTATAGGAACACATGGAAATATTATGGTTTTAATTATGAATTATTTTGATAAAAAATACGATTTTAATTTTTGGAAGCAACTTGATATGCCAGACATATATAAATTGTCATTCGATGGAACTGAATTGAAAGAGGTTATTAGGTTATGGGGAAGGGATTAAGAAAAAAACTCATTAAGTTGACGGGATAAATTAGTTAAACACAAAATGGAGCAGTTGCAGCCGGGCAGTATCCTCAAGAAACATTGGCGAGATTTTCGTTGCAATAACACTCTGAAATTTCTATTATAAGGGTATTACGTTGGGGGTGGGCTTGTGAAAACAATAAAGGTTTATCATTATGACGCATTTAGTAATATTCCTAATATGGGAAATCCAGCAGGGGTAGTATTGGATGGTGAAAATCTTACTGAAGAGCAGATGCTAGAAGTGGCAGGAAAAGTAGGCTTTAATGAAACGGCTTTCCCACTTCAATCCGATATCGCTGATTTAAGAATTCGTTTTTTTACGCCGGGTCATGAGATAAATCTTTGTGGTCACGCAACAATGGCAACTATCTATGCATTGAAAACAAAAGGTTTATTGGGTGGTAAAACTGATTTCACCATTGAAACAAAAGCAGGGGTTTTACCGATAAGAGTAATTTCAAACGAAGGACTTTACATAACAATGAGGCAAGCAACTCCTCAATTTCAGGAATTCAATGGTTCTCTTCAAGAATTAGCTATTTCTATGGGGATTGATGAGGGTGACATAGAGACAGAATTACCAACTTTGTATGGCAGCACAGGAACATGGACATTATTGATTCCAATAAAAAGTCTTGCTGCTTTCAGACGAATGATACCAATTAATAAACTTTTTCCAAACATTCTGAAGGAAATGCCTAGAGCATCTCTTCATCCTTTTTGTTTAAAAACATACGATTCCAAAGCACATATGCACGCTCGCCATTTTTCATCACCGTATTCTGGTACAATTGAAGACCCAGTTACTGGCACTGCCTCTGGTGTAATGGGAGCTTATTATTCAAGATATATAAAGTCAGATTCTTTATTACATCTTTTGATAGAACAAGGTCAGGAAATCGGAAGGAGTGGCAGCGTGCAAGTAACAGTAACAAATGGCGATGTCATAGAAGTAACGGGAAATGCTGTTTATATAAAAGAATTTGAGGTTTCGATTTAACCGAATTGAACAAACGGGAAACGATAATACAACAACAATAAGGCTGCCGACAGGATATGAATCGGCGGTCTTATTGCGCTAACGGGGAACTTTTGATCAATAAACACCTGTTTACGAAGCTGCCAGCATGATTGGCGGCTTCATTATGTTAAGGGGTGGATACTTTGAATATATAGTATCCCGTTAGAGGAAAAGTTAAGTGGGATCTCCTATGCAACGCGAAAGTGTCATCGCGACATCATAGAATTTATATAACTATCAAGACTAATCCCTGCTAGATTAACGCTAAAATCAAATATACGAAGACTGGGATTTATATAGTTAAATTACCATATTTTATCATTCGTTTCGTTCCAATATATAGTAATTACAGTATAGTCTTTAGTTCTTCTAGTAAAACGTCTTTCTGATACGCTGTATAATTAAGGCTGTGAAAGGAGAACTCATACGAAGGTTAATTGTAAGCGCTTTATAATAATGCAAATTTGGAGGGGGACATCACAATGAATCGACGTTTCAAAAGAATATTGATGTTGCTGCTGGCAGCCGCATTATTCGTACCGCAAGTACTACTTGCACCAGTTGCGGCGGCTGATAGTTCCGGCAGTACGAATGGAAATTATGTTTTAAAAGTTGAAACCACAGGCGGGCAACAGTATGACGGTGCGCAAATAGACACAGGGGCAAGCGGCTTAAACCTCGTTGCTGGCACAGCCTACACGTTCTCATACGACTTATACACACCCGACCAAGATGTGGCGGGCATTATTCTGCAAACTAACGGAAACTACAACTGGATTAAAGATACAGGAGCTTTAAGTGCGGCAAGCCCTGCTTGGACTTCATACACTGGGACATATACTTATCTAGTGGATAGTGGTACCAAGATTCAATTTGTTAAAAAGAGCGGAGCTGCGAACATAACGTACTACATCGACAACTTTGTTGTTACAGACGCAACAAGCGGCGATGTTGTTTACACAGCAGGTTTTGAGGACCAAACGGTTGGTGGCTTTACACAAAGTGGAACGGCTACATTATCTGCTGTAGCGACACCGCAGGCAGCAACCGATTATTTCCTAAAAGTTGAAACCAAAGGCGGGCAGCAGTATGACGGTGCGCAAATAGACACAGGGGCAAGCGGCTTAAACCTCGTTGCCGGCACAGCCTACACCTTCTCATATGACTTATACACACCCGACCAAGATGTGGCGGGCATTATTCTGCAAACTAACGGAAACTACAACTGGATTAAAGATACAGGAGCTTTAAGTGCGGCAAGCCCCGCTTGGGCTTCATATACTGCGACATATATTTATCTAGTGGATAGTGGTGCCCAGATTCAATTTGTTAAAAAGAGTGGAGCTGCGAACATAACGTACTACATCGATAACTTTGTTGTTACAGACGCGACAAGCGGCGATGTAGTTTACACAGCCGACTTTGACGACGAAACGGTTGGTGGCTTTACACAAAGTGGAACGGCTGCATTAACTAATGTTAATAGCATTGGTGCTTCAACTACCCCAACACCTACACCTCCAGTTTCAGATCAGGTTGTTGTAGCCTATGATCTTCAAGAAGATGTGGGGCTTGTTGACCTAATGACGAATGGCGGAACCGATTATCTAACAAAGGCTGGCGGCCCTACACTTACACCGTTATCAAATGACGACGGCACAGTAGCCATTGAAATCTCTAACCGTGTCAACAGTTATGACGGCATTGATGTTAAAGTCGGCGCGTTAGGTTTAGCAAAAGATGCGGAGTATAGCGTTGAATTAGCCGGACATATTCCTGACGGCGTTACTGTTCCAAGCGGCGCGAAAATTGCTTTGGGTCTTGCGAGCGACCCGTATACTGAATTCCAATCCGTTGACGCAGCCACAGACTTCACATTGAGCTACGAAGGCGTTTGGGATTCGGGCGCGGGGCTTAGAATACAAGCCAGCGAGGGTATCGCTGCTTTTGTGATTGACAGCCTTATCATTACGGTTAAAGGCGGAATTAAAATGCCGCCGAAACCGTTGCCGACTGTTCCGGGCGTTCATGTATCATTAACGGCAAAAGGCGATAGCTGGTCAGGCGCAAACATTATTTTAGGTTTAGATCAGACACAATGGCCATTCTCCTCTAGTACAGAGGGCGACGTTGTAGCTTTCACACCTGTTAAAGACGCGAAATATCACCTTACATTCAATGCTACTTCAACAGGCACGAACGGTTATCGTGTGCGTTGGATTACAGGTAACGATAACGGTGGTTATACAGGAGCAGATGCGGCTGTTGTAAGTGACGCAGCTCATTCATACGCAGCCGGAACAGTAGCGACAACACTTCCGGGTTCATTCACAAGTGGCGAAATTAAGGATAAAACGTTAGATTTTACTGTTGATTTTGTAATGAGCGGAAGCGAAGCTGCTGATGGGCTTATCGGTAACATTGCTATTCGAGGAACATCAGGCAGTAGCGATTTTACAATCAACAGCCTCAAAATTACAGACGACAACGGCAATGTTTTGGTTCAATGGTCAAACACAGCCGCTCCGTTTGTTCCTGATGATTATGTATGGCCAGAATCTAAGTGGGATTTAACCCTTCCATCTCTTAAAGAGGCTTACAGCAAATATTTCTTAATCGGTAATATTCTTGGTTGGGGTGGTAATGCTGCCATGACGCCTTGGGGTCAAGAAAACGACCAAACAGATCAGGCATTGAAAGACGCAAGCATTGTCTCTCAAACCGAAGCCATGTTTAAGGCTCAATATAACGTAGTTACGGCTGAAAACGTAATGAAGCCTGATAACATTTCTAAAGCAAAAGACACTTACGACTACACTCCAGCCGATAAGTTAATCGCCTGGGCAACGGCTAACAAAATAGACGTTGTCGGGCATACACTTGTATGGCATCAACAATCCCCTGCGTGGTTAAATAAGGGTTCTGCCGCAAACCGCGAAAGCGCGAAAGCTAACCTTGAAAGCTACATCGCTAACGTAGCGGGGCATTTTAAAGATCAAGTAATTTCATGGGACGTTGTAAACGAAGCGTTTAGCGACACTACCTCAAACTTTGACGGTAGCGACTGGACAACAGGCTTGCGTAAAGATTCGCCTTGGTATATGGCTTATGCCAACGGCGCTGACGCAAGCAAAGGCGAAAGCGGCGCGGATTATATCTACGATGCGTTTGTAGCCGCTCGCTTGGCTGACCCCAACGCAGCACTTTATTACAACGACTATAACGAAACCTATAAGTATGAACAAATCGCGCAAATGGCTGAAAGCCTTAACGCGAAGTGGGCGACCGATTCCAGAAACACCGATCAAGCCCGTAAGCTTGTAGAAGGCATTGGTATGCAATCACACTTCTGGGTTGGTCAAGACCCCGATGTTGATGTAACTGAAGTTGAAACGACAATCCAACGCTTCATTCAAGCGGACTTAAGAATCTCCGTTTCTGAGCTTGATATTCCTTTCGCGGCAAATAACAATTATCATCTTGACGAAGCGAGACAAGCGCAACAAGCAGAGTTGTATGGCATATTATTTGGAATTTACAAAAAATATGCCGACAATATCGACCGCGTTACGTTCTGGGGCAAAGCCGATATACAAAGCTGGCGCGGTTCGGGCATGCCTCTGCTGTTCGACAACAGCTATAGACCTAAGGAGGCATTCTGGAAGGTTATAGGTTTAGGTGCACCAACTACTACTCCACCTCCTAGTAACGATGGCTATGTGCCACCTGTATCGAGCGATCCTAAACCAAACGCAGACGGTAAAGTAATCATCGAGCCTAAAGTTGAGACTAAGAATGGCGTAACTACAGCTACCGTCTCGAACAACGATCTGACGAAAGCATTGGATGCAGCGCCAGTAAACGCTCAAGGCAAGAAACAAGTTATTGTAGAAATTCCGGCACAAGCGGGCTCGACTTCCTATGAAGTGCAATTGCCGACTTCGAGCTTGAAAGATTCGGATACGACCGTACTCTCCATCAAAACGGAGAACGGTACGATCGATCTTCCGGGTAACATGTTCTCCAATACTGATGTTGGCAATGCCGACAAGGTGACGATTCGAATCGCCCAAGCTACTACGACAGGGCTCAGCGATGCGGTTCGTGAACAAATTGGCGATAGACCAGTTATTAACCTTGAAGTTTTGGTTGGTAACTCTGTAGTTGCTTGGAACAACTCTAATGCGCCTGTAACGGTAGCCATTCCTTACACACCGACAGCGCAAGAGCTTAACAATACGGATCATATCGTCGTTTGGTACATCGATGGCGAAGGCAAGGTTACATCGATTCCGAACGGTCGATATGATGTGGCAAGCGGTACGGTTGCATTCCAAACCACCCACTTCAGCACATATGCAGTAGGCTCCGTATTCAAGACCTTCGGAGATCTGCAGAACGTGGCTTGGGCGAAGCAAGCGATTGAAGTAATGGCAGCGCGCGATGTCGTGAAAGGAAGCTCCGCGAACAGCTTCTCTCCTGCAGCTTCTATCAAGAGAGCGGACTTCATCGCACTTCTTATAAGAGCGCTTGAATTGCAAGGTACAGGCAAAAATGAAGCGATGTTCAGCGATGTTCAAAATACTGCTTATTATATTCATGAGCTGGTTATTGCGAAGGAACTGGGAATCATTACTGGCTATGGAGACAATACGTTCAAGCCAGACAGCGCGATCTCACGTCAAGAAATGATGGTGATGACGACACGCGCGCTGGCGGCAGCAGGCAAGAAATTCGAAGTTTTAGGCACTTTAGACGCATTTCCTGACGCGGCGAGTATTTCAGGTTTTGCAAAAGACAGCGCTGCGGCTCTGGTTAAATCCGGAATTGTGAACGGAAAGAACGGCAAGATTGCGCCGAACGATTCGCTCACACGAGCTGAAGCGGCAGTCATCCTATACCGCATCTGGAATCTAATCACGGCTAAGTAAGACGATCAAGTAGGAGGGGGGCATCTAGCCCCTTAAACAACCATTCTATTCCTATTTGAGATCCAAATGTATTGGGACAGTCCAGAGGGCTGTCCTTTTTTTCGTTCAAGTTGCACTAGCAGGTTCACACAAAATGGCTCTTTGCGTTTTTTGGACAATAATTGTTATCATCTAAATTCCCCTTGTGCTGCTCCGCAAAAATAGGTCCTTTTTATTCATATTTCATAATCAATCGTTGAGACAGATTTTGTTCTATGCCATTTCACATGAATTGTCGGTGTTATGCTGCGTGAAACGCCTCCTATAATGTGACTAACGAGCAGCAATGGCAAATGTCGAGGCTGACTCGAAAGAATACAAACGATATTGGAGGCTATTATCATGGACAAATCTTGCTTGCAGTACTCATTGACAGAGGAAGAACGCCGTACCTTTGATGAAACGGGTTATCTTATTTTAAAAAATATCCTTTCAGAGGATCAGGTTGCGGAGTTAACCAAAGAAGTGGATGCGATCTATGAAGAAAAGCTGAACCTAGGACATGATCCCAAAAAAGCGATGTTCCATCCTAACTTTATACCGGATCATAAGCTGTTTCTTGATTTGGTTGACTATGAGAAGGTGCTGCCAAAGGTATGGGGAATTTTAGGCTGGAATATTTATTTATACCATTGTCACATGATCGTAACGCCGCCGACAGGTCTTGAGAAGCATGACCGCACATTCGCTTGGCATCAGGACAGCGGCAGGATGAACCGAGAAATGGAATCCCATCCACGTCCGCGTGTTTCATTGAAGGTGGCTTACTTCCTATCGGATATTTCGGAAGCGGGCCGCGGTAATTTCTATATCGTACCGAACAGCCATTTGAAAGATGATGATATCATCATTCCTGATGGCGAAGGGCAGCCGGAAGGCGCGATTCCTGTTCGTGTTAAGCCAGGTACTGCAGTGTTTTTTGATCGCAGATTGTGGCATGCGGCAAGTCCGAACTGGTCGGACATTACTCGTAAGGTGCTGTTCTATGGGTACGGTTACCGATGGGTACGTACAAAAGATGATATGACGGTCAGTGATCTATGGGATGCCAGCTCGCCGATTCGCAAGCAGCTGCTGGGTGCTGGCAAAAATGCAGATAGCTACTATACGCCGACGGATGCAGACGTTCCGCTTCGTACTTGGTTGCAGGAACATGCCCCTGAACTAGCGAAATGGTAGTACCTAGCTTAAATGGAATAGGATGTGCTGTGTATGCAAGAGCTTAACTTGCTGCTGGAACAGCTTTTACTAGAGGAGAAGGCGCTCCAGTTCAGCCATTTTACGAATAAAATGGCATTTGAAATTGGAAGCCGAATCGTGGCGAAAGCAGAGGCAGAAGGGAAGTCGATTTTAGTTGATATTCAAAGAAATGGACAGTGCCTCTTTCACTGCGCAATGGAAGGCAAAACCTTGAACAATGCACAGTGGATTAAACGCAAAAATAATGTCGTTCGTCAGTTTGGTCGCAGCTCGTATTATATGGCCACCTTGTTGAAGTCCAAAAACATGACTATGACAGAATGGGGTTTTCTTGATCCAAATGAATATGCGGCAGTAGGGGGAGCCTTTCCTTTAATCATTAAGGATGTTGGTATCGTAGGAACGATCTCGGTTTCTGGATTGCCTCAAGAAGATGATCACCAAATGGTGACCTCGGTTCTTAAGGAATTTGTGAGCTGAGGATGAACAGCATCCGATGAGAATAGAGGTGGAGTTTTGCAGCCAAGAAGCGCATTGATTCAGACCGATAAAAAGCCTGCAGCTCGTTCTCGGCTGTGGATAATGATCAAACAGTATAAGTATATGTACGCACTTGCTGTGCCGGGTATCCTGTTCTTCATGTTATTTAAATTTGCTCCGATGTGGGGACTGCTTCTGGCCTTCAAGGATTACAACCCTTACAGCGGCTTCAGCGACAGTGAATGGGTCGGGGCGAAGCATTTTGTTGAATTATTTTCTGATTCTAATTTTTATATCATGCTGCGGAATACTTTTGCGATAAATATGTTTGGTTTACTGTTCATGTTCCCAGTCCCAATTCTGCTTGCCCTTATGCTGAACGAAGTTCGGCATGAGGGCTTTAAGAAGCTGAATCAATCGATTGTATATTTGCCCCATTTTCTATCATGGGTAGTGGTTGTCAGCATGACCTTCTTCATGCTTTCCTCGGATGTTGGTATTGTCAATAAACTTCTGATCGAACTCGGACGCGAGCCTGTTACCTTTTTATCAGAGCCTAAATATTTCTGGGGCTTGATTACGCTTCAAAATATGTGGAAAGAGGCCGGCTGGGGAACGATCATTTTTTTAGCAGCCATGGCCGGTGTTGATCCGCAAAGGTATGAGGCTGCTGTAGTCGATGGAGCTAGCAGACTTCGGCAAATTTGGCATATCACACTGCCTGCAATCCGTCCGACGATTGTCATCCTGCTTATTTTAAGAATCGGCCAAATGGCAGACGTCGGCTTCGAGCAGGTGCTGCTAATGATTAATCCGCTTGTTGTTTCCGTTGGTGAAGTGTTTGATACTTACGCCTATACACACGGGATTCTGAGCGGGCAGATCAGTGTCGGAATTACAGTTGGCATGTTTAAAGGGGTTGTGGGCTTGATACTGGTATTAGCTTCTAATTATATTGTTAAGAAAATGGGTCAGGAAGGCATTTACTAGAAAGGAGATGACTTATGAGCTTTGTTGCAACGAAGAAGATGTCAGCCTTTGATTGGGTAATCTATACATTCCTGGCTTTGATTTCACTGCTCTGTCTATTTCCTTTCATTTATGTATTTAGTGTTTCCTTTACTGATCCTGAAGCATATGTTCCGCTTAAGTTTTATTTTTTTCCAGATCAATGGTCTCTCGCCGCGTATAACTATTTACTGTCGACAAACAGCTTTTTATTCGCGCTGAAAAATACCGTTTTTATTACCGTCGTAGGCACGGTACTGAATATCATCGTTTCTTTCACATTAGCGTATACGCTTACAAAAAAATTAATGCCTGGACGCAACATCATGATGAGCGCAGTTATTTTCACATTAGTATTCAATGCTGGAATTGTACCGGGCTACATTCTGATCAAGCAGTTAGGACTTATTAATTCGCTTTGGAGCTTAATCTGGCCCAGCTTGACGAATGCATGGAGCTTAATTGTGATTAAAAGCTTTTTTGAATCACTGCCCTCCGAACTTGAAGATGCGGCTAAGATTGACGGCTGTTCAGATATCGGTGTATTTACGAGAATAGTGATTCCTTTATCGATGCCTGCAATAGCTGCCTTTACGCTTTTTTTCGCAGTAGCTTACTGGAATACCTATTTTAACGCCTTGATCTATTTATCAGATTCTAAGAAATGGACGCTGCAATTACTGATCAAGACGCTTGTTATTGATTCTGATTCCAATGCTGTCGGGCAGGCGGGTGCAGGCGGCGATGCACGAGCTGTACCACAGGAAACCATACGAATGGCTTCTATCATGCTGGCTATGCTCCCTATTCTAGTTGTTTATCCGTTCCTGCAGAAACATTTTGCCAAGGGTGTCATGCTAGGTTCTGTGAAAGGTTAAACCAAGCTATATATTAGAGGAGGAGCAGTGAATGAATAATTTTAGGATAAAAAGGTTCTCTCTGTGGATTTCCTGTCTGCTAGTCGTGTCGATGCTGGCTGCATGTTCAAATAGTGGGGGTAATAGTAATAGTGGTAGTACTGAAAGCACTGGGAAGAATGAAGCGACGACTAAGCCGACTACAACTGCGAAGACAGAGGAAGCAAAGCCGCTTACGGTTAAAATATTTGCGGGTCTTTATAATGATGCTCCGGATATGAACAATGCCTATTGGACCGAATGGCAAAAGAGAACCAATTCTAAATTAGAAATGGAATGGGTTCCATCTGGTGACATCGACACGAAAATGGATTTGGTACTGGCTTCCGGTGATCTACCGGAAATACTCTCTTCACCAGATGCCAGCCGGCCGGCTTTGATCAATGCAGCGAAGAATGGCGCATTTTGGGATCTGACTCCTTTTCTAGGTGATTTCTCGGAATATCCGAACTTGAAGAACAACTTGGCTGAGAATGCCCTCAAATATTTGTCTGTTGAAGGCAAGGTTTATGCGCTGCCGCGTTCTCGTTCAAGAGTGGATCTTGGTCTAAAGATTCGTAAGGACTGGCTGGATAAGCTGAATATCCCCGTTCCGACCACATTAGATGAATATGCTGCTGCGTTAAAACAAATCGTTAATGCGGATTTGGATGGGAATGGAAAAAAGGATACGCTCGGCATTATCGGTCAAGGTGTTGTAGTTGATGACGGGACGGTCTTGTTCGCTGCAGGCTTTGGTGCATTGAACCCTACCTTTAATGATGAAGGGGGCATGATCGAGACTAGGCTGACGCCGCAATGGGACGATATGATAGCGTATTTCCGGCAAATGTATACAGATGGTGGCTTGCCTAAGGAATTCTCGGTTATGAAGAGAACTCAGAACGAAGAATTGTTCAGAACAGGTAAAGCAGCCTCCTATACGAACAGTATTTGGTGGGACGATGAATGGGAAAAGGAAAATAGGAAGACGCAGCCAGATGCCAAAATACTTAATCTGTTATTGAAAGGACCGAATGGCGACGCAGCATTGGAACTGCAAACAGGGGTATCAGGGGGATACTATATTTCGAAGAAGGTGCCAGAAGAAAGAGTGAAGCAGCTGCTTAAGTATTTAGATTTCACCGCGTCGCAGGAGATGACCGACTTTGCTTATTACGGCATAGAAGGTGTGCACTACACGGTAGTCGACGGACAAAAGGTACTGACAGAGCAAGGCGTGAAGGAAGTGAACGTGACGAGTAAAGGTGCGGGCGTTCTCGCTTATTCGAAGTGGGGGAAGGTGATCAGCGCTTCGGGAACAAAGGAATTTAATGATGCGAAAATGAAAGAGGTTGAACAATTTGATGAAGTAGGCAAGGTTAATCCAATGAAGGGTCTTGTATCTGCCACATGGCTGAATATTTGGCCGAAATATGAGAGTGAATGGAAGACGATGGAGGCCAAAGCCATTGTAGGTCAAATTACTTTAGAAGAATTTAAAGCATACACCGAAAAACTGAGAAATTTGCCGGAAATGAAAACAGCCTTCAAGGAATTTGCAGCAGCGTATGAATTATTCACAGAAAAATAGTGGTTGTGGTTGCCGGAGCTGTAGTATTCCGGTGACCACAATTTTTGTATGTACGATCATATCGCAATGACAGTTATTACTTGCTATACTTAAGCCAGTAAGTTACCAATATCGGTCGGGGGTTGTGGACCAATGAGAAGATGGTTAAAGGTCTTGTACAAAACTTTTTTCTCGATGTTGCCGCAAACAAATTATTTAAGAAGGCTTATTTGGTTTGGATGCCTGACAGTGTCCATTCCGATCCTTATTGCTGGAAGCGCTTACTATCATTTTTCAGTCGTTAAATTGACGAATCAATTCAAAGAAGATAATAAAGGTGCCTTGACCTTAGTGAAGGATCGCATGGAAAATATTTTGGGGAATATCGAACAGGAATCACTTGAAATATCAATCAGTCCTACGATGAAGGAGAATATTGGAAAAAGGGGCTTTGGCAATGAATGGCTGCAGCAAATGGCAATTCTAGATATGTTTCAGGTTCACAAAAATTCCTACAGCTTAATTGATGATATCGTTTTTTATGAAGGACTTTCTGATGTAGTGATCACGAACAATTACGGCTATGTGCGATTCGATAATTACAGAGACAGCCAAGATATTGATGTCGCTTTGAATGTGCTGGCGCCTGCTTCTTGGAGCTATCTTCCTGACGCGAGTAAAAGCGGATATATCTCTTACATAAGAAGAATTCCAGACATACCGGCAGATCAACCGCAAAGTGTGCTGATTATTCAAGTAAAGGAAGAAATGCTGAAGAAAAATGCGTTGACCTATTCAACCTATTCCAAAAACCAATCGCTTTTTATTCTGGACTCCAATAACAATACGATTTTACAGGCGGCGAGCGATGAACGCTCGGATCCTTGGAGTGAGGAAACGATAGATTTGAAAAAGATCATCAATAGTGAGGAAAGCTCAGGCCAATTAGTGCTACAAGCTGGAGATGGCCTATCTTATATAGCCGCATTTCAAAAAACGCTGCTTGGAAGAACCTACATTACATTGCATCCCGAAGGTGACTTATTGGAGCAGGTTGGCTGGATTCGCTGGATGACTGTTTTCCTAGTTATCGTCTTTACTATCCTTGGTATGCTGCTTACTTATTTGTCATCAAAGCTGGTATATAATCCCATCGAGAATTTAATTAAATACGGAGAGCATTTGCAAGGAGGGCGTTCAATTAAACAGAAAGAAAACGAAATTGAATTTTTAAAATCTTGTCTTGATTATTTGAATGAACAGGCCCGCGCGCTTGAAAGCTATATGAATAAAACAAAGCCTAATTTAAGAGATATGCTTCTAAAGAAGCTATTAAAGGGCTTTGCCGGAAGAGGTAGCTCACTCCTCAAGGAATGCGAGGAATATCAGATTCCAACGAGAGGCTCTTTTATTGTACTGATTACGATCGTAGATAATTTATTTAAAGAGAAACGGTTTATGCCGAGTGAAGCCTCTATTGTGCTGTTTGCCGTAGTCAATGTGATGAAAGAATTGCTGGCGAAATCGGTATTGCATGGCTACGTGGTTGAGGATAACGAAAGAGAAAGTATGACGATCCTTTATTTTCACGAGGCAACACCTAGGGAACAGGTTTTGGAAATGACACGCGTCTTTGCTGAGGAAATTCAGGCTGCCATGAGCCACTATTTATCTTTTTCCGTAGCTAGCGGAATTGGGGGGATTTATAAGGAAATTAATCAAATATCTGATTCCTATAGAGAAGCCCAGGGGGCGCTGCGATATCGGATCTTCAATGATGCTGAGTCCATTTTATTTTTTGATGAGATCGAGCGATCACAGACGCAATCCCTCTTCTTTTATCCTCGTGAGCATGAGAAGGCCGTTATCTCAGCTTTACTCCAAGGAGAACAGATGGATGCAGAGAAGGGGCTGGAGCAATTTGCCAAGACCGTGAAAATTTCTGAATCCTACAATACGATCTATCAGTGCTACCATATGCTTCTCTCGTCGATTATTCAATCCCTCGAGAAGGAAGGTCCGGGAGTAATCGATTCACTGGAGGACAATTGGTTTGATCAATTAAAGGCACGACAAACTGCCCGTGAAATTTATGAATGGTTTATTGAATTCATATTTCCTTTATATCAGGACATTACCGAGGACTTTAGGAAAAAAAATGTGAAGATCGCCATTCAAAAGGTGTGCAAGCATATCAACGAAAATGCCGGCATGAATCACTCTCTAAGCGATTACGCAGACATGATCGGCATGAGCCCGTCTTATTTGAGCCGAATGTTTAAAAAGGAGAGGGGCGTTCCGTTCGTAGAATATTTAATGGAATTCAAAGTGGAGAAGGCGAAGCAGTCTCTGCAGGATACGGATCTAAGCGTAACGGAAATTGCAGAAATTGTTGGATACTCTGAACGGAATTTGAACCGTACCTTTCAACGCTTTGTCGGAATGTCACCCAAACAATACCGAATGTCCCGTCGTTAGCCCTCTGAGAAAGAATGGACAATATTTGTCTTTTTACCCGCGCCTGTGTCACTTCAATCGCCGTTTTAACCAATAGTAAACACATCTGTGCCACTTCATTTAGGACAAAAAATGTTATGTGGTTTTTACTGGGAATTTTCGGTTTAATACATGAAGTAGCGCCTGTATAATGATCTTATCTTGGAGCGAGGAAGAGGCGCTTGGCCAAGCTGCGCAATATTAAATCATGGAATGGAGGCAGGTTAAATGAACTATCGTACATTGGGGAAAACAGGGGTGCAGGTGTCTAACATTTGTTTTGGAGCGATGTCCTTTGGCGGTATTGCTGACGAGGATACATCTAAGGCGATGTTTAATCGCTGCCGAGAAGTAGGCATAAACTTTTTTGATACTGCTGATGTGTATACAGGCGGACGTTCAGAAGAAATATTGGGTAAGCTTATTGCGGATTGCCGCAATGATATCGTGCTAACCTCAAAATTTTGTTTGCCGACGGGTAAAGAAGTGAATGCCAGAGGGATGTCTCGCAGACATATGAAACTTTCTGTGGAAGAGAGTCTGAAGCGTCTGGGAACGGATTGGATCGATGTATACTTCGTTCATCATTTTGACTCGGAGACAGCGATTGAGGAAACACTTAGAGGCTTGGACGATTTGCAGAAGCAGGGCAAAATTTTGTATCCTGCAGTAAGCAATTGGGCTGCTTGGCAGATCGCCAAGGCGCTGGGCATATCGAGTAAAGAAGGCTTAGCCCGCTTTGAGTGTATTCAGCCTATGTACAATCTGGTGAAACGCCAGTCCGAGGTTGAAATTTTGCCGCTTGCGGAATCGGAGAAGCTCGGTGTCATAAGCTATAGCCCGCTTGCTGCGGGTTTGCTAACTGGAAAATACAATGCTGGCGCGAAGCTTTCGCAGGGCAGATTTATCGAGCATGAGGGAACTCAGCAGCGTTATGCGGAGCAAATCTACTCGGAGGTTGCCGAGCGCTTTAACAAACATGCTAGCGAACGAGGAGAAAATCCTGCATCGCTTGCCATTGCATGGGTTATGGCTAATCCTGCGATTACAGCGCCGATTATCGGTGCACGAAATATGGAGCAGCTGGAGCCGCTGCTTGCTGCGCTTAATATTGAGATGACACAGGAATGGCGTCAGGAAATATCTGCATTGTCGATCACGCCACCTCCGGCTACCGATCGAACGGAGGAAGTAGTATAAATGGAAGGAGCTTATTAGATGAACGTGGTAGTACTGGATGGATATACGCTGAATCCTGGAGATTTGAGCTGGGATGCTTGGAAGAGCTTGAGCGAAATTAAGGTTTATGATCGTACAGCAACGATAGATATCGTTCATCGTTCAGTAGAGGCTGAGATCGTGTTAACGAACAAAACGCCTCTTTCACGAGCAACAATAGAGAGCTTGCCTAAGCTCAAGTATATTGGAGTGTTAGCAACCGGATACAATATAGTAGACCTACAAGCTGCTGCCGATCAGGGTATTGTGGTTACGAATATTCCATCCTATGGAACTCACTCTGTTGCCCAATTTGTCTTCGCTTTGCTGTTAGAGCTATGTCACCGTGTTCAAAAGCACAGTGATGCGGTTTATGATGGCGAGTGGGAGCGAAGCTCGGATTTTTGCTTCACAAAATACCCGTTAATGGAACTGTCAGGAAAGACGATGGGACTGATTGGACTTGGGAAAATCGGTCTGCAAACCGCGAGAATCGCTCATGCTTTCGGAATGCGTGTTGTGGCAGTCGGCAGCGGCCGTCACATACCTTCTCCAGTAGAGGGAGTAGAATTTGTTACGCTTAAGGAGCTGTTAAAGCAGTCAGATGTTGTCAGTATGCATTGTCCGCTGACACCCGATACGAAGCATATGATTAACGAGTCTGCGATCAGTCTTATGAAGCGATCGGCTTTCTTAATCAATACTTCACGCGGCGGTTTGATAGAGGAAAATGCGCTGGCTGAAGCGCTTCGTCTCGGCAATCTAGCTGGTGCGGCGCTGGATGTACTAAGCACGGAGCCTCCGCAGAACAATCAGCCGTTGCTTCATGCGAGCAATTGTATGATTACTCCGCATATTGCCTGGGCTACGAAGGAGGCGCGTAGTCGGCTAATGAATACGGCTCTCGATAATGTACGCAGCTTCTTACAAGGAAAGGTTGTAAATGAAGTGAAATAAAACATGACCATGCCGGCAATACTGCAGGCATGGTCATGTTTTATTATTATGATTCACCGTTGACATCTTAGAAAACAATGTGCTAAATTGGATTCATGAATGATAAATCAAAAAAAATTGATTAATGATAGTCCGACTGGCTAAGCTGATCTTAATGATAATGAAAGTAGGTGACATAGATGATCCCGAATGTTTCTTTCAAAGCGTACGAAGCGAAATTTAAAGCACTTGCCGATGAGAAACGTCTCCAGATTCTATATGAATTGGTACAGCGCGGAAATACTTGTGTCTGTGACCTTGTGGAAATTATCGAAATGCCTCAGTCCAAGCTATCGTACCATTTGAAAATATTGCTGGACGCAAATTTGCTTGTAAAAGAAACACGCGGAACATGGAGCTATTACGAAATCAACACAGAAGAAGTGACTCAGCTATTGTCAGAGAAGCTATGCTGTATTTTTAGGCCAAATACGAATGCCAGCAATGAATGCTGTTAATTTTTTTGAACAATTAATCAAAAAAAGTTGATTTAATAGGAGGAGTTTCAATGATCAAAAGAATGAAAAAAATTGATATTACTCATATCAAAAGTCAAACCAGCTGCTGTGAAACGTCTGCTAGTGAGAATAAGCAGTTGCCAGTTGCCATTATCGGTGCGGGACCTGTCGGTTTAGCTGCAGCCGCGCATCTCGTTTCCAGCGGAGAGTCATTTGTGCTATTCGATGCAGGAGAAGCTGTAGGTGCAAACATTATGAAATGGGCACATGTAAGGTTGTTTTCTCCATGGGAGTTCAATGTAAATAAGGCAGCAAAACAATTATTACAATCCAGTGGCTGGATTGCTCCAGACGATGCTGCAATTCCTACAGGCAGAGAATTAGTTGAAGCCTATTTAAAGCCTCTGGCTGAATTGCCAGAGATGAAACCTTACATTCATGTAAATGCCAAAGTAACTGCCGTTAGCCGTAAAGGCATTAATAAAGTTAAGTCCCAGGGGCGTGAACAACTTCCATTCGAGATTCATGTTAATAAAAATGAAGAACGATATGTATTTGAGGCAAAGGCGGTTATTGATGCTTCTGGAACCTGGTCTAATCCGAGTCCAGTTCATTCTGCGGGTGTGTTTACAGCAGATGAGCAAGCTCTTCATAACCAGATTTATTATGGAATACCAGATATTCTAGGCAATCACAAAGAGCGCTATAGTGGAAAAAAAGTTCTTGTCGTTGGAAGCGGGCATTCTGCAATAAATACGCTTTTGGAGCTAGGGTCACTTAAGGAGCAGATAAAAGAGACTGAAATTTTGTGGGTGCTGAGAAAATCAACACTTGAAGATGTTTATGGAGGGAGGGACTTAGATCAACTTCCTGCAAGAGGAGAACTTGGCATACGAATTCAAAAATTAGTTGAATTAGGCTCAATCAAAGTCATGACCTCATTCCATATCGAGGAGTTGAGGAAGAATGGAGAGAAGGTACACGTCTTTGGCTCAAATGGGAGTTCTATTGAAGGGGTCGATGAAATTATTTCAAACACGGGTTCCCGTCCGGAGCTATCTTTTTTGCGCGAAGTTAGAGTGACCATAGATCCAAGTATAGAAAGTGTGCTGGGGTTAGCACCGCTAATTGATCCTAATGTCCATAGCTGCGGCACAGTTAGACCACATGGTGAAAGGGAGCTTAGGCAGCCAGAAAAGGATTTTTATATCGTAGGGTCAAAAAGCTATGGGAGAGCGCCAACATTTTTGATGGCAACAGGATATGAGCAAGTAAGGTCGGTTGTTGCCGCTTTAATGGGGGATATGGAATCAGCAGAAAGAGTTGAGCTGGAGCTGCCCGAAACAGGAGTATGCAGTACTAGGGCCGGGCAATCTGTAAATAATCAAGAGACAAGTGTTTCATGCTGCTCACCTGTGTAGGAGGAACTTATGATATACATTGCTATCGCTATATTTTTGATCACTTTAACCTTTGTCATTTGGCAACCGAAAGGACTTAATATTGGATGGTCAGCATCAGGAGGGGCTGTTTTAGCGCTCATTTTTCAAGTTGTATCGCTTAGTGATGTTGTAACGGTTACAGGTATCGTCTGGAATGCCACATTAGCTTTTGTAGCAGTCATCTTAATCTCATTGATATTAGACGATATTGGATTTTTTGAATGGTCAGCCCTGCATATGGCACGTATGGCAAAAGGGAATGGCAGATTGATGTTTGTATACGTCATATTGCTTGGAGCAGCTGTTGCTGCATTTTTTGCTAATGATGGCGCTGCTCTAATCTTGACTCCGATTGTCCTAGCGATGGTCAGAGCATTAAAATTTCCGGATAAAATGATTTTACCGTTTGTTATGGCTAGCGGATTTATATCGGATTCAGCTTCACTGCCATTGGTCGTAAGCAATTTGGTAAACATCGTATCTGCTGACTTCTTTGGCATTGATTTTGCAACGTACGCAAGCAGAATGGTTGTGACAAGCCTATTCTCCTTAGGGGCAAGTTTATTAGTTTTATTCTTGCTCTTTAGAAAAGATATACCAGCGAATTACAATAGCTCAGAGCTCAAAAAACCAGTGGATGCGATTAAAGATAAAAAGCTGTTTCGATTGTCTTGGGTGATCCTTGCTGTCCTTCTAGTTGCGTATCTGATCAGTGGTTTCATTAAGATACCCGTTTCAATCCTTGCAGGAGCAGCAGCTATCGTCTTTATTTTACTCGCACGATCAAGCAAGGCTATTAATACTAAAAAAATTATAAAAGGCGCACCTTGGTCTGTCGTTGTTTTTTCTATCGGGATGTATGTAGTTGTTTATGGTTTGAAAAACGTAGGCCTGACAGATGCTTTGGGAACGGTCATAGCATACATTGCAGGTCAGGGATTGTTCATTGCAACGATTGGAATGGGATTGCTAGCAGCCATTCTTTCCTCGTTAATGAACAATATGCCGACGGTTATGATTAACGCTCTTGCCATTCAAGGTACGGAAACAGAAGGGGTAATCAAGGAAGCACTCATTTATGCGAATGTCATTGGCAGTGATTTAGGTCCGAAAATTACGCCGATTGGTTCTCTAGCTACGTTATTGTGGCTGCATGTACTTTCTCAAAAAGGCGTTAAAATTACGTGGGGCTATTATTTTCGAATAGGTATCATGCTTACTGTTCCTACGCTGCTTATTACTCTAGTTGGCTTATATCTATGGTTAAGCTTTATTTCATAACAACAAATAGGAAGAGGTTTAACAATGAATAAAAAATTAGTGTATTTTCTATGTACAGGAAACTCTTGCCGGAGCCAAATGGCAGATGGGTATTTAAACGCACTCGGAAGCGATAAATATGAAGTGAAAAGTGCGGGCTTAGAAGCACATGGATTAAACCCCCGCGCTGTTGCCATCATGAAAGAGGCTGGGATCGATATTTCTAATCATACCTCTGATGTGATTGACCCTGATATTTTGAGCAAAGCGGATTATATCATTACGTTATGTTCTCACGCTGACGATAACTGCCCCGTTGTTCGCAACGATAAAGCAGAACGTTGGCATTGGGGCTTTGACGACCCTGCGAAAGCGACAGGAACAGAAGACGAAGTGAGGGATAAGTTTCGTGAAGTACGTGATTCCATCAAGCAGCGCATCGAACAATTTTTGAAGGAAGGCTGGTGAAATTGCCTCCTGTATCAGGCCTCGTATGGAAATTTTATAATCCTAATACAGGAGGCATAAGCATTACTTGAAATTTCACTTCTTCAACTCGCTAATCTTTTCCCTTGCGTGTCAGCTCAGCTAATGCGTCCCATTGCGAGCTAGTTAGCTCGGACAAGCCGTTGAATTGACCAGCACCCTGCAGCCATTCCCCGCCGTCAATGGTTACAACTTCACCATTCATATAGGCTGCATATTCAGAAACGAGAAAGGCGGCTAGGTTGGCCAACTCATCCTTATCGCCAACCCGCTTTATAGGGATGCGGTTGATCATTTTCTCTTCAAGCTCTGGTGTCGGAGAGAGGCGTGACCATGCGCCTTCTGTCGGGAATGGGCCAGGTGCAATAGCGACCTGCCTGATGCCATATTTACCCCATTCAGCTGCAAGTGATCTCGTTAAAGCTAATACTCCTGCTTTAGCTGCTGCCGAGGGTACGACGTAGCCTGAGCCAGTTGAAGCATAAGTCGTCACAATATTAAGCATCGTACCTGTTCTCCCTTGTGCAATCCATCGCTTACCTACCTCTAGCATCGTATAAAAGGTGCCATGAAGAACGATGTTCAGAATCGTATCCACTGCTCTTGGAGAGAGACGCTCCGTAGGACTTATGAAATTTCCAGCTGCATTGTTGACGAGGATATCGATATGCCCAAAATGATGCTCAACTGCATCAATAAGGTCATGGACTTGCGAAGGGTCGCGAACGTCACAGCATTTGTAATAAACGGGGTTCGTTTCAGTACCCATTTCATCAGCAGCTTTTTTAAGGACGTTCTCCCGCCTGCTTGCAATTGCCAGACTCGCGCCTAGAGCAAGAAACTTCTCTCCCATAGCACGACCTAGACCTGTTGCTCCTCCAGTGATAAGGATAACCTTGCCTTTCAATAAATCAGTAGAAAAAGGACTCATACTTGACCAGCCTCCTTTTCTCTTATGGAATTACTTGATTCATCTTATCGGCAAGGGCGGCCCAGTATGTGCAAAATCGAGAATAAAAACCAGCTGAGCTGTGATATAGGGGCAATAAAGCTGGCTTTAGCGAGGGAGTGTCATACAAGGATGATCATGCCTGAACATAATGTCCAATAAAGGCAGTCACCTTCTGCTCATAGCTCGTTTTGTCAACGAGATAAGCCATTCCGTGGCCAGCACCATCGACAATGAAGATTTCTTTGTCCGCTTTGCAGGCTTCATATAGCCTCCACACCATTTCAGTAGGCACGAAGGAATCGTCTGAGCCGTGGATGAAGAGGGTAGGCAGCTTGTTTTTCTCCAATTGTTTAAGTGCGGATGCTTCTTGGAAGTGATAACCAGCCTTTATCCAAGTCAGCAAGCTAGTGGTCTGCATAATAGGAAAGGCAGGCAGCTTGTAGATTCGTTTCAATTGATAGCGAAGCTGATCATAAACAGAGGTATAGCCGCAATCCTCCACAATAGCCTTTACTTGCTTCGGAACGTCCTCGCCGCTCACCATCATGACCGTTGCTCCGCCCATAGAAATGCCATGCAGAACGATTTGTGCAGAATCACCAATGACCTCAATAACTTTATGAATCCACAGCAAGTAATCCTTCCGATCCGCCCACCCAAAGCCAATATAATTTCCTTCGCTCCTGCCATGACCGCGATCATCGGGCATCAGCACATTGTAGCCAAGCTCTTCATAATAAAATTGCGCAAAGCTGCCCATATCTTTTCCTTGGGATGAATAGCCATGGGCGAGAATGACGGTTTTGGTTGTTGGTACATGAGCTGCGAGGTAATAACCAACAAGCGCTAATCCATCATCTGTCGTGAGCTGCCAAGTATCGTATACGTGGCTCTCGACCCATGTAATGCCTGTAGTTTCAACCGGAGTAGGCTGCACGTCATTCGTAACTTTTACCGTAGTTGGCTCATCTTCATCCTTGCTGCTAATCTCAGCCAAATCACTATTGTCACTCAAAAACGCCTTGGAATTTCGCTTGATCGCAACATTGTAGAAATAGTAGCTCAGGGCAATAAGTATTCCTAGCAGCACGAAAACTAAGCCCCCTGTTATTACAAATGGCAACTTCATAATGAATAACCCCTCAAATTTCATTTTTCCAATAAGAAGCATTTCCTTTTAAAATAGCAGTGTTCTCAGCAAGAAGCAATTTTTATAGCGTTGAAGCTATTTAATTGTAAGGAATGAAGCTGAAATGCTCCATGATTTACAAATAATAAAACTGCTGGTAACGTTGGCAAAACAATTTCTCGTTATGCTTGTCTGTGAGTGGATCTTATTAATGAGGAGTGGAAAAGTTGAACAAAACGATCGATCGAAAAACGTTTCTTTCTTATTTGGGTACGGGAGCAGCTGCACTTGCAACAGCCTCGGCGGGGTTAGGCGTATTGAATGGGAAGGCATCTGCGATGTCTTCAACTGCTGATCATTTGTTTGGATTTAACACGAATCGTGTAAGCGGCTATTTTGAGCCCATAGAGCCCTCTAAGGAAGATCTGCTCCTCCTGCCAAAAAACTTCAAATATGATGTCGTAGCTGCTTTTGACGATGTTATTAACGGGGAGGGAGAGAAATTTGGCTCGGGCTGTGATTACAATGCCTATTTCCCGCTTGAGGGATCGAATGTCCGTGGATTACTGGTCAATAACCATGAATACAGCACGATTTTCTCCATTGGTGCGGTAAAGGATGGGAAGATGACGGCTGATCAGCTGCATAAAAATTTATATTATCAAGGCATGTCAGTTATAGAGGTGTATCGTGATGAAGCGGGAACATGGAAGATGGACACCGCCTCGAAGCATGCACGCCGAATTAATGGATATACAAAGTTTGTGCTTACAGGCCCAGCGAAGGGCGGGGCAGCACTGGGCGGTGCTGCCACAGCAGTCGGAACGTTCGCGAATTGTTCAGGAGGCGTGACGCTGTGGAATACGGTGCTGTCCTGTGAAGAAAATTTTGCAGAGACGGCTGCTGCATCCAAGCTTCCAGAAACACATTATGGCTGGGTTATCGAGATCGATCCGTTCGACAAGACATATCTGAAGAAGCATACGGCATTAGGCCGCTTCAACCACGAGAATACAGCGATGGGTCTAGCACCGGATGGGCGAGTGGTTGTCTATATGGGGGATGACAAGAAGGATGCCTGTGTGTACAAATTCGTAAGTAAAGGCAAGTACGATAAGCTTAAGGGGCGAGCCAATTCTTCCTTGCTGGAGGAAGGCACGTTATATGTTGCCAATCTGAAAAGCGGGAAATGGGTACCGGTTACGCTGGAGGAAGTGACCAAAGCGATTAAGGAGAAGCCTGATTTGCAAAAGAAATTTAAAACGCAAGGCGACGTAGTGACCTATTGTCAGGAAGCGGCTTTGCTTGTAGGCGGAACGCCAACGGATCGTCCAGAGGACATTGAAATATCACCGTTTGATAATACCATCTTCATTTGCCATACGAACAATGATAATCACGGCAATATTCACGGCCATATTACGCGGATCTTTGAAGTGAATAATGATTTAGGCTCTCTCGAATTTGATTTTGAAATATTTGCTGCTGGCGGGCGTCAGTCTGGTTTCAGCTCGCCAGATAACTTAGCCTTCGATTCCAATGGCGATCTGTGGGTCGTCACCGATATTTCCAGCAGCAGCCAAAATAAAGGCGTACATAAGCCCTTTATGAATAACGGCTTGTTTGTTATTCCGACGAGCGGTCCAGACAAAGCAAATGCGCTGCAATTCGCATCGGCTCCTGTGGAAAGCGAGCTGACAGGGCCATACTTTACACCTGATGAACAAACCTTGTTTTTATCTGTACAGCATCCCGGAGAGAACACGACAGATTTAAGCAAGCCAACCAGCAGGTGGCCGCACCGAACAGGAGACAGTAAAGCGAGATGTGCAGTCGTTGCCATTAGCGGCTTTAAACTTGGGTAATATAGAATAAGGTGACTACGACAGCAGCCGCAGACTAGCTGTCTGCGGCTGCCATTCAATGATGAAGGAGCTGTCATTATGCCATTTGGCAATATTGGTATTGGGGGATTAGTGTTAATTCTTATTATTGCACTTATCATCTTCGGCCCGTCTAAGCTTCCAGAGCTTGGTCGTGCATTTGGAAGAACATTAAGCGAATTTAAAGGGGCTACTCGCGGCCTTATCAATGGTGAGGACGAAGAGAAGCGTAAGGAAGAGGAGTCGTCGAGGGTATCTGCATCGACTGTGAAGTAGGATGAGCGATCCGAACGATCAAAGCTTGCTGGGACATTTGGAGGAAATGCGCACAAGAATTATTCGGGTATTAGCTGCGTTTCTTGTTGCTATGGCAGCTGCGTTCATTTATGTGAGGGACATTTATCAATGGCTGGTCAGAGATTTGGATCAAAAGCTTGTGCTGCTTGGACCATCCGATGTGATTTGGGTCTATATGATGATTGCAGGTGTCATCGCCATTGTAGTTACGCTCCCAATCGCGGCCTATCAAGCGTGGAAGTTCGTCACGCCAGCTGTGCCGAAGGAAGCGCAAAGGGCTGCACTGTTGTTTATACCGAGCATCAGTATGCTGTTTCTGCTAGGCATTTGCTTCGGCTATTTCATTTTGTTTCCGATGGTGCTTCACTTTATGAACCAAATAGCGGCAGCCGAGTTTGCTGCTATGTATACGGCTCAAAAGTATTTTACGTTCATGATTCATATGACGGTGCCCTTCGGACTTCTATTTGAAATGCCGGCGATCGTCATGTTTCTGACGAAGCTAGGCATTCTTAATCCGGTGCGGCTGGCCAAAGCTCGTAAGCTCGCGTATTTTATACTCGCGCTCGTAGCGATTACGATCACTCCGCCTGATATTTTATCAGACATTATCGTTATCGTTCCGCTATTTCTGCTATATGAAATCAGTATATCCATCTCGAAGTTTGTTTACCGCAAGCAGCTGAGGCTGGCAAGTGAAGAGGGCATGGCTGCTTAACAGTAGGATTACTCTCAAGTGAACGAGTGTTATAAAGAAACAAGGCTTTCTTGAAAGAGAAAGTCCTGTTTCTTTGCCCTATTTATACCTATTCCCAAAATTATCCGGCCTTTTTTCACTTGATAATCGTGCATATATGTTATAAATCGGCAGCTTCTCTTTCGAGGTTAGCTGCCCGGCAGTATTAAACCAGTCCCCATAAAAACCTGATCAACACTCATATTAGCGGTTGTCGCTGTGTCACCGCCTATTTTGAAAACATTGGAGCCTGATCCTAGACTTGCTGCTCCGCTCCATCTGAGAGTCCCATCCACGTATAAGTCATAAGTGTAGTTAGATTTAACGACAACTCGATAATTGTGATAGATGGTAGTATTCAGCGTAAAGCTTTTCGTCGGACTGGATGCTTTGTTTTGTGCTGTGCCGGATGTTCCATAAGTTAAATAAAGGCTAATCTGATAGTTTGCGTTCCGAGCGGTAATTTCATTGAGTGTGCCCGCGGCGTTTACTTTAGCCCTCACCTCAAACGTAAACGCTTCTGAAGGGGTGCTGATATGGTTCTTGGTAATATAACTGTAGCTTCCAGTGGTTGTTCCAGTATCAATGATATTGACATCGTTATTATATTGGACAAAGCTTCCGTTTCCAGTGGTAGACCATCCGCTGCTGTAGTTGCTCATATTGTCGCTAAATATATTCCATGGCGTATTCAGGACCGTCCTTGCGTAAGCGATCTGTCCGTCCAGCCTTGGACCTTGCTCATAAAACATGTACATCGTGTCTCCGATCGTGATGAAGTTTGGTGAAGCGGCTCTTCCTCGATCTATGGTTGTATCGGAATCATATAATACGCCTAGATGATTTTGCAGATTAAAGTTTGCTCCGACCTCTGTGATATGAATATTGCCCGAGGAGGCGTGGTAGGCAACGTAATAGTTTCCATTCCAAGGGAAGAAGGTTGGGCCTGAAAGGTTAGTGCCTTCTTCAGAATTGGGCGAAATAAGCGGAGCTTGCTGAGTGGTCCAATTCAGACCATCATTAGACCAAGCAAGATAGATATGTCTTGTATTATTAGTTTGATTCCCCATTAAAAGCATGATATATTTGTTGTTTTTAGATGGGATTGTATATTTGAACACTTTGGCGTAAGAGGTTTCCGTTAAACCGGTGAAATTACTTGTACTTAAAGCAACTTTATTATAGGTGAAATTGATTCCATCTGTAGAGGTTGCGATACGCATGGTCGTGTTTTCTCCATGGTAATACATATAATATTTATTTTCGATATCATTCCAGAACATATACGGGGAGGAAACATGTGTTACATTATAGTAGGGTGACCAGTAAACGCATATGGACACTCTCCTTTAATTGTAATCGCTTTCAATTCTAGTATAAACGAGTAAATAGTTAGGGTTAATGACCTAATGTATAGAAAAGGTTTGAAATGTACTGATTCGTACGTTGATCGAAACCTGTTTTTGAAAGGCATCTTGATTTGGATAGGTGGGGATTCTGGCTTTGAAAGCAAAAAAGTTGTTTTTATCACTGCGGATGAAGTTTGTTATTCTTTTTTTTCTACTCATTACAATTCCCTTTTTCTTTATCGGCTTTATTACTTACAAGCAATATTCTAGCAATGTAGAGGAGGATGCTATCGCTTATACGGAGCAGATTATCGATCAAATTACGATTAATTTGGATCGCTATATGAAGGATATGGACCGATTAACCTTAGCGCCGTATTACGATAATAATGTCATTGGAATTCTAAGGGCGCACTTATCGGAAAGCACGATGGGGGCTTTTGTAAAAACAGAAGAAACGGCGAAAATGAACCTTATGATTTCGTCTCTTGCTATTGATCGAAGTGAGCTGCAAAGCATTGCGATATTCGCTAATGACGGCACGATATTCAGCAATTTACAAGGAAGCATCGCCCAGCATTGGGAGTATTCAGCGAATATATGGATGAAAGACGTTATTGCAGCGGATGGTGACTTAGTCATAATCCCGCCGCATGATGTCAGCTATTATATTGGTAAAAATAGAGAGGTCGTTTCGATTGCTAGAGTAGTAAGGGCAGCCGTTACCAATGAGCATCTCGGCATTGTGAAGATTGATTTGTCTGAGCTGGGCTTTGAAAAAATTCTGGGCTCCGCAAGCTTTAGTCGGAATAGTCATATCTATGTCTCGGATCGTGAAGACCGGCTTTTGTATCCGCTCCATGGCAGGGATGATTTGATTGCAGCAGGGCCAAAGATAACGATTGACGGGGAAACCTTTATTACAGCAACCAAGCAATCGGGCTACACAGGCATGCAGGTAACGGTGCTTATCCCGCAGGATGATATGAAGGCAGGCGCGCGTCAATTAACTCGCTCTACACTTATCATTTCACTAATGGCTATTCTACTCGCCTATTTTGCAGCAGGAGTTGCTTCTGGAAGACTGCTCAAGCCGATCCGACATTTGCAAACGAAGATGAAAAAGGTGCAAAAAGGAGATTTTCGTGAACGGGCGGTCGTGTCTACCTATGATGAAATTGGTCAGCTTACTTTTGGCTTTAATGTAATGGTCACAGAAATTGAAAGATTGGTGAAAGAGGTTTATGAGAGTAAGCTCCGAGAAAGTGAAGCGGAATTTTATGCCCTGCAGAGTCAGATGAATCCGCATTTTATATATAATACGTTGGAATCTATTAATTCACTTGCTTTGCAATCCAATCAATTCGAGGTATCGGATGTGGTTGTCAATTTAGGTCGGCTTCTGAGGTATACGGTAGATCGAAAGGACAAGTATGTTTTTGTAAAGGATGAAGTTTCATTTGTGCAGGCGTATCTTGAAATTCAATCGACTCGATTAGGCATTAAGCTTGAAACGGAATTTCATATCGAAATTGGGCATGATTACTTGCTGATTCCGAAGCTTATCCTCCAGCCGTTAATTGAAAATGTGATTGAACACGCCCTTACGGATGAACCGGTTACATTGAAGATAAAGACAAGAATAGATCAGGACGACCTGCTTATTCTGATTGAAGATGATGGTGCTGGCATGACTGCTGCTCGTATGGACTATGTTGAGAAGCATATGTATGCCGAGCAGGATGAAACGATCAAGCAGCGATTTGGTGAAAAGAAGAAGGAATTTGCGCTGCGCAACGTGCATCGGCGCTTGTATTTGCTGTATGGAGAAGGCTATGGTCTGTTTATTCAAAAGACTCATCATCAGGGGCTTCAATTATTGCTGCGCATTCCATTACGCTACGAAGAGGAGAACTAAACTATGCTTCAAATTTTACTTGTTGAGGATGAAATCAACCTTCGCTCACGCTTTAGCAAGCTGCTGGAGGATGTGATTGGCGGCTGTAAGGTAGTAGGCGAGGCATCGAATGGACTAGAGGCGTTGGAGTGGCTGAAAACAAATGTAACGGACATCGTCATTACGGATATTCGGATGAAGGATATGAATGGAATCGAGCTCATGAAGCGTTTAAAGGAACAGAGTCCTTCGATGCCAGTAGTAATCATTAGCGGTTATAACGATTTCATCTATGTTAGGGAAGCACTGCGATACGAGGTAGCTGATTATTTGCTTAAACCTCTGGATCGAGTTGAGTTGACGCAGGTGATCCAAAAGCTGACGAATAAGCTCAAAGGAAACCAAACTTTAACTATAGAGCGGCGTTCGGTTGTGGAGAATCCAGCTTCTAATGCTGCAAGCCCAGCGGCTGCAGATGAGGTGAAGGAGCGTCAAATCATTCGTAAAATTAAGGAGATTATTGCGCTGCGGCTGGAACAGGATATCTCCCTTCAATACATAGCAGATCAAGTAAATCTGAATCATCGTTATTTATCCGTGTTGTTTAAGACGGAAACAGGTGTAAATCTATCGGATTATGTAACACAATGCCGTATGGAGAAAGCCAAAGGCTTGTTAAAGCATACGCAGCTTAAAATTCAAGATATTTCGCGGCTGGCGGGATACCCCAATACGAAATATTTTATGTCGGTATTTAAACAGGTGGTTGGATTTACTCCTACCGAATACCGCGATCATCAGCAATAAAGTTTGGAGATTTGTCAGTAATCAATACAATTCGAACCTTTTCTGAACATTAGGTCATTATAAGGATCTTTTCTATTTTATATAATCAGATTATGAAAACGCTTTAAAAGGTGGATTCAAAAAAGCTAAAAAGGGGATTCGGCTATGAAAAAGGGCGCAACGCTTATGATGTCACTGCTGCTTATTATCGCACTAATTGCGGGCTGCAGCAGTAATAAAACGGAGAGCGGTAATGGGGAGAATCAGGCCACAGCAGCTCCAGACTCAGCAACAAAGGCTCCAGATCCGACCAAAGAACGGCAAAAGGCGGTCTCATTAAAATTTAGTATTTGGGGGAATGACAATCATAAACAGATGTACGAGGATATGATTGTTCAGTTTAAAGAAAAGAATCCCAATATCAATGTAGAGATTATGGTCATTCCATTTGCCGATTATCAGCAAAAGCTTACGATTATGCAAGCCTCGAGAACAGCACCGGATATTGCCTGGTTAGCTGAGCGGATGATTCCACAGTTTATATCAACAGATGCTTTGTTGGATGTTTCCGCTTTGAAATCAGATGCAGATTATAATTTTGCTGATATTTTCCCATCCGCCTTAGATCTGCTCATTAAAGATGGCAGCAATTACGGCATTCCTTTTTCCACACCGCCCTCTATGATTTACTACAACAAAACCTTGTTTGAAGCAAAAGGTCTAGCAACTCCAACAGAGCTATACAAACAGGGCAAGTGGACATATGACGAATATCTGAAAGCTGCAAAAGCGCTTACGGATTCCTCAGCGGGTATTTATGGCACTAATTTTGTTCGGAATGGCTGGGAGAATTGGCCGGATGCTCTGCAAACGCTCTTTAATGCCTATGGGGCTGAACTAATTAATAAAGAAGGTACAGAATTTACACTGGATTCGAGTCAAGGCGAACAAGCGCTGCAATTGTACTCGGATATGATTTTTAAAGACGGCGTTCATCCGAAGCCAGGTGATCAAACGACATTTGACTCTGGAAAAATAGCGATGCAAAAAGAGCTTTTCAGCTATATGGGGAAAGCGAAAGCGGTTACAGATTTTGAGTGGGATATTGCACCTTTGCCTGCTGGACCGAATGGTTTGGGAACAACACTCGGATATGCTGCTGTTACGATAACCAAAGATTCAAAATATCCTGATGAAGCTTTGGAATTTCTGAAATTCATTACAAGTCCAGAGAATATGGCGATTACTTCACAATATTTTGTGCCAAGTCGCAAGAGTGTGCTGGAGTCAGACAGCTTCCTTAATCAAGGACCTTCTGCAGAAAGCATGAAGCTGGCGGTTATTGATCAAATGGCTGCAGCACAAACTTTGCCAAGCTTTCAGGATTGGGCAAAAATCGATTCCAGTATGAAAACCGTTCTAGATTATTTGTACTCCAAATCTGCAACGGTACAGGAGGTTCTGAAGAAAGCTGATGAATCGATTACCCCTTTGTTAAAGTAAAGAGCTAAGCAGCTAAAATCCTCGCTGAGCGGAATAGCTTAGCGAGGATTTTATATAAAAAGAGAATCAGCATGTTAAAGAGAGGATGCGTTGCCGTGAGTACTTTAGACGTAAAGCATGCTCAAGCAGAGGAAATTAGGGTAAAGGCGAGGTTTGGAAAAAGTAAGAAAAGCCGCCTGCATCATAAAGAAAATTGGTTTGCTTGGCTCTTTATTTCACCGATGGTTTTAGGTTATATGCTGTTTTTATTTGTCCCTATTATGGGTGCTTTTTTCATGAGTTTTACGGATTATTCCTTGCTTCATGACTCATCCTTCGTAGGCTTGGATAATTATAAAATTGCATTTAGCGAGGACCCGCTTTTTTGGAAGTCTGTGGGGCAAACGCTCTATTTCTCAGCTGGTTTGATTCCATTAAATCTTTGTCTTGCTTTAGGGCTGGCACTGCTCCTTAATCGAAAAATACCAGGAATCGGTTTGTTTCGTACCGCGATATTTACGCCTGTCGTTACATCAATTGTAGTATGGGCAATTGCTTGGAAATATATTTTTGCAACGGATTATGGCCTTATCAATGAATTATTAAAGCTGCTTCACATTGAGGGACCCGCGTGGCTCTATAATTTTCAATTGGCCATGCCTGTAGTCATCATCGTAAGCGTATTAAAAAATGTAGGCTTGAACATGGTTATTTTTCTTGCTGCGCTGCAGGATGTGCCAAAGATGTATTATGAAGCCGCGAAAATCGACGGTGCCTCAAAATACAAAATGTTCACTAACGTTACGATGCCGATGATTTCACCTTCACTCTTCCTAGCCATGATTCTAACCCTTATCGGCTCATTGAAGGTATTCTCACAAATTCAAGTCATGACTGATGGTGGTCCGGGTACGAGCACTTACGTGCTTGTGTATTATATCTACCAGCAGGCATTTAAAATATTTGATTTTGGATATGCGTCTGCCATAGCCTTTATACTGTTCTTTCTGGTGCTGGTATTAACCATCGTACAATGGAATTTAAGAAAAAGGTGGGTGCATCATGAAGAATAAACAGCGGACTCTCCTTAAAAATCTGCCTATTTATTTGGTATTATCCTTCGTCTCTATACTTGTCATCTTTCCGTTTTTCTGGATGGTCACTACGGCCCTTAAGGAGCAGACGAAGATTTTTATGTTTCCACCGCAATGGTGGCCGGATCCGTTCGTATGGTCCAACTTCTCGGCTGTGTTCGAAAGTCAGCCGGAGTTTCCGCTTTATTTCTTCAATAGTGCCTATATCGCAGTGCTTGTTACAGCGGGAACTTGTATCTTTGCAGCTCTAGCTGGCTACGCATTTGCTAAGCTTCACTTTGCTTTAAGACATATCGTATTTCTTATTCTGTTAACCGGAATGATGATCCCAACAGAGGTTACAGCCATTCCGATGTTTATATGGTTCACGAAGCTTCATTTAACAGATACACACTTTCCACTTATTGTGCCTCCGATGCTCGGAGCGGGAGGAATGTTCGGGGTTTTCCTGCTTCGCCAATTTTTTATCACTGTGCCTAATGAGCTGGATGAAGCGGCAAAAATCGATGGCTGCTCGCCATGGACAACATTCTGGCGCATCATGCTGCCGTTATCAGGGCCAACCCTAGCTACATTAGCTATTTTCACCTTTTTGCATAGCTGGGACAACTATTTTGATCCACTTATTTTTATAAGTTCTAATCATTTGTTTACACTGCCCGTTGGTCTTAAGCTATTCACGGATACAGCCGGGACCGAATGGCAATTGCTCATGGCGGCTTCGGTTATGGCAACCGTTCCTTTGCTCATCGTCTTCTTCTTTGCCCAGAAAAAATTTATTGAAGGTGTGGCACTAACGGGATTGAAATAAGAACTAGAAAGGAGCTTAATCTCTAATGACAATTCAAGTAACATCTACTATAGAAGCCGATGTCGTTGTAGTCGGAGCAGGGCCGGCAGGCATACATGCAGCTTTAGCAGCAGGACGCGGAGGTGCGAAGACCGTACTGGTCGAACGCTATGGATTTGCTGGAGGAATGTCTACAGCAGCGTTAGTCTATCCGTGGATGACCTTCCATACAACAGACGGAAAGCAGGTGATCAAGGGGACTGGTCAGGAAATGGTAGACCGGTTAGCCGCCCTGAATGCGTCTCCTGGACATGTCCGTGATACCTGCGGCTTCGTGCATACGATTACTCCCTTTCATCCCGAGGTTTATAAAGTACTTGCCGTTGATATGCTGAAGGAAGCCGGAGTTCGTTTACTGTTTCATAGTTTTGTTGATTCGGTTTCAGTGAAGGACGATCATATTAATGGGGTGACGTTGACGACCAAATCAGGGCGGATTGAGATTAAAGGCCGCATCTTTATTGATACCTCAGGCGATGCTGATTTAGCGTACTTATCTGGTGCGCCTGTGCTTCAAGGTCGTGATGGTGATCATTTGACGCAGCCGATGACGATGAAGTTTCGCATGCGGGGCGTTGATTTAGCTAAAGTGAAAGCGTATATTATCGAGCACCCGGATGAATTTTATCATAAAACTCCGTTTGATGAGCTTCCAGGTTTATATTTGTCTGCGGTTCAAGGGTTTTATAAGCATTGGAAGGAAGCTGACCTGCCGATTAAGCGGGATCAAGTATTGTTCTTTAGCGGGCCTGAGGCAGATGAGGTACTCGTGAATATGACACGTATCCAAGGCTTGGACGGAACCAATGTTGAGGATCTGACATTAGCGGAGGAATTAGGACGCAAGCAGGTACTAGTGGTCGCAGATTTTATGGAAAAATCGTTACCGGGCTTTGAAGGAGCGTCCATTTCACAGGTAGGCGCGCAGATTGGGATTCGTGAGAGCCGCAGAATTGAAGGGCAGTATATTCTTGCGATGCAGGATGTGGTAGAGGGTAAACGTTTTGAGGACGTAATTGCTCGAAGCGGGTATCCCATTGATGTACATGCTCCATCTGGAAATAATGTCGTCGTTTCATGGATCGAAGGGGATGGCGCTTATGATATTCCTTACCGCTGCCTGCTTCCGCAAAAAATCGATAATTTAATTATGGGCGGACGCTGCATCTCAACCTCCCATGAAGCACTCGGTACAACAAGATTGTCTCCTAGCTGCATGGCAACAGGACAGGCAGCTGGAACAGCCGCGGCGCTTGCAGTAAAGCATAATACGTCGCCGCAAAAAGTATCCATTCATGAACTGCAAGAGCTGCTGCGTCAGAATGGTGCACTGTTAGATTGATGGATTGATGAGATACCATTCGGATTCTACATGACAGGCTGGTTATTGGAAAAAAATAGTATATACTAACGATATAAAGCAATCATCCGGTTGATGAGGGGTTAGTATAGCATGGAAATTGTAGAAGCAACCATTTCGTCCACTCAAGAAGCGTTAGAAGCGGGTGAGCTTACATCCCATAAGCTCGTTCTGGCCTATTTTGACCGAATTGCCTCTCATGATAAAGCTGGATTAACGATCAATTCGGTGCTTGAGCTAAATCCTGATGCTCTATTTATTGCTTCTGCACTTGATAGCGAACGAGCGGCTCAAGGCTCAAGGGGCCCGCTGCATGGTATTCCTATTTTGCTAAAGGATAATATTAATACCGGTGATCTGATGCACACGAGTGCAGGTTCGCTGGCGCTTGCGAACTCTTATGCGGGCGAGGATGCTTTTATCGTCAAGAGACTTCGGGAAGCGGGAGCCGTTATTTTAGGCAAGGTAAATATGACGGAGTTTGCCAACTTTATGACCGAGGGCATGCCATCTGGTTATAGCTCGCGCGGCGGACAGGTTCTCAATCCCTATAATATATCTGCACCGACGGGTGGATCGAGCGCAGGCTCGGGTGTTGCTGTGGCATGTAATTTTTGCATGGCCTCCATCGGCACAGAAACGTCGGGCTCCATTCTAAATCCGGGCAATTTAAGCTCGACCGTAGGCATTAAACCAACGGTAGGTCTAGTTAGCCGCACGGGCATATTGCCGCTATCCAACAGCCAGGATACGGCAGGCCCAATGGCAAGAACGGTGACAGATGCTGTACATGTACTGAATGCGATTGTTGCACATGATAGTGATGATGCAGCTATGGGAGCGGGATATTGGCGAAAACAGAAGGATTATAGCGTGTTTCTTGACCCTAGAGGACTTGAGGGAGCCCGAATTGGTATTCCGAGAGATTATTTTTTTGAGGAATTGACGGACGAGCAGCTTGAGATTTTTAATGTGGCAGTGGAGCTTATGAGGAAGCACGGAGCGATTATTGTGGACCCGGCAGATGTGAGAACCGTTCGTGAGATCGTATATTCCTCTGTCGTGCTCAATGAATTCAAAGCTTCATTAAATGCATACTTAGCTAAGCTTCCGCCGAGTACGAGTATTCGCACGCTCAAGGATATCATTGCTTTCAATAACGAGCATCCAATAGAAACGCTGAAGTACGGACAAAAAACACTGTTGAACGCCGAATTAACGACATCGGGCACACTAACCGAGCTGCCCTACCTTCGCGATCGCAGCACTGATTTGCGATTGTGCAAGGATGAGGGCTTAGATGCGACGATGAAGGAGCACCGCCTGGATGCGCTGCTCTTTCCAGCTGACTTTGGCGCAAGAATTACTTCCCGTGCAGGCTATCCTTCGATTGTCGTACCCGCAGGCTATACAGGCAAGGGCGTGCCGTTTGGCGTTGCCTTCGCAGCGAAAGCGTACGAGGAGCCAACACTGATTAAGCTTGCCTATGCCTATGAGCAGCTCAGTATGGTCCGCAGACCCCCTTCCTTAAAAAGCTTCATATAGCGGGCAATTACAGCAAAAAACCTTCTCGGCTTTAATAAGCGGGAAGGTTTTTTGCTGATCCAGCTATTTCTTTGCTTTAAAATGAATAACTGCGCTGTACAGCATTTTTTCGATTTTCGGATTAAATACAGCATGATGACTGACGTGGAAAACCTCCAGCAGCAAACCTTTATTATTATCGATTTGCTGGTCGATCTTTTGCTCCAACGTTTTCAAATCATACGCTTCAAAAAATTCTATTTTGTTATCGATCAAATCTAATCGAAAGTCCATAAAATATCCCCTAATAATAGATTAATTGATATATAAGTTGAACTAGAAATTTGCGTTTTGGGCGCTGTGCGAGAAGATCATTCTTACGATCGCTGTTGCAGCCAGATTCTTTGATTTCCTAAGACATTTAAAGGTAAGAATATGGCTGCAAAGGCGAACACTTCGTTTCTCCAGAACGATCTTCTCGCTTCGCTAAATCTTCAATTTTTCAAGTTCAAGTTATATAAATCTATTATACAGAGATATTATCTTTTCCACAAAACTTCGATTTCCTCAAGCGATTTCCCTTTCGTTTCGGGTACAAGTCGCCAAGTGAAGAAGAAGGCAATCAGAGCCATGGCGCCATATAGCCAAAACGTCGTTGCTGGACCAGCGGTGTTGAGCAGCGGTGGAAACGTCTGAGAGACAACGTAGTCTGCTGCCCAAAGGGCCATCGAAGCGATTGCTGTCGCTTTGCCGCGAATCCGATTTGGGAATATTTCTGACATGAGCACCCATACGACAGGGCCAAAAGATACGGCAAACGATGCGACATACAGCAATACAAATACAAGTACAAACGGGCCGTCAGTATGTCCGGAATGGAAGGCGATTCCGATAACCAGCAGCGATATTGCCATGGATGCTGAACCAAAGAGCAATAATGCTTTACGTCCAACCTTATCAATCAGCCACAATGCGATGATGGTGAACAAGAGGTTGATGAAACCGACAAGTATGGTTTGAACTAATGCAGCATTCGTACCAGCGCCCGTTGCTTTAAATATCTCAGGAGCATAATACATAACTGCATTGATGCCAGTTACCTGCTGAAGGATGGCGAGCCCAACACCTACAATTAATACGATTCGCAAGCTTGGTTTAAACAGCTGACGGATGGATCCATTTTCGTTCGCAAAGGAGTTTTTAATATCGATCACTTCTTGTTTAGCTAATTTCTCGCCATGGATCTTTAAGAGAATAGGCAGTGCAGCAGCAGCTTGTCCTTGCTTAATTAGCCATCTTGGGCTTTCAGGGACGAAGAACAACAGAACAAGGAAGAGTACACCGGGAACAGCGCCAACTCCGAACATCCAGCGCCAAGCCGTCTCGATGCCCCAAGCCTCATTTCCTGAATTCGATATCCATAGATTTACGAAATAAGTAAGAAAGATGCCGCTAACGACAGCGAGCTGATTGAGAGCCACTAAGCGACCGCGATATTTGGCGGGAGCAATCTCTGCGTTATATAACGGGCAGAGGGTGGAAGTAATCCCAATCCCTATTCCACCAATAATTCTGGCAATAACAAAGCCAGAGAAGGTGTCCGGAATGGCGGAGCCTATTGAGCTAATGATGAAGAGGATAGCTGCAGCAATGAGCACTCTTTTGCGTCCAAAGCGATCACTGAGCACTCCAGACATAGCTGCACCTACTATACAGCCGATAATTAAACTTGAAACAGCCCAGCCGACCTGCAGCTTCGATAAATCGAAGCGATCCTCCATAAAACCTACAGCACCCGATACGACAGCCGTATCGAAGCCGAAAAGTAAGCCGCCTAGGGCGGATACGATAGAAACAAGTGTTACAAATTTCATGCTTACTCGATCATTATTGCTCGCAACAACATTTCCCATCTGCGTTTTTCTCCTTTCTGACAAACCCAACCTTCACTAAAACGAATTTCATTATATCACGCAAATTGGGTAGATCTGAGCAGAGAAGACTTCAATAATTCGTGTTGTTGCTGCATTTATTTCGGACAATAAGCCGATAGCGCTCAAATTTAGACTGACTAGCATTTTATTGAGCCTTGAAGCACAAAAAAGTCCATGTCATGGAGCAGCTGCCACGGTATTTATTGGTTGTAGCCTTATTCTCGGTAATCGGACGGAGGAACGCCAGTTACTTTTTTGAAGACACGGCTAAAATAATTGGGGTCCTTGTAGCCAACCTCGAAGCAGACCTCCTTTAAGCTCAGCTTTCCCGAAGCCATTAACGATTTTGCTTTATCAATACGAAGAGCGGTGACATAATCAATGAATGTTGTACCCATTTGCTGCTTGAAAATTTTACTGAAATAATGAGGATTAAGGTGTACGGAATCGGCTACTTCCTCGAGCGACAGCTCCTCGGCGAATTTGCTTTGGATATAATGTTTTGCTCGGTCCATAACGCTATGGGTTTGCTGCTCACGCTGCTCACGAATACGCTGCATGGCAGAAAGCACATAGGCTTCGGGTATCGTATTCATGACTTGCGACGACTCAAGCAGTTCCTCTTGTGAGGCACGCTTTCCTTGCTTTAACTCATCGAACCGGCATACCACTCCATTATGATCATCATAATTAGAAGCGAATACGGCTTCAAAATAAGATTTTCGCAGTCCTTCCGCACCCGAGTAGGTTTGGCCGATACCGACTGAAATTTTAGAATCGAAGAGACGAGCGGCCATTCCATATAGCTCTTCTCCGAAGGCCGTTGCCCTCTCTTTCCACAAATGATCGTCTTGCAATGATTCTTTATGGATGTAGATCGCCATATGACGATCAATTAACGAGCTTACGATGCTGTTTGCTTCATAGTTTTTCGCAAATCCACTTATTTTATCATAAATTTTTTGCTGGCTGGCAATGCTGAGCTGTTCGGGAAACGCGATTACGATCGCACACGCCTCCTCCAGTGAAAAGCTGAGCCACTCGGATAACTGCTCGATATCGGTCGATGTGATATGATCGATCATGAACATCATTGCCAGCTCATTTTCTACGATCGGAATCAACTGGGAGAGCTTATGGCGCAGCTCCAGCTCGGTCGAGCGTTTCTTTTTCTCAGCATCGAGCTCTGAAATAAGCATCTGCAGCGTCTGAATCACTTGCTCACGCTTTGCCGGCTTGACCAAATATTCCTTTACGCCAAGAGCGAGTGCTTCCTTCGCATAGGCAAAATAATCGTATGCCGTTATCATGACAAACTTTGTTTCTGGCATGGAGCGCTTGATTTCACGTATAGCCTCGAGGCCCTGAATACCGGGCATATTCACATCCATCAATACGATATGGGGTCGATGCTCCTCAGCATGCTCGATAGCCAAACGTCCGTTTTCAGCGTGGACAATATGAAATGTTTTTGGAAGCAGCCGTTCGATAATTAATTCTAGCCCCTCGCGCTCAAGCGCTTCGTCATCGGCGATCAATAGTCGGTACATTTTTGTGCTCACCTTCCTCTCCAAGCGGGATGCTTATCGTTATTTTTGTTCCTTGGCCCGCAGAGCTATCAATTTCTACCAGCCCTATTTGACCGTAAAACAGCTGCAGGCGCTTAAATACATTTTTTGTACCTAAGCCTGTAGATTGTTTATGATTAGAAACTAAGTCAAGCCGGAGCAAGGCCGCTCGAACCTCTTCAGACATCCCGATGCCATTGTCCATCAGAATGATGCGCACGTAATTAGCATCCTGTTTAATCTGCATGCGAATCTTCGCACCGCTCTCCATATGCTCAATGCCATGCACGAAAGCATTCTCTACAAGCGGTTGAAGCGTTAATGCCGGAATTTGCTGCTGTAGCGCAAGTGGATCAAAATCCAGCTCAAAGCGTACGCGGTCGCGAAAGCGGGCTTGTTGAATAATAACATATTCCTTCACATGCTCAACCTCATCGTGCAGGGAGACGGGATGTTCTAGATTGCGTAAATTGTACCTGAGCAGATTAGACATTGATACGATCAAATCACTCGTTTTCTCGGCTCCTTCAAGGAGTGCGAGCTTGGAGAGCGCATTTAGTGTATTAAATAAAAAGTGAGGATTAATTTGGCTTTGCAGCGCCTGTAGCTCCAGCTCTTTAACAAGCCGATCTTTCTCTAAGCTTTCTTTATCCTTCTCAATGAGTAAGAACAGATCGCTTGACATTTGCTCAAAGGCATTGGATAAAATGCCCAGCTCATCCGCGGCTAATTGCGGATGAGCGCTTTGCTGCAAATTCCCTTTGGATATTTGCCGTGCTCTTGAGACAAGCCTGCTCACAGGCAGCGTAATGCTGCGAGATATCCATATCGCCAGTAAAATACTCATTAACGTATTCGTTATAAATACAGCGGCTCCTAAATAATACATCCGATTATGTTCAGCTTGAACTTGTTTGTTGATCGGCTCATAAATACTTAGTTCCATGTCAACGAGCTGCTGACTGTCTTCCCGAATGAAGCTGGCTGTTTTCTCAGCTTTCTCGTAATGAACAAACGAGGCATTTGAGGAATAAGCAGCTGTCATATCGAATGCGGCTTGCGTCTGCTCCAAAAATGTATCCAGCATTTGACTGTAGCTTGTAATAACGGAGGAGGGCAGAGAAGCAGCAGCTAGCTCAACAAATTGTTGTTGGTGCTCTTCTACTTGGTTTCTGCTCAATGAGAACAGCTCGCCTTGCTTCTCATCGGGATTAAGCAAATAGCTGTTAAGTGCTATTAAGCTGGTATCTGCGCTCTGTGTTGACTGCTTGTACAAAAGGAGGCGATCCAGCATTTGATTGTAGCTTTGCTGCACCATCTTTCCGCTTTGAAATAAAAAAAAGGTGACCATATTGACCGATAGCACGAGAAGGGGGATGAAAATAAGCAGTTTAGTACGAATAGTCATGAGTCTGCATCTCCCATTGATCGTTTTAATTCATCGGAGCCAAGCAGCGTCACTTTCGTGAAAAAATGTTCAGGGAGCTGTTTACCAAGAAAATAATCGTTCAGCTGTGAAATCGCAGCGTATCCCATATCATAGGGCTGCTGTACGATCGTCGAATGGATGGCTCCGCTGCGAACCCGCTCAACGGTTTCCTCCAAGGCATCAAATGCAAAGATTTGCAGTCCGCTTCGCCGTAATCGTTGTGCGGCTTCCGAAATACCGATACCGTCTAAAGCGCTTAATCCAACCATGAAATTAATTTGCGGATTTTGAATAAGCAGCTTCTCCGTTTCTCCCGCAGCTTGAAGACGAGAGATATTCGAGGAGCGAACATCGACGAGAGTCATCTCAGGGAGCTGACTCAAGACGGAACGAAAGCCTGCCAATCTGAGCTGTTGATTCGGTGATTGCTCGTTGCCGATTAATACAGCGACGTCTCCACGATTTCTAGCTGCTTTGGCAACTAACTCGCCCATGGCAACGCCAGCATCAAAATTATTAGTTCCTACATAAGAGAGACGGCGACTGCCTTGTTCATCCGTATCGATCGTCAGGACAGCAATGCCTTCTTCAATTGCCTCGTCAATCAGAGCTATATATTTTGGGTCGTTGATACCTTGCACTAGCACAGCGTCCGCTTTGGCTGCAATCGCCTTCTCAAGGAGCTGGCTCTGTTCTGATGAATTAATGCGGAGCGGACCGACGTACTCAAGCTGCATCCCGTATTTGAGCGCTGCCTCTATGGCCCCTTCCTCGATGGAACGCCAATAAGGATTGTCCAGCTCTTGGGAGATGAGCACGATATGTTTAGTGGTAGCTTCGCTCTCGGTCCCCGGATCTGAATGAGCAGGCTGAAGTAAAGTACGGATATTTATGGTGGATTGTAAAAAGCTTGCCAATAGACAAGCAAAAATTATAAACAGTATGGCAATTCCGATATTCCATTTTCGATTGGACATGCTAAAGCTCCTTCATAACATCCATTTCTATTCGATTATTATACAAGAGAGTTGGTACAATCAAAAGTCAGCATCGGATTTTCAAAAGTTCATGCTATACAAAACTAAAAACAATTACTATAATTTAGGAAATAATGGATGAGAGTGAGGTTCAAAATGGAGCATCAAGCAGGGGCTGCAGGGCGGGAAGAAATTAAGCTTACTGGGAATCATGAAAGTATAGCGCAGCGGATATGGAGATATAAGCTGCACTATATCATCGTAATTCCAGCTATGTTATTGCTTATTATTTTCAAAATCATACCTTTTGTAAGTGGGATATGGATATCTTTAGTCGATTATAAAGTTTTCACAGGCTTGTTTAACAGTCAATGGGTGGGCTTTGATCATTTTACCCGATTATTCGCTGATCCAATCTTTCGCAAGGTGCTTGTGAATACGCTGCTTATCAAAGTCATGTATATATTCATATGCGGGGCTGCAGCGTTTCTAATCGCGCTTGCATTAGGCAGTATACGGTCAAAGCTGGTAAGAGGATTGTTTTCATCGCTGTTTCTTATCCCATTTTTTATTCCGTCTGTTGTATTTGCATTTATTTTTCTGTATATGCTCTCACCAAGCACTTCTCCCTTTCTCACGACAGAGACACTTATTTGGGCTGATCCCGATGTATTCCGTCCGATGCTCGTTTTCGTTGAAGTGCTGAAGACCTGTGGCATCCCCATTATGATTGCCCTTGCTGCTATTTCTGCCAAGCATGCGGCAGTGGAGAGACAGGCCAGCGAGAGCACGAAAAGTAAATTGAGTTATATGCAAATGAATGTGCTTCCCGCTCTAAGAGCAGTAGCCGCTTTTATGATTTTACAGCTCTCTACCTTGCTGTCTACCGATTTCGAGCTTATTCGGAGCTTAGTGAATCCATTGGTCTATGAAGTAGGAGACACACTCGAACATTACAGCTTTCGAATCAGCTTTATGATGATGGAAGTGAGTCAATCAGCGGCTATTGGGCTGGTTCAATTTGGTATTCAGCTCTTTTTTACGGTAATTGCATATTTCATTGTGAAAGGAAATTTTCTGAAAGATTTATTTAACGGATATGCTAGTCCTTCAGCTATAAAAGCAGAGAACGGTGGAAAGAGCATCTTTGGAATCGCGATAGCATGTTTATATGCAATTGTCGTTATTGTCCCATTGTATATGCTATTTGTATATCCGTTTGCAGGGGGGATTGAATCAATAGGGTCGTTTTTCTCCTTTTGGAATGTTGTCTCCTATATAGTCATTGATTTGCTTGCTGTTTTTATGTTTATGTTCATTACCGTTACTCTGGCCTATCCATTAACGGTCAAGAGATTGCCGGGACGCAGCGTATACAAGCTTCTGTTGATTCTCATCATTACGATGGGGGGAGGACTTATCAGCGAGTATTTGTTCGCCCGTAATCTTAATATGGTGAATACCATATTCCCGCAATTCTTGTTTGGATTTTTTAATTTAACGGCCGTATTTGTTCTGAAAAGTATCTTTAATGCAAGATATGCGGATTTAAAGGAGCAGGCGGAAGCCGGAGGAAGGGGAGAGCTCCATACCTTTATTACCCTCTTTATCC
The DNA here is from genome assembly GCF_038630985.1 of Paenibacillus sp. FSL H8-0548. Classification (NCBI taxonomy): domain Bacteria; kingdom Bacillati; phylum Bacillota; class Bacilli; order Caryophanales; family Paenibacillaceae; genus Paenibacillus; species Paenibacillus sp. FSL H8-0548. The sequence goes on from NZ_CP152049.1 coordinate 3,115,826, forward strand.
CAAAAATATGGAAGCCGCTGTTAGCGCTTGGCGCACTGCAATTTGTAGTCTTATGGAATTCTTATTATCCTTCATTAATCTATCTCGCCAATGTGGAAAACTACTCTCCAGTTATGCAATTTGCGCAGCAAGCCTCGTCAGGAGAAGGCAACATTAGGGTGATACTGCAATTTGGCGCATGGCTAAGTCTGCCGTCGATTGTTATTTTTCTTTTATTCCGAAAATGGCTGACCTCTGAGGTTTTTGTCAGCTCGATAAGAAAACTGTAAATGTGTGTACTATTCTCGAAAAAGGAGCTGTCTTGTTGAATCCCTATGAAACAGATCAATCTCTAGTCCATAAGAATGAGGGGCGCTATTTTGCGATAGCGCTGATTTTCAGCATTATGGTTTATTTTTGTTTGTTGTTTTCCCTTGTCTTTATTATCGTAATTCCGATATTGTTTTTACTGCCGCTGCTTGCGCAAGGAATTATGCTCGCCAGCATTCGGGTGAATGGCGTTAGAATAACGCCGAGACAATTTCCTGAAGTGTTTGCAGTCGTGCAGGAGCAATGCAGCAAAATGGGCTTTGCCGTCGTCCCGGATGTGTATGTAATGGAATCCAGCGGCATTTTAAATGCGTTTGCTTCGCGATTTTTTGGCAGAAACATGGTTGTGCTTTATTCGGATTTGTTCGAGCTTATTCAGAAGGGTGGAGAAAAGGAGCTGACCTTTGTCATTACGCATGAGCTCGCCCACATCAAACGAAACCATCTAACTAAGCAGCTGCTAATTATTCCAGCCTTATGGCTGCCTTTTATTGGGGAAGCGTATTCTCGTGCTTGTGAGTATACCTGTGACCGCATGGCTGTCTATTTTACGAATGATGTTGATGCAGCAATGGATGGCTTAACGATATTGGCGATAGGCAAATCGCTCTATAAGCGTGTTGATCGAGAGGAGTATCTCTTGCAAGCCAGCTATGAGAAAGGTTTTTTTGTATGGCTGGCTGAGAGGCTGTCAACGCATCCTTCTCTACCTAAACGTATATATGCCATTCAGCAGTTTTCTGGCATTCCTTCTAATATTGTATTTAAAACAACGAGAAAAGGTATTGTTATTGCGATCGTGTCTGTACTCGTGGTTGGAACCTTATCCATCGGATGGTTGGTTTCCATCTCTGCAAGTACATTAGTGACCATGATAAAGGAGGCTTCATCAGGAGAGGATTTGCTTGGCGCAGCATCAGAAGGGAAGCTAACTGAGGTGCAATCGCTGCTCGATTCAGGCGCAAATCCGGATACGGCAGATGAGGAAGGATGGACCTCACTGATGTGGGCTGCTCAATTAAATAATACGGAGATTGGCAGAGCGCTGCTCGAAGCAGGAGCGAATCCCAATCTAGTTGAGACAAGTTATGAAGAGACAGCGCTCACTGTAGCTTTGTATAATAACAGTTTGGAAATGGTCATGCTGCTTCTGGAGGAGGGGGTAAACCCCGATTTGCAGGACAGCACCGGATGGACTCCGCTAATGACTGCAGCGAGCAACGGCGATATGGAAGCGACAAGATTGCTGCTGAAGGCAGGCGCTAATCCTATGAAATACGATGATAATGGATATACGGCCGGGGATTATGCTTTGGATTACGGGTTTGAGGATATTGCGGCATTACTTCTAAAAATAGGTGATAATATATAAAAAAAAAAGAAGCTTGAGCAATCAAGCTTCTTTCATCTATGTAACAAGCTCTTCATTTGATTAACGGTGGTCGGGACGACACGATTTGAACATGCGACCCCCTGGTCCCAAACCAGGTGCTCTACCAAGCTGAGCTACGTCCCGCTAAAAAAAAGTGGTGCCGTCGAGAGGACTTGAACCCCCAACCTACTGATTACAAGTCAGTTGCTCTACCAGTTGAGCTACAACGGCACGTGTTTTTCGTTTTGCACAAGATGTATTATTACATAGAATAATATTAGATTGCAAGAGTTTTTTTGAAAAAATAGAAGAAAAATAAAAAGGGGATTTTTGGAAGAAAAAGAAGCCTCCCTGCATGATGCTGAGGGGGCTTCTTCTTTGTTTTACTTCGTTATGCGATTTCGCCTTCAACTTCTTCTTCATTACGCTGAATGAGCATTTCGACTTTGCGAATTCGGTTTTTACTAGTTTCACGTATGATGAATTTATAATTTTCGTAAAAGTGCTCTTTGCCGGGCTTCGGATCTGTCACCTGGCTGTAAAGCCAGCCGCCAACCGTATCGACATCTTCTTCTTCGAAGTTCATACCGGTTAAGTCGCTAAGCTCAGTAAGCGATACTTTTCCGTCAAGAAGGTAGCAATGCTCGTCAAGCTGTTCAATTTCTTTGCGCTCGTCGGCATCGAACTCATCTCGAATTTCTCCCACGATTTCCTCTAAAATGTCTTCAATCGTAATTAGACCGGAGGTACCGCCGTATTCATCCACCAGGATGGCGATATGAACTCGCTCGAGCTGCATCCGTTTTAATAGCATTTTTACAGGTGTAACCTCGGAAACGCTTAGAACGGGATGAACTAGCTTTTTGAAATCAAGTTCACGATCCGTCTCATATTCTAAGAAAAGCTGTTTCGTGTTGATCATGCCGACAATATTGTCCTTGCTCTCAAGTGCAACTGGGAAGCGTGTATATTGTTCCTTGCGAATAATTTCCATATTTTCAGTTAACGATTTGTTTGTATATAAACAGATCATGTCGGTGCGAGGCACCATAATTTCTTTGGCAAGCAGCTCGTCAAAGGCGAAGATGCGGCTTACATAGCCATACTCTGTATTGTTAATTTTTCCACTCTGATAGCTCTCATTAAGAATGATTTGAATTTCTTCTTCCGAATGCGCTTCTTCATGCTCCGTAGCAGGTTTTAATCCGAACAAGCGAACCAAGGTATTGGCTGATCCGTTGAGGAACCAAATGAATGGAAACAAAATTTTGTAAAATAGAATAATCGGTTTAGCTGTTAAAAAACTGATGAATTCTGCTTTTTGGATCGCCCACGTTTTTGGTGCGAGCTCACCGACAACGACATGCAGAAAAGTCACCGAAATAAAGGCAATGAAAAAGGATAGAATATGACTAATATCATCATTAATTTCTAACTGTTTAAACAAGGGTAAAAGCATTTTTTCTACTGTTGGTTCTCCCAGCCAGCCCAGCCCGAGCGCTGTAATGGTAATACCTAATTGGCAGGCTGACAAGTAGGCATCCAGATTACTCGTGACCTGTTGAACGGCAAGCGCGTTCTTCCGGCCCTCAAGAACTAACTGATCGATCCGACTGGAGCGAAGTCTAATGATGGAGAACTCCGTTGCGACGAAAAAAGCAGTTAATAAAATTAGAAGAGCAATCATGAATAAATTGAATCCTATACCCATTTCCGTTTCTCACTACCCTTTTTTTATTATATTTTTTATTCTTATGATCTACTATAACGAATCATAACAGGATATGACAACTCTCATATCCAACGGTAAACGCCTTCTATCTGCATTTAAAGTGATTCTATAAGCTGGAAAAGCTAGTTCTCATTGATTATCGAGCCTTTACAAGCGTCAAACTCCGGCATATGATGAGTTCATATGAACTACAACATAGCATGTACGACGAAACTGCGAGGAGGAAGGGATATGGAGTCCTTTACGATTACTCGAAAAGAGATGGCGTGCCTGCTGCTTGCCTTGGACGGCAAGCATGGTCAGAAGCCGCTTCAGGTACTGCAAGCCGCATGGACCAAAACACATCAGGGCGATTTGGAAAAAGGGTCGGGATTGCCTGCGTTTTTATCCACGCTGCTGCCTCCAATTATTGAGAAGCTAATTAAAGGCAATGAGCTCAAAGGCTTCTCACTTCATGATATAGCTGCGCTCGGCAAGCTGATTGAATATTCAAATCTATCGATAACTTCGATGCAGAATTGGGTAAAGCGTGATTTCAAGCTTTATTTTGATTGTCCAAAGGCAGGTAAAAAATATTCGCTTAATCAAGCGGCGTTATTGTTCATTATTGATGATTTAAAGTCAAATTTAGATTTTGAATCTATACGCAAGCTGTTTGAGATTATTTTTAAGAAGCCGGAGGACATGGCAGATGATCTTATTGGTCCAATTGAACTATATGCAGCATACACAAGTATGTTTGAGGAATTGGATGCTAATAACGATCAATTGCTTGATATTTCCGGTCATTTGAAGGAGCATCCGCATCAGGATCAACTGACTGAGCATGTGATTCGCTCCTCAGCGAATCAATTTGCCAGCCGACTGCCCAATTTATCGGAGAAGCAATGGGAAGCGGTTCGTAATATTTTACTCGTTGCGGTTATATCGATTCAGACGTCTTACTTTCATTCGTTGGCCAGGCGTTATTGCAACGCGACTTTATTTCTAAATCCGGAGTAAATTAGGTCTAATGGTATGTACAAGCTCTCTGAAATAACCTATACTGGGGAGTGTTGTAAATAAACAGACATAGACAAACTGAAAAGGCAAGCTAATTGAAAGATTAGTACGCAAAGTTATGGGCCTAAGGTGTTCACACTACGGCGGCCAGACCGCCGGAAGGATATAAGCGATATTGAAGCTGTCCGCCTCCTGTGGCTGGATAGCTTTTTTGCTTATTTCAGGAAACAGAGGAGAGAGAAAACATGTTTCTTAAAGTGTGGATGGAGAGAATTGCAAAGATTTCAAAGAGGCTGAATACTAAGAAAATAACGACCAGGCTGCTCATTATTTGTGCAATCATTACTATTTTTAATTTAGGTTCCGGTATTTTTATTTACGTACAGAATCTCTCAGTAGCCAGCTCCATTGAAAATTCAGAAGAGCTGTCAAAAGCAGAACGTAATTATCAAAGCATTTCAAACCAACTGCTGAAGACGATGCTGCTTATGGTCGATGCCATCGAGAATGGACAAAGCGATGCGGAAGCCGTAATGAAAGATTTGGAAGGCTTGCCTCCAAAGATCGATGAATTAGAGAAACAGCTTATTGAAATGGACAAAGACTATCCCCCTGTCACTGAAGATGGTCCTAGATATGCGAATCAAGTTGGAGTTATCCGGCTTGCACTAGACAATCTTAAACAGACGAGTACAGATGTTACTGGTTTAACGATAGAAGAAAAATCGCTGCGGGTCAGTAATTTGATCGGCGTCTACACGATTATCCTTAACTATTCCAATGATATGATGACTGATCGATTAACCCGCGATGCGGGTATAACACAAACAGCGCTTAACAATGACGTATCAAGTGCCAACATGATTGTACTGATCAACGTTATCTTACTTGCGATTTTGCCGGCGCTTATGATTTTTGCCGTCACGAGATCGATTAAGACGGGACTTTCCGGCATTACAAGAAGAATTCATGCTTACGGTGACAATAACTTTACAACTCAGGAAAAGCTCGTTCGTTCTGATGAGTTTGGAGATATCGATGTTGCATTGGCAGCAATGGGCGATAATTTACGGGAAACCATTAAGGCTACATTAACGGTCAGCGAATCTGTACTGCAAGTTTCACGCAATATGGACACGATGATTGGCAGCAATCGTAAAGCTTCCGAGGATGTGAAGGGTCAGGTTGATCTTGGCAGAGAAGCACTGCTCTCACAGTATGATGATGCATCATCAATCTCAGCAGTAACCGAGCAAATTTCTGCCAGCTCGCAGCAAATTGCAGCTTCCAGCGAGTACATAAATAATGACATGCAGCAGATGAAGCAATCTTCTCAAAGCGGGTCACAGCAAATGGCTGGCGTAGTCTCAATGGTTAACGAAACCGTTGAACAGTTTGCTAAGCTGACTGAAGCTTTCGAAGCTATGAATTCTCGTTATAATAATGTTGCTAAGTTTTTGAATGGCATTCAGGATTTGAATACGCAAACGAACCTGCTGTCTCTCAACGCATCGATAGAATCAGCCAGGGCAGGCGAGCACGGCAGAGGTTTCGCGGTAGTAGCGGATGAGATTCGGAAGCTGTCTGGCCAGACGGATACGATCTCCAAACAAATCACGAAGGAATTGACGCTCATTCAAAACGATGTAGCCGCCAGCAGCCGCACCATTGGCAGCTTTGCCAATGTGATCGATACGACACGACAAGTATCGGAAACGGCTAGCGGTACTTTCCAGGCTTTAGAATCGCAGAGTGCGGTGCTATCGGATCAGATGAGTGAAATTTCTACTGCGATTAGCGAAATTACATCGGGCATGACGCATATTGTTTCTGCAGTTGACAAGCTGCTTAATACGTCATCGGATGTAAATGGGAAAATGGAGCATATGAGCGAGCTGTCCGTTAAGCAAAATGATATTTCGGATGAATTGCGCACTTTGGCTGAGAAGCTGACAGGTTCCTCGCATGAGTTGAAGGAAAAGGCTTCGGTATTTAAGCTTTAAACGCGATACTTGCTTGATTTAGACCGTTCAGCTCTGAGCTGAACGGTTTTTTCCTGCTTATTCTTAGGATGGACAGGTACGCTTGTCATATAAAAGTCATACTACCGTTAGTTTAGTCACAGCTTGAGCAGTATAATAAATCGTTGTACATATAAGATATATAAGTTGAGCTTGAAAATGGAGTTATAGCGAAGCGAGAAGATCGTTCTGGAGAAACGAAGTGTTCGCCTTTGCAGCCGTATTCTTACCTCTAAAGGTCTAACAAAATCAAAGAATCTGGCTGCAACAGCGATCGTAAGAATGATCTTCTCGCGCAGCGCTCACAACGTAAATTTCTAGTTCAACTTATATTGCTAGAAAAAGATGGAGGTAGTGGAGAATGACAACTGTAAAATTTCCTGATGATTTTAAATGGGGAACGGCGACGGCTGCTTATCAGATTGAAGGTGCGTACGATGAAGGGAATCGTGCTCCGAGTATATGGGATACGTTTGCGAAGACGCCTGGAAAAGTTCTGAATGGTGATACAGGAGATGTGGCTTGCGATAGTTACCATCGTATTGATGAGGATATTCGGTTGCTTAAGGAGCTTAATGTTGACGTGTATCGTTTTTCGATTGCATGGCCGCGCATCATCCCGCAAGGAAGAGGCGAAGTGAATGCTGAGGGTATTGCTTATTATGAGGAGCTCATAGACAAGCTGATTGCTAACGGCATTGAACCGTTCGTTACGCTTTATCACTGGGACTTGCCGCAATCACTGCAGGATGAGGGAGGCTGGGAAAATCGGGCTACGATTGATGCCTTCGTTGCCTATTCAGAAGCAGTGTTTCATGCATTCAATGGCAAGGTGAAGAAGTGGATCACGCTGAACGAGCCTTGGTGCATCTCGATATTGTCCAATTATATCGGAGAGCATGCGCCAGGGAAACAGGATTTGCAAACGGCACTTGATGTTGCCCATCATATTCTAGTGGCACATGGCAAATCAGTTAAGCGGTTCAGAGAGCTAGCTATCGAGGGCGAGATTGGTTATGCACCGAATACAGAGTGGAGAACGCCTTACAGCACCTCGCCTGAGGATGTTTTGGCAACGCAGCTTCGCAGCGGTTCATTTAATGAATGGTTCCTATCGCCGGTACTTAAAGGTGAATATCCTGAGCTGCTAATGAACTGGTATGAGAAAAAAGGCTTTACGGTAAAAATCGAGCCAGGAGATATGGATATTATCTCGCAGCCAATCGATTTTCTCGGCATAAACTATTATACGGGCAGCTTCATTCGGCATGCGAGCGGAAACGATATCTTCGATAGTGAGGAAATTAGCTCAAGCTTGGGGAAAACTGATTTTAACTGGAATATTTATGCGGATGGCTTCTATCAGGTATTGTCATGGATTACGGCAACCTATGGTCAAATTCCGATTTATATTACGGAGAATGGAGCTTGCTATGAGGCTGATCTAGTGGACGGAAAAGTGAATGATGAAGCAAGAATTAATTTCTTGCGCGATCATATTATGGCTCTTCACCGTGCAATATCGTCGGGCGTTCCTGTAAAAGGCTATATGGTATGGTCCCTCATGGACAACTTCGAGTGGGCCTTCGGTTATTCGAAGCCTTTCGGACTTGTACATATCGACTTCAATACATTGGAAAGAACACCGAAAGAAAGCTATTATTGGTACAAACAACTTTCTTCTAGCAATCAACTGGAAGTTTAAAATACGCAGCGCTTTAAAATAAAAATCAGGCAACCTGCCAATAAACAGGTGGGATGCCTGATTTTTTTTCGCGATTTGCTTACAATACGATGACAGCATGTACAGCTGCAGCGGAATGACTGGTTGACGCCATGAGAATGAAAGTGGTTCAATTAAATTATGACAACAGAGAGGGCAGTGGATATCTATGTTTGAACAATTTAAGAAAGCATCCAGAATGAGAGTGCTTCCGGTTATGCTAATTCCAATAGCGCTTGGTTCACTGGGTGCTTACGTTTGGAATGATATTTTTAATCTATATTTATTTATTGTAACGTTAATTGGAGCAGCAGCTGCTCATTTATTTTCCAATATGATTAATGATTTATGGGATTACTATAACGGTACGGATGCAGCGGCCCAGAGTACACAAGGGGCGATAGCGACAAATTCTGGTTATTTGACGAAAGGCACATGGAGTATTCGCATGTTTGCGGCTGTTACATGGGGTCTGCTGGCAATAGCGGCGGTTTGTGGAATTATTCTTAGTATTTATAGCGGCTGGCTGGCGCTTGTATTCGGTTTGCTTGGTGCGCTTATTGCTTATTTTTATGTTGCGCCGCCAATTAAGTTTGGTTACCGCGGCAAGGGCTATAGTGAAATAGCTATTTTGATATCTTTTGGCGTGCTGCCAGTGGTAGGCGCCTATTTTGTACAAACGTCGCTGCTTGATTATCGTCCACTGCTGCTCTCGCTTCCCATTGGACTTATGACAACGCTCATTTTATTTAATCATCACTTTCTGCACTGGCAAGCAGACAAGCAGGCGGGCAAGAAGACGTTAGTTGTAGTGTGGGGGGAGCAGCGGGCGCTGCTATTTTCAAAAATATTACTTGTACTTGCCTGTATCTCACTCATCATCTGTGTCTTGGCACAGGCGCTTCCGATCTATGCTTTGCTAGCACTGCCGACAGTCATTCCGCTTTACCTTGTGTATGGCAGATTATCGTCGCATAATGAATCTATCGCGTATGCGCCATTAATGGCTGCTTCGTTGAAAGCAACGATTCGCAGTGGAGTTATTATGATTGCAGCTTTAATTATTCAAGGGCTCATTTAAACATTTCAGCTTAGAAAGAGGTCATCGAACAATGGACAACAAAAGGATTTTAGGAGACTTTCATACGATATTAAACGAAGGAGAGGTCTGGAAAATTGGTGGTTTTCCACTGCAGGATGGCTCTTTCTGGGAGTATCGCGAACCGAATGCAGTCGTTATCGTACGCAACGGCATTCTATATGTACGCGCTCCACTTAGCCGCTCCAATAATCAAATCCAAATTCTTGACAACGCGAAGCATATGTATTATTCTGCGGAGCCGGTCGTTGTTCCGGAATCGGGTGAAATAAGCTTTGAGCTTCAAATCCGGGCCCGCTCGCAAAATACGGCGCCAAATGATTTGTATGATGGCTATGTTTCATTGAACCTGCTCGACTTTACGACAGGCGGAGCGCTTGATTTCTTTGCCGGTAACGATAAGTACGCCAGCGTCTATGCTGTTCTTCCATTTCCAGGCGTTACAGTGCCTGAAACGGATAAAACACGATATTTTTGCATATTTAAGGAAGATACAGAGTTTGATGCGCGTGAGTTCAACACTTACAAAATTACGTATAATCGTTCTGAGGACGAAGCGGTGTTTTTCGTCAATGGACGAGAGGTGAGAAGAGAGCGGAATATTCCCGTGAAATTTAATCAATTTACAGTTGCGCTCGGCATCATGACAGAAAAAGATTTGACGCCGGAGGGCAGCGTATCCGTACATGGACAAACGGTCACAGCGGAATGGTCTCCGGTTACGATAGAAATAAAAGAGTGAGCTGTATGAAGGAGCTGCGCTATGTTATTTGTTCTTATTGCCTTGTGGGCTATTGCAGCAATTATTTGGCTCTCTGATCGGCACGCATCCGTCAATCACTGGTTCGGCGCCGTAGCGTTTAGCGGTGGAGCGGGTGCGCTAGCTGCTGTACTGGACATGCAATGGCTTCCCGCAGCAGCGGAAGCAGGAATGAATGAGGTGGCGCAGCAACTGCTGTATCGCCTGCAAGCGGTAGCCTCGCTAACTTCCTATTACGGATTGCCTTATTCTTTCCTGCTGTTTGCGATTTCGTATCGGCCAGTGCGCCTATCGAAGCGTTTGCAGCAAAGTCTCCCGTTGCTGTTATTGATCCCGATTATTTTTTGTATCGTATTTACACCATTTTATACAGAGATGTATCCCATTTCCTTTTCCATCGTTGTTTGGTGGGCAGTTCCTTATATTTTGCTTGGTGCGGTGCAGGTGCTGCTCAAGCGACAGCTTCACGCTTCATTTTCGCGAACGCATTGGATTATTTGTTCAGCGGTGCTGCCGCCGGTCATGTTCTGCATGGTTATGAATTATGTGCTGCCTAGCTTTGGAATGCTGAGAATGTGGGTTTACAATACGTGGATTGTTGGCCTTGGGGTTACTGTGTTTGTCGTTGCACTATTTACTTATGGCTTTATGGGTGTTCGGGTTAATATCGTTAGGCGGAGATTTGATTCGACGCTGCGCGCGGTCACTTCAGGTACGGCCATTCTTAATCATGCCATAAAAAATGACGCTGGAAAGATGCGTTTGTTCTCAGAGAAGATGAAAGCATATGCGATCGAAACCAATCAGCAAGAGCTGCTGCAGGATGTTGAAACGGTGCTTCGTGCTTCGCGTCATATGCAGGAAATGCTTCAACGCGTTCATCGGCGAACAGAGGATCTAGTATTGCGCGTAGAGAATACGGATATTGCAGCACTCGTAGAGCAAACGATGAAGGGCTACGAGCCGACCCTTGGCAAAATCAAGCTGAGCATGAATTTAATTAAGGGCTGGCGCTGCCTGATCGATCCTGCCCAGGTAAGTGAAGCTCTTGGCAATATTGTTGCCAATGGATTGGAAGCTATGCAGGGCAGCGGCGAGTTGTTCATTCATTTGTATGAGACGAAGCGAGAGCTTGTGCTAGAGGTAAGAGATACCGGGCCAGGCATGGTCAAAAGTGAGATGACGAAGGTTCTTGAGCCTTTTTACACGACAAAAAACGGAAGCGATACCAATTTTGGGCTTGGACTGCCCTATGCCTATCATGTAATGCGCAAGCATAAAGCAATGCTTGGAATGCGCAGCAAGCCGGGAGAAGGGACATCTATTTATTTAACCTTCCCAAAACGGAGCGTTCAAGCGGTTAAAGGAGAATTGGGGCTGGCAGAGAGGGGAGAAGCAAATGGATAGCATTCGGGTTTGGATTATAGAAGATGATCAGGATTGGCTGCGAGGCCTTGTCGCCTATTTAAATAAGGAGTCAGACCTTCATGTGGTTTGGACGGCAAGCAAAGCCGAGGACGTGCGTAAGGCGCTGCAGGACGGTATTGCGCACTCGACTGCCGCAGATGTTATTTTGATGGATATTATGCTGGATGGCAGGCCAGAGGGTATTCTTCTAGCAGAGGAGACGGCGGTAGCGACGGGAGCGCGAGTCATTATGCTGACCTCAATGGAAGCAAAGGAGCTTATTTTTCGGTCCTTTCAAGCCGGAGCCATCGATTATCAGATCAAATCTGATTTTGAAAGCTTGCCAGAGGCAGTAAGATCCGCATATCGCAGCCAATCACCGATTAATGCGGCAGTTGCCGAGCGCATGAGGGAGGAATTCCGCAGGCTAAAGCTGCTTGAGCGAGAGTTCGAGGTGAAGAAGCTGGGTGATCTGATTACCCCCTCTGAGCTGCAGCTGCTGGATTTAATTGATCAAGGCTATACGCAGCCGCAGATTGCCGATAAGCTTGTCGTATCGCTGCGCACAGTCAAAAACCATGTTAATCACATATTAAAAAAGCTTAATCTTACCGGTTCACGTGAAGCGGCTAATAAAGCTAAGGAAATGGGTTTATTCCATAAAAATAATAACGAGGATAGTACCAAATAGAATTGGTACTATTTTTTTTTTGTTCTTTTCCGCAAAATAAAGCTAAGCGTATACGTTTGTAGGTGGGATTGGAGTTGAAAATGATGGTTTTTGAGCTGTTCTCGACTGCGCATTTTGCGGCATTGGCCGTTTTGTTCCTGGTTGGCTTGGGTATAATATTGTGCCGGACACGATTGAGAAAGCCAGAGCTTAACCGAAAGGCTCGTTTTGGGCTGGCTTTTCTGCTGTTAGGCTGTGAGCTTTCTTTACAGCTGTTCTCTTTAGCTGAGCACAGCTGGTGGATAGGTTCTTTACCTTTTCAGCTGTGCAGCTTGATGGTCTTAGTCAGCGCTGTTGTCTTGGTTGTAAATCATAAAGGGTCTTATGACATCATTTTTTTTGTTGGAAGTATGGGTGCTCTGCAGGCACTGCTCACACCGAATTTAGATGAAACCTTTCCTCATTTCCGGTATTTTAATTTTTTTATCGCACACATAGCGATTGTCGCGGCGGCTATTTATATTATCGCAGTGGAACGATACCAGCCAAGCTTCCGTTCTGTGCTTCGTGCATGGCTATGGCTGCATTTGCTCGCTATCCCAGCCGCCTTAACGAACCTAATCACTGGGACGACTAATTTTATGTTTTTGGCCCGCAAGCCCGCAACTGCATCCTTGCTTGATTTTCTTGCTCCGTGGCCGTGGTATCTTTTGCAGCTTGAGGTAGTAGCTTTTGGCATTTTTTTTGCATTGTATGCAGCGCTTTGGTTGCTCCAAAGAAGAAGAGCTGCAAAGAAACATAATTAACGCTAGGTAGGGGATAATGAGCTTTAGTTCTGAGCAGGAACAGATCACATAATGGAGAGGCAGGAGAAATTATGACATCACAAGCCTTTATGGAAGCAGTTAAAGAACGGCGTTCGATTTATGGAATTAGCAAGGAGTCTGTCATTTCCGACGACAAAATTGTTGAATTAGTGCAGGAAGCGGTCAAAAACACGCCATCATCCTTTAACTCACAAAGCGCACGCCTTGTTGTATTGCTGGGCGATAGCCATAATAAATTTTGGGATATGACTACGAATACGCTTCGTGCGATAGTTCCAGCTGACCAATTTGAGCAAACAGAGCAAAAAATGAGTGGTTTCAAAAGCGGCTATGGGACGGTTCTATTTTTTGAGGATAAGAAGGTTGTAGACGGACTCATGGAAAGTTTTCCATCTTATGCGCAAAACTTTCCGATCTGGTCGCATCACTCGTCAGGCATGCATCAATTCGTTGTATGGACTGCGCTCGAGAAAGAAGGTTTCGGCGCATCGCTTCAGCATTACAATCCGCTTGTTGATGAAGAAGTGAAGCAAACATGGTCGTTGCCTGATTCATGGCAGTTGATTGCCCAAATGCCTTTCGGCAAACCGACTGTGGCGCCGGGAGAAAAGGAATTCAAGCCGCTGGACGAGCGTGTCAAAATATTTAAATAAGTGCTCCGCGGATATTATGCGGAAATCAAAGATCGTACCGAGGTTGGCGGTACGGTCTTTTTTAAATACAGGAAAGCAGATCATTTCGCCATACTTTCTCTATATTTCTCGGGAATGAAACGCACCATCGCCAAAAGGACGGCGACAGTCGTTTCACCTTGTGTATAGAAAACTATGCATTCTCCGGACCTGTTGATAACGATGCTGCACGAGCAGCCGGAGAGCGGATAACGAATTCTAACGGAAACCAGAGACGCTAAAGTTCCAATTTTGGTTAGTGTCACATTTTAACGGAAGTGGGAGACGCTATTACGCAGAAATGAAGCGAGATCCGGTATGTAGGATGCAAATAGAGGCCTGTATTTCCGTTACAATCTTGAAACGAAAAATAAAGCCGATTTAGCGTCTGTGGTTTCCGTTAGAAGTCCGAGCTGAAGCGTCTGCGATTTCCAATCACCCCGTAAGGGTGATTTTGTTTAATACAAGAAAGTAGATCCTTTCGCCATACTTTCTCTATATTTCTGGGAATGAAACGCGCTGACGCCGCCAAAGGACGGCGAGCCGTTTCTTCTTACTGGTTTAAACTTTCCAGAGCGACTATAATTGAGGTTGGCTTTAAAGTATAGAGATTGATGCAAAGACAGGGGTAAGCAGATGATAAAAGCAGTTTATTTTGATTTGGATGATACGTTATATGATCAACTGAAGCCTTTTCAATTGGCTGTGGAAAAAACTAGGTCGTTAAAGGTGAACAAAAGCAGCTTTCACATAGAGGATTTGTACAAAAGCATTAGGCTTCATAGCGATCGGCTGTGGGAGCAGCATATTTTAGGGCAGCTGTCTCTTCAGGAGCTGAGAATTATGCGCGCTACGGCTGCATTTGCCGAGCTTGGGTTCGAAGTATCTGCCGAAGCAGCGCTTGAGCTTCAGCAAAGCTATGAACAGGAACAATCGCGATTAATGCTTCGCGAAGGTGCTGCGGAGCTGTTTGGGCAGCTGAAGGAAGCTGGCATAGCTATTGGATTGATTACAAATGGGCCCGTTCTGCACCAACAGAGCAAAATTAAGGCACTCGGGCTGTTGTCTTACATAGACGAGAGGGCTGTTTATATTTCTGATGGAATCGGAATCGCCAAACCAGACGCTAATGTATTTCGGCATGTTCAGCGGCTCTCCGGACATTTGCCAGAGGAGATGGCTTATGTTGGCGATGCATGGCATAACGATATCGCGCCATCCTACCTTGCTGGCTGGACGCCCGTATGGCTGAATCCAAGAAAGCAAAGGCCAAATAAGGAGAATAGCGAGATAAACTATTTGGAATGTGAGTCGATTCAAGAGGTGTATCCGCTGCTTTTTTGAAAATATAGAGAAATATATCCTTTCGCCATACTTTCTCTATATTTCTCCGGAATGAAATATAGGGAACTAGCTGTTTGCTCTAAAAACATGTACAATAAAAACCGATATAGTTAAAGTATATAAATTGAACTAGAAACTTACGTTTTGGGCGCTGCGCGAGTAGATCATTCTTACGATCGCTGTTGCAGCCAGATTCTTTGATTTCCTAAGACATTTAAAGGTAAGAATCCACCTGCAAAGGCGAACACTTCGTTTCTCCAGAACGATCTTCTCGCTTCGCTATAACTTCATTTTCAAGTTCAACTTATATAGATTTATTTCACAATTTTATTCAATGCATAAGCTAGCTAGGAGGAGCCCCATGAGTATAGATCCGCGAATTATAAAAACCTTACTGCAGATTCAGCTTACGCCAAGTCTTGATTTGAAAGCAGCATCGAATCCTTTGCAGGCGACAACAGGCAATGGCACTTCTTCCTTATTTGATACTCTATTATCCCAATATATGTCTGATAGCGCGTCGGATAGTGCTTCCTCGCTTCCGATGCTGACAACAGATGCGCTTGCTCAGCTTTCTGCATTTGATCTTTCTGCGTTTGTAACGAAGATGGACGAAGCATCAACAGCGGGCACCAAGAGCGAATATGATGATATTATTCAACAAGCAGCCAGCAGGTATGGCGTAGATCCAGCCTTGATCCAAGCGGTCATCCAGACAGAGTCCGGATTTCGGTCAGATGCAGAATCAGGATCAGGCGCAAAGGGGCTAATGCAGCTAATGGATGGCACTGCCAAAGGGCTAGGTGTGACTAATTCATTTGACCCTGCCCAGAATATTGAGGGCGGGACTAAATATTTATCGATGCTGCTCAAGAAATACGACGGGAATGAGCAGGTTGCTCTAGCTGCTTATAACGCTGGTCCTGGACGAGTGGATCGAGCTGGCATACGAACGAATGAGCAGCTGATCGAGAAGCTTGAATCGCTGCCTGAAGAGACGCAGCGGTATGTTGTGAAGGTGCTGCAAGCGAAGTAGAACGGTGGCAGCAATAAGATCACGATTAAGCTCTACGCCGCTTGGCAGGAGCAATCGCTGATCTTTTTCTTTTTTTAAAATATAGGATAGTAAAAGTTTCGCCATACTTTCTCTATATTTCTCCGGAATGAAACGCACCACCGACATAAGAACGGCGACAGCCGGTTCACCTTGGAAAAGGAGACAATCTAACTATGCTATATTTTGATCACTGTGCTTCAACGCCGCCATATGATGAGGTCATCCAAACGATGATGGAAGTCATGAGGTCGCAGTATGCGAACCCATCCTCCTTGCATCGTTTTGGCATCGATACGAATAAGCTGATTGAGCGCTCGCGCTCACTGCTTGCCGAACGCATGCATACCACTAAGGGAGATTGGCTGTTCACCTCAGGTGGGACGGAATCCAACAATTTGGCGATTAAAGGGGTTGCCCGGCAATATGCGGGACGCGGAAAGCACTTGATTACATCGCAGATCGAGCATGCCTCTGTTTATGAGACTTTCGCACAGCTGGAGCAGGAGGGCTTCTGGGTAACCTATTTGCCTGTCTCTGAGTCCGGACATGTGCGCGTAGAGCAGCTGGAAGAGGCATTAACCGAGGATACGATACTTGTCAGCATTATGCATGTGAATAATGAGATCGGATCGATTCAGCCCATTGAGCAGATTGGGCGATTGCTCAGCCGTTATCCGAAGACGATGTTTCATGTCGACGCTGTCCAGAGCATGGGCAAGCTGCCCATTCCTATTGAGGAGTGGGGGGTTGATCTGCTTAGCGGATCTGCTCATAAGCTTAGAGGGCCTAAGGGAATCGGCTATTTGTATGTGCGGTCGGGCATAACATTGTATCCGATTCTGTCCGGAGGCTCTCATGAGCATGGCATCAGGCCAGGTACACAAAATGTACCGGGTATTGTAGCTTCAGCTAAGGCGCTGCGCATGTCGCTTGAGGCTATGGAGCAGCGTGAGCGCAAGATGAAGCTGCTGAGAGGGAAGCTCATCTCGATGATAAGCGGGATAGAGGAGCTTAAGCTAAATGGGGCGGAGCCGATAGCACCGCATATCGTCCATTTTTCTTACCCGGGCATGAAGCCGGAGGTCATCGTACACATGCTGGAGCAGCATGGTATAATGGCATCAACAAAATCAGCTTGCTCTTCTAAGGATGATAAGCCAAGCCGTGTCCTGCTTGCAATTGGCGCAACCCATGAGCAGGCGACAGGCGGCATACGCATCAGCCTAGGAGATGAGCATGAGGAGCGCGATATTGCTGCGCTAGGCGACGCGCTGCGTCAGATCGCCCAGCAATTAAAGCCGCTTGAGAGGAGATTGACTTAACTTTGCTTTATGATCAGGTAGTACTTCGTTATGGAGATTTAATGGTAAAAGGAAGAAATCGCAATAAATTTGAGAAGCGGATGCTTGAGCAGGTGAAGCAGGCTTTGCTCGCATATGAGAATGTGACTTATTACAAATCCTTTGGGCGTCTGTTTGTGCTGCTTAATGGACATTCGCATGAGCCGATTGTGGATAGACTAAAAGATTTATTTGGCATCGTTTCGCTCAGTCCGGTGGTCAGCACAGAGAATGATCTTGAGAAAATAAGAGCTGCGGCTCTTGGTCTCATGCAGGCACTGCCGGAGAAGCCAAAAACGTTCAAGGTAAGCGCGAAACGCGCGTGGAAAACGTTTCCACATACCTCGCAAGAAATGAATCATTTGGTCGGAGGACATGTTCTTCATGCTATTCCGGACCTTAAAGTGAATGTAAGCAAGCCTGAGGTTGAATTGCGAGTAGATATACAAAGTGAAGCTACCTATGTATTCTACGAAGTTATACCTGGGGCTGGAGGGTTTCCATTTGCTTCAAACGGCAAAGCAATGCTTCTGCTCTCAGGCGGCATAGACAGCCCTGTAGCAGGTTGGCTGGCTCTGCGCAAAGGTCTGGAGCTGGAGGCGGTACATTTTCACAGCTATCCTTTCACCAGCGAGCAGGCGAAGGATAAAGTGATAGAGCTGGCGAAAAGATTGTCGTATTTCAGCGGCGAGCCTATTAAGCTGCATCTGGTGCCCTTCACTGAAATTCAGACGACTTTGGTCCAAGCCAAAAGTGATAATCTCATCATAACGCTAATGAGAAGAGCGATGATGCGCATAACGGAGCAGCTGGCGGAGCGGAACGGGGCAAGTGGAATCGTAACAGGTGAAAGCTTAGGCCAAGTGGCTAGCCAAACGCTGCCCAGCATGAATGTGATTGGACGCGCGACGCAGCTTCCGCAGTTGAAGCCGCTGATTATGATGGACAAGCATGAAATTATTCGAATGGCAGAAAGAATTGGTACGTTTGAAACCTCGATACTGCCCTTTGAGGATTGCTGTACATTATTTTTGCCAAAATCGCCAAGCACTAATCCAAATCTTAGAATCGCCGAGAAAATTGAATCGCTCATACCGAATTATAAGCAATTGTTGCTGGATGCTGTCGAGGGTACAGAGGAGCTGCTACTTACGCCTATGCAGCAAACAACGGTTCAAACTGCAGGTGAGGATAGTTGGTTTTGATCATTTAAAGTTGAATGGACAGCCCATCAGGTCTTAAGCTTGATGAGGCTGTCCATTCTCTTTATCGCATTAGGAGGATAAACTATGTTTTATTCGCTAAAAAGTCGTTTAATTGCTATTTTCTTTTTGCTTTTTGTACTATCGTTCGTAACGATGTCGATTCTTTTGTTTAATCAGTCCCGTTCGATTATCCGCTCCTACATTGAGTCTTCTGCACTCGAGAAAATGGATGAATACGGCTCGTACATTGATATGGTTCAGATCCAAATCTATGATTTGGCATCGATTGTTTTTAATAGTGAGATTACAAGCAATTGGGATATGGCAGCATCTGATGCCAAGGCTTCGCCAGGAGAGAGAAACCTGGCTCATTACCGCATGAGCCAATTTTTGACTCAGACAACCAACAGCTACTCCAGTGTCTCTAGCGTAGCCATCTACAGACAGGAAGGCATGTGGGTCAGCAGCGGCAACCAAGTCGTCTCCGATTCTTCATTTCTAAACGAGGAATGGTATCAAGATTTTAAGAAAAAGGATGAATACTGGATTCCAGCGCACACAGATGCCTCGGAAATTCGCAATAATAACATGCATCCTGTAATAAGCATGCTCATGCCGATCGGTTCGTTTGAGCCTTCACTTACAAAAAGCGTTATGAAGGTTAATGTAAGCGCTGACTATTTTCTAGAGCCGCTAAGTCGTATCCATTTGGGAGAGAGCGGAACGATTTATTTGTTGGATCAGCTTGGTGAGCCGATGCTGTCTCAGACCGAGTATGGCCTGCATCAGGATATGGCAAAGCAGGTGGAGGATATACGCAGCGGCTGGAGAAAGCAGGGCGTAATCTATTTGAATAACGAGCAGGGCGATAAGGATATTTTAGTATACAAAAAGCTGTCTCAGACGAATTGGATGCTAATCGGCTTCGTCTCGGAGAAGGATTTGTACTCGCAGCTTTTCCGTCTGCGAAGCACCATTGTAATCGTCGCAGCTGTATTGCTCATTTTGTCTTTACTATTGGCGACTTGGCTGTCACACGGTATAACGAAGCCGCTCTCGCGGCTGGTGCTCGCCATGCGGCATGTGCAGAGAGGTGATTTTGACCTTGCAGAGAGCAGGCTAGCACCGGAGAAAAGCGTTCGGAATGAGGTTGGCTTCGCGACAGAGACCTTCCGCAACATGGTCACGCGCCTCAGGCAGCATATTAAAACTGAGTTTGAGCTGAAGCTGCTTAGGCAGCAAGCGGAATATAAGGCGCTCCTTATGCAAATCAATCCTCATTTTCTGTTTAATACGCTGGAGCTGATGAGCAGCTTGGCCATACAGAAAAGGACGGATGATACGGTAGAGGTTATTGAATCACTCGGAAAAATGATGCGCTTCTCTCTTAAAATTAGTGATGATCTCATCCGTCTTGAAGAAGAGCTTGTTTATGTCCGTTATTATATGTCGATTTTGCAGATTCGCTTCGGGGAAAGACTGGACATCTCGCTAGAAGAGAAGGGCGAGCTCGGGAGGCTGACGACGGTGAAGTTTATTTTTCAGCCGTTAATCGAAAATGCTGTTAAATATAGCTTTCTGCATCAAACAGATGCACAAGTACGTATTCAAGTAAGGCACGCGGAGGGAAGGGTTCATCTTATCGTCTCAGATAATGGTCCCGGGATGACCCCGGAACAGACCAAGGGGCTGTTGGAGTATTCGGCCTCCGCTCAGCTGGAGCATATTCTTGCAAGCCGCAATAGCCAGATTGGTCTAGGCAATGTCCTCTCCCGCTGCCGCTTATATTATGATTCGCGTTTCGAGGTTAAGATTGCTTCCACGCTCGGCGAGGGCACATGTATTGAACTCATATTACCTGCACAGGAGGAGCACCAGCATGTATAAAGTATTAATCGTGGATGATGAACCGGAAATTCGGCAGGGACTAAAGCTAAAGGTAGATTGGGACAGTTTAGGGCTGCGTATTGCAGGTGAAGCTTCAAATGGCATGGAAGCGCTGGAGAGGCTGGCATGCGAAGCTATTGATATTGTGATTACAGATATGAATATGCCTGTCATGGATGGGATGTCATTTCTTGATGCTTGTCATGAGCAGTATCCATCCTTACGCATGATTATCATTACAGGCTATGAGGATTTTCAATATGCAAGGTCAGCGATACGCAATCATGTTCGCGACTATTTGCTTAAGCCAGTCACCAGAAAGGAATTAACTTCAACGTTGGCAAACGTAAAGAAAGAGCTCGACAATGAGCGGCATAATCAGGATCAGGCAGCCATGATCCAGTGGCGTCTCTCGCAATATTACAAAGAGATGAAGGAGCACTTTATCGTACATCTCGTGAAAGAGGAAATCGACCAAGAGAGTATTGTCAAGGATCGTTCCCGATTGTTTGAGCTTGATTCATGGGAAAACAGGGAGGTGCGGTTTATAACCATTGGGCTAAGAGAACGTCCGGGGACAAACGGTACGGTTGAACGGACACCCGATAAGTTTCGGCTCCCATTCGAGATCATATCTAGAGAATGTGCGGAGAAGCATCTAGGGAGCATTGCGTTTTTTCGTGACGCCAATTACCCAGGCTTAATGCATTTTGTCATGCTTGTGGATGAGGAGCTGGAGCAGGATTTTACAAAGTCACTATACCAGAGTGTAGATACGTATATGGCATTCGAGCTCAAACTAGGAACAGGACAAGCGGTAAGCGGCTTTAAGCAGTGGAAGGAGGGCTATATTACCTCATTGCTGGCATGGAATTTGCCTTATGAACAGGTTGAACGACACTCGCACTCGCCTGAAGGACAGCCTGCTCTCTCAGAGCAAACGATTAGGCTTATCGAGAGGTATTTGACACGAGGAGAGCTTGAGTCATTTGAGAATGCCGTAAGACTTGAATTACAAGCAGGATTCGTCTCACAGCTTCGCTTTGTCAAAGTGATTTTCCAGCTTTATTTGATGCTTGAGACCATCGCACATGAATCACGAATAAGCCTTGAGAGCAGCGAGCAGCTTTGGCTCAGACCTGAAATGACGCTAAGTCTCGATACAGTAAATAAGGCAGAGCGGTTTCTCCTCCAAATTGCTGGCAAGATTGAGCGGAAGCGGCAAAGCGATTCACAAGAGAGCGACCCCTCCTTGATCTTAGCTGCCAAACATTTTATGGACGAGAATTATATGTATGATTTGAATTTGACGATGATTGCAGAGAAATTTAATTATAATGCCTCTTATTTCTCAGAAATGTTCAAAGCTAAAGTCGGGAAGACCTTTAATCACTATTTGAACGAGGTGCGCATGGCGGAGGCGACTCGCATGCTCAAAACGACAACGCTGAACCTCTGGGATATTGCGGAGCTAACAGGCTTCTCTAATGCGAGCTACTTCAGCTCTAAGTTCAAACGGATGTACGGCGTAACTCCTTCCGACTACCGGCAGCAGTCATCTGAAAAAATTGATAGCGAACTCCCGAAGAAATAGCATTCAATCTCCTTTACCTCTCCCTTATGATGATAGTACATCATTAAGAGAGGGGTATTCGCGATGAGAAGAAGCCGCAAGCCGCTTACCAATCAGCATAATGCTACGGCATATGCATTTTTGCTGCCTTGGTTGATCGGTTTTTTCTGCTTAACATTAGGTCCTATGCTTTATTCGCTCTATTTGTCACTCACCAAGTACAATCTGCTAACAGCCCCCAAGTGGACAGGCTTCTCCAACTACATTGAGATTTTTAAAGAAGACGAAACCTTCTCGAATTCCATGTGGCTAACGATTAAATACGTATTTCTTTCCGTGCCGCTTCGCCTAGTATTCGCGCTGCTGATTGCTATCGTTTTAAACAAAGGGATTCGCGCGTTAGGTGTGTATCGAACCATTTATTATATTCCTTCTTTATTGGGAGGGAGTGTGGCAATCGCTATTGTATGGCGGCAGATATTTGATGGCAATGGCCTGGTGAATCAAATGCTCAGCTGGTTCGGTATTTCAGGTCCTTCTTGGATTTCTCATCCGAGCTACATCATATATACGATTATTTCATTGTCAGTTTGGCAGTTTGGTTCTGCTATGGTCATTTTCTTAGCAGGTCTTAAGCAGGTGCCAGCGGATCTATATGAGGCTGCGCAGGTGGATGGAGCGAACAAGGTGCGTCAGTTTTTCCGTATTACGCTGCCGATATTGACTCCGGTTATCTTTTTCAATCTGGTCATGAGCATCATTAATTCATTTCAAGCCTTTACACCCGCATTTGTCATCGGAGACGGTCGAGGCGGCCCGCTGGATGCAACGATGTTTTATACCCTATACCTGTATATGAAGGGCTTCTCTTACTTCGATATGGGATATGCTTCAGCGCTAGCCTGGATTATGCTGCTAGTCATCGGGATCTTTACAGCCATTATTTTCGTGACTTCGAAATATTGGGTATTCTACGGTGATAGCAAGGAAGGAAGGTAAAATGATGCTGCAGATGAAAAAGATGAACGGATTTACGAAACATACGTTAATTATCGTTTTCGGTATTGCGATGCTTTATCCCGTGCTTTGGCTGATTAGCAGCTCTTTTAAGCCTAATGAGCTGATTTTTACAGAGTCAGGCCTATGGTCTTCTTCCTTCACATTGGAAAATTATGTGAATGGCTGGAGAGGCTTTCAGGGCATCGCATTTGGAAAATTTTTCGCTAATTCATGGTTGATATCTATACTGAGTGTGCTTGGCAATGTCATTACCTGCTCCTTCGCCGCCTTTGCTTTCGCACGTCTTAATTTCAAGTTTCAGAAAATATGGTTTGCGATGATGCTGGTGACGATTATGCTGCCGTATCATGTTACGCTTGTTCCGCAATACGTCATTTATAGTGAGCTTCATTGGGTAAATACGTATTTTCCGCTCGTTTTGCCAAAATGGCTGGCGCATGATTCCTTCTTCATCCTTATGATGGTTCAGTTCATTCGCGGCATTCCGAGAGAGCTCGATGAGAGTGCGACGATTGATGGCTGCAATCAGCGACAAATCTATTTCCGTATGATCATGCCGCTCCTTGTGCCTGCATTAATATCTGCTGCCATTTTCACCTTCATCTGGTCATGGGATGATTTTTTTAGTCAAATGATCTATTTGAGCGATATTAAGCTGTTCACGGTACAGCTCGGTATTCGTGCCTTATTTGATCCTTCAGGTCAATCTGATTGGGGTGCGCTGCTTGCGATGTCGACGTTGTCGCTTTTACCGATTACACTCATCTTCTTCGTCTTTCAGCGTTATTTCTTGGATGGCATTGCGACGACTGGACTTAAGTAATAAGAGAGCCATTCAAATATGCTAACCGAAAAAATTGATAACGAATACCCAAAGAAATGAAATTCCGAAACGATGAAATTAAAGGTAGCATCATAGTTGAAAGCGAATGCACATCAGAATGAGGGGGAAATAAAATGAAACATCGGTTAGTTATTTTAATGTTAGGTATGTTGATGGTATTCACAGCGGCATGCTCCGGCGGAACAAGCGGTGGAGGAGAAAGTAAAGATAATGCGGCAGGCGGCACTGATGCTGGAAATGCGAAGCAAGTAGAGCTGCGCATTATGTGGTGGGGGGATCAGAAGAGAGCGGATATAACAAACGAAGCGCTAAAGGTTTTCCAAGAGAAAAATCCTACGATTAAAGTTGTTGGTGAATTTGCTCCATCTACCGGCTACTTCGATAAGCTTAATACACAGCTTGCATCTGGTACAGCGCCTGACATCTTCTTCCTGGGTGGGAATGTCGTTGATTATGCCAACAAGGAAGTGCTTCTTGATCTGACGCCTTATATAGATAAAGAGCTTGATTTAAGCGACATGGACCAATCGATGGTTAAGTACGGAACGATTGGCGGCAAGCTTCTTCATATCTCGGCTGGCGCTAATGCCAGGGGCGTGGTTGTAAATAAAACATTATTTGACAAGGCAGGCATTCCGGTACCACAGGATGGCTGGAACTGGGAAGATTTTGCCCGAATCAGCAAGGAAGTTTCTGACAAGCTGGGCAACGGTATTTACGGCACTTATAACATGTCCATTGATGGTATGGACATTGGCTTAAAGCAGCAAGGCAAACAGCTGTATGACTTGGATAAAGGAACGCTAGGATTTGAAGAAGCTGACGCCTTGCAATGGTTCAACTATTGGGATGCAACAGTGAATGCAGGCGGAGTTGTGTCTTCCGAGCTTCATGTATCAAATCCTCCTGGCGATACTAGCAAGTCATTGGTTGTTACAGGAAAAGTTGCGATGAGTTTAATTCCTTCCAATCAATTAGCTGCGCTGCAAGGACTAACGCAAGATGAGCTTATTATGGTTCAACTGCCTCGCGGTGAGAAAGGTACTGGCGTGGTGTTCGAATCTAGCCAAGGTCTTTCCGGCTATGCGAAAACAAAGCATCCTAACGAGGTTGCAACGCTGCTTAGCTTCTTTATTAATGATCCGGATGTTGCCAAAATTTTAGGGAATGATCGCGGCGTTCCTGTAACGTCGGCAAATCGGACGGTTCTTGAAGGCCAAGCAAATGCTGTGGAGAAAATCGTTTATGATTACACCAGCCGCGTATCTGAGGCGACCAAGTCAGAGCCATTCGCAGTAAGCTACAACCCTCCTGGGTTTTCGGAATACTCCAAGCTTGCGGATTCAACTATGTATGAAATTGGATTTGGACGCAAAAGTGTAGAGCAAGCAGTCAAGGACTTCTATGAGGGTACCGTGAAAATTTTTAATAACAATCAATAAAGCAGCTGAAATTTTGCTGTTATGGAATGGGGGACAGGCTGCCGTGCGGCAGCCTGTTTTGTATTTACTAATTAGAGAAGCGAGGCGATTCTAGTGAGCGAATCATTGCTGAAGCAGCTTAGAGAACTTTCGATTAAGGAGAAGGTTGGCGAGCTGAAAAAGCCTTCCGATAAAAAAAGTTTAGAAGAGTGGATGGAGGGCGGCATACGCTTTACGGCAAGCTCTGGCAAGCTGGAGCAGGTTTATTACGCGGCGCTTCGGACGCTGCTTGATTGTATCGTGCCTATAGGCGGTGATGATCCGATTTTGCAGGAAGGAGGAATCTATCTAGGCTGCTGGCTGGAGAGCACCGGAACGATCAATGCCGAGCTGCTTTCAAGGTTTATTCCGTCTGTATCTGAATCGACCTATCGCTCCTTTGCCAAGCATCAACGTGAGGACGGCATGCTCCCCTACAAGGTTACTGACCATGGTCCCGCATATCGGCAAATTCAACTGGTGACGCCGCTTGCGCGCAGCGTGTGGAACCATTATAAGCTGCATCATGCTGACAAAAGCTTTTTGCAAACGATGTATGACGCAATGGCCAAATATGACGATTGGCTGATGACCTATCGAAATACCCGCGGAACTGGATGCGTTGAAGCCTTCAGCACATTCGATACAGGACACGATCTCTCGCCGCGCTTTTGGCATGTGCCAGACACGCCTCATCATAATGATGCCACACAAATGAATCCAGATTCTCCGATACTGCCGTTTTTGGCACCGGACTTGACAGCTAATGTGTATTGTCAGCGGCTGTATTTGGCTCGCATAGCGGCGGAGCTTGGTTTGCCTAGTGAGCAGTGGCAGGCTAAAGCTGAAGAGAGTCTGGCTAGCTTATATCGTTATTGCTTTGATGATGAGGACCATTTTTTCTATGATCGTGATCGGAATGACGAGCTTGTGCGCGTGCAATCGGATGTTCTTCTGCGCGTGATGGCCTGTGAGGTTGGAGATCTTCTGTTTTTTGATACGATGCTGAGACGTTATCTGTTGAATACGAGCAAGTTTTTCGCAAAATATCCGTTCACCTCCATGTCTATGGACGATCCAAGATTTGACCCCTTCTCAAGCTATAACAGCTGGGGCGGAGCTTCGAATTTCCTTAGCCTGATCCGGACGCCGCATGCGTTTGAGCATCATGGCCGTCATGTAGAGCTCACGTGGGTGATGTATCCTATTCTAGCTTCATTTGCGAAGGCTACCCGCTTTGCGCAGGCAGTCAGCCCATGGACTGGGGATGAGGGCTTTACGGAGGCTTACTCCCCATCAATTTTGTGCTTGCTGGATTATGTAGAGCGCTTATGCGGTATTTTGCCGACGCCAGAGGGTGAACTTTGGTTTACGGGGCTTGTTCCGTATGATATGGATCACGGGGAAGAAATTGCGAGTGAGACAGGCTACAGCCGAATGGTGGACGGTATAGCTTATGAGCTGCTGAATATGCGGGAAGGCTCTGAGCTGTATCGAAATGGAGAGTGTTGGATGAAATTTCCGAAGGGAGTGCGTGTAATTACCGATCGCAGCGGCGAGCTTAGAGGCATCATCGGAATGAGTGTGAGGGAGATTCAAGGTACCCTACAATATAAAGATACTAGCATTGCATTCCGTGTGAGCGGGAATCAGGTTCTGGCATATGAGAGCGGAACGCTGAGCGTGACGTCAACGATTGGTGTCGTTAATCCAACATATCGGTAATGAATAAGTTGAACTTAAAAAATGAAGTGTAAGCGAAGCGAGAAGATCGTTCTGGAGAAACGAAGTGTTCGCCTTTGCAGCCGGATTCTTACCTTTAAATGTCTTAGGAAATCAAAGAATCTGGCTGCAACCGCGATCGTAAGAATGATCTACTCGCGCAGCGCCCAAAACGTAAGTTTCTAGTTCAACTTATAGAGATAAAGGAGCGAGTTATGATTAAAAGAGAAGATTTACAGATTCGAGATCCCTTCATTTTTCCGGTCACCCAGCAGCGGAAATATTATTTATACGGAAGCACGGATAAAAATATTTGGGGCAAGGGAACCGGATTTGATGCGTATACAAGTCATGATCTGGAGACGTGGGAAGGCCCGTTTCCAGCCTTCCGACCGAGTGCTGACTTTTTTTCGGATACGAATTTTTGGGCACCAGAGGTTTATGAGCATGAGGGCAGATACTTTATGTTTGCAACCTTTCGCAGAAATGATAATGGCTTGCTTGGTACAGCGATACTTGCATCAGATCAACTGCTGGGACCGTTTGAGCTTCACAGTGAGGGGCCTGTTACACCAGTCAATTGGAGCTCGCTGGATGGGAGCTTATATGTGGATCAAGCTAAGCAGCCTTGGATGGTGTTCTGTCACGAGTGGCAGCAAACCGCAGATGGGGAAATATGCGCGATGAAGCTGAGCATGGATTTTAAACGCGCAGTTTCAGAGCCGGTCGTGCTATTCAAAGCATCTGAAGCGCCATGGACGACATCTTTTCAATCACCGCGCTATCCTAATCAAGACAATTATGTAACCGATGGCCCCTATTTATTCCATACGGCTTCAGGAGTCTTATATATGCTGTGGGCTAGCTTTATTAACAACAAATATGCTCTGGGCATAGCGAAGTCACTCTCTGGCGTTGTAACTGGGCCGTGGCTCCATGAGGAAAAGGCGTTTTATCAGAATGACGGGGGACATGGCATGGTATTCCGTACTTTCGAAGGACGATTAGTGCTTACGATTCATACGCCCAATCAGACACCGGATGAACGGCCTATCTTTATTGAAGTGGTGGAGGAAGACGGTGAATTAGTGCTAGGCGAGATGCTGTAATAAATGGGGAGAACATCATAAAAGCAGGAACCCCCTAACGGGATTCGCTGCTTTTTTGTTGTGCGGTCTTATTGCGCAGATTGGTAAACCATCCGGCAGCAGTAGTGATCATAATAATCAGTATGACGAAGGACCAGAAGATAAGCTTATTGTCGAAAAATGCTTGAAAAGATTTTTCATGTGTAATCATCTTTGCAGCGGTGTAAGCAAGCACAGCTGAACCGAGGTACACGATCCATTCGAAACGATTGATCAGCTTAATAAAGATCGTACTGCCCCATACGACAACGGGGACGCTAATAATTAAGCCAAGAATGACGAGCAGAGTATCGCCGTGTGCAGCACCCGCGACTGCGATGACATTATCAATGCCCATTGCGGCGTCAGCGATGATGATTGTACGAATAGATTGCCAAAGCGTGTTGCCAGATTTGATGCCGTCATGGCCATCTTCCTGAACAAGAAGCTTATAAGCAATCCAGATTAGAAGTAATCCTCCAACGAGATTAAGCCACGGCACATTTAGCAGTTGGACGACGAGGAGGGTTGCAATAACCCGAATACCGACTGCGCCTGCTGTACCCCAAATGACCGCTTTCTTTTGTTGATCTTTTGGTAGATTACGGGCTGCCAATCCGATTACGATGGCATTGTCGCCAGCGAGTATCAGGTCAATGAAAACGATGGTGAGCAGGGCAGAGAAAAACTCGACCGAGAGTAATTCCATGAGTAAATATCCTCCTTCCCAAGCAAGCTCTTCTAGAAGTTTACAATAAATACGAAGGGTATAGAATATGGATTCAATTTTTTATTTGGACATATTCCCTACAGCCTGTACATACAGCTTTTAGAGGGGAGGGATGTATGGTGGACAGTATTATTATATTTATTGAGATTGTCTTAATTAATGTATTGCTTAGCGGAGATAATGCTATTGTCATTGCAATGGCGAGCGGTCAGCTTCCACCCGAGCAGCGCAAACGCGCCGTTTGGTGGGGAGCGCTTGCTGCTGTAGGGCTTAGATGTCTATTAACCTTAGTTGCAATAAAGCTGCTGGCGGTCCCATTCTTGCAGGCGATCGGTGCTTTGCTGCTGTTTTATATTGCAGTAAAGCTGCTTGCGGAGGCAGGGGAGACGCATGGCTCGCATAGGGTGAAAAAAGCTAAAACGATTGGTCAAGCGATTTGGACCATCGTGGTAGCTGATTTCGTTATGAGCCTGGACAATGTTCTTGCTATAGCTGCTGTTGCAGATGGCGATCCGGTTCTCATTGTGCTGGGAATCGCTCTTAGTATTCCTATGATTATTTGGGGGAGTCAAATACTGGGGACCCTTCTTCAAAAGTTTCCTGCTCTCTCATATATTGGTGCCGCTTTGCTTGCTTATGCCGCTGGAGGAATGTTGATGCATGACCCTGGAATGAATAAATTGCTGTTTCATGGCTCCAAAATGCTTGCTGAAGCGATTCCGCTGCTATGCGTGCCGCTTGTTATCTTTCTTGCTATTGTCAAAAAAAAGCCCGTTTCATAAGGTTTATGAGTGGATATAAATAAGTAAAATAAGAAGTGAAGGTTTTTTTTTGCTCAAAGGTCTCTACGTACTGGTATTTTTGCCTCAGTTCCTTTAAACTAATATAGATAAAAACTGTCGTCTTTCGTCAACATATGCGAATGACGTTGTAAGGAGCGGAAGCGCGAATGCCTAATAACAAATATTCCGCTGGAATTATTTTGCTGTTAGTCGGGCTCGTTATTTTGTTGGGCAAGTTAGGTGTATTCAGCTTCCTGGGCGCAGTCTTCTGGCCACTGCTCGTTCTGATACCTGGAATACTGCTGCATGTGCTTTACTTTGGCAGATTAGTTCCGGCGGTCGTGCTAGTCCCAGGCGGAATGCTCGTCGTTTATGCCCTGCTGTTTATCGTCTGCAACCTTTTTGGATGGGATAGCTTGAAATATTTGTGGCCGCTGTTTATTTTTGGTGTGGCAGCTGGTCTTTACGAATATTATTTGTTCGGTTCATCCATACCTCGTGTTGTACTCACGGCATCGCTTGCGCTTGCTGCCGCATCGGCCGTGTTTGTTGTGCTTGTTCTATTGTGGAGCTGGGGGATTTATGCGATTGCTGTTGCTTTAATTGCAGCAGGTGGTTGGTTGATGCTTGGCAAACGCAGACGCTGGTAAGGATTTAAATAAAAAACAAATGGAGTGGATTACAAGTTATGCAAGCAAGAGAGAATTTACGGAATATCGCCATTATTGCCCACGTTGACCATGGTAAAACGACATTGGTTGACAAACTGCTACAACAATCAGGAACGTACCGCGATCATGAAGCAGTGCAGGAACGTGCAATGGATTCCAATGACATTGAGCGTGAGCGCGGGATTACAATTTTGGCAAAAAACACAGCAATTAACTACAAAGATTATTTGATCAATATCGTTGATACGCCTGGACATGCTGACTTCGGCGGCGAGGTTGAGCGTATTATGAAAATGGTTGATGGTGTACTTTTGGTCGTTGACGCATTTGAAGGCTGCATGCCGCAAACAAAGTTCGTTTTGCGCAAAGCGCTTGAGTCGAACCAAACGCCAATCGTTGTAGTAAATAAGATTGACCGTCCGAACGCAAGACCTCAAGAGGTTGTTGATGAAGTGCTTGACCTATTCATCGAGCTAGGCGCAAATGATGAGCAGCTTGAATTCCCGGTTGTTTTTGCTTCCGCTTTGATGGGTACTTCAAGTCTTGATCCTGAGAAACAGGACGAGAACATGGAAGCACTATACGAGACAATCGTAAGCAATATTCCAGCTCCAACTGAAGATGTTGAAAAACCACTCCAATTCCTCGTTACATTGCTTGATTATAATGAGTACCTTGGTCGTGTTGCGATTGGCCGTGTTAACCGCGGAGTAATCAAGCAAGGTCAACAAGTTGCTGTAATGACTCGTGAAGGCGGCACAAAACAAGCTAGAATCGAGAAATTGTTCGGTTTCGTAGGCTTGAAGCGTGTTGAGATTGCTGAAGCAGGCGCGGGCGACATCGTTGCAATTGCGGGTATTCGCGAAATCAACATCGGCGAAACGATTGCTGATCCACAAAATCCTGAAGCTTTGCCGGTTCTCAAAATTGATGAGCCTACCCTTCAAATGACATTCCTTGTTAATAACAGTCCATTTGCAGGTCGCGAGGGTAAATGGGTTACATCCCGTAAGCTTCGTGAGCGCCTCTTCAAAGAGCTTGAGACAGACGTTGCACTTCGTGTTGATGAAACGGACAGCCCTGATGCATTTATCGTTTCAGGCCGTGGTGAGCTTCACCTAAGTATTCTAATCGAGAACATGCGTCGTGAAGGTTTTGAGCTTCAAGTATCCAAACCAGAGGTTATCATTAAAGAAATCGATGGTTCGAAGAAAGAGCCTTACGAGCGTTTACTAATTGATACACCAGAAGAAAGCATGGGCGCTGTTATGGAGAGCCTTGGAACTCGTAAAGCTGAAATGCTGAACATGATCAACCACGGCAACGGACAAGTGCGCTTGGAGTTTAAAATTCCTGCACGCGGCTTGATTGGCTACCGTACACAGTTCCTGACATTGACACGCGGTTACGGCATTATGAACAACGCATTTGACAGCTACGGTCCTCTTGCAGGTTCTGGTGTTGGCGGACGTCACCAAGGCGTGCTTGTTGCAAGTGAAAACGGCACAACGACATTCTACGGCATGCTGGGTGTTGAGGATCGCGGTATTCAGTTCTTGGAGCCGGGTGCTGAAATTTACGAAGGCATGATCGTTGGCGAGCATACTCGTGAGAATGATATCATCGTTAACATCTGTAAAGTGAAACAGCTGAATAACATTCGTTCTGCTGGTAAAGATGATACCGTTACACTAAAAAGCCCACGTCTATTCTCACTTGAGCAAGCGCTTGAGTATTTGAATGATGATGAGCTATGTGAAATTACTCCGAAGACGATTCGTCTTCGCAAAAAAATATTGAATAAAAGCGAGCGCGAGCGTGCGGACAAAAACCGTAAAAATGCTCAAGCCAGCGTTTAAGAGCAAGCCAATAATCAAACGTAAGGTTTTGCAAACGCAAAGCCTTACGTTTTCTTTAAAGTATAAGTGGGATTATAAGTTTTTTAACTTATAATCCCACTTATATTTCACAATGAAAAGGTAACCGTGCAACTTATACATGGCGAGAAGCGTTAAAAAGGAGAAGGAGGTAAACAGCATGCAGGCGTGGTTCAGCGATCATAAACTCATTTCTTATTTAATCATATTAGGCTTTACAATATACATATTCAATAAAGTGTTCCGTGCACAGCAAAAGCTGCCGTTGTTAAAGGAAATATTAGTGTATGCTTTGATTGCGTTCGGTTCCTTTGTTCTTATGATTTTACAGGTAGATAAGCTGCCAATTATACAATGTATGGGTATAGCTGTGCTTATGATGCTTATGCTGAGAGGCCGTCAGCTGTATGACAAATGGAAGGGCAATAAAGCGGACGATAATAGACAGCAAAATGCGGAATCAGGCAAATGAAGCTGGAGGACGCATTATTTAACTGGCTGCAAATAAAGGTAGTATCGGATGCCCGGCAAGAGGATCAATCAGCTCTGGATACGCTTGCTTTTTTCGAACAAATATTATCCGAAGATCATGGCTTAACTGACTACTCCATCATCAAAATCGATGATACGATGATTCATGTGAAATATGTGAAGGAAAGCCGTTCAAAGCTGCAGCTATATCCACGTGAGCTTGGAGAGCAGCTTCTAACAGACATCGAATCCAATCCTAAATATAACTGAATTTGAAGGTGGCACATATGAGCAAAGGTTCTACGGAATTACCATCAAGAACGGCGGCGCGACAGCAGGCAAGTAAAACAAAAAAACCAAAGCCGCGTAAAAAACGTTCTATTTTAAAAACCTTTTTTATTTTGCTATTTGCTGTATTGCTCATTATTGCTGCGGGTCTAGCGTATTTAGTCTTTAAGGCAGATGAAGCGATAAAAGATATCTCTACAGTACCTGCTGATACGGAAGTCGCCGTGCCAGCCGCAGAGTCTGTGAAGAAGAAGGCTGTTGGAATGCTGCTGATGGGCATTGATTCTAGAAGTCATGGTGGAGGCCTGAATACGGATGTTATGATGGTTGCCGTATTTAATCCAAACAAGTCAGCAACCATTGTGACGATCCCGCGTGACACCATTGTTGATGTCGATGGCTATAGAGCTCGCAAAGCCAACGCTTTTTATGCTGACTTTTATATGAATGCACTAAATTCCAAAAAACTGTCAAAGGAACTGGCTTACGCAGATGCGAAACAGGAAGTGCGTAATGTTATGAGCAAGCTGTTCGATATAGACCTTAAATATACTGCCGTAATTAATTTCCAAGGCTTCGCGGATGTTGTGGATGAGTTTGGCGGTGTAGAGGTAGATGTCGATATGCGAATGAAATATACCGATTCCGCCGACGGCACAAATATCGACCTGGAGAAAGGCTTTCAGCTGCTGAGCGGCGAGAAGGCGCTGGATTTTGTACGCTATCGCAAATCGAATAACGGTAAAAATATGTCAAGCGACTTTGATCGCAACAAAAGACAAAGCCAAGTTATTGGTGCACTTACAGACAAATTAAAATCTTTGAATGGTGTTACGAAATTAAGTTCTGTTATCGACGCAGTTGGGAATAATCTAACTATGGATATGCCTTCCAAGGAGATCGTCAATATGATGACCACTTA
The DNA here is from genome assembly GCF_038630985.1 of Paenibacillus sp. FSL H8-0548. Taxonomy (NCBI): domain Bacteria; kingdom Bacillati; phylum Bacillota; class Bacilli; order Caryophanales; family Paenibacillaceae; genus Paenibacillus; species Paenibacillus sp. FSL H8-0548. Next base: position 3,149,739 of record NZ_CP152049.1, read on the forward strand.
TGTTGGCATGGGCCGAGACGAAGTTGCTTTTATTCCTCTTGAGGGAACTTGGAAGAGTCCTTACGTCTATTTAAGCGACTCAGCGCTGGCAGAAGCTAAGGCTGCGCTTCAAGCAAAAATGGCTGAATAGCCATAGACTGCGGCTACGGATTTGGATATAATAGGTGTACAGAGGCCATTTTTGAAATCTGTTCAGAAGGGGGTCATGCTTATGACCGACACCGTATTCGCAATTTCCAAGCAGCCATTCGTAGTATTGCCTGCACAAACGATTGTTCAATTGCACAAGCATGATACGGTATTGTACTTCCCTTTGTCCTCTGGCATGACAGCTAGTGGTAACGCTGCTAATGGAGTAGGCTTGTCCACTGCTTTCACGCGCAACCAACCGAATAAGAACAGTGCTGCAGACAACTTGATTGTACAAGTTTATGCTGCCATGAAGAAAGCCTAGTGAATAGCTCACTAGGCTTTTTGTGTCTTCAGGGAGTCTTTACAATTTCTTATTTTTTTGCGGGGCATTTTCTTTCTCAAGCTCATCCGGCATCACATCGCGCGGCATTTGTGGAATGATTCTTCCTACAATATCGGCCAACTCTTCTGCGAATCCAAGGATAGGTCTGCCGCGCTTAATATCGGCTCCAATCTCATTAATTCGCTCTGAGATGTCGATGTCCGCTGTAACTAGCGCGTCAACGCCGTAAGGATCTTTGTGGAAGGCTTCCGCAACAGAATATTTAATTGTTCCTACTCTCGAGCGGTCTAGCTTGGCATCTACATCAATGCCGACAATCGCTGTGTTGCCGAATACTACACAGTGAGCATTCGTAACGCCGTCAATTCCTTTGGCCAACTGCTCCAGATGTGCCGCCACCTGCTTTGAGTTTGTTATTTCTTTCTTGCGCGGTTCGGTTTGCTGAGTCTTGACGCGGCCGTTATTTTGAGGAGAGGGTGATGTCTCATTACGTGCGACGGTGCTGCAGCCTGTCGCTACAATCGCAATAATGATCGTTGAAATAAACCATTTGAACATGTTTGCCACCTCTTTTTTCACGTTGAAAATCATATAATGATCTGTCGCCATAGTTTACCCGCAGCTGCGCTTTGCTATGTATGGCCTCTAATGAATATCCAACGCCGGGAGGGTTCTCATGAAAAAAATATTCGTGCTCGATACAAATGTGCTGCTTCATGATCCGCAAGCGATTTTTGCTTTTGATGATAATGAAGTCATAATTCCCGCGATCGTGTTGGAAGAAATTGATTCAAAGAAGAGGTTGGCAGATGAATTAGGACGAAATGCGCGCTCGATCTCACGGCTTCTCGATAAAATGAGAGAAAAAGGACATTTGCATGAAGGGATCGAGCTTCCAAGCGGAGGAGTGCTCAAAGTAGAGTTAAATCACCGCAGCTTTATGCGTGTGCAAGAAATGTTTGGAGATATGTCAAATGATAATCGGATTTTGGCGGTCGCGCTGAATTACCATTTGGAGCAGGAGAACGAAGAGGAGAAAAGAAGTATTATTTTGGTCAGCAAGGATGTCCTTGTACGAATTAAGGCGGACGTGCTGGGCTTGCTTGCACAGGATTATTTATCGGATCGAGTGGTTGTATCCTCAGAGTTTTATTCTGGATATATCACGCTTTATGTTCACCCGGCAGTTATTGATGAATTTTATTCGTACCGATTTCTTACAGTGAACAACATGCATTTAAATATCCGATTAAACCCGAACGAATTCGTTATTTTGCGTGATGAGATGGGCACCTCGAAATCAGCGCTTCTGAAAGTAAGTCAGGATGGTGCGAGATTGGAGCCCCTGTATTTAAGCAATGATCCGGTATGGGGCATTACGGCCCGAAATGCACAACAGCGTATGGCGCTTGAACTGCTTCTAAATGACGATATCCCGCTCGTAACACTCTCGGGCAAGGCTGGCACAGGCAAGACGCTCCTGGCATTAGCAGCAGGGCTCCTGAAGACGGAGGATGAGCATAAGTACAAGAAGCTGCTTATCGCAAGGCCAGTCGTTCCCATGGGCAAGGATATCGGCTATTTGCCAGGTGAGAAGGATGAGAAGCTGCGTCCATGGATGCAGCCGATTTATGATAATTTAGAATATTTATTCGATACGAAGAAGTCTGGCGATATTGATAAAATATTGATGGGGATGGGCAGTATCCAAGTTGAAGCACTGACCTATATTCGCGGACGATCAATACCTGGTCAGTTTATTATTATTGATGAAGCGCAAAACCTGACGAAGCATGAAGTGAAAACAATCGTATCCAGAGTTGGTGAAGGAAGCAAAATAGTTCTAATGGGCGATCCTGAGCAAATCGATCATCCATATCTGGATTCTATTAGCAATGGCCTGACGCATATCGTGGAACGCTTCAAGAATGAGGGGATAAGCGGTCATATGACGCTGGAGAAGGGTGAGCGATCTAAGCTTGCACAGCTCGCAGCAGACTTGCTTTAAAACGTAAAGAGCTGTCTCAACAAGGCGTTCTGCTTGTTGAGACAGCTCTTTTTGCGGTTTTTAACAGGTTCATTTGGACAAAATGCCTTTTTATTGTTATCCTATTTTTAGTAGATATAAGGAGGAAAGGAAGAAGGCTGTGACTCCCAGAAAATATGTGCCGCTCTTTGTCGGCATGTTACTGTTAGCAGCATTATTGCTTATCCCGTTCTCTAGGAATACAAATACGGAAAATATTAGCAATCCTGATGGGAAACTAAATGTGCAGCCGGCAATCGGCAAGCTTGTCATTGATCAGCCCTCGGATATTTATGTAAACGTTTCCTTGCCTGGCTCGCAGTTTGAGACGCTACAGAAGCTCAACCAGCAATTTATGATTAAATATCCTCATATTCAAGTGAAGCTCAGCAATGACTCACCAAAGAGCAAGTCTTATGAGATGTGGGAGACTCAGAGTCAGCAGGGTGAGGCCTCTGATATTATGCTGCTCGATAACGGCTGGGTAAAACCTTTTGCAGTTCGAGGTTTTCTTAAGCCTATGGATAGTATCATGACAGGGGATATTCTCTCAGATCAAATGGCTGGATTATTGGACTCGCTTAAATGGAATGGCTATTTATGGGGCGTCCCTAGAGATGTGAACCCTTATGTTGTCGTTTGGAGCGGAGCATTGCTTGAGGAAGCCGGATTGAAGGAAGCGCCGTCAGAGTGGGCTTCGTTCCAGCAGGCGGCAGAAAAGGTTATTGAGCTTCATCCGCAGGCAAGCATCATCAATTGGAGTGCTGGCGACTTAGAGCAGCAGCTCGTTTGGCTGGACACGTTTCATAAGGGTTTAGCACAAGTTCGGAAAGTGATGCCTTTAGATGAGTATCAGCTCTCTCAGCTGGATTGGATGCATCTGATGATGCCTCATATTAGCAGCATTGCGGTTGATGCGATTAGTCAGTTAAACGAGGCCTTTCAAGGCAACAAGCTCTTCGCAGCTATTATTCCCTGGACGGAATTTGAACGGCTTAATGAGAATTTGCAAAGCAAGCTGGTGGTGGATCGAGATCAAATTGTGTACCCTTGGTTAAATGGACACAGCTTTGTCATTTCTTCGAATAGCAACGTTGAGGAGGAAGCAATGCTTTGGATTCAGGAGATGACTGATGTAAGCAGTCAGCAGCTCATGTATACTGAAACGGGAGCGCTGCCAACGAGAGCCTCTATTTATTCGTATAACAGCATGCTGTCCGGAGAACAAGAGAAGATTCCGCCGCCATGGTGGGAGAAAGTATTAAATTCGAAACGCGCGGATACTGAATTGCCTTCACCAGATCCGCAATGGCCCAGAAAATGGGGCTATCGCGAGAATATGTGGAGACTGTATTCTGAAGATGCCTTTCAAATAGACGCGTATGCGGCTTCGCTTACGGCTGCAAGCGGGGAATAACCTAATAAGAGCCTACTCCACGAACGATGGGATAGGCTCTTATTAATATAGAAACAAGAGGACTACAGCTTTAAATTAAGCTTAATGGTAAGCTCGCCATCTTTAATATCGACAGCATTTGCTTTCAGAAAAGGTACAATTAAATCGGGATAAAAGCCAAGATCAAATTCCTTCTCCAAGGCGCGGCTAGTCGTGTCCGGCAGAGAAAAACCGTTGAAAATCAGCTTATCCACATGGAACAGAATCGCGTTTTTCGGATCATTTTCAACTGTATAATGGCCACTTATTTTAATTTCCATCTGGTCTCGCTTTCCTTCGGCAATGATGCTTCCCTCATTGAAAACGAATGAAAAATTGTTGAAAATGTCATTTTGTTCACGTAAAAAGGAATTTAAAGATTGCTCTGGCACTCGTATTGTATATTGAAAGCCTTTAATCTCAAGCAGCTGCTTATTATCTTGTATCCAGGCAGGCAGACTTTGCATCGCCTTCGAAAGAGCACGGAAATATTGTTTCACCTCATCAACACCCGCAGTTTCCCAGTAAGAAGTAAGCTCATTCATCAAAATACGGATTTTGTCAGCATCTGAGCGGCCAGCAAGCTCGGAATCAAGCTGTTTCTCGAGTGCCAGCACCCGTGTCTTCTGCGTTTGGAGCTGCTCCTCGATGGCATCAAGCTCGTCTCGGCGTGCTTCCAGCAGCTGATAGCCCTCTTTAACCTTTCTGTACTGCTCAACGTATGTATTTAAAGTGTTTTTGTCATGTGTCAAAATGATTTCAGCGTAATCCAGCATTTGAAACAGCTCCGAAAGCGAATCGAATGAGAGAAGTGCGCTTAATAAAAAATCTCTCTCGCCTACATAGTAAGCACGAAGAACATTTCCAGCTTCTTCTTGCTTGAGCTCTATTTGCTGCTCTTGAAGCACCAATTGTCTCTCTGTATCCGTCATTGTTAGCAAAAGCTGCTGTTTTTGCTCTCCAATTCGGATAATTTCCTTATCAATTTCGACGACGGATAAACTTTTTTCAAGCAGCGAATGCATTTCCTCTTCTTCTGTCGGCAGTGGCTCGGCCCATACGGGAAGCTGAATGAGAAGCAATGTGGTGAAGAGCATCGCTATGATTGCTATGGAAATGCGATTGCGCTTGGCTGGCAATGTCAACGGCATCGTCCCTCCTCAGCATTCATTTTATGCGGCAATCCATTCTATTATATCTTACAATTGGAAAAGGATGAACCTTATGATGAAGGAAAATGCGCTTGCAGCTTCTATTTCAAAAAAGATTGTTGAATCTGCTTCTTTAGGCTGGTATAAAGATAATTTCGGGAATAAGCATACGGCTGCATGTATTTCATTTTTAGATTATATGGCAATTTGCTTGTACGATGCTGAGTATGGCTATTATCGCTCTGGAGCTGTTCGGATAGGCAGGGAGGGTGATTTTTATACAAGTTCAGCCATTGGACAGGTGCTGGCGCAAGTGCTCGCGAGCTTCGCTCTTGATTATGCGCGCACGATCGATGAATCGCTAAGCCTAGTGGAATGGGGAGCGGGTACAGGAAGACTGTCTGCACAAATTGTGGAAGCCGGGACGATGCGTACCGAGAATTGGAAGCGAAAATACAAAAGTGTGCTCGTGGAGGATCATCCTGCTCATCGCGATGCGGCACGTCACGTTTTTTCGCAAATAGCGAGCGAGCTCGGCTCGGAAACGCTTTTTGTGAGCTCAAACGAGGCTTGGGAATCAGAATGGCTGAAACAGCCTGCACTGGTGTTTGCCAACGAGCTGTTTGATGCATTTCCGGTGCACCGCGTACAAAATGTAGAGGGAGAGCTGTGGGAGCTGGGGGTCGCTTACAGCGAGGCTAAAGGTTTTTATGAGGTGTGCATGCCTTTGACCGATAGCCGAATTACAAGCTGGCTTAGTCGCGATGGCATCGTGCTGAGAGAGGGGCAGCAGACAGAGATTCACGCAGGTGCAGCGGAGTTTCTGGATAGGCTGGGCAGTGTAATGACAAGAGGGAGATTAGTGATCATTGATTATGGTCATGAGTCTGCTGAATATGCTGCTGAGCATCGGATGCTGGGAACTCTCCTGTGCTATTCGCGACATCAGGCTAGTTCTTCTCCCTATGTTCGAATCGGAGAACAGGATATTACCTCCCATGTTCCGTTCACGTTTATTCGTCATGCTGCGGTGCAAAGCGGCTGGCAGGTTACGAGCTATGCTACTCAGAAACAATTTTTGATGGAGCATGGCGTAATGGAGCTGCTGCAAAATCATCAAAGCACCGACCCCTTTAGTGCGGAGGCGCGGACTAATCGAGCGATTAGGCAGCTGCTGCTGAGCGATGAGATGAGCGAGACGTTTAAAGTAATGGTTTTGGATAAAAAGCTGTTATAAATAAAAAAAACGGTGCAGCCCATGGGGCTGCACCGTTTTTTTTAATTCTTTTACCTTACAGTATGTATGCGTTTAACGTATACATGATTGAATTACGACATTTGGCTCTGTATTCAGCTTGCCATGGCGTATTTCTCTTTCGCCTTCTTAGAAAGGCAAGTCCATCTTGAAGACCGACCAATACGTGAAACCCACGAATGAAATGATCATATATCCCCAGAACATTGTAATGTAAGTTCTTTCGGAGAAATTCAAGTAACCTAGAAATACGAAAGCTACGGCTTGCGCAAAAAATAGAAGCGCAAATTCCGTCATATGGCCTGCAAAAGCCATAAGTCCGATGACCAGGGTCCAAAATCCAAGTACCCGATACATACGTGCCATGATAACATCCCCCTCTCGCTGTGACCCGATTTTCTAATGATCATTATAACGTTTGGTTATATAAGTGTAAACTAAAAACCTTAATCAAATGACAAATTTTTGTGGCAAATCATTAAAGTGTGTCGGCCTCGGCATTAGTTTGTTCAAATATCAGAGCTAACATGTATGAGTAATCGAAAATTTGGTTATACAAATTAGTATCCAATAGATTCTATGAACTCTACCAAGGGCATAGAGATAAAGTAAGCGCCTTTACGTTAGGAGGTTTTTGTTGCATGACAGCAGTCAGACAAGATGCGTGGAGTCCGGACGATGATCTTATACTCGCCGAGGTTACACTACGCCATATTCGCGAAGGAAGTACACAGCTTGCAGCTTTTGAAGAAGTAGGGGAACGAATTGGCCGCACATCCGCAGCCTGTGGATTTCGGTGGAACAGCTGTGTTCGCAAAAGGTACGAGGATGCAATTCAAATCGCTAAGCAGCAGCGTCAAAAACGTAATTACTTGAAGAAACAAACGATTGTTGCAACGCCGCATGTATCATCGATTTCCGTTTTTGAAACAGATGAACGCGCAATAAGGCAAGACAGCGGGTCAATTGAGGAAGGTTTATCGGTTGATGCAGTTATTCGCTTTCTTCGTGGCTGGAAGACCACTTATCAGGATTTAGCGCGTCAAATTAAATGGTTTGAGAAGGAAATGAAAGAAAAAGATGATGAGCTGTATCGATTGCGAGATCACAATGAGAGATTGTCCAAAGAGGTTAACAATGTTCAGACGGATTATCGTGCGGTAAATGATGATTACAAGACGTTGATTCAAATTATGGATCGTGCACGCAGGCTGACTGTGCTTACGAATGATGACGAAGCAAAGCCTAGATTCAAGATGGATGCAAATGGGAATTTGGAACGCATCGAGTAAGCTTTGGATGCGAAATAAGGGAGGCTGGCCATATTTATGGGCTAGCCTTTCTTTTTTTATATAAACACATGAATTTGTTGCATTAATTTCGGTAGGTTTGATACGATAATTGTTAATTGCTGAAGGGAACGGACAGAAAGGAAGAAATAACGTGAGAATAGATGTGGTAGGGGGAGGCTCACTTGGGCTGCTCTTTGGGGCGATGCTGGCAGAAGCGGGTGCAGATATAACGATTTGGACACGAAGCGAGGAGCAAGCGGTATTGCTTGCTGAGAAAGGAATTCGACTGCTAGAGCTTGGTGGAAAGGCAGAGAGAATAATTCCAGTGAAAAGCAGCTGGATCGGACATGCTGCTCATGCAGCGAGATCTGAGATAGGTGATAGAGAAGATAATAATTATCGCTGGATATGGCTAACGGTTAAACAAACGGATATTAACGATGAGCTGCTTGCGAAGCTTAATGAGTTGACGTCAAGCACAGAAACAGCACCGACGGCTGTCGTATGCTTACAAAACGGAATCGGCCATTTGGAACAAATAGAACGCGTGCTTTCGCAAACCCCTCTATACGCTGCGGTTACGACAGAAGGAGCCAAGCGGCTGGATGCACGAACGGTAGAACATACAGGCAAAGGACAGCTATGGCTGGGTGAATGGAACGCAAGTACTCGCGCTTCATACAAAATACTTGATTTATCGCAAGAAATGTTAGTTATTATGCTTCAATCGGCAGGATTTTCCTCTTTTCTGTCGAAAGATTTGAAGAATCGTATTTTCAATAAACTGCTCATAAACGCGGTGATCAACCCGTTGACGGCTATTTTTAATGTGACAAACGGCGAGCTTGCTAAAGACCCTCTGCGGGAGAAGCTGATGCGTGCGCTATACTCGGAAACGGAGAAAATTCTCGTGGCAGCCGGTATGGATATGCCAAAGAATGGATGGCAGTTAATTATTGACGTATGTGAGCAAACCAGCCGTAATATTTCCTCTATGCTTAGCGATGTGCGTGCAGGTAGAATCACTGAAATTGATGCGATTAATGGCGGTGTTGCAAGGCATGCTGCGATGCGGGATATGCAAGCACCGCTAAACCAAGCAATTGCTGAACTAGTGCAAGCGCTGCATCCAAAGCAGAAGTAGGAGGTAACGAAGAGCAATGGAGATCATTAAGTATGCCTATGCTTATATGGCGGTCCTTCCAATCATACCTTTCGCAATCATATTATTTGGTTATGGGGCTTATATTCAGGATCGTAAGAAAGCATTTCGATTAGCGATGGATATTACGACTGCTTTATTAATAGGTTGCGTAGCCGTTTTGTTCGATGATTTATTTGGCAGCAATTTCGGCATTTATGGCATATTGCTGTTTATGCTGCTTGGGGGCGGGCTGCTCGGTAATGCGCAATTCCGCAAGCGGGGAGCTGTTGACGTCAAAAAGGTTTTTCGAACGATTTGGCGGCTTAGCTTTTTTTCGATGAGCGTGCTGTATATCGTCTTTATGTGTGTGGCTATTGGCAAGAATTTGCTGACGATTTAATCCTAACCAATATCCGCAAAGCGTCTCTCCTATGCAGAGGCGTTTTTGTTTTGACGGACAGCTTCACCTTTGTGTACAATTGTGTAGTTAAGTGTTTATTACGAAGTCGCTTTGACGACTATAAAGCAGGAGGTTACAGGCCGCGCTATGAGAGAAGAAACTTATTCATTACGAAGCGCCCAGCCTTTAACAGAGGCTTATATACACCGTACAGATGACCGTCTTGAAGCTTTGTATGGCTATCATGCGGGGGCGGAAGAGGATTGGGAAAGACGAGCTAAGCGTTTGCAGCAAAGCAGTCATGTTAGAGCTGAGGCTGCTGAGGTAGCGGGTGTACTTCGAGTATATAACGAGAGGGCAGGTGCCGCGCCTGAAGTTTTCGCATCGATCTCAGCGATTGCAGAGGGAGCGCTTGTCGTTGTTGGAGGACAGCAAGCTGGACTTTGGACAGGACCACTGCTCGTCATACATAAAGCAGTATCCATTATCGGGGCTGCAAAATCAGCGAGCGAGCAGCTTGGACAAACGGTAGTGCCGGTATTTTGGATTGCCGGCGAGGATCATGATTGGGATGAGGCGAATCATGCTTATGTAATTTCAGCTGAGCAGGAGCTGCGCAAGCTTTCAGTTGCAAGGCCGGAAGGAGCTCGCACATCGGTTAGCCGCACCAAATTAACAGGCGAGGACTGGGCGACACTTCTTGCCGAGCTTGAGAAGGCGCTGCCTTCCTCTGAATTTAAGCCAGTTATGCTTGAGGAGCTGCGTCAAATGTCGCAGAGGGCGGATTCATTATCTGATTTCTTCGCAATGCTGCTCGGTCATTTGTTCGGCAAGCATGGACTTGTGCTGCTAGATTCTGATCATGAGAGCATTCGCCGCCTGGAAGCTCCAATGTTCCAACGAATCATCCAGAGGAATAATGAATTGGAGAAGGCTTACGCCTCTTCGGCTGCCCAAATCAAGGAACTTGATTACGAGCTGCAAGCAGAAGTGACACCTGGAAGCGCGAATCTCTTTTTCTTTCATGCAGACAATGGAAATGAAAGAACACTTCTCCACAAGAAGGATGGCGTATTCCAAGATCGAAGAGGCCATCTTTCGCTTACGGAGACTGAGCTGCTCCAGATCGCCATCGACGAGCCTCAGCAGTTAAGCAATAATGTGCTTACAAGACCGCTCATGCAGGATTATTTATTTCCTGTGCTTGCAACAGTGCTAGGACCTGGGGAGATTGCCTACTGGGCGCTGACCGGGGAAGCGTTCCGTACACTAGGCATGGAAATGCCGATCATCGTTCCACGCATGTCCTATACTCTGATCGAAGGAACCGTTGCGAAGCATATGGGCAAGTATGAGTTGACCTTTGCTGATGTCATGGAGCGCTTTGAGGAACGCAAGGCAGATTGGCTGAAGGAGCAGGACGGATTATCCATTGAAGAGCAATTTGCAGATGCAAGAGATGCTTTCGAGCAGCTTTATAAGCCGTTATTAGCACTCGCAACATCCGTTCAGCCTTCTCTCTCAAAGCTAGGCGATACTAATTTGCAAAAAATTGTTGAACAGATTAATTATATGGGGTCGAAGACGGTTGACGCCTTCAATAAGCAATTTGAAGCGTCGACGCGTCAGCTGGATCGTATTCATCTATCTATTCTACCGCTTGGGAAGCCGCAGGAGCGTGTTCTTAATATGGCGGCCTATTGGAATAGATATAGCTTGAACTGGCTGGATTCGCTGCTGGATGCGCCATATAGCCGTACAGGCGGACATGAAATTGTGTATTTATAAAATTACTGGAGGTTTTTTGTTATGAGCATCGCAAATAATAGCATCGTTGCCGATATGTCGTTAGCGCCAGATGGTCATCTGAAGATTGATTGGGTTGCAGCACATATGCCGGTATTGAATACGATTCGTGAGCAATTTGAGAAGGATCAGCCTTTTAAAGGCTTGAAGGTTACGATTGCGCTTCATTTGGAGGCAAAAACCGCTTATTTAGCTAAAGTAGTCAAAGCAGGCGGCGCAGAAGTGACGATTACAGGAAGCAATCCACTATCTACGCAGGACGATGTATGTGCTGCTTTGGTGGAAGACGGCATAACTGTATTTGCTAAATACAATCCGAGCGCGGAAGAGTTCAAAGCACTAAATGTCAAGGCGCTAGAATGGAAGCCGGATCTTATTATTGATGATGGAGGCGATCTTGCCACCATTTTGAATTCGGAGCATCCAGAGCTAGCTGAAAACCTGCGCGGCGGTGCGGAAGAAACAACAACAGGCATTATTAGACTAAAAGCGATGGAGAAGGACGGTTCCTTGAAATTCCCAATGGTTGCCGTTAATGATGCTTATTGCAAGCATCTATTCGATAACCGGTACGGAACGGGCCAATCCGTATGGGACGGGATTATCCGGACGACTAATCTGATGGTTGCTGGCAAGACGGTTGTCGTTGTCGGCTATGGCTGGTGCGGTAAGGGCGTTGCCATGCGGGCAAAGGGGCTTGGAGCGAATGTAGTCGTTACTGAAATTGATGCAATTAAAGCTGTTGAGGCGTATATGGACGGGTTTGCCGTTATGCCAATGATTGAAGCTGCTAAGGTGGGTGAGTTTTTCGTAACCGTAACAGGCAACCGTGATGTTATTCGCGGGGAGCATTATGAAGTGATGAGAAACGGAGCGGTCATTTCCAACGCTGGACACTTTGATGTTGAAGCGAATAAACCGGAGCTTGCTGCCTTGTCATCAAGCGTGCGGACAGTTCGTCGCAATATTGAGGAGTATAAGCTGAAGGACGGACGCAGCATTTATTTACTGGCTGAGGGACGACTGGTCAACCTTGCCGCAGGAGACGGGCATCCAGCAGAAATTATGGATATGACCTTCGCGCTTCAAGCGGTTGCGCTGCGTTATGTGAATGAGCAATATAAAACGATTGGCAGTAAGGTTGTCGACGTACCTTATGAGCTTGATGAGCAGGTAGCGAGGTTTAAGCTTGAGTCCTTAGGCTTTGGCATCGATAAGCTTACAGATGAGCAAATTAACTATTTGGACAGCTGGAAAGAAGCTGAATAATTTTTACGAGGAAGCCGTGAGCAATCACGGCTTTTTTTTGAAATATAGGAAAGTATATCATTCCGCCATCCTTTCTCTATATTTCTCAGAATGAAACGACTGGCGCCGCCAAAGGACGGCAACAGCCGTTTCACCTTGTAACCTTTTATTCCCAGCCTGCGTCTAGAGGTAAATAGATGAGGGGGAATGACCGTGTATAAACAAAAAAGAGCGTTCGCTGCATGGGCTATTATTGTCGTTTTATTAGGATTGCTGGCAGGCTGTTCATCTGCCAATCATGATTCTGCAGATACTGCTTCGAGAAGCAATAGTTCAGAATCGCTATCAATGGCTGAGAAAGAAGGCTCGGTAGTGTCGGGTACTTCTTATATGGTCGACAGTCCAAGTGACCAGAAGGCCGATGCTGATGAAGGGAGCGCTGTAAATGAAGCAGGCGGTGGATTTGCAGCTGAAACAGCTGCGGATACGGGCGGATTAAATCAAAAGATTATTTACACAGCGACGCTCAGTATGCAGGTGGATAAGCTGGAGGACGCTGCGACATCGCTGCGCAATGCGATCCATCAGAGCGGCGGATATATTTTGCAATTTCAAGATACGCGGCATGAAGGAGAGATTGGCTCCAGCTATACGATTAAGGTTCCTGCGGCTGGCTTCATGTCATTCATAGATCGAATCGAGCAAATTAAGCATGATGATTTCGAACGCAATATCGGGGGCAAAGATGTTTCTGAGGAATATGTGGATTTGGAATCCAGGCTCAAAGCGAAGCAGATGGTAGAGACTCGTTTGCTAACGATGATGGAAACGGCGACAAAAGCAGATGATTTACTGAAGTTTTCAGATCAGCTGGCAGGCGTGCAGGAGGAAGTTGAACGTATTAAAGGCCGCATTCGTTATTTAGATAAAAATGTTGCTTTCTCAACAGTAGAGCTGCGCATGTACCAAAAGGATCAAACGCTTGAAAAAACAAGCGTGGGAGAGAAACAGCTGGGCGGAAGAATGTCTGAGGCGATAAGCGGCAGCACGAAGGTTGTATGGGAAACACTGAAGCTATTGCTCGTTGTATTGGCAGGTGCTGTTCCGGTTGTAGCTGTACTAGTCGTGATTGCTGTTCCTTCGTATTGGCTGATGAGAAGAAGAAAAAAGAAAGATTAACGAAGCGGTTAAATCAAGATAATGAACAGCCTTCGACGTTGTAAACATTAATAATCATTAATACTATGAAATATTTTCAAAAATCCTGCTCATTGAGCAGGATTTTTATTTTAGGTGGCGAACTATTGTATCTTAGTGGGGAAAAGTGGGGCAAAGTGGGGCAAGTAGGGGAAGGGGTGGGGCAGACTCATGTTTATGGGTGAATATCAACATAGCATTGATGAGAAAGGCCGCATCATTATTCCTGCAAAATTCCGTGAATCACTAGGTGCCTCATTTATTGCTACCCGAGGTTTAGATAATTGCTTGTTTGTATATCCCATGAATGAGTGGGGCGTTTTGGAGCAAAAGCTAAAATCACTTCCCTTAATGAAATCAGATGCCCGCGCGTTTACCCGGTTTTTCTTTTCGGGAGCTACCGAATGTGAGCTTGATAAACAGGGAAGGGTAAACATACCAAGCCATCTTCGCGAATATGCGAAGCTGGACAAGGATTGTATGGTGCTTGGTGTTTCCGGTCGCGTTGAGATCTGGAGCAAGCAGACATGGGACAGCTATTACGAGCAGTCGGAGCAAACCTTTAACGAAATTGCTGAGAAGCTCGTCGATTTCGATTTCAACTTTTAGAATGGACAACAAGAATGGAGGGCTAAGGCGTGTTTCAGCATATTACAGTGCTTTTGGAAGAAGCGGTTGACGGTTTGGCCATTAAGCCAGACGGAATCTACGTCGATTGTACGCTTGGGGGAGCGGGCCATAGTGAGCTTATCGCATCCCGACTAGGCGAAGGAGGGCGGTTAATCGCATTCGATCAGGATGACTGGGCGCTGGATAATGCTCGTGTTAAGCTTGCCCCTTATATGGATAAAGTGACGCTGGTAAGAAGCAATTTCCGCGATTTGGAGCAGGAGCTGAGAGGCTGCGATGTCCCGATGCAAGATGGCATCCCGCAGGTAGATGGTATTCTGTTTGATCTTGGCGTATCCAGTCCACAGCTAGACGAGGCAGAGCGCGGTTTTAGCTATAATCATGATGCACCGCTTGATATGCGTATGGACCGAGAAGGGGATCTCACAGCCTACGACATTATCAATACTTGGGAAGAACGTGATATTTCTCGAATTTTGGATCGCTACGGTGAAGAAAAATTTGCTCGTTCAATCGCAAGGAATATTGTAAAAGCAAGAGATAAGGCCCCGATTGAGAAAACGGGCGAGCTAGCCGAGCTGATCAAGGTTTCCATTCCGGCAGCAACAAGACGTACAGGCGGTCATCCTGCCAAACGCTCCTTTCAGGCACTTCGCATTGCGGTAAACGATGAGCTGGGGGCAGAGGAAGAAGCTCTTGAGCAAACGATTCGTTGCTTGAAGCCTGGAGGCAGAGCTTCTGTTATTACGTTTCATTCACTTGAGGATCGTATTTGTAAGCAAATGTTTGTGAAGTTTGTGGAGAAATGTACATGTCCAACTGATTTCCCGTTATGTGTATGCGGAAATGCTGGCAAGGTGAAATTAGTTAACCGCAAGCCAATACTGCCCTCAGAGAGAGAGCTGGAGCTTAATCCAAGGGCCAGATCGGCAAAGCTTAGAGTGGCAGAAAAATTGTAAGAGGGGGATTTGAATTGGCGTATATAAATGGCAATTTAGCACTGCAGCCTAAGCGGAAGCAGGATCAGCAAACCGTAATTAAAGAAACAAAACGATTGGTAAAAACACGTAAATCGATACCTGTCCAAGAAAAGCTATTGTACATGTTTACAGTACTAATGTGCGTTGTAGTCGCTGGTGTCATTATTTTACGCTACGCGCAAATCTACGATATGAGCATAGATATCAAAAAACTGAATAATGAATATCAAACGATGAACATCGAAATGGAAGATTTAAAGAAGCAGGTGGAGATGCTAAGTGATCCTGAACGTATTCGCAAGCTTGCGGAGTCGCAAGGGATGGTTAGCGTTATAGAGGGTGGAATTACGGTAAACACGGGTGATAACGAGATCAAATCGGTTATGAATGAATAAGGTGCAGAAGATGAAAAAAAGAATCAGATTGCGGACACTGCTGTTTGGAGGGATAATGACCCTCCTTTTTCTCATTTTAATTAGTAGAATCTATGTTGTGCAGGTAGTAGAGGGCGCCAAATGGTATGATCTAGCCAAAATCAGATGGTCGGCAGCGGAGCAATTAGTAGCAAAGCGGGGGACGATTACTGACCGCTCAGGAAATGTTCTTGCTATGGACACGATTGCGTATAACGTATCCGTTAACCCGCAGATGATTAATGAAAATGGCCTCACAGAAGACATCATTGATGGCCTACATGAGATACTTGGCATATCGAAAGATGAGCTTCGAGGGATTGTAACAGCTAAGAAAGAAGATGGAACTTATCTTAAAAATCGTGAGGTGAGAAATGGCGGCTGGCAAATTGAAAAATCTGTGGCCGATGAAATTAGAAAGTTTCGTGTAGAGCTCTCAGAAGAAAAGGAAGTGTATGATGTCGGTATAGATTTAGCGGAAAACTTAAAACGCTATTATCCTAGAAAAACATTAGCATCGCAATTAGTTGGATTTTTAGATCGAGACGGAGCGGCGATGACAGGCATTGAAGCTTTCTTCGATGATCAGCTAAGAGGTGAGGATGGATACATCAAGTATGAGAAGGATGGCAAGCGAGTTCAGCTCGCTGAGGGCGATGTGGAATATAAGCCGGCAGCGGACGGGCAGCAGGTCCAGTTGACTATCGATAACGATATTCAGCATTATGTGGAAGAGGCGCTGCAAGAGATCGTGAAGCAATATGCGCCCAAAAGCGCGACGGCTATCGCCGCTGATCCAAACACGATGGAAATATTGGCGATGGCGAATATGCCGCAATACGATCCAAATGAATATTGGAAAAATAATTCAAGCTCTTATAATCATGCGATTAAATCATTGTATGAGCCGGGCTCTACCTTCAAGATCGTAACGCTTGCTGCAGCTGTTGAAGAGGGGTTATTTGATCCTGATGAGCTGTACAAGTCAGGTGAATTCAAAATTAAAGGCGTCGCACAACCCATTCGCGATATTAAACGAGGAGGCTGGGGAACGATCACCTTCTTGGAAGGCTTGAAATACTCTAGCAACGTTGCGTTCGTAAAGCTTGGCTATGAACGGCTAGGATCAGAGAAGCTGCAGTCTTACATATCTAATTTCGGCTTCGGAACAAAAACAGGCATTGAGCTGGGCAGTGAGCAGAAAGGGGTAGTCAACCTTAGATATCCGCTTGAAATTGCCAATGCAACATTCGGACAAGGGGTATCGGTAACACCTATTCAGCAGGTAGCGGCAGTCGCGGCAATTGCAAATGGCGGCAAGCTGCTCAAGCCGCAAATTGTGAAGAGTATAACCGACCCGCTAACTAAAGCGACCCAAACCTTTGAGCCTCAGCTCGTTCGTCAAGTGATTTCGGAGGAAACCTCAAAGAAGGTTGGCGAATATTTGGAGCAGGTCGTATCCGATATGGATAAGGGTACGGGTAAGAATGCTTACATTGAGGGCTACCGGGTAGCTGGGAAAACGGGTACAGCCCAGAAGGTTGACGGCAAGAGCTATTCCACATCAAAGTTCGTCGTATCCTTTATTGGTTACGCACCTGTCGATGATCCCAAAATCGTCGTTTATATCGTTGTCGATGAGCCGAATGACCCCTTGGTCGGAGGAGGTAAAGTTGCTGCTCCGGCATTTAAGCAAATCGTCCTTAAAAGTTTGCGTAAAATGGGTGTAGCTCCTAACTATTCAGCAGATTCCGAAAACGCGTTGAAGGAAGTTACGATAACTGTTCCAGATCTGACTGATCTTTCTGTTGCACAAGCCAAAGCGGAGCTCAATGCGAAAGCAATGACTTACGAATTAGTTGGAAACGGAAAAACGGTATTGCAGCAAATTCCAGCTGCCAGCTCAGCAGTTCATCCTACTCAGCGCATTTATTTGATTACGGAGCAGCGAGAGAAGCTGGCTATCCCTGATTTAACAGGCCTGTCGCTGCGGGATGCTCTTGAAATAACGTCCCTTATTGGTATTAGGCTCATTCCGGAGGGACAAGGCTACATTCTGTCGCAGAAGGAAGAAACACTAAACAATGTAAGAGTGCTGAAGGTCGTGCTTGCGCCGCCATTTGGCGAAGCTAGTTCGTCAGAGCTGGACGAGGCCGATCAGCAGGAAACTGCTAACCAATAGTTTTCAATTCACAAATCATAATTAAGAGAAGTTTTTTTGAAAATATAGGAAAGCCGTTTCACCTTGATCTTCAGCAGAAGCTAATATGCAAAGCTTGTTCTATCCTCCGCTTGTCCCGAATATTTTGGGAATGAGCGTCAGTGAGCGCTCCTTCGAAACAGTCAAACGGAGGAGGAACAAGTAATGAAAGTATCTAATGTAACCGTTAGGCGACGTTTATTTATCGTACTTATATTGGCAGGGATCTCTTTCCTCGCCCTAGTTTTGAGACTTAGCTACGTGCAGCTATGGCAAGGCGAGGAGCTTGCAAATAAAGCGGAAAATTCCTGGCGGCGCGATATCCCTTATGTAGCTAAGCGGGGCGAGATAGTAGATCGCAATGGCATTCAATTGGCGTATAACGTTAGCTCGCCTACCGTATACGCCATTCCTGTGCAAATCAAGGATAAGGAGGCGGCGGCAGCTGCTCTTGCTCCATTGCTTGATATGTCCCAGCAATCGCTGTTTGACAAAATCAAAACAAAAAAAATGATCGTCAAGCTAGGTCCGGGCGGCCGCAAAATTACGATCGACAAAGCAGAGCAAATTCGAGATCTTGCCCTTCCAGGTATTGTAGTAGCTGAGGACAACAAGCGTTTTTATCCTTACGGCAGCTTAGCTGCGCATGTGCTTGGTTTTACAGGAATCGATAATCAAGGCTTAACCGGCATTGAGGCAAAATACAATTCGGAGCTTAGCGGAATTGGCGGCAGCGTATCCTTTCTATCGGATGCTGCGGGAAGGCAAATGCCGAACTCGTCAGATACATACGTTGAGCCTAAGGATGGTCTTACGATGCAGCTTACGATCGATAAGCAAATCCAGACGGTCATGGAGCGAGAGCTGGATCAAGCGATGACGAGCTTGCAGCCCGATGGCATTATCGCAATTGCTATGGACCCGAACAATGGGGAGATTCTCGGCATGGCGAGCCGTCCTACCTACGAGCCTGATAAATACCGTGAAGTGCCTATCGAGGTATATAATCGAAATTTACCGATTTGGATGACCTATGAGCCTGGCTCTACCTTCAAAATTATTACTTTAGCGGCTGCTTTGGAGGAGAAAAAGGTTGATTTGAACAATGAGCGTTTCTTCGACCCAGGATCAATTGAGGTCGGCGGAGCTAAGCTTCGCTGCTGGAAGAAGGGCGGACATGGAAGCCAAACGTTTCTAGAGGTGGTTGAAAATTCCTGCAACCCTGGATTTGTAACGCTAGGTCAGCGGCTAGGCAAAGATATGCTGTTCGATTACATCAAAAAATTTGGTTTTGGTACAAAAACAGGAATCGATATTGGCGGTGAGGAAAACGGAATTTTGTTCAAGCTCAGTCAGGTTGGACCTGTCGAGCTTGCTACAACCGCGTTTGGGCAAGGGGTATCCGTTACACCTATTCAGCAAATAACAGCTGTTTCAGCCGCAATTAATGGAGGCACGCTGTATAAGCCCCATGTGGCTAAAGCATGGATAAACCCGGAAACTGGAGCAACCGTTGAAACCGTTGAATCGGAAGTTGTCCGTAAAGTAATTTCAGAGGAAACGTCCAAGCAGGTGCGCGAAGCGCTGGAGAGCGTCGTTGCGAAAGGGACGGGGCGCAATGCATTTATCGATGGGTACCGTGTAGGCGGAAAGACGGGTACAGCCCAGAAGGTCATTAATGGGCGCTATTCGCCGAATGAGCATATTGTTTCCTTTATCGCCTTCGCTCCTGCAGATGACCCGAAGATCGTCATTTATGTTGCAGTGGACAATCCGCTGGGTATACAATTCGGAGGGGTTGTAGCTGCTCCGATTGTTCGCAATATGATGGAGGATGCCCTTTCCATTTTGGAAATTCCAGCTCGTGAGAAGCAGATTGATCGGATATACAAATACGGAGAAACTCCTATCGTCACGGTACCTAATTTGGTAGGCAAAACGATATCAGATCTTTATGAGGACATGAATATGAATTTCAACCTAACCTCTGCCGGTTCGGGAAAAACAGTGATACGCCAAGCTCCTGCAGCCGGAGCCCGGGTAGAACGCGGATCAACAATTCGGATCTATTTGGGCGATGACGATAATATATCCCACTCACATTGACTATAATGGTAGTTAACGGGGGCGCTGCAAGCGGATGGCTTCTGATCCGCTGGCGCTTAAGGGGGGAGTTTGAGCAGATGCGTCTAAAGGAAGTTGCAGAGCTGCTTGTAACTGCGAGGCTTAACGGCGATGAGGAAACGGAATTGACTGGCATCGAATCGGATTCGAGAAGCGTTAGCAAGGGTCAATTGTTTATCTGCTTGCGAGGGCATACCGTTGACGGGCATTTGTATGCTGCTGAGGCGGCTGAAGCGGGTGCTGCCGCACTTGTCGTGGAACATTTTCTGGACTTACCGCTTCCGCAAATTAGGGTCAGAAATTGCAGGCTTGCGATGGCTGTTATTGCTAATCATTTTTATGGCTATCCAAGCCAGACACTTAAGCTTATTGGCGTCACGGGCACCAACGGTAAGACAACGACGACGTATTTGATTGAGCGGATTTTAAATGATCAGCGTACACCAGCAGGAGTAATCGGCACCATTGAGCGCCGTTATGCCGGAATGTCTTTTCCGATGACAAACACGACTCCGCATACGCTTCAGCTCCAGCGGTATCTTGGAGAAATGCGTGATGCGGGCTCGCAGTATTGTGCGATCGAAATTTCCTCGCACGCGCTGGAGCAAGGACGGGTAAAGGGCTGTCGCTTTCGAACGGCGGTATTTACGAATCTTACGCAGGATCACTTGGATTATCATGAGACGATGAGCCGTTATGCTGCTGTAAAAGGATTGTTTTTTTCAAGGCTGGGAAATGAGTATAGGGTGAATGAGATTGATCGCTCCTATGCGGTGCTAAATGCCGATGACGCAGTTTCAGCACAATATGCAGAGCTGACGGCTGCTGAGGTCATTACGTACGGCATTGAAGCGCAAGCGGATATCCGTGCTTCAAACATAAAAATTACAGCTCAAGGCACAACGTTTCATGTTCAAACCTTTCGAGGCGAAGCCGACGTTGTTTTGCAAATGATAGGAAAGTTCAATGTGTATAATGCACTTGCCGCCATTAGCGCTATTCTTCTTGAGGGTGTAGAGCTGGGAGCCATTGCTGACAGTCTCCGTGCTATTCCTGGCGTTCCAGGCAGAGTGGAGGCGGTCAACGAAGGGCAGGATTTTGCGGTTATTGTAGATTATGCTCATACGCCAGACGGCTTGGAAAATGTGCTTCGAGCTGTTCAGGAGCTAGCTGAGCAGCGTATTTTATGCGTATTTGGCTGTGGAGGCGACCGCGATCGCTCGAAGCGGCCGCTGATGGGGGAAATTGCAGTGAAGTATGCGGATTATGTTATCATTACATCGGATAATCCACGAACAGAAGCGCCCGAGCGTATTTTGAGCGATATTGAGGAAGGACTTATTCATAATCATATTGATCCCTCAAAATACGAATTAATTGTTGATCGTAGAGCCGCTATTCAAAAAGCGGTTGAAATGGCAGGCCCGGGCGATGTAGTATTGATTGCGGGGAAAGGTCATGAGACCTACCAGGATATAAATGGAGTTAAGCATCCATTTGATGATCGAAAAGCAGCGAAAGAAGCGATAAGGGGAATCATACATTGATTAAACGTACGATCAAGCAAATAGCCGAGATGAGCGGCGCAAGATGGAATGGAACTCAGAAAGAGCTTATGATAACGGGCGTGACGACTGACTCGCGGCAAGCTGCTGCGGGCCAGTTGTTCGTTCCGCTCGTTGGCGAGCAGTTTGACGGGCATGAATATTTGGAGCAGGCTGTCCAAAATGGAGCAGTTGCTGCGCTTTGGAAGAAAGGGAAGGAAGTTCCGGAGTCCCTCGCCCATGTGCCGCTGCTTATTGTAGGAGACACGCTTGTTGCGCTTCAGAGGCTGGCTACTGCATACCGGAGCGAGCTCTTTGTGCGCGTGGTAGGAATTACGGGCAGCAATGGCAAAACGACAACGAAGGACATGGCAGCTGCTATTCTCGGAACCTCCTATAAAGTCCATAAAACAGAAGGAAACTTCAATAATCATATTGGCCTGCCCCTGACGGTATTGCAGCTGGAGGAGGATACTGAGGTTGCTGTGCTGGAGATGGGCATGAGCGGCTTTGGTGAGATTGAACTCCTTGCGAGAATTGCCCAGCCCGATGCTGCAATCATTACGAATATTGGCGACGCCCATATGCTGCAGCTAGGCTCAAGAGCCGGGATTGCCAAAGCAAAGCTTGAAATTGCAACGGGTTTGAGCGAGGACGGCCTGCTTTTGTATAATGGCGATGAGCCTCTGCTTGAAGAAGAGCTTCAACGGTCCACACTGCCTGCGGGCATGGTTCGTCGTACCTTTGGCTTATCGAAAAAAAATGAATGGTCCGCAGCCGATATTAGCATTGAATCGGAATCGGCTTCGTTTACAGCTTTGTTTAACGGAACGCCAAGTGGACTCGGGACTGTAAGCATACCGGTGCCTGGTCAGCATAACGTCAGCAATGCACTTGCAGCTATAGCGATTGGCCGTTTCTTCGGCGTACCTGCAGCGAAGATCGTTGAGGGCTTAAGCCAATTGAAGCTGACAGGCATGCGCATTCAGCCCGTACGTGCTTGGAATGGGGCAATGCTGCTCAATGATGCATATAACGCAAATCCTACAGCAGTGCGCGCGGCTATTGATCTCGTTGAGCAATTGGATGGCTATAACCGCAAGTGGATCGTGCTGGGAGATATGCTGGAGCTGGGGCCGGATGAGCAGAAGCTGCATTTTGAGGTTGGGGCATACCTTTCCCCAAGCAAAGCGGATGCAGTGCTTACGTTCGGAGCATTGTCGGAGCAAATTGCTGCAGGTGCGAAAACACAATTTCCGAGTGATGGGCAGAAGTATCCTATTCATCACTTCAATGATAAAGATGAGCTGGTAACGTGGTTGAAATCGCAGCTTGAAGCGGCGGACCTTGTATTGATCAAGGGCTCGCGCGGCATGCGAATGGAACAGATTGTCCAAGCTTTGGAAGTGGGGTGAGAATATGGACATGATGGTCATTTTATTTTCGATAGGCGCCTCATTCCTGCTAGCTGTACTGCTCGGACCATTGTTCATCCCGCTGCTCAGGCGTTTGAAGTTCGGTCAACAAATCCGCATGGAAGGCCCGCAAAGCCACATGAAAAAAAGCGGCACACCAACCATGGGCGGCATCATCATTATGTTTGCTCTTATGATCGCCTTTCTGAGGTTTTCAGACAAGACGCCTGAGTTTTGGGTGCTGCTAACAGCGTCGCTTGGCTTTGGTCTTGTAGGCTTCCTAGATGATTATATTAAAATTGTTTTCAAAAGATCGTTAGGACTTACAGCAGGACAAAAGCTGTTCGGTCAGCTGCTGTTTTCTATCCTTGTGTGCGCGATGCTTTATAACATGAATCATAGTACTGAAATTACAGTGCCGGGTACTGGCTGGGGCTTCGATCTAGGATGGTTCTATTACCCGCTAGTCGTCATCATTATGTTTGCAGCAAGCAATTCGGTTAACTTCACCGATGGTCTTGACGGCTTGCTGGCGGGTACGAGTGCAATCGCCTTCGGTGCATTCACCGTCGTTGCCTTGCAGACATCTGCGCATGAGTCGGCTGTTTTCTCGGCTGCGATGGTAGGCGCGGTGCTCGGCTTCCTCGTATTCAACGCGCATCCTGCTAAAGTATTCATGGGAGATATGGGCTCGCTTGGCATAGGCGGCGGGATTGCAGCAGTCGCTATTTTGACAAAAACAGAGCTGCTGCTCATTATTATTGGCGGTGTTTTTGTACTCGAGATGTTATCTGTTATTTTGCAGGTAGGCTCCTTCAAGCTGAGAGGCAAGCGAATTTTCAAAATGAGCCCGATTCATCATCACTTCGAGCTGGTCGGTTGGTCTGAGTGGAAGGTTGTTACTGTATTTTGGCTCGTAGGATTAGTGTTTGCTGCAATCGGTCTGCTGTTTGTAATATAATTAAATCAAATGTAACGGAAAACGGCTTCCGATTAATTTGGGGGCCGTTTCATGTATCTATAGAAGGGACTGTCAGTAATGAATCATCCGTCATCATACAAAGGCCGCCGAGTTGTCGTCTTAGGCTTGGCAAGAAGTGGAGTAAGCGTGGCTAAGGTCTTTCATCAATTCGGCGCGGAAGTCGTAGTTAATGACCAAAAGGATCGTGAATTGTGCCCCGAAGCGGACGAGTTGACTGCTTTGGGCATTTCTGTGCTATGCGGCTATCATCCAGAGGATCTAATTACAGAGGAAACTGCTCTGCTCATCAAAAATCCCGGTATCCCCTATACCTCGCCGCCTGTACAGAGAGCGGAGGAGCTGGGTGTTGAAGTCATTACAGAGGTAGAAGCAGCATATTGGCTTTCTCCTGCGCCTATCATTGGCATTACAGGCTCGAATGGCAAAACGACGACAACAACCTGGATAGGTGAAATTTTAAGTAGTGCTGGCTTAAAGCCGATAGTTGCTGGCAATATCGGACGTCCGCTCTGCGAAGCAGCTATGGAAGCAACGCCGGATGAGTGGCTGATAGCCGAGCTAAGCAGCTTTCAGTTGAAAGGGACAGCCCAGTTTCGTCCGCGCATCGCGCTGCTGCTCAACATTGCGGAAACGCATTTGGACTATCACGGCGATATGGATGACTATGTAAATTCGAAAGTTAAGCTGTTTGATAATCAAACAGAGGATGACGTAGCTATCATTAACTGGGATGATCCAGAATGCAGAGCACTGTCTAAACTGCTCGTTGCGCAGCAGTTTCCGTTCTCGTTGTATGAGAAGCTGGAGGCGGGGCTATATATCGATCCGCCATATGTGCGTGATTCAAATGGCGCTCTTGCTGCTGACAGCGAACAAGCAGGAGTGGAAAGGCAAATCGTATTCCGTCAGATAGGCGGAGAGGAAACAACTATTTTACCTGTAGCTGAACTAGGGATTCCAGGCGTTCACAATGCCGCTAATGCGCTTGCGGCTATTGCTGCGAGTATATCAGCCGGAGTAGCCTTAGATGCGCTCATAGAGCCGCTCAGAGGGTTTGATGCTGTAGAACATCGCTTGGAGTTCGTTCGAGAATTAAACGGGGTTCAATTTTACAATGATTCGAAAGCGACGAACGCAGTTGCAACGACGACAGCTGTTCAATCCTTCACTGCGCCAATCGTACTTATTGCAGGCGGTCTTGATCGCGGATCTGATTATATGGAGCTTGAGCCATTGTTCCGTGAGAAGCTTAAGGCGCTCGTTGCCTTTGGTCAAACTGGCGAGAAGCTTGCTCATGTAGCTAAGCTGGCAGGTTTAACCAAGGTGGAAATCGTCGAACCTAGTGAAGACGCCGAATCCGTCCTCCAGCAGGCAGTGAAGCAAGCATCAGCTATGGCAGAGTCAGGTGACATCGTGTTATTGTCTCCTGCGTGTGCGAGCTGGGATATGTTTGCCTCGTATGAGCAAAGAGGGCGCATTTTTAAAGATTCGGCGCATACCTTGTAAGTAGGGGGCATGTCCCTACTTACCCATGCTAAGAGGTGTGTTCGCTATGGCCAAAGCGCGTTCTGCGCCGGATATTTGGATGCTGACTGCAATTGGGCTCATTCTTGCTATCGGTTTGATTATGGTCTACAGCGCCAGCGCGGTGCTTGCTTTTCATGAGTTCGGTGACCGGTTTTATTTTGTTAAGCGACAGCTATTATTTGCAGGGCTGGGTATAGGTGCGCTACTATTTACTATGAATACGCATTACACCGTTTGGAAGAAGTGGGCGCCGATGGCTCTGATCATATGCTTCGGGCTGCTGCTGCTCGTGCTCATTCCAGGTGTCGGCGTCGTTCGCGGCGGAGCGCGCAGCTGGCTCGGCATTAGCTCGTTTGGTATTCAGCCATCCGAATTTATGAAGCTGGCGATGATTTTATTTTTAGCAAAATGGCTCTCAGAGAAGCAGCAGACGATCACGCAATTTACGAAGGGACTGCTGCCGCCGCTGGGACTCGTTGGATTAGCCTTTGGACTTATCATGCTGCAGCCGGATCTTGGTACAGGTGCGGTTATGGTAGGCGCTGCCGTACTGCTAATCTTTACGGCGGGAGCTCGACTTACTCATTTAGGGGGCTTGGCATTACTCGGTGTTGCAGGCTTTGTGGGACTGATCATAGCGGCACCTTATCGGCTGAAGCGAATTACAAATTTCCTTGATCCTTGGGCAGATCCGCTTGGCGGCGGATATCAAATTATTCAGTCCTTGTATGCGATAGGACCTGGTGGATTAGTGGGGCTAGGGCTCGGCATGAGCCGTCAGAAATTCAGCTACTTGCCTGAGCCGCAAACGGATTTTATTTTTTCTATTTTATCCGAGGAGCTCGGCTTTATTGGCGGAGCCACTCTCATTTTATTGTTTTTAATTGTCGTTTGGCGCGGCATACGAGCGGCGATAGCAGCTCCGGATACATTCGGCAGTCTCCTTGCGGTAGGCATTACGAGCATCATTGGTGTTCAGGTGCTCATAAACATTGGAGTCGTCATTGGCATGATGCCAGTTACAGGGATTACCCTGCCGCTGGTTAGCTATGGAGGTTCATCGCTTACACTTTTGTTAACAGCACTCGGTATTTTGCTAAACATCTCCCGGTATTCGAGGTGAGGCTTCGTGGCTGTTTGGTTTGCTGCCCGGCGATCGCAAGCTTTGAAGAGTATCAAACGGCGAATGCTTTATTTTGTTAAAATGAAAAATCGAATCCGGCTACTAACGGACTTCAGAGCGCATCAGCGCAGCTGTGTCTATTGGAGCCGGATATTGCTGTCATATGGAAGAAAAATAGTGATAAGGGCGAAAATAAGCCGAATTGGGCGACTGTCACACAAGAGCCTATAAGGGCATAAGATACACTATATTCGTGACCGTCGCCCAGAAGGAGCGGTTATTGCAACGGCATAATCCGGTTGCTTGACAGCGTTGCAGGCAGCTTTGGAGCAGCGAATTTATTTATTCTCAGCTTATTCATTTGAGCAAGAGCTCGCTTACGAAGTAGGTTTTGCTTCACAAAACCTTGAGGAGGTTCAACTAATGGAAGCATTTAAAGCGGAATTGGAACAAGCCAATCTTGGCGAAGTTTTGTATAATCAACCGCTCTCGAACTATACAACATGGAAAATCGGCGGTCCCGCCGATATATTAATCCTCCCGCGTAGCAAAGAAGAATTAGTTGCTGCAGTTCGTTTGGTGCAAAAGCATCAAATGCCATGGACTAATTTGGGCAGAGGCTCAAATATGCTGGTGAGTGATAAAGGAGTTCGCGGTGTTGTAATTAAGCCTCACAAAGGGTTAGATTACGTGCGTTTTGATGGGTCGCTGGTTTCTGCGGGGGCTTCGTATTCGTTTATAAAGCTATCAGTCATGGCGGGCAAGGAAGGTCTGACTGGCCTTGAGTTCGCCGGGGGAATCCCTGGCACGGTAGGCGGAGCCGTTTATATGAATGCCGGCGCGCATGGATCGGATGTGTCACGTATTTTTAAGTCAGCTGAAATTGTACTGGAAACAGGAGAATTGGTTCGCTACGAGCGGGATGATATGCAGTTCTCTTACCGGCATTCCATTTTGCATGAGCAAAAAGGTCTTGTAGTTGAGGCAACCTTTGAGCTAGCAGAAGGGGATAGGAAAGAGGTTCAAGCTATGATGGCCTCTTACAAAGAGAGAAGACTCAGAACACAGCCGCTGCAGCTTGCTTGTGCCGGAAGTGTTTTCCGCAATCCGCCTAATGATCATGCTGCAAGACTTATCCAAGAAGCGGGATTAAAGGGTGAGTGTCTCGGAGGTGCGCAAGTATCGGAGCAGCATGCCAATTTTATCGTGAATACCGGGCAAGCAACAGCTGAAGACGTTCTCGCCCTCATGACTCATATACAAAGCACTATTAAGGATCGATATGACATCCTGTTGGTGCCGGAAGTATTGGTAGTGGGTGAGCGGTAATTCGGAGGTGATACATTGGACAAATTGGTGATTGAAGGCGGGAAACCCCTCTCAGGAACCATAGTTATCCAAGGAGCGAAAAATGCCGCTTTGCCGATTCTGGCTGCCAGTCTGCTGGCCGAAGGCACAACAACGATTGATCATGTGCCTGATTTGCTGGATATCGACGTCATGCTGAACATTTTGCGCGAATTAGGATGCCGCGCCGAGCATACGGGAGGAACAGTTGTGCTGGACACAGAAACCGCACATACTTCCCACGTGCCGGAATCGTTAATGAGACAAATGCGTTCTTCTATTTTTCTAATGGGGCCTTTGCTTGCTAGATTTGGAGAGACGCAGGTTTACCTGCCGGGCGGTTGTGCGATCGGCGAGAGGAAAATTGATCTTCATCTAGAAGGCTTGAAAGCTCTTGGCGCTGAAATAGAAGAGCTGGGTAACCGCATCATATGTCGTGCAGACAAATTACAGGGTGCTGATATACATTTAAGCTTCCCTAGCGTTGGAGCAACAGAAAATATTATGATGGCTTCTGCTTTGGCGGAAGGCCGAACAACGATCAGCAATGCTGCACGTGAGCCGGAAATTCAAGATTTGCAACATTTTCTAAATGCGATGGGCGCCAAAATTATGGGGGCAGGAACGGACACAATAACGATAGATGGGGTACAGTCGCTAACACCATGTCGTTACAAGGTCATTCCGGACCGTATAGTAGCAGGGACTATTATGGTAGCCGCTGCAGCGACACGCGGTCAGGTGACGCTCCAAAATACACAGCCCGCACATTTATCCTCCTTGATTCATGTTCTGCGTCGTGCAGGTGTTCAAATTGTTGTCGACGGTGATATAATTAAAGTCGGCTGTGCTACAAGGCCAAAAGCGGTCGAAAGAATAGTAACCTCTCCGTATCCGGCTTTTCCTACCGATTTGCAGTCTCAAATCATGGTACTGCTTACGCTTGCAGATGGTGTGAGCGTATTGAAAGAAACGATTTTTGAAGGCAGATTGAAGCACGTAGATGAGCTGTCCCGCATGGGTGCTGATATCCGAGTGGATATGAATGCTGCATTTATTCGTGGAGTACCAAGACTTTATGGAGCGACTGTTGAAGCAACGGATCTTCGTGCAGGCGCGGCCTTGGTTATTGCTGGATTAGCTGCGCAGGGCAGGACGGTGGTTGAGCAAATTCATCACATCGACCGGGGCTATGAGAAAATCGAAACCATGCTGTCTAGGTTAGGTGCGCGCATATCACGTAATTCGCCAGTGCCTAACAATTGATTCTATGCGATTGTGCTGCAAGATAGAAACAGCCGGTTCCCCTGGTTCTGCAAAGCGAAGGCTGCTGCAGATAGAGGCTTCCGGATGTTTTTTGGGGAAAGAAGGGACAAGTTATGGGCGAGCAGATGCCTGTGTTGAAAGAGCCAAGTCGAAAACGGATGGGCAGCCGTAAACTGTTGACTATAATCATTTTATTATTTGTAGCTTTGCTGGCAGTTTTATTTTTTAATTCCTCCATTAGCAAAGTTTCAGAGATTCAAATCGAAGGTACTAGATTCGTTACGAAGGAAGCGATTGGCGCAGCCTCAGAAATAGTTATTGGCGATGCATTTTTTCGGACTTCATCCTCTACGATAGAAGCCAACATCCTTATACTGCCGCAGATTAATGAGGTCAAAGTGACAAAGGTATTTCCCGGTTTGTTGAAAATAATGGTCGAGGAGTTCCCGGTTGTTGCGTTTGAGCTCAGTAAGCAGGGAGAAATGACGGCGCTATTGTCAAATGGAACGACAGTCGAAGCAGACAGTGATGTTATGCAGCTTGTGGACAAGCCTGTGCTGTCCGGCTGGACAGATGATGACCCGGTCAAAGCAGAGCTCACGAAGCAGCTCGGCAAAATTTCAGCAAAGCAGCTATCTGACATCTCGGAAATTATGCCTTCACCTTCATCTGCTTATCCAGATCGAATTCTGATGTATACGAGAACTAAATTTGAAGTTATAACGGCCGTTTCTGTACTAACAGAAAAAATTGACACATTAAATGCGGTAATTGAAACGCAAGAACCGGGCAAGCTCACGATGCTGCTTGCGGATAAGTATGAACCGTTTATTAATGAAAATTTAGAATCCGATGAAAAAGACACTACTCAATAGCTTGAAAGAATGGTAGAATTTTATTTATCGCATTTATACTCGATGGAGCTGGATAACATTAGGATAATCAGGGTGCTGCAAGGGGCAGTACACGTCATTAATTGTAGATACAATGAAAAATCTGTTGAAAAAAGAGGGAAAATATAAATAGCGTTGAATAAGTAGAAAGATCATAATGAGCATTGTAATAACTTTTATTTGAAACGGAGGTGCCGCAAGATGAGCAGCAACGACATCATCGTCAGTTTGGACATCGGTACATCCAAAGTTCGAGCTATTATTGGTGAAGTGAGTAATGGAGCCATTAATATTATTGGAGTTGGATCTGCCGACTCAGAGGGTATTCGCAAAGGAGCAATTGTAGATATTGACCAAACCGTGAATTCGATCCGTAATGCCGTAGAGCATGCGGAACGCATGGTAGGCATTCAAATATCCGACGTTTATGTAGGGATTCAGGGCAGCCATATTGCACTGCAGACCAATCGTGGCGTCGTTGCAGTATCCAACGAGGATCGTGAAATAGGTGAAGAAGATATTGAACGTGTATTGCAAGCAGCTAAAGTAGTGGCGCTTCCACCTGAGCGTGAAATCATCAATCTGGTTCCAAAGCAGTATTTGGTTGATGGCTTGGAAGGGATTTCAGATCCGCGAGGTATGATTGGAGTACGCCTTGAGGTAGAGGCGACAATCGTCACGGGGACGAAGACTGCCATACATAACCTTATGCGTTGTGTAGAGAAAGCGGGCCTTCGTATTTCTGGTGTTATTCTACTGTCTCTGGCATCAGGCGTGGTGTCCTTGACTAAGGATGAGAAATCGATGGGCACGGTACTAACGGATATTGGAGCAGGCTCATGCACGATCGCGATTTATGATCAGGGCGGGCTAGCAGCAACATCGACGCTTCCAATTGGCGGCGAATATGTTACGAATGACATTGCATATGGCTTACGTACACAGACCGATCAAGCGGAGAAAATTAAACTGAAATACGGATGTGCGAATGTACTTGATGCAGCAGAAGATGTGAAGTTTAAGGTGACGCGTATGGGCAGCAATGTAGAGAAGGAATTTTCACAGGTTGATCTAGCAAGCATTGTTGAACCGCGTATGCAAGAAATTTTTCATCTTATTCGGCAAGAGGTTCGCCGGCTTGGCTATGGAGAAAAGGTTAACGGTTATGTTCTTACCGGCGGATCGGTATCGATGCCAGGAACGCTCGCTTTGGCCCAGACAGAGCTGGAGACTTCCGTGAGAATCGCACTGCCTGATTATATCGGAGTAAGAGATCCGGCATTTAGCAGCGGTGTAGGCATGATTCAATACGTATCGAAATATATGGGAGCTCGTGGAACTGGAGCGGTGAAGAAAACGGCAAACCGCAAAGCAAGTCCAGCAGCTTCAACTAAACCCGGTATGTTTGAGCGTATCAAAAGTATGTTTAACGAATTTATTTAAAAATATAAGTTAATATAAGATTCGCCTCTATACGATGCTTATATTTTACCGCGAAACGTTGCTGTACCGTCTCATGATGCTGTCAGCAGTTTACGCTTGACTGGGGGAAAATGAAAGATGTTGGAATTTGACTTTGAGCTTGAGCAGCTTGCTCAAATAAAAGTAATAGGTGTAGGCGGTGGCGGCAGCAATGCAGTTAACCGAATGATAGAGAATGGTGTTAAGGGCGTAGAGTTTATTACGGTAAATACCGATGCTCAGGCGCTTCATTTGGCAAAATCCGAGCATAAGCTGCAAATCGGCGATAAGCTGACACGTGGTCTTGGTGCGGGTGCGAATCCAGATGTAGGCAGCAAAGCGGCAGAGGAATCTCGTGAAATTATAATGAACCAGCTAAAAGGCTCGGATATGGTATTCGTAACAGCTGGTATGGGTGGCGGAACAGGAACCGGTGCGGCGCCAGTAATCGCCGAAATCGCTCGTGAGTGCGGAGCTTTGACGGTTGGTGTTGTTACTCGTCCATTTACTTTTGAAGGACGTAAGCGTTCGGGACAAGCTGAGCTTGGCATCGAAGCACTTAAGGAAAAAGTAGATACACTAATTGTCATTCCAAATGACCGATTGCTAGAAATCGTAGACAAGAAGACTCCGATGCTTGAAGCTTTCCGTGAAGCGGATAACGTACTTCGTCAAGCTGTACAAGGTATCTCTGATCTTATCGCTGTTCCAGGTCTAATCAATCTCGATTTTGCCGATGTAAAAACGATTATGACTGAACGTGGTTCTGCCCTGATGGGTATTGGTATCGCAACAGGTGAGAATCGTGCAGCTGAAGCAGCTCGCAAAGCGATTATGAGCCCCTTGCTAGAGACGTCTATCGATGGCGCACGCGGTGTTATTATGAATATTACGGGTGGCAGCAATCTGTCTCTCTACGAAGTTAATGAAGCAGCCGAAATTGTCATTTCTGCATCTGATCCAGATGTGAATATGATCTTCGGTGCGATTATCGATGAGGATCTGAAGGATGAAATCAAAGTAACCGTAATTGCGACGGGCTTTGAGCACAAGCCACCTACACCTCGTCGTTCTCCACAGCAGCCAGAAGCGGTTGATACAAGACAACAAGGTACCACTAGTGGTGTTAAGCCTTTTGGAGCGGGCAACACTTCCAGCGACCAACTGGAAATCCCAGCATTCCTTCGCAATCGTCCACGTAACGATCGCTAGAAGCATTTCTAATTCGCCTCACCATTTATGGTGAGGCTTTTTGTTGTTCTTTCAGAGAGAAAGCGGCGTATAGTGGAGCGCTAAAAGACGCTGTAAGCATGTATATGCTCTTACAGCGAAGGAGTAACTGGTAACGGTGGCCTGTAAGCACATATACGTGCTTACAGGGTGAAAACGGCGCATGGGGTAGGAGGAAAGGACGCTGTAAGCACATATACGTGCTTACAGAGTGAAAACGGCGCATGGAGGAGGATGAAAGGACGCTGTAAGCACGTATATGCTCTTACAGCGAAGGAGTAACTGGTAACGGTGGCCTGTAAGCACATCTATGTGCTTACAGAGTGAAAACGGCGTATGGAGGAGGATGAAAGGACGCTGTAAGCACGTATATGCTCTTACAGTGAAGGAGTACTTGGTAATGGTGGCCTGTAAGCACATATATGCTCTTACAGCGAAGGAGTAACCGGTAACGGTAGTCTGTAAGCACATATACGTGCTTACAGAGTGAAAACGGCGCATGGAGGAGGATGAAAGGACGCTGTAAGCACGTATATGCTCTTACAGCGAAGGAGTAACTGGTAACGGTGGCCTGTAAGCACATATACGTGCTTACAGAGTGAAAACGGCGTATGGAGGAGGATGAAAGGACGCTGTAAGCACGTATACGTGCTTACAGCGAAGGAGTACTCGGTAATGGTGGCCTGTAAGCACATATACGTGCTTACAGGGTGAAAACGGCGCATGGAGGAGGAGGAAAGGACGCTGTAAGCACGTATATGCTCTTACAGCGAAGGAGTAACCGGTAACGGTAGTCTGTAAGCACATATACGTGCTTACAGAGTGAAAACGGCGTATGGAGGAGGATGAAAGGACGCTGTAAGCACGTATATGCTCTTACAGCGAAGGAGTAACCGGTAATGGTGGCCTGTAAGCACATATACGTGCTTACAGAGTGAAAACGGCGTATGGAGGAGGATGAAAGGACGCTGTAAGCACGTATACGCTCTTACAGCGAAGGAGTACTCGGTAATGGTGGCCTGTAAGCACATATACGTGCTTACAGGGTGAAAACGGCGCATGGAGGAGGAGGAAAGGACGCTGTAAGCACGTATATGCTCTTACAGCGAAGGAGGAACCGGTAATGGTGGCCTGTAAGCACATATACGTGCTTACAGAGTGAAAACGGCGTATGGAGGAGGATGAAAGGACGCTGTAAGCACGTATATGCTCTTACAGCGAAGGAGTAACCGGTAATGGTGGCCTGTAAGCACATATACGTGCTTACAAAGTTGAACGAGGTTGGAAGGTCATTAGACAATTACATGCAATATTTATGACTGCTCCGAAAAAGGAACATTTAAACAAGAATGAATGAGTTGACTTCATACAAACAGAAAATGATTAACCATATTGAGAAATAGCAACGTTGTTCAACCCGCTATTGCTGAACAAATAAAGAGGATGGTTGTTCGGGATTTATTTTGTAACAGCGAATTCTTTGTGTACCCTTTCCTGCTGGAAGCAACAGTTGCTTGGTTACCATACTATGGAGCAGCTTTTGAGCATCGCGTTTTTTGATTTTCAAAAGATCAATGACGTCACTGGGGCGGATATGGTACTGTAAGCTTGAAGCGTGTTTTAATACTTCTCGTTGCAAGAAAATTTCTGCGCTGCTCACCTTTTTTCTACCAAGTAAGCTTTTGCCCATAAATTGCTGAAGAAGCTGCTGGCACATACGCGGCTTCTCTTTAATGTCATCGTAGGAGAAGCGTATTATCTTCCAACCATCAACAATGAGATGGTTTTGGCGCATTAAAGAATCGGAGAATTGCCAACGTGATATTTCAGCCGAATGCGTGCGATAACCATCAATTTCGATAGCAAGCTGTAAACCATCCTTCAAGTAGGCAAAGTCCAAAAATCGACTGCCATCACGGAAATCGGCAACTTCATACTCTGCATGTAGCCCGTCAAAATCATGGAAGGCAGGATACCAAATTTTTTCTGTAAACAGTTTTTCAGCATGACCATGCCCTTCTATTAGCCTACGTTTGCGCTCTCCTTTATAGTTTTTTATCTGCGTGTCCAGCCAGTGTCCGTAATTCACTTCAAACGTCATGTCCATCTCACTCTCCCTTAGAAAATAAAAAAACCGCATACTGCGGGTATGGTTATCCCGAGTAAGCGGTGTGCTTCACTGCTTTACTTCTATATCAAATATCATACGATATTTTGTAGAGCTGAACAAGCAAATTTCTAGCGGTCGTGGCCGTATCGAAATTAAACATACTTGGCGGTTTTTATACTCCTACTCGACAAAAAAAGATATGTCATGCTGTCATGAATAGACAGACTTTGAAATAGGATTTTAATATACTAGTGTCAATCGTTCTCCCGGGAGCCATTTACAGATCCGTGTATCGCCAGTTGCAGGAAGGTGACCGAAGTGGCTATTTATGTGGATGTGATGTTTCTAAGAGAGCTGCTCGTGGATGGTGCAATTCTATTAACTACCGCGTGGGTCCGTCATTTGAAACCTAGGCCGTGGCGGGTGTTAACAGCTTCTGCTGTCGGAGCTTGTTATGTCGTTTTGATGCTTTTTCCGCAATTATCTTTTTTATTTACGTTAATTGTGAAGGTCGGCATGTCGTTTTTTATGGTATGGATCGCTTTTGGCTTCTCCTCCTTGCAAAATTTTTTGAGAAATGTTGCGGCGTTTTATGCGGTTAATTTTGTTGCTGCTGGTGCGGTGCTTGGGATTTATTATCTGTTTATGCAAGGGTCTGGTGAGGTTTGGAGGACGATTACATTCGTAAACGGCAGCATGCATGTAGAGCTCAAGATGGGATTGTTTTATTTAATTGCTGCGTTTTGCATCGGTCTGTATATATACCGTACTGTATTAACGCAAAAAAGAGAACGGGAGCTGGTGCAAACACATTTAGCAGAGGTGAAAATTACGATTGGAGATCGGACTCAAACCTGTGTTGGTCTAATCGATACTGGCAATCAGCTATATGATCCGCTCACAAGGACACCTGTTATGGTGATGGAAGCTTCCTTATGGCAAGAAGATTTGCCCGAATCGTGGTTGAATAGCATACGAGATGCACAAGTGGATCGTCTCGTGGCGGGAATGGATCAACAGCCCTATTTTATATGGCAAGACAGGCTTCGTCTCGTACCATTCAGAGGTGTCAACCGGGGATCACAGTTCATGCTGGCGATAAAACCCGACGCGGTTGAGATAACTAGGGAAGGACAAGTTTTTGAAACGCGAAAGGTGCTTATCGGGCTTGACGGCGGAAAGCTAACGTCTGATGGAGCATATCGAGCCATTATCCATCCGTCTATGGTACAACAATAAAACCGTATGCTTATACAAACGAGGAGGGATGGGCCAGATGCTCGTCAAGTACAAATTAATCCTTCAGTTATATTATTATCGGATCATGTTTTTATTCGGATTAAAAAGTGAAGAAATTTATTACATTGGTGGAAGTGAAGCGCTTCCGCCGCCCTTAACACGCGAAGAGGAAGAATATTTGCTGGAAAAGCTTCCTTCGGGCGACACAGCTATTCGGGCAATGCTAATTGAACGAAACTTAAGGCTTGTCGTATATATTGCCCGCAAGTTTGAAAATACCGGCATTCATATTGAAGATCTCGTATCGATAGGCGCGATTGGTCTGATTAAAGCGGTGAACACATTTGATCCAGAAAAGAAAATCAAGCTTGCGACCTATGCCTCGCGTTGTATCGAAAATGAAATATTGATGTATCTGCGCCGGAATAGCAAGACGCGTACAGAGGTATCGTTTGACGAGCCGCTCAATATCGATTGGGATGGGAATGAGCTGCTTCTCTCAGATGTTCTCGGTACGGAAAATGATACGATATACAGAAACATTGAGGAGCAGGTTGACCGCAAGCTGCTTCATAAGGCGCTTGATAAGCTTTCTGAGCGGGAGCGGATCATTATGGAGCTTCGCTTCGGACTTGCAGATGGCGAAGAGAAAACACAAAAGGATGTTGCTGACTTATTGGGTATTTCTCAGTCCTACATTTCACGGCTGGAGAAGCGGATTATAAAAAGACTTCGAAAAGAATTTAATAAAATGGTTTAAAGGCCGCGTCCTGCTTGCAGTTGTCGAATGATGTCGCAATAGGAATAAAAAGACCTTCTCAGGAGATAATGTACAGTAATGTTTCTCCTTGGGAGGTAATCACGTTGACCCGAAATAAAGTCGAGATCTGTGGAGTGGATACCGCGAAACTGCCTGTCCTAAATAATGTCGAGATGAGAGAATTGTTTACGGCATTGCAAACCCGCAACGAGTGGGCAGCAAGAGAGAAATTAGTAAACGGCAACCTGCGGCTAGTACTGAGCGTAATTCAAAGGTTTAACAATAGGGGAGAGTTTGTGGACGACCTATTTCAGGTCGGCTGCATCGGACTTATGAAGGCGATAGATAATTTTGA
The DNA here is from genome assembly GCF_038630985.1 of Paenibacillus sp. FSL H8-0548. NCBI lineage: Bacteria > Bacillati > Bacillota > Bacilli > Caryophanales > Paenibacillaceae > Paenibacillus > Paenibacillus sp. FSL H8-0548. Next base: position 3,186,767 of record NZ_CP152049.1, read on the forward strand.
CCTTAGCCAAAATGTCAAATTTTCCACCTATGCCGTTCCGATGATCATCGGAGAGATACGCCGTTATTTGCGTGACAACAATCCAATTCGAGTGTCTCGCAGCTTAAGGGACATCGCCTATAAGGCGCTTCAGGTTAGGGATAGCCTGACGAACAGAAATTCGCGAGAGCCAACTATTTTTGAAATTTCAGAAGCGCTAAACGTTCCAAAGGAAGATGTTGTTTTTGCATTAGATGCGATTCAAGATCCGGTTTCTTTATTTGAACCGATCTACCATGACGGTGGAGATCCGATTTACGTTATGGATCAGATTAGCGATGAACGCAATAAGGATGTATCGTGGATTGAGGAAATTGCACTTCGAGAAGCGATGCATAAGCTCAATGATAGAGAAAAAATGATTTTGTCGATGCGCTTTTTTGAAGGCAAGACGCAAATGGAAGTAGCCGATGAAATTGGCATCTCTCAGGCACAAGTATCTAGGCTTGAAAAATCAGCTATTCAGCAAATGCAAAAACATGTGAAATCGTAAAGAAGCGGTGCCGCGAGGCACCGCTTTTTTTGTTGTTTAGGAAGCTATGGATTCTCCGAACCTGTTGATAACGATGCTGCGGCAGCAGTCGGAGAGCGGCTAACGAAAGCTAACGGAAGCCAGAGACGTTAAAGTTCGATTTTTGGTTAGCGTCATATTTTAACGGAAGTGGGAGACGCTATTCCGCAGAAATGAAGCGAGATCGTGCATGTAGGGTACAAATAGAGGCCTGTGCTTCCGTTAGAATCTTGAAATGAAAAATAAAGGCGATTTAGCGTCTGTGGTTTCCGTTAGAAGTGTGAGCTGACGCGTCTGCGATTTCCAATAATCTCTTTTTTGAATGGAAGGACATTTTGGGCTAATTGCTCATATAGTTATAGGAGAGATACATGGACGATTACTCTAAATGAAACGTGGTGAGGGCAATGAAAATATCTGATTTTCAGACGAAGGATGTTATTAATATTGTTGATGGAAAAAAGCTTGGTCAAATATCAGATTTGGAGCTGGATTTAAGACAGGGTCGCATCGATTCGATTGTTGTTCCCCAATACACTAAGTTTATGGGGATATTTGGCGGGGGAGGCACGGAGGTTGTGATCCCGTGGCGCAATATTGTGAAAATAGGTGCAGATGTCGTACTGGTGCGAATGGATGATACAAAGCAGCTCCGTTCCGAAGAGGAGGATTTGCACGTTCGCTCATAACACTGTACACTGTTTTTATGTTAATTAGACAGAAACGTATTGCAATGTGAAAGGTTGCTGCGCAAACCTAAAGCTAATGCTTACGAAGCAGGTTTGCACAGCAAACCTAAAGCTAATGCTTACGAAGCAGGTTTGCACAGCAAACCTTAAGCCTACGCTTACGAAGCAGGTTTGCACAGCAAACCTTTGAATAGAGGTGAAAGCCAAATGGAAGCATTTGAACATTTGCAAACAGCGAAGGGGCCTTCGCTGTTTTTGCTGCCTGATTGGATGGCTCGGAACGAGGAGCTTACTGTAGGATTTACTGGCAGGGGTGGAGGAGTAAGCAAAGCTCCATGGTCTTCATTTAATATGGGACTGCATGTAGGCGATCAGGATCATTCGGTTATTGCCAATCGGCGTTTGCTGACGGAAGCCATTGGATGGCCATTCGACGCGTGGACGTGCGCGGAGCAGGTGCACGGCAATGTCGTGCATCAGGTCGTGGAGACTGATAAGGGAAGAGGCAGAGACTCTCTGAGCGATGTAATTAAGGACTGCGACGCCATAATGACAGATGTGCCTGGCGTGCTCTTAGCGTCCTTTTATGCGGATTGTGTGCCGCTCTATTTCTATGATCCTGTGCATAATGCCGTAGCGCTTGCCCACGCAGGGTGGAAGGGCACGGTGCAGCAAATTGCTAAAGTTACTGTTGAAGCGATGGGAGATGCGTATGGATCGGCTCCAAATACGCTGCTAGCTGCAATTGGACCATCGATCAGCGGCTGCTGTTATGAGGTTGATGGCGTAGTGATTGATCAGGTGCAGCAGCTCACTGAGAGGCTTGGACTTGAAGGAGAAGTAACTGACCATATGCTCAAACGGTCCGAGAATGGGAAAGCGAACTTGTACTTGAAAGAAATAAACCGACAGATTATGATAAAAGCAGGAATTTTGCCGATCCATATCGAATTAACACAGTGGTGCACTGGATGCAGACGGGATTTATTTTTTTCCCATCGCAAAGAAGGTGGCTTAACCGGCCGAATGGCCAGTTGGATCGGTATTCGGGAGAGGTGAAATATGTCATCTACATTTGAGAATCGCGTCGAGCTCGTTGAAGAGCGTATTAAACAAGCCTGCGAGCGTTCTGGACGCAGCAGGGATGAAGTTCACATTATTGCAGTTACCAAATATGTTTCGTTGAATACGACCAAGACAGCTCTTGAGCTGGGCTATCGTCATCTTGGCGAGAATCGCTGGCAGGATGCTCAGGTGAAATGGGAAGCGATTACCGAGGAATGTGACGTGAAGCTGAGCGAGCATCCGATTTGGCATTTCATCGGCTCATTGCAGACCAATAAGGTGAAAGACGTCATTGGGAAGTTTACATACATGCATTCATTGGACAGGCTGTCGTTAGCCGAAGCTATTGATAAGAAGGCATCACAGCTTGGCATTATCGTTCCTTGCTTTATTCAGGTTAATGTCTCAGGAGAAAACTCAAAGCAAGGTCTTGAACCAGAAGAGCTGCTTCCATTTGTAAATCAGCTTGAGCGATTCCATTCCATTAAGCCCATTGGTTTAATGACGATGGCGCCGTACGAAGCTGAGCCGGAGCAAACAAGACCAGTGTTTAGAGCACTTCGTGAATTGCGTGATGAAGTTCAGCAGAGCTCGAAGCATGCAAGCACGATCACTCATTTATCCATGGGCATGTCGAATGATTTTGAAGTTGCGATTGAAGAAGGAGCGACATGGATTCGCCTGGGTACGATATTAGTAGGGAAAGAGGAGGAATAAGGATGAGCGTCATGAACCGATTTATGAGCTTTCTCGGTCTCCAGGATGAGGAAGAGATAGTGGAGAGAGAACGTGTTGTACAGCCGGAAGAACAAGAAGCTGAAACCTCTCCGTTCGAAGCACGTAAAACTACAAAGAGTAACAATGTCGTCAGCATACACTCGCAGAAAAATGTACGAGTTGTGCTTAGTGAGCCCCGTTCATATGATGAAGCGCAAGAAATAGCGGATCATCTTCGCTCGCGCCGTGCCGTCATTGTTAATCTACAGCGCGTTCGGAGCGATCTCGCCGTGCGCATTGTTGATTTCCTAAGCGGTACAGTGTACGCTTTAAACGGAAGCATCTCTAAGCTTGGCCCTAATATTTTTCTATGCACGCCGGATTCAGTTGAAATTCAAGGTGCTATAACGGAAATGCTGGCGGAGGAGAACGACTACAACAAAATGAGGTGACCTTGAGTTGTTTAATAGTGTGGGAAATGTAATAGATACACTACAAAGTATCTACAGCTTTATGATTATTGGTTATGTGCTGCTGTCGTGGTTGCCTAATGCTCGTGAAAGCTTTATTGGCGTATTTTTGGGCAAAATGGTAGAGCCTTATCTCGGGATTTTCCGGAGATTTATTCCTCCTATTGGGGGTATGCTGGATCTGTCGCCGATCATTGCACTGTTCGCTTTGCGTTTCGTAGCTAGCGGTTTGACTGCAGTAATCGAATTTTTGATACCTTAAATCAATTTTTGATTAATAAAGGAATGTGTTTTTATGAAAGAAGGCATATACGATCATTTTCATCCCGACGAGAAACCTTTTGTCGCTCGGGCAGAGGAATGGATAGAGCGGTCCGCACAGCAGCATGAGCTGAAGCGGACCGATTTTTTAGACCCGAGACAAGCGCAAATATTGATGGCTTTGGCTAATCGGAATCCAGATGTCACTGTTCGTCTAGATGGCGGCTATGATCAAGCGGAGCGCAGGCGAGTTATTATTGGTCCGGACTATCGAAGCCTTGATGATGAGGCAATGGGAATTTGTGTGCTTGTCGTAAATGGACCAGGACAGGCTCAGCTTGAGCTTGATCACGGTGACTTTTTGGGTGCGCTGCTCGGACTGGGCATTAAGCGCGACCGAATTGGCGACATCCATGTTCATGAGCATTTTTGTCATATTGTCGTTATGGATGAAATTGCTGATTACTTGAATATTCAGCTTAGACAGGTTCACCGTATTAATGTGCTGACAGACGTCGTTTCATTGGCTGAACTCAAAATAGTCGTTCCAAAGCTTGAAGAGATGAACCTATCGGTTGCTTCCATGCGATTGGATGGAATTGCGAGCGACGTTTATCGGATCAGCAGGTCTAAGATTGTGGACCCGATTCGAGCAGGCAGATGCAGAGTGAATTGGAAATCCGAGGAGGACCCTTCCAAGCAGCTCCGCGGGGGAGATGTGGTGTCGTTCAAGGGGCTTGGCCGTTTTAAAGTGCTGGAGATGGATGGAGTGACAAAAAAGGGCAGAATTCGTGTCAAAATAGGCAAGTTTATTTGAACGAATGCAGGAATTTAACTGCGCTTGTCGAAATTGTTCACAACAAACAGTATAAATCGGTTCCCAGAATTACAAATACCATGAGGAGGTGCCCCAATGCCACTATCGCCATTGGACATACATAACAAAGAGTTTGGCCGGAGATTACGCGGCTATGACGAGGATGAGGTAAACGAATTTCTCGATCAGGTTATTAAAGATTACGAATCGCTCATTCGTGAAAATAAAGAGATGCAGAATCAAGTGCTTGGGCTGCAAGAAAGATTGAATCATTTTACGAATATAGAAGAAACACTTAGCAAAACAATCATCGTCGCACAGGAAGCGGCTGACGAGGTGAGAAGCAATGCGAAGAAGGAAGCGCAGCTGATCATCAAGGAGTCAGAGAAAAATGCTGATCGAATTATTAATGATTCACTAGCGAAATCACGCAGGGTTTCTCTTGAGGTGGAAGAGCTTAAGAAGCAAGCCTCAGTATACCGTGCTCGTTTCCGTACACTAGTTGAAGCACAGCTTGAGCTGCTTACTGTTGATGGTTGGGATACACTGGAGCCGCAGGCTTCAAGACATTCCGAGCATGAGCTTACAAGAGGTTAAGGTTTGATAAATAGGCGAATTGCCATTTGACATTTAGCCTGCTGTTAAGCTATAACTAGAATATTGAATTGATGATCTAAACTTCGTTGAAGAGAACAAGTACACTTTAAGTTCACTCCTCAGAGAGCCGGCGGCAGCTGAAAGTCCGGTGTGTGAGCTATTGCGGAATATCCTCTCTGAGAAGCGGCGCCGAACCTGCGAGAGCAGCAGTAAGTGTTGACGGCTGTCCCCCGTTACAGGGAACGCGAACGTAGAGTTCGCGACTAAGGTGCCGCATGAAGCACAGCTCGCTTGAGCTGCTTGCCTTCAGCTTAAGTCCAGAAATTTGGGCAGAAGCAGATGCGGAACAAGGGTGGTAACGCGACTAAGCCTCGTCCCTTCTCATAGGGATGAGGCTTTATTTTTGTTTTTTTAAACATAGGAGGCTGAAATCATGCAACGCGTAGATGTTAAGGAGCGTGCACGCAGTCGTGAACTGCGTGTGCTGGAGCAATGGAAAACAGAGGATACCTTTAAACAATCGATTACTAATCGGGAAGGCAAGCCAAACTTTGTGTTTTATGAAGGGCCTCCGACTGCAAACGGCGCTCCGCATATCGGTCACGTGCTTGGTCGTGTAATCAAAGATTTTATTTGTCGTTACAAGACGATGGCAGGCTACCGGGTTATTCGTAAAGCGGGCTGGGATACACATGGACTTCCCGTTGAGCTTGGCGTTGAGAAGCAGCTGGGTATTTCCGGCAAGCAGGAGATCGAGGAGTACGGTGTAGAAAAGTTTGTGAAAAAATGTAAAGCCAGCGTATTTGAATACGAGAAGCAGTGGCGCGAGCTTACAGAAGCTATTGCTTACTGGACTGATTTAGACAATCCGTATATCACACTAAAAAATGAATATATCGAAAGTGTTTGGCATATTTTATCAACGATTCATGGTAAAGGCTTGTTATACCGCGGTCACCGCGTAAGTCCTTATTGCCCGGATTGTCAAACGACACTGAGTTCACATGAGGTAGCGCAGGGCTATGAGGATGTTAAGGATTTAAGTGCAACAGCGAAATTCAAGCTTGCTGAGTCGGGTGAATTCATTCTGGCTTGGACGACAACGCCTTGGACGCTGCCAGCAAACGTAGCGTTAGCAGTTAATCCAGAGCTAGATTACATTCGGGCAGCTAAGAACGGCGAAGTTTATATCGTTGCTCAAAACTTAGCGGAGAGTGTTCTGAAGGAAGAATATGAAATTTTGTCTGTTGTTAAAGGTGCTGAGCTAGTAGGCCTTAGCTATGAGCCGCCATTTAATTATATGGCCATCGATAAAGGACATATTGTCATTGCTGGCGATTTCGTCAGTGACACCAGCGGTACAGGTATCGTTCATATTGCTCCTGCACACGGTGAGGATGACTATCGGGTTTCACGGGAGAATGGCATCAGCATGCTGAGTGTTGTTGATTTGGCAGGACGGTATGTAGCAGAAGTAACAGACTTTGCAGGTCGTTTCGTTAAAGACAGCGAGCTCGACATCGACATCGTGAAAAACTTAAGCGAACGCGGTTTGCTTTATTCCAAAGAGCGCTATGAGCATAGCTATCCGTTCTGCTGGCGCTGCAAAACACCATTGATTTATTATGCAATGGAGAGCTGGTTTATTAAGACGACTGCAGTTAAGGATCAACTCATCGCCAACAATAATGGTGTGGACTGGTACCCAGGACATATTCGCGAGGGTCGCTTTGGCAAGTTTTTAGAGGATCTGGTGGATTGGAATATTAGCCGCAACCGCTACTGGGGTACGCCTCTGAATGTGTGGGTCTGTGATGTGACAGGCAAGGAGTATTCACCAAGCAGCATTGCTGATTTGCGTGCGATGGCTATCGGTGATGTGCCGGAGGATATTGAGCTTCATAAGCCATACGTGGATGATATTAAGCTGAGATCACCATTTGCTGAGGGAGCGGAAATGACTCGCACGCCAGAAGTTATTGATGTTTGGTTCGACAGCGGATCAATGCCGTTCGCGCAGCAGCATCAGCCTTTTGAGAACGATCAACAATTTGCTGAACAATATCCGGCTGACATCATTTGTGAAGGTATTGACCAAACGCGGGGCTGGTTCTACAGTCTGCTTGCGGTTTCAACGCTTTACAATGGCAAGGCACCTTATAAAGCCGTTATCTCGACAGGTCATATTTTGGATGAAAATGGACAAAAAATGTCCAAATCGAAGGGGAATGTTATCGATCCTTGGGAAATCATCAATGAGTACGGAACCGATGCATTCCGCTGGGCTCTTCTTGCAGATAGCGCGCCTTGGAACAGCAAACGCTTCTCACGCGGTATTGTTGGCGAAGCCAAATCAAAGGTTATCGATACGATTGTAAATACGCATGCGTTTTTCGCGTTGTATGCATCCATCGACGGTTATCAATATGCTGAGCATGAAGAAACGACGTCGAGCAACAAGCTTGATCGCTGGATCATCTCGCGCTTGAACAGCCTAATCAAAACGGTAAACAAAGGACTGGAAGTAAATGACTTCCTGAACCCAGCCAAATCGATCGAGCTATTTGTTGATGAGCTTAGCAATTGGTATATTCGCCGTTCACGTGATCGTTTCTGGGGAAGCGGACTGTCGGCAGAGAAGCTTGCTGCATACCAGACGCTGCGGAGCGTATTGCTTACACTCTCCCGTGTCATTGCACCTTATGCGCCATTGCTCGCGGAGGATGTTTACGGAAACCTCGGCGGAGCTGGAAGCGTCCATTTGGCGGATTACCCTAAAGCGGATGAAGCTGCAATCGATGAAACATTAGAGCAGGATATGGAAAGCGCGAAGCAAATCGTAGAGCTCGCACGCAATGTGCGCAATGAAACAGGGATAAAAACGCGCCAGCCTCTATCGGAGCTGATCGTTTCTCTGGATCGCGACTTTGATGTGGCAGGCTACGAGGAGATCGTGAAGGACGAGATTAATGTAAAAGCGATCATCGTCCAAAACTCAGACAGCGGCTTTGTTGATTTTACGCTGAAGCTGAATTTGAAGGTTGCCGGCAAAAAATATGGCAAAAACGTAGGTGCTATTCAAGCTCAGCTGAAGGGCTTGGACGCTGAACAAACGCGCAGCATCGTTAATGGCAACAGCTTCGCTTTCACAAGTGCAGAGGGCGAGCAGCTTGCGATTTCAGTGGATGAGCTGTTAGTGGAGAAGCAGGCGAAGTCAGGTTTTGCTTCTGCATCTGGCAATGGTGTTACTGTAGCGTTGAATACAGATATTACACCTGAGCTAGAGCAAGAAGGCTTAGTCCGTGAAGTTATTCGTGCCGTTCAAGATACGCGCAAAAAGCTTGATTTGCCAATTGAAAAGCGTATTGATCTTGTGCTTGATGTGGATAGCGAGCTTAAAGCTGCGCTTGAGGCATTCAAAGAAGTGCTACATGATAATGTGCTTGTACAAACGGTCACATACGAAGTGGTTGCTGAAATGGAAAAAGTAGCAATCGGAAATAAAGAAATAGGGATTTTCATTCGCGGTTAAGGATATAGTATAAAGGAAAATAAGAAGTGAAAACGAGGCTGTCGCCTTCCGGCTGCGCAAGCAAGCGACCGAAAGGTCGCAAGTTCACTGCGGCTGGGGGAGGTTAAGCCTCGTTTTATTGTTTGACAAGGGGGATGCCACGGATGGAAATAAAAAACCCGGAACAGCCGAAAAATTTGAATGAGCTGCAATCCTCGTTAAGCAAGCTTGACAAGCGGCTGCAATCTATTGCAGCCGATATGGAGCGTACACAAATTGCTGAATATGTTGATCTGCTTAATCGTCCAAGATCTTTAATTTGGAGAAACCTACTTGCAGGTACGGCAAGAGGTGTAGGCATTGCGATCGGCTTTACTTTTTTTGCTGCAACGATTTTATACGTGCTGCAAATACTAGGTGCACTCAATCTGCCTATTATTGGCGATTATATTGCTGACATCGTTCGAATTGTACAAATTCAGCTTGAAGGGAAATCCTATTAGTCATCCGTTCTCGTTAGGCTCATCACTTTCGAGAACATGATCTCCTTCTCCACTTTCCATATAATGCTCATATTCTCGGTTGCGAATGACAGAGACGTGACGGCCAGTAATATCTGTTGCAAGAAAGCTTTCGATAGACTCTACAAAGCCGTCATTCTCGAAGGCATCAATGCCAATATGGTCGTAATCGGCCACATCACGATTTTCAGACATGGCGGGAGAATCTGAATTACCAAATTGCTCAACAATTTGCCAAGCATCCTCGCCATCAAAGCCGTTGTAGGAATCGTGCTCATCCATGCTTGTTCGGCCAAATGGAGGATCAAGCACTAATTCCTCAACAGGCCGGTTAGTCGACAATTGCTGGCGGGGAGCATGTTCAATACAATATAAAGTGTCGGGCACAGCATCCAATCGATCCAGAGGAATCGGTTCATGGCAGGCTTCGCAAATACCGTATGAGCCGCTCGAAATGGCATTTAGGGCGGCCTCAATACGTAATAAATGAAGCTCTTCCTGCTCAATTAGCGCAATATCTTTTCCGCGCTCGTAAAGCTCACTTGCTGTATCCGCAGGGTGATTGTCATTTGTAGAAAGCTCACCGGTATTATCGCGAAGGGAATGAGCAAGACCGTAATGATCATCGTCAGCGAGACGATGCTCGATTTCACGCTGTTCGTTCATTAACCTGCTTTGCAGCAATTGTAATTGACCTTGTGATAGGGTTGTCATTTCGATCACACTCCTTAGCAGACAAACATAATTGCTGTATTAGCTTATCCGAAAGTCAGCTTTTCAGTATGGGCTTCAATGGAAGCAAGTAGTTTATTTATGGGCGCTGGCTCTCTTTTGGCTCCGTATGCTACAATTGATGGGATTGAAACGTTGCTTCACAAAAAAATAGGAGTGATCAGATGCGTTTTTATTATTACTGGCTAGCGGTTTTGGTATTTATCCTTGATTTTGTTACAAAAAGATTAATTGAGTCAAAATTAGAGATCATGGAACAAATTAGCGTTATCGGTAATTTTTTTCTTATTACTTCGCATCGAAATCGAGGTGCTGCATTTGGCATTTTGCAGGAGCAACGATTTTTTTTCATCATCATTACGATCGTAATAGTCGCAGGTATTATTTGGTACATACAGGTAATGCGGAAGACTGCTAACCCGGCGTTGTTAATCGGACTCGGAATGGTGCTTGGAGGAGCGATTGGAAACTTTTTGGACCGCGCGCGCTTTGGAGAGGTTGTCGATTTTCTGCAGTTTAATTTTGGCAGCTATCAATTTCCAATTTTCAATATTGCGGACTCAGGAATCGTCTGCGGTGTAATACTCATTCTTATCGACACCTTAATGTCAGCAAAAGATGAAAAAAAACGTATGCAAGATGGAGAGGACAAGGATCAAAACAATCATGAGCAGCAACCTGTATAATGAAGAGCCGTTGGAGTGGATTGCGGAAGAGGAGCAGTCAGGAGAACGGGTAGATAAGTTTGTAACAGACCTAATTGATAATCAAGGTGTATCCAGAACACAAGTACAAGAATGGATTAAGGCAGGTGCCGTTCAAGTAGATGGCAAGATTGCCAAAGCAAATGTGAAGATTGTTCCAGGGAATCGTGTTGTTTTACAAATTCCGGAGCCTGAGGAAGCGGCAATTGTGCCGGAAAATATTCCACTGGAAATTATTTATGAGGATTCAGATTTGATAGTGGTCAATAAAAAACGCGGCATGGTCGTTCATCCTGCCCCAGGCCATTCCTCGGGGACGCTTGTGAACGCTCTAATGTATCATTGCAAGGATTTATCCGGTATCAATGGCATGATTCGTCCGGGCATTGTTCACCGTATAGACAAAGATACTACAGGCTTGCTGATGGCAGCGAAAAATGATCTTGCACATATCTCTTTGGCTGAGCAGTTGAAGGAGCATACGGTCACTCGAAAATATATTGCTCTCGTTCATGGCAATTTACCGCATGATCAAGGAACTATAGATGCGCCGATCGGACGTGACTTGAACGACCGCAAGCTGTTTACAGTGACAGAACGCAACAGCAGAAATGCAGTTACACATTTTCATGTGTTGGAGAGGTTAGGCGATTATACCGTTGTTGAGCTGCAGCTTGAGACAGGGCGCACTCATCAAATTCGTGTGCATATGAAGTATATCGGTCATCCGCTTGCTGGAGATCCGGTTTATGGACGCAACAAAACAGTAGCGCTTAAGGGACAAGCTCTGCATGCTACACGGCTTGGCTTTACGCATCCGCGGAGCGGCGAGCGGCTGGAATTTGAGATGCCTTTGCCTGCTGATTTTGAGTATGTTTTAAGCAATTTGCGATCCAGATAGTTTGATCGTCCAATAGTGCAAACATTTCACCACATTCTTCATTATTTCAAGCTGGGAAGTAAGTTATTCTAAGCAATAACGACAGAACTCAATGAGAAAATAAGGACAGGTGACATGAAATGACATCGATAAATCAAAACTACTTGGAACTGCAAGGCAGCTACTTGTTTTCTGAAATTGCTAAGCGCCGCAATAAATTTATTGAAGAGAACCCGACTGCTGAAATTATTAGTCTGGGCATTGGCGATGTTACTCGCGGCTTGCCGGATGTCGTTCTAAATGCGATGCATAGCGCGGTAAACGAGCTTGCAGAGCCGGGCTCGTTCCGAGGCTATGGCCCAGAGCAAGGATATGACTTCTTAATTAACGCGATCATCGAGAATGACTATAAAGCACGGGGCATTGACATTGCAACGAATGAAGTTTTCGTTAGTGACGGTTCGAAATGCGACGTCGGCAATATTCAAGAAATTTTTAGCCAAAACAGCATCGTTGCCGTTCAAGATCCTGTATATCCGGTATATGTAGATACGAATGTAATGGCTGGTCGCTCAGGCAAATACAACCAAGAGACAAAGCGTTACGACAATATCAGCTATCTGGAGTGCACGGCTGAAAATGACTTCAAGCCAAGCTTGCCGGATCGCAAGGTAGACATCATTTACTTGTGCTATCCGAACAACCCGACAGGGATGACGCTTACGAAGGCAGAGCTTAAAGTTTGGGTTGATTATGCGAAGGCAAACAACTGCATTATTCTTTATGACTCCGCGTATGAAGCCTTTATTCAAGAAGAGGATGTTCCGCATAGCATTTATGAAATCGAAGGCGCACGTGAGGTAGCCATTGAATTCCGCAGCTTCTCTAAAACAGCTGGCTTTACCGGCGTTCGCTGCGCGTATACAGTCGTTCCGCGTGAAATTAAGGGTCTTGATGCTTTCGGCAATGAGGTTTTGATCAATGATCTGTGGAATCGCCGTCATACAACAAAGTTCAATGGTGTATCCTATGTGACTCAACGCGGTGCTGCTGCTATTTATTCGGCAGAGGGCAAAGAACAAATCAAATCGTTGGTTGAGTACTACATGACCAATGCAGCGATTATCCGTGATGGACTGGCGTCACTGGGGCTTGAAGTGTTTGGGGGAGTGAACGCTCCTTACATCTGGCTGAAAACACCGAAGGGCATGGATTCTTGGTCCTTCTTCGATAAGCTGCTTACAGAAGCGAACATCGTTGGAACACCTGGCGTAGGCTTCGGTCAAAGCGGTCAAGGCTATTTCCGGCTGACAGCATTCGGCAGCAAAGAAAATACAGAAAAAGCAGTTGAAAGAATTCGTAAATTAACTCTGTAATAAAAATGAGTGATCAGCGCTGCCTAGGTATAGCTAATTAGAATTAGTTCACACTAAGTTCAAGCGGAAATATTCGTTTTTACTTGACATGTTTTGTCGAACGTGGGATAATTTCTATGATATATAGCAGTACCTTTAACTCAGTCCCGAGAGGCTGGCAAGGTAGCGTGAATAATTGGTTCAGCGAAGAGAAGAATAGGACAGCCTAATAAGCAGCTTTCTGTGACGGAAGCGGCCTAGGCATGTCCCTATCCCTTCATGGCCAATCACAAGCTCCTTGCGATTTTTGCAAGGAGCTTTTTTTATCGCAACCTTACATTTAGGCGATTATGGAGGGAGACAGCGGAAATGACGGAAGAAGAGCATTTGGTCATCATGGATGAAACGGCAATTCGCCGGGCATTAACGCGAATTGCTCATGAAATCGTGGAGAAGAACAAGGGCATCGATAATTGTATTATTGTAGGGATTCGCACTCGCGGGATATATCTCGCTCGGCGAATTGCAGAAAGAATCGGGGAAATCGAAGGCAAGCCAGTGACCGTTAGCGAGCTGGATATTACACATTACCGCGATGATCGCAAGTCGGTCATTTCTGCGGATGTAGAAATAGCAGCGGCTATAGGGAATACGGATGGTGTCCCTTTCACGGTCGAGGACAAACGAATTATATTGTTCGATGACGTGCTTTACACAGGACGTACCATACGAGCGGCGATGGATGCACTTATGGATTGCGGGCGTCCGCAATCGATACAGCTCGCAGTGCTGGTGGATAGAGGACATCGAGAACTGCCGATTAGGCCTGATTTTGTCGGTAAAAACGTGCCTTCCTCAAAGCAGGAGCAAATCGAAGTGGCTCTAACTGAAATTGACCAAATCGATCAAGTCACGATAATTAATCAAAGGGGGCAAGCCGGATGACGGTGACACAGCTCAAACAACGGAGTTTGCTCGGATTAAAGGAGCTTGATAAGGAAGAGATTCAATCTATTCTTGATCGAGCGGCTTATTGGGAACAGCAAGACTCAAAGGTTCATACGACAATGCAAGGGAAATTTGCAGCTAATATGTTTTTTGAGAATAGTACAAGAACTCGATTTTCATTCGAGGTTGCTGAGAAACGTCTCGGTACAGAGGTACTGAATTTCTCATCTGCGGTATCGAGCGTGCAAAAGGGCGAGTCGATCTATGATACAGTTCGCACACTAGAATCAATGGGGATCGATGTGGGCATCATTCGATTAAAGCCAATTGGGGTGCTTGCCGAACTGGCAACAAAAATTAAGGTTCCTTTGATTAACGCTGGTGATGGAAATAATGAGCATCCGACTCAAGCGCTGCTGGATATGTATACGATGCAGAAACATTTTGGGCATCTTAAAGGTTTGACGGTTTCGATCATAGGCGATGTGCTTCACAGCCGCGTTGCAAGATCGAATCTGTGGGCGCTGCAAAAGTTTGGGGTGAACGTAAACTTCTGCTCACCGCCGAATATGCAGGCTGCTGAGCTCGATGTGAATTATGTTTCTATAGATGAAGCTTTAAAATCAGATGTGGTGATGATGCTTCGGGTACAGCTTGAGCGTCACGAAAGCGGCATGCTCAGCTCTGCTGAAATCTACCGTGAGCAATACGGATTAACGGTGGAACGGGCAAGCAGGCTAGCCAAACATGCGATTATTATGCATCCTGCGCCGATTAATCGGAATGTAGAAATTGACGATGAGCTTGTTGAGCATTCGCAATCACGCATTTTCCCTCAAATGGAGAATGGTGTTCCGATTCGGATGGCCGTCATTGAACGGGCTCTAAGCTAACCATAAAAGCAGCAGAGATCGAACCAATTCGGAAGGGGATTACACAATGTCTTTATGGATTATGAACGGTAGCGTATGGAACGAAGCTTCTGGTGCTCTAGAGAGCAAGCATATACAAATAACAAACGGTAAAATTGATGCAGTTATAGACGGAGGACAAACACCAGACACAGGCAGCTCAGAGGTTATTGATGCACAAGGCAAGCTGGTATCTCCAGGCTTTATCGATATGCATGTCCATTTGCGGGACCCGGGCTTCGAGTACAAGGAAGATATTGCAACAGGTACTCGCTCAGCTGCTAAGGGCGGTTTCACAACGATTGCTTGTATGCCTAACACGCGTCCGGTAACCGATACTGCTGAAACCGTGAGCTATATTAAAAATAAAGCCGAGCAGGTGGGTATCGTTAAGGTATTGCCTTACGCATCTATTACCAAAAACGAGCTTGGCCGAGAGTTGACGGATTTTGCTTCACTTAAGGAAGCCGGAGCCATTGGTTTCACAGATGACGGCGTCGGTGTACAGAACGCGCAAATGATGAAGAACGCGATGGCGCTAGCGCAATCGATGGATATGCCGATTATCGCTCACTGTGAGGATGACACTTTGGTGGAAGGCGCTTGGGCATCGGAAGGCGAGTTCTCCCGCAAGCATGGCTTGAAAGCCATTCCGAATGAATCGGAAGCCATTCATGTCGGAAGAGATGTGCTGCTAGCGGAAGCGACCGGCGTTCATTATCATGTATGCCATGTCAGCACGGAGCAGTCGGTTCGCTTGATCCGTTTGGCTAAGCAAATCGGAGTACGTGTAACTGCTGAGGTTTGCCCGCATCATCTGATCTTGTCCGATGAGGATATTCCGGGCCTTGAGGATGCGAATTGGAAAATGAATCCTCCGCTTCGCACGCCGCGCGATGTTAAAGCGGTTATCGAGGCATTAGAGGATGGAACGATTGATATGGTCGTTACCGATCATGCTCCGCACAGCGCTGAAGAGAAGGCGCGCGGTGTACTGCTTTCACCATTTGGCATCGTAGGATTCGAAACAGCTTTCCCGCTCTTGTACACAAAATTTGTGCAAACGGGCAAGTGGACACTTGGTTTCCTATTACAGCGCATGACTGCTGATCCAGCTCGCGTGTTCCGTCTGCCGACAGGGCGCTTGGAGCAAGGTGCGCCAGCAGATATAACGATCGTGGATCTAAACAGCGAGCGTTCCGTTGATCCAAGCACATTCGCTTCGAAAAGCAATAATACGCCATTTGGCGGTTGGAAGCTTAGCGGCTGGCCTGTGACAACGATTGTAGACGGCGCGGTTGTGTGGTCAGAATAATCATTTTATCAACATACTTAAGCCAATATATGGGTTAATCAACACCTGAGGAGTGATACGGATGCAAGCAAGATTATTGTTGGAAGACGGTACGTTGTTTACGGGCCTTTCGTTCGGTGCAGAAGCACAAATGATGGGAGAGGTTGTATTTAATACAGGGATTACAGGTTATCAAGAGGTACTGTCCGATCCGTCCTACTGTGGGCAAATCGTGACGATGACCTATCCGCTAATCGGAAACTATGGTATTACTCGTGATGATTTTGAAGCTATGCGTCCCTTTATTCACGGATTTGTAGTACGTCGTCATGAAGAAGTGCCAAGCAACTGGCGTGCACAATATTCACTAGGCCAGCTTTTGAAGGAATATGGCATTCCGGGCATTAGCGAAATTGATACTCGTATGCTTACGCGTAAGCTGCGTAATTACGGAACGATGAAGGGCCTTATTACAACAGGCAACGAGCGTGTTGAAGAGCTTGCTGAGCGCCTCAATATTTCTCAGCTCATGACAGATCAAGTTGCACGTACATCGACATCACATGTATTCTCAAGCCCTGGTCAAGGCGAGCGTATCGTATTGGTAGACTTTGGTGCGAAAAGCGGGATTTTGCGCGAGCTTACGAAACGCGGCTGCGATGTCGTTGTAGTTCCTCACAATACAACAGCAGATGAAATTCGTCGCCTAGCTCCAGATGGCATTCAATTGTCTAATGGCCCTGGGGATCCGAAGGATGTACCATACGCTGTGAAAATGATTTCTGAGCTGCTTGGTGAATATCCAATCTTCGGCATTTGCTTAGGTCATCAGCTGTTCGCACTTGCTTGTGGAGCAGAGACAACAAAGCTGAAATTCGGACATCGCGGTGGAAATCACCCGGTTAAAGAGCTCTCAACGAATCGCTGCTACATTACTTCACAAAATCACGGCTATACCGTGCTTGATGATTCTATAGGCAGCACTAACCTAGAGATTACTCATATCAATAACAATGACCGTACGATTGAAGGCTTAAAGCATAAAACATTCCCAGCTTTCTCGGTTCAATATCACCCAGAGGCGGCACCGGGACCTTATGATTCCAGCTACTTGTTCGATGAATTCCTGCAAATGATCCGTACGCACAAGCAAAATAACCCACAAAAACCTCGTCAAGCAGTGTTATCGGAGACGTTGAAAGGAGAGCTTCAGTATGCCCAAAAATAATGAACTCAAAAAAATTCTCGTGATCGGTTCTGGCCCAATTGTCATCGGACAAGCGGCAGAATTCGACTATGCAGGTACTCAAGCTTGCCAGGCACTCAAGGAAGAGGGCTACGAGGTTGTTCTTATAAACAGTAACCCGGCAACGATTATGACGGATACAAATATGGCTGATAAAGTATATATCGAGCCGATTACATTAGATTTCGTTTCACAAATTATACGCCAGGAGCGTCCGGATGGACTTCTTCCGACGCTAGGCGGACAGACCGGCCTTAACATGGCTGTTGAGCTAGCACGTGCAGGCGTTCTTGAACGCGAAAACGTTAAGCTGCTAGGAACTCAGCTGACAGCTATCGAGAAAGCAGAGGATCGCGATTTGTTCCGTGACCTTATGCGCGAATTGGAGCAGCCGGTACCCGATAGTGACATCGTTACGACTGTTGAAGCTGCGATCAGCTTTGCCAATACGATTGGCTATCCGATCATCGTTCGTCCTGCATACACGCTGGGCGGTACAGGCGGCGGTATTTGTGCGGACGAGGAAGAGCTTCGCGAGACCGTTGCTTCCGGTATTCGTTACAGCCCGATCAGCCAGTGCTTGATCGAGAAATCGATCGCAGGCATGAAGGAAGTAGAATATGAAGTAATGCGTGATGCGAACGATAACTGTATCGTGGTCTGCAACATGGAAAACTTTGATCCGGTTGGCGTTCATACAGGCGACAGCATCGTAGTAGCACCTAGCCAAACCTTGTCTGATCGTGAATACCAAATGCTTCGTTCGGCATCTTTGAAAATCATTCGCGCTTTGAACATTGAAGGCGGCTGTAACGTACAGTTCGCGCTAGATCCACAAAGCTATCAATATTATGTTATTGAAGTAAATCCGCGGGTTAGCCGTTCATCGGCGCTTGCTTCTAAAGCAACGGGCTATCCGATTGCGAAAATGGCAGCAAAAATTGCGATTGGCTACACTTTGGACGAGCTTGTTAATCCAGTTACTGGACAAACGTATGCTTGCTTTGAGCCAACACTTGACTATATCGTATCGAAAATTCCACGCTGGCCTTTTGACAAGTTCGTTAACGCGAACCGTAAGCTAGGCACGCAAATGAAAGCAACAGGCGAAGTTATGGCGATTGGCCGTACTTTCGAGGAATCGATTCATAAGGCGGTTCGCTCGCTCGAAATCGGCGCACACCGCATTCATTTGAAGGAAGCATCTTCATTGGAGGATGCCGTGCTTCGCTCGCGCCTTGAGAAGCCGGACGATGAGCGTATGTTCCTCGTAGCGGAGGCTTTCCGCCGCGGTTACAAGCTGCAAGATATTCAAGACCTTACAAATATCGATTGGTGGTTCCTTGACAAGATCCAGTCGATCGTAGCGTTCGAGGATCGTATGCGCAGTGAGTCAACGCTGTCTGCACAAACGCTATATGAAGCAAAACGCAAAGGCTTCTCTGATCGCTCGATCGCAGAGGTTCGGAACGAAGGTTTTCCAAATGGAAGTCATACAACTGAAGAAGATGTGCGTGCACTTCGCGTGCAGCTTAACTTAAAGCCAGTTTACAAAATGGTCGATACATGTGCTGCTGAATTCGAAGCGTCAACACCTTATTACTACTCAACTTATGAAGTGGAAAACGAAGTTATCCAAACAGACAAGCAAAAGGTGCTTGTTCTTGGATCAGGTCCAATTCGAATCGGCCAAGGTATCGAATTCGATTACTCTACTGTCCATGCGGTATGGGCAATCCAGAAAGCTGGCTATGAAGCGGTTATCATTAATAACAATCCAGAGACGGTATCGACAGACTTCAGCACATCCGACAGATTGTACTTTGAGCCATTGTTCTTCGAGGATGTAATGAACGTTATCGAGCAAGAAAATCCGATTGGCGTTATCGTACAATTCGGTGGTCAAACAGCCATTAATCTTGCAGCACCACTATCCAAAGCGGGCATTCGTATTCTAGGCTCCAGCCTAGAGAGCATCGATGCTGCGGAAGATCGCAAGAAGTTCGAAGCTTTGCTTCGCAGCTTGAATGTTCCACAGCCTGACGGGAAGACCGTTACTACGGTAGATGATGCGGTTGTAACTGCTCAAAGTCTTGGTTATCCGGTACTTGTTCGTCCTTCTTATGTTCTTGGCGGCCGTGCTATGGAGATCGTATACTCCGATGAAGATCTGCTTAGCTACATGGAGGTTGCTGTGAAAATCAACCCAGAGCATCCGGTGCTTATTGACCGTTATATGCTTGGTAAAGAAGCAGAGGTAGACGCGATTTGTGATGGTGAAACTGTGCTTATCCCTGGAATCATGGAGCATGTTGAGCGTGCAGGTGTTCACTCCGGTGACTCCATCGCGGTATATCCGCCACAGTCGCTCTCCGATGATATTAAAAAGCAAATCGTCGACATTACGATCAGTGTATCCAAAGCGTTGAATGTCATTGGTCTAGTAAATATCCAATTCGTCATCCATCAAGAGAAGGTATATGTCATCGAGGTTAATCCGCGTTCGTCACGTACTGTACCATTCTTGAGCAAAGTAACAAACATTCCTATGGCGAATCTTGCTACTCAAGCGATTCTTGGAACGAAGCTTGCTGATCTCGGTTATGTAGATGGCTTATGGCCTGAGGATGAATACGTATCGGTTAAAGTACCTGTATTCTCCTTCGCTAAGCTTCGCCGCGTTGACCCGACATTGACTCCGGAGATGAAATCGACGGGTGAAGTCATGGGCCGCGATGTACAGTATGCTAAAGCTCTCTATAAAGGCCTCATCGGCGCAGGAATGAAAATTCCAACCTCGGGTGCCATTATTGCAACTGTAGCGGATAAGGACAAGGAAGAGGCTACAGAATTGCTGCGCGGCTTCTTTAACCTCGGCTACAAAATTATTGCAACAGGCGGAACGGCAAAAGCGCTTGAAGAAGCAGGCTTGATCGTTACGACTGTGAATAAGCTAAGCGAAGGCTCACCGAATATTCTAGATCTTGTTCGTGAAGGAGAAGCGCAGTTTGTTGTCAATACGTTGACAAAAGGCAAAGCGCCTGAGCGTGATGGATTCCGGATTCGTCGTGAAGCTGTTGAGAACGGTGTTGTATGTATGACATCGCTGGACACTGTACGCGCATTGCTAGTGATGCTCGAAACGTTGAACTTCTCATCACGCTCTATGCCGGTATTGCTTCAAAAGAAATAAGCTGATACAAGCTTAAAAGTACGGCCAGCGTTACTTGCTCCCCTAATCTTTTCATTAATGAAGAGATTAGGGTGGAGCAAACGTATGGCCGTTTATTATGCAAATGAACAGAGAAAAAGGAGCGATTTCGAATGAAGTTGACAAACGAGCAAGCAGCAGGGCGAATTATGGTTGCGCTTGATTATCCGGATGCAGGAGCAGCCGAGCGTTTAATTGCCGAGCTGGAGGGCATTCCTTGTTATTTGAAGGTGGGAATGCAGCTGTTCTACGCCGCAGGTCCTTCATTTGTGCAGAGCTTAAAAGAGCGAGGCTATTACGTTTTTCTCGATGTTAAAATGCATGATATTCCGAACACAGTTAAAGGTGGAGCAAGCAGCGTGACGAAGCTTGGTGTGGACATGTTTAATGTTCATGCCGCAGGCGGCAGCGACATGCTTGAGGCTGCACTCGAAGGGGTAGACATTGCGCTTAGCGGGAGTGGGCTTCGTAAACCAACCGTCATTGCTGTTACCCACTTGACGAGCACGAGCCAATCGATGCTGAATGAGCAAATTGGGATCGAAGGCTCAGTAGAGGCTGCCGTACTGCGCTATGCGGAGCTTACGAAAAAAGCCGGTCTTGATGGCGTAGTGGCCTCACCCTCCGAGGTTGAGGCCATTAAGGCGCTGTGCGGTGCGTCGTTCAAAACAGTAACACCAGGCATTCGCCCTGCGGGAGCGGCTCTAAATGATCAATCTCGTATTATGACGCCAAGCGAGGCGCTGCGTCAAGGCACTGATTATATGGTCATCGGCCGTCCGATAACGGCAGCAGCTAGTCCACGCAGTGCGCTTGAATCCATTATTGAGGAGATGACTAACCATGAGTAAACTATCATTAGCAGAACTGCCTAACCAAATTGCAAAGAGCTTGCTTGAAATCGAAGCTGTTGCATTACGCCCAAATGAGCCATTCACATGGACATCTGGCATCATTTCACCAATCTACTGCGATAATCGTCTTACGATGACTTATCCGGCTATTCGTGAAATGGTTGCTGAAGGCTTTGCGGCAATTATTCGCGATCGTTATCCGGATGCCGAGGTTATTGCCGGCACCTCCACAGCAGGAATTCCTCATGCAGCGTGGGTTGCGCAGAAGCTTAATCTGCCCATGGCATATATTCGCGATAAAGCGAAAGGCCACGGCAAGCAAAACCAGATCGAAGGGCGTGTATTGCCTGGTCAGAAGGTTGTTGTCATCGAGGATTTAATCTCAACTGGCGGCAGCTCACTGAAAGCAGCGCTAGCGGTTCGGGAGGCTGGCGCAGAGGTGTTGTCAGTACTAGCAATCTTCACCTATGAATTCGCTTCAGCGATCCAATCATTTGAAGCCGAGCATGTGCCTCTTGCAACCTTGTCTAACTACAGTGCGTTAATTGAATCCGCACTAGAGCTTGGAAAAATCGCTCCAGAAGACGTAGCAGCACTGAAAGCCTGGAGAGAAGATCCACAATCATTCGGTAAATAATCTGAATTCTTTTTTTCCTGAAAGGTGTGCTCTCTTTATTACGAGAACACGCCTTTTTTGTTTGAAGGAATCGTGTATTCGATATAAAAAATTTTTTTTGAAATCCTCTTCTCAAATTAATTAATTTTCCCGATATAAGATGTAGAAGTATTTCCAAGAATTGAAAGGCGGTTTATTAATGAAATTATCTTTACGAGTGAGGCTGGCATTGCTAGCACTTATTCCACTCTTCTTTTATGCGGTGAGCGGCTTTTATTTGCTCGGACAGCAGAGAAGTGTTTTCACAGAAATGAAAGAAGAAATTTATGAGACGACTAATCAAGTCGACAAGCTGGTTCTAAATGCGGATCGCGATATGTATCAGGCGTATCAGGCTTATTTGAAGATTGAGTCAGGAACGCTTGATCAGCCCGAGGCTGATGCAGCACGGGAAGAACTAGCAGAGAATATTAAACAGGTAGAGGAACGTATCGGAGAAGCTCAGAAGATTTTGTACGAAAATGATCTTCAGCACTTGGCAGCTGGTGAGTCCAAGCGCAGCATTGATCAGATTTTAATCGAATTCAAGGCTAATTTTAATTTTTGGACAGCGGCAGCGGTTAAAGCAGCGGCTAATAATTCCGATAATTTCAAAAACAAACAAATCGATAATAGCTTTCAAACGAGCCGGTCTGGCATTGATGAGATTGGGCAAAGCATAGACATTTATGCGCAGGAGAAAATTGCGAGTATAGCCGATGATTTGGACGACAGTCAGCTATTTACAAATGTGTCTGTAGGCGTGGTGACGCTTATACTGCTTATCTCTTGTTACTATATTGTTCGTCAAATTATGAGGACAATTAAAAGTGTGGTCTTCAAAACGGAACGAGTGGCGCAAGGTGATTTGAGCATACCTCCTGATCAGAGGTACAGTAAGGACGAGCTGGGCAGTATTGCACGGTCTGTTGATCATATGATAGATGCGATGAAGCGACTAATTAGCGGGATCGCAGAGAATGCGGAGGAAGTTACTAAGTCGACGCATCAGCTTACAACAGCTTCGAAGGAATCCGCAGCAGCTGCTGAGCATGTGGCTCTTAATATTCAAGAGGTAGCCAACGGCTCGGAAGTGCAGGCAAGAGGTGCTGAGGAAACGTCTAGAGCGATTGGTGAAATGACGATTGGTATTCAGCGGATCGCTGAGAATACAGCTTCCATAGCTGATAAATCTACGTCAACCGCTGAGCAGGCGGATCTTGGCCATGAAGCGCTGCTGCGTCTTGTTTCTCAAATGGACGAGATTACTAAGGTTATAGGCAAGCTGTCTGCTACAATCTTAACGCTGGAGCATCGTTCGCGGGAGATAGGGACAATTGCTGACAACATTACGAGCTTCTCCAACCAAACGAATATTTTGTCGCTTAATGCATCGATTGAAGCTGCACGTGCAGGTGAGCATGGCAAAGGATTTGCTGTGGTCGCAGGAGAAATTCGAAAGCTTGCGGCAGGCTCGCTCGCTTCCGCGGATGGGATACACCAGCTTGTTGACGTAACTCGCAGTGAAATTGATGGAGCTGCGGGTTACATGACCCAAACGATGGAAGAGATGGAGAAAGGCGCTGAGCGAGTAAGCGAGGTTCGACAAAACTTAGATGTAATTGTCGCTTCGATTATCCAAATGAGTGAACAGATTCATGAGAACTCAGCAATTACCGAGCAAATGTCCGCAAGCTCAGAGCAGGTTAGTGCTTCTATGGAGCAAACCGCTTCGACGGCTTCAGTTAATCTGGAGAAGACGGAGAGCGTTGCAGCCGCAACAGAGGAACAGCTTGCGCTTATGGACAATATTTCGTCAGCTGCTGCGCATTTGGATGAAATTGTTCGTGAGCTTGATGATGCGATTGCTCAGTTCAAAGTGAAATAAAAGGTTGCAGCTGCGGCTTTTAGCGTTATGCATATGCATTCGCTAAAGGCCTCTTTTTTATAAACTGAGTGGTTTTGAAAAGATGTTTTATTTTGACGTAACTTTTTAATCATATCCTGCGTCTATCATGTAAGATGAGAATTATGAAGGTAGGTTGAGGAGGAATCAGAAGCACAAATGGCCATTTTGCAAGGAGATGAAGAGTCAACAGAAGTAAACCTTGAATCGGCTGAAGAAAGCCGCAATCTACTTACCGTTACCGATCTAGTACGTACATTTAAAGTTGGTGGTACGCCACTGCATGTATTGAAAGGTATACGAATGGAGCTCAAGGAGCGTCAATTAGTCATGCTAAGAGGAAGGTCAGGCTCTGGCAAGACAACGCTTCTGAACTGTTTGGGCGGGCTGGATACACCTAGCAATGGAGAAATTTTATTTAACGGTTTGCCGTTTCACAGCATGAGCGATGATCAAAGAACATTAGTTAGACGGAAGCATATGGGGTTCATTTTCCAAGCTTTTGCGCTTATGCCGCTGTTGTCGGCGAGAGAAAATGTTGAGCTCTCGTTGCGTATGGCTGGAATTCCACGAGCCCAGTGGAAGGATAGAGTTCTGCAATGTCTAGAGCTGGTAGGCTTGGAGCGACGTATGAATCATCGTCCTTTCGAGCTGTCAGGGGGAGAGCAGCAGCGTGTCGCCATTGCCAAGGCAATCGCACATAAGCCGATGCTCCTTCTGGCTGATGAGCCTACAGCGGAGCTTGATTCAGGAATGTCGGCTCAAATTATGGCGGTTTTCCAAAATATTATTCGCACTGAACAAGTTACAATTTGTATGACTACACATGATCCTACGATTTTGGAGGTTGCCGACCGTGTCTATGAAATGGTGGACGGAAAGTTTATTTAAAAATACTATGGTTGCTGTTATGAGTGTTTCATTATTGTTTGCAAGCGGGTGCTCTCTGCTCCCAGCAGAGGAAGAAGAAGAGGTATTGCCTGAAATAGCGCCGCCTCAAATCGCTAAGAAGCCGGAGTATGAGGTGACGACCGCGACGCTTGAGACAAAAGTACAGGTTATTGGAAAGCTGATCTCCTTGGAAGAAGAAACATTGTTTTTCACATTGGACGGCAAGCATTTGAAGCAGCTGTATGTGAAAGCAGGAGAGACAGTAAAGGCAGGGCAAGTGATCGGAGAGCTGGATGTTGATGATTTGGCCAAAGCGTTAAGGATGGATAAGCTTGCATTTAAAAAAGAGGAAATTGCAATGAAAGAGACGCTTCGTGCGCGCGACGAAATGGACCCGATTGAATTCGAAGAAAAATCGATTGCTTTCGAGGAGCGCAAGCAGGCGCTGGTTGATAAGGAAGCGGAAATTGCCAAAGCGACTTTGACAGCCCCGTTTGGCGGGACGATTGTTACGCTTAATGTACAGAAAGGCGATTTAATTAAAGCGTATGCACCCATTGCTATTGTAGCCGATACGAGTAAAATTACGGCGGCTGCGAAGCTAACCAAAACAGAGCTTGAGAAGATTGCTGTAGGCTTAGAGGTATCAGCTAATATTAGTAATGTAGGGACCTTTAAAGGGAAGGTGAAGCTTCTCCCAGTCAAAGCAGAGGACCAAACTGGCAACGGAGGAGGCGGTGGCAATTCTGGTGAAGTGAAGCCGGAGAGGCCAGAGGATTTCATGATCGTTGATCTTACGGATTTGCCTAAAAACTTGAATAGAGGCACACCGCTCTCCATTAACATCATTACGAAGCGCACGGTAAACGCCATTGTTATTCCTCCTTCCACGCTTCGTTCAATCGGGTCTCGTACTTATGTGCAGGTGATTGATGCGGATGGCAAGCGTGAGGTAGACGTAGAGGTCGGCCAACAAACGGCGACCCAGATTGAAATATTGCAAGGCTTGACGCCGGGGCAGAAAGTTGTAGGTAGATAGCCGATGGGGATTCCGCTGTTTCGTTTTTTGTTTCGCAAAATGTGGAACACGCGCTGGCTAACCTTAAGCACGCTAGCGGGTCTGACCTTAGCGGTTGCATTTGCGACCAGTATACCAATGTACGCAGACGGTGCTCTCAAACGAGTTGTGGCTGAATCGCTGCAGCAGAAGAGTGCTGGCTTGCCGGCAGGCTCACTGCTTATGAGGTATCAATCACCCGCTGGCGGGAAAACGGAGTTATCGGCGTTATCTGAGCTTGAGCGTTACATAACTGAAGGTGTTCCGCAAGAAATTGGTTTTCCCTTCAGCACCTATGTTAATAGTAAATCGATTCGCAGTGCTGAGGTAGTGCCTGAGGATGCCACGAAGGTGGATGCTGGGCGCAATCGGCAATTGACCATCATGACGATGTCAGAGCTTGAAGCGAATACGGAGCTTGCACAGGGCAGATGGTTTGTGAATGCTGCAGGAGATGAAGGGCTTCTCGAGGCTGTGATGTTCGAGGAAGCGATGTATCGTAATGATGTACATATCGGTGATGTTTTTGAATATCCGGTATACGGCGGTCTAAACCTTACACTTCGGGTCAAAATCGTCGGTGCGGTTAAACCGCTGACAGAAACGAGTGCTTACTGGTATCAAGGGATGGAGAGCCTTCTGAATACTTTCCAAATTAGCGAGCCGGCATTCGATCAGGTGCTGCTTGCGAAAAGAGGCATTCCTATTCATAATGCCAGCTGGTATTATGCCTTTAATCTTTCGGAAATTCAAACGAGTCAGCTTTCGCCGCTAAGCAGGACGCTGGAGCGCTTGAATATTGAATTGTATCAGCGATTGGCTGAGACAAGAGTCGAAATTTCTTTTGCATCTACGTTAACGGAATTCAAGAAGCAAAGCCTGCAGCTGCAGACGCTGCTGTTCACGCTCGCTGCTCCGATGCTGGCAATGGTTTTCTTCTTCATTGCTATGAATGCTCGGCAGTCGCTGGATAAACAGCGCAGTGATATAGCCGTGCTTCGAAGCCGGGGAGCAGGCACACGTCAGATCATTTGGATTTATTTGCTGGAAGGACTGCTCCTTGGAGCGATTGCACTTGCCAGCGGTCCTTTTATCGGATGGTTCATGGCCAAGAGCATTGGCTCGGCGAATGGCTTCCTCTCCTTCGTCAATCGAAAGTCCATACCGGTCGGCTTCTCAACAGAAGCGATTATCGCAGGTGCGGCAGCGGTCTTGCTCGCTCTTCTAGCGACAATTATTCCCGCCGTTATCTATGCGAGATCATCCATTGTCAGCTATAAGCAGGATTTGGCAAGATCGGATCGGAAGCCGAGCTGGCAGCGCTGGTATTTGGATGTATTATTGCTCGCTGCTGCAGGCTATGGCTGGTATATGTTCAATGAGCGGCAAATGCTGACGTTCAAAACTGGGATGACGACAGATCAATTGAATGTTCAGCCGTTTCTGTTCTTTGTTCCGGCGCTGTCTATTTTTGCATTAGGGTTGTTTTTTTTGCGGCTGTTCCCGTGGCTGTTGAAGCTATTCACATGGATAGGACGCAAGTTCTTGCCTGTGCCGCTTTATTTGACACTCACACAGCTTTCACGCTCCTCTAAGGGGTATTATCCACTTATGATTTTGTTAGTGTTAACGCTTGGACTTGGCGTTTACAACGCATCTGCAGCTAGAACTATCGATTTGAACTCAACGGAACGCACGCTGTATAAATATGGCGCTGATGTGACGATTCAAACGGTGTGGGAAGGCTCTGCTGAAATTGTAACAACGCCAGGCAATAATAATGGCGGCAACAACGGTGGAACCGGTGGAGGCTCAGGCGGTGGAGCTGGCGGGGGCGGAGCTGGTGGCGGCTCCGGAGGCAACGGCCAAAGCGTGCCAACTAAAATTTTGTATAGTGAGCCTCCGTTTGAGCTGTTTCGTTCTCTTGAAGGCGTAGAAGCTGCTGCACGTGTGCTGCAAACTAAGGGCAGCGTTGTGATTTCAGGGAAATCCATCGGTCAAGGTACCATTATGGGAATTGACAACGTGGATTTTGCGAAGGTAGGCTGGTTCCGCAACGATCTTTACGCTGCTCATCCTAACTATTATTTAAATAACTTAGGATTCTATGAGAATGCTGCGCTGATTCCTACGAAAGTAGCGGAGAAGTATCAGCTTAAGCTTGGAGATCCCGTTTCCGTGGGCTTTCCTGAAGGAAAGGTCGATTTTGTAGTCGTTGGCATTTTGCCGTATTGGCCTAGCCAATATCCGGATAAATCACCTTTTATCATAACAAATCTAGATTATATTTATGATCAGCTTCCACTTATTCCATATGAGGTATGGCTGAAGATGAAACCCGATGCCAAGGTTGCTCCAATCGTTGAAGGGCTTCAAAAAGCAGGTGTTGAGCTCGCAGCCGTCAAGGATGTAAGAAGCGAGCTGATTATGCAATCGAAGCTGCCAACAAGGGGCGGTGTATTCGGCATTTTAAGTCTAGGCTTTCTTGTATCTGTAATAATCACTTTAGCGGGCTATATTCTCTTTTGGTTCTTTAATTTGTCTGGACGTGTCGTTCAGTTTGGCGTATTGCGCGCGATGGGACTATCTCGCAGACAGCTTACAGGAATGCTGCTGCTAGAGCAGATCTTCACAGCGGGCCTTGCCATCGGGCTTGGTGTAATCATTGGGAAAGCGGTTAGTCTTCTGTTTCTTCCATTTCTACAAACGGCAGAAAATGTTGCGGAAACCGTGCCACCTTTCCGAGTTATCTTCGAAGCGAACGATACGAACCAATTGTTTGTTGTAGTAGGATTTATGATGCTGATTGGTGCTCTGCTGCTCTTCTTGCATATTCGCAGGCTTAGAGTGCATCAAGCCGTCAAGATGGGAGAGGAACGATGACTACAGCGATGATCGATTGCGAGGGCTTGGTGAAAATTTACAAGACAGACGATCTAGAGGTTGTCGCCTTGCAAGGCTTGAATTTAAAAGTTAATGAAGGCGAGCTTATGGCTATCATCGGGAACAGCGGCAGCGGCAAATCGACGCTGCTCAATACGCTGGGCGGTCTTGACCGCCCCTCAGCTGGACAGGTGCATGTCGGACCGTGGGATTTGCTCAAAATTTCTGAAGAGGATCTTGTGAAGTACAAGAGAGAAACGGTAGGCTTTATTTGGCAAAATAATGCCCGCAATCTCTTGCCATACCTCACAGCGCTTGAAAATGTAGAAATGCCAATGATGCTCTCTGGCAAGGTTGACCGCGCTTATGCGAAGCAGCTGCTCGAATGGGTAGGCTTGAAGGAGCGAATGCACAATAAGCTCCATCAGCTGTCCGGTGGAGAGCAGCAACGGGTAGCGATTGCGATATCGCTCTCCAATCGGCCTAAGCTATTGCTTGCCGATGAGCCAACCGGGTCGGTAGATACGGCAACATCCGATTTAATAATGGGTATTTTTCGAAGGCTTAATCGCGAGATTGGGATTACGATCGTAATCGTAACGCATGATTTAACGCTGGCAGGAAAGGTTGACCGAGTGGTAGCCATTCGGGATGGTTTGACGAGCACCGAGTTTATAAAGCGAAACCCGAATATTAATCTGGAGGATGGTTCGCTAGAGGTTTCTGCTGCTGCCAGCGGGCTGCAGTCTGTGCATGAAGCTTATGTCGTCGTAGACCGAGTCGGACGATTACAAGTACCCAAGGAGTATTTAACAGCTTTAAATATTAAAGACAAAGCAACTATGGAATTTGACGGCGAACGGATTATTATAACTCCGCCAAAATCATTGGAGGTTAAATCGGATGAATAACAAGCGATTTTCAGGTAAAATTTTTCGTAAATTCACTTTGGTTAGCTTGACTCTAGCGCTGCTAATCGGCTTGCTTGCTGCGTGCAGCAGCGGCGCGGAGGAATCTACTGAAAAACGAGTGCTTCGTATCGGCGTTCTTTATGGCGGATCAGATAACGAGCCTTATTTCCGGCAGCAGTATACGGATATGTTTGAAATATCGCATCCCAACATTGAGTTTGAAATTGTAGGTGCAATCAATTATGATGAGCAGCGCTTCGAGCAAACCGATCCATCGAAGCCTTATACTCAGCCCGATACGTATGAGAAAATGAAAGGAATGCTTAACGGCACAAATCCGGTTGATGTAGTCGTCATTGATTACAGCATGCTGCGCCGAATGACGCAGGATAACCTGCTTCAACCACTGGATACGCTTGTTACACAGGATAAATTTGATTTGACTGATTATGTCCCTACTGTTATTGAAGGCATAAAAGCGGTAGGTGACGGCAATCTGTACGCCTTGACGCCTACGTTCAGCTCCTCTGCACTTTATTATAATAAAAAATTGTTTGCTGATGCGGGCATTGCCCCTCCGACAGATAAAATGCAATGGGCTGATGTATTGAATCTTGCTCGTCAAGTTTCTTCAGGTGAAGGTGAGGATCGTAAATTTGGATTCTCGTTTAATCGTTGGCAGTCCGATGGTTATAGCAGTGCGCAATTATATAGTCAAGCTCTTCAGTTGAAGATGTGGGATGACAAGGTTGAGAAAATGCTAGTTAATAGCGATCAGTGGGAAGATGTATGGAGTACGGTTGCGTCGCTGTACAAGGAAGAAATTGTTCCAACTCAAGAATTTATTAATAAAATTTATGAGAAGCAAAGCACTGAAGGTGTAAATGATCCTTTTTATGGAGATTTGTTCATTAAAGGAAAGGTAGCTATGACGATCGGAGAATATGGCTATATTAATGAACTCAAGAAGGCATCAGACAACGCTTCAAAAATTAAAGATTTTGAGCCTGTAGACTGGGATGTCGTAACGGTGCCAGTTCATCCTAACGATCCGAATGTAGGCGGCAATATTGCGTTAAGCCAATTAATGGCGATAAACAGCAAAGCGCAAAATGATAAAGATGCATGGGAATTTATTAAGTTTTCGAACAGCAAGGAATGGGCAAAGCTGAAATCCAGAAGCCTGTACGAGATGGTAGCTCGCAAAGAGTTTCTAACTCCAATTGGCGGTATGCAATACAATATTGATGCTTTTACAACATTGAAGCCATTGATGCCTACGAACACGGATGATGAAAAGATTTACCGTGAAAATCCAGGCATTTGGGAGGCACAGCAGCCTGGCTATGAGCTGTTCCAGGAAGTAATTAACGGAACGAAGTCAGCTCGCGAGGCACTCACAGAGTGGGAGACACGTGGAAATGCAGTTTTGGAAAAAATAAAAAACAATTTACCTGTTGATGAGGGTGTTGGAGACGGCTCCGTCGATATTATGCCAATGCCTAGGTAAGACGGAATGACAGTAAGCCCGTAAACGACCAAAGAGTCGTTTACGGGCTTTTATTTTGAAATATATACGGATTTGGTCATCCTCTTAAAAGAAATGATTGAAAAGCGGTCCAGGACCCATTATCGGTTTGATAAAGCAATTGAATACGGTCAATTTTTGATGAAATATGGATCGACTGCATTCTAAGGTTGCCATATAAATCGTGAAGCTCATCAGCAGACAGCTCCTGGCCAATGGTGACATGAGGCGTATACACGTACTTAGAGGCAGTAATAGCTAGCGGCTCGCAGCATATAGCCTCGTGAAGCCTCTGCATAGCAGCTGTGTCTTGCAGAGCTAAATAGAGCACATGACTTACAGGATAGAAGGTAGACACTCGATCCAAGGCTATTGTGAATGGAGGGAGAGCTGCGGTTGCCTGCTCTAAATGAGCGACAGCTAGCTGCAGCTCTTCATCCGACCACTCCTGCGCCTCTCGTAAAGTAAGATGCGCAGGAATAGCAGAGTAATGCGGGTCATAGCGCCTTCGCCAGCTGTTAGCGAAATCCTGCACATGCTTTTCAGGGAAAGCGACGATTCCATATAACATGTTCTTCAGCTCCTTCATAGTGACCTAGATTGAGTATATCCAATTTGTATGGAAAATAGGAGAAGATAAGAATTTTTCAATTTTCGGGGTATCCTAATAGCTACAACCTTTGTTAAGCGGTTAAGCGGCCAGCGGCCGCTCATTCTATTAAACAGCGGGGGGATTCACATGAGATGGGTGTACTGGGTTCGTCTATACGATACGAAGTTTCAAGCTGGGTGCCTGGTTAGAAGGATGGAAAACGATTGGTGGGTTTATGGTTATGAATCGCCTCACGAGGTCGAAGTTTTTCGATCGCGTAAAGGGCGTTTTGGCGTTAGATTTATACCGCAAAAAAAGAAATAAAATAAATTATAATAATATGCTTGACTTAAAACACCATCATATAGTATATTATTTTATGTCGCCATTTCAAGAAGCTTTGCTCAAATGGATATACGTCGCGGGGTGGAGCAGCCCGGTAGCTCGTCGGGCTCATAACCCGAAGGCCGCAGGTTCAAATCCTGCCCCCGCAACCAACCTTTCGATGAACACGTTGAAATATACGTTTTTCGAGGGCCCTTAGCTCAGTTGGTTAGAGCGGTCGGCTCATAACCGATTGGTCGGGGGTTCGAGTCCCTCAGGGCCCACCATAAGCAAAACCTTCATCTCATGCCGGGGTGGCGGAACTGGCAGACGCACAGGACTTAAAATCCTGCGGTGGGTGACCACCGTACGGGTTCGATTCCCGTCCTCGGCATACCTAGAAAACTTTGAGGATTCAATAGTTTTCACGAAGTACATAATGTACTACAGTACGTAAAGTTGAAAAAACCTCCTTCTAGTATCTGCTAAATCAGATGCAAACGAAGGAGGTTTTTTCATTCCGCCTGCATGTATTAGTAAGTCAGTAATATCTCCGTTTCAATTACTGTCAAAAAAAATACAACTCTCTTCCATTGCATATTGCTAAGTTTATAGTGTATCATTTTACCTTGGAATGACAAACATACAGATTTATGGAGGAAACCAACTATGCAAGAAAAAATCAAGCTTGTACCTGGTCAACAACTAATCACTAACAAAGATTTTGAAGTCGCAATTGCTCAAAAAGCAGTGATTAGCGCAATCCAAAATGGAATGCAAATCAGACCAGCAACAACCATTGTAGGTTATAACGATGATTCAATCCGCATGTCTGACGGAAGTATTATCCACAGAGGCGCAAACTCATTTTTTGTTTAAATGTTTCGGACCGACGTTTCTGTCGGTCTATTTTTTTTGCATTCCATTTATTCCACGCCTGAATGTTGACTAGCAGCCTCCCTAGCGGCATTATGAGCGATCCTGTGCAAATAATTATTTTTCTTATGTTTACTAATATACTTTATACTGACTTGGACCTCGGGAAACGATTTATTCAAATGATCTAGAGAAGCTAAGATCTCATCTCTACAATTTTCATCATGTTGATTTTGAAAATAGCTTCTCGATAATATTCGTGAAATAGAGCTGCAATCCGTATAAATGACGGCAATTTTGGGTTGATGCTCAGACAGTGATTTTGTAAGTATTTCAAGACTATAAAGGATAGCTAATAATTCACCATAATTTGAACCTCTATCTTTTTCAATGATTAGTTTCTTAGCGGTGACGTTTATCTCTCGATTGTAGACGAAGCAGCAAGCGGCACCATAATTGTTTTGAACTGCAAATCCAGCATAATCGCAATATAGGAAGCATGTACCCGTATTAAATATATTTTGTCTAAAGCGCGGGTTGGCAAATGCTTTTTTTATCAATTTGTCCTTAGTTAAATTCATGAGTTTATCATTCTCCTTTCATAAAGGTTGAAATAAGTCGAGGGTTATGCGATAAGGATAAACCTAACGAGCATGATCTAAACCTATAGCTTTTTTTGCATTGTTTATTTTGAATGAAGTAAACTAGAGGTTAGATTGTAATAAATGAGTATTAAGGGAAGCTGGTGATCTAATGAAGCAGCAGGAGAACGAGGAGTCTACGCTTAGACAGAGCTCGCGATTGTTGTATGCGGAAGTATACTCATTGAAGGATACGCTCTATAATGACCTTTTGGAGAGGTTTAAGGACGATGAATCCATCATAGAGAAGGCTGACCATTGGAAAATGGGCATCATGGCCGCTTCGATCTCAACCGCGCTATTTAGCTCAGTGCTATCAGGGAGTAAGGATTTTCCATATATTTACTCCTATTTAAAAATAAAGCTCAGCGCACAGCATCCAGAAGGAGAAGCTGTAATTGAGGATTGTATGGGTATGATTTCTAAGCTGCTGAATGATTCTGCTTACCATTCAGGGGCATTTTCCGAAGGAATTGCGCTCTGGCTTTATTTTAGCATAAAAGGTAGAGAAACGTTTGTTGAAGAGGAAACGCTGCCCTATCTGCTTGCAGGACAATATATTAATCAATCTTTTTATAATTGGTTTGACAAGCAGTAAAGTATAACCTTAGGGGACCCTTTTTGACTTAGCCGGTATGTTGACACGGAATAAGCCAATTTGGGTCTTTTTTGCGCTGTGAAAGAACAAGATTCCCGGAAAAATGTATCGCTAGACTACACAGATGAATTCGCGTTGTCCAGCGCGTTCCAAGAGCTTGCTCATGACTGGGGTGCCTTCTGAAATGTCGATTGTCAGCTTCGATAATACGATATTGGCTGCGGTGACGAATCCGCCGTTAACACCGATTGCTCAGCAAAAGGTTTGTAGATGACCTGCGTCTATGCTAGAATAACATGAAAAACCTATCAGGCTATCATATCTCTCTTGCATGGATCTGACTGTTCAGGTCCATGCAAGGGAGATTTTTATGAAATATAGGAAAGTATATCATTACGCCATACTTTCTCTATATTTCTCCGGAATGAAACATGCCACCGCCATAAGGACAGCGATAGCCGTTTCACCTTGAATAGGATGCTGGGGGAGAGTGAGGAAGCCATGACGATAAAGCTAAGCAATGATTGGTCGGAGCTGCTTGAGGAGGAGCTTCGTTTGCCGTATATGGCCGAGCTGCTAGCTATGCTAGAGGAGAAATACGAAACGTTGACGGTATATCCAGACAAATCGAATATTTTTAATGCCCTTCATTATACTTCCTATGAACAAACGAAGGTAGTCATTTTGGGGCAGGACCCGTATCATGGGCCGCAGCAGGCTCATGGACTAAGCTTCTCTGTGCAGCCTGGTATAAAGGTGCCGCCCTCCTTGAAAAATATTTATAAAGAGCTTGAAGCAGATATAGGTGCACAGATGCCAGACCATGGCAGCTTGGAAGCTTGGGCACATCAAGGCGTGCTGCTTCTTAATACCGTGCTCACCGTGGAGAAGAGCCGGCCAGGCTCCCACCAAGGCATAGGGTGGGAGCGTTTTACCGATGCTATTATTGCTGCCCTGAATGAGAGGGATAAGCCCGTTGTATTTATGCTCTGGGGCAAGCATGCGGAGGCCAAAGCAGCAGCTATTAATACAGATAAACATTTCATTATATCTTCACCGCATCCAAGTCCGTTTGCTGCTCGTAAAGGTTTTTTTGGCAGCAGACCGTTCTCGCGAGCAAATGAATTTTTAGAGGAAATTGGCAGCAAGCCGATTGATTGGTCTATTCCAAAGCTAGCTGAATTAGAAATGAAATAAAAAAATGGGCTTCTCTGTTGACTGTACAATCGTACAGACAAGTAGAGAAGCCCATTTTTGTAATGATTACTGTGCAATAATTGCAGGACCTGTGGATGCTTCGCTCGAATCGAAAGCTGCAGGCAGCACCGGTTTTAGCTTTGCGTCAACAAAAGTGGAGACCTGCACATCTGTGATGACCTGTGGATACATTTTTTCAGGATCAGGTAGTACCGTTTCGACATAAATAATCGCTTGATCCCCCTCGAAACCAATGGAAGAAATTCGTATGCCATAACCTGGATGCGGCACCTGAGCGGAAACCGTTACTTTGTTAACGTCCGAATTTACAGCTGTGACCGAAAGCTTTAGGTCAAGTGTAGGCTGCTCTGGCAAATCTGGAATAGGAGTCGTCTCCTTTACGAATTGAATAGCATCAAAGGCCCAGCCAGCGGCTTCACTGCGCGTAATCGCTTTTTTCGGTAAAAACTTGTTGGTATCATCTAACGTAATGACTTTACTGATGATTAGCTTTTGTATGCTGTCCATGTAATCTTTATTAACGTCAGCTTCATCATCGAGCAGCATGAAGATTTCAATAAAGGCATAATCGCCTTTGGTCATCATTGCCTTGAACAAATGATGAGCGAATTGCTCACGGGTCATGACATCATTAGCTTTTACTGCTTGGGGAATTTCTAACCCGTTAATGCTCGCAATGATGAACGCGTCAGCATACCAGGCATCGTCCTTAAGGTTTGGGAAATAATCGGTTGCTTTAGGAGCTTTAATGAAACGAATGTGATCAATGTTGATGTCCAACCCTTTTACGATCAAGGAAACGCCTTGCGCATAAGTCAGCTTGTCTTGTGGATTAAACCTGTCGTTGTTATCACCGCTCAATATGCCTAGTTTCTTAAGCTCGGCAATCTTTTGCTCGTTGACGTCATTTTTGACATCTTTGAATGCCCAGACGGTTTGTCCGAGTGTGAAGAGCATCATTGCAACTAGTGTCAAAATTAATACTGAACGTTTTCGCATAGTGTCACCTCATCGTTTATTTGCTGCAGCACTGTATTTGACGTAATTATAAGATAATTTGTTGCAAATTTCCTAATAATGAATAAACCATCGGCGCCAAGCTAACTCTTCTCAGCGACTTTAACGCATGCTTGTCGCCTATGCAACTTGCTGGCTGCATTCATGAACGATGACATTATAACTGCAACATTTGTATATACGCAAACGTCTTGTAAATGTTGTCAAATGTATATTTTTAAGGAGGAAGCGATGAATAAATACCCAAATATAACGAAGCTGCTTCTCGCTTCAATTCTTTCCACCCTTATTATTTTTCCAACTCCTCTATTTGCTGCTACTGAATCCAGTGCAAAATACTTAGACAACATTGTACAGGTAAGTAGTTCGGGAGGGCACGAATACTATTTCACTCACAGTTTAGCTTTAGATCAGAACGGTGTTGTTTGGGCTTGGGGAGAAAATTTTAATGGCCAATTAGGTAATGGAATTAAAGGCAGAAATTCAGCTGCTGTTCCAGTATTTAAGGATGTCAAAAAAATTGATACTACACAATCGAATAGCTTCGCGCTTAAAAATGATGGTACCGTCTGGATGTGGGGTGATGCAAATGGTTTGCAAGGGGCTGGGGCGTTAAACGCCTACAATGACGACTTCGTTACTCCAATACAAATTAAAGCTCTGTCTGACATCGTTGATATACAAGTCGGCAACTTTCATATCCTTGCCTTAAAATCAGATGGAACGGTGTGGACCTGGGGAGGTTCAAATGGGGGCGTACTGGGAAGACCCGAATGGAAGGAATCCTCAGCGAAAGCTTATACGCCAATGAAGGTGCCCGGTCTTCAAAATATAAAGTCTATTTATGCAGGATATGGTTTCTCCGCAGCAACGGATGAGGCTGGAATAACATGGGCTTGGGGGACGTTAAGCAGTTATTTCGACATTGTGAATCATCAAATATCCAAATGGGCGCCTGTAAAGCTCTTTGATTTCCCGATCAAAGAAATCGATGATATGAGAAGTCGTATCTACGTGACAAAGTTAGATGGCACACTTTGGGAAGTGCAACAAACGTTAAAGCTAAAGCAAATCATGAAAGATGTTCTAACATTTAACTGCGTATACAATAGTTGCGGTGTTATGAAAACGAGTGGTGAAGCCATTAAATTTAGTGACATTAATGATATTCAGAAGCATGGTTTAGTGATAAACCCGCTTGAGTTAAAACAAATAGAGTTTAATTATTCTACTATTCTTCTAAAAACGGATGGTACTGTATATTCTTATGGCCCGATTTCTTCTATTACCGGTAATGAAATGATAAATGATCCAGATTATAAGAAGTATGCGAATCTAACTGAAAAGATGGTGAATGAGCCTCAGCTCAGAGCTGTATGGAAAGCGATCATTTTAAAGCTTAATGGACAGGAGGTTACATTAACTACAAACCCAATCGTTATAAACGGTGTTTCTTATGTTCCGCTGCGAGGGGTGATTGAGCAGATGGGCGGACAGGTTCAATATGATAGCGGCAACATTATTGTATCGAACGATCAGAATTTGCTTAAGCTCAAGATTAGAACGACAGACGCATCAAAAAACGGGCAAAGTATGAAGCTGATCAGTCCACCGTTAGTCATCAGGGGTACGACTATGATTCCGCTTCGTTTTGTAAGTGAGGGCCTAGGAGCTTCAGTCGAATGGGATGAGAAAAATCGAATGATCACGATTTTAACTGATCATTCGATTTTTTAGAATGAATAAACACATACGAGTGAAAAGTATGGATCCTTCAGATCTGTTGAGGAAGGAGAAGAAA
The DNA here is from genome assembly GCF_038630985.1 of Paenibacillus sp. FSL H8-0548. Classification (NCBI taxonomy): domain Bacteria; kingdom Bacillati; phylum Bacillota; class Bacilli; order Caryophanales; family Paenibacillaceae; genus Paenibacillus; species Paenibacillus sp. FSL H8-0548. Next base: position 3,224,998 of record NZ_CP152049.1, read on the forward strand.
TATCCTTCTCCTCAAATTACGCTTATCCACTTATGTCTAGATTTCCGCCTAAGTTTGGTTGTACACTAAGTTCCATCATTTTTGCCATTTGCTGAGCTTGTTCAGTAGATTGCTCATTAGCAATTTTAAGAACACTTAATCCAACAGCTTGGGATAAGTTGTACTGAGCTAAGGATATTGATAGCGCTGCGATGTCCATGTGGTCCTCCTTGATGAATGATGATCTGACATTTTATATATCGGAAAATGTACTTGCAATTCTTTGCTAACAAGAAATTATTTTTAGTTAGAAGCTGAATTTAGAAATACATGGAAGGGGGAAGCCATGTATTATGCTAAGCTGAGAAATGATTTTAGAGAGGCTTATCAAGTGGTTACCGAATTAGGGAAATTGAAGGGAACACAATTGAAGAATAAATGTAGAGCCTTTTGTCAATCTTAAACTCGATAACATCAATCGAGGAGAGGTTGGGTTTAATGTTTAGAATTATTATTTTAGCGGCAATTTTATTGATAACAGGTTGTGGAGCTAATGCCAAGAATGATTTACCACCAAATCAAGTGACTCCTCAACAAACGCAAGTCGAGAAATTCGATACTAAAGCTCATACGATCACTAGGAAGACACAAGCTTCATCCATCGTTACATCGAAGGATGGGAAATCATCTATTTCGATGAAGCAGGTACCCAATACATCAACTACAGATTGGTTTGATTGGTTTAATCGCGGTCAGGTTTCGGTTGAAAATCCAGCGAACCAAGCACCGGCAAAAACAGCACCGAATGAGACTTCAAAACCGTCCCAAACTCAATTCGAGCAACAAGTATTAGATTTGGTTAATCAAGAGAGAAGCAAAGTTGGGTTGAAATCCCTAGTAATGAATAGTGAATTATCGAATATGGCGATGGTCAAGGCTAAGGATATGCACGATAACAATTATTTTGATCATAATTCACCGAGGTACGGATCTCCATTTGATATGATGAAGGAGTTCGGGATCGAGTACAGCTCAGCGGGAGAGAATATCGCAAAAGGCCAACAAAGCCCGACACAAGTTATGAATGATTGGATGAATAGCCCTGGGCATAGAGCTAATATTTTGAAAGATAGTTTTACCCAAATAGGAATTGCTTATTATAACGGAGAATGGGTACAAGAATTTATTGGGTAAGAATCCTATACGTTCTAAAAAAGCCGCTTAGCGAATTTTGAATTCGCAAGCGGCTTTTGATCGTTACGGTGTGATGATCTCTCGAGTCTTACCAAGCCACGAGAGGCAAGAAAAAGGATCACTGTTCGATACTCACTAGGTGGCTCATTTGGCTGGAAAGTGTATGAATAGATTTATTTATTAGATCTATTCCTGCGCTCTGAGCTAATTCGGAGGATTTAGAGCTAAAAATTAGCTTTATTTCATCGTAGAGAGGGCATTAAGTGCTCATTTGGCTGGAAAGTGTGTTAATAGATCTATTTATTAGATCTATTCCTGCGCTCTGAGCTAATTCGGAGGATTTAGAGCTAAAAATTAGACTTATTTCACCGTACTCCAGTGGCATCCGGCGTCTCTTGTGATATTTAGACCTTCTAACAGTTAGGCGTTGAATGACCGCGGCTGGACATACGCATCAAAACGCACGATCTTTCCGTAAGAGCGATGCTTGACCATCTTTAATCGGAATTGAACAGTCGAATTTCAATCGTAATAATGGATGACTATGAGTCATAGAAAGCAAAAAGTCCTTACAGTGTAAGGACTTTTCTGTATGATCTGAACAGGGTTCGAACCTGTGACCCCTACCCTGTCAAGATAGTGCTCTCCCAGCTGAGCTACCAGATCGTATTAGCGGCGACAATTAGTAATATATCAGAAGCATAGAGTTAAGTCAACACTTTTTGGGGATTTTTTCTTATAGAACTTTGATAATAATCTGCTTGCTAATAACGTCAACGTTTTAAAACCTGAGCTTTTATTATTGGCTAGGATGGGAGGTATGAATTATTGATGTATACGCAACCATTAATAAGCGGAACTATATAATGAAATCTTCATTTAATGCCATTAATTAACGCGATCTCTTCGCTAAGCGCCCAGAATATTCATTTAAGAGCTTGTCTAGCTCTTGACTGATTTTGACAACAGCATGATCTGTGAAATTGTTGCAGGCTTCAAATAAAAGAACCATTTCTGCTCTTAAATCTTCGATCTTCTGTTGTGAAAAATGGTTGTCCATTATAATCCCTCCAACTTTTCATTTGTTAGTATTAGAATAAACGAAGGTTGTTAGAACTTTTTCAAATAGAAATTAGGTTTATGTTAGTTTTTTGAACAACTAATCGAATAAAGATAAGTGGGATGAAATACCCCCAAAGGCAAATAAGCCTCTGGGGGTTCTATTTATGCTTGCATTAATATAAATGACTGTCAGCGTTAGTCGATTTCCCGCATAAGCAATTATGCTGCTGGAATTTCCACCATACACCTCCTAATTATGTTATCGGCAGATATGTGGATTTTTTTTATATCTATTTTATTTTTTATATCAGCATAATGCTTGAGTCAAATACTAAACAAAAAATTTTCCGCATATCTTTAAAGAAAGCGCGCAGGAGGCGGTTTCTGTTGGCAGCAGAGTATGCTTATTTAGCCATATGGCTAGCGGGTATGTTTGGCATTATCGGTATTGTCATTGGTGCTGTGGCGAGGTTTACTATTTATGATTCCCTTGCTCATGATGAGCAATTAGTCTGGCGAAGGAAGCTTCCAGCAGATGCGTATAATGAGAAATGAAAAGAGATACGGAAATCCGGCGATCGCATACGATGCGAATACGTCGGATTTTTTGATTTTTCAGACCTAAAAGAACTTTGATTAATTTATCGAAGAAGGGGCATCATAAAAATTGGATTTACATTTTCTGAATTCGAGAGGAGCTAGGAAAACATGAGCGAGATTACAGGCGGGCAGGATACGAGAGAGCAAATCGTTGCAGTGCAAAAGAATGGAGACGGCGATCTGACTGCATTCAAAACGACAAATGGTCGCGTTCTTGATTATGCTTCTGCGCTGGAAGAAGTGCAAGCAGGACATATTGCGGGCGTTAACACGTTCAAAGGCAAGGATGGAGAATTTTATATCCGAGGTGACGCAGACGGAGATCCGACTAACAATCTGGATCAGCTGCCAATCTTCTAAGAAAAATAATTAATGTGATAAAATAATTGTTGAATTGCTGCCTAAAGGGTGGAAATAAGGAAGGCGCCGCATGATTGGCATGTAGGCGCCTTCCTTAATTTAATTGATTTCATATTTTTCATGCTGCTCGACAATACGCATATGGCCTGTACGGCCTTTATACTGCTCTATCGCGTCTCCATAGTGCATAAGCCAGGTTTTCTTCTGCAATGCCTCTGGAAGCTTTAGAAGCTCCTCTAGGGAAGCGTGAACGACGCCTGGTGCTTCCAACTGGCAATCGTGATAAATAGTCGTGACGCCTTCATCAGACAGCTGTTGAAGAAGAGAAGGGTCAAAACGCATATCAGCTGAATAGAAGAAGTGATGATTGAAAATAAAGGAATAGCTTGGCTTATTCGGGATGTGCTTCGTTTGCAGCAGCCTTACCGTTAGCCCTGAATTCAGCTGAATATCTTTATTTGGGGCAAGTGGACGAACCTCGAAAAAATCTTCTAGCGTATTCAGCGACCCCTGTGTCAATCCACCGCGCAGCGTGTTCTCCCATAAAGGCTCCACAAGTGACTCCGCAAGGTACAAGATAGGCTTCCGATTATATTTGAACATCATTTGAAACGCGTACTCTTCCAATCCGCCAACGTGGTCACCGTGAATGTGACTGATTAATACCGCATCAAGTTCAGGAAAGGAGAGCCCTTGTTCGTGGAGCGCTTTAGGCAAAGTAATTCCGCAATCAACAAGCAGCTTATAGTTGTTCGCTTCAATAATGGCATTATTATTATCGTACTTTTTTGCAAAAGCACTACCTGTTCCAATCATTGTTATGTACAAGAAAAAACCTCCTTAAGTTCCACTTCTTTAATGTAACAAAAACGATATACTCTTGACAATGCTTGATACACATTGACCCTTCTCTACATACAATGCAAAAGCAGTATGTTAATGGAGGCGAATGAGTGATGAGCAAAGGAAAAGGTAAAGTTGTTAAGAAGAAACAGCCTGCAAGTGATCGGAAGCAGTACTCGTATAAGCTGGTGCTCTCGGACACCTGTGCGGTGTGTAAAACACCATGCGCCAGAGGAATGAGCTACTTGTCCAGAATGAGACAGCCAGGAGCAGTCGGCAAGGGCGTTCCCTGTATATTAACGAGAAGACTCGGGTAATGATTTGGAATAATTGCTTATTTCCCAGGCAAGCGCAGGATTCAACACCGTTTGACAGTTTTGGCCGATAGGCAAAGCGGACAAAATTGTTTAGGAGCAGGCGCAACTTTGCATGAATTAACGAGTATAACCTTACATCCAGGCAATCGGATGGAGGGCTAACAACTATGAAATTCAGAAAAGTTGTCATTCTGCTGACATTGTTGTCACTTTGGGGTGGTACGATGCTGTTTGCAGACTCTGCAACACAAAAAGTACGCGTCGTGATCAACAGTTTAGACCAGGATGACGGGGGAATAGTCTCCGAAGGCAAGACGTATTTGCCGCTTCGTCAATTAGCCACTTCTATGCAAGCCATCGTTGAATGGGACAATCAGAACAAACGTGCGACCGTGTATAAGCCCAATGTGCATATGTTCCTTTTCCAAAACAATGCAGTATTCGGAAATGTAGCAAAGGGCTATCAAGGAAAATTCAAAGTGTTTGCTCAGATCGACAACCTGAAGACTAATATTGCAGCTGTGAAGGTATCGATCTTTGACCCATACGGCAAAGAGAAAGTGATCCAAACGGAAGCCGTTAATACTACGAAAGATAATTTTTGGTATGCTACAGATGAAATCGAATATAAATTCGAATCTAGTGGAAAATATCCGATTCGCTTCTTCGTCAAGCAGAAAGGTTCAGATGAATGGACTGCTGTTTCAGAAAAGCTGATTTCCTCCCTATAACCACATCATCAAACGAATACGCCCTCATCCACGAGGTGCGTATTCGTTTGACCGTTCATAGAATGTCATGATAATATACGATAGTCTATAAACATTATTGAAATGGGGTAATAACATGAGCGAACATCAGCATGGCGCTGATTGCGGCTGTGGAGAAGACCACGAGCATGAAGAGCAAGTTCTAATCGTGACTGACGACGAGGGCCAAGAACGCGAAATGGTCATGGTTTATACGTTTGAATCCGAGAACAATGTGTATGCTGTATTGCTGGATCGCAACGATCCGGAAGAGGACGGCGTTATTTTCCGCATTCAAGAAGAAAACGATGAATCCTTCCTCGTTGGGATCGAAGACGATGCCGAATGGGATCGCGTAACTGCGATCTACGAAGAAATTGCTCGCACAGAGAACGAAGAGAACTAATTCTCGGCTGTTTTCGTTTGAAAGAGCAAGCAAAGAGAGGTCTGCGGGCAACGCTCGTGGACCTTTCTTTCTTTAAAATATAGGAAAGTAAATCGTTTTTTCTTATTTAATAGCATTAATTAATTCGGATAAAGCTCATTTTCTTGGATTATAATAAATGGTTCGACCATTAAACATCGTAAGCTCTGCTTTCAACTGCTTGGCGATATATTTACATAACTCATTTGCTTTTGCTTTGTCACCGTGAGTCGCTTCGTCTGGCAGGACAACTTGTACACATGGAAATTGTTGCCCGCTTGAGCTTGCAGCTTCTCCAGGTCCGAATATGATATGTTTGTAAAGAGGGTTAAGTCCTTTCAAATAAAACCAACGGTCGTCTTGCTTTGACTCAATGGTGTAAGGGAAAGCCGCTCCGGCATAATCCCAATCTAATTGTGTGCCGGTTAAAGCGGTCTGCTCGCGATAATGAAGAAGCTGACTCTTAATCTCTTCTAAGGACAGTTTTTCAACGGATGATCCTTGCACGAATTTGATATAAGCGCTCTGACTCATCGTATCTCACCTCTGCCAACATCATAGCACGAGCGAAAAGCATTGACAATAAGTGGTATACTCAAGAAGTTTTTCGCAAAAATATAGGCGGAGTATGCATGTGAAGCTGATACCTTCCTATAGATTGAAAAGTAACACAAAAAAGCCGGCCCGCACAGCATAGGAGATGCACAGTGGGCTGGCTTTTTTGTTTCAATTACGATATTGCGGTTTCTTCCACGATTACTTTAACAAATTCAATGCTCCGATCCTCGGGTCCCTTGACCGGAAGACCGACCTGAACATGATCAACGATATAATTGATATTTTTTTGTGTAATCACTTCGCCTGGCAATAGGATCGGAATGCCGGGAGGATATACATAAATGAATTCAGCGATGATTCGGCCGGCAGATTCCTTAAACGGAACAACTTCTGTTTCACCATAGAAAGCATCTCTTGGCGTCAGGGAAAGCTGAGGAATATCCGGGATTTTTACGACTAATTCACGTGCTTCAGCGCCTTCATGGAACCGTTCAGACAACCCGCGAAGCGAAATTATTAATTTTGACACAGAGTCAGACGTATCACCAGGCGTAACTAGGCAAAGAATGTTATACATGTCGCTCATTTCAATTTCAACATTAAAATGGTCACGCAGCCAGTTTTCCGTCTCATAGCCCGTGATGCCAAGGTGCCGGACATGAATGGAAACTTTGGTCGGGTCGTAATCATAGGTTGCCTCATCGCCGAGAATTTCTTCACCGAAGCAATAAAGACCTGGAATTTCGTTGATCTGTTGACGTGCATGCTGCGCGAGTGCAATGGCTTGTTCAGCGATAGCATGTCCATTTAGAGCTAGATTTCGTCTAGAGGTGTCTAGCGAACCGAGCAAAATGTAAGAGGTTGAAGTCGTCGTCAGCATACTGATTACCGTTTGTATGCGATGTGGATTGACCCTTCCTTTGCGAACATTGAGTACGGAGCTTTGTGTCATGGATCCGCCAAGCTTATGTACGCTTGTGGCCGCCATGTCCGCACCAGCCTGCATAGCAGACATCGGAAGCTTCTCGTGGAAATGTATGAGTACGCCATGAGCCTCATCTACCAGCACAGGGATGTCGTAGCTGTGCACAAGATCAACTATTTCCTTTAAGTTGGCACAGATGCCGAAGTAAGTAGGGTTGATCACCAGCACGGCTTTGGAATCAGGATGACGCTCAAGTGCTTTGCGGACAGAACGAGTAGTGATGCCATGATCAATGCCTAGATTGTTGTCGCGTGCAGGTGAGATGAATACAGGTCTTGCACCTGCGAAAATAATAGCGGCCATAATGGATTTATGAACATTTCGCGGCACGATGATTTTGTCGCCAGGCGCGCAAACGGTCATGATCATTGTAATAATTGCGCCACTTGTTCCTTGTACTGAAAAATAAGTGTAATCTGCTCCGAACGCATCAGCAGCGAGCTGCTGCGCTTCCTCAATTACGCCGGTCGGCTGATGCAGGTCATCAAGCGGTGCTATATTGATTAAATCGATAGACAACGCGTTATCGCCGATGAATGCGCGGAATTCCGGGTCGCTGCCTAATCCTTTTTTATGTCCGGGAATGTGAAATTGTACGGGATCCTGCTCCGCATGCCGGCGAAGCGCGGTGAAGAGCGGGGTTTTATTGTGATCCATCGTTATCATCCCTGCCTTTCATTAGAGTTTGCAAACAAAATTGAGTATAGCAAATACAGGTGGGAATGCAAGCAACATTTTTGTAAAAGATACGGTAAAGCTTAATTTGTTCTTCAATTGTTCATAGATGCTTCATAAATGGATATGGTAACATAGGATTGGTGGAGGGATTGCAGCTTGAAAGATAAACGTATGCTTATTGTAATGGCTATTTTAATGACAACATTTATTGGTTTCGGAATTATCATTCCGGTTATGCCAGAAATTATTCAAGCGACAGATCCGAATAAGGCGGAAATACATACTGGACGGATGCTGGCTATTTATTCGGCTGTGTCGTTTATTCTATCGCCTATTTGGGGGAGCTTGTCCGATCGCATCGGCAGACGGCCAATTATTTTAGTTGGCGTGCTTGGATTTTCTGCAAGCTTTTTGCTATTTGGTCTTTCCTCAGGCGATTTAACGCTAATGTATCTGTCCAGGGTGCTTGGCGGTTTATTCTCAGGAGCCGTTGCTTCGGTTATTGTAGCGTATGTGGCAGACATTACGCCACCGGAGGAGAGAACGAAGGGGATGGGGCTGGTTGGGATGTCCATCGGCCTAGGCTTTACGATTGGTCCCGGCGTAGGCGGCCTCTTGAGCGTGTTCTCGCTCGAAACCCCATTTTACGTTGCAGCAGCACTGGCGTTGATTACCTTCGTTTTAGCTTTCATGAAGCTGAAGGAATCGCTTGCTCCACACCAGCGGAGAAGTAAAGAAGAGAAAAATGTTTCACGTTGGGCTGCGTTTACAGGGCCGCTGAAATATTTATATGTACTCGCGTTTTTTGTGACATTTACGCTTGCTGGAATGGAAGCTACCTTGCAGTTTTTCGGAATGCGGCGCTTTGATGTTACGCCGCTTCAGGTCGGCATTTTGTTTTTTGTATGCGGCTTTGTGGGTGCCCTCGTGCAGGGTGGTGTCGTACGCCGGTTAATTAAGAAAGGGGAGGAGCCCAAGTATATTGCGATCGGGCTCATTATTTCGGCTCTGGGCTTCTTCCTTCTTCTGGCAGCACACTCCTTATGGTGGGCTACGATGTCATTAGCCATTTTCGGTATCGGCAATTCTTTAATAAGACCGTGTGTGACCTCACTCATCACGCAGAAAACGACGGTAGGACAAGGGGTGGCTTCAGGTCTAAGCTCATCCATGGACAGCTTAGGTCGGATCGCTGGGCCGCTGCTCGGTTCCTTCTTATTTACAATTGAGATGGGACTGCCGTATTTGTTTGGCGGTATATTATGTATAGCTGCACTTTTGCTGCTGCTTCGCTTCCGTCAACTGGACAAGCATAATAGTGTAGGAGAGCCACTCGTGGATTCAGCCAAATAAAAAACAAGCCGGTTAATCATCGCAGTGAAGTGCTCCCTGTCAAGTAGACAGTAGAAAAAAACAAAAAACGATTAGACCTATCCCTCAGTTCAAGTACAGAGAACTGGGGGATTATTTTTATTAAGCAGCTCGGCGATACTCGTGGGGAGACAAGCCGTTAAGTCGCTCCGTATATCGGTAGTTGTTGTAGTATCGAATATAGTTCCTCACATCTTCAAGAACTTCATCGTAGGTATCGTATTTCTTCAAATAAAAGCTTTCTGCCTTGAATGTGCCCCAAAATCGCTCGATCGGCTGGTTATCCAGGCAGCGACTCACACGAGACATGCTTGTTGTGAAACCGTATTTCACCTTCAAGCGATTATATTCATGCGAGGTATATTGGAAACCTCTGTCACTATGCAGAAGTGGCGTGATTCCACGTTTTCCCCTATATGCCTTCTTTACCGTGTCCATGACCAATTTGTTGTTGTTGGAGTGGCTGAGCACCCACGAAACGACGGAGTTATCGTGCACATCAATCATGGCGCTCAAATAGGACTTTCGACCGTTCCCATACTTCAGCTCGGTGACATCTGTACACCACTTTAGGTTCGGAGCAGCGGCTTGAAAGTCACGGTTCATGACGTTTTCGGCAACATGTGTTTCCGTGGCTCTCACGTAGCTTGGACGCTTCCTCCGAATCACTGCTTTTAATCCGAGAGCTCTCATAATCCCGTAGTAACGCTTTTTGTTGTAAGTCTTTTTCAGTTTACGGTTTAATTGGAGACGCATTTGGCGATAACCCAGTATCCCTTTTCGCTTGTCATAGCGAAGCTTCACTTCTTTTGCTAGTGAAAGCCGTTCAAGTTCTCGATTGGACGGCGTCCATTTTAACCATTTATAATAGGCAGATCTGGCGACGTTAGCGAGCTTGCATAACGCTAGTATCGCGTAGCCCTTTTCCGTGTGCAGTTCTTGAATCGCTTGATACAAGTCTACGTGTCGAACGAGGGTTAGCGTGTACGTTTTCGCCGGATCTCTGCCAACTTTTTTTCGAAGGCGTTCTCCATTTCTAAATACTCGTTACGCGCTTCTAGCTCTTTGATTCGGAGTTTAAGACGTTCAGCCTCATCCAGTTCTTCCTCAGGTCTACTGCGCCCACGACGGTCCCTAAGAACCTCCTCGCCGCCTGAATGATATTTACGAACCCATGCGTACACCTGTTGGTAGGAAACATCGTACTTCTTCATCGATTTCTGATCATCCAACTGATTGGCAAGGGTATACTGCACAATTTCAATACGCTCTTCAAAAGTGGTTTTACGTCCTTTATTCATGTGAACCGTTCCTTTACGAGTAGGTTTAATTTCTTTCCCACAAGTATACTTGGAAATCCAGTTCGTCAAAACACTTTTACTTGAAATGTGATGCTGGTTTGTCGCTTCTCGGATGGAGTACTTTCCGGATAGAACGTCACGAACCGCGGTCTGCTTGAGCTCATGTGAGTACGTTTTCCAAGCTTTGGATTCCTTTAACCCTTCATAACCATCTGCTTTGTATTTCCTTATCCAATCCACAACAGTCATATCGTCGATCCCCAGTTGCTTTGCTTCATGATGAGGATTTGAATCCTGTTTAAGGCATCTTTTTACAACCTGTAGTTTTACATCTAATGAAATTGCACTCCTTTTTGACAAAGCAAAAACTCCTATCATGGTAGAAGTAGAAGTTTTGTTTTTTCTACTGTCTACTATGATGGGAGCATATCACAGGATGAGCAGCCGGCTTGTTTTTTTATTATTATAAAATCCTTCTCCGTCTGGAGTCTTAGCTAGGTTGCGTCTTGGGACCGGAATAAAATCCCATCTCTAGACGTTTTTAAGCATGCAAGTATGCACCTATCATTAAACAAGACAAAAGCAATAAAAATCGTTTTTAGGAGAAGGAGTCAAAGGTAAAATGAGCAAATTAACTGAATGGTCATTTCGCAATAAGGCGGCAGTCATCCTGATCGTCATTATGGCTTTGGTGATGGGAGCAATTAGCTATTTCCGGCTGCCGATGGAGTTTCTGCCAGCAGCGGATAATCCGCAGGTGATGATTACCGTTATCGGACCTGGCAGCGATGCCAAGTCGATGGAGCAGCTCGTTACAAATCCGCTGGAGGAGGCCGTAACGCTAGTTAAAGGCAAGACCGATATGTTCTCGACATCAGGTGACGGATATGCCCAGCTGAGTTTAAACTTTAATTCCAAAACAAACATGAAGGATGCTAAGGCACAGATCGTGCAGTTGATAGAGCAGGTTCAATTGCCTGCAAATGTAATGAAGCCGTTCGTCGTACAGCTGAACACTTCTATGATTCCGATTGCTTGGGTTACACTAACCTTCGATGATGGGTTGAGCGGGCAAGAAAAGGAAGAGAAGCTGAAGGCGGTTGCGGCAGAGCTGCAAAAAACAGAAGGTGCTGGCGAGGTAAGTACGAGCGGCAAGTCCACACCGACCATTCATCTTACTCCAGATGCTGATAAGCTGGCAGCGGCCGGCATTCAGGTACAGTCGCTCATGGGCGTGCTCCAAGGAAGAGGAGTCTCAGTGTCCATTGGGGAGAGAACTTTGGACGGGGCCGCCGGTAATCTGAACGTCTATGATCAAGTGACAGATTTGGAGACGCTGCGCAAGCTTCCTGTTGGAGCAGGCGTTAAGCTTGGAGATGTAGCAAAGGTTGAGCTAGCCAAGGATCAAGAAAGCATCAGTCGAATGAATGGCAAAGATGCGATTATGTTCACGATTTCGAAATCAGCCGATGCGAATGCTGTAACGGTTGGCAATGGCATTAAAAACACGGTACATCGATTAAATGCCGATATTAAGGGCATCGATGCTTCCATTATTTTAAGCACATCGGATTCGGTCGTCTCTTCGGTTAATAGTATGATGCGAGAGGTGCTGCTAGGCGCGTTGTTTGCCACTATCGTTATTTTATTGTTTATGCGTAATTTTAAAGCCACGATCGTAACGATTGTCTCGATTCCTTTGTCGCTAGCCATCACGCTCTATTTATTGCAGCTATCTGGAGTATCTCTTAATATTATAACGCTCGGGGGTGTCGCGGTAGCGGTAGGGCGTTTAGTAGACGATAGTATTGTCGTCATTGAAAACATCTATAGACGGCTTCAGAAGGAAGCTTTTTCAATTACGCTTATCACGGATGCAACCAAAGAGGTGGCGTCTGCAATTACGTCGTCCACGCTCGTAACGGTCGCTGTATTTTTACCAATGGGGCTTCTGAGAGGCTCACTGCAAGCGTTCCTGCTTCCCTTCGCGCTGACCGTCGCTTATTCGCTGCTGGCTTCTCTGCTCGTAGCGTTAACAGTAGTGCCTCTTCTCAGTGCGCTGCTGCTGCGCGGCACGAAGGAGAAGGCGCATGCAGGCTCACCTAAATTTGCATTATTCATTCGCTGGAATTTGGCACATAAATTAGTGCCATTAATAATTGCCGTGCTGCTTTTTGCGGGCTCAATAAGTGCTTATTTATTCATGCCAAAGGGTGCATTGGACTCATCCAGTGCTGAAAACATTAACGTAACGCTGCAATATCCAAGTGAAACCCCTGCAGACAAAGTATTAGAAGCAGGAAAGCAGCTCGAATCCTATTTGACCGCAAACCAAGATGTCGATTGGGTAATGATGATGCTTGGAAATAGTGCAGATGCGGCTCAGTATGGCTCCGTTTCTTCACCTACACTCATTACGTATATGATTGACTTGAATAGTGGTGTGAATGCTGAGGAATTCATGGATAACGTAAAGTCGCAGCAGACTAATTACAAGGAAGCAGATTTAATGGTTAATGCATCAGATCTCATTATGGGGGGAGGCTCTCCGCAAATTTTTATTGATGTTACTGGCGATGACCTAGAGCAATTGGCTAAATCAGCAGAGCAGCTGATTGCAGCGATCAAGCCGATTGACGGGGTGCAAAAGGTGGAGAGCAACGTAGAGGAGAAAAAATCAGTATATTCCTTTGTTGTCGATCCTACCCTTGCAAAGGGGCAGGACGTAGCCGTGCAGCTGCAAAGCATGCTTAATCCTCTGCCTATTGGCTCCATTCGGATAGAGAATAGCGATACGCCGGTTATTTTACAGCCGATTATTAATCCAGCATCAATGCGCGAGCTTGAGGATTTGAAATTGATGACCGAGAATGGGGTTACTGAGGTCTCAAAGGTTGCCAAATTAGTTCGCTCTGAAGAGCCTTCCCTGTACTATCATAAAGAAGGCAAGACCTATATTCGCGTTACAGCTAGTGCTGAGCCAAAAGAGCTGTCGGTAGTTGGGACGAAGATAACGAAGGCTGTGAGTGGGCTTAAGCTGCAAGAGGGAGTTGTTATAGAGGTCGGAGGTGCTTCGGCAGATCAATCCAGTGATTTTTCTGATTTGGGCATGACGGCGCTTATTTCAATTGGTATCGTTTATCTCATTATGGTTCTGACCTTCAAGACGCTGCGGGCACCGCTCGCTATTATGATATCCTTGCCGCTTGCTGCCATCGGCGCAGTTACCGGTTTGCTCGTATCGGGCGTAACGCCAGACTTCACAGCCATGTTCGGAGCCTTGATGCTGATTGGAATTGTGGTGACCAATGCAATCGTCTTAATAGACAGGGTTAAGCAAAACGAGCTGTCTATGCCTATTCGAGAGGCGTTAATTGAAGCAGCCGTTACTCGTATGCGTCCGATCATAATGACTGCTTTAGCAACGATTTCTGCGATGCTGCCGCTTGTGTTCGGCTCTCATGAATCAGGAAGCATCGTATCACAAAGTCTAGCCATAGTCGTCATAGGGGGCTTAATAGCAGCTACTCTTCTTACACTCGTCATTGTACCGTGTGTGTATGAGCTGTTGTTTTATCGGACCTCGCGCAAGCAGCGAAGAGCTGGTACAGCATCTGAGCAAGCTGAGGCCGCCGTATCGCAGTAAAGTAAGCTTAATAGTCAAAAGGCTGTACCTAGGCGGGTCGATCTCGACCTGTAGGTACAGCCTTTTTTAAAATATAGGAAAGTATAGCATTTCGCCATATTTTCTCTATGTTTCTCCGGAATGAACGCGCCACCGCCATAAGAACGGCGACAGCCGTTTCACCTTGCTGAAGGGGGGATTAAATGCTAGCCATATGATAAAGCGGCATTAAAGTCTCGTAAGTAGAGGATGCCAGTGCGAGCAGTGCCTTGCCATCACGCAGGATAGGGTCATTTGCCTCTATATGGCGGCCAATCAGCAGCTCAGATTTCTGTACATCACGGAAGCGAACGAGTGCGTCATTCCAGTCCTGCTTAGACATTTCGCTGACCGCCATGGATTCCTTCTTCATATGATCAAGCGAGATTACATAGTCGCTTGGTACTGCAGCAATGACGGTGTCCAGCTGTTTTAAGAAAGCTGTTGCTATGTTGGCCTTATTAGGCACTTCATAAATAAGTGCAAGCCATATAAATAAATGATCATCGAACAAGCCAAGCTGAAAATGCGGATGTGCCTTGTAGCCGCGTTTATTATTGCAAATCGCAAGCCAAGTATCCTTAGGCGGATTTACTTTACGCCGAGCATGCCTTGCGACATGAAGATACATTTCATTACCGGCATGAACGGCAGCGTCGACGCTGAGCTGCTCTCCAATGGCTCTGAACTTGGGTTGAATTTGGTTTTGTATAGCAGCCATGCGTTCCTCGAGCCCTGCAAGCTGAAATACGGCGAAGTCGGCTTGCGAGAATCCTGGTAGAGAAACAGCAGCAGATTGTGTGGTCATATTTATAAATCTCCTTTAAGCATCATCATGATTGATGCAATAATTTCAAATAATAGATTGCGATTTGTGTACGGTCGCGCAGTTCAAGCTTATTTAATATTTCAGATATATAGTTTTTGATAGTTCCCTCGCTGAGAAACAAGGAGGCAGCAATTTCTTTGTTCGATTGGCCTTCAGCGATCAGGCGAACAATTTGGCCCTCAGCGGCTGTAAGTCCAAAGATCGTTAAATCTTTGTTTGTTTCTTTGCGAGGCGTTCCGATCATGCCAGCCAGCTTGCGGGCAATGTCAGGATGGATTAGCATCGAGCCCTCGTGTACGGTTTTGATGCCGCTTATGATACGGCTAGGAGGTACGTTTTTGAGTAAATAGCCATTGGCGCCATTTCTAATCGCCTGCGCGATATAGTCATCATCGTCGAAGGTCGTCAGCAGCAGCACGGCAGGAGGAGGGGTGAGTGCTCGCAGTAGCTTTGTACCTTCCACGCCGTCACAAACAGGCATTCGAATATCCATTAGTACAACATCAACAGGGTGCTCGCGGACAAACGCGGTCGCCTCATGCCCGTTGGAGCAGACACCGGCAACCTGCAAATCGGCATCCAGTCCTAAGATCACGTTCATACTCTCTCGAATAAAAGGGTCGTCATCGACGATCAACACTTGAATCATATGCGGGCACATCTCCAATTCTGAGCGAATGTAATTGACTTATCCTCCGAGCAGTGGAAGTGTCGTTTTTACAGAGAAGCGATCGCCCTTCTGCCATTCTAGCCGCCCTCCAATAAGGGCAATCCGCTCATTCATGCCTTTCATGCCGATACCTGCCTCAATAGGCTCGCTTGGCAAGCTGCCATTATTGGAAACGGTCAGCGATACGCTGGCTGCCATAAATTCGAGCTCAACGTCAACCGTTGTTGCCATGCCATGACGAACGGCATTGGTGATCGCTTCCTGTGCATTTTTGAATAAAATGAGCTCAACGCTTGGATAGAGCGGCCTAGCATTGCCGGTTACTTGAAAGCTAACCGTGATCCCTAGACCCGAAGCGGATTCTTCGACTAACCGATCAAGCGCATATCGTCTTGCATCCTTATCCCCATCGACTGCAATTCTACGAACTGTACGTCGCATCAGCTCCATGCTGTCCTGCAGCTGATCGCGTATTTGCTCTACCGTGTTTTTCGATCTAGCTGTATCAGTGTCGAATAAATGCAGAGCGGCCTCGGACATCATTTTGACACGTATAAGTCGATGGCCAAGATCATCGTGAATATCCTTGGCGATTCGATTCCGTTCCTCGACCTGAGCATTCAGCTCAACCTGAGAGGCATAATTTTGCATTCTGCTCTTTGCAGCACCGAGCTCTACGTTGCTAGCTGCTAATGCCTCATACAAATCCTCGATTTGGTGATGCTTATCCTCGAATCTATTAGAAGTATATAAAATGGCAGCGGTTGTAATCCAGAGAATGGCGACGGAAAAAACAACCTCATACACTCTTTCATGCAATCCTGCGAGCAGGGCAGCTATACCGACAGCTGTCCATAATATACTGGCTTGTGAGGATGGCTTGCTTTGGAATATAGCGATAAGCGTGGAGAATAGCAAGAGAAACAAGACGCTGGCATAGGTGTAGGATAACCAAGAGAATAGTATTAGCTCAGCTAGCAGCAAGAGCTGACTGTGCTTCGTAAACAAGGCGCTGGACTTGATAAGAAGCAAAGCGACCAGCACGTAAGCGGTATATATAGCGTACGAGCCCGCGCCTACGTTCACGATGCTAATCATAGATGGGACAGCTACGAGCAAAGCCCTAATCCGATTTAGCATGATATTCATAATAGAATTGCTCCTGCAGCTGAATTTGCTCCATTATAGCATATTGTTGAACGGATAAACGAAATTGGCAAAGCTTTTCATACAACCTTCATAGAGTTATCGGCTTAGGTGGAAAAATGACTTTTGTCACCTTCAGGAGGTGACTTTTTAGACCTGTTTGCAAGCGGCTTATGGTCTACAATGGGATTATTAGAAGCAATCAGAGAGGATGAAAGATTAATGAGTTTAGTCTCATTTCGAGAGGTTGTCAAAAAATACGATACGACCTTAACTGTAAATCATTTGACCTTTAATATTGGGGAAGGAGAAATTTTCGGGCTGCTGGGCCCAAACGGAGCAGGCAAAAGCACGGCTATCCATATGCTGTCAGGACTGCTTGATCCAAGCAGCGGCGATATTTTGGTAGATGGCTTCTCTATTCGAAAGCAGCCGCTTGAGGTGAAGAAAAGGATTGGCTTGGTGCCGCAGGAGCTCGCTATTTATGAATCACTTACGGCGCGCGAGAACGTAACCTTTTTTGCAAAGCTGTACGGTCTTAAAGGCTCATTGCTTCGTGATCGGGTAGATGAAGCACTGCAGTTTGTTGGCTTGCTGGAACGAGCCAAGGATAAGCCCTCAACGTTCTCAGGGGGGATGAAGAGGCGGCTCAACATCGCCTGCGCGATTATGCATCGTCCGAAGCTGATCATTATGGATGAGCCGACAGTAGGCATTGATCCACAATCACGCAATCACATTTTGGAATCAGTTAGATCGTTAAATGAGCTGGGCTCAACCGTTATATATACAAGCCACTACATGGAGGAGGTTGAGGCCATTTGCACTCGAATTGGCATCCTTGATCAAGGCAAGCTTATCGCATGCGGGACGAAGGATGAATTGAAGCGTCAGGCAGGGCAAGAAGAGAAGCTTGTGTTTGAGATTGATCGGAATTTGGCGAAGGCGTTAGCAGAAATGATAGAGCATCCCGGCGTGCAAAAGCTGGATGAGCGTGATCAGGGATTGACATTGGAGGTTACGGTGAAGGAGTCACCCTCCATATTGCAGGATTTATTGTTTATTATTCAGAAGCACGGGATTAATCTTCGCAAGCTTTCGCGTGTTGAGCCAAACCTGGAATCGCTATTTTTACAAATGACAGGACGCAATTTGCGTGATGAATAGGAGGTCCGTGTGATGCGGGAATGGTGGATAGCAGCTCATTATGAGCTGCTCAAATATAGCCGAATGCGTTCCGTTCTTATTATATTAATTGGTTTGCCATTAGTATTAATCCTACTGCTCGGCAGCGCCTTTGACACCGAAATTAAGCCAGCGAAGGTCGCTCTGTTTATAGCGGATCAGGGTGAAATGAGTGCCAGCATGGATACATTTTGGAACGACGAGGCCATAAGTCATTACATTAAGGTATTGCCTGCCAATTCGAATAAGGAGATTCAGGATTGGCTGCGTGAAGGAATTGCGGATTACGGCGTACACATTCCCGCTGGTTTCTCAGAACGGCTGCTTGCTGGTGAAGCGGCGAATTGGTTAACGTATTCAGGGCGTTATGAGGAAAAAAATATAGCCGCAGATGCTGTTGTAAACGGTTATTTGGGTCAGTTGAATTTGCAGCTGGCAGTAGTGGAGACACTGGGGCCTGATGCTTTAGAGACTTTTAAAGAAACCATCAGCGAAGCTAAGACGATTGTCCCGCCCATATCCACCTACAATTTAGGGGCAGGAGATAATCAAAGCTTTGGGAAAACAACCTCTCTCCAGTATTATTCAGCAGCGTATTTAATTATGTTCTTGCTGTATGGCGGCATGACGGCGGCTATTGCACTCCTGAATCAGCGAGAGAATGGTACTCTGCAGCGAATGTATGCAATATCCGGCTCATTCAGATCTATTGTGTTTGGGATCATCGTTGGGGCAGTACTGCTCGCTGCACTGCAGGCAGTCATTATTGTGGCGTTTACAGCGTATGTCTACGGCGTCGATTGGGGAAATCATTTTATGTGGATTACACTTATTTGCTTGCTTACTACTGCGGCAGGAGCCGGCCTGGCTATAACAATCGCTTCCATTGCCCGCACGGTAAAAACAACACAAAGCTTATTTGGAATCATCGTATTCAGCATGACCTTTCTTAGCGGCGGCATGATAACAGGGATCGAGAGATTGGTTGGCGGTGCCAATAAATTTACGATCAATCATTGGGCGAATGAAAGCTTGAGAGCCATTATGAGTCATTCTGATACATCGAACGTCTGGCGTGAAATTGGGGTTCTCAGCTTGATTGCACTTGTTTTAACGATTATCGCAGTGATTAGACTGCCTAAGGTGGTGAAGCAGCATGCCTAGCTTACATATCGCAGCACATCTCATTCGCAGAACGATGGGGACCCGCCGCGGCCTATTCATGAACGTGTTGCTGCCAGCTATTATTTTATCTATTATTTCTGGAATTTTCTCTAATTTGGAAGGACAAAAAGCGTTTATTGCTATTCAAAATACTGATTCTGGACAGCTAGGCTCGTATCTTGTTTCTTCCTTGGAGACGGAGACTTTATATGAGATTCATTTGGAATCCGGCCTCTCTAATGAACAATTAAAGAAAATGGTGCTTGACGGGAAAGCGGATGCAGCAATCTTTATCCCGTCTGATTACACAGAAAAAATGCTGGAGGATGGCCAGTCTAAGGCTGATTTGTACCGCATGAACGAGCAGCTGTGGAATGCGTCGCTAGAAGCTATGCTGACAGACGAAGCGAATAAGCTGTCTGCTTCTGTAGCACTTGTGCGAGCCGCAGGCAGCGAAGCGGAAGTAAGTGAAGGAAAGCTTATGGATTTGCTTGAAGCACAAGCAGAACCTTTGGCAGGCGTGGAAAACGCTGATATGAAGCTTGGTAATATCGTATCGAATCCGATGATGATTGGGCTTATTCTAATGTTTGTCATGCTGCTTGTCAGTCAGTCGGTGGGCTTCATCATGGAGGACCGGGAGCGGCGAACGATGGCTAGAATGTTTACTGCACCTTTGCGTGCCATGGATATCGCTATCGGCAATTTTATGGGCAGCATGCTAGTAGGCACGATTCAGCTCGTTATCGTTCTCAGCTTAACCTACTTTGTATTTGGCTACTCGCCAGGTATTTTATTTGGAGCGATGCTGCTTGTTATGGAATTTTTCTTACTTGCGGCAGTTGGGCTTGCATCAGCGGTAGGCGGTCTTGTGCGGAACAGCGTCCAGCTGGCTCAAATCAATAATTTGGTCATTACGCCTACCTGCATGATTAGCGGCTGCTTCTTCCCCCTATCCATGCTGCCAGACTTTATGCAAAAGCTCGCGAATTTCACTCCGCAAAAATGGGCGATTCAAGCCATTGATCGTTTAGACGGCGGAGGCTCCTTTGCCGATATTGGTTTACAGCTCTTCATATTGCTCCTATTTGCCGCTGTGTTGATTGCTTTTGGATCAGCGGTATTAAGACCGAACAGGATGAGCAAATCGTGATGGTTTCCATCATCAATGACTGCTTGACTTCGTTTGCATAGTAATGTAAATTTGACAAAAGTTAATGACAGCACAACAGCGTCGACCAAGGCTACGTTAATCAGCCTCCGTTTATATCAGAGAGGAAGCCCGCAGGCTGCAAGGCTTCTATAGACGATTGATTATTCCCTACCTTGCAAGCTGCAGCGGTGAAGAACAAAGCCGCTGCCGGAATTTCTTATTCCGTTATCTCTAGAGAGCTGCTTGCTAGCATCAGCAGCTATATTAGGGTGGTACCACGAACGCATTCGTCCCTTACGAATGCGTTCTTTTTGTTTTTTTAGTCGGAAATACGATAAATTGGAGGAGGAATAGGCATGAGACAAAGTCAATTATTAATGCCTACATTGCGTGAGGTACCTTCGGAGGCGGAGGCAGCCAGCCATCAATTGATGCTGAGGGCAGGTCTAATCAGGCAGCTGGCAGCTGGCATTTATACGTATTTGCCGCTTGGCCGCCGTGTACTGAGAAAGCTTGAGCAGATCGTACGCGAGGAGATGGATCATGCAGGTGCACAGGAGGTGCTGATGCCCGCGCTGCAGCCAGCAGAGCTATGGCAGCAATCTGGGCGTTATGAAGATTATGGACCAGAGCTTGTTCGACTACGGGATCGCCACGATCGTGAATTTACACTCGGCCCAACACATGAAGAGGTTATTACTGCCTTGGTTCGAGGCGAGGTCAGCTCATATCGCCAGCTGCCGCTGACACTATATCAAATTCAAACCAAGTTCCGCGATGAGAAGCGTCCAAGGTATGGGTTGCTGCGCGGCAGAGAATTTCTGATGAAGGATGCTTATTCCTTTGATGAGGATTGGGAGGGACTTCACCGCAGCTATACGAGCATGTACGAGGCCTATAATCGAATATTTACTCGTTGCGGACTTTATTTCCGTCCGGTTGAAGCAGATGCTGGCTCTATCGGCGGTGAAGGTGGAACACATGAATTTATGGCGCTTGCTGATATTGGCGAAGATACAATTGCTGTCTGTACGGATTGCAGCTATGCGGCAAATCTCGAGAAAGCGGAGTATCGCATTGATAAGCGAGTAGATGTGATTTCTATACAGCAGCAGGAGCTTAAACGCCACCATACGCCGGATATCAAAAAAATAGATCAGCTTTCTGAATGGTTTGGCCTTGGTTCGAATGCTTTTATGAAAACCTTAATTTATGTCGCTGATGGAAAACCTGTCGCTGTAATTGTTCGCGGAGACCATGAGGTCAATGAGATCAAATTAAAGAATGTATTGGCTGCAAAAGCACTAGAGCTTGCTGATCAAGAAACGACCGAATGCGTGACGGGCGCTCCATTAGGGTTTGCGGGCCCAATTGGTTTATCAATGCCAATACTTGCAGATTATGCGCTGCTTGCCATGAAAGAGGGGATTGCAGGAGCTAATGAGCAGGATTACCACGTTGCTCATGTAATACCAAGCGTGCACTTGGGAAATGCGCAAGCAGGAGATTATCGCAATGCAGTTGAAGGAGATGGCTGTCCACGCTGTGAGCAGGGACGTCTGACCTTTCACCGCGGCATTGAAGTTGGACATGTATTCAAGCTTGGCACCAAGTACAGTGAAGCTTTAAATGCTAAGTTTTTGAATGCCTCGGGGGTAGAACAGCCTCTAATTATGGGCTGTTATGGAATCGGTGTCTCACGGCTGCTTTCTGCTGTACTGGAGCAGCATTCCGACAGCAACGGTATCATATGGCCCAAATCAATCGCGCCTTATCATGTGCATATCGTCCCAGTGTCTTCGAAGGATCAAGTGCAAATGGATTTGGCCCTTCAACTTGCAGCTTCTTTAGGTGAAGCGGGTTTGGAGGTGCTGCTCGATGACCGGGACGAGCGCCCTGGGGTTAAATTCAAGGATTCGGATCTTATCGGAATACCGCTTCGCATCGTTGTAGGCAAGCATGCTGCCGAAGGAATCGTTGAGGTAAAGCCCAGAAACGAGCTGGAGTCACTGAAGCTGAATCTAGAGGAAGCGATAGCCTTCGCAAAGAAATAAATAAAACTTTGTTTCAAAATTTAACGAAATGCCTATGGATTATAGGCACAACAAGGGCGCAGCCGCCTTCATTTGAAGACGGCTGCGCCCTTTTTTAACTTTCCTCGGCCATAACAGTAAAAATAGTCAATAATCCAAGTTGCCATAACATAAGATGGAGTATAAGATGAAGATAAGAACAAATTATCAGAACATTTCGTCAACTAATCTGAGGTAAGGGAGGGATTGCCGTGAACAAAAGCCATGAAGTCGAATATTGCAATTTGGAGCTGCGATTTGACCGCCGGCAAATCCAAAATCTCATCCGCGATCTTATTCAGGAAGGTTACTCCTTGTATTGGAGTGAAACGGAGGGACAGTTTCTCGTATCGATCCGAACTGGCCGCAAGCTCGTGAAACTTCAATTCCAACGAATGAAAAATCGTTACAAGATTGTCGGGGATTATATTATTAAAGACGAGAAACTTTCTGAATTGATTGAAAAGCTGATTAATGACACACGTGGACATGCGGTTGTGAAGCGCATTAAAGATCGTCAAATCGTCATTGAGAGTATTATGTTCGGTGAGATTATACGACTCGTGGAGGTGTCCGGTATGGAACATCGGATTATTTATCAGAAGAAGCCTTTCGTTACAATAGAAGAAATGATTAGAGCTTTTCAGTCAAAACGAGCTGAGGAAAGAGCAGTAGTGCTGCGCTATGAGCTGGATTATGAGCTGTCGATGCTGTTTGATGCATTGCAAGGCACAGATGAAGACGCTATCGCGGAGTCTAAAGAACGTCTCATGACACTGCGTTCGGAGATGTTGCAACTGGAGCTCTAATGATGGATTTTGGTCTCTATAAGAAAACCTAAAGCGATTGAATGCTGCGCTAAAGCTGCAGTGTTTGATCGTTTTTAGGTTGTTCAGCCGCCCGGAAATCAGCGTCCTATCATCATATATAAGCTAAACTTTTCGAAACGGTCAATAATTCTAATGCTGATATATCGACATTTTTCCGTTTAGATAGTTTTCTTCTTGGCACAAAAAGAGTAAGATAGAAATATCGTGACCAAAAATAGATGATGAAGGATGGAAGAACCAAATGTCTAAACAGCAAATTGGCGTTATCGGATTGGCCGTAATGGGTAAAAACCTTGCCCTTAACATTGAAAGCAGAGGCTTTACTGTTTCTGTATTTAACCGCTCCCGCGAGAAGACAGATGATCTCATTCAAGAAGCAGCTGGCAAAAACCTTGTTCCTGCTTACACAATTGAAGAGTTTGTACAATCGCTTGAAGTACCGCGCAAAATTTTGATCATGGTACAAGCAGGAGCAGGTACAGATGCTACGATTGATTCACTAGTTCCACATTTGGCTGAAGGCGACATCATCATCGATGGCGGTAATGCTTATTTCCCTGATACCGTTCGCCGCAGCAAAGATCTTGAAGCACAAGGCTTCCGCTTTATCGGCACTGGCGTTTCCGGTGGCGAAGAGGGCGCTTTGAAAGGACCTTCCATTATGCCAGGAGGCCAAAAATCCGCTTATGAGCTTGTTGAGCCGATCCTAACGGCGATTTCTGCTAAAGTTGGCGATGACGCTTGCTGCACATACATCGGACCTGACGGCGCTGGACATTATGTGAAAATGGTTCATAACGGCATTGAGTACGGCGATATGCAGCTTATTTGCGAAGCATATGATCTGCTTAAAAATGTTCTTGACGTTAGCGCTGAAGAATTGCATGAAATTTTCTCCGAGTGGAATAAAGGCGAGCTTGACAGCTATCTAATCGAGATCACAAGAGATATCTTCTCGAAATATGATCCAGAGACAGGCAAGCCGATGGTTGACGTTATTCTAGATTCTGCTGGTCAAAAAGGAACAGGAAAATGGACAAGCCAAAGCTCGCTTGATCTTGGCGTGCCGCTATCCATTATTACAGAATCCGTATTTACTCGTTTCTTGTCCGCAATGAAGGAAGAACGCGTTGCTGCAAGCAAAGTACTTAATGGCCCAACGAAAAAACCTTTCCAAGGCGACCGTGCCGCTTTCATTGAGTCTGTTCGTAAAGCGCTGTTCGCTAGTAAAATTTGCTCGTACGCACAAGGCTTCGCCCAAATGCGTGCCGCTTCAGAAGAATATAACTGGGATCTTAACTATGGCGAAATCGCGATGATCTTCCGCGGCGGCTGCATCATCCGTGCACGCTTCCTGCAAAACATCAAAGATGCTTACGACCGTGATCCAAACCTACGCAACCTATTGCTGGATTCATACTTCCAAAATATCGTTGAGACCTACCAAGACGCTTGGCGCGAAGTAATTGGTACTGCAGTTACTAATGGTGTACCAGTTCCTGCTTTCTCAAGTGCGATTGCTTATTTCGATAGCTACCGCACAGAGCGTTTGCCAGCTAACCTGCTTCAAGCTCAACGTGATTACTTTGGTGCTCACACGTTTAAACGTGTGGACAAAGAAGGCAGCTTCCACTTCAACTGGATGCAATCTTAATTCGGAAGGCTAGTTAACTCTTCGGCTCGCGAGGATTGTCCTTATTCAATCCATATGCTGCTTGACGCAGCCAGTCGCGCAGCCGGTCGGCCTCTTGATCGTAATAATGTCTACGATGAATGAGGGACATAGCCGCTTCGGCAAAAAAATGAAAGTTTTGCAATAAGCGTGGCTGCGAAAGATCCATCAATGCGGGATCTTCGTCAGCCACCTTTTTTTTAATATATTCAAGCATCCAGACGACATCCTCTCGGCAAAGAGGGTGGTCAGGGTTAAGAATGCGACTGATCCGCAATTGAGTGGGATGGGAATCGGATAGATGAGGATTACTGGTCATGGCTAGCATCACTCCTATTTTAGAATAAACATCATTATCATCCATACGGCAGAAGTAACTTTTTTATACCCTTATATTACAAAAAAATGATATGATATTGTAGAAAAATTGGTTGAAGAAGAACGAAAAGGGTGAAACGGTTACTATGGTAAGGCAAAAACCCAACAAATTAGTGTTAATCGGATTTATGGGAACCGGGAAATCAACCGTCAGCAAGCTGCTCGCCGAGAAGCTGGGCTGGATGCGAGTAGACGTTGATGAAGAAATCGAAAGAAGTGAAAACAAGCGGATCAGTGACATTTTTGCTGCTGATGGCGAAGCAAGCTTTCGGGCAATTGAGTTGAATGTGCTTGCATCGATTTTAGAAAGCGGAGACTCTTCAGTAGTTGCAACAGGAGGCGGAGCCGTACTAAGCTCGGTCAATCGTGAGCTTATGCTCAGCAAAGGTTTTGTTGTAGCGCTAAAGGCAAGTCCAGAGCAAATTCTCGCGCGAGTGAAGACGGATAGTGCTAGGCCGCTGCTGCAAGGCGATGCTGCGGAGCGAGTCAATGTACTGCTTGAACAGCGTAAACATGCGTATGATTTTGCACATCTCTCAGTCGATACGACGAATTTGTCCGCAGATGCGGTTGTTGAGGTTATTTTGGAACAATGGAGCTTACAGAAGTAAATAAACTTATATCTACGTCGATCGGCCGCTAGGCTGGTTTCGGTGTATATTTTATTGTAAAGGGAGATCATACGAACTATGGACGTTTTAGTGACACCAACGCCAAGACTTGAAGGTGAACTTCAAGCGCTTTCTTCAAAAAATTACACGACTCGTTACTTGCTGGTAGCAGCGCTTGCGGAAGGGACAAGCACCATATATTTTCCGGCTCATAGTGAGGACAGTGATGCTATGCGTCGTTGTATTCGTGATCTTGGGGCCACTGTGGAAGAGGATGATGAGAAAATTGTCATCACAGGTTTCGGTCGTAATCCTAAACCAGTGGAGCAGTTAGATGTAGGCAATGCAGGAGCGGTACTGCGTTTTTTGATGGCTATCGCAGCGCTATGCCCAGACGTTACCTTCATTAATCGTTATCCGGATTCACTGGGCAAACGCCCGCATAGTGACTTGATTGAATCGTTGACCGCAATGGGAGTTGCGATTACCCATCATGATGGCAAGCTGCCTATTCGCATACAAGGCGGAGCACCAAAAGGCGGTAAAATTCAAGTATCCGGAAATATTAGCTCACAGTTTTTGAGCGCTTTGCTTTTCTTGACTCCTCTACTCGAAGAGGATAGTGAAATTGAAGTGCTGCATGATTTGAAATCCAAGGTCGTTGTAGGCCAAACGCTTGAGGTGCTGGAGCAAGCAGGCATCATCATTCATGCAGATGAGGATTATATGCGTTTCCGTGTTCCTGGCGGTCAGAGCTATGCTGCAAAAACGTATTCCGTACAAGGTGACTACCCAGGCTCTGCAGCTATATTAGCTGCTGCGGCTGTTACAGAATCCGATGTTATCGTTCATAGACTTGAAGAGAACAGCAAGCAAGGAGAACGTGCTGTCGTTGATGTATTGAAAATGATGGAGGTTCCGCTTACGCATGAGAATGGAATTGTGCATGTAAGAGGGAACAAGACGCTGAAAGCGGTAGAATTTGACGGTGACCATGCCACAGATGCTGTGCTTGCGATGGTTGCTGCGGCTGTTTTTGCAGAAGGCACTTCACGTTTCTATAATGTAGAGAACCTGAGATACAAAGAATGCGACCGGATCACAGATTATTTGAATGAGCTTCGCAAGGCCGGCGCAAATGTTGAAGAGCGTCAGGCTGAAATTATTGTGCATGGCCGTCCGGAAGGCGTTGAGGGCGGGGTGGAGATCAACGCGCATTATGACCATCGTGTCATTATGGCATTATCTGTCGTTGGTTTGCGCGCCAAAGAACCGATTCGGATTCGTGATGCTCATCACGTTGCCAAGTCATATCCTATTTTCTTTGATCATATGAAAGCATTGGGAGCCAATATTGAATGGATTGAAGGTAAGCCGAAGGAATAAAGGCGAAGCAGCTTTTTTATTTCAAAATAATGAGTTGAGGTGTAGCGATGACATTTGAAAATCCTGCTCGTGAGCATATTAAGCATTTATTAGAGACCAGTACAACAGTTGCTGTCGTTGGGTTATCTGATAATCCTGAGCGTGTGTCGTACATGGTATCCGAGGCAATGCAAGCGAAGGGCTATACAATTATTCCAGTCAATCCGAACGCCGATACCATTTTAGGACAAAAAAGCTATGCATCGTTGAAAGATATTCCAATACCCGTAGATATCGTCAATGTGTTCCGTAGAAGCGAGCATACTCCGCCTGTAGCGGCTGAAGCAGTTGCTATTGGTGCCAAAACCTTTTGGCTTCAGCTTGGTATTGCAAATGAGGAAGCCGCAGAAATAGCGGCTGCAGGCGGCTTAGAGGTCATTATGGATCGCTGCATTAAAGTAGAGGATTCAATTTTGCTGCCAAACGGAAAACCCAAAACATTACTTTAATAAAAAAAGGGCAACTCCTGCACAATAAGAAGGCTTCAGAGAGCAAGCGCCTAGCTACAACAGCGGCTGTACTTTGAAGACTTTATGATTGTATTCCAAGGAGGACACGAAGTGAATCAATTTTCGCAACAACCGGGTAACTATCAAGGACAACAGGGCTTCCAAAACCAAAGCAATTATGAACCAATTGGAAATGTGCAATCGCACTATCAAGGACAGCTCAGTCAACCGACCTTCGGCAGACAAACGAATTCAATCGTTTCGAATATTCCAGGCGGTTATCAATCGTCAAATTCCTATAATCAAGGCTCACAGCATTATGAGCCATCAGGCTATTCGAATATGACCCATCCGGTAGGAACGAACAATTCATTCATCTCGCATCAGCCCGTTCAAAGCTATGCACAATCACCAGCAACAGCATTTGGCAATGTGGGTCCGGTTATTGCTCATTACGGCTATCAAGCGGGTCCAGATCAACAACATTCGCATTTCCAGCCATCCTCTCATATGGGATCGCAGTATGCTCAGCATGCAGCACCTAATTATGGGGGCAACAACCAAGCTAATATGCAGCATAATTACGGTGGCATGACGCCGACTCATTCCAACACATCGATTCACCCTGTTTATGAGGCGACCAACGCTTATCAACAAGCAGGACCAGTGATTTCCCATTTGGGATGGCAGTCGCAAAGTGCAGCAAACTCTCCGTATTCCGGCGGCAATCGTTAACACCAATTAACAAATAAAGAAAAAGAATCATCAACATCGGCGGGCCTAATAGGCTCGCCGTTTTACTTTGACAAAAACGCAGCAAACGCTTAACATCGAAATAGATATAATGGACTATAAATGTTGGACTAAACATTTACGTTTTGGTCGCTGCGCGAGTAGATCATTCTTACGATCGCTGTTGCAGCCAAATTCTTTGATTTCCTAAGACATTTAAAGGTAAGAATCCGGCTGCAAAGGCGAACACTTCGTTTCTTCAGAACGATCTTCTCGCTTCGCTAAAACTTCATTTTTTAAGTTCAACTTATATAGATGCTTACGAAGTTAGTTTTGCTTCGCAAAACAGGGCAAATGCTTACGAAGTTAGTTTTGCTTCGCAAAACTTTAGGAGGTGCGGAATGATCTTTATGGGAAGCCTGCAGCAGCTCGGTAGAGCGTTTATGCTACCGATGATTGTGTTGCCAGGGGCAGCTATCTTTCTTAGCTTAAGCAAGCTGCCATGGTCTTACATTGGCTTGCCAGGTATGGAAGGATATTTAGTAGCAGCGAGTGAAGCCATTTTTACGTTTTTACCATATATCTTCGCAGTTGGAATCTCGCTTGGATTAACTGGAAATGCGCTCGCAGCGGGTATGGCAGCATTAGTAGGCATGATGATTTATAGCGGTATAACGGGCACGTCAGAGGTACAGATTGAGCCAACGGTGCTTATTGGTACATTAATAGGAATTTTGGCGGGCGTAAGCCATGAAAAATTTAAAAGCTTGCGGTTGCCCGAATACATTCAGTTTTTTGGCGGACCTAGGTTCGTTCCGTTGTTTGTAAGCTTTGTTACGCTGCTATTCTCCATAGGCATGATTAATGTTGCTCCTTATTTGCAGAAAATAATGATTGAATTAGGAGAAATCGTTGCATCAGGCGGAGGCTTCGGTATATTTTTATATGGCTTCGTGCATCGAATTTTGGTCGTATTCGGTCTGCATCATTTAGTAAGCCATGTGTTCTGGTTTCAAATCGGCGGTTATGAGACACCAGCAGGAGATATGGTGTTTGGCGACTTGCCAAGGTTTTTTGCGGGTGATCCGTCAGCAGGCGTGTTTATGGCAGGTTTATATCCCACTATGATGTTCGCTTTGCCGGCCATTGCGCTTGCCATTATTCATGAAGCGCGTGAGGATTTAAAGCCGAAAATTCAAAAAACATTTCTGTATGCTGCACTTGCTTCCTTTCTAACAGGTGTAACAGAGCCGGTTGAATTCGCATTTTTATTCGTTGCTCCATATTTATACGTCGTTCATGCCATATTGTCCGGCATAATTATGTGGGTTACATATGAGCTTGGTATTAGACATGGCTTTTCTTTCTCAGCGGGGGCAATTGATTTCGTAATTAATGAGCACTTGGCAACTCGCGGCTGGCTTATTATTCCGATTGGCGTCGTTGTTGGATTTATTTACTATTTCTTATTCCGCTGGGCAATTCGTAAATTTCGAATTCCTACTCCTGGTCGTGAGGAAGGCTCGCAGCTGGATGAGTGGGCAGGAGACATTCCGTATCGTGCGCCGCTTATTTTGCAAGCGATCGGCGGCAAGCAAAATATTGTGAAGATGGAATCCTGCATAACAAGATTACGACTTAAAGTATCCAATGATAAGCTGCTGGATATTAATGCGCTTCGCAGCTTGGGAGCTGCTGGTGTAATTAAGCTTGGCGGTGGACAAGTTCAAGTCGTTTTTGGTACTTATTCAGAGCTGATCCGAGAGGAAATGATTAAGACGATTCATCGGGATCAAGCACAAATATTGTTCCACTCGCCTATGCAAGGCCGAATGATTCCGCTCGAAGAGGTGCCCGATCCGATATTTGCAGGAAAGCTTGTTGGACAAGGCGTTGCCTTTATCCCTGATAAGGGAGAGCTGGTCTCACCTGTAAAAGGAAAGGTCATGCATATTTATCCAACGATGCATGCGATAGGCATCTTAACACCTGAGGGGTTGGAGGTATTGCTGCACATTGGAATTGATACTTCTCGTTTATCAGGCAAGGCATATTTTAATGCTGTAGTAAAAGAAGGCGATGAGGTTACGCCAGGCATGCTGCTTATTAAGTTTGATTTGCAGCGTGTTCGCAAGGAAAGCAAGTCACTGGCTACACCGATGGTTATTACAAATTCAGATCTTGTACAATCGTGGCGTTTTGCACCGTTTAAAGCGGTGAAGAAGGGACAGTCTTCGGTTATGTCAGTTGTACTTAAAGAGAGAAACGGTGGAGGGGAATCACAATGATTCAAGGAATAGGGGCGTCAGCAGGCATAGCGATTGGGAGATCGTTTGTGCTTCCGAATTGGGAATGGGAGCTGCCAGAGCAAAAGATCGATGTCGCTGATTTTGCTCGCGAGTTCGAACGTGTCTACGAAGGCATTCGTACCTCTAAGTCGGAGATTGAGCAGATTAAGGATGATCTGCGAGATGTTGTCGGGTCGGAGGAAACGCACATATTCGATGCTCATATCGCCATTTTGGACGATCCTGTCTTCATGAATGAAATACAAGGCATTATTCAACGCCAATATAAAGCGGCTGAAGTAGCTGTCAAAGAAGCGATTGATCATTTTGTGACCATGTTTGATCTGCTCGATGATGAATATATGAAGGAACGTGCCCTGGATATAAAGGACGTTGGAAATCGCTTGCTGAAGCATCTGCTTGGCGCGCCTGAAATTACGCTGCCGTCAGATACGCAGCCTTTTATTCTAATCGCTAAGGAGCTCTCTCCTTCTCAGCTGGCTCACATCAATCCACAGCATGTTCTTGGCATTGTGACCCTTGTAGGCAGTACGACCTCACATTCGGCAATTATGGCCCGTGCGCTTGGCGTGCCTCTCGTTGTAGGGGTTGAGACTAAGCTGGAGGAGCCTATACAAACCGGACAAACCATTATTATTGATGGCAGTGATGGCTCAATCTTTATCGACCCGATACAGCCAATTATCGACTCCTACACAGCGCTTCACAGTTATCAGACAGAAGAGAAAAAAAAGCTGCATGGCATTGTAGGCCACCGTTCTGTAACTCCAGATGGAAAGAAGCTGGAGCTTGCTGCTAATATCAGCTCCTTCAAGGAGCTTGAAATTGCTTTATCGAGCGGAGCACACAGCGTTGGATTGTTCCGTACTGAATTTCTATATATGGATCGCAATCGGTTTCCAAAGGAAGAGGAGCAATTCGAGATTTATCGCAGCGTTGCAGAGCGGTTAGCCGGAGAGCCGCTTGTTATTCGAACGCTTGATGTTGGAGGCGATAAGCAGCTGGATTATTTTGAATTGCCGGAAGAAGATAATCCGTTTCTTGGTTACAGAGCGATTCGTATTTCACTAGACCGTCAGGATCTATTCAAAACACAACTGCGCGCTATATTGCGTGCAAGCCATTATGGACAAGTGAAATTGATGTATCCGCTCATCTCATCGGTAGACGAGGTTCGTGCAGCAAATGCGATTTTAAACGAAGCGAAGCGTGAGCTGGAGGAAGCGGGTCATCCTTATGACAAAGGAATGAAAACCGGTATTATGATTGAGGTACCTGCAGCCGTTATGATTGCGGATCTGCTCGTGGATGAGGTCGACTTTTTCAGCATTGGAACCAATGATTTGGTGCAGTTCACGTTAGCGGTCGATCGCATGAACGAGGAAATTTCTCATTTGTACGAGCCCTATCATCCTGCACTGATACGGATGCTGCGAATGACGGTTGAAGCAGCAAAGCGCGGAGGCATTACAGTAGGAGTATGCGGTGAGCTGGCAGGAGATATTAGAGCATTGCCGATTTGGCTAAGCTTGGATGTAGATGAGCTAAGCATGTCCTCTCATTCGATTTTACAGGTTAAGGAAAGGCTGCTTTGTACAACTCAGGAAGAAAGCAAAGAGGTTTTTCAACAATTGGATAGTTGTCGTACGAGTACGGAGATTTTGGAGAAGCTCAATGGTTTTATTGAGCGAATTAATAAAAAAACAGCGAATGGTTAAACCATTCGCTGTATTAATGCATCTACAAAAGCTTTAGCATAAGGCGGCAGATCAGGCGGGCGGCGAGCGGAGATGAGGTTGCCGTCGACAACAACCGCTTCGTCGTACCATGTAGCTCCTGCATTTTCCATGTCGTCACGAATTCCAGGGGTTGAGGTTACTTTGCGTCCTTCTAAAATTTTGGCAGAGATCAGCACCCATCCTGCATGACAGATTTGTCCGATCGGCTTATCCGCAGCATTCAGCTCTTGAACCAGCTGCAAAACCTTAGGATAACGGCGCAGCTTGTCCGGTGCCCAGCCGCCCGGAACCAATAAACCGATAATGTCTTCACTGTTTACTTCGTCGAACGATAGGTCGGCAACGGCAGGGACACCGTATTTTCCGATATGCTTTTTGCCTTTTTCGGGACCTGCATAAAGGACAGTTGCCCCTGCTTCTCGGGCACGATATACCGGATACCAGAGCTCTAAATCTTCAAATTCATCATCTAGCAAACAGATGACGGTTTTGTTTTGTAAGGTCATTATTTTTCCCTCCATCTCTTAAAGATCTCTATTATTGTAGCGAAGGAGTAACAATGAAGCAAACAGATCCTGCAAGAACTATTTTTTCATTCCCTAGAATTTTGCGTTTTTTGCCTGCCGTCGCTTGGATGACTGTTATTTTTGTACTATCTGCAAGAACGAGTGATGAGATTAATACGCTGCTGCCCTTCTTTCAAAAATTCCTTCCTTTTGTGAATGATTTCAATTGGGGTCATTTTCTCGCTTATTTCATATTAGCTTTAACACTTGATTACGGTATAGGCAAAAAGGGTGATCGTTTCTGGATTAAAGTTGCTATCGTACTCATTTGTGGACTATATGGAATTACCGATGAATACCATCAATCTTTTGTAGGTGGACGTATGCCTGACATCATGGATATACGCAATGATATTATTGGTGCAGCGCTATGGACAGCGGTTGCAGCCATTGCTCCTATCCGAAAAGTATGGAGAAAAATAGCTCCTTAGTTGGAAGGGTTATGCTTTTAATTAAATTCATAATAATAGTAAAAATTACATGAGATTAAAAGCAGGAGTTTGTGCGAAAATGGTCGAATCCTTAATACATTGTAACTCTGAAAGCAATGCTTAGCGGCGATAGCTGCTACTAAGAAGGAGTGGACCGCTTTGCATAAACGGTGTCATTGTGGTGACATCATGAGGATGAAACTGCGAACTGTTATTTATTCGGGTAAAGTTGAAATTGACAACGTACCTATTTTTTCCTGCACCACCTGCAACAGAAGTGAAGTGTTTCCAGAGGTAAAGCCGGATTTAACTGGTTTAATTGCCCAGCTCGGTGCTAAGCCGGATAAGCAAACTTTCCTTTTTAACGAATGTAATGAATGGGCTAATTTGTTAGTGGAAGCTAAGGCGGATAAGCTAAAGACGGATGAGCCTGCTTTTCAAAGATTAATTGAGCAAAGAATTAACAAGCTGCTTGATTTGTATTTGCTTGCAAATTCTCTGAACGATATGGCTTGGATAGCGGATATAGAAAAGCGACTGGAGCAAATAAGCCGTCGCTCGCTGCATACATAGCTAGTCGGATTAAAGTATGATGTAAGTCAGCATCCATTGGAATTAAGCGACGATCTTTTCTTGGCAGCATGCCGGGCAGTGATCGTCGCTTTCTTTTTAAGCATATTTGGTTTTAGTGTTGAGATCGATAAATCAAATGATATTATTTTAAAAAAAGATAAGACGGTTATTAAAATTATTCACTCGAACAATAAAATACACATCGATGGGAAGCTTACGGAGGTCAAAGCACTAAAAGTTGATGGTTCCTATTACATTCCGATACGTTCTGCGGTGAAATGGGCAAATGGAAAAATAATATCGATTGATAATAAAAGCCTGTATATTTCAACCAAATAATTAAATTTGTCAAAATGGTGTCAAGTCTTAAGTGTCGATTCATGTCGAAGTGGTCAGCTCGCATTATTTATGGCATTAGAATTCTAAAGGGCCGCAATTAAAACCGATTCGCCAGATTAGACTTGCTTTCCCAGCATTCAAGATCATCGAAGCATAACATTTTTCTACCAGCCTCATTGCTATGAAAATCTATGAAAACCTTATGGGTTATGGGTTTTTACACTGTGACGCTTTGCGTTGCCGTACCCTTTATG
Organism: Paenibacillus sp. FSL H8-0548; assembly: GCF_038630985.1. NCBI lineage: Bacteria > Bacillati > Bacillota > Bacilli > Caryophanales > Paenibacillaceae > Paenibacillus > Paenibacillus sp. FSL H8-0548. The sequence continues at coordinate 3,259,610 of NZ_CP152049.1, forward strand.
CTATGATTACGTTAATATAAGACGTACGAAATTTAAAAATTTGAGCTAATGGAGAGAACCACTGTGACGGTAACTATTTATGATGTAGCAAGAGAAGCGGGAGTGTCGATGGCTACGGTTTCCCGGGTTGTTAATAACAATCCTAATGTGAAACCAGCAACGCGGAAGAAAGTATACGAAGCAATAGAGAGACTCGGGTATCGTCCGAATGCCGTAGCAAGAGGCTTGGCAAGCAAGAAAACGACTACAGTAGGTGTAGTTATTCCTGACATTTCAAATGCTATTTTTGCAGAAGTAGCTCGCGGAATTGAAGATATTGCGAATATGTATCATTATAATATTATTTTGTGTAACGCAGATAAGAAAAAAGACAAGGAAATTCGCGTTATTAACACACTTTTGGAGAAACAAGTTGACGGACTGCTGTTTATGGGTGGAGCTGTGACCGATGAACATATGCAAGCTTTTAAATCGGCCAATGTTCCAATCGTATTATGTGCGACAACGGATGAGAGTGGACAAATTCCATCTGTCGACATTAATCATGAGGATGCGGCATTTGATGCAGTTGGGAAGCTGCTATCGCAAGGACATAAACGAATTGCGATGATTAGTGGAACGCTGCAAGACCCATCTAACGGTTTTGCTCGGTTCCAAGGCTACAAACGAGCACTTGAGAATGCAGGCATCACTTACGATGAGTCATTAGTGCGTATCGGCAACTATCGATATGAATCTGGTGCTGAGGCTATGAAATATTTTATCAATTTGGACGAGCGTCCGACTGCTGTATTTTCTGCAACGGATGAGATGGCTATTGGTGCAATCCATAGCATTCAGGATTCCGGTTTAAAGGTTCCTGAAGATATCTCCGTTATTAGTGTTGATAACAGCCGGATGGCATCGATGGTTCGTCCGCTGCTTACTACGGTTGCACAGCCTATGTATGACATCGGTGCTGTATCGATGCGTTTGTTGACTAAGCTCATGAAGAAAGAAAATGTTGAAGAATCCAAAGTAGTGCTGCCGCATGAAATTATCGAGCGACAATCGGTTGGAGGAGTATAAGTATAATGTCTTTTAACAAAATCGGTATTATAGGCGCTATGGCAGAGGAAATAGAATTACTGCATGAGCATGTAACTGTAGCCTCTCAGACAACGAAGGCAGGCATTACCTACTACGAGGGAACGCTTCATGGCAAGACAGTCATCTATTGCAAATCAGGTGTAGGTAAGGTCAATTCGGCTGTCTGTACACAAATTTTGATTGATCTTGGAGCAGATTGTGTTCTTTTCACAGGCGTAGCGGGAGCCGTTGATCCTAGCTTGAACATCGGCGACATCGTCGTTTCATCAAGCTGCGTTCAGCATGATATGGATTGCTCGCCGCTGGGCTACGCACGGGGGACGATACCATTTCATCCTAAATCTGAATTTGTAGCTGACGAGCGCTTAGTAGATCTCGCCTCATCAGCTTGCAACCGACTTTTCTCGGGACACAGTCTCGAAGGAAAGATTCTCTCAGGAGATCAATTTATTGCCAGCCGTGATACGGTGAAGTTTCTTCATGAGACGCTGCAAGGTGCATGTGCGGAAATGGAAGGTGCTTCAGTCGCTCACGTATGTGATATGAATGATACACCGTTTGTTATTATTCGTTCCATGTCGGACAAGGCGGATGGATCAGCACATGTGAACTTCGCTGAGTTTACTGTAACTGCTTCTAATCATTCTTATCAGATTATTGACGATATGGTTCAACATATTTAATTCACTAAAGCTACATAAAGAATCAGCCTTGATATTCGTATCGAGGCTGATTCTTTATGTATGACACCCTTCGAAAGCTGCTTTTTGGCTGTGCTTCATTAATCTAACGGTCAGGATGTTTCAGTATATGCTAATATACAACTACATGTTTAGAAGGTCGAATCGGGGAACAATATGAAATTTTACATAGCTTCTAGTCTTAAAAATATAGAAAATGTAAGGCAAGTTGCAGAAAAATTGAAAGCACGTGGTTTTCAACAAACATACGACTGGACAACACATTCGAACATAGACAGCTTATCAAAACTCCGTAAAATTGGCCAAGAAGAAGTAACAGGGGTTTTGGATGCAGATGTTGTCATTGTCATGATCCCAGCGGGGAAAGGTAGTCATGTTGAGTTAGGAATTGCTCTGGGGGCCGGTAAGAAAATTTATTTATACTCCTCAACCAATGAACTGAATGAAATCGGAAACACTTGTACATTTTATCATGTGGAAGCAGTTCAACAGAGTATTGGCTTATTAGATGATTTGATAAATTGGGTCTGTCTTGATTACCAGCATCATTAAGCTATCGAGTTGGATAGTGTAATAAACTATCTAAAAATAATTTTTTATTGGAGGAAATATGAAACTAGGCGCATTCTCTGTAAGTTTAAGTGTAAAGGACATTTACCAATCAAAATTATTTTACGAAAATCTAGGATTTCAAATCTTCGGAGGCGATATTAGCCAAAATTGGCTCATTATGAAGAATGAAAGCTGTATAATTGGTCTATTCCAAGGGATGTTCGAAAAGAATATTCTGACCTTTAATCCAGGATGGAATGAAAATGCCGAAAATCTTAATTCGTTTACGGACATTCGGGATATTCAAAAACAGCTTAAAGCAAAAGGAATTAAAATACTGACTGAGGCAGATGAAACAAGCGAAGGCCCTGCAAGTTTTACCATTGAAGATCCGGATGGTAATTCCATTCTTATAGATCAACACAGATGAAGTAGATAATGGCATACGTAGAGAAATGGTTAGTTAAAATATTTAAGTTAGCATTATTTAAATATATTTCCAATTTAGGAACCTCCAACGTCTACGGAACGTATTATCCAGTAAATGTCTTTCTGGAGGTGTAGAATGGAGAATAAATACAATCCCTTTGATGATAAAACTATTCACACAACTCAGTCAGATAACAATACTGCTGATTATTCCGATAGACAAGGATTTAATGATGTATTAAAGCATTATGATGCTGTAAATGGATTTCAAAGTCCAAAACTACTAAATCAAATTCCAAGGTCTCTAAGACAAATAATTCGATGGGCAATAATAATAAATATTTCAGTTTTTTTTGGATTTAATATCTACGATTCATTAAAAAGCATTTTCTAGCGGGAAGTTTTAGTTTGACAATAGCAGGAGTTGGCCGCGGCAGCTGCCCTAGCCTTTTTATTAGGCTAATGGCCGTTTTGAAAGAAGATTATTTAAATGGAGATCTGAAGTTGAAAGTTTTATGGCAAGAGAAGATGTTTCAAACCCTAGGGAATATTTCCTGAGTGTTCCTCTATTTCCGCATGCCCAGCCTACCACCTCAAACGGCAGCAACTGCGTTGCTATCTGAGATGGACTTGATCCAAGGTGACGAAATCCTGCGAATGAGTGAGTATATGTGAGATAAATCCTTAAAAACGACGGACTATACACTATAGTTTAATAACATATGGATGAGCAGGCGCTACGGTGACCCGCTCTTTTTTATTAAGCTAACCTTGCAGCAACCTTAGCTGCGTACGACTCGAAATTCGCTATATCCTACACTAAAGTCACCGCTAGATGAAGGAGAAGCGCCTACACTGCACTTATTACAATGAAAACCTCACATGAGAGCTGTTTCAGACGGCTACATTGTACTATTGCAGCAGAATTAACTCCAAACCTACGAATATCGCCCGAGAATAGGCATTCTATTGCACAAACTACAGTGTACGTGCCCTAGTTAGGCCAGTAACGTCGATTACGTTGTACAAACTGCAACGTAGCCTCTTCCTATAGCAGCGCTGAACCGATCGAGCTAGCACGACCAATCTAAGAACAGGGGAAAGAGAGCTAAAGCAACCCAACGAGATAAGTTGAACTAGAGATAAGGGTTGCAAAAGCGAGAAGATCGATTCTCCACAATGATCTTCTCGCTTCGTCTAAACTTCATTTTTTAAATTCAACTTATATAGAGAGATTGCCCAATAAGGTGTGATACAAGGTGAAAATAAGTACTAAGCTTTTAACTGAAGTGATTAATAATTGGGATCCTATCGGTCTGTTAGCTGGAGGTGCTCCACAGAATGAGTATGATATTGAGATCAGTCAGATTGTGCAAAAGTCTATAACATGTACAAATGAAATAGAATTAGCAAAACTTATATATAGAGTGTTCAATGATATGATGGGTGTGAAGCTAGATCATCTAAGCTGCTTAAATCAGGCATTTACAGTAACTGAACGTAATAACAATACATGATTGAACTAAAGGGAACGTATAGCTTAACATTCACAAAGAAGAGGCTGCCGGCATAAATCGGCAGCCTGGTTGAGCTAACGGTCGGGATACTTACAAACTGTAATGAAGAATGTGGTTATATTTGTATGTCAGGAGGTGATATTTTGGTTAATATTATGATCATTTCACTCACTGCTATATTTTTAGCTTTGTTTATATTTGGACTTATACAATGTAGAAAACATTCCTTTACAGCAGGCTTTTATTTCTTTCTTCTCTTAATTGTCCATCAGATTTTACCTTATATTTATTCCCCTTTTATTCATAGATACATTGATTATTCATCGACTAGCGGTAATACTCCCATGGGAATGACTATTGGCGAATTAGTAGCTTGGTTTACTCTACTTCCTAGAATTATAGAAGTTATTGCTTTTAGCTTTTTAGTTGTTGGACTATATCGAATGTGGAAATCTAAGACCATCAAGTCATGATCATCGCAGTTTATTCCGCTAAAACTCCAAGATATGAAGCAGACATCCATTTTACGAACAGATAATCATTCAATATCTTGAATAACGATTTTTTGCATTACTTTATTTTTGTCACTTATCTCGGCGCGGCGGGGCATAGGCTCAATATCTGCTGGATCATCCAACCATTTTGTCGGAAGCGTATGCGGGCTCATTTGTGACCAGCGATTGAGCCAGCACTCAGGAAGTAAAGCCTCTTCATTGTTAGCGATTGCTTTGGTAATGGGGTGGTCGATCATCGTAAGCCAGACCAAGGACCAAGCTCTAGGCACCACTCTAAAAATATCGTATCCTCCTCCGCCGAGCGCGATCCACCGCCCCTTCGTATACTCATGAGCTAGCTCATGAAGGATAGCAGGGATTTCAGCGTAGATTCTCATGCTGCAATGAATGTGTGAGAGAGGATCATAAGCGTGCGCATCACAGCCGTGTTGGCTAATGATGACATCGGGCTGAAAAGCTTTGATGACTTTGCGCAGCGTGACATTGAAGCTCTCAAGCCAGGAGTCATCCTCGGTATAAGGCTCAAGGGGCATGTTGAAGCAAGCACCAAAGCCATGGTCCACTCCTTTCTCATGAACGAAGCCGGTACCTGGAAACAAAAATTTCCCAGTTTCATGAATCGAATAAGTGCATACGTCAGGATCGTCATAAAATACCCATTGAACGCCATCCCCATGATGAACATCGGTATCAATATAAAGTACCTTTGCCCCATAGGTTTGACGTATATGCTTGATCGCCACTGCTGCATCATTATATATGCAAAAGCCGGAGGCGCGGTCAGGGAAGGCGTGATGGAGTCCGCCGGCAATATGGTAAGCATGGTTGACCCGGCCCGACATGACAGCGTCAGCTGCCGCTACAGAGCCGCTGACGATGGTCATAGCGGCCTTATGCATGCCTGGAAAGTACGGGGTGTCCTCAGTATGAAGGCCAAACTGCTGCGCGAGCAAGCTGCGATCAGCGAAATGCTCATCTTCACTTAACTGCTTAACTGCCGACAAATAATCGGTTCGGTGCACGAGTGAGAGCAGTTCCGCTTCCGTATAAGCTGCTGGAGCTTCGATATGCTCCTCGGTCAATGCTTTGACTTCCTTAAGCAAATCGATCGTCAGCGTTATGCGGAGGGGGTCAAAAGGGTGCTCTTCACCAAATTTATACCCGCTAGAATCGGTGTGATTTATGAAAATAGCATCTGAAGTCATTCGGATCCTCCTAAAGGTTTGCGGAGCAAACCACTTCGTAAGCATGGGCTAAGGTTTGCGAAGCAAACCACTTCGTAAGCATGAGCTAAGGTTTGCGAAGCAAACCACTTCGTAAGCATGAGCTAAGGTTTGCGAAGCAAACCACTTCGTAAGATTAATACATAAATCTTTGTCGGAATCGTACCCGGTCGAAATGCTCGACTGAGCTAAGCGGCACCTCTTTACCGATCTTCACCATGAGACAATTAGCAGGGTGGGAGCAAATCTCGGGATCATCTGTAGCAAACCAAACCATGCCTACTGCTTGCATCAAACGCTCCATCATTTTGCGATACTCCCACACATTAAGCTTAGTTCCTTCCAAATCCCAATGCCAATAATATTCAGTCGTAAAAACGATCATATTTTCTAATTGCTCCTCTGCGAAAGCAAGCTCTATCATTCGTTTCCCAAGTCCGCAGCCGCGATAATCATCAGCTACTTCAATCGCACCGAGCTCGATAAGATCTGTCATGCCGCCGTCTGACCAGCGCTCAAGCTCATCGGCATAGTGGAAGGTGACATAACCGACAATGACATTGCCTTCACGCGCCAAAATAATTCTTCCTTCATCAAGGCCGGCAATTTCAACTAGCGCTATATGCTGCTCTAGCGGTCTGCGGAAAGCATCTAATGCTTTGTGCATTGACATTTCGGCTAGTCGATTGGGTGCTACAGGTCCTTCCAAGATAAGCTCACGGCTTTCGCCAAGAGAAAGCTGCTCTCTCTGCAAGCGCTTTCGGTGTTCCAAAGGCTGAACCTCCTTTACTCTTCGTTAGCTGACGATTTCAAACCTCTAATACTCTTTATAACAAACATTTCAAGAAATGAAAAGCGTAGTCGAATAGAAAAAGGTTATGCTATAATAGGTTTGGCGGTTTAAAAAAGGGATACGCAAATGAAGCACTGCTTGTTTGCTCAAGCAAAGTTATAATTTGAAAGCGTATTCTTATAAAAATGACATGTAGATTTGATGGGAGAGTGACAATATGATCAACTTGCATCAAGAAAGAATTCCAGCGACGGCAACAAATCCGAATTTACCAAACTATGAAGCAGCGGTAGAATCTTTTGATTGGACTCAAATCGAAAGTCAGTTTAGCTGGTATACGACAGGCAAAGTTAATATGGCATATGAGGCCATTGATCGACATGTTGAGCTTGGTAAAGGTGACAAAATCGCCCTATACTACAGTGATGGTGAACGAGATGAGTCCTACACCTTTGCTCAGCTAAGCAAGCAATCCAATCGATTTGCAAATGTTTTACGTAAGCTAGGCGTTACTAAGGGGGATCGAGTGTTTGTTTTTATGCCTCGGACGCCTGAGCTTTATTTTAGTGCAATCGGAGCACTTAAGGTTGGTGCAGTGGTTGGACCGTTATTTGAGGCATTTATGGAGACAGCGGTTAAGGATAGGCTGAAGGATAGCGAAGCCACAGCGATCATTACGACCCCCGCCCTATATAAAAGAATTAAGCGTGAAGAGCTGCCGAATCTTAAGCATATTATTGTATTTGGTCAGGATGTGCCTAAGGATGAAGGCATCATTGATTTCGCCGAAGAGATGGCTAGTTCATCGGATGAAGCTGAAATCGAGTGGTTGGATCGTGAGGACGGTCTTATTTTACATTATACTTCTGGATCAACGGGTAAACCGAAGGGCGTCTACCATGTGCAAAACGCAATGATACAGCATCTGTATACAGGCCAAGTTGTACTTGATTTGAAAGAAAATGATATTTACTGGTGCACAGCTGACCCAGGTTGGGTTACAGGCACCTCGTATGGCATTTTTGGACCGTGGCTAAATGGAGCAACTAACGTCGTTCGGGGCGGACGCTTCAGCCCAAGCGATTGGTATAGCATTATTCAAAAATATGGTGTGACCGTGTGGTATAGCGCGCCTACAGCTTTCCGTATGCTTATGGGTGCAGGCGATGATATTTCCAAGGAGTTTGATCTTACCAGCCTGCGGCATGTGCTGAGCGTAGGAGAGCCTCTTAATCCAGAAGTTGTTCGTTGGGGCTTGAAGGTATACGGTCAACGTATTCATGATACTTGGTGGATGACTGAGACGGGTGGGCAGCTTATTTGCAACTATCCGAGCATGGATATTAAGCCGGGCTCGATGGGGAAGCCATTGCCAGGAATTAAAGCATCCATTATTGATGACAGCGGCAATGAGGTTCCGCCATATCGGATGGGCAATTTAGCGATTCAGACGCCTTGGCCGTCTATGATGCGCAAGGTATGGAATAATCCTTCGAAATATGAGGAATATTTTTACGTCAAGGGCTGGTACATCTCGGGGGACTCAGCCTATATGGATGAGGACGGATATTTTTGGTTTCAAGGACGTATAGATGATGTCATCAATACCTCCGGGGAGCGGGTAGGTCCGTTCGAGGTGGAGAGCAAGCTCGTCGAGCATCCGGCAGTAGCGGAGGCAGGTGTTATTGGCAAGCCTGACCCGATGCGCGGTGAAATTATTAAAGCATTTATTGCGCTGCGGGAAGGCTTCGAAGCCTCCGATGAATTGAAGCAGGAGATTTCTCAATTTGTAAAGCTTGGTTTGTCTGCTCATGCTGCGCCTAGAGAAATTGAGTTTAAGGATAAGCTTCCTAAAACACGCAGCGGCAAAATTATGCGCCGGGTTCTCAAAGCCTGGGAGCTGAATTTGCCAACAGGGGATTTGTCTACGATTGAGGATTAGATCAAATAGTTATGAAAGAAAACAATAAAAATAGAGGATGCTTCCATTCAGGAGGCATCCTCTATTTTTATTGTTCACGTGCTATCTTTGAAACAATTCGATCCGTTCCCCTTCAGGTCCGCTAATGAAAAAATAACGATAGCCATTTGGAAGTGTCGTAATAGCTTCATCAATGAAGGAAACTTCGAGCTGCTGCAAACGGTCAAACTCAGCTTGTACATCACTAACGGTTATGGCAAAATGATGCACCTTGCCTTCGGCGGGGAGGCTGTCGTTATAGCCCTGGATTAATTCAAGCTCTGTTTCGTCGGAATGACCGAAGCCGAGAAAGGCGAGTTCAATAACTCCATTCGAATGCGGTGTGCGTCCTTTTAGCTCAAAACCGAGAATGTCGGTATAAAAGGCGATGGAGGCTTCAATGTCTCTAACCATAACGCCTACGTGATCGATTCGTTTTTGTATCATTATCGCTTAATCCTTTCCAACATCCATAATGTAATATCATTTCACTATTGATTAGTGTTTCCTATCATAAGGAGAAGATATTTAGTTGTCAAGCTGGAATAATCGGATTTAATTAAGAGGGGAATTCTTATACTTAAAAAATGGTTTGACATTTAGTTGTGCGGATTTATAATTGAATTAGTCATAGTATTCTAATGGGAATTATTGAGTAAAGGAGGTTTACTTGTTGGAGAAGCGTAAATTAGGCAGCAGTGAGCTCTATCCTTCCGTTATAGGATTCGGCTCGTACGCCGCGGGGAAGTTTGGCTGGGGTGAGGTCGATGATGATGATGTTATAGCTGCTATTCAACGGGCTTATGAACTAGGTATTACTTTCTATGATACGGCACCTGGTTATGGTCTTGGCCATTCAGAAGAAGTACTGGGCAGGGCAGTTAAGCCTTTTCGGGAGCATGTCATTATCGCCACAAAAGCTAATCTGCTATGGAAAGATCAAGGACATTTCACTATAAATGTAACGAAGGCGAAAATTGTTCGTGAGATTGAAGAAAGCTTGCGCCGGCTAAATACAGAATATATAGATTTATATCAGGTGCACTGGCCAAATTCCAATAATGAAACTCCAATTGAGGAGATATTTGAAACCTTAAATAAATTGGTTGAGCAGGGGAAAATACGTCATCTTGGTGTTTCGAATTTCAATGTTCAACAGCTTGTAGCAGCACAAACGGTAAGTCCAATTATTTCTTTGCAGTCGACATATAATCTGTTCCAACGTGATGTGGAGCATGCGGCTTTGCCTTATGCAAAGCAGAGAAATATAGGCTTTATCCCCTACAGTCCACTGGCTCAAGGCTTGTTGACGGGCAAGTTCAACTATTTAACAAGGCTTTCCGAGACAGATGTTCGCAAACAGCTCAATCCCTTATTTTCTGATAAGCAGTTTATCAAAAATCTTGTGATCGTCGAAACTTTTACAGGTATAGCCCGGTCGATTGGTAAGCCGTTAAGTCAGGTTGCGATTAATTGGTTGTTGTATCGCAATGAAATTTCAGCAGTTATGGTTGGCGGCAAAACGATAAAACAAGTAGAGGAAAATGCAGCTGCTGCAAGATGGAGATTATCGAGAGAGGACTATGAGCAAATTAGTCGATTATTTGAGACGGATTCCTCCTATATGATATAAAAAAATATGATCTATACAATAAAAGGAAGCAGCCTGTTAGCAAGGCTGCTTCCTTTTGTTCAAATATAGGAAAGTATATCCATTCGCCATACTTTCTCTATATTTCTCCGGAATGAAACGCGCCACCGCCATAAGGACGGCGCGTTTCACCTTGTTAATCGGACAATCCGTTTTAACTAACCGTTTGCTTTGAGGAGGGAGCTGACTCACCGGTTGCATTCTCCGATGTTACATAAAATGATCCGGAGATTAGCGGAGCAACATACTCAAAGCTAGTTTCAGATGTGGAGCCGATTTTTGAATATTTTCCATCGTTATTTGAGCTGTAGTACACATGATATTGTGTGACTTGATCAGACACGCTGTTGGCTGCCCAGGTTAACCGTACGCTAAGGTCTGATTTCACTGCCTGCAGGCCCGTTGGAGCAGCAGATGCTGGAACTGAGGTATCCGTTCCCGTTCCATTCCCAGCCCCATTATTATCGCTCACAGGCGGCTCAGGGACGATAGGAATGTTGCCATACTGAACTAGCTGGCTTGGTGCGGACTCCTTGCCGACAACATCAACTGCAGTGACATAGTACGTATAGCTCTGAGAGGCAGATGCGTAAAGCTTCATACGCTTCTCGGTATCTGAAATAATGGACTCGCCTTGCTTCTCGTACTTTTGTTGATCGGTTGATCTGTAAACACGATAGCCGACTACGTCCGCTGCTGTACTACTATTAAAGGTTAAGATGAGCACGCCATCAGTCGACTGCAGCTTAACACTTGATGGCGGAGGAGGTGCTGCTCCGTCGTCAGTACGCGGATCGGGCTTAGATGGCGCGTTGTCTGCTGCGTCAGCAGGCAAGTATATCTCAAGCGCGCGTCTGCTGCTTGCTGGCAGCTTCGACTGCGCTTCTTTGATTTCATCCATTAGGACATCCAGTGGTTTTTTACGTTTAATAACGATTTTTTCCTTCACCATATCGCTTGGCGTAGCAGGATTCGGAACGTAATTAACACCTTCATAGGTTACATACGCCATCTTGACAAGCGCATCATCCGTTTTTTTAGGAATATCCTTTTTATTAAACCAGTCGGTTACGAGCTTGCCTGCTTCCTTAGTTAGCTGGCTTGGCAGCAGGCCGCTTGCACTGGAAACGGTGGCCTTCACGATGCCTTCTGGACGTTCGAACTCTTTAGTTACGAATATTTCCGGCTTAGTCTCTGCCATCTTGTTCATAATTAATGCCCATATCGAACGGGCTCGTGTTTTGCCGTTCTCGGATAAGGAATTGACTTGTTCCTCGTAGCCAGCCCACACGCCGAGTGTAACATCAGGCGAGAAGCCCATGAACCAAACATCGCCATAGCTTTGCGTTGAGCCCGTTTTACCTGCAATCGGAATTTCACCGTATTTATCGAATTGCGATTTTAGCTTGTTGGCAGAGCCGCTGCTGCTTGAGATAACGGTCGAGAGCATATCGGTCATCAAAAATGCGCTTTGCTCTGAGAACACACGAGTGGGCACATCTTTATGCTCATATACGATTTTACCGTTAGCATCGGTAATCTTTGAAATCATAAATGCATCATTAAAAACGCCTTTGTTTGGAATGGCTCCGTATGCATTGGTAAGCTCCTCTACAGATACACCGATGCTGAGACCGCCGATAACGCCGGTTTGTGCATAAGCATCTTCAGGTTGCAGTGTTGTAATACCAAGCTTCTTGACAAATTCCCATGCGTTTTCGATTTTTACTTCTTCATTGAATATTTTTAAGGCTGGCAAGTTCAATGAACGGTTCAGAGCTTCGCGTGCGGTTACTAAACCTGCGAACTTCCGGTTTACGTTCATCGGAATATGAAAACCTTTCTGACCGTCCTTGAGAACGATCGGTGCATCATCAATAATACTAGCAGGCTGGATAATTCCCATTTCAATTGCCGGCAAATAGGCAGCCAATGTTTTCATAGTTGAACCTGGCTGTCTCGTCATTTGAGTCGCGTAGTTCAACTGCTCCTCGTAGAAGTCACGGCCTTCAAGCATTCCTAATATCGCACCTGATTTATGGTCAAGCATGATGGCAGCAATTTGTTCTAATCCTTTAGTCTCACTGTAAGGCGTAAAGTTTTCGTCGTTGGTTCCAATTTCACGCATGAGCTGATAAATATCTTTGTCAATGGTCGTATAAACATGATAACCGCCGCGAAGGAGATGATCACGTGCTTCCTCGATGAGAGCAGCGTTTTCTTTTTTTCTCAGATCAGCTTTGGTTAATTTGCTGTCTTGCTCCATCAGCATAATTTCTGCAGCTTGCCGCTCAGCTTCGAGCATTAAATAAGGATAGGTGGTGTAGGCCTTCTCAGAAGGCTCAGCAAGTGTTTTTCTAATATCAAATTTGAGAGCTTCATCATATTCTTGCTGAGTGATGCGGCCTGTCTCGAACATTCGCTTCAATACAGTCCGTTGACGGCCTAACGCCAGGTCGAAGCCTGCTTGATTAAATTGTCCCTTGCCTGTGTAGGCTGTATACGCGGATGGACGCTGCGGCAGCCCGGCTAAATAAGCGGATTGTGCTATATTTAGCTGGTTAAGATCAGTAATATTAAAGATCCCTTTGGAAGCAGCTTTAATTCCGAATAAATTATAGCCGCTGTTGCCGTTACCAAACGGTACCTTGTTCAAGTAAGCTGCCAATATCTCTTTCTTAGTCAAATATCGTTCCATTCGCAGCGATAAAAATATTTCTTTTATTTTACGACTGTCCGTTTTGTCTAAGCTTAAAAATACGCGACGGGCTAGCTGCTGGGTCAGCGTGCTTCCCCCGGTTTGTGTATCTTCATTTAAAAGCTTTTGTTTAACCGCACGACCAAGTCCATTAATGTCTACGCCCTTGTGTTCAAGAAAGTTGTTGTCTTCAATACCGAGTACGGCATTGATGACCTGGGGCGGTAAATCATCATATGTAATAATCATTCGGTCTTCTGATGTTCTAAGCTGACCAATAAGAGATTCATCATTGAAGTAAACGAAGCCGGTAATTGCATTTTCGCCAACTTTTTCTTCAATTAATGTACGTGGTCGTATTTCTTCGTTTTTCACATTTGCTGCAACATAGCCGGTTACTGCGCCCCCAGCAAGCAAAGCGATGAAGATTCCGAAATATACCATCCATTTTACTGTTATAAAAGTTACAATTCCAAAAGTACGCCACTTGCTTCGTTTGACTGGCGTAGGTTGACGATCTTCTTGCATTATTATGACTCCTCCTCCAAATAGCACACCTATTATAACATAAATCTCCAAAGTATCGCATACTTTAACGATTTTTGACTTTTACGCGGTGATCATCCAATGTCTATATATACGCAAACGAGTAAAGAAAAGTTGTATGGCAAAGTGAAAATGGAAAGGAAGAAACAGCAAATGACGTTTGAGTGTTTGCTTGCTATAATGCTAGTTAAAGCAACAAAATTCTTTTTTTTGGAAACAAAATCCCATTTTGTACGTATTAAATAACAGAAGACCTTACATCTAAGGGATAATATGAGAGGAGGATGAAGTTGGAGACGCTATTTATGTCCTGTTTAGTCGGAGGAATTCTATATGCACTCATTAGCGTTGTTTTCGGGGATTGGTTGGGACTAGCGCTCGACGGTGCGCTCGATTTTCTATCATTAGACGGTCATTCATGGCTGTCGCCGACTGCTCTTGTAGGTGGAATCACCGTATTTGGCGGTGCTGGCCTCATGCTGGAGAAGTATACGGTCTTTGGTTCAGCTTCAATTGTCATTATGGCTTTGTTAATTGGGCTGATAGCAGGAACAGCAGTGTTTTTTCTGTATATCAAGCCGATGGAACAAAGTGAGAACTCCATTGCGTTTTCACTTAACGGACTATCAGGCATGGTCGCTGAAGTGCTGACTCCAATTCCTGCTTCGGGCTATGGGGAAGTAATGGTCAAGGTTGGGGCCGGTAATACGAATCAAATCGCAGCGAGTTTCGATGGCGTTGATATTGCAGGAGGTGCAAAGGTCGTAGTAATAGAGGTAAAGGACAGCACGCTTTATGTATCGGAGATAGACCTATTATAAAACAACCAGTGGGGAGGAGTTATACTTATGCCAGAATCTTTGGTTATACCTATTATTGTCGTTGGAGTTCTTGTCGTTCTTGGTCTTGCCTTCTGGGCGCGCTACAGAACCGTTAGTCCGGATGAGGCGATGCTCGTAACAGGATCGTTTCTTGGCAGCAAACATGCAAGCACGGACGAATCGGGCCGCAAAGTGAAAATTATTAGAGGTGGAGGGGCGTTCATTCTACCTATTTTCCAAAAAGCCGAGTTTCTATCTTTACTTTCACATAAGCTTGATGTCTCAACTCCTGAGGTGTACACAGAACTAGGGGTTCCTGTTATGGCAGATGGGGTCGCTATCATTAAAATAGGTGGAGCAGTTGAGGACGTTGCAACGGCCGCAGAGCAATTTTTAGGCAAGCCCACCGAAGCCTTGAAGAGTGAGGCACAGGAAGTGCTTGAAGGCCATTTGCGCGCAATACTGGGCTCCATGACTGTTGAAGAGGTTTATCGAAACCGTGATAAGTTTGCGCAAGAGGTACAAGGGGTTGCAGCTAAAGATTTGAAGAAAATGGGGCTTCAGATCGTTTCCTTCACGATTAAAGATTTGCGAGATAAGCATGGATACTTAGATGCGCTTGGTAAGCCAAGAATTGCTGCAGTGAAGCGGGATGCGGAAATTGCAGAAGCCGAGGCAGTACGGGATGCTCGAATTCAGAAAGCGCTTGCGTCTGAGGCGGGTCAGAAGGCTGAGCTTGTTCGTGATACAAATATTGCTGAGGCGGAGAAGGAGAAGGAAATGAAGGTTGCTTCCTTTAAACGCGATCAAGATACAGCAAAGGCGGAAGCGGATCAGGCTTATTCCATTCAAGAAGCTCGTGCGAAGCAAAGCGTTGTCGAAGAGCAGATGAAGGTAGAGCTCGTACGTAAAGAGCGCGAGATTGATCTAGAGGGCAAAGAAATACTCCGCCGGGAGAAGCAGTATGACGCAGAAGTGAAGAAGAAGGCGGATGCGGATCGCTACGCAGTTGAACAAGCAGCAGAAGCGAATAAAGCGAAGCAACTTCGTGAAGCGGATGCAGTGCAGTATCGTATTGAAGCAGAAGCTAAGGCGCATGCTGCGCAGAAGCGATTGGACGGTTTGGCAGTAGCGGAGGCAGAGAGAGCTAAGGGTACGGCTGAGGCCGATGTTATTCGTCTTCGCGGTTTGGCTGAAGCGGAAGCGAAAGAGAAGCTCGCGGAAGCCTTTGCGAAATTTGGAGAGGCTGCGGTTCTCGATATTATTGTCAAAATGCTGCCGGAGCTTGCTGGTAAAATAGCAGAGCCTCTCAGCAATATTGATAAGCTTACAGTCGTTGATACTGGCAACGGCGAGGGTGCTGCAAGGGTAAGCAACTATGTAACGTCATTGATGTCGACAGCTCCAGAAATGCTGAAGAGTGTGTCGGGTATCGATGTGAATGCTCTTATTAAAGGGTTAACTAGCAAAACGTTAACTGCTCCAGCTCCAAGTGTGAAGCCAGTTGAAATTATTCCTGCACCTGCAGCACCAAAGCTTCCTGACCTATCGTAATATAGCGTATAGACAAGAAAAAGCCTTGAACCCAATGGGTTCAAGGCTTTTTTCAATATTAACGGCTGTAGAATTCGACGATTTGTTTCTCGTCGATATCTTGGGAAAGCTCACCGCGGTCAGGCAGACGAAGGAATTTACCTTCCAATGCTTGATCGTTGAACTCCAAGTAGTTCGGAAGGTGATGACGACCTTCCATTGCTTCTTTAATTGTTCTTAGGCTGCGGCTGCGCTCGCGCAAACCGATTACATCGCCTAGTGAAACGCTATAAGAAGCGATATCCACTTTCTTGCCGTTTACAGTTACGTGACCGTGTGCTACCAATTGACGTGCTCCTGCACGAGAGTTGGAAAGGCCAAGACGGTAAACAAGGTTGTCAAGACGGCTTTCAAGGAGGCCCATGAAGTTTTCACCGGCTTTACCTTTCATTTTTGCCGCTTTGTCAAACAAGTTGCGGAATTGTTTTTCATTCAAACCGTACATGTGACGAAGCTTTTGCTTCTCTTGCAATTGAACGCCATAGCCGCTCAGTTTTTTGCGTTGGTTAGGTCCATGTTGACCTGGTGGAAATGCGCGTTTAGCTAGTTCTTTACCTGTGCCGCTCAAAGAAATTCCAAGGCGACGGCTTAGTTTAAATTTAGGTCCTGTATAACGTGACATACGTAATATTAACTCCTTCATCAAATAAATTTGTGAATGGGGTTGTGTTTCGCCGAATACGTCCATCGTCCGAGCATGCTCGTCCCTGTCAGGCTAGTCAGCCGCTGGCCTGCAGTGAACGTATTTCATGAGGGTGACACAAAACCGTACGCCCATCTATTCATCAATAAATAATATATGAAATCGGTAGTTGTTGTCAAGGTTCAAGTGTGAAATTAAAAGTATTGAAAATAGCATCTAAAGTCCTATACTTTTCCAAGCATGATAGTGCATTATTCTCAAAAATGAAGTATGATAATAATAAAATTTAGCGGCAATTGGGAAGCTCATCTCCTTATTTGGCAGATGGAAGGGTTGGGGCTGCATGGTTGAACGAATGAAAAGTAATTTTGCATATCGTAAAACATCACCTATCGAGATTACGTCAGCAGATTCACAACCGGTTTGGTTTAATAATGAAGATATTAGCGATGCAGATGAGCCTTTGCTGAATCCATTATTAGAAAACAGTTTTCAACAGTGGGCAAGTGAGTCAGAAGAACTGACCTTGTTCGAGACTGGCGAATTTATGTTGTTTAATAAAGCTGTACAAGAAATTGCAGCAGCAGGATGCATCAACACAAATAAGGCCGATTATAATAGTACGGAACTGGAAGCACTAATTAAAGATGTGCTAGGCAGCGGACAAGCTGGCTGCACAGTTATAGAAAATAGGTATATAACAGCAATACCGATTTATAGAAGAAAAGATAAATCGGTATTTTGCGTTTTTGCATATGTGACACTAGTCGAATCCCAGCAGGATCGACCGCTTCTCCAAGCTTGTGCCCGTCACTTTCGATGCTGCTTTTATCAGAATTTTGAATTGCTTTACGTAAAGGATCTTCTTCTTCAGCAGCAGCGGGCAGACAAGGAAGCGGATAGAAGAGATGAGTTATTTAAAGCGACTAAACGACTTTACAATCAAATTGACGTTTCCTCAGTGCTCTCAGAGCTGCTGAGCAGTTTGGAAAGCTTTTATCCTAGCTCTGAGGTCGTTTTATTTTTGTCGCAGGATCATTTGAATGGGGATCCGCGTGTGAGGCCTCTCATATTCAAAAATATAGAGCATGATCCGGTTGCAAAAGCATTTTTAAATGAAAAGTCCGTAACAGAGCATGATCGGGATGGAACGCTTCGGCTTGCAGTGCCCATGACAGGTAAGCAGGCCGCTTACGGAGTGCTGTACATGACCATTGGTCCTGGCAAATGGGACGAGTCGGATTTAGCGGCCTTTCTCATACTTGCGGATACGTCAGGGTTCGCCTTCGAGAACGCTAAGCTGTATGAGCAATCTAATCTGCTTATTAATGAGCTGCGTTTAATTAATGAGCTAACGAAGCGCTTGAACCAGTCACTGAAGCTAAAAGAGATTTTTCAATTTGCTACGAGCGAGCTTTTGACGATATTTGATGCTGATTATTGCTGTATATTGCAGCTTAACAAAGATAAAAATGAATTTGCTGTGGTGTCAAGCAACTTTTCTGCACTTTCTAGCGAAGTGTTCTCACCAGACTACGGCTTCTGCGGCATGGTCTATCGTACACGGGAGCCGCTAATTATTTCAGATTATTGGCATACCCGTGTTGTAACCTCCAAGCTCATGGACAATACCAGCTCGAGATCGCTTATTGCAGCGCCCATTTTAGTTGACGGGGAGGTTGTTGGCGTCATTTTGGTGACACACAAAGCCGCAAGCTTCTTCTCATACGAGAACTATAAACTGCTGCAGGTTATGAGCACCCATATCGGTCTTGCCGTGACCAACGCTTCCTTGCATGCAGAGGTGCGTCGAATGGTTATTACAGATAATCTGACCGGTTTGCATGCGCGCCATTATTTAAATGAGCAAATCCAAAGACGTCAGCGCAAAGATGTATTTGGTGCACTTATTCTTGTGGATATTGACTTTTTCAAGCGAGTAAACGACACGTACGGACATCAAGTAGGCGATCGGATTCTCATACAGGTAAGCGAAATTATTCGCAGCACGATTAGACAAGGAGATATTGCGGCACGCTGGGGCGGCGAAGAGCTTGCTGTTTACCTCCCGGGAATTAAAGCAGAGCAGGCTTATCGGATAGCTGAGCGTATACGACTTCATGTTGAGAATGAAACGGAGCCTGTCGTGACGGTATCGTGTGGCGTGTCGGAATGGACCTTTGAGGACGAAAAGATCAGCGTAGAATCATTATTTTATCGTGCTGACATGGCACTCTATGAAGCGAAGAACAATGGGAGAAATTGTATTTATATTAGACAAAGTTGATGCTTTCAGAATAGGTAAGATAATTAGGGATGCCATTTATGGCATCCTTTTCTCTATATTTCTGGGGATGAAACGCGCTGGCGCCGCCAAAGGACGGAGACAGCCGTTTCACCTTGTTTCCACGGTTAGGAATAAGGAGCAGTACGGTTAGGGACGATAGTAGAGTAACGGCTTATAAAGGGAGGGTGAAGAATGAAGCGAAAGCATGCAATAGCTGTGAAAATAATCGTTATCTCGTCTTTTTTAACGATGACTGGCTGTGGTAATGTGGATGCTAAGCGAACGCCAGAGGAATGGCTTTCCTTATCTTATTCGGGGCTCGCAGCAACGGATCAATATGCGTTTACGGGGTCCATGAGCATAAAAACAGCAGCGGGCTTGGAGTTTAAACCGGAAATTTTTGAAGGCAAAGTGGTGGATCATAAGCAGCTCACTTTACAATCTAATAGTGAGGACCCATTGCATTGGAACCCTGTTCAAGTGCTTGGAGCTTTAAATAATAACAATGAAGAGATTCGCATAGCCGCTTCGGATACGAAGGAGTCGGAAACGGTCACGCTGCTCATTAAAGAGCATTCGGACACCTCAAAGAAAAGATGGGAGCAGCGCCTGCGCAATGAGCTTGATGAGCTTGTAGCTGCTGCACCTGCCGAGGGTAGTCCAGGACGCCAGGAATGGATGGCAGAGCTCGCTCATTCGCGAGAGCAATTAGAAACCATGTTGAAATCGATGGAGGCAGCGACTGAATACGAGCTGACGATTGATCGTGATCGACTGCTTCCACTCAAAATGGAGGAAAAAACAACTTTTAGCTACACGTATGGGAAGCAGCCAGTTTCAGAGTCCAGATACACGACTGTTCGCTTTCAAGCCTTCAACGGAACGGCGACTAATGCTGTGCAATAGACGTTGAACCATGTTACCATTAAGGAGTTGACGGGTGAAATTCACTTGTGAAAGTTAGAAGGAGAGGATATGGACATGCGTGATCCACGATTACAGAAACTAGCACAAAACTTAGTCGAATACTCTATCGACGTTCAGCCTGGAGAAAATGTGCTGATCGACATGGTCGGCTCAGAGAAAGAGCTGACAAAATGTTTAATAGAGGAGGTTGCGAAGCGAGGCGGACGACCATTTGTAGAATTAAGCGACCGCTCTGTTCTTCGCAGCTTATTAAAGCATGCGACAAAGGAGCAAATGGAGCTGTGGGCATCGCTGGATTTGGAGCGTATGAAAAATATGCAGGGATACATCGCAGTCCGCTCAGGTGACAATGTAAATGAGCTGGCAGGCATTCCAGAAGCTAATATGCGGTTATACGATCAGCTTTATCGGAATCCTGTACATATGGAGCAGCGAGTCAAAAAAACAAAATGGGTTATTCTAAGATATCCAAACGCATCAATGGCTCAGCTGGCTAATATGAGCACAGAAGCGTTTGAAGATTTTTACTTTGACGTCTGTAATTTGGATTATGCCAATATGGACAGAGCAATGGACCCGCTGCAGGCGCTGATGAACAAAACCGATCGCGTTCGCATTGTGTCGCCAGGTACGGATTTGAGCTTTTCCATTAAAAATATTGGGTCCAAAAAATGTTCAGGCCACCGCAATATTCCAGATGGCGAGGTCTTCACTGCGCCTGTGCGTGATTCAGTGCAAGGGACGATTGCCTACAATGCACCTAGCGTGTATTCCGGCGTAACCTTCCAAAATATTTCACTTACATTTGAGAATGGCAAAATCGTAAAAGCAGAAAGCAACGATACTGCTCGATTGAACGAAATTCTTGATATGGATGAAGGAGCACGCTACGTAGGGGAATTTGCGATTGGATTTAATCCGCATATTTTACACCCGATGAACGATATTTTGTTTGACGAGAAAATTGCGGGCAGCTTGCATTTCACGCCAGGCCAGGCATATGAGGAAACCGATAATGGAAATCGCTCCTCTATTCACTGGGATTTAGTGCTCATTCAGCGTCCGGAATACGGTGGAGGAGAAATATATTTTGACGATGTGCTTATTCGTAAAGATGGTGTATTCGTATTGCCGGAGCTGGAAGGCTTGAACGCCGATAACTTAAAATAACAGCTGATATCGGCGCTGATTTCCTATTTGTGAAATGGAAAATAATGCGTTTTGCATTTTCCCTCTTGCTGGATGCAACAATTCAGGTTATCATGATGTCAAAGGTAAGCTTTACTAATTTAACTGGAGGGATCTCCCATGTCCAACAATGCAGCTATTGTAGAAATTTCCCAAACGGCTAGCCAATTCACTTCATCTATCGTTCTGCAGGCCGAGAGCAAATATATCGATGTTAAAAGTATTCTCGGACTATTCACAACACTAGTAGGCGGTCATGCATATGAATTGCATGTACACGGTCCTGATGCTGAAGAAGCTAAGACCGCTATGAACAATGTATTTACTAAGCATAACCTAAATGTTACCGTTATTTCGGACTAGTAGTATTGTAATCTCATGGAATGAGCGTCTCTTCATATTTTGAAGAGGCGCTTTTCTGTTTTGATCTTGTATAATCCCTCTTTTTCGTCTAATATAAAGGGTATAGAAGACGGCGGATACGCACACAGGGGGGAAAACGATGTCTTCACCGGAAATTACGGTACAATTGCATGAGAAAGCACTTCGTCTCCTTCAGGAAGATGCGAGTAAAATAGAAAAGCTAATCGAAGTCCAGATGGAAAATTTGACTACCCGTCAATGTCCGCTGTACGAAGAGGTGCTAGATACACAGATGTATGGCTTCTCGCGAGAGGTTGACTTTGCAGTTCGGGCTGGCTTGCTTGCAGAGCATGCAGGTAAAGAAATTGTCAGCAGGCTAGAGCGTAATTTAGCTATGCTATACGAAGCATTAGAAAGAAAAGGGTAGCCTCAGCTTCGAGGTTATCCTTTTCTTTTTATTGTCTCTTAAATGCTTGTGCTTGGATCAGACTGAACTTATACGAGATAGAAAGCAATGCCCAGTATAATATAAACCATAATGAGAAGTACGCCTTCATACCAGTTGGTGCGTCCATCACGCGATACGGATTTGGCAATAAAGACAGAAACGCCAATCGCAGTCAGCTCGATCGGAGTGAAGACGATATCCATTGTATGACCAAACAAGGTGCTGACGAGGATGAGCACGGGGGCTACGAACAATGCGATTTGCAGGCTGCTCCCTATCGCAATTTCGACGGCTGCGCCGATCTTGTTTTTGAGTGCCAGCATGACAGCTGCGCTATGCTCAGCAGCATTCCCTATGATAGCAATGACGAATGCCCCTATAAACAGCTCAGATAGGCCAAATTTCTCGCTAAAGGCGTCTAGAGTATGTACGAGCCATTCACTCACAAAAGCCACCATAACCGTTGCTAGGAGCAGATACAGGATTGACTTACCTTTGGACCATACGGGCTCTTCTCCATGATCCGCATTCATTACCTCATCGGAGAGCATATCCTTGTGTGTAAACATGGAGAAAATGAGCCACAGAATGTAGGAGACAATCAGAATGCCTGCAACAGCCAGACTTAAAAATTGATCCTTCTCGAAAGTGAACTTCTCTGACACAACGAATACGGCTGGCACAAACAGACCAATAACAGCCATAATCATCAAGGTAGAGTTGTGTTCAGCCAATTGATGATTGAACCGCTGTTCCTTGTACTTAAGTCCGCCCAGCAAAATGCTAAGCCCCAAAACGAGCAGCAGGTTTCCGATGATAGCCCCTGTCAAGCTGGCTTTAACCATGTCGAATTGCTGTGCTTTTATCAAAAAGATAGCGATAATGAGCTCAGCAGCATTGCCGAAGGTCGCATTAAGAAACCCACCGAGTCGTTGACCGGCATAATGTGCAACGCTTTCGGTAGCTTTGCCTAGAAAACCAGCCACAAAAATAATGGCAATCGCTGAAATGATGAACTGCAGCGTGTTGTCCCAATGGGCATAATGACCAATCCCGCTGAGCGCAAACATGATGAGTAAACCGGAGAAAAACAGTTTTTGATTCAAAACAAACACCTCTTCACAATTTGCTGGAAACCTAACATCACTATATCTAAAAATGAAAAGCACGCAAAATTATCTTTAATTTACCTATATGTAGCGGCGTAAGACATCAATGCATATGCAATATAGATTTTACACTTATACTGGGCTTATATTCACCGTAAACAGAGCTTTTTTTCTCAGAGGCTGGCGTTCGTCGCTTCTTAGATTCGGCTTTGCTGTGTGAATGTCTGTCTGTTATAATAGCTATATATGGCAAAATGAGGAGTGAGTCGCATGACAGAAGATCTTCAAACAGGTCTTATCCGAATCTCTGATGATGTAGTAGCAACGATAGCTGGACTAGCAGCGCTCGAAACACCAGGCATAGCTGCAATGTCAGGTGGAATTTCTGAAGGACTCGCTAAACGCCTCAGCGGCAAAAATGTGCAAAAAGGAGTGTCTGTCGAGGTTGGGCAGACTGAAGCCGCAATTGATCTTCGAATTATCGTTCATTACGGTATTCCGATTCAAGAGGTTTGTCGCCAGCTTCAGCTCAATGTACGAGAATCAGTTGAGAACATGACAGGACTACATGTTGTGGAAGTGAATGTGAAGGTAGAAGGCGTTGCCTTTAAAGAAGAAGAGCTGGATGAGCCGCAGCAGCAACAGCAGCGGTTGAAATAAGGCGAAGGTACACAACAAACGACAAAAAACGGTATCTCTTATAACTAAGAGGTACCGTTTTTTTTGAATATAGGAAATTATAAAGTTCACATGCATACTCCGCCTATATTTTGCGAGCGTTGCTTTGATTCTCAATACGATTGGATTCACGAGATATGCTTAGCAAGATGCCCATAGACATAAGACAGAACAAAAGCGATGAGCCGCCGTAGCTAATAAACGGCAAGGTAACCCCAGTTAGCGGAATTGTAGCTGTAACGCCGCCGATATTAACAAAGGCCTGAATGGCGATTAATCCAACGATGCCGACTCCGACTACTGTACCGTATTGATCTGGACAACGGAGTGCAACAATTAACCCGCGCCACAAAAAAACTAAATAGAATAGCAAGAAAATGGTGCTGCCTATGAATCCGAACTCTTCACCAATAATAGCAAAAATAAAATCGTTATAAGGATATTGCAAATAATGCAGCTTTTGAACGCTTTCGCCGAATCCAGCACCCGTCAATCCACCGTGTCCGAAAGCCTGAAGCGAGGATACAAGATGCCAACCGCTATCTTGAGAGTCGCTGAGCGGGTCTCTGAATACAGTGAGCCGATCGATCCGGTATTTCCAAGAATTAGGGTTTACAGCCATTGAAATGCTGACTACGACTGCAAGAATCATCGATACGATCGTACCGGAGAGAAAAACCTGCTTTAAATTTGCTCCGCCTGCTAGGATCATAACGGTTGCGCTCGCAGCGAGGACAAGGCAGGAGCCAAGATCCGGCTGCATCATAATCAAGCCGCAAATAAATCCGACGATAACAATAACGGGCAGGAGCCCTTTCTTGAAGCTGCGAAACTTATCGCCCTTCTTCGAAATAAGCGCACCGAGATACAAAATAATGGCTAGCTTAGCGGGCTCAGTAGGCTGGATGCCAAGTGATCCTATTCCGAACCAGCTGCGTGCGCCATTAAGATTTTGACCAATAAAAAGTACGAGAACAAGCATAATAACTACCGGTATGAAAAAAAGTAAAAAGAAGCGTTTAAATACCTGGTAGCGTAGATTCATCATAAATAACATAACCATAATACCAAGACCAGCCCACATGAACTGGCGCTTGGTAAAATATAAGGCATCTTCTTTCGTAACGACCGCTATGCTTGAGCTCGCGCTGAATACCATTACGAGCCCGAAGCCGACGAGAAGAAGGGTTAAAATGAGAAGCAGAAAGTCCGGTCTTCCACGGCTACCGTTCTGCGTGGCTTTCATGTTTCCACCGTTACGATAGCAGTTGTTTCAATTGCTGAAGTCTTTGTGTTGCAATGTTCATAATAGGCTGTGGCACCGGAGATTCATATTCAAGACCATGCGGGAAAGTGGAGCGTCCGATGTAGACGGATTCAATAATTAGCACGGCATGAGGCGATTCAAGCTTGCCTTCGATTGCACGTGTAGTAATTCTCAAATAATAATCGGAGCCGCTTGCCCGGTCCTCTAGTTTTAAATCGTATGTAGCACGATAATATTCCCACTGCCAACGGACAAAGCCAGCCTTTTCAGCAGATTCGTCTAAATGGTCGAGTTCGCTTGTAACACCGTTTAAGCCGGTATTTTCAATAATCATGGTAGTTCCTCCCAAAGGTTTTGTGAAGCAAAACTGACTTCGTAAGCATATGCTCCCAATTAAAAGACAGAGTTGTACATTCTTTTCTCATGATAGTATGTTTCCCCTGCAAGCGCAACCCTTACTCCCATCACTTGAAGCAAACAAAAGTGACATTTTGAAGAAAAGTATTCATCTAAATGATTCAATAACGGATAAGCTTTCTTAATACTGCTTTTTTCTGATAAACTATACGAAATGATATCATCTGTTCGAAAGTTAGGAGGTTTGCGATTTGCAGACAAAGGATTTTGTAGAACGTGAGCTTGAGATGCTGTTTCCAAAAATGGTGCGCTGGCGCAGGCATCTCCATCAATACCCGGAGCTGTCATTTCATGAGCGTGTGACATCAAGCTGGATCGCGGATCAGCTGAGCGAGCTAGGCTGCGACATTAGAACAGGCGTTGGCGGACACGGAATCATTGCCATTATTACTGGAGATAAGCCAGGGCCGGTCGTCGCGCTGCGGGCTGATATTGATGCTCTCCCGATTCAAGATGAGAAATCATGCGATTATGCATCAAAGGTGCCGAATGTCATGCATGCCTGCGGCCATGATGGACATACAGCTACGATGCTGGCGATTGCGGCTTATTATTCATCTAATCGGGCTTTAATTAACGGAGAACGCAGGCTGCTGTTTCAGCCGGCAGAGGAGGTCACGCCGGGCGGGGCCTTGCCGATGATTAAGGATGGTGCGCTTGAAGGTGTGGATGCCATTTATGGCGTGCATCTGTGGACGCCGCTTGCCTACGGCTTAGTTGCCTCCAAGCCGGGACCGTTTATGTCCGCTGCGGACGAGTTTGTTATTGATATCATCGGACGCGGCGGGCATGGCGGATTGCCGCATCAAGCGATCGATGCCATTATGATTGGCTCAACGCTCGTGCAGTCTGTCCAATCCATCGTTAGCCGCAGTGTAAACCCGCTCCAGCCGGCAGTCGTGTCGATTGGGTCATTTCAAGCAGGGTCAACCAATAATATAATTGCAGAACGCTGCAGGCTGAAGGGAACCGTGAGATCCTTTGACGAGCAGACACGATGGATGATCCATGAACGTCTAGAATCGCTAGTCACACATGTATGTCAGATGCATGGAGCTGAGTTTGATTACCAGATGCGTATTGGATATCCGCCAGTGGTTAATGATGAGACGGAAGCAGAACGTTTTTTTAAAGTAGGTGAGCGATTGTTCGGTTCTTCTTCTGTGATAAGGTCGGAAGCAATAACTGTTGCTGAGGATTTCTCCTATTATTTAGAGAAGGTACCCGGGTGCTTCATATTTGTTGGAGCCGGAAATGAGAGCTGCGGTGCAACCTTCTCTCATCATCATCCTAAGTTTGATATCGAAGAGAATGCTATGCTGAAAGCTGCAAGGCTTCTTATTGGGATGGCAGATGATTACGCAGAGGGCATAAGAGCATCCTCATAATGATTGAAGCTGCGAGTTATTTTAACGATCCATGCCAAAAAGGCTGCCCGATGCGTAACGTTACGCATCGGGCAGCCTTTTGAGTTTCTTGCTATTCGTCTTCCCAGACGGATACTAACTCATTGTATTGGTTATAAAGCTCAGCAGGATCTGATTCCTTATTGTTCCAAATATTAGAGGCTCCCCACAGCAAGACGTCGTGATTTGATGATATCGTCTCATCCGCGGAAGAAATAATTACTAGCTGCTCTGCCTTTAAAATATAAGACCTGAAAGGAAATGTTTGATTGCCGCGAACACTGACAAGTTTCCAGCCATCCAATTGAATGTCATTGTTTGTAGTATTCGTAATGGTAACAAGCTCAGCTTGCTTATCTACCTCGATAAGAATACCGCTTTCAATTGCTTTCTTAATGGGGAATTCGGTATTAGTGATTTCGGATGCGTTGCTCCAAATCCCGTGTTTAGCGAGCTTTGCCTGCTGCTCAAGCTGTTTGTATGTGTTTTCCATCTTGACATTGGGCTCAACGATGAGTACCTTAGCCAAGCCTTCTTCCAGCAAAAGCTCGTTTAATATCCGGCTATCCTTTAGCTCGACGATGGCCAGCGTTCGGCCGTATTGATCTGTTAGCTCCTTGTCGAAGGTTAGTCTAACCTCTTGCGATTCAGAGAGCAGCTTCTCTGTAAAAGCAGTTGCCTCTGCTCCAAACTCCTCTACCGGAGCATTAGCCTTCTTTGTTTCCGGCGTATCTACGTATAGCAGACGAATCGTCGCTTCACTTGAACCCGTCTTGATCTTAAAGGTATCACCGTCAATAACACGGTCTACTTGATACCATTGGTTCGTTTGAATCACGTTCGACGAAAGCTCGGAGATGGCCGTACAGCTGGCAAGCGGGATGCAAGCAAGCATGAGGAGAATTATAATCATTCTTTTCATTGATGTAGTACCTCCAGCCCGGTGTGCGGTCAAAATAGGAGCTTTTTATTTACTATAACACATTTTGCATAAAAAAATCGCGTACCGCTTGTACGGGAGATAAGCATAAAAAAGTGTTGAACTCTTCATACTGTAAGGATAAGGAAGTTGTGGGCTTATGCTTACGAAGCAGGTTTGCTGCGCAAACCTTAGCTTATGCTTACGAAGCAGGTTTGCTGCGCAAACCTTGGCTTATGCTTACGAAGTAGGTTTGCTCCGCAAACCTTGGAGGAGGAGAATAATGCACGATCTTAACGATAAGCCATTGATTGTTCAATCGAATTTGATGGTGCTGCTTGATGAGCGTATGCCAGAAGCGCAGCAAGCGAGGGATAAGCTGGTTCTCTTCATGGATGCGGTTCGAAGAGCAGGAAATATACATACGTATCAAATGACGCCGTTAACGCTCTGGAATGCAGCAGCAGCAGGCATAACGGCAAACGATATTATCGGCTGGCTCGTCGACTACGGGCGGTATGAGCTTCCGCTTCAAGCAGAGGCTGCCATACGGAAGCTGATCGGCAGATATGGGAAGCTTTGGCTGTCGCTAGAGTCTGAACGATTAATTTTGCATGGAGACGCAATGATGATGAATGAGCTGATTGAGCATAAGTCGATTATAAGCCATGTTACTGCAAAGCTTTCAACGGTTGCTTGGGAGATGAATACTAGCGTCCGAGGGCTGTTGAAACAGGAGCTGACTCGTTTGGGTTATCCCATTATTGATTTAGCGGGTTATCATGCTGGAGAAGCGCTGTCTGTACAGCTGAAGTCATGCACGCGAAGCGAACGCAAATTTGAATTAAGGGACTACCAGTATGCAGCTGTTGAGCAGTTCTACAAAGAGGGAACTGTGCAGGGGGGGAGCGGCGTCATCGTGCTGCCCTGCGGAGCGGGTAAAACCATTGTAGGCATTGCCACTTTAGCCCGTCTAGGCAGGGCTACACTTATTCTTACATCGAACAGCACCTCCGTAAAGCAATGGAAGGACGAGCTTCTGGATAAAACATCGCTGTCGGATGCGGAGGTTGGCCAATATTGCGGCACACTCAAGCAGGTTCGTCCCGTAACAATCGCCACCTATAATATACTAACGCATCGGAAATCGAAGACAGCGCCATTTACACATATGAAGCTTTTCTCTGAACGGGATTGGGGTCTTATTATTTATGATGAGGTTCATTTACTGCCAGCTCCGGTTTTCCGCATGACAGCAGACATTCAAGCGACTAGACGGCTAGGCTTAACGGCTACACTCGTTCGTGAGGATGGCTGTGCAGAGGATGTTTATTCATTAATTGGTCCGAAGCAATATGACATGCAATGGAAGACTGCGGAGGCAGGCTCACATATTGCAGCTGTTACATGTACTGAAATTAGAGTTCCGCTCCATAAAAATAAAGAGCTGCTCTATGCTCAGGCTACCGCTCGCTCAAAGCTTAGGCTTGCCGCTGAGAATCCTGCGAAAATCAATGTGGTTCGGCAATTATTACAGGAGCATGCAGGTAAGCCGACCTTAATTATTGGACAGTATTTGAATCAGCTGCATGAACTGTCTAGGAAGCTTGGGGCTCCTGTGCTCACAGGAGAGGTCTCTCATTTGGAGAGGCAGCTGCTTTATGACCGTTTTAAAACAGGAGAGATTTCTGTGCTGATTGTTTCCAAGGTGGCTAATTTTGCCGTCGATCTGCCTGATGCGGCTGTAGCTATACAGCTATCCGGCAGCTTCGGATCAAGGCAAGAGGAGGCGCAAAGAATAGGTAGGCTGCTAAGGCCTAAGCCCGGCAACAATTATGCTTGGTTTTATACGATAGTGACCGAGGAAACGAAAGAAGTCGAGTTTGCGATGAAAAGACAGCTTTTTATGCTGGAGCAGGGCTATAAGTATGAGCGAATAAGCAAGCCGGCTGCTGAAACTGAGTTGGAGGAGACGGCAGCTCTATGAGAATAAAATCACTGCTTGGAAAGCTTTCAATAGAACGTATCGAAAAATTTATACAGTCGCCTGTATGGAGGCTGGCTCGTCAAAAAGGTTGGACATGGGAAGCAGCAGCAGTTAACGAAGAAATGATTCAGGAAGCGGCGCATTTGCTGTCCCCTTGCGCAGCGGGGGTGCTGAAAGAAATGCTGCGTCTGTTTGCTGCAGCTCCAGTTGAGGGAGAGCAGCTTGTGAAAGAGGTACGCAAGCGTACTGATTTATCTGGTGCAGAATGTCAGCTGGGATTAGCCGAGCTGGAAGCAGCAGGTATATTGTTTTCCGTCCGTAAAGCATGGGGGGAACGTTTGTATTTTTTACCACTGGAAAGCTTCTCTAGTTGGCAAAGAGCAATATTTCCCTTTCATGCGGAGCAGATATCGCTGCAGCAAAAAGAAGATCTGATGAATGGCCACATCAGACCTTATTGTCGACCTTTCGGGAGACAGCTGCTCGCGGCACTTGTGACATTAGGACGCAGCGGTTTAAAGCTTACGGCAAGCGGTACGCTTCCGAAAAAAACAGTCAGCAAGCTGCTGCAATCCATTGATTTCGACGAGCGCTGGCTAGGCGCCTTTCATTTAAAATGGTCATACCCGGAAAGCTATCCATTAACCGTTGCTTTTATTTTGGAAGCAAGCCTTGCTGCAGGCTTGCTTGAACAAGATGAGGGCACAATGAAATGGAACAAGGACAGACTGAGCCGGTGGCTCATGCTTGAGGAAGCAGAACGAGAGCAGCAATTAATGAGCTGGCTGCTTGCTTTACTGCTGCCAGCGAGTGGAGAGAGTGCACATTTGGCAGCGGTATTGACGGATCTGGAAGCAGGCAAATGGTATGCCGAGCAGCATATGAATTTTATGCTGCATAGCGCCAATGTCCTTGTTAGTGATGGGGAAGAGCGGGCTGATGATCTAGCTTTGCAGCGCTGGTATGGGCTATGGCATAGCTTGGGCTGGCTGGAGGTAGCTGATTGCTTTAGCACTGATCATAAGCAGCTGTTTTTTAGATGGAAGACTGCTGCACCTTTGGGAGCTGAGATTGTGGATATAAACCAGAACACCTCTCCATATGCTGTAATACAGCCTAATGGAGAAATAATGGTTGAACCTCAGTGTCCGTTCTGGATAAGGTGGGAGCTGGAGCTGCTTGCGCAAAAAAAATCAGATGAACAGGTATCTGTTTATCGGTTGGAGGCTGCCGCAATCGCCGAGGCAATGGAGCATGGCAGAACAAGATCAGGTATTCAAGCTTTTCTATTGTTTTTATCCGGCGGTGAGCCACTGCATGCCGCTGTAGAGGCATCGCTTGAGGTATGGACAAGTCGAGCTTGCCGGGTGGAATTCGCGGAGGTTACACTGCTGCACTGTGTGGACTCGGCAATGGCTGCAGTAGTGGAGGAGAATCTGTCACTGTCACCGTATCTTCTGCAAAAGCTAGGCTCTCTTGATTTTATAGTTCAAAAGTCTCGAGTGACCGAAATTAGAAATTTGCTGAAGGAATCCGGCTATTCTCCCCGCAAGGCGATCCAGTCAAATGACGAGAGCGAAGGTACAGGTTATCCGATAATTAACATAGAAGAAGCTGTTGGTAAAATACTGCCAGAACGCAGGTCAGCCTTGGAGCCGAATAGAGCTGCGCCGACCTATATCTATGAAGCCTTTCCGCTGCATCATTTTGAGCTGAGTGAAAACCCGAGTCAAGCAAGCTTTCCAACCGCAGCTCAAAGGGAACGAGTGCCGGCGATGTGGATAAAGCAGCTGCGAGCCTATCATCATTCCACTAGAAGGGAGCTCATTGAGCAAGCGCTGCAATGGCAAACTCCGGTGCAGCTGCGAATAGAGCATGAGCTTCGCTCGTTTATTCCCGAGCGGCTTGAGCAGCAAAGTGAAGGATGGGCTGTCATTGGAATTTTACGCAATGAGCCGCAGCGTCAATCTATTCGGCTCACTCCGGATATGTGGGAGGAAATGCGGCTAGTAATTCCAGGACAGGATACTTCAATATAATCTCTATCTATTGGTTAAGTGAATATGATATGATAGTTTAGAAATTAGCGAATGGAAATGAGGTGGATGAATGCCAACTGCTGAAGGTTTAACAGCTATTCAGTCGGAGCAACCGCAAGGCGGCGTTTCTTCTCTCGATATGGCGTCACTGCTGCTTTGTGCGTATGAACTAGGGGATTGGATCAATCAATCGGCGGAAGTTGCCGAATATTTATATTGGAAGTCGGTTGTGAATGAGGACGAGGAAGTAAAGCAAATAACAAGACGCTTCGAGAAAGCGAAGGAGCTGTTTGTTGAATGCGAGCGCTTTGGACGATTTCATCCGAATTACAACGAAGCGAAAGACAAAGTAAAAAAAATAGAGCAAGAGCTTAGCGAGATAGAAAGCGTTCACCGCTTTAAATCCGCAGAGCAGGTTGTAGATGAGATGCTTTATGATGTATCTCGGATGATCGCTGAGTCGGTTTCCGACAATATCAAAGTTCCAGGAAATGAGAAGGCAAAAGGCGGCGGTAGCTGTGGAAGCGGCGGGTCATGCAGCTGCGGAAGCGGTGGATGCAGCTAGCTAACGATGCAGGTTTGCTTATTTGCAAACTTTTTAGGAGGGAAAGGATGCTGCCAGAGCGAACGGGTTATATCGTATGGGTAAGCGATTTGAAAGCTGCGAGGTCACTGGAGCGGTTTGGAACCGTTCATTATATGTCGCGAAAGATGCACTACGTCGTGATGTATATGAACGCTGAACGCTCGGAAGAGGCTGTGCGCCAAATGGGTAAGCTTTCATATGTTCGGAAGATTGAACGTTCATATCGCAATGAAATCAAGACCGAATACAGTAAGGATACTGAAGACAAGACAAGATTTTATAGTCTGTAATTTTCAGTGCCTTCATAAATATTAACTTATGTATAGTAGACGTTTTTCAGCAAACTATTAGCTGAGAAGCGTCTTTTTTTATTTTATATATCCAATAATATACAAATATGGTTTGAATTTAATTCATTGTTGTAATATCGGACAATCATGGTAAAATGGAATTAAATTCATAGTTAAAAAGACCCGGTTCCTTGGGAGGAGTTGGTTGCGAAATGAAAGATAAAATGACGAGAAGATGGAGTACATATGAGTCGTTTTATATCGATTTGGGAGATAAAAAAGTAGCGGATGTCGTAATTACGAACCATGCCAAAAGTCGTTGGCTGGATCGGATTGAAAGCAAAAGAACCGGCTATGAGGATATAGCTGAATTTCTTTGGGAATGCTTGAAGGAAGGACGAGTCCAGCCTTATTATCGCAACGAACAGGATGTTTATTTAATCGACGATGATCTCGTTTTTGTTGCTGAGTTTGCAGATTCGCTTACGGAAACGGATATTACCGGAATTCCATTACAGAAAATGATCATCGTAACCTTCCTTGGACGAATGTCAGAAACGATTGAACTTAGGGATCTGAAATCCTATTATTCATGGCTACGTCATTCTCGGCGCATGACCCTTGTAAAGAGCAGCAGAAAACGAAAATAAAACCGGAAAACGATATAGTATGGAAACTAGGCGTGCAATCAAAAAAAGATTGCACGCCTTTTATGCACTGTTTTGAGATACTGTACATGGTTTGTAGTATAATATGAACTAGAAGAAAGGATGATTTGAACATGGCGCTTAATTTTCACCAGCTGCATATTTTTAGTACGGTTGCAGAACGCGGCAGTTTTTCTGCAGCGGCGCAATCTTTACATATGACTCAACCTGCTGTAACGATGCAAGTACAGTCGCTCGAGGATTATTTCGGTACAAAGCTGCTGCAGCGCTCGACTAAACGAATCGAGCTGACGGAAGCAGGCAGGGCGCTTATGCCGTATGCTCAACGCAGCATTGATATAATACGGGACACGGATCTAGCGATGTCCGCATTCACGAAACAGCTCAAGGGGAGGCTTCAGCTAGGCTCAAGCCTTACGATAGGCGAATATATTTTACCGCGCCTGCTTGGACCGTTTGGCCAAGAGTATCCGCATATATCAATTAGCTTAAAGGTAATGAATACATCCCAAATTATGGAGGATATTTTGAGCCATCAGCTTAATTTTGGCTTAATTGAAGCGCCTGTGAATCATCCCGATATGCATATGGAGGCGGTTATGAGCGATGAGCTTCGGCTAATTGTATCCAAGTCGCATCCACTCGCGGATCGAGTATCCGTAACGTTAGAAGAGGTTATGGAATATCCTTTTGTACTGCGTGAGCAAGGCTCGGGTACTAGACTGGTTATGGAGGAGCAGCTAAGGAAAAAGGATATTGATCCTGCATCGATGAAGATCGTAATGGAGCTTGGCAGTACAGGTGCTGTAAAGTCGGCTGTTGAGGCGGGCTTAGGCATATCCTTTATCTCTTCTTCTTCCGTTAAGCATGAGGTGGCGCTTGATCTCATTCGTATGATCAAAGTATCCGATTCACAGTTTCAGCGAAAGTTTTATTCGATTTATTTGAAATCTGCCATTTTACCGATATCCGCAGTTACATTTTTATCTTTTTTGAGAGAGAGGGATCTGCAGCAATGGCTCTAGTGCATGGACTTGTTGACTTGCATACGCATACGACTGCTTCGGACGGGATGCAATCCCCTGCTGAAAATGTCCGATTAGCCAAAGCAGCAGGACTAGCTGCGATTGCAATTACGGATCATGATACGGTTGCAGGCGTCGCAGAAGCGATGCTGGAGGGAGAACGGTTAGGCATTCAAGTAGTACCAGGTGTGGAAGTGAGTACCGTTGCAAATGGAACGGATATTCATATTTTAGGCTACTATACTCAAAATGATGATGAGAAATGGCTGGAGAGGTTAGCAAGCCTGCGCGGCACAAGAGATGAGCGGAATGAAATGATGGTTGCTCGCTTGAGAGAGCTGGGCTTGTCGATCACGATGGACGAGGTTAGGGCTGCTGCGCACGGAGCTGCTTCGAAAGAGTCGTTGCAGTCTGCCGCAGTCAGTGTTGGTCGGCCGCATATTGCAGCAGTTCTGCTGCAAAAACAATTTGTCTCCAGCATGAAGGAGGCATTTGACCGTTATTTGGCTGCCGGTGCCGCAGCGTATGTTAATCCGCCCAGATTGCATCCCTTCGAGGCGGTTGAATGGATTCGAGAAGCAGGAGGAGTTAGTGTAATTGCACATCCCGGTCTGTACAACAACGATTCTTTAGTAGAGGAAATTATTCGTTATGGCGTACAAGGCATTGAGGTATTCCACTCGGATCACGACCTTGAGGATGAGCGGCGATATCTGGAGCTTGCGGAAAGCTTTCAGCTGATTGCGACAGGCGGCTCGGATTTTCATGGATCGCGCCAAGGAATCGTGTTCCATGGTGAGGTAGGGAGTCGCACGGTAGATGTTAATGTGCTTCAGCTGCTAGATTCTGCAAGGGGCTAAGTACATCTGCCTGATTGCACATCGCAGACGCGTCAGCTCGGACTTCTAACGGAAACGAGAGACGCTAAATCGCCTATATATGTCGTTTCAAGATTGTAACGGAAACACGGGCCTCTATTTGTACCAAATATACACGATATCGCTTCATTTCTGCGTAATAGCGTCTCCCACTTCCGTTAAAATGTGACGTTAACCAAAAATGGCATTTTAGCGTTTCTGGTTTCCGTTAGCTTTCGTTATCCCCTCTCTGGCTGCTGGAGCAGCATCGTTATTAACTGGTTCGGAGAATCCATAGTTTCCTATACAAAAATAAAAACAAGGTGAAGCCGGGACTGATTAGTCCCGGCTTCACCTTGTTTTTTCTTATTTATACAGAATTCGGAAGCGACACACTTATCCAATTCTGTATAACCTCTGCAAAGCTTCATCGACGTCTGAGGACGCCGAAGGTGTTATTGCTTGACTGCAATGGATTACTTTAATTCGCATGCAAGTGCTTTTATGCGCTGCAAGTCCGGTGTAACGAAAAGCGTTTTTTGATTGTCGTATATGACGAATCCCGGTTTCGCGCCATTTGGCTTACGCACATGCCGAACGAAGGTATAGTCAACTGGAATGGAGCTGGAATCGCGTGCTTGACTGTAATGGGCGGAGAGCATCGCTGCCTCCTCCAGTGTCGCGTTGCCGAATTGGCCGCCTCGGATAACGACATGTGAGCCAGGAATATCCTTCGTATGAAGCCAAGTGTCAGAAGACGAGGCTAGACGATTCGTTAAATATTCATTTTGCGTATTGTTTTTGCCGACATACATGGTCACGCCCTCAGAGGAGGTGTAGCATAACAAGGTAGGCTTGAGTATTTTTTTCTTTTTGGCTCCGCGTCTGCCTCGCTCTTTCATGTAGCCCTGCTCGACAAGCTCGTCGCGAATCTCGCTGATATCGCCAAGCGAGGCGTTATCCACCTGCTGCAGCAGCGACTCGAAATATTGAATTTCTGTACGGGCAATTTCCATTTGCTCGGTGACGATGGACAGGCTATTCTTATGCTTCGTATATCTCCGGAAATAACGCTGAGCGTTATCGGATGGAGTAAGCTGCGGGTCGAGATCAATGGTGACTAAAGCTTGCTCTTCATCATAAAAATTAACGAGCTCGATCTTGGTATCGCCTCGATTGATTTGATGCATATAGGCGGTTAGCAATTCGCCAAGCACTCTATATTTTTCCGCATCCTTCGCCTCTGTGAGCGTATCCTCGAGCTTCTTAATCTTCGTAATATTTTTTGCTCTTTCATTTTGGACGAATCTGATGAGATCCGCAGCACGCTGTTTAACGGTATCACGTTCGGCCTTGTTGCCGTAAAAGCCTTCCAGGCAAGCGCTGATATCCGGGAAAAAGACAGCTTCACCTTCAATATGAGTAAGCTCAGTGATCGAAAAAAATGATTTCCCTGAATCAGGAATGGTTTTGATGTTTGGTGTATATTGATCGTTTCTTATTTGCTCTGCAAAGCTTGCGAAGCTGTTCCATAGAGCTGCTAAGTTGGGCTCTGATGCCTCTTCGGAAGCTGGTTCGGCATCAGTACTCGATTGTGCGCGATATACCAGCTCCTTGGCAAGCAAGGGGCTGAAGCCGCTAAGCTTATTCACCAGTCTCTTATGCAGAGGCTCAGCTTCATCGGTTTCATGAAGAGCGTCGAAAAATTGCTGCTGTTCTAAAATGGCTAAAGGATCGAGCTTGCCTTGCTCTGGCGGAGAGGTGTAGCTGCTTCCAGGCAGCACGATACGGTGACTGCTGATGGCAGGTGTAACATGGTGTATGCCGTCATGGATCATGCCTGTTGCTGGATCCATCAAAATAATGTTACTGTGTCGTCCCATTATTTCAACAATAATCGTTTTGTTCGATAAATCGCCGAGCTCATCGCGATGCTTTATTTCGATATGAAGAATTCGCTCTTGTCCAACTTGACGAATGGATTCGATCTGTCCGCCTTCGCAATGCTTGCGAAGCAGCATACAAAACATCGGCGCCTCCATAGGGTTAACGTATGTGCCAGTCGTCCAGTGGACTCGTGGGTAGGTGGGATTAGCGGATAGAAGCAGCTTGCCCATTCCCGCACCGCGAATGCTGAATACAAGCTCGTGATTGGTAGGTTGATGAATCTTATGTATACGTGCGCCTACGCAGCGCTGAAGGTCATGTGCTATTGCATGGGTGACGATGCCGTCTAATGCCATGGTGTGTGGTTCCTCGCTTCCTTAGTCAGTCTTTCTCTATCATGCCATAGTTGAGACAAAAACTTAAGCCCCTAGTGGGATATTTTATAGGCTGTCCGAATACATTTACCCTATAAAGGCTGTCCGAAGGCCCGGCGTCGTTACGGCTTGGCTCGGTATATTACGGGAGGGAGTTATACCATGGAACAAATGAAATGGCATCAAATGGGGACAAGTGAGCTGGTGGACGCTTTAGTCAGCTCCCCTGAGCAAGGGCTGACGACGTCGGAAGCGGCGCATCGGCTGGAGCAAAATGGACGGAATGAACTGACGGAGGGGAAGCGTGTCTCACCGATATTGCTTTTTCTAAATCAGTTTAAAGATTTTATGGTACTTATTTTGATGGGAGCGACTTTGATCTCTGGCTTGCTGGGTGAATATCTGGATGCGATTACGATTGTCGCCATCATAGCCATTAATGCCGTCCTTGGTTTTGTGCAAGAGTTTAGAGCGGAGCGTTCCTTGCGGGCGCTGAAGGAACTGTCGGCGCCCTCTGCCAAGGTTTATCGAGGAGGCGAGCTGTTAACCGTTCCTGCTAAGGAGCTTGTTGCGGGCGACCTCATTTATCTGGAGAGCGGAGATCGTATTCCGGCTGATGTGCGTTTGCTGGAAGCGAACAGCTGCTATGTAGAGGAATCGGCGTTGACCGGAGAGTCTGTGCCGGTTAGCAAGCATGCAGCAGTGATTGCAGAGGAGAATCTTCCCCTCGGAGATCAGCGCAATATAGGGTTCATGGGCACCATGCTGACACGCGGCACCGCGAAGGCGGTCGTTGTTCGTACCGGTATGGATACAGAAATGGGCAAGATTGCAGGGCTGATTCAGCAAACAGAATCCATGGAGACGCCGCTTCAGCACCGGCTTGAGCAGCTGGGCAAAATATTAATAGTCGTTGCCGTTGTATTGACAATAATGGTTGTTGTCGCTGGAATTTTGCATGGTCAGCCAGCGTATGGCATGTTCCTGGCAGGGGTAAGCTTAGCCGTTGCTGCCATTCCGGAGGGGCTGCCGGCGATCGTGACCATCGCGCTTGCACTCGGGGTACAACGAATGATCAAGCGGAAGGCGATCGTGCGCAAGCTGCCATCGGTAGAGACGCTTGGCTGCGCTTCTGTCATTTGCTCAGACAAAACAGGAACGCTGACACAAAATAAAATGACAGTTACGCATGTCTGGGTTGGCGGCAGGCAATTAGAGGTTTCGGGTGAAGGGTATGTTCCTACGGGTGCTATTTATGAAGCGGGAAATGCTTTGGATATCAAGCATGATTTATCGATTAAGCGGCTGCTGCAAGTAAGTGCGCTTTGCAACAATGCTCAAATTATGAAGGTCGAATCAGCGGATACTGGCAAGCGAAAAAGCAAGGAGATTCAGGAAGAATGGGTGCTTAAAGGCGACCCAACAGAAGGTGCGCTTGCCGTGCTGTCAGCTAAGCTAGGCTCTTCGGCTAAATCACTGGAGCAGCTATATAAGCGGGAGAAGGAGTTCCCATTTGATTCAGAGCGCAAGCGCATGTCGGTCATTGTGTCTCATCAGGGCGGACGCCTCATTTGTACGAAGGGTGCACCTGATTTGCTGATGGAGCATTGCTCCTATGTGCTATGGGAAGGCAAGGTTGTGCCGTTCACCGGCACGCTGAAGCGTAAATGTGCAGAAGCGGGTGAGCTTATGGCTCAAAATGCGCTTCGAGTGCTGGGACTTGCCTATCGC
This sequence comes from Paenibacillus sp. FSL H8-0548, assembly GCF_038630985.1. Taxonomy (NCBI): domain Bacteria; kingdom Bacillati; phylum Bacillota; class Bacilli; order Caryophanales; family Paenibacillaceae; genus Paenibacillus; species Paenibacillus sp. FSL H8-0548. The sequence continues at coordinate 3,298,794 of NZ_CP152049.1, forward strand.
GATCTGCGCGCCACCGATGCTTGCGAGACGGAAAGCGATGCAGAATGCCAGCTCGTATTTGTTGGCCTTACGGGTATGATCGATCCGCCGCGCCGCGAGGTGAAGGAAGCGATCGCAACATGTAGACGTGCGGGAATTAAAACAGTGATGATTACGGGCGATCATCAATTAACGGCTGAGGCTATTGCCGGCCAGCTGGGCATTATGCCGCGCGGAGGCATTGCCATGAGCGGCAAGCAGCTCGAAGCGATGGAGGATGAGCAGCTCGACCGCCTGGTAGATAACATTTATGTTTATGCCCGCGTATCGCCTGAGCATAAGCTGCGTATCGTCAAGGCGCTTCAGCGACAAGGGCATGTGGTTGCCATGACCGGTGACGGGGTAAATGATGCGCCAGCAATAAAAGCGGCAGATATCGGAATCGCTATGGGCATTACCGGCACCGATGTGACTAAGGAAGCTGCAGCGCTCGTGCTGAGCGACGACAATTTCTCGACAATTGCAGCTGCTATTGAAGAGGGCAGAGGCATATACGAGAACATTCGAAAATTCATCCGATATTTATTAGCGTCGAACGTTGGCGAGATCCTTGTCATGTTCCTAGCTATGATGGCGGGTCTGCCGCTGCCCTTGGTGCCGATTCAAATTCTATGGGTTAACCTGGTGACCGATGGTTTGCCGGCGATGGCCCTTGGCGTTGATCAGGCGGAAAAAGATCTTATGCAGCAAAAGCCACGCTCAGCCAAGGAAAGCATTTTTTCTCGCAGGCTTGGCTGGAAAATTATTAGCCGTGGAATATTGATTGGTATATGTACGTTGGGGGCATTTTGGCTAACGCTGCAAGATGGGCCAAGCAGCGCTGCACAGCTTATGAAAGCACAGACGGTCGCTTTTGCAACTCTCGTTATGGCTCAGCTCATTCATGTATTCGACTGCCGCAGCTCGCGGTCTATTTTCCACCGCAATCCGTTTCAAAATAAATATTTGGTGCTTGCCGTGCTTTCATCGCTGCTGCTAATGATAGGTGTGCTCTATATCGAAGCGCTGCAGCCGATCTTCAAAACCGTTCCGATTGGCTTCCGGGAATGGTGCCTTGTATTTGTTGCTGCGGGAATTCCAACCTTCCTAATGGGAATAGGGAGCGTGTTCGGCACCTCGAACAAAAAGAAGAACAAAGCCAAGTGGCCGATTGGACCGCAAAGCGCTGCGAGATAACAAGAAAATGCAAATGATGATACAAATGGTGAATGCCCTTTCTCCTTGCTTTGGGGTATGCTAATAGCAATTAATAACAGCTATTTCATACTTAGAGATGCGGCAGGGAGAGGGCAAACCTATGGAATTTACAAAAATGAACGGTCTAGGAAATGATTTTGTCGTAATAGCAGGTGAGCAGCAGCTTCCAGAAAATGTGGCTGAGCTTGCGATTCAGCTTTGCAATCGTTTTTTTGGAATCGGAGCTGACGGACTCGTATATATATTGCCTTCGGACATAGCAGATTTCCGCATGCGTATTATTAATTCGGATGGCTCAGAAGCTGAGCAATGCGGGAATGCGATTCGCTGCGTAGCGAAATATGTTTATGATAATAAATTAACCGATCAAGAGGTTATTACGATTGAGACATTGGGCGCAGGAGCACAGCGAGTGCAGCTTACGCTTCAAGATGGCGAAGTATCGTCTGTGCGTGTAGATATGGGCGAGCCGATATTGAATGGTTTGCAGGTGCCGACAACCGTTGATGCAGAGCAAGTCATCCAGCATCCGATAGAGGTTGATGGAGGGCAATTTAAGTTCACGGCTGTATCGATGGGCAACCCGCACTGTGTTATCTATGTGGATGATGCTGCGAATTTTGATTTAAGCACCTGGGGACCACAGCTTGAGCACCACCCGTTATTTCCTCGTAAAATCAACGTGGAGTTCGTGACCGTTAACTCGCGCACTCATATGGATATGCGTGTATGGGAGCGAGGCGCAGGCCCTACGCTTGCTTGCGGTACAGGCGCATGTGCTACAGTCGTTGCTTCTGTGCTAAATGGCGCTGTGGATCGGGCGGCTACTGTGTCGCTAAAAGGCGGCGATCTCTTTATCGAATGGAATGAGTCGGACAATCATGTTTACATGAGTGGCCCAGCTGCGGTATCATTCAGAGGTACGTTCTAAGAGCACAGTATGATGGGTGGTATAAATAAAATGAAACCGGATTTAAGAGAGGCGTTCAAGCAGCGTATCTTAACCGGGGACGGCGCGATGGGAACCTATCTATATCAGATGGGGTTCCCTGTCGGCGTTTCCTATGAAGAATTTAATATGATTCGTCCTGATATTATTGAAAATATTCATCTTAGCTATTATGATGCCGGTGCCAGAGTCATAGAGACCAATACGTTTTCGGCGAATTTGGAGAAGCTATCCAAGTACGGTTTAGAAGATGAGATGGATGCGATTAACCGTGCTGGCGTTCGCGTTGCTCGCGCAGCAATCGGCAAGGATGCTTATGTTGTCGGGGCCGTTGGTTCTATCCGTGACGGGAAGCTTAAAAACCTACGGACAGCGAAGGTCATCGATGCTTATCAGCGTCAAATGCATGCTTTGCTTGATGAGGGTGTAGACGGACTATTGCTTGAGACATTTTATGATCTAGATGAGATGCTCCTAGCGCTGAGAATAGCTAGAGCTTCGTCAAATGTGCCTGTTATTTGCCAGTTTGCGGTCGAGGACGTTGGCCGTGCGCAGACGGGGAATGGGATGAAGAGTGCCTTTGATCAGCTTCAAGCGGAGGGAGCCGATATTGTTGGATTTAATTGCCGGAGCGGCCCTAACGGCATCATACGAGCTATTGATGCGATAGAAGGTTCCATTGAATTGCCATTGTCGGTATATCCAAACGCGGGAATACCTGACTATATTGATGGCAAATATGCGTATTCTGCGGGTCCTGAATATTTCGCAGAGAGTGCCCAGCGGTTTGCAGACCGTGGAGCGCGGCTCATTGGCGGCTGCTGCGGTACGACGCCTGCACATATTAAGGCGATAGCAGAGGCGCTTGATGGCTACATACCGCAAACGATACCAACGACCACCGTTGTAGCTGCGACAGAACAGATCGTTATCAAGCGGCCCGAGAGCCAGGAGAAACCGCTCGATGCTTCGGTGCAAAAGCAGGTGATACAGGAGCCGTCTATCGTTGATCTTGTAAAGCAGCGTCATACGGTTATTGTTGAGCTTGACCCCCCTCGGGATTTGGATATTCGCAAATTTATGGACGGTGCGGCTGCGCTTAAGGAAGCGAAGGCTGACGCTGTTACAATGGCCGACAACTCGCTTGCTGTAACCCGTATGAGCAATATTGCGCTAGCGGCGCTTATTCAAGAGAAGGTAGGCATTCGGCCGCTCGTCCACATTGCCTGTCGAGATCGCAATTTGATCGGTACGCAGTCTCATATGATGGGACTCGATGCCCTTGATATTGATCATGTGCTGGCTGTAACCGGGGATCCTGCTCGCTTTGGCGATTTGCCGGATTCCAGCTCGGTCTATGATCTAACCTCATTCGAAATGATTCGAATGATCAAACAGCTGAATGACGGAACGGCATTCTCAGGAAAGCCATTGAAGCAAAAGGCGAAATTTGTTGTAGGCGCTGCATTTAACCCTAACGTTAAGCATCTGGATAAAGCAGTACAGCGTCTTGAGCGGAAAATCACTTCCGGTGCAGACTATATTATGACACAGCCAGTTTACGATCCTAGCTTAATCGAACGCATTGCGGAAGCAACAAAACATTTGAGTGTGCCTGTATTTATTGGCATCATGCCGCTTGCCAGCGGAAGAAATGCAGAATATTTGCATAATGAGGTGCCAGGTATTCAGCTATCTGACGAGGTTCGGCAGCGAATGGCTGGACTCGAAGGCGAAGCAGGTCGAGCAGAGGGTATACAAATTGCGAAGGAGCTGCTCGATGCGGCTTTACCGCATTTTAATGGCATTTATTTAATTACGCCGTTCATGTTCTATGATATGGGTGTGCAGCTTACACAATATGTATGGGATAAGACCGGCCGTATGTAGCCAAAAAGAGTAGAATGAATGCGAAAAGCAGGCTTTTTTGCCTGTTTTCGCTTTTTCGCTTGTTCGTTTGTGAAAAATCAATTAAAATAAAGCTTGGATACTAACATCCATGGCAAGGACAGATTGACCGTTGCTGCTTCAGCGTAGGCTTAAGCGTGCCTCGGAACGTATGTCCGGCACTTTTTTCGTCAACAATAGTGCAGTAGTTCTGTCGGTATTTGGCAAGAACGCGAACTTGTCGTCTTTACATCTATTAAACATAAAAAATGGTATTGAACATTTGCAGGCAGATGCACCAAGGGAAGACCGTGGGCGGAGGAGGAACCAGGCTTGGCTATTAAACTTATTAATATCGGATTTGGCAATATTGTATCAGCTAACCGCATTATTTCCATCGTAAGCCCGGAATCGGCTCCGATTAAGAGGATCATTCAAGAGGCACGTGACCGCCATATGCTAATAGATGCAACATATGGACGCCGAACGCGCGCTGTTATTATTACGGATAGTGATCATGTGATTTTATCGGCGGTTCAACCAGAGACGGTTGCCCACCGATTATCTACTAAGGACGACGATAACGACGAATAGTACGGGGAGTAATATGGATAAAGGATTACTAATTGTATTGTCCGGCCCTTCAGGGGTTGGCAAAGGAACGGTATGCTCCGTTCTTCGTAACAAGGTGCCTGAGCTGGTATATTCCGTGTCGGCAACGACAAGGCTGCCGCGTCAGGGAGAAGTAGATGGTGTGAATTATTTTTTCAGAAGCAGAGAGCAGTTCCAGGATATGATTGCCCGGGATGCGCTGCTGGAGCATGCTGAGTACGTTGGAAACTACTACGGTACGCCGCGTGATTTCGTTGAAAGCACTTTAGCTAGCGGCAAGGATGTTATTTTGGAAATTGAGGTACAAGGAGCACTTAAGGTGAAACAAAAGTTTCCCGAAGGTATTTTCGTATTTCTATTGCCCCCATCCTTGGATGAGCTGAAGCAGCGGATTACAGGCCGTGGTACTGAATCACTGGATACGATCAATAACCGTATGTCTGTAGCTGTAGAGGAAATGAATTTGCTCGGACACTACGACTATGCGGTATTGAATGATGAGATAGATGCTGCTTGCGATCGTATTCGCAGTATCATGATTGCCGAGCATTGCCGCAGAGAAAGATATTTACCTTACGTTTCAGGAATGGTTGCCGCAATTGAGAAAGCATGAGTGAGGAGAATGAACAATGTTATATCCGTCCATTGATGAAATGGTGAAAAAAGTTGACAGTAAATACACGCTAGTCGTAGCAGCTTCAAGACGCGCTCGCATGCTTCGCAACGGAGATAAGTCGGAGCTTAAAAATCCGCGCTCCCGCAAGTATGTAGGTGTAGCACTAGAAGAAATTTACGGTGACATTCTCAGAGTAGAAAACCTCGCGACGAAAGAGGATTAGTTTACTGAATATCCATATGGAACGGAGTGCCAGCGATACTGCAGGCACTCCGTTTTTTTTATTGAAATATAGGAAAGTATAAGTTTCACATTTATACTCCGCCTATATTTCTCCGGAATGAAACGCGCCACCGCCATAAGGATGGAGACAGCCGTTTCACCTTGTATAGGAAACTCTGCATTCTCCGAACCTGTTGATTACGATGCTGCACCAGAAGCCGGAGAGAGGATAACGAAAGCTAACGGAAACCAGAGACGCTAAAGTTCCATTTTTGGATAGCGTCATATTTTAACGGAACAGGGAGACGCTATTACGCAGAAATGAAGCGAGATCGTGCATGTTGGGTGCAAATAGAGGCCTGTGCTTCCGTTAGAATCTTGAAACGAAAAATAAAGGCGATTTAGCGTCTGTGGTTTCCGTTAGAAGTGTGAGCTGACGCATCTGCGAATTCTAATCACTCGTTAGGGTGATTTTGTTCAAATATAGGAAAGTATATCCTTTCCTATACTTTCTCTATATTTCTCCGGAATGAAACGCGCCACCGCTATAAGGACGGCGACAGCCGTTTCACCTTGTGCAAATTAATAATAAATGGTGTTTCACAATCACAATCTTTTGTATATAATGAGAATGATTATCATTATATTCTATTGATTGGATCACCCTTATGCAGTCATAAAGAAAAGGATGTTGTGAAAATGTCTTTAAAGAATGTTCCAGTATTAAACACAGCTTTGCCTGGACGAGTGCATTGTCGTCTAAGACGAGTGTACAAACAGATGGTGGAAAGCTTTGTAATAGCTGAAAATAGTGACGACTATTCAATAACGGTTATTGTGGCAGGGCATGGAATCGCCTATATTGGCGATAAAAGCTATGAAGCAGAATGCGGCACGGCTATTGCTGTCGCGAAAGGCAGTCTTATTACTTTCCGAGCGGCTCCCTATCATTCTATGCATATGTTGAGAATCGAGTTCTCCGAGGAACCGGTTGTTCAAGCGGCAGGAGCAGTAAAGAAATGGCCGTTTGAAGAAAGTGCCAGGCTTAATCTGAATCGCCACACGCTGCAAATGACGGCGAATTTGGAGCGACACGCTCATTTCGAATTGGAGCAAGAGCAGACATTCGAGGTGCAAGCACTCTTTAGTGAGTTTTTAAGCAAGCTTCACGAGCTTCATGGAAAGGAAAAGCACTCGGTTGCCCAGCCCTGGATAGAACAGGCTTTGCTTTATATTAAAAACCATTATCGCGAGCCATTGACGAGAAAGCAGCTAGCTGCGATTTCGGGTGTAAGCGCTGAGCACTTTTCAAGGGAATTCAAAAAGCATAGCGGTAAAACCTTTAAAGGCTATGTGACAGAATTGCGCATACGTGCAGCCCAAGAGCAGCTGTTGGGCACAAAATCAGATTTGGTAGAAATAGCGATGCAGGTCGGCTATCAGGATGGGTTTTATTTAAGTCGTAAATTCAAGCAGTTTGTTGGAGCGGCTCCAACGATCTATTTGAAAAAGCCCAAAAAAATAGCTTCTTTAACCTATAATTATTCTGCAAGCTTATTGGCACTGGGCGTGACGCCGAGCGTGGGCGTTGTTTCGAGCTGGATCTTTAATCATTTTCGAGGTGTGATCAAGGAGCAACCAGCGAAATGGCATGATAATGTCCCCAATTGTGTATTCGAATCTATCCGTCCGTTTAAGCCTGATCTGATTATTGATTATACTTCGACAGAAGAGCGTTCGACTGAGCTGCGTGCTATCGCGCCGCTTATAAGCTTGCCGTTCGAGGAGCTTCCTTGGGATGAGCAGTTTCGTTATATTGCTGACGTAGTGGATAAAGGTACGGAAGCAAATGATTGCTTGAATCGCCTGCAAGCATTAATTGAGGAAGCTAGCGAGAGACTTGACCGTGAAATCGGCAAGCGCGGCACAGCTGTTGTCATAGATCTTGGTATTGAAACCTGTTATGTGTATGGAGACAAGTGGGGACGGGGTACTCATATGTTGTATGATTCACTGCAATTTACGCCGCCCGAGTGCTTGCTGAAGGATGGACAATGTACGATCGGTTATATAGAAACATCACTTGAAGCCGTTCCCGCCTTTGCTGCTGATCATATGTTTTTTGGCCTTCCTGAACATGGACAGGAAAGGTCTGATGTATTGGCATTCATGAATAAAGAAAGCTGGAGAAGGATGGCTGCAGTTCAAAATAATCATGTTTATTTCATAAAAAATGATATTTTTTATGGTTTTGATCCCGCTTCAACGGAGAAGCAGCTTATGGACATCATGAGGCTGATGACAAGAAGATAGCTCGAATTTAGGGCTGCATCACATTTAGGCATGGACGCAGGTACAGCGATGTTGGTAAAGTTATTTTTGAGAATGATTATCATTCGTATTAAATAACTAACGGAAAGAGGAAAGAAAAGATGCAAAGATGGAATAAAGGTTTAGGGTTGGGGTCGATTTTTCTTGTGCTTATGATGTTGATGACAGCATGTGGCGGAGCGAATAAACCGACCAATACGACTGGGAATGAAGCAGCGGCAGCGACAGAAAACACGAGTACCGAAGCACCAGCAGCAGAAGTGGAAAAGACGACACGGCTCTATAGTACAGTAAATGGCGATGTGGAAATACCAGTTGAACCCAAACGAATCGTTGCAGAGCAGTATTTGCAAACAGTGCTTGCTTTAGGAGTTAAGCCGGTTGGTGGCAATGATTATTATATTGAAAATCCATACACAGCGGATTTGGTAGCAGGCATTGAAAGTGTTGGTGATAGAAGCGGTTCAAATTTGGAGAAGATTACTTCACTCGAGCCTGATCTTATTATTACAGCAACTACGGACGCCAATACGTATGAGCAGCTCTCTAAGATTGCTCCGACTGTCGTTATTCCATTCGGAACGGATGCAACCTTCAAGGGTGTACATGAAGAGGTGCGGGGGATTGCCGAGCTGCTTGGCAAACAAGAAGCAGCAGAGGCATGGCTTGCTAAGTACGATGAGAAAATTGCGGAGCTGCGCAGCAAGCTTGCTGGTGTTATTGCGCCGACAGAAACCTTCTCGATCATTGAAGCAGGAGGGGGCGGCGTGTTCTATACTTTTGGAGATAACTTCGGCAGAGGCGGCCAAGCCATCTATGGCGCGCTGCAGCTAACGCCCTCCGAAATCATAAAAAACGAGCTTATGGAAGTGCAGTGGAAGGAGCTTTCGCTCGAGGTAATACCTGAATACGCAGCGGATCATGTATTGTTATTTTCAGAAACAGGAGCAGCTGAGTTCAAGGAAAGCAATATTTGGAAGGCAATTCCTGCAGTGAAAAATAATCATGTTTATGAGCTTGCTGCTGACCGCTATTGGTATTTTGATCCAGTATCGGTGCTGGCACAGGCAGAGGAAATAACTAATCTGCTGCTTGAGAGAAATCAGAAGTAACCATCCGATATGAGAAGCTGTCCGAGGTGTAGCTAAGCTGCCTTGGGCAGCTTTTTGTGTAACAGAGGCCGAAAATTTGTTACACTATTAAAACTAATAATGAAAAGCTGCTGCTGAATAGGTGGACGTTGATTAATGCTTGCTTGGAAGGAGTGAATGTTTTGGCTGATGAGAAAGAAATTCAGGAGATTAAGAAAACATTGCACAAGCTTGAAGATCAAGTGACTCAATTAAAAAAAGCTTCGAGGCGGCAGAGATCGTCATGGTCAAGGTTTGCTATTGGTTTTTTTATTGTTTTTTTTGTTATGCTCTTGGCTGTGGGTATTATTCAGTTCTTTCATCAAAAATAAATAGATAAGCTGAACTTGAAAAATGAAGTTTAAGCAAAGCGGGAAGATCGTTCTGGAAAAAAATAGATGCAGAGGAAGAATGGACGCATGAAGATGACTCTGAATCAGTACCCGGCTCTATCCAAAGGGATCGTGTGGGGCGCTGTTGAAAATTGTTTTTCGCTTGATTATGAGGTAGATGAGGCTTCAATCAGCAATATTAGCATTATTCCAATGGTTGGAGATCAATATGTCATCATGAAAATTGATAATGGCAAATGGGAGCTTATCGGCGGAACACTGGAGCCTGATGAATTTTATATGGATGCTTTGGTGAGGGAAGTGAAGGAGGAAATCGGCGCAGAGCTGGTAAACTACAAGCCGTTTGGCTGTTTTAAGTGTCAATCCTCGGCAAGTGAGCCGTATCGCCCTCATATTCCGCATCCCCATTTTGTGAGATTAGTCGGCTATGGCGAGGTCCATATTGTGGGCGCCCCATTAAACCCGCCGGATGGCGAGCAGGTCATTGCGGTTGAGGTGGTTGCTATTGAAGAAGCAATCCGAAGGTTTGAAGAGATTGACAGGCATGACATTGCGGAGCTTTACCGCATGGCGCATGAATTGAGAGAAGACATACGGTAAAGGCGGGTTTTAGCTTGCTCACCTTCTTGCTGCTTAAGGCTGCTTCAAAAAAAGCTTAAATACTCGCTCAAAATATGAACGGTCTGGTTAGATTTTGAGGTCGTATATGATATGATAGAAAAAGTGATGAATGCTGTAGTTACGAATGAACAGGAGGGAACGGAATGGACAAATTGCGTTATCCAATTGGTAGGTACTCGTTCGAGGGAATGACAGTAAAGCATCGAGAGCAGTGGATTGCAGATATTGAAAAGTTGCCAGGACAGCTGCGTGAAGCGTTAGCAGATTTGGATAATGAGCAATTGGATACACCATATCGAAGCGGCGGCTGGACTGTGCGGCAGGTAGCTCATCATCTGGCAGATGCTTCGATGAACAGCTTCTCACGCTTCAAGCTGGCGTTGACGGAGTCCAATCCGACGATTAAGCCCTTCAATGAGGTGCGTTGGGCGGAGACGGCAGACAGCCTGCAGGCAGCCCCAGACGTTAGCTTAGCAATTGTCGAGGGGATTTATGCGCGTTGGGTTTTGCTGCTGCGTTCCATGCAGGCGTCTGATTTTGAAAAAATGTTTTATCACCCTGAGAAGGGCACTCAAATAGGCTTAGCTAATTTTCTTGGCTTCGTAGCTTGGCACGGAAAGCACCATGTGGCTCATATTACAAGCATAAGAAGCCGCAAAGACTGGTAACCGAAATGAGCTCGAGGTCCGGACATTATTAATTTAAAAATATATTATTTCATAAGCTTGACGGGAGATACTCCATGGTAAACGGAAAAACAATTATTCTCGGCATCACAGGCGGAATTGCAGCCTATAAAGGCGCAGCGCTGTGCAGTAAGCTTGTGCAAGCGGGCGCTAATGTTCATGTAATTATGACTGAATCAGCGACAAAATTTATAACGCCGCTTACTTTGCAAACGTTGTCGCGCAATCCAGTTTATATGGATACGTTCGATGAAAGAGATCCTGCTGTCGTATCGCATATTCATTTGGCAGATCATGCGGATTTGATTGTGATTGCTCCTGCTACAGCCAATGCCATTGCGAAGCTGGCTGGCGGGCACGCGGACGACATGCTCAGTACGACGCTGCTTGCAGCAACATGTCCCATTATTATTGCTCCTGCTATGAATGTTCATATGTACGAGCATCCTGCAGTCGTTCATAACATGGAGCTGCTGGCATCGCGTGGTGCTATGTTTGTGGAGCCAGGGACAGGGCAGCTCGCTTGCGGCTACGTGGCCAAAGGCAGGCTCGCTGAGCCGGAGGACATTGTGGCTGCCATTCATTCGTGGTTTGACGCAGGCAGCAAGCTGAAAGGGAAACGACTGCTCGTTACAGCCGGGGGCACGATGGAGAGGCTGGACCCTGTTAGATATTTAACGAACGATTCCTCGGGGAAAATGGGTTTCGCCATTGCGGAGGCGGCGCTGCTTATGGGAGCTGAGGTTACTTTGGTGGCAGGCCGCACAACAGCGGCCCCTCCAAGCGGCGTTAATCTTATTCGCGTTGAATCTGCACAGCAAATGCTTGAGGCAGTAACGGGTGTTTATGCTGAAATGGATATCGTAGTAAAGTCGGCCGCAGTTGCGGACTATCGTGCGGTATATGTCAGCGATCAGAAGCTGAAAAAGAACGGCGAAAATCTAGTGCTGGAGCTTGAGCGGACGACTGACATTTTGGAGACGCTGGGGAAGCGGAAGCAGCATCAGTTTTTAGTTGGCTTTGCGGCAGAAACGGAGCAGATCGAGCATTACGCGATGGACAAGCTAACACGGAAAAATTGCGACCTGATTGTCGCGAATGATGTGGGCTTGGCCGGTGCGGGCTTTAACGGCGATACGAACATCGTTCAAGTGTTTGGCCCAGAGGGACTTATTGAAGCTATGCCTTTGCTCTCTAAGCGTGAGGTTGCGCTTCGGCTGCTCGATATTATCGCGGAGCGGCTTGTGTTCTCTGGAGGGGGAAAGGAATGATTGCTAAAGTCATTGTGGATGTGCCGAGCCGCCAGACGGATCGGCCATTTGATTATGAGGTTCCTGCTGCCCTTGAAGAATGGATTGAAGTGGGCAGCCGCGTCGGCGTCCCATTTGGCGGTCGTGTACTCCAAGGCTTCGTGACCCAGCTCACTGATACAACGGATGTTGCAATAAGCAGGATCAAGCCTGTTTCCGAGCTGCTTGATCATGTTCCGCCGCTTCTTCCTGATCTTATCGAGCTGGCGCAGTGGATGAGCGAGAAATATTGCTGCTCTTGGACGACAGCGCTGCAGGCGATGATACCAGCAGCACTAAAGGGGAAAGCGGAACGGCTTATCGGTATTCAAGATGTAGAGGCGGCGCAGGAGGATCTTCCGCCTGCGATGACCGAATGGATCGGCATGAATGGGCAGCTCGTGAAGCTGGAGGTGCTGCTTGAGCGTTTCCCTGATCATGCGAAAGCTGTGAAGGCGGCTCTTCGCGAGGGTGTACTCATCGAACAGACGTCCATACGCGACCGGCATGGCATACGCAAGGTGTTGACCGTCTACGTGCCTGATGATGTAGATGCTATTCGCGCGCAATTGCAAGCTTTGCCAGCGCGTGCAGCGAAGCAGCGCGAGGTGCTCGCGCATATGCTTGAACATGGGGGTCCGCTGCCGCTTCAACAGCTGCTTGCGGAGGCGGGGGGATCTGCTGCAAGCGTGCGCTCGTTAGCGGAGAAAGGCTTACTCGTACTAGAAGAGGTCGAGCAGCAGCGTGATCCTTATGCTGGCCGTGTATTCGAGCGTACAACTCCGCTTGAGCTTACGGCCGCCCAGCATGCTGTTTATGATCGTATTGTTCGTGCTGTAGCTGCAGAGGAGCCTCAAACGATGCTGCTGCACGGGGTGACGGGAAGCGGGAAAACAGAGGTCTATTTGCAATCCATCCAATTTTGTATGGAGCAGGAGAAGCAGGCGATCGTTCTCGTTCCAGAAATTTCGCTGACGCCCCAAATGGTAGAACGCTTCAAGGGACGATTTGGAGACGCGGTTGCCGTATTGCACAGCAGACTCTCGAATGGCGAACGCTACGATGAGTGGCGGAAAATTCGCGCTCGGCAGGTTCAGGTAGCCATTGGAGCACGGTCGGCTATTTTTGCACCCTTTGAAAGACTTGGGCTTATTATTATTGATGAGGAGCATGAATCTTCTTATAAACAGGAAGAGAGCCCGAAATATCATGCACGCGATGTCGCGGTTAGAAGGGCCAGGCAGCATGGAGCTGCCGTCGTCCTCGGTTCGGCGACACCATCATTGGAATCCTTTGCTGCGGCCAGCCGTCCGCTGTCCGCTCGAGATGAGGGAAAAGAGCCAGCTTTGCTGCCGATGCCAGGCCGTGTTGGAGATAGGCCGCTTCCTCCGGTTGCCGTTATTGATATGCGGGAGGAGCTCAAGGAGGGCAATCGTTCAATGTTCAGCAGACTGCTGCATAGCTCGCTTGCTGAGCGGCTTGAGCGTGGCGAGCAGTCCGTGCTTTTGCTGAATCGACGTGGCTATTCAACCTTTGTGATGTGCCGGTCTTGCGGCTATACAGCGGCATGCCCGCACTGCGATATATCGCTTACGTACCACCAGAAATCACGTGCGCTGCGCTGCCATTATTGCGGCCATGCAGAGCAGGCGCCGACTACATGTCCTTCCTGCCAAAGCGAGCATATTCGATATTTTGGGACGGGGACGCAGCGTGTGGAGGAGGAGCTCTCCAAGCTGTTCCCTGGCATTCGAGTCATCCGAATGGATGTGGATACGACAACGGAGAAAAACTCGCATGAGAAGCTGCTGAAGCAGTTTGGAGATCGGAAGGCAGACGTGCTGCTTGGTACGCAAATGGTGGCGAAGGGGCTGGATTTTCCTTTTGTTACGCTCGTTGGGGTCATTGCAGCGGATACGTCACTCAATCTTCCTGATTTTCGCGCAGCGGAGAGGACATTTCAATTGCTGACTCAGGTAGCAGGACGTGCAGGCAGGCATCATTTGCCGGGCGAGGTTGTTATTCAAACCTATGCGCCGGAGCATTATGCAGTCGTAACTGCACAGCAGCATGATTATGCAGCATTTGTAGGCGAGGAGCTGCGTCATCGCAGCGCGATGGGCTACCCGCCATACTGCAGACTGATTCTCGTGACGATGTCTCATGAGCAGCTGCCCTTGCTCTCTTCAATTAGCGAGAGATTCGCGGCAGATTTGCGCGAGCTTGCTGAGAATGAAGGCGTTTTGCTGCCGCTGAGCAGTGGATTTGGGCGAGCGCTTGAGGTGCTTGGACCAGTTGCATCACCGATTTCGAGAATGAAGGATCGCTACAGATTTCAATGTGTGATAAAATATCGGGGGAACATCGATGCTTCCGCCCTTGTTCGCAAGGCGCTTAAGTCCTTCACGGACGGTCCACCGCAGCGCCAAGTGCAGTTCAGTATTGACGTAGATCCGCAAGTTATATTATAAATAGCTGTTACTATTTTAATGAATGCAAAGGAAGGGAATACTATGAGTATCCGTATAATTGTGAAAGAGCCAGATCCGGTATTGCGGGAAGTGGCTATGGAAGTAACAAAATTTAATTCAAATTTGCAGAAGCTGCTTAAAGATATGGCTGAAACGATGTATGACGCTGAGGGTGTAGGTCTTGCAGCGCCACAAATCGGTATTTCTAAGCGAGTGATCGTTGTGGATGTTGGCGATGAAAACGGTTTGGTCGAAATGGTCAATCCTGTTATTGTAGAGCAGGAAGGCGAACAGCTTGGTCCTGAGGGCTGCTTGAGCATTCCTAATCTAAACGGCGATGTTCTGCGTGCGGAGCGTATCGTGGTTACTGGTCAAGATAGCAGCGGCCAGACGTTTACGGTTGAAGCTCAGGGTTATTTTGCGCGTGCGTTTCAGCATGAGGTTGATCATTTGAATGGTATTTTGTTTACCGATTTGGCGGAGAGCATTTACGACATTTCGGAAAGAGCTAGAAAAGGCGGCGAATAGCTTTATGCGTATCGTATTTATGGGAACGCCAGATTTTGCGGTTCCCTCTTTGAAGCTGCTCCTGGAGCAGCAGTATAATGTAGTCGCTGTCGTAACACAGCCTGATCGGCCGAAGGGCCGCAAAAAAACGCTGACGCCGCCGCCTGTAAAGGAAGCGGCGTTGTCGCTTGGCCTGCCCGTGCTGCAGCCTGAGATGATGCGCAGCGAAGACGCTGTTGCCGCAATCGCCGAGCTTAAGCCTGATCTAATTGTAACGGCTGCTTACGGTCAGATTCTGCCCAAGGCGCTGCTTGCGATTCCGCGTCTCGGCTGTATTAATGTGCACGGCTCCTTGCTTCCACAATATCGTGGAGGCGCACCTATTCAGCGCTCAATCATGAATGGAGAAGCTGAAACGGGCGTGACGATTATGTATATGGCCGAGGGATTGGATACCGGCGATATGATTAGCGTCGTGAAGCTTCCGATTACGGACGAGGACACCTCGGGGTCGATGTTTGAGAAGCTGAGCCTTGCCGGAGCAGAGCTGCTTGGAGCAACGCTGCCGTCGATTATTGCTGGTGAAGCGAAAGCAGTTCCGCAGCAAAATGAGCTTGCAACCTATGCTCCAAATTTGACTCGCGAGGATGAGCGAATCGATTGGACGGAGCCGGCTCGTGCTATCTTCAATCAGGTTCGCGGCTTGTCTCCGATGGCTGGAGCTTTTACATTCCTAAATGGAGAAGTATTTAAAGTATGGCATTGCGCAGTGCCTGAGGCGATAAATGCTAAGCCAGCAACCGCTGCACCAGGCACAGTTATTGCAGCAGATAGCAATGGCATCCATGTGCAGACCGGAGCGGGAGTTCTGGTGCTGAAAGAAATTCAGCCTGCAGGCAAACGCGCGATGAGTGCTGCGGATTGGCTGCAGGGTGCCCGTCTTGAAGCGGGTACGCTGCTTGGCGATGGAGGTGCAGCATGACGGACAGCAACACTCGTAAGCCAAGCGGCAATAGCAATGGTGCCAGCACCATGAGAGCGAAGCCTAAAGCAAAGCAAGGGCATAAACGACCTGGCAGCAGAGGACATGCCTCGCAGAACGGGCAGCCTCAACAGCAACCAGCAGCACGCAAGCAAAAATCGCCTCGTGAGCTAGCGATGGATACGCTTGTAAAGGTTGCGCAAACAGGAGCATACAGCAATCTGCAGCTTAATCGAACGCTGCAGGAGGCCGGCTTGCAGCGTGCTGACGCCGGACTTGTTACTGAGCTTGTATATGGGACAATTCAGCGACAAGCAACACTAGATTATTGGTTAAGCCGCTTCGTCTCCAAAGGACTGCATAAGCTGGAGCCGTGGGTTCACCAGCTGCTCCGAATGAGCGCTTATCAGCTATTGTATTTGGATCGCATACCCGCGCATGCAGCAGTTAATGAAGCGGTGACGATCGCCAAAAAACGAGGCCATTCCGGCATATCAGGAATGGTGAACGGCGTGCTGCGCAGCGTCGATCGGGGCCGTGGCGAGCTTCAAGCCTCGGAAATAAAACATGCAAATCCCATCGTTCAAATTGCGCTGCGCCATTCTTATCCCGAATGGCTGGTCGGTCGCTGGGTTGAGGCTTACGGTGTAGAAACGGCTGAAGCCATATGTATTGCAGGCAATGAGCATCCGCATTCCAGCGTTCGGGCAAATCCGCTTCGCGGCAGTCGAGAGGATGTTATCGAGCAATTGAGAGCAGCAGGCTATGAGGCTGTGCCTTCAGCAATCGCTCCAACAGGGATTGCGATCAATCGCGGCGGGAATTTGGCCGATACGGATGGTTTTCGAGAAGGTTTATGGACGGTGCAGGATGAGAGCTCGATGCTCGTTGCAGAAGTCGTTGCTCCAAAGGCAGGCATGCAGGTATTGGATTGCTGCGCAGCACCTGGCGGCAAGAGTACACATCTGGCAGAGCTGATGGGCGGCAAAGGCAAAGTGTGGGCTAATGATCTTCATGCACATAAACGCGATCTTATTGTGACACAGACGGAGCGTTTAAAGCTTCGTAATGTCGAGGCGATTACCGAGGATGCGCTTAAGCTGGCGGATCGCTTTAAGCCGGAATCGATGGACGCTGTATTGCTTGATGCGCCATGCTCGGGTTTCGGCGTTATTAAGCGAAAGCCTGAAATCAAATGGACGAAAACCGCCGGAGACGTATCTGATATTGCAGCGGTTCAGCAGCGTTTGTTGAACGCAGTGTGCGGATTAGTTCGTCCAGGCGGCGTGCTCGTATACAGCACATGTACGATTGAGAAGGATGAGAACGAGCAGCAGATCGCACGTTTTCTCCAGGAACACCCTGAATTTGAACTGAATAGCGATTGGCCGGAGGCTATCGTGGAGCAGTTGAAGAAAGCAGGGGCTGTTGGCGAGCATTTTGATGGACAAGCACAGCTGCTTCCGCAGCATTTTGACAGCGACGGTTTTTACATTGCAAGGATGGTTAAGCGTCTATAATTGTGGATTATAGCTCAACATGGACGTTTGTGGTAAAATAAATCGATGGCGGCGAAGAAGACTTTAAGCCGGCCTACTATAAGGTACAGGTGTGATGAAATGAAACCATGCATATATGACTATACGCTTGAGCAGCTTCAACAATGGATGAAAGATAACGGCGAGCCGGTATTTCGGGGTGGGCAGCTGTTTGATTGGCTGTATGTGAAGCGCGTTAAGAGCTTTGAAGATATGTCCAATCTCTCAAAATCGCTTCGTGACAAGCTGGAGGAAAGCTTTCAGATTATAACGCTAAGCGAAATTACAAAGTTTGAATCAAAGGACGGCACCGTAAAGTTTCTGTTCGGTCTTCATGACGCGCATGCAATCGAGACGGTTATCATGCGCCATAACTATGGCAATAGCATTTGTGTAACAACGCAGGTTGGCTGCCGTATTGGCTGTACGTTCTGTGCTTCTACGCTAGGCGGTTTGAAGCGGAATTTGACTGCTGGCGAGATCGTCGCCCAAGTCGTGACTGCACAGCAGATGCTAGATGCGACTGGCGAACGCGTATCCAGTATCGTAATTATGGGCTCTGGCGAGCCGTTTGAGAATTATGATGCAACGATGGCATTTCTGCGCATTATGATTCATGAAAAAGGACTGAATATCGGACAGCGCCACATTACCGTTTCCACAAGCGGCATTGTGCCAAGCATGTATAAATTCGCTGAAGAGAACACGCAAATTAATTTGGCCTTGTCGATACATGCGCCAAATGATGCGCTGCGCTCAAAGCTGATGCCGGTTAATCGTCGTTTTCCTTTTGATGATGTTATAGCAGCTTGTCATAACTATATCGCTAAGACTGGAAGAAGAATTACGTTTGAATATGCGCTAATTGGTGGAGTCAATGATCAGGCCGAGCATGCGCAGGAGCTGGCTGAAGTGCTGCAGGGCATGCTATGCCACGTCAATCTGATTCCTGTCAATCATGTGCCTGAACGGAATTATGTTCGTACACCGCGTGAGGATATTTTTGAATTCCAACGCGTCTTGGAGCGGAATAAAGTCAGCGTTACGATTCGGAGAGAGCAAGGGCATGACATTGCGGCTGCTTGCGGTCAATTAAGAGCGAAACATATGGAGTCTCAGGCGAGGTGATGACTTGTTGTTAACGGCAAACCGAAGTGATATTGGACGGGTCCGTCATGTCAATGAAGATCAATCTTGGGTTAGTCAATTGAATAATGGAATAACGATTGCCATCGTAGCCGATGGCATGGGTGGACACCAGGCTGGCGACGTTGCAAGCCAGAAGGCTGTCGATGCATTTCGCAGCATGCTGGTGCAAAGCGCTGCAAAGGCGGATCTTTCTATTCAAGAAGGAAAAATGCTCATTAGGCAAGCGATTTCGCAAGCAAATGATGCTGTATTTGAGCTGGCTTCCCGCAATGAGCGTTATCATAATATGGGGACAACAATTGTAGCTGCCTTAGTAAAGCAGGATAATGCGATTATTGGACATGTTGGCGACAGCAGAGCTTATAAAATTACGCAAGGCGTCATTACGCAATTAACGCATGATCATACTCTAGTTAATGAATTGGTCAAATCCGGACAGCTTAGCGAGGAGGAGGCGGCACATCATCCCCGCCGCAATGTTCTGACTCGCGCAGTTGGTACGGATTCGCATGTTGACATTGATGTACAGGCAGTTGAATGGTCCTCTGAGGACATTTTGCTGCTGTGCAGCGATGGGCTATCCAATATGGTGAGCGAGCAGCAAATGCTGCAAATGGTCACAAGTGAGCAGCTTGAGTTGGATGCTAAAGCTGATCATCTCATTCAGCTTGCGCTTCATGCTGGCGGGGACGACAATATAACCGTCGTACTTCTGCAAGAAGCGATTGGCACGAATCGAGAGGGGTGACAAGGATGATCGGACAAGATCTAGGCGGACGCTATGAAATTTTGACACGCATTGGCGGCGGCGGGATGGCGCTTGTATATAAAGCACATGATGTGCTGCTGAATAGAAATGTTGCAGTAAAGGTACTGAGGCAGCAATTTGTACATGACGAGGAATTTATTCGCCGTTTCCGTCGCGAGGCACAGTCTGCGGCTGCGCTATCGCATCCGAACGTCGTCAGCATTTATGATGTAGGACAAGAAGAGGATACACATTATATCGTTATGGAATACATTGAAGGCCATAATTTGAATGAAGTGATACTAGAGCGTGCGCCGTTGCAGCCTGATGAAGCGGTGCGTATTGCTATGCAAATTGCAGATGCGCTCGATCATGCGCATCAGAATCATATTATTCATCGCGATATTAAGCCTCATAATATATTAATTGGTAAAAATGGACGTGTGAAGGTTACAGACTTCGGTATTGCTAGAGCAGTCACTTCGTCTACAATTACACAGACGGGCTCGGTTCTCGGCTCGGTTCACTATTTTTCTCCTGAGCATGCGAAGGGGATCAATACCGGTGAGAAATCGGATTTATACTCCCTCGGCATCGTGCTTTATCAGATGCTGACAGCAAAGCTGCCTTTTCTTGGCGAGAGCCCAATTAGCGTTGCTTTGAAGCATCTGCAGGAAAATTTCGAGGAGCCGCGTATCGTCAATCCACATATTCCGCAAAGCGTTGAGAACGTGATACTTAAAGCGATGCGCAAAAATCCGAACGAGCGTTACGGCTCCGCGCATGAAATGCTGCTTGATCTGGATACCTGCTTGCGCCCAGAGCGATTGAAGGAACCCAAAATCACATTTATCCATGTGAACGATATGGAAGAGACGCGTGTTATGCCGGCCATTCGCGGTGATTTCCCGCCACCAGCGCCTAAGGAGCAGGAAAGGAATCAACCGCTTTCTTCTAAAACGGATGAGCAAGCAAAAGATAGTACGCTGACGCCCAAGGCGAAGGGGTGGAAGAAGCCGCTAACTGTCGTTGGGGTGACTTTAATTATTCTAGCACTTATTATAGGGGGCTTTATCTGGCTTTTAGGCTGGCTGGATGTTGCTGAGGTGGATGTGCCTTATGTGGTTGGCAAGTCAGAAACAGAAGCACGGCAGATGATTGAGGCGGTTGGACTTAAGGTTGAGGATCCTGTTCTTCATGAGCATAACAAGGAAGTTCCGAAGGATCAGGTGCTTAGTCAAACCAAGAGGAATATGAGAGTCAAGGAAGGCTCCCTCATTCAAATTACAGTCAGTGACGGACCCGAGCTCGAGGAGCTGGGCAACTATGTCGGTAAATCGCTGCAAACGGCGATTGATGAGCTGGGCGCCTTAGGCGTTATAGAGGATCAAATCATGATAGAATACGTGTTCAGCGAGGAAGCTGCAGACACGATTATTCAGCAGTCTCCTAAGCCAGGGGAGGAATACAACCCAGAGTCTGTTGAATTCAAATTCATGGTCAGCAAAGGCCGTGAGACGGTTCCTATGCCGAACCTCATTGGCAAGCGGCTTGATGAAGCCAAAGATTTAATTAAGGCAAACGAGCTGACGCTTGACACTGCAGATATTTTATATGAGCCAAGCTATTTGCATCAGAAGGATTTTGTCATTAGCCAAGATCCGTACAAGCCGAAGGATCTGGTTTCAAAAGGCGCTAAGATATCGATCCGAGTGAGCTCCGGTCCGCCAGCCGATGCGAAGAATCATCAGTTCAATATTGTGATTTCTCCAGCAGAGGCAGGAAAGACCAGTGAAATTAGAATTATATATTCCGATGCAAGCGGTGAAAATATCGAATGGGATAAGAGGCAAATTACAAGCACGCAAACATTCCCTGTTACGGTTATCGTGGCGCCGGATACGGAAGCTAATGTGACGGTTTATCGCGACAATCAGTTCATCGATAGAAAAGTCATCACGTACGAGGAACTATTGAAGGGTACGAATTCATCCACCTTGACTATTCCGGGTGAAGAAGTGCAGGCGACAGAAGAGCCGGTACAAGCGGAGGTTGACGAAAGCAATGATGAGCCAATTGAAGAAGAGCAAACAGGGCAGCAAGAACAGCAGCAAGAGTCAGAGCAGCCATAATAGCAAAGAAGGACATCTCAAAGGAACAATCGTAAAGGCGTTAAGCGGTTATTACTATGTACGCGCTGAGCATGCGGCATCGGATTCGGTAACGATCCAATGCCGCGCTCGAGGCGTCTTTAAGAATAGGGGCCTTACACCATTAGTTGGTGATGTGGTTATGTACAGCCTAACGGAGAACGGGGAGGGAACGGTCGAGGAGCTATTGCCGCGCTCATCCGAGCTTATACGTCCGCCGGTTGCTAATATAGATCTGGCGATACTCGTATTTTCCGTTACGGAGCCCGCTTTGAATTTACAGCTGCTGGATAAGTTTCTTGTGCATATCGAGCATGCAGGCATACCAGCTGTACTTTGCTTAAGCAAGCAAGATCTGGAAAATGAAGGCTTAGAGTCAAAGGAAGCAACGGTCGCTGCTGCTGCAGTTAATCGTATATACCGTCCTCTTGGCTATGAGGTCTATGGGACAAGCTCGCTGCTTGGCGAGGGGATCGTTCCTTTTCAAGAAAGACTGGTTGGTCATTTGGCCGTTTTTGCCGGACAATCTGGTGTAGGAAAGTCATCACTGCTAAACGCAATCGTTCCTGGATTAAAGCTGGAAACGAACGAAATTAGCAATCGACTTGGGCGTGGCAAGCATACGACTAGACATGTCGAGCTGATTGAAATTGGCGGCGGTTTAGTAGCTGATACGCCTGGGTTCAGCCAGCTTGATTTCCAAGAGCTCGGCATAGAGGATTTGGGATATTGCTTTGTGGAGATGCGGGAGCTCTCTCCTGATTGCAAATTTAGGGGCTGTACGCATGTCCATGAGCCAGGCTGCGCTGTACTTGCAGCGCTTGAAGCCGGGAAAATAGAAAAAAGCAGGCACGAGCATTACTTATTATTTTTGGCAGAGATGAAAGAGAATAAACGGAGGTACTAATGACTATGACAATTATCGCGCCATCTATTTTGTCCGCTGATTTTGCACGTCTTGGCGAGGAAATTAAGGCCGTCGAGGCAGCGGGAGCGGATTGGATACACGTTGATGTGATGGATGGGCATTTTGTTCCCAATCTGACGTTTGGTCCGCCGGTTATCTCGGCTGTGCGATCAGCGACTAAGCTGCCGTTCGATGTTCATTTAATGATTGAACGTCCGGAGCTATCGATTCCTGACTATATTGCTGCGGGAGCCGACAGAATTACGGTCCATGCTGAGGCTTGTGTGCATTTGCACAGAACAGTGCATGATATCAAAGAAAAGGGTCTCCCTGTTGGCGTAGCGATTAATCCAGCCACACCGGTATCGGTGCTCGAGTCTATTTTGCATGATCTTGATCTAGTATTGATTATGACGGTCAATCCGGGATTTGGCGGACAAAAATTTATTCCCTACTCGCTGGTGAAATTACGTCAGGTTCGCGCGATGCTTGAAGAGCGGGGGCTTGATGAAGTATTGGTTCAGGTTGACGGCGGTGTTAATTCATCAACGGCAGCGGTGATTCGAGAGGCAGGAGCTAACGTGCTTGTAGCCGGGAATGCTGTGTTTGCAGAGAAGGATCGCGCCGCGGCAATTGCCGGATTGCGCTAGAGGAGATCTACGATGAATGAACGGCTAAAAACGACATTCTGGCTGCTTGGCTATGCTTTTCTTACTGGCCTGATGCTGACGGTTTTTTCACTCATAGAAGAGTTTTATCGCTATCTTTTTTCTTTGCTGGCGTTATATTTAGGCATTCGCTTCTTTCGACGGTTTGAGACGCTGGGATTGCGTATTGGCTACTTTGTGTTGTCAGTTATATTTTATTTACTGATTGCAGTCATTGTCTCCATGTTTATTTATGTTAAGCAATATTCAGACACTCTACCGGGAGTGTGATGGTCTCTCTTCATGGCTCGCGATGGAATAGGACGAACTAATGACGCATAGGATGTTTACATGAGCGTAGGATGTTTGTCACGGATTAATTCGATGAGCGTGTCTGAGGAGGGATGAGGCATGAAATTTTATACAATCAAACTGCCTAAATTTTTGGGCGGATTCGTAAAGGCAATTTTGAATACCTTCCAAAAAAATTAGATCAGATGCTGCGGGACACCCTTCGGCCGTGATCGTACAAAAAGTAAAAGAAAAGCACCTGAGAGCTCAGGTGCTTTTGTCTATGGCCAAAGCCATCATTATACGCGGGTAACTTTACCAGCCTTCAGTGCGCGAGTGCTGACATAAACACGTTTCGGTTTACCGTCAACCAAAATACGAACCTTCTGCACGTTTACGCCCCAAGAACGACGTGTTTTGTTGTTTGCGTGGGAAACGTTGTTACCTTTACCAGGTGCTTTACCTGTAAGAAAACATTTGCGGGACATGACTACACCTCCTTTAGATCTTGCGTGAGCAAAACTAATTCCATAAATATGGCTCGTTATGCGTGAGGAAAAATTGATTCGAAAGCGAAATAACATTTAAACACACTTGAATATCGTATCATAAACATCTCTTCTATTCAACATAAATATACGGATATGCATGTTCTTTATGGCTGCGAAAGTTTGTGAAGATGCAGAAAGATTGGATTTATTGAACGGACTTCTATAAAGAGGCTGTTTATAGTACAATGGTACTTAGTCCATAGTTTATACAGTAAGGGAGTGTAATTACATGACTCTACAGCTAAGTACAGAATATGGTTCCATTCATGTTTCAGACCATTGTATAGCGCTTATTGCCGGGTCTGCGGCTATGGATTGTTATGGACTTGTCGGTATGGCGTCTCGTAAGCAGTTGAAGGATGGAATTGCCGAGTTGCTCGGACGAGAGAATTTGACTCGTGGTATTGAAATTAGAAGAGAAAATGAAGAGCTTCACATCGACCTCTACATCATCGTGAGCTATGGCACGAAAATTTCCGAGGTCGCTCATAACATTCAATCTAAGGTGAAGTATGTACTGAATGATGTAATCGGTCTACAAGTGGAAGAAGTCCATATAATTGTGCAAGATGTTCGGGTACTTAAGTAACAGAGAGGGGACAAATCGTTGAGTAAGCGTTTTATAAACGGATCGGATTTTACCGCAATGGCACTGCTCGGCGCGGATTATTTACAACGAAACGCTGAGCATGTCAACGCATTGAATGTATTCCCAGTGCCAGATGGCGACACGGGAACGAACATGAACTTAACGATGACCTCAGGCGTTCGCGAGCTTCGCAGCAAGCCGTCAGACAGCATTGGGAAAGCGACAGAGGCCTTGTCGAAAGGGCTTCTTATGGGCGCTAGGGGAAACTCTGGCGTTATTTTGTCACAGCTGTTCCGTGGTTTTTCGAGATCGCTTAACGGCCTTGAAGAAGCAGGAACGGCGCAACTGGCCGCTGCTTTGCAGCATGGTGTTGACCTTGCCTATAAAGCGGTTGTGAAGCCTGTAGAAGGAACGATTCTTACTGTAGCGAAGGAAGCTGCGAAGCACGCTGTTCAGTATGCACGCAGAACAAGCGATGTTATTGACTTGATGCGCGAGGTTCACCAGAAGGCTGATGAGGCTTTGCAGCGTACACCTGATTTGCTCCCTGTGCTTAAGCAGGTAGGCGTGGTTGATTCAGGCGGACAAGGTCTTGTATACATTTATGAAGGCTTTGTACGTTGTTTATTGGAATTGGATGGACAGCTCGATTCTGATTCGCAGCAATCAGAAGCTGCACCGCCTGAGGAAGTAGCTGTTCCTATAGCCGCTCCTTCGATTCGAAAGCAAGAGCCAGCATCTGCTCAAGCACGATTGGCAACGGATGCCATTGAGTTTTTATACGATATGGAATTTTTTATCAATCGGAAACTTGGCGGAAATGTATCGGCATTTTTTGATGAATACGCTTACAAGAAGGCGCTAAGCAAAGATGGTGATTCCATTTTGGTTATCGCTGAAGATGATATTATAAAAGTTCATGTGCATTCCCGCAAGCCTGGCGATGTTCTTAATTTATCCCTTCCATATGGCGAACTGACGGATATTCATATTCTTAATATGCGTGAGCAGCATCGCGATCTGCTGGAGCAGGAGAAAACGGATTTTAGCATTGTAGACTTTTCCGCGGCAGAGCTGCTTGCAGGCGAAGCTGTACAAGGGATTCCGCCATCACAAGTGTTCGAATGGGCTCCATTTGGCATTATTGCTGTTGCCTTAGGTGAAGGAATAACTAATATTTTTCTGGAAAACGAAGTAGACACCGTTTTATCGGGCGGTCAGACGATGAATCCCAGCACGGAGGATTTTGTGAAGGCAATCGAGTCGTTGTCGGCGGAGCATATCTACATACTGCCTAATAATGGAAATATTATTTTGGCTGCAGAGCAGGCTGCAGAGCTGAGTGAGCGTAGGGTTACGGTTATTCCAACGCGTACCGTACCGCAGGGCTTAGCTGCGGTTCTAGCGTTCAAAGAGGATGAAACAGCTGAGCGTAACAGCGAATGGATGAAAAATGCAGCGGAGCAAGTCGTCTCCGGACAAGTAACGAAGGCTGTACGAGATACAACGATTGAAGGCGTAGCTATACGTGAGGGCGATTTTATCGGGATTAAGGAAAAATCAATCGTTGTGTCTAACGCTAGCTTGCAGGCCGCTTGCCAATTGCTTATATCCAGCATGCTGGATAATGGCGGTGATTTGCTAACGATACTTACGGGCGAGGAAGCTGATTCTGTTGAAACGACTTCGCTTTATGAATGGATTCAGGAGCAATATCCAGAGCTAGAGCTTGAATTGCAAAAAGGCGGACAACCGCTTTATCCTTACGTTTTTGCATTAGAGTAGCTTGCATTCTTGTTTAGCTTGGGAGGGGTTTGGACTTGGGAAAGGTTAGAATTGTAACGGACAGTACAGCGGATATACCGCCAGAAATAAGAGAACGACATGGCATAAATATGGTGCCTCTTAAGGTGTTGTTTGGCGAGGAGACGTTTCAGGATGCTGTAACGATAACTCCAGATCAATTTTATGAGAAGCTGACGAGAGTCACTGCGCTTCCTACGACATCTCAGCCTTCGCCTGCGGAATTCTCGGATGTGTATGAGCGTTTGCTTGCTGAGGATGCGGATTCGCCGATTATTTCGCTTCATTTGTCTGCAGCGCTTAGCGGGACTTACCAATCAGCTTTCATTGCGCGTTCTATGCTGGAGAACGAGGCGGATATTACGATTATTGATACGAAATCGGCCTCATACGGCTTCGGAATGCGTGTCGTAAAAGCAGCTGTGATGGCTGAGGCTGGGGAATCGAAGGAACGGATTATTGAAGAAATGGAACGGCTTGAGCGCGATACAGAATTGTATTTTTTTGTGGACACGCTGGAATATTTGCAAAAGGGAGGCCGAATTGGGAAGGCTGCTGCATTAATCGGTTCGATTCTGAATATTAAGCCGATTCTTTCACTGGACCCAGACGGCGTTGTACTCGCTGTAGATAAGGTGCGCGGCACAAAAAAAGCGATGGCGCGTATCGTCGAGCTTCTGAAAAAAGAATACGGGGATGAGCCTGTTGGCATGACGATGGCGTATGCATCCAGCAAGGATTCGGCGGAGGAGCTGTTTAAGCTTCTCAAAAGCGAGTTTAATGTGCAAGAGGTTGCATGGACGACGATAGGTGCGGTTATTGGCACGCATACTGGGCCTGGGGCATCCGCTGTGTTTATGTACAGGATGTGATCGGATGATGAAGCTGGATCAAATGTCAGTTCGGCAAATCAAAGGCGTGAGTGCTCCTAAGGAAAAGGAGCTTCACGCCTTTGGCGTTAGCACAGTTGCAGATATATTGGATTATTTTCCGTTTCGCTACGAGGATTACCGTATTCGCGAGCTCACAGATGTGAAGGAAGGCGAGAAGGTTACGGTGCTCGGGCATGTCAGGGGTGTCCCTGTATTGCAGCGTTATGGTAAAAGCAAATCAAGATTGACCTGTAAGGTTGAGGTAGGTCAATGGTTAGTTAGTGCCGTTTGGTTCAATCGCCATTTTCTGCAGGATCAGCTTGTCATTGGGCGCGAAATCATGCTCACAGGGAAATGGGAGCAGCAGCGCATGCAAATGACGGTATCGGACTCGGAGTTTCCTGGCAGCGGAGGAGCGGCTAAGTCGGGAACGCTGCAGCCTGTGTACTCGGTCGGCGGGAGCATCACGCAGCCGTGGATGCGGAAGACGGTGCGGCAAGCGCTGACGCAGTATGGGACCATGATTGAAGAGCTGCTGCCGCAGGAGCTTGTCCGTCAGCATGATCTGATGGTAAGACGTGATGCGGTTCAGCGAATTCATTTGCCGGAGGATACGAGAGAAGGGCAGGAAGCCCGCAGAAGGCTTGTGTATGAGGAGCTCTTTCTGTTTCAGCTAAAGCTGCAGGCTTATCGTGCTCTTAATCGGAAACGAAATGACGGCATTGCACATCGAATTGAAAGTGAGACGGTGCGCCAGTTTGCCGCGACACTGCCCTTTGAGCTGACTGATGGGCAGAAGAAGGTTGTCAATGAAATATGCGTCGATATGAGAAGACCCTCTTGCATGAACCGTCTGCTGCAGGGCGATGTTGGCTCTGGTAAAACGGTCGTCTCAGCTATTGCCCTTTACGTTGCGGTTAAATCTGGCCATCAAGGGGCATTGATGGTGCCGACCGAAATATTAGCGGAACAGCATATGCGTTCACTAACAAAAATGTTTGCCGATTTGGGCATTCAGGTTGCTTTGCTGACAGGCAGCCTTACGGATCGCAAGCGTAGGGATTTGCTAGCTGGTTTGCAAATGGGCCTTATCGATATCGTTGTTGGCACGCACGCGCTTATTCAGGAGGACGTTTTTTTTCGAAGCCTCGGTCTTGTGGTCGTGGACGAGCAGCATCGATTTGGTGTTAACCAACGGAGTGTGCTGCGCCATAAAGGGATGAATCCCGACGTTCTTACCATGACGGCTACGCCAATCCCGAGAACGATGGCCATTACGGCCTTCGGTGATATGGACGTGTCGACCATTCGCGAGCGGCCGCATGGCCGCAAGCCGATTAAGACGTATTGGGTGAAGCATACGATGATGGAGCGCGTGTTTGGTTTTATACGCAAGGAGGCTGGCAAGGGGCGACAGGCGTATATTATTTGCCCGTTGATTGAGGAGTCGGAGAAGCTCGATGTGCAAAATGCGATTGATCTCTATGTGCAGACGCAGCAAACCTTCCCTGATCTTCGTGTCGGCTTGCTGCACGGAAGGCTGAATGCTTCTGAGAAAGAAAGCGTAATGGGTGCTTTCGGTGCAAATGAGACTCATGTGCTGGTGGCGACGACAGTCGTGGAGGTCGGTGTGGATGTTCCTAATGCAACGCTCATGATTATTATGGACGCGGAACGCTTTGGCTTGTCTCAGCTGCATCAGCTGAGAGGCCGAGTTGGACGTGGGGAGCATCAATCACATTGTATATTGGTGGCTGATCCGAAATCAGAAACGGGCCGTGAGCGGATGAAGGTTATGACGGATACGGATGACGGCTTCGAGGTTTCGCGGCGCGATCTTGAAATACGCGGTCCTGGTGATTTTTTTGGCACAAAGCAAAGCGGTCTTCCAGAGTTTCGTTTGGCGGATATGGTTGCCGATTATGAGGTACTGGAAATCGCAAGGGAGGATGCGGCGGAGCTTACGGATCGTGATGATTTTTGGTCTAACGAGTCTTATGCGAGAGTACGCAGCGTACTGCAGAAGGATCAATTTTTTCAAGGAGAACAGCTGGACTAGGCAATAATTTCCACTTGGCGGCATATAGTTAAACAATGTGATTGGATCGCCAGATGGAGGTGTCAGGGCAGTGAGTTACCAAGACTATGGAATTCGGCCGCAGCTGGTCGAACGCGTCAAATACAAATTAAAAAACCCAATCGTGAAGGATCGTGTCAGACAACTGCTTGGAAATGTGACGAAGTATGATTTGCAGGATCGGCCAAAGGTAAGGAAGCTTGTGAAGGCAACGGCCGTTATTTTGCAGGAGCAGCTTACGGATACACAGGAGGACCAAATTGTCGCCTTCGTGATGGGGCAAAAAATTGATCCCAATAACACTTTTCATTTATTGAAGCTGTGGGGGATGTTTCGCTGACTGTCTACGGTCAGCGATTTTTTTTTTTGGCTTGCTGCGGCTACCAAAGCTCAAGCTGCTCGTCTACCGTATAAGGCTCGATAAGGGATGGCTCGTCGTTACGAACACTGCCTACTGCAGTGGAAACAGGATAGGCTTCCAGCTCATTCGGGTGATAAGGGGTCATTAACGGCATAAGCAAAGCGTTATCTGTTACGGTGCGACTTAGCCATAGCTGTTCATCCTCGGGACGTAAAATGACCGGCATACGATCGTGGATCGGGGCAACAAGCTCGTTTGGTGCAGTCGTTAATATTGTGCAGCTGTTTATTTTAGTTCCATCAGGAGAGAGCCATGTTTCGTAAAGCCCTGCCATACTGAAGATTGTACGGCTTTTCAGTACGATACGCATGGGCTGCTTGCCGCCAGCCGTCGTTTTCCACTCGTAGAA
Organism: Paenibacillus sp. FSL H8-0548; assembly: GCF_038630985.1. Lineage (NCBI taxonomy): Bacteria > Bacillati > Bacillota > Bacilli > Caryophanales > Paenibacillaceae > Paenibacillus > Paenibacillus sp. FSL H8-0548. The sequence continues at coordinate 3,328,778 of NZ_CP152049.1, forward strand.
GCCGTCGGCTGGGATCAGGCAGCGTTTGCTCCGCAGCGCCTTCTGAAAGGCGGGCTTGCTTGCTGCGGTCTCCGAGCGCGCGTTAATCATTTGAAAGCCGATTTTCGGATCGTCTGCCCATGGCGGAATAAGACCCCATTTCAGCTCTCCTAAACGATTGGCTTTCCCGTCATTAATGATCGCTAACACCTGCTGACTTGGAGCTACGTTGTACTTCGGGCGGTGAAACGGCATCATTGTCTCCTCGATCATATATCTGACCATAAGCTCCTCCAGCGTGATAGTAAGCGTATATCTTCCACACATAATTCTCTTCTCCTTTCCTTTCTCCTGCTTCTATCATTCTATTATATATCGCAGCTAGCCGCAGCGCATATGCTGTTTACAAAGTATGACAATGTGTATTGTGGTGGATACTGGTTTATATAGGCTTGTCAGCTATGCTTGGTTTCATACACAGGCAATGACGTTGATTAAGGAGCGTTTACGATGAGCAAAAAGAATGGGGTTCGGACAACTCGCCGTTCAATCGGCTACTGGTTGCAGCAGCTGCTGGCGCTTCCTGGCGCGGCATTTGAGTATGCTATAGGGAAATGGGCAGCGCTAAGCGCGTCAAGTGAGATGCTTTCCGAGGCTGTTCCGCTGCAGCTGTCTTCCTCTACTGTAGCAAAGCTAACGTATGCTTGGTCTAAGTCGAGCGCAGCATCCTATCATGAGGCAGCAAGCAATTGGACGCAGGCTGAGCTTTCATTTATTGAACGCATTCGCCTGGAGATTGCTGCTTGCAACCGCAATAATGTGACTCGTACAGAGGCTTATCGCGACGTGTATTTTCGAACCCCAGAGCTGCATTGGGCGCTGCTTGCCCATATGGTATCGCGTAATGGCGGCTGGAATATGACCGATTTGCAAGGGGAATGGCTGCCGTGGCTGCTCGGCAAGGAGCAACGCGTCGCGGTATTCGGTTTTTTGGAGCAGGCTAATGCACTTATTTTTCAGGATGCGTATCCTCAGCTGCTTTTATATGAATGGAGCAGGAGAGAGGGGAGGAGCTTGTTTCATTTGCTGCCGGCCTTTGGGGTATCCGTGTTCATGCTCCCGGTTTGGAAGCAGTTTTGGCGTGATGGCGAGGCTGCTCCGCTTACAATTGCTTTAATTGTGAATGAGCAGCATTATATCGAGCAGCGTGTTGTCCAGCATCCTTATTTTCGCGAAAAAGTGCTGCACACCTTATTTTTTGGACTGCAGTCGCTGCTGCAGCTTAATGGCGTCATTTTCCCCTATGGAAAAGGGAAAGCGAAAGGGGAGGGAATGGACGCTCTGCGACTCTCGGGACTTATTCTGGAACGATTTGAAAGCTTGCAGGAGCGAATTGAATTAGGCAAGCGTCTGTATGCGATGCTGTTCGGTATCCCGCGTGTATATGACGGTGTAAGATGCTTTGCAGCCGCTGTTAAGCATACTGGCTCGCGTGCGGACTACGCGCCGCATATATTCGCGAGTGTTCGTCAGAAGCCGCCTCAGCGCGTCTATACTGAGCGGCTGCTAGGCGGGCGGCTGAAGCCTGAAGCGGAGCCGATCTATAGTCCGGAGCTGGGCGCTGCATGGGGCGACCAGCCGCTAGAATCTCCTGAGCCCGGCGACTGGTTTGTGTCGACTTCAGACGTAGTTCCTTATTTTCAAAAGCTGCCGATGCCGCATTCCTTTGAAATTACGAATGAATACGGACTAATGCTGAATAAGATCGAGCTGGCGGTACTAGCCATGATGCGAGGCAAATAAAAGACTGATCCTTCTTAAGGATCGCGCTTGCAGCCAGATTCTTTGATTTTCTAAGACATTTAAAGGTAAGAATAAGGGACTATAAAGGCGAACACTTCGTTTCTCTAGAACGATCTTCTCGCATCGCTACATCTTCATTTTTATAGATTAGACTCCAATACGCAGCTAACTTTGCAGCATCGTTAGCTGCGTACCACCCGAAATTCGCTGCATCATACACCAGAGTCCCTCGCTAATTGAAGAAGAAGCCTAGACTGCACTTCGTGCAATAGAAACCTCACATGAGAGCTGTTTCAGACGGCTACATTGTACTATTGCAGTAGAATGAGCTCCAAACCAACGAATATCGCCCTATACTAGGTAATCTACTGCACAAACTGCAGTGTACTTGCCCTAGTCAGGCTAGTAACTTCGATTATGTTGTACAAAAGTGCAGCGTAGCCTCGTCCTTTAGCGCTATTTCATAAATGAACCAATTCCACTAGTTCGCCTAACCTATGAACGGGAGAAGGGAAAATAGAAACTTAAGATAAGCCAGGCAGATTATGAATCAGAAAAAATACCTTAACTGGAGGATTTAACCTTTGCATTACGAACATACATTCGGTATATAATGAAAAGAGAACATATATTCGCATTTGTTGGGGGTGTCATTGTGGTGCCTGTAATAATGTTGGCGGATTGCCAATCGTTTTATGCATCAGTCGAAAAAGCAGCGCGCCCAGAATATCGGGATAAACCGCTTATTGTTGCCGGAGATCCCGCGCGCCGATCAGGGATAGTACTTGCAGCATGTCCGATAGCGAAACAATTCGGTATAACGACGGCAGAAACATTGGGGGAAGCTTTGGGGAAATGTTCTGATGCAATTGTTATTCGCCCGCATATGCAAACCTATATCGATGTATCCCTTATGATTACAGAGATCTTTGAATCGTTTACAGATTTGGTGGAACCATTCTCAATTGACGAGCAATTTTTAGATGTTACCGGCTCTATTTCCTACTTTGGATCTCCAGAGGAAATTGCACGACGAATTCAAATAAAGGTGATGATGTACACAGGAGTTTGGATAAGGGTGGGCATAAGCTCAACAAAGGTATTAGCCAAAATGGCCACAGATATCTGGGCCAAGAAAAGTGAAACGGGTATTTATACATTATCCATGAGTGACGTCGAGAGCCTTTTGTGGCCTCAGCTTATAAATAAAATGTTTGGTGTCGGCTCACGAATGACAGCACACTTTAACCGAATCGGAATTACTACGATCGGTGATATAGCCAGACTTCCACTCGCTGAGCTTAAGCGCAAAATGAGAATTGTTATGGGGAGAAATAGTGATATTCAAGCAGAACTATACTGGCAAACAGCAAATGGTATAGATTCCAGTATGGTCACCCCAAGCACATATGATCATCAGCAAGCCATCGGACACCAGATGACATTGCCGTGCGATTACAGCCGCAAGGAGGACATTGATGTCATACTTCTTGAACTAAGTGAGGAGGTCTGTCGGCGTTGTCGGGCAAAAGGCTACATGGGGCAAGTTATTTCAGTAGGCGCACAAGGAGCTGATTTTGACTTGCCTACTGGCTTTCACAGACAAGTCACCGCTGTTGATCCAACTAATATAACCAATGAAGTATTTGAGATTGTCCGTAAGCTGTTTTATACCCACTGGGATGAACTTCCTGTTCGAAAGCTTGGGGTAGTGATGTCAAAGTTAATTAGTGATAATCAGTACCAGCTCACACTTTTTGGAAACAGGGAAAAAGCGAGGAAGTTAGAGCGGGCTACAGATCAAATTAAATGCCGCTACGGAGGAACAGCAATCTTGCGTGCATCATCTTTATTGGGTGCTGCGCAGGCTCTTGAACGTAGTGCGAAAATCGGGGGGCACTATAAGTGAGCAAAAAACTTGAGGGTAACGGCCGTTGGGAATCCAGTCGAATGATGCTTCCAGAACATAGGGAACAATATTTAAGTCGGAGGCACGGACATCAAGAGCAAGTAAAGACGGCGTTACCGAGTAAGGAAGAACTTGAATTAGTACGGGATTTTGTTCTACTTCCTATGATGCTAACAATAGTTGATAAAAATAGTACTGAGGTTGGACTCTCCTCCTACTCACTAAAAAATCTTTATATAAAAGCTTCCCAAGCTCTAATGATACGAATTCACGCAGATCTAAGCGAGGTAAGGAAAAAAATGAAAGTAAGAAACATTAAAGTATTCGAAGAAGAGCGCGTGGACAGTGCTATCCATTATCGCTTTGTTTGCCGAGGATATGAAGATACGTTTGCAATGATGCGTGATGTAGCACGAGCGGAAATAAGTGTGCGGATTTCAAGGTATGTATCTGATATGTTTAGACATAATGAGAAGTGAGTCTATTGTATGGAAAGTGGCCGGTCACAGGCCACTTTTATTAGTGAATTATTTATTCCAGAATTTCTTTGCATCGAAAGGCTTTGCGTTCGATAGGCAAGTTTATTCTCGTTATATACGGAACTTACGCTCTTATCCTATGATTTTTTTGTGGTTATTTTTGATAACAGCGGGTCAGAGGAGCTGTAGAGGATTCGCTATTGTATTTACTCCACGCAGCTGATATGGTAAGGAAATAAACCAACTGAGGAAGTTGGAATTAATGTTACTGGAGGGATCGTATTGACCCAAATTGCTAACAATTTAACGGAGCTTGTTGGAAATACACCACTTTTGGGACTTAATAATTTTATGAAGCAGCAGCAGGTTGAAGCGAAGCTTATTGCGAAGCTAGAATACTTTAATCCAGCTGGAAGCGTTAAGGATAGAATTGGCGTGGCCATGATAAAAGATGCGGAAGAGAGAGGCCTTATTAATCAGCAGTCTGTTATTGTGGAGCCTACTAGCGGGAATACCGGCGTTGGTCTTGCCTTTGCGGCTGCTGCCCTTGGCTACCGATTGATCATAACGCTGCCTGAGAGCTTTAGTGTAGAGCGTCGCAAGTTGTTGCTTGCGCTAGGCGCTGAATTAGTACTTACTCCGGCCAATGAGGGAATGGCCGGCGCGATTAGAATGGCAGAGGAGATCGCAGCAGCTACACCTAACTCCTATATACCTCAGCAATTCAATAATCCAGCCAATCCAGCTATTCATAAAAAAACGACAGCGGAAGAGATTTGGAGAGATACGGACGGTGAGATTGACTTTTTTGTTGCGGGTGTCGGCACTGGAGGCACGATTTCGGGTGTGGGCGCAGCCCTTAAGGAGAAAAATCCAGCTGTAAGGCTCGTTGCAGTCGAGCCAGCTGATTCTCCCGTGCTCTCTGGCGGCAATAAAGGGATGCATAAAATTCAAGGGATCGGCGCTGGATTTGTTCCTGATAACTTTCATGAGGCCGTTGTAGATGAAATCATTCAAGTGAAGAACGAGCCTGCTTTTGAAACGGCTAGACAGCTTGCCAAAAGTGAAGGTCTGCTTGTAGGCATCTCTTCAGGCGCTGCTGTTTACGCAGCTCTACAAATTGCGAAGAGACCAGGAAATAACAATAAAAAAATAGTCGTCTTGCTGCCGGATACAGGAGAGCGGTACTTATCGACGGCTCTATATCCAGACGCATAAGACAATCGAACCAGGCAGCTGCAGCTAATATGCAGCTGCTTTTTTTTTATATTTTACACCGCCACAATGGTTTCAAGCACACTCCGAAATAATGCAGTACATATTTAAACCCATAATGCGCCAAAATAGAAGCAACATGGAAACGAAAGGTGCTATTATGATCCAACAAACCGCAGGAGCGCTAACGCCGTTTAGTCCATCATTACAAGCGAACGTTAATATGATTCGCGATCGTTTCGGAGGAAGCACCGATATTGTGATTCGAATATTTCGCAGCGATGCGGCTCCAGAGCGTGAGATTGCAATTATGTATGTAGAGGGCATTGTGGATTCGGAGACGATCAACAAAAGTATTATGGAGCCGTTAATGTCTATGCAGCTGCCGCCCCATACCTATATATTGGACGGCAAGCTGCTGGAAGCGCTTCGCAGTTGTGTTGTTTCCGTTGGATCGGTTAAGGAAATTACGGCATTAGAGCAAGCACTCCAGGATATGACAGATGGAGTATGCTTAATTATGGCGGACGGATGTGCTGCGGCATTAACAGCAGATGCAAGCGGGGGAGATCAGCGCGCAGTATCGACACCTCAGACTCAAACGGTCATTCGGGGACCGCAGCATGCGTTTGTAGAAAATCTTCGTACGAATATTAGCCTGATTCGGCGTATTATTCGATCCTCTGATCTTCATGTGCAGGTTCATAAGCTAGGTGAGCAAACCCATACGAATGTGGCAGTGTTGTATTTGCACGGGATAGCCGATGAAGGGGTTGTGAAGGAGGCATACCGCAGACTGGCAGCTATCGAGATCGATGGCGTGCTTGAGAGTGGATATGTAGAGGAGTTTATTCAAGACGAGACGTTCACCTTGTTCCCGACGCTCCTGAATACGGAACGGCCAGATACTGTGGCAGCGGCGCTGCTGGAGGGAAAGGTGGCAGTTATAGTCGATGGGTCGCCTATAGCGCTAATGGCTCCGACGACCTTTTTCACCTTTTTTCAATCGCCGGAGGATTATTACCAAAGGTTTGATATTGCATCGTTTGTTCGTATCATTCGTTATGTTGCCTATGTGGTTTCAATTATTTTGCCTGCCTTATACATTTCCGTTACGACGTATCATCAGGAGATGCTTCCAACTACATTGCTGATTAGTCTAGCAGCGCAGAGAGAAGGGGTTCCTTTCCCAGGCCTCGTCGAAGCGCTGTTAATGGAGATGACCTTCGAGGTGCTGCGCGAGGCGGGACTGCGTATGCCGCGTGCGATAGGGCCCGCGATTTCAATCGTCGGCGCGCTCGTGCTGGGACAAGCTGCGGTGCAGGCAGGCATTGTATCGGCGGGAATGGTTATCATCGTATCCTTTACGGCGATTTCAAATTTTGTCATGCCGGAATACAATATGGGGGCTACCTCCCGTATCATTCGTTTCCTCTTTATGATTATGGCGGGGATGTTCGGCTTTTTCGGCATTTTTATTTCGGTGCTGTTTATGTTGATTCACTTAGTGTCGCTGCGCTCCTTCGGAGTACCCTACATGTCTCCTATGGCCCCGAAGCCGACCAAGCCAAGGCTATGGAAAGATGTATTCATCAGGCTGCCATGGTGGGCGATTGTATTTCGTCCGCTTGATCTGGATCTGCGCAATCTTAAGCGGCGACCGAACGGGAAGAGGCCGCCGGCGCAGCGTCATTCGGATAAACCGTAACAAAAAAGGGAGGAATGGCTATGAATATTTGGAAGCTGCTGCTGCCGCTGCTCGTATGTGTACTGACTGCAGGCTGCTGGAACAGTGTGGAGCTGAACGATATTGCTGTCATTTCGGGAACAGGCATTGATTGGAAGGACGGCAGCTGGGTCGTTTCCTATCAGGTTGTCATGCCGCAGGTTATTTCCAGTCAAAGTCCGTCGAGCAACGCAGCGGCAGTCAACGTGTTTTCGACAAAGGCGGAGAGCTTTCGAGGCGCAGTAAGCAAGACCAGCCTGGAGATATCCAGACGTCTCTACTTCTCACATACTCAAATTGTCATCATCGGCCAGGAGGCGGCCCGCAAAGGATTCGGTTCGCTGCTTGATACCTATTTGCGCAATCATGATTCGCGTGAGACTGTCAGTGTATATTTATCGAAGGGAAGCGCGCGCCGCATGCTGGAGCAGCTCGTTCCGCTTGAAAAAATTCCAGCTGCAGCGATTCAGCGCATGACCATGAATGAGGAAATGAACAGCTCTACTTTCCGCGAAATGACGATACATCAGGTGCTGCTGGATTTGCTGGGTCCGGTGCATGCCACCGCAATACCAGGACTCGTCATTGCCGGGACGAATGAGAGTATAGATAGCACGGAGCAGCTCACTAGAACAAGTACACCCGCTAAGGTGAGATTATTTGATCTGGGGCTGATTTCGGGCGATAAGCTGATTGGCTGGATTAACAACGATGAAAGCGAAGGCGTGATGTGGCTATCCAATCATGTAAAGAAAACGACGATCCCCTTTACATGTGCGGAGAATGGGAAGGGACAGAGAGGCTCATCAGTTAGAATTACGCATGCGAGAACTAAGCTTCGCCCCGAGCCGGCGAACGGCAAATGGATTATGCATGTGGATGTGCAAGCAGAAGGAACTCTGCTCGAGTACGATTGCCAAGGCGATCTAGCAGATCCGAAGCAGGTCGAAGAGGTTGAGAAGCTCATCGAAGGCGAGATAACTGCCATTATGGAGAAGGGCTGGAAGGCTGTTCGCAAATATAAAGCAGATGTCATAGGCTTTGGGAGCGTCATTCATCAAAAATATCCGAAGCAATGGTCAAAAACAAGCGATAGCTGGTCGGAGCTGTTTCCAAGCACGGAAGTAAAGCTATCGATAAAAGTGAAGCTGAATTCAACGGGCCTGAGCGGAAGCAGTTTTAAGATGTCACAGAAAAAGCGCGGCTCATAAACAGAAAGGAGGAAGCTATGCAGCAGATCGGGAAAAGTCAGCTTTCTGTATTTATTATCGTTTTTTTGATCGGCAGTACGCCTTTGTTTGAACTAGGCATCAAGGCTAAGCAGGACGCATGGATCGCGATGATATTGGCTGCAATTGCCGGTCTGCTGCTGGCTGTGATGTATGTTCACATCCAGAAGCGTTCTCCGGAGTCCGAGCTGGCCGAGCTGTATATTATGCATTTTGGACGCTATCTCGGAGGGTTTGTTGGACTTCTATACGCTTTATGGTTCGCGTATGAATCGATGCGCAATGTACGGGACGTCGGCGAGCTAACCGTGATGGCACTGCTTACCTCTACTCCGAGGTGGATAATTATGCTGCTCATCATTAGCGTTGCCGCATACACGGTCAGCAAGGGACTCGAAGTATTTGTACGCGTCGTGCAGCTGCTGTTTCCAATTGCGGCGATCAGCTATGGTTTTCTTCTCGTGCTGCTGTTCATTACTCGATTGCCCCAAATTACAAATTTGCTGCCGATTTTAGAAAATGGGTTGCTGCCTGTCATGAAGGTGGCCTTCCCCGATTTGCTGTCATTCCCCTTTGGACAAATGGTCGTTTTTTTCGTTTTTTGGAAGCATGTAAGTGAGAAGAAAATAATTGGCCGAGTGTCTTATTGGGCCTATATCTGCGTATCCGTTTTCCTTATTCTTATGAATGTGCTCACGCTGTGTGTTCTAGGACCAGAGCTTGCTGCTCTTACAGCGCTTCCGCTGCTTGAGGTTGTGCAATTGATTAGAATTGCTAATATTTTGGAGCGGCTGGACGTTACGGTGACGCTGCTTTTGTTTATTGGTCTTTATGTCAAAATGACTGCTATGTATATGGCATCAGTATTCACTTTCAAGGCCGTAACCGGTATAGCCTATCGTTATTGCGTGCTGCCCATAGGAATTGTTATTTACGGAGCTTCCTTTCTAGAGACGAACAATACATATCACATGTGGATTGGACTTGAAATTACGCTGAAGTTCGTTCCTATATTTCAAATTGTGTTGCCGCTGCTTATGCTCATTGTGGGTATTCGGAAAAAATATAAAAGCAGCATTGCGGCCGGGTAGTTAGCTTCCCGTTTTCACCGAAACGGAAGTGGTGACATATTTTAAAATATAGGAAAGTATCATTTCGTCATACTTTCTCTATATTTCTCCGGAATGAAACACGCCACCGCCATAAGGCCGGCGACAGCCGTTTCACCTTGAAATATAGGAAAGCTGCGTATATTTCACCGCGAAACGGGCTTGTGCCGCCGAAGGACTGCGTAAGCCGTTTACGCTCGCTTGAGGAGGATACGCGTGAGCGATGACAAATGCATAACAAGCATAGTTCTCGTTACTTGCAATGAGCTTGATTACACGAAGCAATGCGTAGAGAGCATACAGCGGCATACGGAACGAGGCTCCTATGAGCTTATTATTGTAGATAACGGATCGATTGATGGTACTGTGCAATGGGCCAAAAAACAAGGCGGCATTCTTGTGATTGATAACGGATGCAATGTCGGCTCCTCTAAGGGCTGCAATATAGGGCTTGCTGCGGCCTCAGGAGAGCTTCTTATGCTGCTCAATCACGATATGATCGTAACGCCAGGCTGGCTGGACGGATTAAAGCGCTGCTTGCGGAGTGATGATCGGATTGGAGCAGTTAGCCCTGTAACGAATTCAGACTCGTATTGGACAGCTATAACAGTTCCCTACAAGACGATAGAGGAAATGGAGCTATACGCTTGTGCACTGCATGCGCTTCCCGATAAAGCAAAGTGGGAGGAGTGCATCAAGCTGGTTAGCTATTGTCTGCTGATAAGACGAGAGGCATGGGAGCAGGCGGGGCCGCTGGACGAGAGCTTCGATATGAGCGATTTTGAAGTTGATGACTACAGCTTGCGGCTGCGGCTGGCAGGCTATAGGCTAATGCTCGGTGGAGATACGTTCATACATTCGAGCGGGGAAAATACTGCGAGCTCCGCAGATCCAGCAGAGTTCCAGGAGAGATTTAAGGGGAATAGTAAAGTTTTTATGAGGAAATGGGGCTTTTATCCAAGTGATATAACGTTTATGCGCAAGGACATTAGTACAGTCATTCAGCGGGAATCCCATGAATATAAAAGGAAAGCCTGCTCGATCATGGAGCTTGGCTGCGGCTGCGGAGCTGCAGCTCTTTATTTGAAGAAGCCATTTCTTACGGCAAGATGGTACGGCGTGGAGCAAAATGAGCTGGCCGCGACAATTGCTGAAACTTCAGGAATGACCGTATTCCGCTCTAGTGAGCCGGAGGACTGGCTGCTGCCAGCAGAGGGGCTGGATGGCATCATCGTCAGTGATGCACATACTTACGGATCACCGGAGACGATGAAGCGGCTAGTTAGCCTGCTTAGGCCGGGCGGCTGGGTGGTTGGCTGCTTCGCGAACCGGCTTTATTTTGGCAATATCAGAAAATATTTAGATCCTATGAATGCAGAGGCGCAGCGCCAGGCAAGTATGCAATATACGACTCAGCAGCTCAACAAGCTTTACTTAATAGCTGGTTTTACTTTTGTGAAGGTGACGCCTACTGAGAACAAACCGCAGGAGGAGCTTGCTTATATTGGCCAGTTGGAGCAGCTCGCGGATGGGGTCATGGCAAGGGAGCTTACGGCCGACTATTTGCTGGCGTTTGGACGAATGCCTTATGCAGCCGAGGAACAGGGATGTCGTGAACATGAACCTATCTATCGGGACTAAAATTAAAAAATGAATTTGACTGTTTAAAAAAATGTCTGTATATTTACAGTGACATACAACTTAATAGTATCCGGGAGCTAGGAGCACCTAGCTGAGAGGAAAACTAATCTGTTTTCGACCGTACCTGATCTGGATAATGCCAGCGTAGGGACATAAGCTCTGTTGATAGGCATGCTCGATCAAAACGATCTAGACTTTGCCTGCAACAGCCAGCTGCGCAGCCAATGACATGGCGTCCTCCGAATCAGGAGGGCGTCTTTTTCTTTATTTTGCTGATCCGGATACTAATGAGGCATCGTCACCAGATACAAATTGAGGCAGTGAGAGGGGAACAAGGAGAACATGAAGCAGAGGAACGCAAGACAATTATCATGGAAGAGTGCCATGGCTATGCTCGTGCTCGTATTGGCGCTGGCAGGCTGCGGAGCAAATAACAATACGGCGCCGCAAGAAGCGGGAGCGGACAAGCCGCTTGCGAAGGTGCAGGTTGTGCTGGACTGGACGCCAAATACGAATCATACCGGACTTTATGTAGCTAGAGATAAAGGTTTTTTTAAGGAGCAGGGCTTAGATGTAGAAATTATTCAGCCCGGTCAAAGCGGTGCAGACCAGATGGTGGCATCTGGAAAAGCGCAATTTGGCGTAAGCTATCAAGAGTCGGTGACGATGGCTAGAATCGCTGGCGTGCCGCTCGTTTCGATCGCTGCGGTCATACAGCACAACACCTCAGGTTTTGCATCCCCGCTTGCGAAAGGGATCGATTCACCGGAAAAATTTGAAGGCAAGACCTACGGTGGCTGGGGTGCTCCGGTCGAGGAGGCGGTCATTCAATCACTGATGCTGGAAAAGGGAGCAGACGTCAGCAAAGTGAATCTGATTAGCATCGGCGACAGCGATTTTTTCTCAGCGGTGAAGCGCGATATTGATTTTGCTTGGATTTTTTATGGATGGACAGGTGTGGAGGCAGAACTTCGCGGTGAGAAGATCAATATGCTTTATTTGACCGATTACAGCGATAAGCTGGATTATTATACACCTGTGCTAACGACCAGCGAAGCGCTGATTAAGGATCAGCCAGAGCTGGTCAAAGCGTTCACTGCTGCGGCTTCCAAAGGCTATCAGTATGCAATCAGCAATGCTGCGGATGCTGCAGAAATTTTAATGAAAGCAGAACCAGACCTCAATGCGGACCTTGTACGTGCCAGTCAAACGTGGCTCAGCTCCAAATATCAAGATGACGCGCCGCGTTGGGGCGAGCAGAAGCTTTCCGTTTGGGAAAACTACGCAAGCTGGATGTACGCGCACAAGCTGCTGGAGAAGGAGCTTGAAGCAGACAAAGCGTTCACGAATGAGTTTTTGCCTGAGTAAGAGCAGATGAAGCGGGTTTACCGCCTATGATAACAACGAAGAGAAAGAAGGAAACCATAGTGGCAAACGCACTAGTAAGCATTCAAATATTGCCGACAACACCAGGGGGAGAGAGCGTACTTCCTTATGTGGATCGGGCTATTGAAATCATTAAAGCAGCAGGAGTACCATACCGCGTTGCACCGCTTGAAACGACGATGGAGGGTGAGCTTAGTCATCTGCTAAGCGTCGTGCAGTCTATGAGCGAGGCGATGACGGAGATGGGCTGTCCGTCTGTTATTTCACAAATCAAAATTTACTACAATCCAGCCAATGGAGCTTCGATGGGCAGGCTGCTGGAGAAATATCCAGATGGGCAATAAGAAAAGCGCTTGGTCGAAAATATGGCCGCCAGCAGCGCTGATGATTTTGTTGCTGGCTTGCTGGCAGGCTTTATTGGAGCTAGGGCTATTTCAGGATTGGTTGCTTCCATCGCCCATATCCATTGTGGAGGAGGCCATTCGGATTTGGCCTCGGCTAATGGAGCATACAGAGGCAACTGTAACGCTAACTTTGTTAGGTTTTGCAGGAGGAACAGCGGTGGGCTTCGTGCTCGCCGCTTTGCTGCATTTAATTCCTGGCGTACGAGGGGCGGTATACCCGCTGCTCGTATTGTCGCAAAACGTGCCTATCATAGCGATTGCTCCAATTTTGACGATGCTGTTAGGCTGGGGGCTGCTGCCTAAAGTTCTGTTAGTTATTATGGTTTGTTTTTTTCCAGTAACGGTAGCTATGCTGAGCGGTTTAATGAACACGGATGCACAGCTTCGCAATTATTTGCAAATGATCGGCATTCGCAAATGGAAGCTGTTTTGGCGCTTGGAGCTTCCTCATGCTGTGGTTCATGTATTTTCCGGTTTGAAAATTGCAGCCTCATATAGTGTACTAAGCGCGGTTGTGGCGGAGTGGCTCGGTACCAATAAAGGGCTGGGTGCATTTATGCTGATCTCCTCCAAAGGCTTTCAGCCGGATCGTGTGTTTGCCGCAGTTATTATTATCGTTACGCTCAGCTTAACGTTATTTGGACTCATTACTTTGTTGGAGCGTCTCATTATTCGCTGGCGTCCAGAGAAAGGAGGGAGCTAGCGCATGAGCAATGACGAGCAAAATAAAAAGACTGCCCTTCAGGTGAACGGTATTCGGAAGCAATTTGGCAAAGGGAGCGCAAGCAAGGTAGTGCTTGGCGATTTATCCTTTTCTGTAGCAGACGGAGAATTCGTTTCGATTATAGGCCCGTCTGGCAGCGGAAAGACGACACTGTTTCAGGTTATTGGCGGCTTAGAGAGGCCATCAGAGGGTGAGATTTGGATTGATGGCAAGTTGGCGACGGGTGAGCGCGGACATATTGCGTATATGCCGCAGCAAGCGTCGCTGCTGCCATGGGAAACCGTTGCGGGAAATATTGAGCTGGCGCTTACTATATCCGGGGTTGATCGGAGAGCGGCGAAGGAGAAAACAATCGAATGGCTGGCGCGGATCGGCTTAGAGGAATATGCCAAAAGCTACCCGCATCTGCTCTCAGGAGGAATGCAGCAGCGCGTTTCCTTTCTCCGCGCCCTGCTCGCACCGCAGCGGCTGATGCTGCTGGATGAGCCGTTTGGCGCTTTGGACGCTCTAACCCGTGTGCAAATGCAGCAATGGCTGATGTCTATTTGGGAGAAAAACCGTAAATCTGTGCTGCTGGTAACACATAGCATAGAAGAAGCGTTGTTTTTATCGGATCGGATTATTGTGCTCTCAGCATCACCCGCTGTTATTTTGGAGCAATTTCAAATGCCATTTGAACGTCCACGCCACGAGTCGATATGGTCTGAGCCAAGCTTCATCGCACTTAAGCAGCGTATTTACGAGCTGCTGAGGCTCGGAACCGAGGGAGGAACGATTTGATGCCGAAGGCAATGGAGCAATTCTATATTGATTCACATGTGCATGTTGATTTATACGATGAACAGGAGCGGGATAAGCTGCTTATGAATGCCTTCGCTGAAGGAGTGGCAGCAGTAGTTGCAGTCTCGATGCATAGACCATCCGCCTTGGTAAACCATGAGCTGGCCATTCGCTACAAAGGCCGCGTGCATCCAGCCTATGGCTTTCATCCAGAGCAATCTATTCCAGATGAGGATGAGCTGGGCAAGCTCTTTGCATGGATCCGCTTGTGCCATGAAGCCGGTGAGGCGTTTGCTATCGGAGAAGTCGGTCTGCCCTATTATATGCGTATAGAGGCAGAGGAAGCGGAGCCCAAGGTGCCGTTTGATGAAAAGCCTTATTTAGTATTGCTGGAGCGCTTCATCGCACTTGCTGCCGAGCTTGATCGGCCCATTATATTGCATGCGGTATATGAGGACGCAAATAAAGCTTGCGATATGCTGGAGAAGCATGGTGTACATAAAGCACATTTTCACTGGTTTAAGGGCAGCGCAGATGTCATTGCACGAATGGCAGCGAGCGGCTATATGGTTTCGATTACGCCGGACGTAGCGTATGAGGAAGAAATTCGGCAGCTTGTGGAGCGATACCCGCTGGAGCAGCTGATGGTTGAAACAGATGGACCATGGCCATTCGAAGGACCGTATGCGGGTCAGCCAACGCGGCCTGCAATGGCTGCTGATGCAGCGAGGCATATAGCCGACATTAAGCAACTGCCAGCGGCATCAGTGGCTGAGCGGCTGCTTGCGAATACACGTCGTTTTTATGGAATTTCATAGAATTTGTATGATCGGCCTCAGTTCATACCTATTTGTCCCTTGCAAGTGGCGCCTTTCCTGCATACAAAGATAAGGACAGGTTTTTATTTTTAGTCTTATCTTAAAATATAGGGCAGAAGGGAGTCACAGGATGGCACAGCTGACAAGAAATCAATTTATCGCTTTATTGGCACCAACGGTTATTCGAATAAGACAAGAAGGCTCGACGATGTTTCCGTCTGTTCGATTGGCACAAAATCTGCTTGAAACCGGGGGTGTCATTCATTCCTGGTACAATTTAGGAGGCATTAAGGTTGGCAGCGGTAAAACGAATGCATTCTGGCATGGCGAAGCAGTCGTAAAGGGTACGTGGGAAGTGATTGATGGACGAAGCATAAATACGAGTGCAGCCTTCCGGGCTTACAAGAGCGTGTATCATTTTTATAAGGATTTGGATTTACTGCTGGCAACCCCGCGCTATGAGCGCGTTCGCAAGGCAGCAACGCCTGAGGGGCAAGCAGACATGCTCCTAGCTTGCGGCTATGCGACAGACCCGGCTTATTCCACTAAATTAAAGGCTATTATTTCGCAGTACAATTTAAAAAGATTTGACCCCTTGGGCAGTAAGCAGGTACCGAAGCCAGAAAAGCTGAAAGAGGCAGAGCTGGTCGTTGTTGTACATGACGGTCAAGTGATCTCGGATGGCTATTTGCTAAACGGAGTGACATGGGTACCAGCTAGGCTTCTTGGAGAAGCGCTTGGAGCGAAAATAGATTGGACTGGAACACAGGTGACGGTAAATGGAACGGCGCTTGATTCTATTTTGTCGGAAGCAACGGGCTATGTCCGAATTCGAGATTTGGCGGCAGAGGTAGAGCTTAGTGCAAGCTGGGATTCAGCTGCACGCGTAATCGTGCTTGCTAAGGTGTAGTCATTTTGACGGTCAAGTGTTGTTTGCAGAAGCACAATAAGAAAGCCAGCGGAGCTCCGCTGGCTTTCTTATTGTATAGGAAACTATGGATTCTCCGAACTTGTTGATAACGATGCTGCACGAGCAGCCGGAGAGCGGATAAAGAAAGCTAACGGAAGTCAGGGACGCTATTGTTGCATTTTTGGTTAGCTTCACATTTTAACGGAAATGAGAGACTTTATTCCGCAGAAATGAAGCGAGATCGGGCATGTAGGGTACAAATAGAGGCCCGTGTTTCCGTTAGAATCTTGAAACGGAAAATCAAGACGATTTAGCGTCTCTGGTTTCCGTTAGAAGTGTGAGCTGACGCGTCTGCGATTTCCAATCACCCGTAAGGGTGGTTTTTTTCTTGTGCTGGGAGGTTAAACGAGATCGATGATTGTCCCCGCAGTATAGATGTGAATCAATGGCCAGCGCTGCTTCCAATTTTTTTTGGAGATACGAGCTTCATAATGCTTTAACTTCGCTGGAGAGGCTGCGAAAAAAGGGGTAGGCCTGACACGCATGTGAATAACATCGTCAATCCCGCATGGAGCTGTCAGCACGACGTTATCGTCATGATCCAGCGTAAGTCCAAGCGCAGTGGCCGTTTCCGGAAATTTTGATATTGCGTCAACGGAAGAAAGGTAGGGCGGCGCCTGATCGAGAAGATGCATTCTGGCTTCATTTTTGACGGACCAAGGAATACCTGGCAATAGAGTATGAAGCCGAGACTCGAGCTTCTTTTCCTCTGATTCGTCTAAATTACTTTCATCGAAATAAATAACATCAACATCAGGCGTAGCCGTTCTTTCGAGAAAGCCATGAAGCTCGTCCCAAACTTTGGAGCGAATAAAGCCTGCACATACCCACCAATCCGGCAATTGCAAAGCTTTGGCTGCTTTCAAAACTCCGATCATCCATTCATCGTCATTCACGAGCTGAATAATGTCAGCTTCATTACGAATATTCAATAGGACATCCTCCTTAAAATTACTTTTTGCAATGCTTGCACAGGAAGAAGCCGGCATCCGATCACTAAGGGTCGATTGCCGGCTTCCTTGTGGTACATCGATATTCAGTTCATTTGCCTTTTTTGGAGGCGGCCCAGAAGGCGAGAATAATAAGTGGAATGATGATATACCAGGGAATGGTAATGGTTCCGCCAACAACTACGGCCAGCACCGTGACTATAATAACGCCAATAATAATGTACAGACAGCCTCTGCCGACTGTTCCCATCGTCAATCGCCTCCTAAAGCTTTGCCTATGTGGAGCAAAGCCCTCTTCGTAAGCAGCTGCTTCCAGAAAGTATATTCGTTTATACCGTTTTTATTGGTGTTAGGTTCCAAATAATTAGTTTAAAATCTCTAGTTCACCCTGGAACGAAAGACAAAAAAATGGCCCACATTGCTGTGGGCCGATGTCCTAGATCTATATATCAACAGTGGGGTTGATGTCTCTTATTATAAAAAATAAACCTTAACTCAACATTAAAAAAGCATGTCGGTTTATTGAAGGAAATTTTTCTGGAAATTTTACATGGAGAAAATGTTTGTCACCATTGCAGTTAATCAATGCCGTTTAGGATAAAGGAGTAAGTAAAGAGAGGAATGGTGATTAGCAATGAGTGCGATGGCAATTGCAAAAAATCTTGAATCCGAAATAGCTGACAGGGTACAGTATGCACCGCGTGTGTATGGGAAACAAAGCTGCTATGAAACACTTCGAGCATTTCAAAGCAACCCAGAAGCTCCCTGCATCATCGTATGTGATAAGAAAGAGCAGCCGATTGGATTGGTGAAAAGAGAGCTCTTTTTTTTAAAGCTTAATGGTCCAGGTGGACTGGATACTTGGCAAAGGCAGTCAGTGCTAAAGTTAATGAATAAAGCCCCCTTATAGCTAATATTGAATCTCCGCTTGAGCTTTTGGGCGCAGCTCTGGATGTTGGATATGGTTTAGCGGGTCCTGGTAATCATTATGTGATCATCACGAAGCAAAGGAGCATATTGGGCGTTATTGAAGCAGCTGCCTTAATTCATTAATCTAAATCGCCGGTCCGCAGGCAGCAACCGATAGAAAGTAATCCTGAACTGTCCAAAAGAGGACGGTTTTTTTTGTTGTGGAGAAACAGCAAAACGCACGGCTCCCCCTTAATGGAGCTTATTATGAACATAAAGTCCTTGCTTTGGTACAGCAATCTCATTAAATTTCTGCGTAAGCAGCTTTAGATTGTCTTTAAGCGTCTCGCCGAACATGGGTTCACCATGGCCTGTTATTGCCAAATACGGATTTAGATCCTCTAGCTTCTTCACGGATTTCTCAGCTGCTTCCCAATCTGTCGTAAAATATTTGGGCGGGCCGCTAATTTCTTGTTCCTGTGTCATTACTTTATATAGCGATTCCTGTTTCACGGTAACAAAAGCGTCTCCAGCAATTAAAGTTCCGTCATCTTGACGAAATAAAGAGATATGACCTGGTGTATGCCCAGGGGTATGAATGTATCTCCAGTCTGGAAGGCCCGGAATATTCCCGCCTGGCGGCAGCGGCTGTACACGATCATCGAGATTAATTCCATCATGCGGAAAGAAGGAAGACATTTGTGCTATAAGTCCTCCATGAACACTAGGATCAGCAGGCGGGTAATCAGACTTGCCGGTCAAATAAGGCAGCTCCCGCTTATGTGCGTAGACAGGTGCATTCCAGTGCTCAATCAATTCAATAATGGCACCTACATGATCAAAGTGGCCATGTGTCAATATGATGGCTGTTGGAGCTCGATCAAAGCGTTCTTCCGCTGCTGCAATAATTTTCTTGGCGGATCTTGGCATGCCAGCATCAACAAGCACCCAGCCGTCCTCTGGTTTATTAGGGTCACCAATAAAACAAACGTTAACGATTTGAATAGGAAAACAAAAGATATCAGGACGATAAGCGAGCCCTTCTCCACTAGCAAAAGTCGTTATCGGCATAAAAGTATTTTCAAATGAGCTCTCCAAGTGAACAGCGCCTCCTTTATCATCTTCCATTGCTTTTAATAAACTGTCCCAATATGGGCCGCTTATTCTGCTCGAAGGAGAGTTATTCGTTTCTTTTTTAGTGAGGATGAAAGGGGAGGTTATCGTACATATTAGGAGATGAATGATTTGCAGGAGGAGATACATAATGACAGAACCATACAGCATTCCTAGGTTTCCTGAGTCTTATTGGATACAATCCACGATACTGCCTCAGTATGCTGCTCTTGAGCAAAGCATAGAAGCAGATGTTGCGGTTGTAGGGGGTGGAATATCCGGCATCACAACAGCTTATCTACTTGCCAAGGAAGGGCTGAAGGTTGTGCTGTTAGAAGCAGGTCAGCTCCTTAATGGCACAACGGGACATACAACAGCTAAAATTACGGCCCAGCATGATTTAATCTATGATGAGCTTATAACGAAGCTTGGGGCTGAGAAGGCTTTATTATATTATCAGGCAAATAATGAAGCGCTGCAGTTTATAAAGCAAATGATCGTGGAGAAAAACATCAACTGCGGCTTCTCTATACAGGATTCCTATGTATATACGGATTCAGAAAAATATATAAGCAAGCTGGAGAAGGAAATGACTGCTTATAATAAGCTTGGAATAGCGGGAGCTTACGCAGAGCAAATTACTCTTCAGCTGCCTGCTAAAGCGGCAGTCATTATGCACGAGCAAGCACAGTTCCATCCGCTGCACTATTTATCAGCTCTTGCGCTTAAATTTGTAGAGGCTGGCGGTACCATTTATGAGCAAACAACGGCAGTTGATGTAGAGGAGAATCCACTCCCTGAGGTCATTACAAGCAAAGGCCACCGTATCAAATGCAAGCATGTGGTTTCCTGCACGCACTTTCCATTTTATGATGGTCACGGCTTTTATTTTGCAAGAATGCATGCGGATCGCTCTTATGTGCTTGGGCTTCATGTTGAGGAAGATATTCCGGATGGGATGTATTTAAGCGCAGAGGAGCCGAAGCGCTCTATTCGTTATGCAGAGACGCCAGAGCAAAAGAAGCTGCTGCTCATGGGGGGACAGAGCCACAAGACAGGTCAGGGAGTATGCACGATCAATCATTATGAGGAGCTAAAGAGCTATGCATCGAAGCATTTTCAAGTAAAGGAAATTGCCTATCGTTGGTCAGCCCAGGATTTGGTGACAGGAGATGATCTTCCGTATATTGGACGGATAACCGCTTCGTCTCCAAATGTATATATAGCAACCGGCTATCGAAAATGGGGAATGACCAATGGAACAGCGGCTGCTTTACTTATTCGTGATTTAATTTTGGAGAAGAATAACGCCTATGAAGAGCTTTTTACACCATCACGATCGATATCGCTTAGTACAATTGGAAAGCTTGTCGTAGACAATGCGGATGTCGCTAAGCATCTTATTGCAGGAAAGCTGGAAGTGGTTCACAGCAGACCGGAGGATTTGGCAAAGGACGAGGGCGGTGTCGTGCGGCTTCATGGCAAAAGAGCAGGTGCTTACAAGGATGAGAACGGAAAGCTGTTCCTTGTCGATACAACCTGTACACATATGGGATGCGAGGTGGAGTGGAATAACGGTGAACGGACTTGGGATTGTCCATGTCACGGCTCAAGATTTGCATTTAACGGAGCTGTTGTCGAAGGACCTGCAGAAATGCCTCTAAAGACGCTAAAGCTATAGCTATCGCTTGTCATTCGATTAAGAGCTTGTGTTTAAGCAGCAGAAAGGTGAGTGACAGTGGGGAAAAGGTGGGATTTGGCTGCTTTAGCATCTATACCTTTAATTATGACATTAGCTAACTCTATGCTCATTCCCGTTCTTCCATTAATGCAGAAAAAACTAAATATTTCTTCCGTGCAGTCAAGCCTAATCATAACGGTTTATGCTGCCGTTTCGATTTTGTGTATTCCTATTGCCGGTTATCTGTCCGATCGCTTTGGGCGAAAAGTAGTGATCATTATTGGTCTTTCGATTGCTGCTGTAGGCGGGCTAATATCAGGCTTGGCTGCTTGGTTAATGGATTCTCATGTGTATGTGGTCATTTTGGCGGGGCGATTCATTCAAGGCATTGGTGCAGCCGGGGCCTTTCCCATTGTGTTGCCTTTAGTTGGAGATATGTTCGAGAGTGAAGAGGAAGTAAGCAGTGGACTCGGCATGATTGAAACCGCTAATACCTTCGGAAAAGTGCTCAGCCCTGTCTTAGGCTCGGCGCTTGCGCTGGTTATTTGGTTTCTTCCGCTAGCTGTCATTCCATTTATATCGTTGATTGCCATCCTCGGGGTCATTTTTTTTGTTAAGGTGCCTAAGCAAAAAAGCAATGAAAAAAACAGCTTCAGCAATTTTTTTCAGTCACTTAAAGCTATTCTTGCACAAAAGGGACACTGGCTATATGCAACATTCGCTATCGGTGGAATTAGCATGTTTATTATGTTCGGTTTTTTGTACTACTTATCCTCAGTTCTGGAGGACCATTATCATATCGAAGGCATATGGAAGGGCCTCGTTCTTGCTATCCCGTTAATCGCAATCTGCCTTGCCTCGTTCATTACTGGAAAAATGGTTGGCGAAAACAAAAACAGAATGAAGTGGCTAATCGTTGTAGGTACGGCGATGTTAGCGATAATGATGTTCACCTGCGGCGTTATGAATACAAAAGGGCTTATGTTTCTGCTAACCTTCATGTTCGTAAGCGGTGCAGGGATCGGATTAGCTCTCCCCAGCCTAGATGCTTTAATTACGGAAGGCATTGAGAAAAAACAACGAGGAACGATTACTTCGCTGTACAGCAGTGCCCGATTTATAGGTGTAGCGGCTGGGCCGCTCATTGCGTCGTGGCTTTTAACGAAAGAGGCATTTTTATTTTATCTGTTTGCCGGCTTCGCATTGCTCTGCACGGTGTTAGCCTTGCTGACGATTAAGCCCAGTAAAGATGAAAAGGCTGCTTGATATGGCAAGCAGCCTTTTCGCCTTGATGAAGCACTAGCTGCAGGCGATGCCGTCTCTATCCCGATCAAGCTTAATGCTGTAGCCAGGATCTCCTTCATACAGTGGTGCTGCTCCAGCTTCCCGCGCAGCGCTGCAATTAGCATAGTATACGATCTCTTCCGTTATTTCGGAATCATTAATGATGAATAATACCCGTGTACCGTCCGCTAAATCCGTTAGCTTATTGCCAATCCAAGAGCCAGCCCCTCGATTATCCTTAGGTGAGACATAAGCGATATCTGCACCTTCACCGCCTTCTTGACACATGGCCATCGGCCATTCATCTCGATCAAATCCTTTTTTCGTCGGTATGCCGCGTAAAGAAGCTACGCGATTAGCATCTGCACCGTTTCGATCAATCGTACAAACAGCAGACGCACCGGACGCAATCGCAGAGGCAATATGAGCCATCGTCTCTGGATATCGATCAGTTGGCAAAATAATCTTCATATCGTGCTCTGCATTCGTTTCAATGCTCGTTGCATTTGATGGAAGGGATAAAACTCCGCAGCCTGAGAGTAGAAGAACAAGTGCTAGCATTGCGGTTAATAATGTTTTCATTATGTATCTCCATTTCAAGTGGTTTGAAGCTATCATACTACATGAGCTTAACGAGCGAAAAGCATGAGTAACAAACAAAATGCACAGGGCTCATGAAATGAGTCCTGTGCGTTTACATCTATAGAGGTTGTTTGACAAGGATATTAGTAGCCCTTACCGTAGCCGCCGCCAAAGATACCGCAGCTGCAAGCGATAATGACCAATAAGATGAAAAGAACTAAAATAGTTCCTGTGCTCGTAAAAGCACCGCCAACGTGTCCGGACATAGGTCATTGCACCTCCTTGCTTCTTGTGTACATTGTAGGTTATGACTAAGAACGAATTTCTGATTGGGTGTTTGTTCCCTTTACGAATGAATTAGGTCATCCGCCTATCGGAAATTGCTGCAAAAGGTTGACGCAACCGCTCCTGTTCGATTATCCTTATGTCCAGCCAACAGAGCTGATTATCATTGAACAGCAGAGAAGGGACTACAAAATGAAGCTTCATGCACAACCGCTATTAGCTGGTTTTTTATCCGCTTTACTTGCATGTACTGGCGGGGCCATACTCATTGTCAGCAGCGCCGAGAATGCAGGCTATACAAATTACGAGCTTATCTCGTGGATATTTTCGGTTTATTTTTTTGGAGGATTGTTAAACGCAGCCTTGTCGCTCTATTATAAAATTCCGTTTGGCGGAGCACATTCGATAACGGCAGTTGCTTTTTTAAGTACATCCGTTGTTGTATTTTCTATCGAAGAGCTGGCAGGGGCAGCGATCATGTCGGGGCTGATTATTGCTGTTTTTGGATTATCAGGCCTTGCAGATAAGGTATTGACCTATCTCCCGAAACCGCTGCTTGATGCGATGTTGGCCGGATTGATATTCAATCATATTGTGAAAATAGTGCCGGCATTCAAGGAAAGTCCTTTTATTGGAGGATTGGCCGTGCTTGGTTTTCTGTTGTTTCCTAAAATATTCAAGAAATGTCCACCGATTTTAGGTGTAGTTTGTATGGGCATGCTGGCGCTCTGGATCGGCTACGATTTTCCTGCAGCTGATCAAATTCCGTTCGCGCTGCCGCATATCATTTCGCCTGTATTTTCGTGGAACAGCTTTATTTCATTAGCTTTACCGATATCGCTGCTTATCTTAAGCAATGATCTATTTGTTGCTCTTGCGGCGCTTAGGAAAAATGGTTATGAGCCCTCGGCGATAAAGGCGATCACAATATCAGGAGTGGCTACCTCGCTTGTGGGATGGCTTGGGGGTCATTCTGTCAATGTTGGTGGAATGATGAGCATGCTCTGCAGCAGTGAGGAGGCAGGACCTCAAGCGAAGCGGTATTATTCTGGGATCGTTTCCGGTGTCCTTGTTGCTTTGTTTGGATTGTTTGCATGGAAAGTCATCGCATTTATGAAAATATTGCCGCTTTCCTTTATTTTGATCGTGACGGGATTTTCGCTGCTCGGTGTGTTTATCCAGAGCATGCAATCCGCTTTCTCGAAGCAGCAATTTAGCTATTCAACGGTCATTGCCTTCGCTATCGCAGTATCGAACGTTTCTTTTTTAGGTATTTCCGCACCCGTTTGGAGTCTTGTGGTCGGGCTGTTTATGATGAAGTGGTTCAGAGAAGGGAAAGCTGCTTGACTAGTGTTAGTATTAGAGGTTATTATAGATCTATAAAGTCTGTGATTGAGGTGGAATATGAAATACTCAAAAGCAACCAATTATGCGCTGCATACGATGCTCTTATTGGTCGCTGCCGCATCAGATAAACCAGTTGGCGTACAGCAGCTTGCTGAGAAGCAAGGGGTCTCGCCAACCTATCTTTCCAAAATATTAACAAAGCTTGTGAAGGCAGGGTTGATTGAATCAGCTTCGGGAGCAAACGGCGGGTATCTCCTAAAAAGGAAGAAGGAAGACATTTCTTTTTTGGATATTATTCATGCGATTGAAGGGACGACTTCTTTGTTCGATTGCACACTCAACCATACAACCGATTGCTTAATTCAGAAGGTAATGGTAGAGGCGGAGCAAAAGATGGAGCAGCATTTGAAAGACCAAAAAATAGTTGATTTAGTTGGTACACTCACTGTGAGCCTGTAGCTCTCAGTGAGTCATTGGTGAGCTGCTGCTTTGATATATTTTTTTGTTTAATTGGAGATATGATATGTCTCTAATGTCTTTAATGATTCGAGGAAAAAACATTAAATGATGGAAATGGAGCTGGCGGTTATGTTATACGATTGTGTTATTATTGGCGGAGGACCCGCAGGATTAAATGCAGCGCTGGTGCTTGGCAGAGCGAGAAGAAGCGTTGTGTTGATTGATAATAATCAACCTAGAAATGCAGTAACACATGCCTCACATGGATTTTTGACGCGAGATGGTGTAACTCCGGGCGAGTTTCGCGGGATTGCTTATGAAGAGGTGCTTCGTTACCCATCGGTCGAGCATTGGCAAGTTGAAGCAGCATCCGTTATAAAAACAGAATCAGGCTTTAAAGTAACGATGCAATCAGGAGAGCATGTGCAAGCACGGAAAGTCATCCTCGCTACTGGATTAAAGGAAGTTTTTCCTGAAATTGAAGGATTTTATGCATTATACGGAAAAAGCTTGTTTAATTGTCCCTATTGTGACGGGTGGGAGCTTCGGGATCAACCACTTGTTATCGTCTCAGAGTCTCCGATGATATTTCATTTTGTTAAAGTCGTTTATAATTGGAGCAAGGATTTAATCGTTTGTACGAACGGTCATGCGACTTTGACCAATGATCAAAAGGAATTGCTTCTTTCAAAAGGAATAACGATCAGAGAAGAGCCTATTTCTGCTTTCATTGGTCAAAATGGAATGCTTGAGCAGGTCCGCTTTACGGATGGCACACAAATTGAAAGAACTGGTGGTTTCGTGAGCCCAAGCTTTTTGCCGAAAGCTTTATTCGGAGAAAGCCTAGGCTGTGCGCTGACGGAGATAGGCGGAATAAAGACGGATGATTTTGGCAGAAGCACGATACATGGGCTATACGCTGCAGGAGATGCATCGTATTTCATGCCTTCCCAGCTCATTTACGCCGCAGCCGATGGCAGTAAAGCAGCTGTTGGAGTTAACATGGATTTGATAGATGAGCAGTTTGGATTGTAGTCATTTATCGTAAAAATTGAAACAGACTTTGTGCCCTAAGGGTACAAGGTCTGTTTTTTGTATACAGTTTTTAACAAAATTATTGGTTTATTGTGGTATGATTACAGGTGAGGCATATCCATTAGATAGAGTGGGGTGAATACAAAATAAGTAAATACAAAGGACTTTTTTATCTGTTGCTGCTGCTTTTTTCTTTACTCCTCTTGGTTATCGATCATCGCGGATATTCTTTTGGTGACCAAATGTTTAATTTATTCGGAATATCGCCATGGAGTAATAAGGAGCGCGGCTTGGGGCTGCATTTTCCAGTAATTATCGGCATTCCATTGCTCTTAATAAGCGGTCGTTTGCTCATAAAATATTATAGAGGCAGATATGTGAAAGCGGGCAGAGTCGTCGTTATTAGTAGTATTATTTTCCTGTTTATATTTCCTTGGATAGCCAACGGGGTTATGCTGCTCCTTCATTATAATCAACCCGGAATTATGAGTTTGGATTACTCCAAAAAGAACTCTACCTGTCAGTTTAGTACGGATATGGATAGGGGTACCGTCCATTTTAAATGTAATTTAACACTGATTAATTATAGTAATCGCGCAAAGGGAATTAAGATACGACCAGTATTTAAAGAAAATGACGGTGAAGCTTTAACTTTGATTCATATAAAGGATAATGAAATTGTAGTGCCGCCAAGATCAAATCGCCAATATAATCTCAATTTCTCAGGCAGCACGGATCAAAATATATCTACTTCAGGCTATACGGTTGTATCGGGAGTACATTTCCAAAGTGAAAAGCAGAAGAAAGAGGTTTATTGGAAGTAGATAAACGAATCGTGAATAAGAAACCGTCGCCCATCATGCGACGGTTTCTTTCAGTTTGTCGATTAAGAGTCGAAAATTGTCATAAAAAAGAAACACTGTTTTTTTATGGTAACTCACTGTTTTTTATATTTTGGGATTGCTGCAGACAACCTATACTTTAAACTAATCTCCGCGATTATGTTAGTTAAATTTCCACTAAGGAGTGAAAGCGGTTACTTTATTTTAATAACTAATCATGATTGCCTTCTTCAGCTCTGCAATTAGACATTACTTGGGAGAAGCTACGCAATATTCAAATTTTCACATTTGGAAACTAATAAAAAAGCAGGGGAAGGTGATCGTAATGGCTTTAATGAAATCTTCATTACTCAAGAGTACAATGACCACATTTTTAGGAGTGACAGTACTTCTATCAAGTATGTCAGGCATTACAGCAGCTAGTGCTCAAGCCAATTCATTATCACTAAAAAACGGCTATCAATTGGAATACCTTGATCGTGGGCTCGTAGCTGCTAAGGTATCCAATGGCGTTTTTTTGAGCTGGAGGCTGTTGGGCAATGAGGTACAGGGCTATTCTGACAAGGGTCTGACGGGTACGGACTTTAATGTCTACCGTAATGGCGAGAAGATCGCAACCGTAACTAACAGTACTAATTATCTCGACAATAATGGAACAGCGGAAAACGAGTATTCAGTCGTAGCCACTGTTAACGGAGAAGAAACAGGTACGGGTGCTGCTGCAAAGCCATGGACAAGCAACTATCTTGATGTCCCGCTAAAAGTGCCGGCACCTGGGGTAACGCCTTCTGGGGAAAGCTATACGTATTCAGCAAATGATACGAGTGTTGGAGACGTTGATGGAGACGGGCAATATGAGCTTTTCGTCAAATGGGACCCCTCGAATTCAAAGGACGTTTCCCAAAAAGGCTACACTGGAAATGAACTCATCGATGCCTATACGCTTGAAGGCAAGCTGCTTTATAGGATTGACCTAGGTGTCAATATTAGAGCAGGCTCACATTACACGCAATTCAACGTTTATGATTTTGATGGCGATGGAAAAGCTGAAATGATGTTCAAGACTGCCCCTGGCACTAAAATTATTAAATATGACGAGGCAGGCAATGTTGCCTCTGAGAAATACATTACGATGCTGGCAGAAGACATCGCTAGCGGTTATAGCAACACGGATGACTATCGTTACAGTGCAACCGACTATTACAACCATCTTGTTCGGATGTTTCAGGACTATCATAACCACCCAGAGGTTATTGCAGGTAATTGGCCGGCAACCCTCGAAGAAGCTTTCCGTCCGATAGAAGCATTATTCACTGGCAGTGCTGCATTGACTCCAATGCCGGTGCATCAATATCCATTGTCACTTGCAGATGCGCAGACCTTGGCGGACTATTATATTGATGTTCTTGCCCCTAAACGGAGCGTCAACAATCAGCTGCGTACCTTCGAAGGCTTTATCCTGACAGGCCCGGAATATTTGACGGTATTTAATGGCGAAACCGGCAATGAGATGGAAACGATTCGCTACAAGCCGGGACGTGAAGACGATGGCCTTATTTGGGGCGACTATGCGCTTGGTAGAGTTGAGCCCGGCAATCGAGTAGACCGTTTCATGAGCAGCGTTGCTTTTCTCGACGGGAAAAAGCCTTATTCCATTATGGCCAGAGGCGTATACACAAGAATGACGATGGCTGCATACAGCTGGGATGGGAATCATCTGGAGGAATATTGGTTTGTTGACAGCGGCCATGTTCCAATGACCAATCCGTTCTTTGACAGCCCGCATGGACGACTTGGCACTAATGCTGGGTATGAAGGATTGACAACTCAGGGCGGTCATTTCATGAGCATAGCGGATGTCGATTTTGATGGCAAGCAAGAAATTATTTATGGTGCATCGACGATCGATGATGATGGAACTGTCTTGTACAATTCGGAAGGTGCGATGCCTGCAGGCAGTGAGGCTCCTGGTGAGATTCGCCGGCTTGGCCATGGTGATGCTCTGCACGTTGCAGATATCGACCCCGATCGTCCAGGTCTCGAAATCTTCATGGTGCATGAAGGCGGGGCAAGCGTTCCATACGGTTATGAAATGCGTGACGCCAAAACAGGAGTCGTTATCTATGGCGCTTATACAGGCAGGGATACCGGTCGCGGCATGATCGGCGATGTAAATCCTAGTGTCAGAGGTTTGGAAACATGGGCGGTCTCGCTGCTGAGTGCCACAGGCGCGCCAGTGACCGGAGGCACTCCTGGATCGAATATGAGCATTTACTGGAATAGCGACATGACAACCCAAATTGTTGACGGATCTGGCAACTCTACTCCGACGATCCAGCAACGCTCTCCTTCTGTATCTACCGTACTGACAGCAACAAATACAAGAACAAACAACTCTACTAAAGGTAATCCTAGCCTTGTGGCCGATCTGTTTGGTGACTGGAGAGAGGAGCTGATTGTCAGAACGGTAGACAGCTCCGCGCTGCGAATTTTCTTGAGCACCAGCGTAACGGATCGGAAGCTTCACACGTTAATGCACGACGCACAATACAGAATGCAAGTGGCAACACAGCAAACGGTATATAATCAGCCTGCGTACCCAAGCTACTATTTCGCAAGCGATACAGACTTTTCTAAAGTCAACGTACTTGATTTCTGGACCCCAATGATAGATGAAGCTCCGAGTGAAGCTAGTGGCGCTGTATTGAATGGTGCTAACGCAGTTATTGCTGGTCAGTCATTCGATCTTACTTACAGCTTAAATAATGTTCAAAGGGAAATTGTTGCGCAGGATATTACCATTACCTACGATGCAGATTCACTAGAGTTTGTTGCTCCGCCTGTTTCACTGGATGAGCAGAAAGCTATAATAGCCGCTTATGATGAAAAACCTGGTACTGTTCGAGTATTAGTCGTTCATCTTGGCGATACGCAGACGAATCTAAACAGCGATTTAATCAAGCTCAGCTTCAAAGCGAAGCAAACAGCTGCGTCTGGAATTACTAACATAGCGGTCAGCAAGCTAGAAACGGCGAACGGATTAGGCGAGGAGTTCTTACTAAGTGGGTCGTCTCATGCGGTTCAAATCAATGTGATAGACAGATCGGCTCTGAATAACCTCATTACTGAGGCGCAGGCTGTGAAAAACAACGCTGTGGAAGGTACAGCCATTGGTCAATATCCAGCAGGCTCCAAAGCGACTCTACAAACTGCAATAGACAAAGCAGTCCAAGTTGCTCATCTTTCTGAAGCAACTCAAGCGCAAGTAGAGCAAGCTGCTAATGAACTGAATGAAGCGCTGCAAGCATTCAAGGCAGCTATTAATGTCTCTGTTTCAGGTGACTTTAACAATGACGCCAAAGTAAGCATTGGAGACTTGGCCATTTTGGCTAAAGCTTATGGTGCGACATCTTCTGATGCCAATTGGAATCAAGTGAAGCATCTGGATATGAACAAGGATAATGTGATAGACATTGCTGATCTTGTTGCACTTGCAATCATCATTTTCAAAAATAATTAATAGGGATGGAGCTTGGCCCGGAGGGGGAATTCATTTCTCCCTCCAAACTACTTGTGTGAAAGGACTGCTGCTGCATGAAACGAAGTTGGTTGCATTTCAGTTTAGTGATTATACTTGCGGTCTCTTTGTTCCCTTCAATGGTGATGGGGGCTGAAGTGCCTTCCTTTTCAATATCATCTGCAAGCTCAACTGTCGGGGTCGGCCGGGATATTCAGGTTATTGTAAAAGGAGCTCAAATTCAAGACTTGTATGGCTATGAAATCCGTCTATCCTACGATACCGAACGCTTGCGATTCAAGGGTGCTGCTGCTTCTTGGTCGGGATTTTCTGTGCCTAACTCTGGTAAGGATGGGGAGGTTATCTTCGCACATACAAAGCTTGGTACATTAAAAGGGGAGTCTGGATCAATCGATCTAGCTACTTTCACATTCGAAGCGAGAAGCAAAGGTGATACAGAGATTACGCTGACAAGAATTAAGCTTGTCGATTCGCAGGTGAAATCAGTCGTTGTAACACCACAAAACAAAGCAGCGCTTCATATTACTGAGAATGCGAAAGTATCCTTTAGTGACATTGACAAGCACTGGGCAAAGTCACAGATAGAAGAGGCTGCCATTATCGGCTTTGTTAATGGTTATCCAGACGATACATTCCGTCCAAACGCAAATATTAATAGAGCGGAATTTACTGCCATGCTGGCACGTGCGGTTCAACTGCCTGCTGCCCTAGACAAAGTATTAGATTTTGCTGACAATGATCAAATTCCCGTCTGGGCTGCTCCGTACGTTGCAGAAGTAGCATCTGCCGGTGTTATCTCTGGTTATCCGGATCAAACATTCCGCTGGAGCAACAATATTACCCGTGCTGAGATGGCTGTTATGGTAGCTCGAGCTGCCAAGCTCGATTTGTCGGAAAGCGATTCGGCTAACTTTGCTGATGATGCGGCTATTCCGAGCTGGGCTTATTCAGCAGTTTCAGCTGCCAAAGCGAACGGTCTAATCAATGGGAAAAATAATAATTTGTTTGACGCTAATGGCAAAGCTACACGTGCAGAGGCCGTAGTTATGATCTTAAACCTTCTCAATTATCTTCAAACAAAATGATTGTGATCATCGCATGCGAGGGCGATCAAAAATGATTAATGAAGGCGAGGATGGTTACTTTGAGGAGTAATAGTTTTAGGAGGACAGTTGCACTCATTACGATGTTTGCAATATTATTTTTTGGAGCTGTGCCTGGTGCTTTTTCTGTCACTGAAACAGCTTATGCCGCACAGAATGAGTGGAAATTCGACTTTGGCTCAGGTGCGCTGCAAGAGGGGTATGTACGAGTAGACTCGTCGTCTGCGTATTCTTCTGAATTAGCTTATGGGTTTGCGGATATTTCAAAAGTAAGCTGGGGCGATCGGAGTACGGCAGACGCGTTGCGAACCGATTATGCTGCCCCGGGCGATACCTCCTTTAACGTTGATTTGCCGTATGGTGATTATTCCATCACTGTGGTCAGTGGAGATTCGCAAGAGGCTGCTCATGTTGGCATGGTTGTGGAAATGATTCAGAAGGTGGCGACTACAGCCGTTGCTTCTGGTTCATTTATGGAAAGGTCATTTACGCTTTCTATGGTGGATGGACAGATGAATATGTTCTTTACAGGTACAGCGCCGAAAATTAACAGTCTGATTATTACAAAGCTTCCAGAGCGGACGGCCAATACAGTTCCCAACGTATTTCTGGCAGCTGACTCTACCGTGTCTTCCTACGGTGCTAGTGCAAAGCCGCAAGCGGGCTGGGGGCAAATGATCAGCCGTTTCTTCACCTCTGATGTGAATTTTGTCAATCGCGCCATTGGTGGAAGAAGCAGCAAATCATTTATCGTGGAGGGAAGATTGGATTCTCTGCTGCAGGAGCTTCGGCCTGGTGATTACATGTTTGTGCAATTCGGACACAATGATGCAAGCATAGACAATGAGGCGCGTTATGCTTCTGTGCCGGATTATAAAAACTATTTAAAGCTCTATATCAACGGTGCACGGCAGCGCGGAGCCACACCTATATTAGTTACGACGGTCACGATGCGATATTTTGATCAGGAAGGTAAAGCCATCCCGTCGTTTGTTGATTATGTAAACGCTACTAAGGAAGTCGCTGTAGAAATGAATGCCCCGCTCGTTGACCTGAGCGCGCTAAGCGTCGCTTACCTGAATCTGATTGGTCCGGAAACGTCTAAATTGGTTTATCTTCATGTTCCAGCAGCCATTTATTCGGCCTTCCCTGATGGCTTGATCGATAATGTTCATTTTCAGGAGTTTGGAGCAATCCAAATTGCCCGTCTTGTGGCAGGAGCAGTTAAGCAATTGGATATCCCATTGGCAGGCTTAGTAACCGATGTGACGATTCCGCCCGTGCCGTCAGTTCCACAAAATGTTGCGGTCAGCAATCTTAGCAATACGGGTGCTAAAATATCATGGAACGCCTCAGAAGGCACAGAAATTTATAAGATTTACCGAAAGCTTGCTTCTGACACGGACTATGTGTCATTGATGACAACCTCCGATACGAGTATTAATATTAGTGGAATGGTCGAAGGCAAAAAATACGATGTTCGCGTATCGGCAATCAGCGGCAGCGGTGAATCGGAGAAGTCGGCCGTTGTCACATTCGAGACGTCTGTGGCAGGGTTGAATTTCGACTTTGGTCTCGCAGGCAGCCCTGTTGCAGCAGGATATACGGAAGTCAATTTGTCCACGCTTTATACGAAGGAAAGAGGCTATGGCATTACTGATTCCACTGACATGATTGGTCGAGACCGAGGCGAGAGACCGACATTGAGTACAATCTTAAGTGATGCGGTTCGTGACTGGCTCGGTTACTTTAATGTAGGCTGGGAATTCAAGGTTGATCTTCCTAACGGCTTGTATGCTGTTAAGTTGTATGTAGGTGATTATTCGGGCACGGCAAGAACTAACGTAGCTATTGAGGGAGTGAGCTATGGTGCTTTTAATGCGGCTGCAAGCTCCCATATTGAAAGAGAAATCCCTCTAGTCACGCTTGCTGATGGGCAAATGGTGTTTAATTTCACTGGATCAACAGCCATTGTTAACGCTCTAGAGATTAAGAAATTGCTGATGACACCTACAAATGTGACTATTGACGGCAGCTCACTTGCCTGGGCAAAAGTCGAAAACGCAGTAAATTATAAAATATATCGCAGCGCTAACGGTGGAGTGAGTGAATGGCTAGGTTCCTCGGAAACGAATAGCTATCCTGTGACTGCCGTTGAGCCCGATGTGAACTATGTGTATACGGTAACTGCAATCAACAGCAACAATCAGGAGACACCCCCTTCGGAAGCGGCAATTGAGCTGAGTCTTGTAGAAGAAAAAGCGGCATTAAGCGGGCCGGCAGAGGTGTTCGCAGGTCAGGCATTTGATCTGACTTATAGCTTGCGCAAGGTAACAACAGAAGTGCTCGCTCAGGAAGTGACTTTCAGCTTTGACAGTGAAAAGTTGGAGTTTGTTTCTGCGGAATCCCTGAACAACGAAAAGTATGCTGTTATTGTGGATACTAAGGAAAGCGTTGGTGAAGCTCATCTCTTAATTGTTTATCTAGACAGGGCTCAAAGCAATCCGAATGAGGATCTGCTCACATTGAAGTTTAGAGCGAGAGCGGCAGCGGGTGATGCGAAAATTGACGTCTCGCAGCTGATAACCGCCGATTCGAACGGAGTAGAAACGAGTCAGTTAGGTACATCTTATACGCTTAGAATCAATGTTGTTGACAAGGCTGCATTGAACGCATTGATCACAGCGGTAAAAGCGATTCATCAGGCTGCTGTAGTAGGCACCGATGCAGGGCAATATTCATCCAGCTCGAAAGCTCAGCTGCAGCAGGCAATCACTGCAGCCCAGCAGGTTAGTGAAGACATTACAGCAACCGATCAACAAGTAGCAAGTGCAGCAGCCTTACTGGACGCTGCACGGCAAGTGTTCCTCGATTCCGTTGTCCGCTTGACTGGAGACTATAACAACGATCAGCGCGTATCTATAGGTGATCTGGCGATTGTTGCAAGCCACTACGGTACAAGGCTTGGGGATTCGGAATGGGAGCTTGTGAAGTCGGCAGATGTCAACGGAGACAATGTTATTGATATTGTAGATTTGAGCGCTCTGGCAAGATTGGTCATTACTAGCAATCCATAATTATGTAATAGGTAAATGAAAAGGGTACAGATAGGCTGGACACCTAATTAGGCGTTCAGCTTATCTGTACCTATTTTGAAATATAGGAAAGCCATTTCGCCATACTTTCTCTATATTTCTGGGAATGAAACGCGCAGCGCCGCCAAAGGACGGCGACAGCCGTTTCACCTTGTATGTTGAAATTTGGCCTATGTAAGCAAAACACAGCCAACATCCGAGGGGATGTTGGCTGTGTTTTTCATCTTTTGCAGCTTACCGGTTCATCTAACCGCTACAAGTAATCGGAAAACAATTATTGGGAAGTCGAATCCAATATGCTTCTTGCCATAAATACGAGGTCGCTTATATCGATGATGTTATCCTGCACAAGATCGTATTTTTTGTAGAGAGCCCAATCCGTATCAGCGGAAGTTTTGCCATATGCTGACGCAACAAGAGCCAGATCGCCAATTGAAAGTCTACCGTCGTTATTCACATCTCCCGGCAGAGGATTCGGATTGCCGGTTGATTCTTCAATTTGGACATGGAGAGCAGCGCCTGACAGGCGGCTTTCAATGCCCTGACCGTTTGACTGAACTACTGAGTTTAAAGTAATGACCGTATTTTCCGCAGCGTCGGACTTTGCTTTGAACGTCAGCTTGAGCAGGTTTCCGCTAAGTCTTGGGCTTTTACCGGTATACACAGTAATGAATCGGGCTTTTCCTTCAGTCAGAACCTTGTCTGCAATGATGAAACCATCCTTTTGCGCGTTGGCTGACACAAGCTCTACATCATTCGGATTATAATGTACTGAAATGTCCTGAGCGTATACTGCCACACTCTCGTTCACACCGCTTAGCCCGAAGAAAACATCAAGCTCTTCTCCAGCTTTTACGATCTGGTTTCCATTCCATGTCGTTTCTGCAAAACCATCGAGTCCTTGTCGTACCAGATCTTCAGCAAAAATACGTGCAAGCTGAGTAGCGCCGTCACGATTAATATGCAATGTATCATTAATCGTGTACATATAAAGCTGGTTCGTCGCCTCGGCTCCAATAGTCGTAAAGTAAGCGGAGCTTAGAACATTCAGGTCAACTAACGGAACGCTTTCTTCGTTTGCGAGCTGTCGAACCTGAGTGTTGTACCATCGATTCGGATTCGTATGAACATTGGAGGCGTTGAAATCACCGGACCTCCCCTGTGGGGTAGAGAGGATGATGGTCGCGCCTGTTGCTTTGATCTGTCTAATGATATCGCGTGTAATATCTTTGAATTGAGAGGCTGTTGTTTCATTTTTGGCAGCAGTATCATTAATGCCGAATTGATATATGAAATAATCTCCGGGCTTAATGTACTTCAGAATAGCTTCCAATTGTCCATCATTCCGGAAGCCTCTTGCAAACTGACCGCCGGAAGCCAAATTTTTGACATAAAAGGTTTCGGGATCAAGAAATTGCTGCAGCATTTGCCCCCAGCCGGCTTGGAAGGTCGTATCCAGCGGGTAGTAGCTGCTGACAGTGGAATCTCCACCAATAAATATAGTTCTTTTCGTCGCAGGGAGGTCAGACAGCTTCGTAATTTCAAGTGCGCTTAATGTGTAATTCGCACCAACCAGCCCTTCAGTAACGAGCAGGTTCAATTGTCCATCCGTAATAGGGAACTGAACCTTGTCTTGAGCTCCGTTTCCAGTCAGGTTAATGATTTGGTAAACACCTTCGGCAACGACAGTAGATCTTTCTGTATCGCCTAAGGTAACCCCAATTTCGTATAGTCCATTAGGTAAATCAACATTAAAGGTGTTTGTGCTTTTGTTGCCAAAAGTGACAAATTGCACAGCATCACTCTGAACGCCACTGCCCGAAGCAGTAACATTTTTCATATGCTCAGGTGTGTTAAAGCCATAACCTATGGATGAATCATATTGATCCATAGCGCTGACCCCAACATAACCACTCTCAACACCTTGATTGCCAAAATCAAAACGATAAACGACTGATGAACTCGCAGCGGCTTCTGCTGGTAGAATGCTTAAACCGCTAATGACAACGATTAGCGCTAGAAAAATAGTGAAAGCTTTTGGTAATATGCTTTGTCGCATAGCTATCCTCCTTATCAATTGAAAGCGTTTACTATTGAATGTAGTATATTGACTTTTGTGAGCTGCATAAGCTTGTGAAAATGAATTCCCTCCCTTCAAAATATTATAAATAGCGTTAATGAAGTCTATTAAATCAGTATGCATACAAATAATAGAAGTAATCCAATTATTAGTAAAGTTAATAAACAGCGCTTTTTGTTCAATATTCTGACCAATTGATATAATAGGCTTCTTAAACGAGAAAATGGTGCACTACTTACGCATGCAGGATTTTCATGCCTGAAATAGTTTTGTATTATTTTGTAACGAATCATCGGTTAGCCAGTCTTATTAATGCAAGGGGGTGAACGAGTGGCTGATTTGAAAAAAATCTATGATCAGTATTTTCAAGACATATACTTATTTGCTTTGTCCTTAAGTCGAAATGAACAAATTGCGGAGGAAATAACGCAGGAGACTTTCTTTAAAGCGCTGAAAAATATAGAGCAATTTAAAGGCAATTGCAAAATTAGCGTCTGGCTGTGTCAAATCGCCAAAAACACCTATTATTCCTATATGGACAAGCAGAAACGATTAGCAACAGATGATCGACCTGATAGAGCCAGCGGTTTTGATATTGAAAAACATTTCGTCGACAAAGCGGAAACCTTACGTATTCATAAGTTATTGCATGGACTGGACGAGCCGTATAAGGAAGTTTTCACATTAAGAATATTTGGAGAATTATCGTTCGACCACATCAGCCAAGTTTTTGGGAAAACGGAGAGTTGGGCAAGGGTGACGTTTCATCGAGCGAGGCACAAAATAAAAGTATTAATGATGGAGGAATGACTATGAACAAAATATCATGTGATGTCATTAAAGACTTGCTGCCGCTTTATTACGATGACATATGCAGCGAAGCCACTAAAGAAATGGTAGATGAGCACATAGCCGTTTGTGTGGACTGTAAAATGATACTGGACAAGATGAATGACAGCATCGGCTTGCCGTTTGAAACCATTGAAAAAAATAAGCTGGAGGGAAGCGGGCTAAAAAGCATTCATTCAAAATGGAACCGTACCAAATCAGTGGCATTTGCTAAAGGATTGATTTTGGCTGCTGGAATTTGTACTGCACTATATCTAGGTTACGTTGGTTTATTCCAATGGAATGTTACAAAAGTACCTGCAGATGTTATAAAAATAACAAATGTAAGTCAGCTGAAGGATGGGAAAATAGCATACCACGTTAAGATGACCGACGGCTACAATGTAAACCAAATCAATTTTAATTTTGATGATTCTGGAAATTTTTACATGACACCTGTTCGCCCGATTATTAAATCCAAGAAATTTGCTGATATTGGACTGGCCAATATGTACGATTTCGTAGACCTCAAACAGGTAAATGGCAATCAAAACAAACCTGGCAAGGAAGATATTCAAGCCGTTTATTATGGATCACCAAAAGATCCTATTCTGATTTGGAAAAAAGGGATGGAATTGCCGGCAGCAAGTGATGCGATGGAGTCTCAATTTGTTAATCTTGACTTGGAATAATTCTCACTAAATAGGCGTACACTTCGTTTCTCCAGTACAAGTCTCCGCTAGTTGAAGGAGAAGCACTTACACTGCACTTTGTACAATGAAAACCTCACATGAGCGCTGTTTCAGATGGCTACATTGTACTATTGCAGTAGAATGAGCTCCAAACCAACGAATATCACCCGAGAATTGGCATTCTATTGCACAAACTACAGTGTACGTGCCCTAGTTAGGCTGGCAACGTCGATTACGTTGTACAAACTGCAACGCAGCCGCTTCCTATAGCGCTGAACCCATCGAGCCAGTATGACCAATCTAAGAACCGGAGAAAGAAAGCTAAAGTAACCAACTAGATCAGTTGAACTAGAAATACACGTTTTGGGTCTCACTTCTTCTAAACTTCATTTTTCAAGTTCAACTTATATTGTTCAACAAAAAAAGGAGCAGCTTCCAATGGGAGCTGCTCCTTTAAGGGCTTGCTTTAATTTACAATGTTAGTTTAATTGCGTTCCATTCATCAGTTCGATAAGCTTTGCCATTATATCTAACATAATACAGCATGCTAAGGTTTTTAATTTCTTGCTTTAATACCTTCTTATCAAATGGTCCGTTTCCAAAAATCTCATTTAAGTCTTCGTTTATTAAGCTCAAAATCTCTTCGGGCATCATAGCGTTACTGTTATCAATAAGATCTGACCCTGTATATTCCAAATTCATTTTAATTTTAAAGCCTGAGCTGACAAGCCCTTTAATTAATAATGCAGAGCTGCTTTTAGGTTTTTGTTTAATTTCATCAAAAAATACCGAACATTCAACGCCTTCTGGAATCAAAAGAACACCTCATCATTTCATTTTACTACTAAATAGGAGTATATGAGTATTGTACACCTTATTTAGATAACTTTTTGATTAATTTAAAAATATCGAAAATTGTATGGTTGTATATCAACGCATATTTTGGATCGTTAAGTACATCTATTATTGATAACAACTTAATATTCATATAGTTCAAATTTCCTAGCTGATGACCGATAAAGAAAGTAATAGATCAATATGATAACCGGAGGGAGATTAAGGATAGTGGCTAGGAGAAGGAAAAAAGATGAACTGGAACCAGAGCAGGCAGTAGTTCTTTTACTTATGATTGGAGCGGGCTGGGGGGCTTATAGGCTTACGAATTCGTGGTTCGCAGTTGGAGTAGCTGTTGGTTGTGTGATCGCAGCATACGTTTTGATTATTTTAGCGATCAAAAAGAAACGTGATGAGAGGCTCAAACGATCTGGAATAGCCGAGATTGACAAGATGGAAGGTAGGCAATTCGAAATATATCTCGGTCATCTCTTTAAAGCACATGGCTATGATGTGGAGGTAACACAAGCTGCTGGCGACTTTGGAGCCGATCTGGTGATTAACAAAGCAGGAAAGAAAATTGTAATACAGGCAAAGCGTTATAGTAGTAACGTAGGTATCAAAGCAGTTCAGGAAGCTCAGGCTTCTATTGCTCATTATGGCGCATCAGAAGCTTGGGTTGTATCTAACAGTGATTATACAGCAGCAGCTTATACACTTGCTAAGTCTAATGGAGTTCGCTTGATTAATCGCAAACAATTAATTGAAATGATACTAGTTTTGAATGGACCAGTAGCTGTACCAGCTATAGATCAAGTTACCGAACAATCGATAGCCGAGGTGGAACAAGAACAACATAATAATGATGAGTGTGAACGCTGCGGCTATTTAATGGTAAAGAGGAAAGGTTCACGCGGAGAGTTCTATGGTTGCTCTAATTTTCCGAAATGCAGACATACGCAGGCATTGCAGTAATTAATTGATTTACATATATACTCGATTGCATGGCGAACGCAGGAGGGAACTTTATCGCGGTTGTTTATTAAAGAGTGAGTACTGTAAAAGGAATTGGTTCGAAAGTTGGTTGGCTTGATAAGATCTCTAATTTCAGTTTTTAAATGCTTCAGTTGATAATAATCCGATTAATAGGGATGAGTTATGATATGCGGGGCGTTAAGCTAGCGGACAGTTTGACACAAAAAAACCAGCACAATGATGTGCTGGTTAAGCTCCTTAAAAATGCCATGGATACATAATAGTCTATAAAAATTTCCAACATAAGTCTATTACTTTTTTAGTATAAATTGTATGGTAATTAAGAGGCAGCAGCGCAAAATGATAAGAGAAACGGAACAGCTAAAGATAACAACGATGAGTAATTGAAGGGAGGAGAAACCTACATGATTACGCTCAGGAAAATCACGCTGGAAAACCGGCGTGCCATATTTAACCTGGAAGTTTCTGAAGAACAACGTCGCTTCGTAGCATCCAATCTGTCCAGTGTGGCTTCTTGTTATGTCCTTGCAACCAACGGGGGCCATCCATTCCCATTTGCTATTTATGCGGATGAGCTGCCAGTCGGTTTTATTATGTTAACTTACGGAATCACTGGATACGACCTCCCATCAATCGCAGACAACAGCTATTGCATTTTACGATTAATGATTGACAAGCACCACCAGAACAAGGGCTACGGTCGTGAAGCTATGGAAAAAATCTTGGAATATATCCGTACCTTTCCGGCCGGACCTGCGCTTTATTGTTGGACTTGTTATGAAGCCGATAACATCGTCGCAAAAAAGCTATACGAAAGCTTTGGCTTCCGTGAGAACGGAGAAATCTGCCACGACGAGCCAATAACCGTATTGCGACTCTGATTTACTATCATTTAGGATTAAATCTAAGTGGTAAATTGTTTTTATTATGCCTGTACTTTATCGAAGGAATTTATAAATGCCATATGTATGTGTAGTTAACACTAAACTATTTTTATCACTCATTAATTAGGATATTTAGAGTAGGGATGTCTGCTGGTGCCCAGTTCAACATAGGGAGTTCATTTATTGACAGCCAAATTAAATCCGCATGTTCTTTTGCTACAGGCTGTCCAGAAATAATTTTTGCTCTGTACGTAATTAGATTCACAATGATATTTGTATATTCATGCATGATGTCTGTTAAAAGCTCACCAACTTGTATATCGCAGTCTAGCTCTTCTTTGATTTCACGAATAAGTGCTTCCGATGCAGTTTCAGTTTTTTCGATCTTTCCACCTGGGAATTCCCATAATAATGGTTGAGACATATTTTCTGAACGTTGAGCACAAAGAACCTTTTTTTCTGAGTTTATAATAACGGCTCCAACTACACGAACTTTTTTCATAATGTTCTCCCCGTAATAGTAAATTATTGTTCGACAATTATAATTACTATTTAAAAAATATTCTATAGTATTTTGTGTAGCAACTAGCATAGTCGATGACAATCTGCGTTAACTAAAACAAGGTAATTTCTAAATTAGTTACGATCCACGGTACAAAAGGAGAAAAACCTGGAATGACACTAGAGAGTTCTTTGCGATAATTGTAGCAAAAGAATACTGTAATGATTCAATTAGAGCATCTGAATTGGTGTGTTTTTTTATTTGGTGGGAATTTGGTGGACAAGCAAAAAATGATTGCATATAAAGAATTGCTTAAAATCCTTATAAATATAAGGCTTTTAAACAACAAATCGGAGCCCTATCACTAGGGCTCCTATTCATGGGAGAGGAGAGGTTATTGTTTAGGATGATATATGAATATCACGTAATTCCTAGACTTATTGGGCACTTGAACAAGCTCAGATTAGCGATTTATGGTCAATTATTGAAAATTGGAACGACAAACGAACGACAACTGTCGTTCTATCCCTTTTTAATATCATTAAAAACCGATGCTGCAGCTTGTTCGACAGATTCAAAAATGTGGCCATAAATCTCTAGCATTTTAATGTTTGAATGACCAGCTCTTTTTGCTATCACTTCGGAGTGAACTTGTTTGTATATCATCCATGAAATCGATGTATGTCTTAAATCATGAAATCGGATAGCTTTTAATTGATGGCGACGATGAAAGTCGATCCATTTTTTAGTAAACCATTGCGGGTCATAAGGCATTCCGTCGGGGTGGCAGAACACGAACGAATATTTACCATCTCCCCACTGATCTGGGAGATCGGTTAGCTCTGCATCCCGTTCAGCTTTTAGTAAGCGTAGTTCAGCGAGTTCTGTTTCAGATAACACTATCCTCCGAGGCTTACCGTTTTTAGGTGGTTTTAAAATAGGTTGTCCGTCTTTCATTTTTGGTATTGATTGAGTGATATACAGGTGGCCTCGTTCGAAATCTATTTTTGTCCATTCAAGAGCTGCCATTTCACCTCTGCGTATGCCGGTTGTTATCGCTAATGTGATGGCTGTTCTTAATTGGAGTGATTCATAATCAAGGGCTTCAAACAACAGTTTGATTTCTTTCTCATCATAAACCTCCATTTGTTTAACATCATCTTCCTTTGGCTTCTTAATACCGGTCATAGGGTTTTCTTTGATGATTTTCCATTCCATTGCTTTTGAGAATATGCTCTTAAGCACTCTGTAGTTATATACGAGCGTAGCGGATTTCAAAGGACCTGTACCGTCCGCTCTAGCATTTGGATGCCTTAATAATTGCATAAATTTAAGTATGTGAGTCGTCTCGATTTGATCCATGTACATATGTCCGAAGTATGGTTCTATTCTTTTTTTTCTGTGAAATAAATAACTCGCCTGCGTCTTTTCTTCTAAATCAATATTCACGAAGTTAACTTCCCAATACTCTTCGAGAAACTTTGAAAAGAGCATTTTACCGTGTTTCTTATGTTGCCCAGCAAGTGCTTCCAACTTGAATTTGGTTAGTTCTGTTTCCAAATACTCTTGTAGTCGCTTGGGAGCACGTAGCAGGGTTGGATCTGTGACTTTAAGCGTTTTAAACTCACGTTCCTTTTTTCCTTGTGCGTCAGTTCCAACGTCGACTGTAAACGTCCATGAGTTT
This sequence comes from Paenibacillus sp. FSL H8-0548, assembly GCF_038630985.1. Taxonomy (NCBI): domain Bacteria; kingdom Bacillati; phylum Bacillota; class Bacilli; order Caryophanales; family Paenibacillaceae; genus Paenibacillus; species Paenibacillus sp. FSL H8-0548. Next base: position 3,371,673 of record NZ_CP152049.1, read on the forward strand.
TGACCTCGTTTTCGCATATTAGCCAAGTCGATTTCCTCCTTGTGTAATAATCGCGACAAAAAATGTCGAATTATGTCGTTAGATATTAGAAAATTAAGAAATATTTTCCGTAGGTAGGTATAAAAAAAGACCGTTACCCAAGGTCAAGGTTATCTGCTCCGCAATGCACACACCTCAGAGGTACAGTGTCGATCAGTGTTGTTAAATAGGTGTGTCCGCAAACAAAACAATTAATTTCATCATCTTCATATGTAATAGCAACTTCTTTAAATACTAGGCCGGAAATAAAATCTTCTAATTCTGTATATTCTTCATCACTCATAGCTGTTTGTTTGATAGGTTCGGGTGGAACGTCCTCCAGGTTAACCCACTTAGACGCTTCGCGTATTAAGTGGTTGGATATCTTTGTATTTAAATAACCAATTCGTTTTTGGGCTGCTGAGTAATTCACTTGGCATTTCTCAGACAATTGATTAGGATCCATATCACTAATATGAATAAATATGTAATCTGGCATCAACAATCTAGAGGCAAACCAATTCGCTTCAACTTCCAAAATTTCATCCAGTTCTTCACTGACATTATGCCAATCGATATGACTGTGTAGTAATATGTGGCCAATTTCATGAGCGAGGGTGAATCGCTGCCGGAATTGAATTATAGCCTGTGAGTATTTTTGACTATCCATATCTGTCGCGATATAAATCACGTATTTAAAGGAGTTTCTTCGTTCAACTTTAGCTGTATATCCGTCAGCTCCATGCAATTCCTCATGTTGAACCTTCCAACCATTAGATTCAACTAAATGAATAAGAGGAATAGGGGCTTTGGGGTACCCCGTATTACGTAGTGCTTCGTCCGCTATCTTATTTGCTCGCGTGAAGTTCGGACGAAGCGCAACGCGTACTGCAGCTTCCTCATTCAATCCTCGTCGTCATCCTCAAAAAGTTCTTTGGCCTTTTTTGCGAGCTCTTGCATCTTTTGATAGGCCTGTGGAGAAAGGTTTTTCTTAGAGCGCGCAATGAATTGAACGCCTTCTGTATCAAAAAAATGGTAGTCTTGTTCAGGCATGGGTTTAGATGTATCTGATTGAGGAACTGAATTAGGAGTTACCTCTTGGATGTCTGTGCGACCTGTAAGGTAGTCGATACTAACGTTAAAATAATCTGCAATTTTATCGAGACGTTCCCTTCGTGGGAGGGAATTAACGGTTTCTAATCGTCGGATTGAAGCCGACGGTATATCCAGCGCAGTAGCTAATTGCTCTTGGGTAATACCTTTTGCATTCCTAAGTTTCTTTAATCTCTCCTGAAAAATCAATACTATCACCACCTAACTTTATAATAATAGAAAATGTTCGTAAAATAAACGTTCTTAAAACGAACATTTGTGTTGACATGCTCGTACAACGAACATATAATAGAGTTACAGCGTTCGATAAACGAACATAATACAGAAGGTGGTGAAATAAAATGCATGCTAGAAGAGAGGAATTAATCGCTGCTCGAAAGAAGAAAAAACTTACACAGAATGAACTTTCTGAATCTGTCGGTATTTCAAGAGCGTTTCTTGCCAACATAGAGCGCGGTGAACATGATCCGTCATTAAAAGTGGCTCAGTTGATATCGAAGAAACTTGGCATAAGTACAGATAGCATTTTTTTTGAAAGTGATGTTCGAAATGCGAACATTTTAGAGCGAAAAATAAAAGGCGCTTAAGAGTGTGTCTTATCTAGGGGGAAAATTAATTGCCTGATAATAACAATGATTTTATTGATGAAGTCGCTGCTAGCTCTGATACTCATCTTCCAATCAGTGCAGGTAGGGCTGCTGAACTTAACAGATTAGTAAATGATATTTGGTCACATGCAATTATGCGTTATAACTGCTCGTCTATTGAATTGAAGCTGGTTGCTAATCAATTCAAAACATTTGCAGAGAATTTAGAAATCACATAGAAAGGTTGATTTATTGTGAAACGTCAAACTTTAAATGTGCAAGACACCGCTGATTATCTCGGAGTATCACAATGGTTGATCTACGATATGGTTCGATTGAAACAAATTCCGGCTGTTAGGATTCGCGGTCGGATATTCTTCCGTATTGCAACTCTAAATCAGTGGATGACTGACAAAGAGTCTGATGCTTTGGTGCAAGAAGCTGTTGTCTAGTTTTAAAAAAATGCCCGACACCGGGAACACTGATGTCGGGCAAGATGAGGGGAACATTAGCAAGGCATCGCGGTGAAACGGTATATCTGAATTATAAAGTGATTTATCCTCAATGAGATTCCAATTAGGAATATATTCCTAATAGGAATTGACGGAAGGGGGTGTGAGTGGTATGACTGCCGGTACTTTATTAAAGCATTGTAGGAAAAAAGCGGGTATCAGCCAAGTGAAGCTAGCGAGGCTTATGAACAGAACGCAATCAAGCATAAGTAAGCTTGAGAAAGATCAAAATCCGGTAGATGTAGCAACTTTTAGGGATTGGACAAAGATAACGAATCAAATGGAAGCAGGAATCGCGTTTTTATACGGAGTAGATCCAGCGTCTATTTTACAAACTGTGTTGCAAATATCAGGAGCAGCTTAATAGGAGGGAAATTAGTGTCAAAAAGATATTCATTTAAAACTGTTACTGCGGGATCGAGGATGGATGGAGAATCAATTAGCTGTTTGTTTGTAAAAGATGAACTAGCTGCTGAATTAGGAATTCCGTACTACTTACAGAAACCGGTCGCTTATGAAGATGTGACAACTGAAGAAGTAGCAAAAATTAAAGAACGTTATGAAGAAATCGAATCCTAGATTGAAGGGTTTTGGTGAAAGTGGAAACTAAACGGTAATTAGTTTGCAGGTCAAAAGATTTAATAGGAGGTAGTTATTTGATTAATACCTGGTGGTGGGAAGCAATAGGAGCTCTGTTGTTTATCGGTGTAATGGTCACATCATTTTTCAGTATGTACGAATTGAAAATTGTGAAAGAGACAAAAGAAAAACTGCCCAACGCCAATTGGACAGTAAGTGATGCATGTAAAACTATTAGTTGTTTAAATCATAACACGGTTCGACATAATCGGCAACGGGGGATTACATAATGGAAAAACTATTTTCTTTTTATCTTTGTGACAATCAGAAATGTGAAGGGCTGTATGCAATCGATCCAAATCTGACGGAAGAACCGAGCTGCCCTTATTGTACACATCCGTATTTTAGTCACGTGATTGATAAAGTTGTCGCGCTGTAATAGCGCTTGTAAGGCGATAGAGGCGATTGCCTTTATCGTCAGGTGTCTCAAGCGTCAGCTGGGGACCTCTGACGATGCAGAGCAAGCATAAGGGAGGGACAGCAAATGATTGTGCTAAAGGATGACAAAGTTCGTCTAGCGAACGGGGATGTTGGCATTGTGACCGAAGTATGGGGACAAGCTAGACCATTCATGTGGTTTAACCGCGAATCAGATAATGTTTCTATCCCTTTGCCTGCATCAAAAGTTGTAGAAGTATTTCCACGTCCTAAGAAGTATGGAGGGGGGTGGAAGGATTGAAAAACGGGAAAGTCCCTACTCGTAAGCAGAAAAATGCAATCTCAAGTGTAAAGCTTACTCCTGCAAATTGGCTTGTTTTTAAGGTTGAGCCAAATCGATTGCATATTGTTCACCGCATCTCAGAAAAAACAAGAGTCATTCATGCATAGTCTTCTAATTTCTTTAATGAAGGGAGGTGAAATCCATGAAGATTAGTGTTAATTCACTCGCTGGCGGTGCGGTTGCAGAGCAAATTGAACGTGAACTACGCCGTATCGCTGATAACGTGCTCGATCCGAACACTAGCGCAACCGCTGCTCGTAAGCTGACGATCAGCATCACGATCAAGCCTGACAAGGACAGGCAGTCAGCTGCCGTCGATACTCAGGTCAATGCATCGCTTGCGGGGAGAGAAGGCGTTCCGTCAAGATTTGTTTTTGATTATGACCAAGAGGGTGACGGTGTGGTTGCCGAGCTCGTAACCCATGATCGTAATCAAATGATGTTTAACAATTCAGGTACGGTTGTAGATGGCGCTGGAGAGCAGCCAGACAAAAAGGTCGTTAATATGTCGCCTTACAGGTAATGAAATTCAATTAAATGGAGGTTCACCATACCATGATTAAAGAAGCAATTGATAAAATATTAAGTCTTTCCAAGCATACAGCTCCTATCCAGACAGCATTTATCGCTGGCAGGACCTATACGACTGCTGAGCTGAGCCGTATCTCGGCAGCCACAATTAGCAATATTGACGTTCATAATTTGAGCGGCATTGTGGAGTATTTAGAGTCGGACTTTGACAAACAACTGCCTGTCATCATTCACGTTATTTCGCCAACTGAGGTTCACGTCTTAACTGGATTAAATGGCGATTCAAACAGGAGCACACTTGTTAAAGCGTCTGCCTTGCTTCCGCGAATCGAATTTAATAAATATCTCGATATTGAGTCATTTAATATTCTGCTTCAAAGCTGCTTTGTTCCTAACTCGTTTGAAGATGGGCTGCCAAACGATCGTGAAATTGTGCTGAAACTGGTAGGCAATGTTAAAGACGAGGAAGTTGTATCTGTTGGTGATAACGGCATTAGTCAATCCGTTACGGCTAAAACGGGTGTTGCGACGGTTGAGCCTGTCGTAGTACCTAATCCCGTTCATCTTAAGCCTTTCAGGACCTTTGTAGAGATCGAACAGCCTCTATCATCCTTTGTACTTAGAATGCAGAAAGGGCCTACAGCGGCATTGTTCGAAGCTGACGGAGGCGTTTGGAAGGTTGTTGCTATATCTGCAATTAAAGAGTATTTCGCTGGTCTACTGAAGAAACGCATTGAAGCAGGCGAGGTTGTTATTGTAGGTTAATATTTTCATTAATCTGTATCAGGGGCTTCGGCCCCTGATTAATCAGGAGGGTAAGAAATGTTACAGCAAGCATTACAGAAGCTGAGCGCCGAGATAGGAGCAGCTGATAAGAAAAATAAGTATGTGCCGGTTATCGGAGGTTTTTTGATCAATCATGTTCGCGAGAATCCAGATCAAGCGGCTCTCATTTTGACTAAAGGTAAGACTATTGACGGCAGCTTAGCGGAGATGGCTAAGGTCGCACAAAAGGAAGCTTATAAAGGCCGCGCTGTGATGTCTGATGAGGATGGGTTCAATATTGTTTTGAAATATTTCGGAGTGACCATTCCTGACCTGCCAATAGCTCCGGCTGCACCAGCCAGTTTTGCAGTATCGATTGATGATCTTCTGTAAGGGGGATAGTACACATGACGCTTGTTAATCAGAAGAAAGAGAAGCAGGAACGGGAAGCGTTTCTAGCACATTTTCCACCGGACATCAGTCAAAAGGTAAGAGATTATGTCCGCGATGTAATCTTTCTGAATAGCCGTTACCTGTTCACCACACGCGAGAACAAGCTCCAGTATGGTTATTGTACTCATTGCGAACAAAAATACCGTACCAAAGGGCTGAAGCAAAATGAGAAAGTAGAGTGCAGGCAATGCGGTTCTACTTGTATTGTCAAAAAAAGCGGATTAGGTAGAAGTTATCTTATTGATCGTGCCCATATCGTCTTTTACGAGAAATCAGTTGTTGACTCGCAAGCTATGGTTGCTAGAAGCATGAGTGTGGCACGCGACTACCGCGGCGATTATATGAAAGTTGAAACACTTTATTCTCCATCCGCGATGTACTTATTTAAAATGGGCGAATCTGTCATGTACGAACCAAATTGGGGATCAAAGGAGTGGAGAAAGCGAGAGTCCATCAAGTCTGAATATTCATACGCCTACACTGGCGGCTATAGGTCGACTTGCCCTAAAGAATGGATTATAGAGGCTGCAGCAGGAACACCATTCCAGTTCAGCACTTGGGAAGACTATCATGAGGCGGACAACGTTAAGATTTTTGATTTATTCAGTCGGTATCCATGCATTGAATATCTAACAAAATTGAATATGAAGTATTTTGTTTCGGCTAAGCTCCATGGACTAAAAACATATGGAGCAATTAATTGGAGCGGTAAAACGATTGATAAGGTATTGAAGCTCGAAAAGCAGAGAGTTAAGGAATTTGTTTCCAATCTCAAAAATATCAACAATCCTCTTACACTGAGATTGTTTCAAATTTCAATTAAGGAACGCTCAGGCTACCAACTGCACGAATTAGATAATATTGCAGGCAAGTTAGAGAATTGCTGGTCATTGTTTCAAAAGATGCTGAAGCATGCAACGCTTCGTCGATCAGTTAATTTTGTGATGAAGCAACTCGCTGTTGAAAAGAAAGCGAAACGGGGAGTTGGAGCGTATTCGGTTTTGGTTACTTTGAGGGATTATCTTGCTGATTGCGATAAATTGGGCTTGAACTTGCAAGATGATGCCATTCTGTTTCCAAAAAATTTACATGTGGCGCATCTGAATACGACTCAACAAGTGAAGTACAAGGAGAGCGAGGAGCTTAATCATCTCATCCAGCTCAGTTTAAAGCGGAGATCAAAATATACATTTGAACAAGATGGATTCATTATTAGAGCGGCGGCTGACACTAAAGAACTTATTAATGAAGGAAAACAGTTACGACATTGTGTAGGTTCATACGCTGATAGATATGCAAAAGGAAAATGTGACATCTTGGTTATCCGGTATGTTTCGGAGCCGGAAAAGCCATTTTTCACAATGGAAATATTAAACGGGAAGATTGTGCAATGCAGAGGTAAAAGTAACTGCAGTATGACTGAGGATGTTAAAGCTTTCGTAGAGCAGTTTGAAAATATAAAGCTTAAGCAAAAGAAAAAGAACAAAACAATTGTTTCCGGTAGTATGCCGGAACTTCAGGAGGCAGCAGTATGAGTGAAGCAATAGCAAAGCAGGATGTAGCGATTATACCAGCACCGGTAGTTGATACCAGCTTAAGTACTCGATCCGTTGAGGTTATCGCGGCCGAGATCAGAAGCATTGATGACCAGGCGCGGAAGGTTGTTCTTCAGTCCGCCATTGATATTGGCCATCGTCTACACGAAGCAAAAACTCTTGTAGCGCATGGCGAATGGGGCGAGTGGCTTAAGACCAACGTCAATTATAGCCAATCTACAGCAGGCAATTTCATGAAGATAGCTACTGACTATCAAAGTACTCCTGCACTTTCGAATTTGTCTTATAGCCAAGCGGTCGCCTTGCTCAGTCTACCAGCCGAGGATCGGGAAACCTTCGTGGAAGAGAACAACGCTGCTGAAATGTCTACTCGTGAGTTGCAAGCAGCCATTAAAGAAAAGCAAGAGCTCGAAAGGAAGCTAGCTCAGCAAAAAGAGCAATATGATAAGTGGGCTAAAGGGCAAAAAGAACAATTTGATAAACTCTCAGCTCAAGAGAAAAGCGAACGCGACGCATTGTATGAACAATATCAGCTTGAAACTAACCTCCGCCAGGCTCAAGAGGACAGAGTTCGCGAGCTTGAACAGGAAGTAGAGAAAGCACAGAATGCTGGCGGTGATGTAAAAGAGACAGCAAAGATTAAAACAGAGCTTCGAAAGGCTGAGAAGGCCGCTAGCGACTCGAAAAAGAAGATAGAAGAGTTAGGATCAGCGATGAAGCAGAAAGAGGCAGAGCTTGAACAGACTGTCACAGCTCGTCTTGCAGAGCAACGTCTGGAACTGGAGAAGCAGGCAGTTGAAAAGGAAAAAGGATTGAATGAACAGCTTGCTAAGCTGAATCAGCAGCTCGATAGAAGTAATAATGAAGCTTTCCTAAAAGCCAAACTGCAGCTTCAACAGATCATTTCTCAAGGTGATGTGTTGGTCAAAGCAATTGCGGACATTAAAGAGCCAGAGGAACAAGTGAAGCTTAAAGAAGCAGCTAAGATCGTTGCGGACAAGCTAAAGGCATTATTTTAAACGATTGAAAATACCGAATGGGAGGGGCGTGTATGCAACCCACACTGACTGAACCGTCCCTGGATAGCTTGATGGATCAATATGAAGATATAGGTGGTCCTGAGACGTTCGGGCCTAACGGGACGGCCATTATCTTAGCGATATGGCGTAAGTCAAGAAAGCTCGGATGGCTTCCATCCTTTACTATGACTAACACCGAGTTACATTATCAAACGGGCATCAAGAGTCGCGAGACTATTAATACATATCGCGAGATGCTTGCTGATGAAAACATCATTCATTATTCTGCACCGCCTCGTGGGAAATCGAAAGGCGATTACGTGATAAACGTAAACTTTAGCAAGAAAGTTGTCCATAAAATGGACAACTCAAGCGACAACAATGGTCAAGTTGTCCAAGAAATGGACCACTTTTCGAAAGAAATGAAAAAACCTGTCCAAAATATGGACAACTCTGTGGACACTGTATTAAGAGATCTTAAAGATACTATTACTACTATTCCCATTGTTAATTTAAGCCAATCGGAAATTATGAATGGCATGATAGCGATTCTGAATGCTTATTGCAAATTGCACAACCGATTGGATTTGCATGTAAGACCGCGTGAACGTGAAGCCATGGGTAAGATGGTCGCCGGAGGGATGCCGATCCCTTTTACCATCCGAACTATGGAGCTCCTACTTGAGGATAAGCGAACGCGTGAAGGTAAGAATTTCAAACTTCCAACCAGCTTTTTATATTTTGTGGATGGCATTAACGAGGCTTGGCACAATTCTCAGACGATTACGGTATACCAAGAATCCATAACTAGCGAGGTGCCAGTTCCTGTAGTTTCCCTTGCATCGCAAAAACGTACAAAGCAGCAGCAATCATTTGATTTATTGGATCAAATCGCGATGGAGGAAAGCATATGAATAAGGCGGAGATTTCCGAAATCTTCAAACGGATCAAACGGGCATATGCTATGTTCCATATTCCTGATGAAATCAATTCTCTGAGGGAATTGGTTGAAGAATGGTCAGATTTTTTGGCAGATATTCCTGATGAAACGGTAAAAGTGAATCTTCGGAGATATGTATTAAATCCAGATAATAAATATCCACCGCATCCAGGAGCATTAGCAAGACCGTTGGACACAAGGACAGACGCGGATCGATATCACGAGCATATGCAAGCCTCCGGTATGATGACGCTCGAGCAATGGGAATTAATGCGTAACAAGGCTGTTCCACCAACCGAAGAGCAACGAAGAAAGGTGCGTGAATTACTTGGAAAATAGAGTAATGCCGCACAGCATCGAGGCAGAACATGCGGTTCTTGGAGCGATACTTTTAAGCCAACAGCTTGATGGCACAGAGCGATTGGAGCCTAATCATTTTTTTATAGGCCAGCATCAAACGATTTACGAGAAGATGCGAGAGCTTGCAGATCAAGCCAAGCCAGTTGATGTAGTATCACTTACAGTCAAACTGCAGGATGACAAGCTCCTCGATCAGGTTGGCGGGGTAAGTTACTTGTCGAGGATGAGTGGTTCTGTTCCGACAGCAACGCGAATTGGATATTATGTGGATCTTGTTCATGATAAATATTTGCTGCGAGAAATGATCACCCTTACGCAGCGGATGGCAAAAGAGGCTTGGGAGGCTGACGATCCGCGTAATTTGATTGCCGACATTCAATCTACAACCGCTGAAATTGCCGATCAGTCCATTAAAACTAGGGATTTCAAAACGAGTAGTGAGGTAGCGCTGAAGGTGTTTGAAAATGTAGAAGATAGATTTGCGAATTTCAGTGATGATGTGACAGGCATACCGTCTGGATACGACGATTTGGACAAGCTGACAAGTGGCTTTCAAGATAGTGATTTGATAATCGTTGCAGCTCGCCCGTCAGTAGGTAAAACGGCATTCGCCCTAAATATCGCTCAAGCTGCGGGTATAAGAGCGAAGAAAACTGTTGCACTGATTAGCTTAGAGATGTCAGCAGAACAGCTTGTACAACGGATGACAAGTGCAGAGGGCAATATTGATGCAACTAAGCTTCGTACTGGCTACATGGCGAATGGTGATTGGGAAAACTTGACCATGGCCGTTAGCTCCATATCCGAATCTAAAATTTATATTGACGATAGCCCAGCACTAACGGTGCGGGAGATTGCAAGTAAGTGCAGACGGCTGCACAAGAGTGAAGGATTGGACATGATCGTGATTGATTACCTTCAGCTCATTTCTGGCCGAGGCAAGTCAGGAGAGAACCGGCAGCAAGAGGTCTCTGATATTTCGCGAACGCTCAAGCAGCTCGCTCGTGAATTGAACGTTCCTGTCATCGCTCTTTCCCAGCTCAGTCGTGGTGTTGAACAGCGCCAGGATAAACGCCCTATGATGTCAGACCTTCGTGAGTCGGGTGCAATTGAGCAGGATGCGGACATAGTGGCTTTCTTGTACCGGGATGATTACTACGATAAAGAATCAGAAAAGAAAAATATTATTGAAATTATTATTGCCAAGCAGAGGAACGGTCCTGTCGGAACAGTAGAACTCGTATTTCATAAGCAGTTCAATAAATTTATTGGTATTGACCGTGGTCATCATTCGAATCAGCCATCTAAAGAAAAATCAGGTAATTCTGTTCCTGACATGTATAAGGGAGCTTAATTCTTCTTTGTTTTAATAACCCTTTAATAAAAAAAGAGCATTCAAGACTAAACCACCATCAAATTATTAACCAGTTATTAAAAAGGAGAATGAAAACATGATATTTGGAATTGATGCAGGAAACCACAGTGTAAAAGTAGTGAATAAGAATGGTGCTTTTTCTTTCACTTCAGATATCGGGGAATGGCGCGAACGTAACCTCATTACGGTTTATGGGGCTGATGATATGGATTTCGAATACAACGGTCGCAAGGGTTTTGCTGGAACACTTGCACGTTTCGAAAGCGAGTTCTCAGGTAGCATTAAAGGAGATACCAAAGCAAATGAGGATGCCAAGCTTCGTGTGCTGCTTGCAGTTCATCAATATTCAAAAGATGTGGATAACGCTATCGTTGTAGGGCAACCGATAAGCAAACACACGGATATAGAAAAAACAGCCATCAAGAACATGCTCATTGGCGAACATACGATGACAGTAAATGGCGAGACCAAGACATTTAAAATCAATCGGGTCGAAGTAGGAGCAGAATGCGCTTCTGTTGGAATGCTTGAACCAACTCCTGGTCACTTTCACATAGTGGATCTGGGAGGCGGCACATTAAATTGGGCGACATGTTATTTCGACGGTGAGTTTGTTCGGAAGATAGACAGGGATTCGGACACAGAACTATTCGGGATGGATACGGTCAAGCAAGCAGATATTTCGGCGATGGCAAGGCTGCTTATATCAAAAACGCAATCAAAATGGTCAAAGGATAATCCCGTCCGGGTAATTGGTGGCGTGGCCGATAAGTTAGCAGAGGCTCTGCAAAGTCATTATGTTCAAGCAGTTCCTTATGAGCCGGTGATTAATGACGTTCGTGTTTCTCCAACATTCGGAAGTGCTGCAGCCTTTTTTGCAATAGCCAAGGGGGTCTATGGTGAGCAAAGAGGATAATACGATTCGGAAAAGCATCGGTTTTAACATGGATGATCCTGATGAAAGTGCAGACTTAGAACATGCCATGAAGCGGAAAAACTTTAGTCGATATGTAAAGCAACTCATTCATTTGGATAGAGTTCAGGGGAGAGAGGGTTTATTATCTGCACAGGCGAAATCAAGTATGTCGATCATAGAGGCTCCTAGCGTACAAATATTCCGTGACGAAGAAAAAGGGCAAGATGATGTTATTAGTAAAAGCTTTGGTAGTTTTTTGTAGGACATAACAAATAAGGGCTGTTAAGTATCTGGATGAATATCAGAAATATATGGGAGGTTCAATAAATTTGGATATGAAAAATATTGAAAAAACGGTCAAAGAAAAGTCTGGAATGCCGGCTAAGAATGGTATGACGCTGGGTGATGTTTGGTTTTCTTCCAAAGAACATGGTGTGAATTTCATTCAACTGCTAGAAAAATTTAATTGTCACAAGAATCCAGAGTATGCGGCAGCTTGCTACATTGTTTCTCACCCCGAGATTTTTCATAGAATTAACTGGAATACATCCAGCGGGCCGATAGGCTGGTATTGGGGAGAATGGATTGGTCAAGATGATGATGATGAAAATGGCTATTGGTCGGAATCAGCTATAGTCGGACAACTATCCAGTTCATACCGTGGGTTGGTCCAATCAACTGTAGAACTATACACCGGTAGCAAGCATTACTTTAATTTGATGGGATGGCTAGGCAATGCTGGTGATGAAGTGTACAAATTGTTTGTTCAGTCTTTAGATATTCGCAGGGATCGATTCGTAATCGATATATCTGAGTGAGATGGAGTGGTGAATATGAGTGATCATGGAATTACCGTAAAGGTCAAGAAAAATCACATCGAATTAGCTGCATCCATTATCAAGTTGAAGGTTTGCAAGAAATGCAAAACAACAAACAAATATGTTAGGAGCTCCTGTGCTGGGTGTGGGAAATCGTTCAAAAAGCGTTTATCGAGATAATGTAATTCAGTGAATATTGAGATGTATGGGAGGCGCAATATGAAAGGTTTGATTATCAAATCGCCATGGATCGAGAAAATACTAGCAGGCGAGAAGGTCTGGGAGATAAGAGGATCAAACACCAAGATCCGCGGAACCATCGCCCTTATAAAAAGCGGAAGTGGAATGATTTACGGAACAGTGGTTTTAATTAAAAGTTTTCAAGTTACGGATGAGGCATACAATCAAGGCGGCAAACACCACTGCATACCGGGAAATTACGAAAACAGATACAAAAAGCGCTATGTGTGGGAACTTAGTTCGCCACAACTTTATGATAAACCCATTCCGTTCAAGCACCCACAAGGGGCTGTAATTTGGGTGAATTTATAGTGAATACGTAAGACGACAAGGAGGAACGAAATGGAGCGGTTAACGGATGAAGTGCAAACCGGAGTTTTCGCAACACTTAAAAATCATAAGAGTGAGTCGGGAGAGTTCAGCAAATATGAGGCGTTTTATAATTATTCTTTCGCAGTGACTCGGCTCAAACAATTTGAGGATGCAGTGGCACCACATCCAATTGATGAATGGCACGAAGATATAGGTGATGTATTATGGTGGTTATTCCCGATCCAAGAACCGCCATATTGCGGATCGCCGCTGGACTCGAACTGGCCGAACTTTCATACACATTGGACACCGTTAATCATCCCAGGAGAGCCGGATTTTCAAAATAGTAAGGAGGTATGAATCAATGAACACCTATGAAATAAGCTTTCCTGATTTCTTTAGAAACAATCCGGATTATTCCAAGACGGTATCGGGCAAAACGGCTGGTGCGGCCAAATACACTTGCTATTTGGAATTCAGTGACGCTTACGATATGACCTTCTTCCAGTTCTTGAAATTCATCAAGTGCCGCAAAGTGGGAGGGTTTAAAGCATCGGATCTATTTGGTAACAGTGATCTTTTCGAAGATATGAAGAACAATCGAAATCTTGAATTCGCTAGTATGGGAATGCGAGTCGAGGTAGCTGGCGACATGGGAACTATCGTCGGAAGCCATGGTTTCAACCTTCTTGTATGTTTTGATGGAAAATGGCACGGAGAGAACTGCCACCCATGGTGGGAGACAAAGTACTTTGATAAGAAAGGCAACATTGTTCGCAACTATACAAAGGAGGCAGTAACCATATGAGTGAACAACAAGGAGCATACGCAAGAGGCACGCTGCCGGGTGCAAAGGAATTATTCGACTCTCTTCCATCAGCTACAGAAAAGTTAGATCGGATTTTTTCAATAAAAATGAAAAACATCGCATCAGCTTCTTTACAGGAGAAAACTAGGCAAATCATCCAACATAATATTGATACAAAACCGATGGCACCAAGCACGGAAGTCATTATTTTAACTCTACTTGCAGCATGCGAAGATAACCACAAGGTTATTGGTGAGCTTTTGGAAGAAATAGAACGTTTAAGGCTACAAAGATAAAAAAGCCTCCGGCTCTGTTGGGGAACGGGCGCCGAAGGTCTTTATACAACACTCATCTTCCATTATAACATAAAGGGGATGAGGGGATGCTGGCAATGGCAGACTTTGAACAGGTGGATCTATTTCCAAGGGCGACGGTAACTGATATTAGAGATGCTAAAAAACATTTAAACCACTTCCAAAAATATGAATCAATGGCAGCTGAATTAAAACGGCGCGGACTTGACACTTTGACCGTCCAACAACTCAATTTATATAATTTACTTATCAGCAGATTAGCTAATCTACGTAGTGCAGTTAATCTTATTATTGACACAGAGGTTCGTGAGATTATAGAGTATCGTTACATTGAGGGCAACAAGCATGCAGTAACAATCGAACATTTTTCTGGCCCTATGGACGATAGAACTATTGAAAGGAAATTATGTAAAGGCATTGAGTCGGTTGCTGAGTCTTACAAAATAATGACGGTAAAATGACGGTGTTTTGCCGTTATCCTGCCGCTACGGAAAACGTTTATAAGGGATACAGTAGAGTCAATAGAGCGAAAGCTCGGGAGACTCCTGCTGTATCCCTTATCATTTGCAGGACTCGGCCATGCGGTGGGTCATATGACCTTAGACGTTTAGCGTCAAGCGTGTGGTGGTGAGGTGGGGTTAAATGCCCTTTACAAGGTGACGATTGTCCCTTGTTCAATTAACTGGATCATTCCGGTTAATCGAAGAACGGATAATAGTAATTCGAGCCGTCCAACTGGGCGGCTTTTTGCATGAGTAAAATCCCGCTAAGAAGGAGGAGCTGGACATGAAGAAAAGAAGATCTCCACCACCAATCATTCAGCCGGTTAAATGCCGTGGTTGTATTTGGGGTAAATGGCAAGATACAGTTCAAATATGTCACAGATCGAGGTGTGTGAGAAATGAAGAAATGGCTGAAGCGAATACTAAAAAGAATTTTCGATCAATCATCACCAGCGCCGCGAAATCGTAGAGAGCGTCGACATGGTAGAACGAATTGAAGTTTTTTCGCGGATTGTTGTGGGGGCTGCTATTCAGCATCATCATATGGATAGGAATTTTTGTTTTGATATTTAACTTGATTCATTAGATTAATAATCCCAAACGTTTGGGATTTTAGAGTGAGGTGGTGGTGATGAAACTAGTACAGCCCATCCGCGATCAAGAAGTCATAGATGGGATTAAGGCGTACCTCAAGCTGCGGAGCATTCGTGACTTCCTTTTATTTTGTATTGGCATCTACAGCGGATTGCGCGTTTCTGATTTATTATCTTTGCGCGTCTGGATGGTAAAGGGAACTCACGTAAGAATTATCGAAAAGAAGAACATTCATGATAAAACCTTCATCATTCATCCATCAATCAGAGAAGTATTAGATGCATATATTAAGGGGATGCAAGACAATGATTTTTTATTCCCGAGTCGCCAGGTAAAAACAAAGGCGCGTTTAAAGAAGCAACCTGTTCATCGCAGCACAGCTTATCGCATGTTGAACAATGTTTCTCGAGAGTTCAAACTGAAAGACATTGGATGTCATAGCCTTAGAAAAACTTGGGGTTATCAATTATATAAGCAAGATCCCGAGAACATAGCGTTACTAATGAAGATGTTCGGTCACAGTGAAATGAGGATCACACTAGACTATATATGTATGACTCAAGACATGATGGACGATGCAATATCGCGCCTAAAATGATTTTGAGTGCATCATAATACGGTCATTGTTGCACTCATTTTCAGAAAGCGAGTAAAAGCCTTGACAATGCTAGAAAAACCATGTTTTAGCGAGTGCAACACAATGTTAGTTGTGATTCACTCAGGAACCAGTTTTTAGGAGAAAAGAGGTAATTATCATGTAGTCGAAACAACGAATTACGCACAGCGCTTTTCATCATTTAGGGCGCGATAAGGTGAAAATAGGAAAACCACTCAATTCACTTGGAGGTGGGGTTGATGAAGTAATGGCGAGAGAGCAAAGCCCAGACCAAAAACGAGCGTTTAAATTGTGGTTTGATAGCGGAAAGACCATGAAACCAGCAGCAATTGCAGAAGAATTAGGAATCAGCGCAGCGCTTGTTCGTAAATGGAAAAGTTATTACAAGTGGGAAGAAATCAAACCCAAAGGTCGCGGTGCTCCTAAAGGCAATAAGAATGCAATTGGTAACAAAGGCGGCGGTCCTGTTGGAAATGATAAGGCCGTTAAACATGGTCTATTCCGTAAATTCCTACCGCAGGATGAGGAAACATTACAGATTTACGATATGACCGCGGATTTATCTCCTCTTGATATTTTATGGGAAGGCATACGAATCAAGTGGACTAATTTCATTCGCTCACAAACGATTCAGCATGTCAAAGATAAGAAGGACATCACTAAGGTTCTCGTTAAAAAGAAACCTGGTATGTTCGGTACTGAGCAAGAGTGGGAGTATCAACAGCCTTGGGACAAGCAAGCTGTTGCTATGACATCCCAATCAGCAGCATTTAACACCATCGTGCGTTCAATTAAGCAATACGAAGACATGCTTCGTACAATGCCAGTTGAGGACGTACAAGAAGAACATAAATTGCGCATCCAGAAGCTGAAGCTAGAAGTCGAGAAACTGGCCAACAACGATGATGACATCGATGACGATTCCAAATTAATCGATGATTGGGTAAACGGGGTAATGCAAAATGAGTAAGTTAGAGAGCCTAACAAAGCGGATGGCAGCATTCAAGAAGCGGATACCGGTATATCAAAAGAGCCCTAATACCTTTTTTCGTGAGGTTCTTAACTTCACACCTGATCAGTGGCAGGCAGAAGTTTCAAGCGATATAGCTAATCATCCGCTCGTTTCCGTTAGATCAGGTCAAGGCGTAGGTAAGACAGCGGTCGAGGCAACTATTGCTCTATGGTTCCTATGTTGCTTTCCATTCCCTCGTGTTGTATGTACAGCTCCAACGCGACAGCAGCTTAATGATGTACTATGGGCTGAAATCAGCAAATGGCAGTCCAAGAGCCCAATTCTGAAACGCATTCTTAAATGGACGAAAACAAAAGTCTATATGCGAAAGAATGAAGAACGATGGTTCGCAACAGCCCGAACAGCGACTAAGCCTGAGAACATGCAAGGATTCCACGAAGACAATATGTTGTTTATTGTGGATGAAGCATCCGGTGTTGACGATCGCATTATGGCTGCGATATTCGGTACACTCTCCGGAGAGAACAATAAGCTTTTCATGTGTGGGAACCCAACTAAAACGAGTGGGTTCTTTTTTGATTCACACAACCGAGACCGCGGCATATATAAAACGCATCAAGTGTCTTGTCTCGATAGTCCACGAACCAGCAAAGAAAATATCGCCATGCTTGAACGAAAGTACGGCAGGGATAGCGATGTATGGCGCGTCAGGGTAGAAGGTCAGTTTCCCCGCGGTGAAGCAGGAACATTTATCACATTAGAAGCTGCTGAATTTGCTGCAAAGGAAGTTAAGGTTAATCATACCGGAACCGTATTAACGATTGGTTGTGACGTTGCTCGTTTCGGAGATGACGAAACCTCGATCTATGCTGGCATAGGTAAGAAGACAGTCGGTCAGAAGCATCATCATAAAGAGAATACGATGGTTACCGCTGGCTGGGTGGTGCGATTAACAAAGGATCTTTTGCTGGAGCATACCAACATCGAAAGAATTATTATTCGAGTGGATGATACCGGTGTCGGCGGCGGCGTAACGGATCGGTTAAACGAAATCGTCCTAGAAGAAGGTTTATTCTGGGAGATCGTACCGATTAACAACAACGGCAAGACGCTTGATGAGCACTATGGAAACTTAGGCTCAGAGATGTGGGGTACGATTCGGACCGAGCTTGAAGGAAACATGACAGATTTCATCAATGGACAGCTACCTGAATTTGAGCTTCCTGATGATGATACATTGATCTCTCAGCTCTCCACTCGTAAATGGCGGATGACTTCCAAAGGTAAAATCATGTTGGAAAGCAAGGATGATATGAAAAATCGTGGGCTTAAGTCGCCAGATAGAGCGGATGCTTTCGTATTAGCCTTTGGTGAGTATATGGTGGAGCCTCAGATAGAGCGTGTAATGACACCTTTCATTGGTGGTGTGACTATTCGGAGATAGCGATAACAATGTTCCATATAGAAAGGAGGCGAAGACTTGAAATGGTATCAGAAGGCAATCTATTCGATTGCAATGAGCGTGCTCCCTGCATCTGTTAAGAATCGGATGATGGGAGGAGGAAGGGCAACCGTTCCAAAGAGTGCGAATCCCACTGGTATTTTCAACTGGTTACCAAAGAAGTACCAACAAGCGCACAACATCGATCTAACCAAGCTTCAAAGCTATACAGCTGAGGAATTGCTAGAGCTGCTTATATCCGTTCATCCGGACGTTTCCTATGCCCTGTACACGTACTTGAGGATGGGAGACACATCGTTAACGTTTACAGCGAAGAAGTCCAACAACAATAACGATAAAAGCGGACAACGTGTACTGGATGATATCAAAAGCATGCTGAATACACCGCTGCCGTCACCTGGTTATCAGCATGGACGTTCCTTGGATAAGCTGGACACCGTTCAGCGGATGATGGTTATGGTTCGTGGAGCTTGCGCTGGAGAAGTCGTGCTGAATGAACGATGCAATGATGTCATTGATATTGTTCCTGTTGATCCGGCCCTCATATGGTTTAGAAGGGAGACGGACACCGATCGCCTCACACCTTGGCAATATGTTAAGTATCCAAGGCGACTATCGGGAGAAGAATGGTTCGGGCAATACAAGAAGATCGACACTCCGACATTCATATATGAAGAGTTCGATCCAATGGTTGATGATCCCTATGGTCGAACACCGATGTTGCCGGTGCTTCAAGTAGTGTTCTTCCATCTTCAGGTGTTGCAGGATCTTAAAGCGGTCGTGCATAACCAAGGCTATCCACGCTTAGACGTTTCCATGATGGAAGAGATCATGTTGAAGAACGCACCACCATCTGTAAAGAATGATCCAGCTGCTCAGCAGAAGTTTTTAAGCGAACGAATGGGCGAAGTAATGGCCCATTTCAATTCTCTGAAACCGGACGATACTTTCATACATTGGGACAGCATTAAGGTGGAGTATCTAAAAGGCGGTAGCACTGGCCCGATGATCGATATTAAGAAGCTAATCGACATCATTGATACGCAAATGGCTACATCACTTAAAACGTTACTGACCATCTTATCTCGGCATCAAGGCTCGACAGAGACATACAGCTCTATTGATACCCAAATATACATTAAAAATGTAGAGTCCGCACGGAGCGTAACCAAGCGTTTCTGGCAGCGGGCTTTTTCTATGTCCGCTAGGGTAAGGGGAACACAAACGAATGTAGAAGTTGATTATGCTCCTATTGACTTGCGATCTGAAAATGAGGTCGAAAGAGATAGGCGTTCCAAGATTGGTAACTATGTTTTGGCTGAGAAGGAGCTTTATATCACACCGCTAGAGGCTGCGGAGGAAGTTCGTTGGACACTTGGTTTGGACGCCAAGATTCCTGCTGAACTGGCAGATAAACTGAAGCATAAGCGAGATACAGTTCCTGATCCAGAGGGAGGAGGTGAATAACTAAATGGCAAAACCGACAGCAGAGCAACTGGTCAAGATTAATCAAATGGCTTTGGTACCATTAACCGATGAACAGGTGCATGTATTTCAGGCCAGAATCATTGGAACCAAACGGATCGATAAATACAAAATGAAGATTACACCTAATTTCCTTCGCAAAATGGCTGATGAAGTCAGAGAAGGAGTTGCCTTGCTGGTCGATCATCCATGGCAGAAATGGGAAGCCTTATCTTTTCCTTATGGTAGAACCTTCGACAGCCGCATTGTTGAGGAAAATGGAGAGCTGGAGCTTTATGGTGATCATTATATGGCAAAAGGCTTAGAGGCAAATGGGATCTCGACGGATCAATTAGCTATAGGTATCGATTCCGGTACAATATTCGACACCTCAGCAGGCTTCGTATCCACGAAGCACACTTGCAGTATTTGTGGCGGAGATTACTTCAGGAGCGCAAATTGTTCTCATATGCGTGGTCAACAATATGAGGGCAAAGAATGCCTCGTATTAGCGGATGACGGTTATATCATGGAGAACTCCATTGTATTCGATGGAGGGTATGAAGGGGCGGGAATCACGCGCGGTTCACTCTCGTCGAATCAGCATGGAGAAATTGAGCAGAAAACTAAAACTGAATATGAACCACTTTCCTTAGATGCGAAGTCGCTTGATGGCGATGGTCGTGTCTTTTATTTTTGCGGTAACAAAGGCGGCGTGTCTGCTTTTGTATCCAAGCAACATCATACTAAAGAACAGGCCAATACATTGGCCGAAGGAGATGAAACCGTGACAGAAGAACAAAAAGCTGCTCTTGCAGCGACAGGTGGTTTGCTCGGACAAATCAAGGTAGCGCTATGCGCAGGAGATGATTCTGAAATTATTAGCAAGATTACCGCATTAAGTGCTCAGGCAGCCGATGGTGCAGCTTACAAGGTCAAAGTAACTGAGCTAGCGTGCGGTGCAGGCGTTCGCGCGTTAGGCGAAGCGTTTAATGTCGAAGCAATGAAAACGGCATTATCTCATTTGCCTGTATCCGAAATCGAAAAAATCAATGCTACTTATGAAGCTCAAGCGTTATTGGCATTGGGTGGGGGCGGTCAACATACACACGGAGCAAAGATCGACTTGCCAGCAGGCGCGTTGAGTGGGTCTGCGCCGGGTAATTCGCAAAATGATGGTGCCGAAAAGACACCTGAAGAACTTAGAGCATTGGCACGAGAAGATGCTCGGGCAGCTCTTAAAAGCTCAGGTCATTCCAATCTGATTAAGGAGGACAAATAATTATGAATCGTACTCCGTACAATGGTGCCCCAGGACCGGGCCCAATTTATACGCAAGAATTCACTGAGGTGCTCGCATCAACCGATCTTCAAGCCAAGATACCCGGAGGCGTTTTGCTAGCTCAAGGTAATGGTGTTGTAAAGAAAGGGACGGTGCTTGGGAAAATAACAGCATCTAAGAAATTCATCCCTTATAATTCCGAAGCTACTGACGGTTCCCAAGTGGCTGTTTGCATCTTGGATAATGATCGGGATACAACCGTTTCAGATATCGGAGCTTCTGCGTGGATTGCAGGCATTTTCACAGAATCAAAACTGACGGGCATTGATGCAACTGCTAAAACAGCATTGCGTCTATGCTACTTCGCATAAGGGGGATAATCAATAATGGCAATTAATGTACTCGATCCAATGTTTCTAACGGAAGTCGTTCAAAATATCCGTACGGATATTAATTCATTCCGAGGTGCGGAACTACTGACGGGTGGCGTAGACCTTAAAACAGAACGCGGACTTACTATCGAATACGATATCACGTATGACGATACAGGTATGACGCCACCAACCGGATTAAATGATCCTTCTCCAATCCACACCCCTCCACTCGTTAAGGAAATGAGCTTCACGAATCAGGAATGGCGGGAAAAAGTGATCATTGACCGTGAGAAAATGGCAGTCCTGCGCCAACCTGGCACGAAGCTGGATCAGCTTTGGGCAGAAGAATACATGGTCGAACGGATGATCAATCTTAACGCTCGTCTTGAAACGCGTTTTGAGTGGATGCGTTGGCAAGCCCTAACTGGAACGCTTGTTATTCCAGCTACAGCAACCAAACCAGCATTTACAATTAATTATGGCGTGCCGACTAACAATAAGCCTACCGCTTCCGTTCTTTGGAGCAATACAGCAACGGCTGACCCGCTTAAAGATTTGGATGACTGGATTCTTCGTTTCCGCGGCAGTGGCGCACGGGCGGTTAAAATCATTGTGAATAAAAAGGTCGATACGTACCTGAAGCAAAATGAGAAGATTCGTGATCTATTGAAAAATACGCATGGTAAAAACATCGTAACTGCGGATTCGCTGGCAACTGTCATTGATCAGAACCTGAATGGGCTTAAATATGAGGTATATGACGGCGTTTATATTGATGAGTCAGGGATGGTGTATCCTTTTATTCCGGACAACGCTGTGATCATCGTAGGACAAGGCGTTACCGGAACGATGATGGATCTCGTAACTAGCCCGAATAATTACGAAGATATTTTCACCGGTCATCCAGGTAAGTTCGCACTACCTAAGTTGATCAAAGGTGATCCTGATCAATGGCAAGTTATTAACGGAGCAACTGTGCTGCCGAAGCTTAAATACGTGACTTGGCATATCTTTGCTACTGTAGCTTAAGAAAGGAGACCAACCATGACAATAGTAAAGGTTTTAGTAGACGCTGTTGGTGAATACAATGCAGGGGACATCGTTAGCGATGCCCCTGCTGGGCTTGTTGAGATCGCTAAGAAACAAATTCGTAATGCGGCTTCCGGCGAACTGTTAGCGGTGATTATCGAGAGTGATGAACTTGTTAACGATCCAACAGAGCGCGAACTTGCGCTTCAAGTGGAATTGGATGAATCAAGAGGCCGTGAAGCGCTACTGATGGAGCAACTTAATATTCTTCGTGCAGAGAATGATTTGAGAGAGTTGAGATCAACTGCTAAGGAATTGAAAGTATCCGGCTACACTAAAATGAGCATTGACGAGTTGAAAGTGGCTATTGAAGCTGCTGGCGGTGGTTCAGGTGCCGAATAGGATTCTTACAACCGAAACCTATCATGATGAAATAAGAGGGCGTCTAGGTGTTGGTAAAGAGATTATATCCAATACCGACATCGATGCCCCTTCCGTTTTACCTATCGCAGAATCTAAGGTAATTAAAAACGTACCTAATTACACCAGCTTAACGGATGATAATGCCAACTATCTGTATGCTGCAGCCATTTGCATGGTTGCAGCTACATTAGCCCCTTCCATGACAGCGAGGATCAAAAAGTCCAAGAAAGATTTTGATTGGGCAATCGAAAACCAATTGGTAGATTGGCAAGCAGCCTCTATTAAATTGATTGATGAGGCATTTGAGCTTATCGGAATGATAGAGGATGGCGAAGGAGTTCAAGCATCCGTTCCCGTGTTTGGCGTTTCAGGACCAACAAGGTTGGATGATTCGTATAAGTCGAGGTGAAGTTGTATGTTTTATGAGTTCATGGAACGCCACACTCCCTGCCTAATCAACGGCACAACGGAAAGTGTCGTATTATCCCGTGAAACCAAAGCAACGACTGTAATGGGCAAAGAATACGTCTACAACGGTTTGTTTGCGCCAACCTCTATCGTTAAGCTTGGTGATCTCGTGGAGACGGATGCAACTTTTATGGTCCTAACCATGCGGCAGACGGTGGAGCGCGACAAATATTGTTCATTGCTTAAATCAAACGCAATCATTGAGGTTCAAAGATACGATCAAGAATTTGATTCCAATGATAACCCTGTAGGCGCGCCGGACTTCATCACAGCGCAAGAAGGGGTTGTCTGCTTCGTACAATACGTCACAGCTGATTTAAGGCAACAGGATCAAGGATTGCTGCCTACAACTAAATATTTAGTTATATTGCAAACCTCTGTCGATGTGAAGCGTCCACAAGGATTACCTTCACCTGACAGAATTATTATAGATGGACAGCCTTACCAAGTTGATGTGGTTGACAGCTTGAAGTATCCGAGCCTATTAAATGTGCAGGTATCGGAGGATACGAGATGAGCAATGGATACACAGGATACGATTCGGCAACTGCGGAACGAGACCTGAAGAACGCTCTGCTGTCAGAGATCATCAAGCTTGCTGATTTGGTCACTGAGACAGCCAAAGGAAACATTAGGCATTATCCCGAGGTGAGGAATCATGTAAGGCAGCAGCTAGAAGTATTAGCTTCCAACATGTTCAGCATGGAGATTACAGCTGATTACTGGCAAGCATGGCTAGAGCAGTTTGGTAAGGGTTCGCTTATGGCGGGGCCTAGCGATAACCCAGGTGTATCCCGTTACATGAATTCAGAGCTTTGGAACAAATTGCGTTCTCGATCCAGTAAAGCTGTAGCTGGGCGTGGAATGGGTAGGTACAAATCCATTGATGGAACAATCAAATATTCAGAGGGTGGCATGGCTGGCGTGGATCTTGAAGAGTTGGCCCAGCGTGGGGATATCGATAAGAAGTTTGCTCCCACGCCGCCGACATTCTTTTTGCGAATCGCTTTGCAGTCGAATCGACAACGAATATTGGATGGTCTGCAGCGAGTGATTGAGGACTTCCCATATCATAGATATTTCAGGATGAGGTGAAGACTTGAGCCAAGCGCTTATAGATGGGCTGTACAGCGTGCTTAAAAGGGATGAGGCGTTTATGGCGTTCTTCGGTCTAACGCCAACCTCGCTGCCAAAGGATGCGAGCCTGCGGCTAATTAAAAGCAAGGAACCTGATCAGGCAATTACGAGTAAAAACGTTCCGCAAATTTTGATGTATGTGGTGCCGGGACGATTCAGCATTCGGAACCATCTTGTATTCCAGGGTAAGTTTCGTTTGGATTTTTACGCACCAACAGCTGCCGATGCACGAAACATTGCGCAGTGCGCCTTCGAACTCCTGCATGACAAATACATTTCGCATGAATCGTTTAAATCATTTAAATGCCACCTAGTCTTTGATGACGATCTGACAACGGGCATCACGGGCGTTAAAGGATATTTAGCCATTTACGATGTTGATTTTGTGAGGAGGTGAATCTAATGACTAACTTGGACAAAACCGAATCGGAAGAGGACAAGCTCATTAACGAAAAAATTAACCTAGCCAAGAAACTTGGGATTTGGAAATCCTTTAATCCAATTGAGGGATACGAAACCAAGAAGGATTTCAAGCGAATTGAAGAGATCGACAAACGTCTAGCCGAAATCACTAACGGTTAGGCTTTTTTATTTTCAAAGGAGGATATATGTATGTCACTGTCTACAAAACAATGGGTCGTCGATGACATTTCGAATGCAGCGCTGTTTGATATCGTTAGCGGAGATCCGTCAGCGTATTTTGAACATTTGAATAAGCTGACGATGAACATCGATGCAAAGCAGCAACGGGTGTATGGCGGTACCAGTAAATATTCATTTCACCTTACGGAGCAAGATGCGGAGTCTGGCATCCAAATCGAAAATGCAATGTTGGATTATAATCAATTGCTAGCAGCAACAGGAGCAACATTAATTACAGCGGCAACGATTGTTCCTCATGTGGAAAAGTTAACCGTATTAACCGGGTCGACATTAACTTTGTCTAAGGGTGCTTCACTTGTCGCGGAATCAGACAGAATCGTAGTCGCCACTAAAGGATTGGCAAACTCCGGAGAGCAATTGACTCGTGTTGCATCTGCACCAACAGCTCTACAATATAGTATTACATCTGCGGGTGTAGTAACGCTTGGTGACGAAACGCTGGTCGGGCAGGATATCAGGGTCTTTTATGATTACAATTCCACTACGGCTTCTGTGGCTTCGCTCAAGACAACATCGAGAAACAAGCCATACAAGTTTGTTGCCTATGGCAAAGCGCTAGATGATGAAACGAATGAGTGGTTTGATTGCATTATTGTAATTTATAAAGCGCAAATGTTAGGTACGTTTACCATTGACCAGCAGCGAAAGTCCGCTACCGCGAATTCCATCGATCTTGCGATCCTAGATGCGGGACGAGCAGACGGCAAAGTCATCGACATTATTGCTACTTAGTAAAATATCAGGGGCTCTTGCAGCCCCTTCCCAGGAGGGGAAGACATGGAACAGGAACAAATGAATTTGATTATGGGCATAGGTCCCGAATTGCAATTCTCTGCCGACATTAAGAAGACAATCCGTGTCGGTACGGTCAAACAAATCAAAGAAGTCAATGAGCTACATAATGACGGATTAATCAAAATCAAGTACTCACTGGCGATTGGAACTCCGGAGGAAAAGGAAGTCGCTACAGCTAAATGGGTAGAAATTCTCAATATCATCTGTATTGAGGGTTTTGACAAGGAGGAATTCGAAGACAGCATTCCGGAATTGATGGAATCCGCTGTGGAGCGATTTCTCCTCGGTCAGCAAGGGGCCGGATAAGCCGCAAACTTCCGGTGATAGCAAACCATTGACCATGCAAGAGCTTTATGGGCGATTATCTCGACGTAAGCTCTCTAAACCGTGGTATGACCATAACTGGTACGAGATATCTGCTATCTTCGACGATTTAAATGAGGAATTGAAAGAGCAAATTCAACTGCATGGCGGGAAAATAGAAGAACCTAAAAAATTATCTAAATCAGGGATCGCGGAGATCCTAGGTTACTTCAATCGGTAAGGAAACTTTTCCTTACCGGATAAAACAAGCACATCATGCTCATGGTGTGCTTGTTTTATTTGTTAAAGAATCGTAGAAAGGACGGTGATAAAGTGGAAGCCCTGAACAAAGACGTAGTAGGAGCCCGGCTGAATTTAGACATTACCAAAATGACGCCTGCGTTTAAGGTTATAGACGGTGGAGCACGGAAGAATGCGGAATCTTTTAAGGCGTTGAACACAGAGCTGGCTCAGACAGAGAAAAGCTACACAACCATGGCTAAAGCTGCTGATAAAGTCGCTTTAAGTGCAGATGAACGTCGAAAAAAAATAATGGCAGAGTCTAATGCACTGGTGGATCAGCGAAAGGCTCAGGCTGAGCTGCTAAAAGCTAAGACACAAGGACTCAACCAAACCAACAAGATTGTTGAAGAAAAGCTTAAGGCGCAGCAAGCTATCGTCCAAAAGCGAAATGATGCCATTTTGCAACAGGAGATGCAGCACCAGCTACGTATGCAGGTGTTGCAAAATAGGGTTACATCGTCCAACGCAACTACTGCTAAAGCTACGGGGACGGATGATACGACAAGGGAGCGCGTGCTGCAGGCGGAACACCGCATGCGCCGGCAGCTTGAAATTGAAGAGCGAACTAATGTGCAGCGAGTCACAGCTGATCGTGAACGTTCTTTGCAATATGAGCAGCGAGTCAGACGGGAAATAGCGAGGCAAGAGGTGCTTCAAGCTCAACAGCTTGCCCGACTCAACAACCAAGGGATATTAAATCGTTCATCGCAATATGCGCTATCTGCAACCATGTATTCTGCCGCAATCAGAGCAGCGAATGAAGCGATCTCTGTTCTGAAGGTCTTTGAATATGAGCTTGTAAATGTTCAGAGGGTTATGGGGGATACGGCAGATGTCGCATTTGTAAAAGATTCGATGATTGAATCTGCCAAAGAATACGGTTATGTCCTTAAAGAAGCTGCAAGCGTGTATACACTCATTGCACAGAGCGGTTTCAATGAGCGGGAAACGGAATCTCTGGCCACAACTGCTTTAATGGCTAAAAACGTTGAACAATCTTTCCAAAGCGCAGCTCAAGCACAGGAACTCATGACGGGTGCAGTTCTCAACTATGGTTTGGCGGCTGAGGATTCAGCGAGATTATTAGATCGCATCAATGAGGTATCTAATAATTACCCGACAACTTCAAAAAAGATTCTTGAAGGTATGAACCGAGTCGGAGCTGCTGCAAAAAACGCTAAGGTTCCAATTAATGACTTAATCGGTTACCTAACCGTACTCAATCAAGCGGGATTTAGCGGAACCAATGCCGGTAATGCGATTAAATCTTTTATTTCATTTTCCAGTCGTGATATTGCGATAGATAAACTTGAAAAGTACGTAGGCGTTATTAAACAAGCAAATGGCGAAATGATGCCGTTCAGCGAAATTCTAAGTCGTATATCCGTTAATTGGGACACGCTAGCGGATTCGCAACGTCATGAGATTACGCAAGCGATTGCCCGCGGGGACCAGGCTTCTAAATTCATTGCATTAATGAACAACTACGGTAAAGTACTAGAGATAGCTGAAACAGCTGAAAACTCCTTCGGATCGGCTCAGCGCGAGAACGCATTAGCTATGGAAACGTTAGAAAAGAAGTCTCTGCAACTTAAAGCAACGTGGGACCAATTAATAGTTTCCGCTGGCGATAGTGGATTGCTAGTCGTATTAAAAGATCTTACGGATACCACGAAGCTGATGGTCGATGGTTTTAATTCAATTCCTGATCCAATCCGGAATGCGTTAACTGCAACGTTACTGCTTGGTGCTGGCATCATGACACTTAATACAGGCATGAAACTACTCACTGGTCAATCGATCATGGCGATGGCCGGTGGACTTGCAACCGCCGCTAGATCAATGCTGGGGTTAAAAACAGCTACAGATGCAGCGACAGTAGCTCAACGAGGCTTCATCGCTACTCCATTAGGTGCAATTTTAACGGGTATATCTTTAGCTCTTGGTGTGGCAACAGTCGCTTTGAGTGCCTATAATGGTGTGCAAAATTCAGTAGTTGATGGAACGAAGCAAGCCGAAAGAGACGCCAATGCTCTGGGCGAAAAGTATTTAGAACTCAAAGCAATTATTGATGACAACACCCGTTCGGACAAAGACATTAAGACGGCGAAAGCGGAATTAACAAATGTCATTGAGCGAATGAACAAGGTCATGCCGGAAATGATTTCAAACTGGGATGAAAACGGCAAAGCAATGGATATTAACGTTGAAAAAATAAAGTCATTCGGGAAAGAGTATGCAGACGCTCTCCGAATGGTAGAGGAAGAGGAATTAAGAAAGTCTAAGAAATCAAGAGAGACATTGAAAAGTGATTTAGATGTTTTGATCGCATTCATGGATGCTCAAAAAGCAGGGAATAAAGAACTGGCGAAGTCCCTTGCTGCTGAAGTGGCTGATATCACAGGTGGCATTCTTAACGCTAATAAAATTAGCCCTAAAGTCGCTAAGGAAATCGTTGAAGTGAGTGAGCAGATCGGCGTCTTGGATGAAAGAATAAAAAATAGTCAGCAATCACTGGATGTATTGAATGGCAAGCTGAACAACGCGGCAGATGCAGCGGACGATTTCAGGTTAGCCATGACCGAATCTGCGAATGAAACAGAAGTAGCTGAAGATGCCATCGTCGATGTAGGTAGTGCGATGGATGATTTACAAAAATCGATTGACAACAGCGGAACGGCTATTGCGGACTTAAACCAGTTATTAGCCGATTTAGCTAGTGGTCAATCACTAAATGCTCAGAATGCTGCTGATTTAATTGCCCAGTATCCTCAATTGGCTGACAAAATCTATAAAACGGCAGATGGATGGGCTTTTGAAGAAAGTGCTGTTAAGTCTGTCCGACAAGCAAAACTCGAATTGCTAGAGACCTCCAGGCTAGCACAGGCGGGAATTACTGCTTCTATGTACAGCGGGCTGCAATCACGGCTTGAGTATTATGGTATCGAACTAGATTCCATCAGTAGCCTGGCTGAAGCACAATCAGCTATGGAGCAAATGACGAAAGGCATTGGCGTACATTCGATGTATGTCCCCGAAAGCGTTCAACAGCTGGCGAAAATCGTTGCCATCCGCGAAAAATTTAGCAAATTGAGTGCTGACCCTGGCTACGGTGTGCAAGCGGAAAAAGAAAAAACAGAGAAGAAATCAAGTAAGCAGGAAGATCCGCTAGCTAAAGCTTTTGCAGCATCCCAGAAATATATTGAACATCAAAAGGCTATGGGGCGTTTATCTACTCAAGCTGAACTAACAGCGTGGGAGCGAGTGCAGTCACAATATATCAAAGGCTCTGATCAACGCATGGCAGCTGATGAAAAAGTATATGCCCTCAAGCTTCAACTGATCGAAGAAGCCAAGAAGAAAGAGAAGGACTCCTATAATGCGTCTGCAAACTGGATATCTCATCAGAAGGGAATCCGAGAAGTATCGGCAAAAGAGGAATTAGAGTGGCTTGAGCGTCTACAAGGTAAATATAAAGTAGGCTCTGAAATTCGTATGAGTCTGGACGAGCAGGTTTACGCGGCAAAGAAAGCGGCAATTCGTGAGACAATGGCCCTATCAGAGTCTTATATCAGCCATGAAAAAGCCATGGGTCGTATGTCTCTTGAGGATGAACTAAAGGCGTGGGAGCGAATGCAAGCGCGGTACCTAAAGGGAACCGAAGAGCGGAAGCGGGCTGATGAGCAAGTATATGCCTTGAAAAAGCAGCTCATTGATAAAGAAACAACCGATACCACGAAGCTAATTGCAGTGCAGGACAAGGCGCTCGAAAAGGCTAAGAAGGACAACATCCAGCGGATAAACGATGAAAAGGATGCTTTTGTTACTGCTCAGGACGAGAAGATTAAAGCGATCGATGCGGTTATCGCTTCCATGAGGGAACAGAATTCAGATGACGATTATGAAGCCCAGCTAGCCGAAAAGCGAGCTAGGCTATTACTGCTGCAATCGGCAGTTGGTCCTGAGGGTATTAAAGAACGCGAGGACTTAATTAAAGAAATTGCAAAGATGGAGCTGGATCGTGGTCGTGATCTTGCCATTCGCAGTCTAGAAGCTGATAAGAAGAAGCTTGAGGATGAAAAAGTGCTTAAAGTATCGGCTTACGAGGATCAAATTGAAGCATTGGAAACTCATTATGATGCTCTGATTAGTGCGTTCAAAGATTTTTCGGATGAAACCATTAAGCAATCGGATACTTTGAAGCAGATTCAGGTTTTAAAGGAATCGGAGAAGAACGCTGAAATCCTCACCCAGCTAGATGCTTTCATTGCTTCTTATCAAGCGAAGATGAGCAAAATAAGCAACCTCTCTCTAACTCAAGAAGAGCGCGACTTGCAGGAGTACAACAGCAATAAAGATTTGTGGGATGCAGCCAAAGCAAGCGGCGATAAAACCCAGATGGCATCCCTTGCAGCTCGGAATAAAGCTATTCGTGACCAATATGGAGTTGTGACCGATACAGGCAAGCTTCAGCACTTCTCAGAGGGCGGCATTGTTCAAGGGATGAGGGGACAAGCGGTTCCGGTTATCGCTCATGGCGAAGAGTTGATTCTAAATGCCAAACAACAAAGCAATTTGTTTCGACTGCTAGATTTCAAAATGCCTCAACTCAGCTTCTCGATGCCGAGTTTTTCGATGGCGTCCGGATCGCAAGAGTCCATTGTGAACCATTATTACTATAACGTTTCTACTGGGGACGTTAATATAGACGATCCTTCCACCGCTAAAACGTTCTGGTCGGAACGGGATGGCCTTGTTCGCAGAATTCAGTCGTCGGGAGGGAGTAAACAACGATGATCGAGGTGACGATTGAGCATAAAGGCGGTATAGATACATTCTCTTCTCTTGGACTCGGGCTCAAGAGAAGAGATATCCCCGTACTTCCTGAAACGAGGGAATACAACCAGGTCATCGCAGGTATGGACGGTGAGATCGATTTTGGTGTTGAATACGGTCCGCGAGTTATTGAACACGAATGTGTGCTGATGGCTGACAATCCAACATTCGACTACCACGAAAAGCTGGCGCGGATTGCCCAAATATTTAATGCGCGGAGCGGCGATATCATTTTAACTTATTCCGATATTCCGGGCAGGCGATACGTTGCCCGTTACGCCGGAACAATGAATATAGAAAAAATCATTTTCGATGGCAATCTTTCCATTCCGATGAAAATGCACAATCCTTTTCCGGAGTCGCCGCGAGATACCGTGCTTCGAGAGTATGGTCAAGGTTTGGAATATGGGCAGGGCTACGAATACAGCGCCTATTCGGTGCTCGTTACTTTAAGTGGTCAATCCTTCCAGATTGAAAACCAAGGAACGACAGAGGCGTTTCCTCTGCTTAGAATCACTGGCTCATGTACAAATCTATCATTATCGGATGGTCAGGACACATTCACATTTGGTGGTGTCATGACCAATGCTGTTCTTGAAGTGGACAGCAGCCAGAGGAAGAAAACAATCAAGTTGAACAATCAAAACGCCTTCTCTCAATCGAACGGCGTTTTTTTTATTCTCAAGCCAGGCATAACGAATTTTACGGCAAGCGGTATTAACCCGAATTTCTCCATTGAATTCATTTTCAGACACCAATATTTATATTAAGGAGGAGCAGACATGGCGTTCATCCCGAGACTTATTACCAAATTTCTCGACTTAGCCAATTTACAGCGCCACAATGATAACTTTTCGGATATACAGACGGAGCTGGATAAGCATGACCTTCATGTTGCAAATAAAAACAATCCGCACGATGTCACAGCAGCGCAAATAGGTGCAGAAACGCCAATAGGCGCGCAAAGCAAAGCAACCGCCGTTCAAAACAACTTAGATACCCACACGTCAAATACGGGCATTCACACAACACAAACGGAAAAAGATAAGTTAGCAGACATTTCGGCAGGAGCTGAGGTCAATCAGAACGCATTTTCTAAAGTTTCCGTTGCCGGACAAAGCGATGTGGACGCCGAATCAAAAACAGATACGCTCAATATTGCGGGTGGTATCGGTATTACGGTAACGACGAACCCGACAACGGATACTGTTACCATAACGGCAACAGGAACCGCAGCACCAGGCGCGCATGCATCAACTCATGTTACTGGTGGCTCGGATGTCATACCTGATGCAATAGCTAACGGAAACTCTGGACTCATGTCCGGAGAGGATAAAGCGGACATGGCTAAAATATACCTTTCTAACAGTCCTCCACTTAATCCAAGTGGTGGTAATACATGGTGGCTCGAAGACATGGGGGAGACACCTGATTTGGGAGGAGGTGGCGGTTTAATAATCGGTAATGCAAGCATGGCCGACGATGACGATGTATGGTTTGCAGAACTCACTTAGGGGGATAACGGTATGGCAACTAAAAATATACAGGTAAGATATAAAAACGGAGAAATCTGGGATGATCTTTATCCAAAAACGAAAGCGGAATTAGTTGAAGGGCTGACTCCACTCTTAGATAGCAAAGTAGATACGGTTGTAGGTAAAGGGCTCTCTTCAGAAGATTTTACCGCTGCTGAAAAGATTAAGCTGATTAACATAGCGCCTAATGCTAATAACTATGCTCACCCAACAGGCGCAGGAAATAATCATATTCCTACCGGCGGTGCAGTTGGTAACTTTTTAAAAAATAGTGCGTCAGGCACAGCTACATGGTCTGCCCTTGCAGCAACTGATATCCCAACTTTAGCATTGGCAAAAATATCGGATGCGGGTACGGCGGCAAGCAAAAATACAGGCACAGCATCAGGTAACATCCCTATATTAGACGCTAACGGCAAATTGGATGTTGGGACGCTACCGGCTATTGCGATAACAGATACATTTGTGGTAACTACACAAGCAGCTATGTTGGCATTGACAGTCGAGGTGGGAGATGTTGCAGTACGTACTGATTTAAGCAAATCTTTCATTCTAAAAACGAGTCCCGCAACGGTGCTAGCTAACTGGCAAGAGTTGCTTAACCCGACATCTCCAGTGCAAAGCGTTGCGGGAAAGACCGGTGCAGTTACACTTGTAAAAGGTGATGTAGGACTTGGAAATGTTGAAAACTACGCTATTGCTACACAGGCTGAAGCCGAGGCGGGTACAGTTACAAATAAATACATGTCACCATTACAAACCAAGCAAGCGATCATTAAGTTGACTGCTGATCTTGGCGGTGGCGACATGCTCAAGTCTGTTTACGACACTAATAATAACGGTAGGGTTGATAACGCCGATGCTGCTGACAGTGTGCCTTGGGCAGGCATTACCAGCAAACCTGCCACATTTGCACCTTCCACGCATCAACATAACGCATCAGATATCGATGCAGGCACACTAGCTGCAGACAGATTGCCTGATGCAACGGGGAGTGTTAAGGGAGCAGTTATACTTAATAACACAACAATATCAACCAGTGCCACTCAGGCAGCGACGGCTAATGCAGTACGTTTAGCTGCAGAAATTGCAAACTCCAAAAGTCGGATTGCTGTCTCGGCAAGCGCGCCAACCGATGCAGATGTATGGTATCAAGAAATATAAGGAAAGAAGGAAAAACATATGGCTAAAAATGTATTGCAAAAGCACTGGAATGGTACAGCGTGGGTGGAACTGCACCCGATTACAAAAGCATCCAATGTAATTGGCAACAACGGGATTAGCGTTGAGACCCAGTTGGCGAATACTACGGCAAACCTTAACGCAACTGATCCACTACTAATGATGACGTATGACTTTTCAGGTCGTGTAGTGCATCCTGATGTTTACAAAGTTTATTCGAACTTCGGGAGGAATGGCGAGGAAACGGCAGCAACATATGCAGGATATACTTACTGGATGGTGGCGACACCGTTCCCTATGGCAAATGATAACTATGAAAATCCATCTTTATGGGTTTCTAATGATGGGGTCAACTGGGTTGTTCCACTTGGCTACACAAACCCTATCGTTGCACCTGTTGATGCTGCCGGAAGTGTTGTTCCATTCGTTAATACAGTAACATCCGGAGCGTTTAACTCTGACCCGGATTGGCTAATTGATCCAGACGATGACAGAGGCACATATATGAAGATGATTTATCGAGCAGGAAACACAGCAACCCTTACAAATAAAATAATGTACACCGAATCTGGTGATGGCGGTATCATTTGGTCCGCCCCTTATGAGTGCTACGTTGACAACGTAAACCACAACCTTTCACCTGCAATAGTGAGGTTAGGAGTGAATAGCTTTGAGATGTATTATGTCGAAACAACAATCACGGCATCTCTTGTTTATACTATAAAGAAACGAACCTCAAATAATATGAAATTATGGAGCGCACCGATTAATGTCAATATTCCAACGCTTCCAAGCGGACGGAGACCGTGGCATATTGATGCGATCAAAACTCATACCGGAGTGGAATTACTTCTCAACACGAACCCTGCCAGTGCTCATTCCCCTGATGCGCTGTTCATCCTTTCCTCCACTGATAGAGTGAATTTTATATTGGAGAACAACGGAAACCCAGTTGTAACGCCATCAGGAAGCGGTTGGGATGACTCTTATATCTACAGGGGAACTTTCACTAAGCGTAGCGATGGCTATTATCAGATTTGGTACAGCGCTATGGATCATGATGGGAACTACAGGATCGGCTACATCGATGGTGATTTTAGGTTTGGTTTCAATCTAGAAAAGGGGAACAAAAATTCCATTAAACCTTTTCAAAGGTTCTTTTTCAACCAAGGAGACTTGCAAGAGGGTTTCCAGAGTACGGCTCATGTCATTCCCGATACAGATTTAACGTTTTTGGGCGAAATCAACTCACTTTCTGGTAAGCGTAGGATTAAATTAGTAGAAGAAGTATTTGTGCTAGGTGATTTGAACGTAACTGGTGGAGCTTATAATACGGGGCATTTTACGTTGGGCGCTTATCACTTTTGGGTAGATTCTACAGGGAAATTACGAATTAAAAACGGCGTACCTACAACGGATACTGATGGTATTGTGGTAGGGTCTCAAACTTAATTTAGGTTGCAAATACGCAGTAAACTTGAGGGCTCCGTAAGCGGGGCCTGGTTTATGTATTACAAATATAAATTGGATATCACCGTTTGAAACTATGCTGAAATTGTAAATAAATGCAACCAAGCCAGAATGACTACAAATATTAGGGACTATTTTGTGGAAATTCAATTGGCATTTAACCTATATACATCTATAATGAACTAAGTTTCATAGATATAATTTCATGGAGGATAATCATGTCAAGAAAGCTAGTCGGTATATCTGTTGAAGCTAATAGTAAAGCGTCCCGATGTTTAGACTTCCTACGATTTTTTGCGGCTCTAACTGTATTGCTGCAACATATGGCTCCTGTATTTGGTGTAGGAGGGCCTCCACAAGAAACAGGTAATGTGGTTGTGGATCTTCTCAAGCACGGTTTATATGAATGGTCATTAAGCGGATTTAAGTTTGTTATGTTATTTTTCGTACTAAGTGGTTTTCTTGTGTCGTCCAGCGTTCTTAGAACGATAGAAAACAATAGTTGGTCGTGGCGCGTGTATCTAACGAATCGATTAACTCGTTTATGGATTGTTTTAATACCCGCTTTACTAATTACTGCCGCAGGGAAATTTTTAGAGTATCAATTCTTTGGTCTTGGAGACGGCACTCCGAGCGACGAGAGATGGACCACTTTCTTAGGTAATATGTTTTTTTTACAAGGTATTGACGGTTTTCCTATATTTGGACATAATGGCCCATTATGGAGTCTATCTTATGAGTTTTGGTACTATATACTATTTCCTTGCATTGTTCTTGCTATAAAGTCACCAAAACGGATAACAAAACTACTATACGCAGCCGTAACCTTAATCATCATGTGGTTTTTGGGTAGTAGTATTGTGAGTTTGTTTTTAGTTTGGTTGCTCGGTTCCCTTCTAGTTTTTATGCGAGCCATTCGGTTTAAATCTCTTATTATTGGTGCATCATTACTAGTACTTTCAATTACACTAAATATTGTAATGATTAATAGTAATGTATTTAACTACTTTCTTGAGTTAGGAGCACGCGCGCCATTTAACTACGTTCTAGCAGGAGCGAACCTTCAAATACCTGGGCTTCTTCCTGATATGATGGTCGGTATCTCGTTTTCCATCACAATCTATCTCATTATGTGTTTATTCAATCAAAAGCCTACTAAGGTGTCACGTTGGTATTTATCCAGCACATTAGCTGGATTTTCTTATACCTTGTATCTTGTTCATTACCCAGTATTGGATTTTTTCTATCAATTGAAGATATCGAAGTGGTGGCACTTACCGCAACCAGACTTTTATAATTGGTTTGCAGTGGTCAGTGTGATCTTCATGATATTCGCATGGCTTATTTCAATACTCACCGAAGCTAAAACGAATAAGGTGAGAAAGTTCGTGATAGGTATGTTGAACACGAAACGACTAAGCGATAAAAAAACACTTGAAGGTTAAGAAAAAACCGGATCGCTTGGGATATGTGACTACCCGTTTTGCCATGGTGCCATTTAGAAAATATGTTCCAATTAAGGACCATACTGTGCAGCATACACATCAAAAAGAAGAGTGGGGAACGGCATATAAGGTTTGTCATGCAATAATAAAATACTCTTGATTGGGCTCCGCATAAGCGGGGCCTATTTTAATGCAAGGAGGTGATGAAATGCTTAAGGTATTCGATAAAAATTTGGTTCCCGAAGGAGTGTTGCCGAATGCCATTGACGTGCAGCGTACTCGCCGCTTAAACAGCGACTATGAACTATCCTTCACCCTGCCGATGATTAGCGATGATTATGACAAAATACAGATTAAAGGCCACGTTCAAGACGAGCGTGGTCAGTATTATGTCATTAACGATCGATCACGGAAGCGGGACGGACAGAAGAGGCTTGTACAGTTTGATTGCATGCATGTCATGTTCAAACTTTCAGACATCAAGTTCCCTTATGCAGCTTACATGGATGAAGGATTTGGAATCAACATTGTCACGTTGCTGAACACCATATCAGCGGCAACAGGCGGCAAGTTTACTTTTTCGCTTGATGACGATTTTGATTTGAAAGACGTAAAGGATTTTGGACAAGGCAACTGTCTGCAGGCACTCAACAAAGTGATTGAGATTTATGGCTGCGAGATTGAACCGGACAACTTCGTTATCCATATCAAAAAGCAAATCGGTATGG
This sequence comes from Paenibacillus sp. FSL H8-0548, assembly GCF_038630985.1. Taxonomy (NCBI): domain Bacteria; kingdom Bacillati; phylum Bacillota; class Bacilli; order Caryophanales; family Paenibacillaceae; genus Paenibacillus; species Paenibacillus sp. FSL H8-0548. The sequence continues at coordinate 3,409,255 of NZ_CP152049.1, forward strand.
ATCGCGGACTGCAATATCGTTTCCAAAAGAATATCATCAATGTTAATTTCAAAGACAGTTCCAGAACGCTTGCAACGCGGATGTTTGCTCAAATGAAAGATGGACGGACATTTATAGGTTTAGCTGCTTCAAACCTCACAGTAGAAGAGTACGCCTTATTAAATGCGGTGCCTGGTGCAATTGTAGATGGAGAAATTAGAGTTAACTATCTCATATCTCCCTATGTCGGCTACTGGTCGAATTCGACAAACACGTATTTTGACAACGAAACGATCAATCAGGATATTGAAGATCCTATAGAGCTGCTGATCGCTACTCGAAAAGCACTGAGAGAAAATGAAGTGCCAGCTCTTGATGTTACGATTAGCGCAGCAGACCTACACAAGATCGATGATGAGGAGCCTGAGATTTATTTAGGTGATACGGTCGCTATGTATGATGCAGGTATGCAGATAAACGGAATCACAGCACGAGCCATGGAAGTTGTGGAATACCCATATGAAAAGAATAAGCATCCAGATGTAAAGCTGGCCAACTACTTTTTGCGGGACTATATGGACATCATTGCAGACTTGGACAAGTCCAAGCAGATTGTTGATAACATCATAAGCGGGGGCAAAGTACGGACAGCAGTCTTCGAGGCTTTTGCAGCTCAAGCGGTCTACGACATCAATAACAGTAAGTCGGAGATCATTTATGACGATCGCGGCATCATACTACGTAGTAAGGTGATTTCTAATGATCAAGTGGTGCTATCTTCCAAAGGCTTATATATTACACGTGATGGTGGACTTACAGCTGATGCAGCACTAACAGCAGCAGGACTCGTAGCTGAAAAGGTAATAGGTAAGCTGGGTAATTTCATCGAAATCGAAATAGGTGTAGGTAATAATGTTTTTAAGGCAAATCAAAGCGGTATCCATTTAGGACATCAAGACTTTGGCAGCTCACCATTCCGAGTCAACATGGCTGGAGAGTTGCTTGCGAGTATGGCGACTATAGCTGGTGAGATCCATGCTACAAGCGGATCATTTTCTGGGAATATATCTGCATACGGTACAATCACAGGCGGGACGCTTACAGGTGCAAAGATACAAACCAAGCCTGCAGGTGTATATCCGAGGATTGAGTTGAACTCTGAAGGTGATTTGTTGAGAGCCTACTACAACGCCAATAACTATGTTAATTTTATGCCGATCATGGACAGTGGGCCTGCAGTGGAGTTTATGAATAATGGATTGAGATCTGGAGCGGTATACGGTTCAAGCGCTAACGATTTAATTATAAGCGGAAGTCAGAGGGATTTGGAAGTAATCGCATGGAATGATCTTGTTTTAAGAGCTATAATAGGTCGCATAAAAATCGATGGATGGGATAGATTGCATAGCCAAAGCGCAAACCGGACATTACAAGAAGAATTGAACGGAAAAGCTAATGTGGGCGCAACAACATCAAATCATGTTCAACCTAATCATAATCATGGAATTCCTGACGGTACTCGTCTTGCAGTTGTAAACACTAGTGGCGATGTAATAGGATCGTACATTTGGTCGGCGAGCGGAGGGTTTACCCACTATCATGTAATCTAGTACAATGGTTTAAATACCACATACTGGAGGGTGATAGTTTTGAAAAAGTTATACTATGTTTTATTTGGAATAATAATCGGGGTTGTTTTAAGCATTGGGTCGAGTGCTTACGCTGCTGAGCTGTCAAGTCTAATTGGGAAGAAGATTCAAAGCGAGTGGTCAGTTACTCTTAACGGGAAAAATCTTGGCACAGCATTAATTGTTGACGGAAAAAGTTATGCTCCCGTTCGTGTAATTGGTGAGGCAGCAGGGTTTGATGTTACTTTTTCAGATAAGAATGTAATACTTAAATCAGTAGAGAAGGGCGATGTTCCTATGGCACTTGCAGATGTTGAAACAGCTATAGAGTATAGAAAATCAGAAATAAAATCATTAACCAGTTTTAAACAATCAGTATTTGATATCGAGGATAAAAGAAAAATAATTGAGGATAAGATTGCTGTATTGGAAGCTGAAATTATTGAGTTGGAAAAACAAAAGGCAGACCTTTTGAAGTAATGGTATCTATATTCAGTTAAATAGTATTTCGAAAGCCCTCGATAGCCTTCGAGGGCTATTTCATTTTTAAGGAGCTGTTACGAATGGCGGAAATTAAGAAAAAGCTAGAATTAGTTGTTGATATTGACAATCCGGTGGAGGAAATAAAGGAATGTGTTGTTGCCATCTCTATGTTTCATGGTCCACAGCAGCTGGATGTTTTAAAGGAAATTGAACTATGGCTTGGTAAGACGATCGGAGATGCAGAGGCTAGACAATTAAATACCGAGCAAGAAACCCAAGGGCCTGCATAGTCAGGTCCTTTTTATATAGATAGATAAATAGAAAGAGAACGTTTGGAGGGGCTCAGAATGCCAGGCATAACAGGTAATGATATTCAAGTGTTATCAGAAATTCGTGAGAGAATGGTTCGCGTTGAAACAAAGATGGATGCAATGATTGAGACAAAAGAAACGGCTTCGGCAGCTGCAAAGGAGGCAGCTGAAGCCCTCCTAAGCGCCAAGTCTGCCCATCATCGCATAGATGATCTTAATAGGCGTGTTGATGACGTCAAATCGACAAATAAATGGGCTATCGGGATTACACTGACCACACTTGGTTTATTTTTTACAGCAATCGGGTTTCTGTGGAAGTTGATCGAAAGATAAGGGGATGAAGAAATGAACGAAACAGATATTTTACAGTTAGCCGCGCTGGTAGCTGCCTATGTCGGTGTGGTAAGAGGATTTGGTTTAAAAGATAAATGGACACACTTGGCCGCGCTGATCATAGCTGCGGTTTTTGTTTTGTCCCCGGAAATTGTTCGGGAGAAGATCGCGCTTATATCAATCGTAGGTCTTACAGCTAGCGGAGCATACAACTATGTTAAAAAGCAAGGAGGTAGCAAAGATGTCTGAGTTAATAGCATTATGTGATGGACACGGCATGGAGACGGCGGGGAAGCGGACGCCGATGTTTTCTGACGGAACATTCATGCGCGAAAACGAATTCAACCGTGCAGTTGTCGCTCTGCTCGATGTACATTTAAAACGCTGCGGCTTCCGCACGCTGATAGTTGCACCAACGGACATTGATACGCCTCTCCGCACGCGAACATCCCTCGCTAATAACGCCAAGGCGGATTTATATATTAGTGTTCATGCAAACGCAGTAGGGGCTGTTGGTTGGAATACAGTACGCGGAATTGAGACGTTTCATTTTCCAGGTAGTGTAAAAGGCAAGAAGGCAGCTGAAATCATTCATCGTCATTTAATAGCCGGCTCGCCTATGCCTAACCGTGGAGTCAAGGAAGCTGACTTTCAAGTTCTTCGAGAGACGGTAATGCCTGCAGTTTTGATCGAGTGTGAATTTATGACTAATCTCGAAGGGGCTAAGCTGTTACTGTCTACAGCTTACAGATCGGAATGCGCAGAAGAGCTAGCAAGAGGTATTTGCGAGCTGTATGACAGGCAGTTTATATCTGTAGTTGAGCCGGTTAAGATACCTATAAAAATCGAGGAGGTGAAATCGAAAATGAAACCAGAGGACGCAAATAAGATCATCTCTTTTTTGAGCGCTTCGTATGCGATTGCGCAAGATAAAGCGAGCAGAGACGAAAACCGACGATTGGCAAATGTGCTGCGGACTGCAAGCGGACAGCCTACACAATAAAAACAAAGCCTACTGTCCCAATCGGACGGTGGGCAGATTTTTTTGTTTCCAGATGTGATAATTAATGGTAGAGTATTTGGAAAAAGAATAAGGGGCGAACTAGAGTTGCATACGATTGCTATCCCTGGCCGTTTGGATATTGATGATGTGTCTTTTTTCTTTCAAAAAACATTGCTTGATTTAGATGAAGTAAAACCAAATAAGATTTGTTTTGACTTCAGTAATATTAAGTTCATTAAACCTGCAGGCGTTGTTACTCTTTGGAATATGGTGGATTATATAGAAAAACAGTACCCAGCTGCAATTTTTTATAGAATCCCTAACGATTATAAAGCAAACCCTCGAAAATATTTAGCGATAGATTATCTAGACGATAGTCTTTTTTTTGAGAAGGTTATGGGAGAAAAACAACATCCATTCTCTCAAGAAAGAGCAACAACAAATGGATTAGAAAAATTAAAAATTGGGTATTATAATATAAACTATATAAATAAAACGATTTCTTGGTTAAAGACAAATGTACATCTGAGAAAAAAATCATTCGGAACTCTAGAGACAGCGTTAGGTGAAGTGTTTAATAATATTAATGATCATTCAAAATCCCCTATAGGCGGGTGCGCTTTTGCGCAGCACTATCCGAGAAATAAAGAGATAAATTTTTGTGTCGCTGACAGTGGTTGGGGGATACCAACTAGAATGCGAACAAAATTCACCACTAATCATCGCGGCGAAGTATTTAAGAATGATTCGGACACAATGCTGTACGCAACTAGAGCTAAAGTCACAACAGAAACAAAGCCTTCCAATAGAGGAATGGGGTTTGATAATCTATTGGCCATCATGGAAAATAATAAGGGTTCCATGATTATACTATCCAATAAAGGAAAATTAACGTATGATTATAATCATAATGAACTTCGTGTTCCTAATAAAATCCGACTGTATGAGGATGATTACTCGTACAATGGAACGCTAATCATGCTGAACTTTAAAACCGATACATTAGATATTGAAGAGGAGGAGGATTTCGAATGGTAGTGGTCGTACAAGATATTGTCCAAGGATGCCATACAAATCAAGATGGTGATGTTGTTTATAATGAGATTTATCAAACAATAATTGATGGCCAGACTGTAACTGTATCATTTAAGGGTGTTAGCTCAGTAACCTCTTCATTTTTAAATTCTGCTTTTATCCCTCTGTTGGATCGTTCGGATCTTGATCACGTTAAAAGAAATTTAAAGTTTGTAGACTCAAACAAATCCATTAACGAAATGATAATAAGACGTTTTAAACAAGAAGAAGATACGATCCGTGCTTGAATAACGAAATTAATTCTAAAGCCCACTGGCCCATTAGGTCAGTGGGCTTATTCGTGTATTACGCAATAATAAATATTCAAATTCACAAGCGTTTGGGATTTTAGTAATGAACCTTGTAAGTATTTAAAATTTCCCTTGAATAGAACGTATGTTTGTATTAAAATGAGAACAAACATTCGCATTGGAGTGATGGTCATGATTCAAGATTATATTGGCCGTACCGTTCAAATCATATATAACGACCGAAATCGCAAGATATCTATTCGAACCATTCAGGTTCGCGCTGTACGAGATGGTAAAGTTAAAGCTTTTTGTTATACAGCTAATGCCCCTCGTATATTTAATATCGTTAACATCATTGACGTTGAGCCGGTGAAAAGCAATGTCTCGTGAAAAAGTAATCATGCTTGCGGATTGTCAGTCTTTTTATGCATCAGTCGAGAAAATGGAACACCCTGAGTATAAAGATTTGCCGCTAGTCGTTGCGGGCGACCCAGAAAGGCGATCCGGTATTATTTTAGCTGCGTGTCCTATCGCTAAAGAATACGGCGTAACGACCGCAGAGAGGATTGGAGACGCTCTAGCCAAATGCCCAAACTTAATTATCGTTAAACCGAGGATGCAACTTTATATTGATATCTCTATGGTGATAACACGTATTTACGAGTCCTACACTGATCTAGTAGAACCATATTCAATTGATGAGCAGTTTTTGGATGTAACCGGATCTTTACATCTCTACGGATCGCCAGAGGAGATGGCTCATCTCATACAAAAACGAGTTCAGCTTGAAACGGGAATCTACACAAGGTTTGGGATTGCTGCGAACAAGATATTGGCAAAGACCGCATGTGACAATTATGCTAAAAAAAATGAATCTGGCAAGTTTACACTATCGCCGGCCAATATCGCGGAGACACTTTGGACATTGCCGATCGATAAGATGTTTATGGTCGGAAGCCGCATGACACGTCATTTTAACGCGATGGGCTTGGATACGATTGGCAAGCTAGCTGCAACGCCACTCGAGAAGTTTAAACTTATGATGCGGCGTAAAATGGGCAAACAATCCGATATAAGCGCTGAATTGTATTGGCGTATTGCTAATGGACTCGACGATAGTCCGGTGACGCCAGGCACACATCAAGTAGCTCCTAAAACTGTTGGGCACATGATGACACTTCCGCGTGATTATCGAAAGCTGGATGAAATAAAAGTAGTGCTCCTTGAATTGGCAGAGCTCGTGTGCCAGCGCTGCCGAGGAAAAGGGTATATGGGGTATGTGGTAACAGTCGGCTTGATGGGAGCAGACTATGATAATTCATCCGGTTTCAATCGACAAATGAAGATGGATGATCCTTCAAACGTTACAAATCAGGTTTATCGAGCTGCGGTTCAATTAGTGTCGAAACACTGGGAAGGTCATCCGGTTAGGAAAGTTGGTGTTAGTTTATCAAAACTATTGCCAGACGATCAGTATCAAACGTCATTGTTTGATCTCGATCGCGAAAAAAATATGGCGCTCGAGAAAGCGACCGATGCCCTAAAGCGTAAGTACGGGGACACCATTATTTTAAGGGCTGCATCCGTGTCTCCTGCGGGGCAAGCGCTGCACCGTGCTGAGAAGATCGGAGGTCATTACAAGTGAGCAAAAAGCTTGAGGGTAATGGTTTGTGGGAGTCCAGTCGCATGATGCTGCCGGAGCATAAAGAAGCAATAATAAAAAAAAGGGCGGTTATTGGTGTGGCGAGAATGAGGGGCCCGAAACGACCAACACGCGATGAGTTTGAATTAGAGGAGCTAGGAGGGCGTCTGGCAGAAGCTCATCAAGAAGAAACAGAACTGCGGCTTATTGTGTGGAACCAGGAGGAGTCGGTGAAAGGGAAGATCATCACTATTGACTCACGTACAAAGTTAGTGCACCTCCAATATAACGGAGAGGTAACTAAAGTGCCGTTTATAGATATAATGAAAGTGGAGAACTCACAATGAGTTCTCCACATTTTTAATTAGAACGACAAATGAACGACAATTATATATTTTACAACAATTAATTAGAAGAGAAAGTTCTAAAACTCCGCTATTTATAAGGCTTTTAAACAACAAATCGGAGCCCTATCACTAGGGCTCCTATTCATGGGAGAGGAGAAACCGGACGAAGAGCTTATGGGGAAACGTAAGTCTTCTCCGCGGTTGTCTACGACATCTTGCGACGCCGATAAATACATTTTGTCCGGATAATTGGAAAATATACATGATACATCCTTGGAATTTTAAGGAGTATTTTTTGTAAGTGAAATTACTGCCTATTTATCGACAGGCTTCTACTTTATTATGAAAGGGTTTCTATGGTACGATAGGCGGGAATGAGATAGAAGGGGGCAATTGCAGTGAGAGTCATTGCAGGCGAGGCCAAGGGCCGCACGCTGAAGGCTGTGCCTGGCATGAACACGAGACCGACAACGGATAAGGTAAAGGAAGCTGTTTTTAGCATGATCGGACCTTACTTTGACGGTGGAATGGCACTGGACCTGTTCGCAGGTACGGGAGGATTAGGCATTGAGGCTTGGAGCAGAGGTATTGAAAAAACAGTTTTTATTGATCGTGAGAAAATAAGCGTTGACACGATTAAACAAAATGTACAAACGGTGAATATGGGCAGCGCCGCTGAGATTTATAGGAATGATGCAGAGCGTGCATTGAAAGCGCTAGCGAAGCGGGGACAGAGGTTCCGGCTTGTTTTTCTTGATCCGCCATACAAAATGATTTCGATGGATAGTCTGATGGCTCAGCTCGTGGAAAATCAACTGCTTGAGCAGGATGCAATTATAGTAGTAGAGCATGACGCAGCCCACTTATATCCGGAGCAGCTGGAGCATTTTGAACAGTTGAAGCATTCTAAATACGGAGATATCGCCGTGTCCATTTACCACTATTACAATTCAGTCAGCCACGACGGGGGAGAAACCGATGTCCATGAATAAAAAAGAGCGAGTAGCCGTATATCCAGGTACCTTTGATCCAGTTACCTATGGTCATCTGGACATTATCCGCAGGTCAGCGAAACAATTTGATCGGCTCATTGTAGCTGTTTTGAATAATTCAAGTAAAAATCCGCTGTTCAGTGTAGAGGAGCGTAAAGTGCTTCTGACAGAAGTGACCAAGGATATTCCAAATGTGGAGATCGACAGTTTCCGAGATCTGCTCGTCCGCTTCATGAAATCTCGTCAGGCAAATGTCATTATTAGGGGGATACGTTCGGTTACCGATTTTGAATATGAGCTTCAGCTCGCATCAACGAATCATTTGCTTGATGCTGAAATCGATACGATGTTTATGATGACTAACCCGAAATACTCGTATTTAAGCTCTAGCATCGTTAAGGAAATTGCTCAATTTCATGGTGCTGTGCACGAGCTTGTGCCGCCGCTAGTAGAGACTCAATTGCGTGAGAAATATAAGCCGAAGACAGATAAGAACGATTAATAGGACATCATTCTCTATAACTAGCTAAAGCTCTCTACCAGCTCTTCGATAAGGGAGCAGCATTAAGGACAAACCAACTCCCAACAGCACGAGTATTGCACAGGTAGACAAGGAATACTGCCATAATACGGGTAAATCATTTGCTTTATAGGAAAATGCAGCGTACGTGCCTAGTGTTTCTTCGATGGATTCGTAGGCAGCGAGTGTCGGTGCAGCTCCTGGCGCAAGCAAGGGGCGCAGCAGCGTTGTAATGGGCTTCCACAGCAGGATCATAAATAGTGAAGCATGAAGAGCATGGACAATTCTCCACATGATGAACGGAAGCAGCTTAAGATCCGTACCTGTAATGGAATAGCCGGCTTGCAAAATACCGCTGAGTCCGCTCCACGCAAGTACAGCAGCAATCGCTGCAGCATTGCCAAGGGTGCTCGTTCCTGGCCCATCCCATATGGACGCTGCATAAGCGCCCAGGTGACCCTCGAATAAGGCTTGGCTGATAAAGCCTAGGCCTGTATTAGCAAGCAGCGGAGAGAGGAGCGGCTCTGATAGCTTGGCGAGCAAGGCTGCCAGAATCATGAAGCCGCCGATCATCATCAGCTTCTGAACGCTGGCAGAAACGGAATCGCCTAGCGCCTTGCCGAAGCTTCGTCCATCCTGCTCTCTGCCTAGGCGGAGCGCCTCTGCTGCTTGATTAAGGAAGCCGAGCTTCAGTGGAGCGATAGGAGAAATGGACTGCTGCTCTTTACGACTGAACGCAGCCGATAGCAGCATAATCCAGATGGCCGATAGCCAGACTGCTGCTGCTATAATGGCCCCAACAATCGGCTTATGGAGAAAGCCTGCACCAACAACGACAAGCATGAATAAAGGATTTGGCATATGCGCAAGGGCTAGCAATCGCTGGCCCTGTTTTTTGGATACAATGTTTCGTTTGCGCAAGGAGGCTGTTGCTTCAGCACCGCCCGGATACCCTCCCATCCAGCCGATCACGATCGTGAGTGCAGCTTCGCCCGGCAGCTTGAAAATACGACTCATGAGCGGCTGAAAGAGTGATCCAAGAGCGTGCGCTAGGCCAAATGCGGCGATTAGCTCGAATAATACGAGAAATGGCAGTAAACCAGGAAATACGATATTCCACCATACGGTCAATCCTTGCAGGGATGATTTGAAAGCAGCATCTGGTTGCAAAATGATGGAAACAACTAGCAGGATGGACAGGAACGCTAGCAGTACTGTTTTAGCCAATGCTACTCAACTCCTTAATTTCAAAGGGGAAATCATGAATTTAACTTGACCAGAGACAAGCGGTCGGTATGATGAATGGGACAATCCTATACGTTTATTAGTACGCGAGCGTGGTGTGGGTTATACCATATGGATATGGCATATAGTAATTAAGATGGTTTAAGAGATACACCGAGGAAAATGGAAGCTGGAATGGAGGCCTCCGAGTGCAAAAACAACGATCTGAAATACGTAGAGTCGTCCTATATGCGGTAGCTGCTGCGGTGATGATGTGGGTTTTATTGTATGCGCCAACCCCTTATATCGTTTATGAGCCTGGCATTGCTGTTCCAGTTAGGTCTATGGTCGCTATTGAAGAGGGAGATCAGCTTGGGTCTGGTGATTTTTTGCTTACGGCAGTCAAAATGATTGAGCCGAATTTTTTGCTTGCGATTCAGTCGATGTGGAATTCAAGCAGAGAGGTTCATCTCAAGCGGGATGTTCTCAGAGGCTACACGAAGGAGCAATATACAGCAAGAATGTCGGTCAATATGCTGGGCTCGCAAAATAATGCGATCGAAGCGGCATATCGCTATGCAGGCTTGCCATATGGGACGAAGACGGAAGGTATTATCGTATCTGACGTGCTTGCAAAAGGGCAAGAGGCTGCTCACTACTTTGAAGCCGGGGATCAGCTTCTTGGAATAAATGGAAGCTATAGGTTCAGCAGTGTGAAGGATATGCTGGAGACTCTTCGGAATAGCAGTAAGGGTGCGCCTATTGAATTTAATATTGAGCGGGGCAGCAGCAGTCTTAGCCTCGTGTATCCGGCTGATGCGATTTCTTCTCCTCTAACAGATGATGAGCTTCTGGAGGCGCTGGGAATTCAGAGCTTGACAGAGCTGAGGAGCATAGAGCCGGCGGATAGCAATAAGACGCTGCATATAGCAGCTGGTGAAATTGGCGGTCCATCGGCAGGACTTGTCTTCGCGCTTCAGTCTTTGGATCTATTGACGGAAGGTGATTTGTCCGGCGGTGAGCGAATTGCAGCGACGGGTACGTTAACGGCAGACGGAGTTGTCGGGCCGATCGGCGGTATGAAGCAAAAAATTATGATCGCCAGTCAAGAGGGGGCGCAGCTATTTCTAGTACCAGCAGAAAATTACAAGTCAGCCGTGGAAACCGTTAATTCGCTGAAGACAGAGATGGTTGTTGCTAGTGTCAGTACGCTGCAGGAAGCAATGGAACAGATAGAAGCATTTCGTGCAGCGTCCGTAAAATAGCGTTGAGCGATTATTCAATGGTAATAGGCTTGTCCGTGAAGTCACGGAACAACATCCTAGCTGATTCTAGGCCAGGAACTGCCAGACTGTAAAGGCTGCTCGCTTGGGTATCAAGCTCCAAGTATCGATAGGAATCAGGTGCTCTAGCGGCGCTAAGCAGCACTGGAAGCTTGGCGGTGCTTCGCATGCGGCGAAGTATTTGCTTCCCTTTTTCCGTAAAGCCTAGTACTCTTATATATTCAACGCCTGTTGCAAGCTTCTCTGAAGTGAAATCTGCTTTGTGATGCCCGAGTAGAATGGCGAGAAGAGCACGCTGCAGCTTTGTCCGCGTATATCTTTTGGTTTTCAAAGCTTCCAATAGATCATTGAATTGTGTTGATGCCAGCTTAGGCAGCGTTTTTTTTATGCGGTGTTCCAAGCCCTCTGTTATTTCATGCATGCCGGCAAGCTGAGCTGGAGAGCGTGTAACGATCGCATGCAGTAAAGCGCTTGTGAACGGCTCCCAGCTTATTGGACAGTGGCCGGCAAGCCATTCCTGCTGCAAAATGCGAAAGGTGGAGGCAGGCACAAAAGAGCGGACGGCTTCAAGTGAATGCTGCTCAAGCAGCAGCTTGCGAATGGCTGTCGCACTTGCGATTTGTTGATCGGTGACGGTTTCTTGGCTGTACTGTGCTTTCTCACGTGTGATGGTAAATGGTTCCATTTTTCCTTCAAGTCGTTTTAATGCGAGTAAATAATGCAGTGCTAGTGTATGATTAGGAAGTGCAAATGGAAAACTAGCAGCATCGTCAAATCCAAGATTCAACAAATAGGTCGAAATTGCACGGCTATATGCGTTTGGATAGCTGATGCCTGTTTGGAGCAGCTGCATGAGCAATGTTTTGAAGGCTGGAGGCTCCTTTGCGATGATTTCGGCAGCTAGGAGCAGCGGTGCGAGATCTCCGTTCTCTGTGCCGAAGCAGAAGCTGTCCACAACACCTGTCGCTTCAAGCAAGGAAACTGCGCCATAAGCAAACCATTCGGCTGGTTGCGTTGCATATGCCACTGGCAGCTCAATGACGAGATCGCAACCGCCCTCTAGCGCCATCCGGGTCCTTGCCCATTTATCGAGCAGGGCTGGCTCGCCGCGCTGCAGGAAATGGCCGCTCATAACGGCAACGACGGTGTCAGCCTCCGTTATTTTGCGCGATTGCTGCAAATGATACAAATGTCCGTTATGAAACGGGTTGTATTCGACAATGAGTCCGACTGTGCGCATAAGCTTAACCTCTCTTTAGTAAAATGTTGGTTGTTTCACTATAGCATAGAGCAGGTGTTCAATCACGATTTGCTAATAACATTAAGGAAAGCCTTGTGAAAATGTTGACAAAACAGTAGTCTGATAGATATAATAATCTTTGTTTGTTTGGGGTGATCTGATGCAGTTTCATATTCAAGAAACAATGTCCAAAGGCTTGAAAACGACAGTCGACGAAGAGTTGGATGTCAGTGACCTTTTTAAAGGACGCCAAGATGTTTATCGTACGGGACCACTCCGAGTATCGCTTCAGGTAGCCGGACATGAAAGCTTTATTGAGGTTGATGGCAGGCTATCCATTGATTTCGAGCTTGCGTGTGCGCGTTGTCTCGATCCGGTGAAGGATCATACGGTTATTCATTTCTCTGAAATGTTCAAGCTTCCCACGTCTGACGCGGATCGCAATGATGACATGGAAGAGGAAGAGAGTGATTTCATTGAGGTAGATGCGGAAAGACTGGATTTGAGGCCTTATGTGGAAGAAGCGCTTCAACTATTCATGCCTTTTGCTCCGCTTTGCAGCAATGACTGTAAGGGTCTCTGCCCGACATGTGGGCAGAACTTAAATGAGCACAAATGCGACTGCCCTACGGAAAAGATTGATATCCGTTTTGAAGCGCTGAAGGATCTATTTAAGGAATAGTCATGATTGATTGAATATTTGAAGGAGGTGTTAAATATGGCAGTACCTCAGCGTAGAACATCCAAGACTCGCCGTGATAAACGTCGTACGCATTTCAAACTTGCAGTACCGGGCATGGTGAAATGTGAGCAATGCGGAGAGCTTAAATTGGCTCATCACGTATGTAAAGTTTGTGGATATTACAAAACAAAAGAGATCATTTCCCAATAGTGGATTGATGTCGGGGATAGCACTTCATCACTTGATGAGGTGCTATTTTTTTTTGAATTTAAGTCATTTTTGTGATTTTCGACGATTCAATGCGCCTGATATTTGTATGCAACATTGCACTCGGTCGTATTTTTTTATATACTTAATTAGTACCAGGTGATAAGATCGAGCTTCAAAGCTATAGATCAAAGCAGGATGGTCTGACGATATGATCAAAGGTGGTGCCGAAAATCGAACGAATGCCCAAACGGCAGCGGCATCAGCAGCTTGCCCGATATATTGATGAAAATCCCTTTATAACGGATCGGGAGCTTACGCGACTGCTGAAGGTGAGCATCCAGACGATTCGGCTCGACCGCATGGAGCTAGCCATTCCAGAGCTTAGAGAACGGCTGAAGCTAATGGCTGAACGTTCCTACGATTCGGTTCGGTCATTGCCCTTGCACGAGGTCATTGGCGACATTGTCGATCTGGAGCTGGACAAGAGCGGGATATCTGTGTTTGAGATCAGGGAAGAGCATGTCTTCTCGAGAACCGGAATTGCACGCGGTCATCACGTATTTGCACAAGCGAATTCACTGGCAGTTGCTATTATAGATGATGAAATTGCACTTACTGTAACAGCAGATATCAGGTTCATTCGTCCCGTGAAGCTGGGAGAGAAATGTATTGCCAAAGCTTATGTTCGGTCGATCTCGGGCGAGCGCAGCAAGGCAAAGGTTGAGCTGTTTACATATGTTGGAGATGAAATGGTGTTCCAAGGGAACTTTGTAATTTTTCGGTCCGCAGGAGACACAGATACTGAGGGAGGCGACGAACATGCGGATCGCTATTGATGCGATGGGCGGAGATAACGCGCCTGCTTTAATTGTACAAGGGGCACTTGACGCAGCGGCGCAGTGGCCGGATACAGAGCTGCTGCTTGTCGGCGACACTGCTGTTATTGAAACGTTCATGAAAGGACAAAAGCCTGCCAATGTGACGATTTGTCACGCGGATGAGGTGATAGGTCCTGATGACGAGCCCGTGAAAGCAGTGCGCCGTAAAAAAGGAGCGTCTATGGTCGTAGCCGGACAGCTCGTGCGAGAGAAACAGGCGGATGCGATGCTGTCCGCTGGCAACACAGGCGCATTGATGGCCACAGGCCTTCTCGTAGTAGGAAGAATGGATGGCATTGAGCGCCCGGCGTTAGCGCCTATGATGCCTACGATGGATGATGTAGGGATTCTTACGCTGGATTTGGGAGCGAACATGGATGCTAAGCCAGAGCACTTGCTGCAATATGCGATTATGGGCAGCATCTATCGTTCAAAGGTTCATGGACTGGAGAAGCCGAGAGTCGGACTTTTGAATGTGGGTACAGAAGCGATGAAGGGGAATGAGATGTCTAAGGCGGCATTCGCTTTGCTAGAGCAAGCGCCGGTACATTTTATCGGGAATGTCGAGGCAAGGGATGTTTTGAATCGCAATTGTGATGTACTCGTATGTGACGGCTTCGCGGGCAATATTATGTTGAAAGCGATGGAAGGCGCAGCGGGCACGATATTCACTTCGCTGAAGGAAGCCTTTGGTGAAACCTTATTGACGAAGCTGGCAGCGGCGATCATGTTGCCTAAGCTGCGTACACTAAAGAAAAGAATGGACTACAAAGAGCACGGTGGCGCGCCATTGTTAGGACTTAACGGCCTTGTTGTCAAATGCCATGGTTCTTCGGATGCACTCGCTGTGAAGAACGCTGTAAGGCAAGCACGCAGCGCTATTCAAGGCCAGTTGATCGAAACGATAGCAGCAGAAATAAACGGGAAGTGAGTGTGTGAAATGGGTTTACATCCTGTAGGAATTATCGGAACGGGTAAATACGTGCCTGAACGTATTTTGACGAACAAAGAGCTTGAAGCAATGGTGGAGACAAATGATGAATGGATCGTAACGCGTACGGGCATTAAGGAACGCCGCCTTGCAGCAGCAGAAGAAGCGACCTCTGATCTTGCTTTGCATGCATCACGGAAAGCTATTGCTGCGGCAGGCTTGACTGCTGAGGACATCGACCTCATTATCGTTGCGACGATTACTCCGGATATGTTCTTTCCATCGACGGCTTGTCTTCTTCAAGATAAGCTGGGCGCGAAGAAGGCTGCGGCATTCGATTTGTCAGCTGCATGCTCAGGTTTTATTTATGGACTCGCGACGGGCTCGAGCATGATTGCAAGCGGCTTGTATAAGCATGTGCTTGTTGTTGGCGCAGAGACGCTGTCACGAATTACAGATTACACAGATCGCAATACTTGTATCCTCTTCGGTGACGGTGCAGGCGCAGTAGTGCTTGGACAGGTAGAAGAAGGTCGCGGCTTCCAAGCATTCAAGCTTGGAGCTGACGGAAGCGGCGGGGAATTGCTTAAAGTGAGCGGCGGAGGCTCCCGTATCCCTTCTTCGGAGGAGAGCGTTCAGACGAAGCAGCATTTTATCCATATGGCCGGCAACGATGTATTTAAATTTGCGGTAAGAATTATGGGTAGTGTTGCGGAAGAAGCGTTAGAGATGGCAGGCATTGCGAAGGAAGAAATTGATCTTCTCGTTCCGCATCAAGCGAATATACGAATTATTCAATCCGCTATGAACCGACTGAACTTGTCGGAGGATAAAGCGATGATCAACTTAGATAAATACGGCAATATGTCCTCCGCATCTATTCCGGTTGCACTAGCGGAATCAGTCGAGCAGGGTCGAGTGAGCGACGGTGATAAAATCGTTCTTGTCGGCTTTGGCGGCGGCTTGACTTGGGGCGCTTCAGTTCTAGTTTGGTAATCTTATTAATGGAGGAACCGCATTGAGTAAAACAGCATTTGTATTTCCTGGTCAAGGCGCACAGGTCGTTGGAATGGGGAAGGATGTTTACGACGCATTTGATCGTTCGCGCTCTATTGTTGAGCAAGCCGATGAAGCGCTGGGTTTTTCATTAAGCAGTATTATTTTCGAAGGACCTGATGAGGTGCTTAAGCAAACGGCGAACACCCAGCCTGCTTTGCTCACCGTTAGTGTCGCTTTTCTTGAAGCTTTAGCTGAATGCGGGTTGAAGCCTGATTTTGTTGCAGGTCACAGTCTGGGAGAATACAGTGCGCTTGTTGCTGCAGGTGTGCTCTCATTTGAGGACGCCGTTCGTACGGTACGCGCTCGCGGTCAATTTATGGAGCAAGCCGTTCCAAGCGGACAAGGTGCGATGGCGGCAGTGCTTGGCGCTGAGCGCGAGACGCTTGCCGCGCTTTGCGCAGCGATTACGTCGGAGGGCTCAGCAGTTGAGCTTGCTAATGTGAACTGCCCGGGACAAATTGTCGTATCCGGTACAGCAGCAGGCGTAGCAGCGGTCGTTGAACGAGGCAAGGAGGAGGCGGGCGCTAAGCGGGTCATTCCACTCGAAGTTAGCGGGCCGTTTCATTCATCGCTGATGAAGCCTGCCGCGGATAATTTGATGCTTACGCTTGCAGCTATTGAAATGAAGGATGCTGCTATTCCCGTTGTTGCCAATGTGACGGCAAAATCGGTTACAGCCGCCGCAGACATTCGGAGCTTGCTTGTGGAGCAGGTATATTCTCCTGTTCTGTGGGAAGACAGTGTTCGGTATCTAATCGAGCAAGGCGTAGATACATTTGTGGAGATTGGTTCAGGCACGGTGCTAGCCGGCTTGATCAAAAAAATCGATAAAAATCTACGTATCGTTTCGGTAAACAGCATCTCTGCGATAGAAGCGCTTAAGGGATAAGAATAATAGGGTGGAGGGATTCGATGTTTGCCAGCTTGGAAGGAAAGAAAGCACTCGTTACCGGAGCATCGCGTGGTATTGGCAGAGCGATTGCTGTCGCGCTCGCCGAAGCAGGAGCTGATGTTGCCATCAATTATTCAGGCAGCGAGGCAGCAGCTGCAGAAACTGCAGAGGCAGTAGAGGCGCTTGGCAGACGTGCAATCGTCATCAAAGCGAATGTTGGTAAAGTAGTCGAGTTTGACTCGATGGTTAAGGAAGTTATTGAGCAATTTGGCGCAATCGACATTTTGGTGAATAATGCAGGTATTACTAGAGATAATTTAATCATGCGCATGAAGGAAGACGAGTTCGACCAAGTCATTGAAACGAACCTTAAAGGTGTATTTAATGGCATTAAAGCGGTCACTCGCTCGATGATGAAGCAGCGTTATGGCCGCATTATTAACATTTCTTCCGTGGTTGGCGTTATCGGCAATCCAGGTCAGGCGAATTATGTTGCGGCTAAAGCGGGTGTCATTGGTCTTACTAAGGCTAGTGCGCGCGAGCTTGCTTCCAGGGGCATTACTGTTAACTGTGTTGCCCCTGGATTTATACAAACCGAGATGACAGACAAGCTTCCGGAAGAAATGCGTCAATCGTTGACTGGCCAAATTCCGCTTGCCCGTCTCGGTGATCCGAGTGACATCGCAAGCGCTGTTCGTTTTCTTGCTTCGGATGCCTCAGCCTATATGACTGGGCAGACGATTCATGTGGATGGCGGCATGTATATGTAACACTGATTAATTTGGCAATCTGGAATTAAAACGGTTACGTATGGCATTTTATCTTTAATTCTCGTATAATACCATGGAGGAGGTGAACCGGATGTCCGAAGTAGTAGATCGCGTAAAACGTATCGTCATCGACCGACTTGGCGTAGACGAAGCGGAAGTAACACTTGAAGCTTCATTTAAAGATGACCTCGGCGCTGACTCTCTTGATGTCGTTGAATTGGTCATGGAGCTAGAAGACGAGTTTGATATGGAAATTTCTGATGAAGATGCTGAGACAATCACCACTGTGGGAGAAGTTGTTAAATACATACAATCTCATACGTAAGAAGGACAGTCCCGTTTATAACAAACGGGACTTCTCTCCATCTAGTTGATTTTTTACTTAGACAAAGCTGAAAATTGTTGTTTAGTATACGCATAATATTTATACCTCCTTATATTTCGAGCGTAAAGGTTCAAACTGTCTATAAACGGTCTGGCTTGTATTTATCGAGAAATATAAGCAGGGTATACGCGTTGCAGTCATATCGACTTATATTTAACAAAGATGATGCAGCTTGCTCATCTATTTTGCTGGACATTGAGGTGAATCGAATGAAACAAAGAGTGGTTGTTACGGGTATGGGGGTTATTACCTCGCTCGGTTCCGATTTGGAGCAATTTTGGGGAAACCTGCTAGAAGGTAAATCAGGGGTATCGGTTGTTGAGGCGTTCGATTTTTCTGAATACCCGACCTATATTGCCGCAGAGATAAAAAACTTCAGTCCCGAGAATTACGGTTTAGATAAAAAAGAAGCGCGCAGAATGGATCGATTTGTACAGTTTGCAGCAGTCGCAAGCCAATTGGCGGTTAAAGATGCTGACTTGCAAATTGGTCAAAATGCGGATGCAGAGCGTGTGGGCGTTATGGTTGGCTCCGGCATCGGCGGACTTGGCACATGGGAGGACCAGCATAATATTTTGCTTGAGAAGGGTCCTAAGCGCGTTAGTCCATTCTTTATTCCGATGATGATCGCGAATATGGCTTCTGGACAAGTATCGATGCTGACTGGTGCGAAGGGTCCGAACAGTACAGCGGTCACCGCTTGTGCAACGGGTACTCATTCCATAGGCGACTCCTTCAAATTGATTCAACGCGGCGACGCCGACGTGATGATTGCTGGCGGTGCAGAGGCGACGATTAGACCAACGGGTATGGCTGGCTTTTGCTCGATGCGCGCGATGTCTGTTCGCAATGATGAGCCTGAGAAAGCAAGCCGTCCGTTTGATGTTGATCGTGATGGTTTTGTTATGGGTGAGGGCGCTGGCGTAATGGTGCTTGAATCATTAGAGCATGCGCAAGCACGCGGGGCGAAAATCTATTGCGAAGTTATTGGCTACGGCATGAGCGGTGATGCCCATCATATGACCGAGCCAGACCCGGACGGTGCTGCTCGCTGCATGGTGAAGGCGTTTAAGGATGCTGGAATTGAGCCATCCGAGATCGACTACATCAACGCACACGGCACATCTACTCCTGTCGGTGATCGTTCCGAGACCAAAGCGATTAAGAAAGCGCTCGGTGATCATGCCTACAAGGTAGCGGTAAGCTCGACAAAATCGATGACAGGTCATTTGCTCGGTGCTGCAGGTGGCGTTGAAGCTGTAATACTAGGCTTGACGCTCAAAAACGGCATCATTGCACCGACCATTAATTTAGAAAATCAAGATCCAGAGTGTGATCTGGATTATGTACCTAATAAACCGCGCGAAGCTAATGTAAAGATAGCATTATCCAATTCATTCGGCTTTGGCGGACACAACGCTTCGATTGTGATGAAAGTTTATGAAGCGTGATTCCTTCTATGAGCTGCAGCAGCGACTGCAGCTCAGCTTTAAGCGGACGAAGCTGCTGCGACAAGCCTTTACGCACACCTCATATGTGAACGAGCATAAACGCGGATCGGCTCAGGATAATGAGCGTCTTGAGTTTTTGGGTGACGCGGTGCTTCAACTGCTTGTGTCGGAATATTTGTTCTCCGCGTACCCGCAGCGCCCAGAGGGTGAGCTTACAAGAATGCGTGCTTCCATCGTTTGTGAGCCTTCCTTGGCACAATTCGCGGAACGGCTGGAGCTAGGCTCGCATGTGCTGCTTGGCCGCGGTGAAGAACAGCTTGGCGGTAGGCAGCGTCAGGCGCTGCTTGCAGATTTGTTCGAATCATTTGTTGGAGCGATCTTTCTAGATGCGGGTATTGAACAAACAAGAGCATTCCTAAATGAGCATATGTTCCCCTTTGTTGAGTCGAACGACTACGGCCTGCTGGTTAAGGATGCAAAGTCCAAGCTGCAGGAGCGTTCACAGCATCATGGGCTTGGGGCGGTTGAATACCGTATCATAGAAGAGCGCGGTCCTGCGCATGATCGTGAGTTTGTTGTTGAGGTTTATCTCGGTGAAGAGCGCTTTGGCGTTGGAAGCGGGAGAACGAAGAAGGAAGCGGAGCAGCGTGCTGCTGCTGAAGCATGGCGAACCCTATCGCAGGAGCAAGCCTAGTCAGCGAAGAGAGTGTCCAGAGCAGGTCATGCGATCTGATGGATGCTCTCTTTTTCTGTTAAAAGAAGGGTAAAGCGGATCGCTGAATATTGCCTTAGGCTTGTTTTTACGATATGTTTTTGCGCGTTAATATGGTTATCAAGGCCCATAAGTTATGATACAATGAGGGGTGAGGTGAACACCAAGACATGTTTTTGAAACGGATTGAACTATCAGGCTTTAAGTCTTTCGCCGATCGAACTGAAATGGAATTCGTGACCGGGATCACTGCGGTTGTAGGACCAAATGGCAGCGGTAAAAGCAACATTTCAGATGGTATAAGATGGGTTCTTGGTGAGCAAAGCGCCAAGAGTCTGCGCGGCGGCAAGATGGAGGATATTATTTTTTCCGGCAGCGATGCTCGGAAGGCTGTCAACTATAGCGAGGTTTCTCTGACCCTCGACAATACTGACGGCGCGTTGCCGCTTGAATATAACGAGGTTACGGTCACTAGGCGTGTGCATCGGAGCGGTGATAGTGAGTATTTGATTAATAAACAGCCATGCCGGCTAAAAGATATTACCGAGCTATTTATGGATACAGGTATCGGTAAAGAAGCCTATTCCATTATTGGACAAGGCCGAATAGAAGAAATTTTAAGTACGCGATCGGAGGATCGCCGCGGTATTTTTGAGGAAGCGTCCGGTATTGTGAAATATAAGTCGCGTAAACGCGAGGCACAGAGAAAGCTTGATGAAACGGAGCAAAATCTGCTGCGTATTCATGATCTTGTCACAGAGCTTGAAGATCAAGTCAGTCCGCTTCGCAAGCAGTCGGAGAAAGCGATTCATTTCAAATCGCTTAAAGGGCAGCTGAAAACAAAAGAGATCTCCATGTATGTACATAACATTGAACAGATTCATGGGTCATGGACCGAGGCAAGCGGCAAGCTTGAACGGTTAAAGCAGGAGGAGCTTCAGCTATCGACTGTTGTTAGCAAGCATGATGCGCATCTAGAGAAGGATCGTCAGCAGCTGCGTGAGCTGGAGGTCGAGCTGGATCAGCTGCATGAAGCGATGCTGCAAATTGGCGAAGATTTTGAAAAATGTGAAGGCTATGGCGAGGTTCTCAAAGAACGCAAACGAAATTTGGAGCAAAATAAACGGCAGCTGGAAGAGTCCATTGCGGCGCAGGATGATCGTATTGGAAAGTTAACGCAGGAGGAAGCGGAATTCCGAAGCCGTGCAGCCGTGCTGCAGCTGCAGCTCGCGGATCTTCGCGCAAAGATTTCCGATGAGGAAGCTCGTTTATTGGGTGTAGTTGGGGGCGCAGTGGCTGATGCAGAGGAGACGCTTAAAGGCGAGCTGCTAGAGGTGCTTAGCGCAATGGCTCAGCATCGCAATGAAATTCGATATGCAGCTCAGCAGCAGGAAACGCTTCAGCGGCGGATGGAGCGAATTAGTGAGGATGAGACGAAGTGGCTGGAGCAGCAAGCGAGGCTCGATGCTAGGCGTTTGGAGCTAGCAGAGGCTTTGGAGACTACACTTGCTAGGCTAGAGCAGGCAAGAAACAAAACACTTACGGAATCGGAGCAAATAAGAGCCATTTCGCAAGGCTTGGAAGAAGTGACCTTGGCGATACGCAAGTGGGAGCAAAAGCTCGACAGCCATGTTTCGAGAAGAGACACGATGAAGGAAATGCAGGATGCGCTCGATGGCTTCCAGCAGGGCGTAAAAGAGGTGCTGAAAGCTTCACGGAGAAGCAATGGCGCCATCACTGGCGTTCATGGTGCGGTAGCGGAGCTTGTTCGTGTGCCGGAACGTATTGAGGTCGCTGTAGAAACGGCGCTTGGCGGCGCTTTGCAGCATGTTGTTATGGAGGATGAGAAGAGTGCACGAACGGCAATTGCTTTTCTAAAGCAGCGTCAGCTGGGCCGTGCAACCTTTCTTCCTCTGGATGTCATTCGCGGCAGACAAGTGTCTGAGCATGATAAGCGGACAGCAGAATCTGTCGAGGGCTTCGTGGGCGTTGCGGCTGACTTAGTTAGCTCCGAAGATCGCTACTCGGCAATTGTGAACAGCTTGCTTGGCAATGTTCTGCTTGCCGAAACGCTGGAGCAAGCGAACCGCATTGCATCGAAATGCCAGTATCGCTATCGTGTCGTAACGCTTGAAGGCGATGTCGTTAACGCTGGCGGCTCCATGACGGGCGGCAGCTTGCAGAAGAAAGGCGCGAGCCTGCTTGGTCGTCAACGGCAAATAGATGCGCTTGATCAAGAAATTGCTGATGCCGAAAGAATGGTCGCTCAACTGCGGAACAAGCTTAGCGACTTGCGCAAAGAGCATTCCATACGTACGCATAATATAGAAGAGCTGCGTGTGGAAGGCGAGAAAAGCCGAATTGAAGAGCAGCAAATTAGAGCAGAAATTCAGCAGCTTCATAATGAAGCTAAACATTTGGACGAGCAGCGGCAGCTGTATTCAGCAGACCGTAATACGCATCTGTCCGAGCAGAAGGATGTGCAGAAAGCTGCGGCAGCAGCAGAGCTCCGTTTAGAGCAGCTGGTTGTGGATGAAGCTCGGCTGCAAGAAGCGATCCGTTTGGCTGAGGAACGCCGCAAGGCAAGCGAATCTGCCAAAGAAGAGCTTCAGGGTCAGCTAACCGACATTAAGATCGCAGCTGCCAAAACAGATCAAGAGAGACTCTCTTTCGAGGATCAATCGGCACGTGTACGCACCGATATTGTGCGGGCCAAGCAGGAGCTTGGAGGGCTGCGCTCATTGTTTATTCAACAAGAAGAGGAGCTCGAGAGGCACACCACAGAGTCAGTTCAGCAAATAGAGCAGCTCAATCATCTTCGTATTAAGAAGCAGCAATGCGCGGAGACAACAGATCTTAAGAGATCTGCTCGCGCGCAGCGTATTGCTGAGCTCGATCTTGGCGAGAGTGAGACGAAGGAGCAGCGTGCGCAGTTAAGACAAGTGGAAGACCAGATGAGGCAAACCGAGATTGCGGCAAATCGGCTGGATGTGGAGCTCGATAATTTATTGCGCAAGCTGAGTGAGGAATATGAGCTGAGCTATGAGCTGGCTAAAGAGCAGTATCCTGTACCGGAAGATGTTGTCGGGACGCAAAATGAGGTTAGAGACATTAAACGTCAAATCTCATCGCTTGGTGAGGTGAACTTAGGCGCAATCGAGGAATACGAGCGAGTGAGTGAACGGTTTGAGTTTTTGACTGAACAAAAAGATGATTTGGTAGATGCGAAGACGACGCTGTATCAGGTCATTCGTGAGATGGATGATGAAATGTCGAAACGGTTCAAAGCGACCTTTGAAGCGATCCGCGGCCATTTTGTTATCGTATTCGCGAAGCTGTTCGGCGGCGGCAGAGCAGATCTGGTACTCGTTGATCCGGAGCGAGTGCTGGATACGGGGATTGATATCGTCGCCCAGCCTCCTGGCAAGAAGCTGCAAAACCTGCAGCTGTTATCAGGCGGAGAGCGCGCACTAACTGCAATTGCGCTGCTATTTGCGATATTACAGGTTAAGCCTGTGCCGTTCTGTGTACTTGATGAGGTTGAGGCAGCGCTTGATGAAGCCAACGTCTCGCGCTTTGCCCAATATTTGCGAGAGTTTTCAGAGCTTACACAGTTTATTGTCGTTACGCACCGCAAAGGCACGATGGAAGAAGCAGATGTGTTATACGGCGTTACGATGGAGGAAGGCGGCGTATCGAAGCTGGTGTCGGTGCGCTTGGAGGATGAAGAGTCGGTATCCGCATAAATACGCATTTAAATAGAAGGCAATGGATGGATGGGGAGTTGAAACGATGAGTTTTTTTAAAAAGCTGAAGGAAAGCATCGCGACAAAAACAGAAGCGGTAACGAATATTTTTAAAGAAGGCTTGACGAAGACGCGTACTGCGTTCGTAGAAAAGGTTGAGGAGCTGATTACCCGCCGCAAAAAAATCGACGAGCTGTTTTATGAGGAGCTTGAAGAGATTCTCATTGGCGCAGACGTTGGTGTCAACACTGTTATGCAGCTAATCGACGAGCTTCGCGTTGAGGTGAAGAAGCGCAAGATTGAAGACGCTGCAGATTTGCAGCCGATTCTCTCTGAGAAGCTGATTCAGCTTATGAAAGGTGACGATCATTCGGGTCTTAATATGGCACCGAGCGGCATTACCGTTATTTTGTTCGTGGGCGTCAATGGTGTAGGCAAAACGACAACCATTGGCAAGCTGGCTCATAAGTTCAAAAGCGAAGGGAAAAGCGTGCTTATGGCAGCGGGAGATACATTCCGTGCCGGTGCGATCGAGCAGCTGGAGGTATGGGGAAATCGTGTAGGTGTTGACGTCATTAAACAGCAGTCAGGATCAGATCCCGCGGCGGTTATGTTTGATGCGGTGCAGGCTGCTAAGCAGCGTGGCGTCGATGTGCTTCTTTGCGATACAGCAGGCAGACTGCAAAATAAATCGAATCTGATGGAGGAGCTCAATAAGATTTTTCGTGTCATTCAGCGTGAGCTGCCGGATGCTCCGCATGAGGTTCTTCTGGTGCTCGATGCAACTACCGGTCAAAATGCACTTAGCCAAGCGAAGCTGTTTGGTGAGAAGAGCGGTGTAACGGGTCTTGTCCTGACAAAGCTCGATGGTACTGCTAAGGGCGGCATCGTTATCGCGATTCGCAATGAGCTTAGTCTGCCGGTGAAGCTGGTAGGACTCGGTGAGAAAATGGGAGATCTCCAGCAGTTCGACTCGGAGCAATTCATTCATGCTTTATTTGCTGGATTAATTCAGCGCGAGGAAGAGGAAGACTCCGAAAAAACGGTGGAATAATGCGTGATTGAGATGCGGCTGCGGCTTGCTGCAGCAGCTTGTAAAGGTGACAAGGTAAAATGCTTGACAGCAGCCTATAGCATCGTGTATTATAAAAGACGTTGTCAGGTGTAAAGGTATTTACCTTGTCGGTGACACAAAAGAAATAGCAGGAGGGGCTGAGGGGATGAAAGCAAATGAACCAGATGCCTTATCCAAGACGACCCGAATAAACTTGTTGTTCGACTTTTACGAGCTGCTCTTAACAGAGAAGCAGCGGACGTTTCTCAAATATTATTTTCACGATGATTTCTCACTTGGAGAAATTTCAGCTGAGTTCGGCATTAGCCGGCAGGCGGTATACGAGCATATCAAACGTGCTGAGCAAATGCTTGAGAGCTATGAGAGTAAGCTTGGCTTGCTCGTAAAGCATGAATCGATTTCACTATTGACTGCACAGCTTGTGCACAGCGTGAATACATTTTCAATTGCTGAGCAGGATAAGCAGCATCTTATGAGCATTATTGCACAATTGGAATTGAACGAATAACACATAAAGAATGGAGGTGACGGTACATGGCAGCATTTGAGAGCTTATCAAGTCGGCTTCAAAATGTGTTCAGCAAGCTGAGGGGTAAAGGCAAGGTTTCCGAGGAAGATGTTAGCGAAGCGATGCGCGAGGTTCGCTTAGCGCTTCTAGAAGCTGACGTTAACTTTAAGGTCGTGAAGGACTTTATCGCAAAGGTGAAGGAACGGGCTATTGGATTGGATGTATCTAAGAGCTTTACGCCCGGCATGGTCGTCATCGATATCGTAAATAAAGAGCTGACCGAGCTGATGGGCGGCACACAAAGCAAGCTTGTGAAGGCTAATAAGCCACCAACTGTCATTATGATGGCGGGCTTGCAAGGTGCCGGTAAGACAACAACCTCAGGCAAGCTTGCAAAGCTGCTTCAGAAGAGCAACAATAAGCCGCTTCTTATCGCATGCGACATTTATCGTCCGGCTGCGATTAAGCAGCTTCAGGTGCTAGGTGAACAAATCAATGCACCGGTATTCTCCTTAGGTGATCAGGTCTCGCCTGTAGAAATTGCGCGTGCTGGATTACAGCATGCCAAAGAGAACGGCAATGATTACGTTATTATTGATACCGCTGGCCGCCTGCATATCGACGAAGAGCTGATGGAAGAGCTTAAGCAAATTCATCAGATTACGAAGCCGGATGAAGTGCTCCTTGTGGTGGATGCAATGACTGGACAAGATGCGGTTAACGTAGCGCAAAGCTTCCACGAGCAGCTTGCTTTAACGGGAGTTGTATTGACGAAGCTTGATGGAGATACTCGAGGCGGCGCGGCATTGTCGGTCAAAGCTGTAACGGGTTGTCCGATTAAATTTGCAGCGATGGGTGAGAAGATCGACTCCTTGGAGCCTTTCCATCCTGAGCGTATGGCTTCTCGTATTCTCGGCATGGGCGACATGCTCTCGTTGATTGAGAAAGCACAGTTCAATATCGATGCGGATAAGGCGAAGGAAATGGAACGTAAAATGCGTACAGCAGAATTTACGTTCGACGATTTCCTGGAGCAGATGGAGCAGGTTCGTAATCTTGGACCGCTTGATCAAATTATGGATATGCTGCCCGGCATGAACAAGATGAAGGGCATGAAGGATATGAAGGTCGATGAGAAGCAAATCGGCCGTGTTGAGGCCATTGTTCGCTCCATGACCAAAGAGGAGAAGCAAAAGCCGGAGCTGCTTAACCACAGTCGGCGCAAGCGTGTTGCGGCGGGCAGCGGTACAACAATCGTTGAGGTGAATCGCCTCATTAAGCAGTTTGATGATATGAAGAAAATGATGAAGCAATTCTCATCGATGATGGGTCCGAAAGGTCCAAAGGGCGGCAAGAAGGGCCTTAAGGGCATGCTCGGTAAAAATATGAAGTTTCCGTTTTAAACCTAGTTTACTCTTTGAAGGAGGTGAATTTTCATGGCAGTACGTATTCGTTTGAAAAGAATTGGTGCTCACAAAGCTCCTTTCTACCGCGTAGTAGTATCGGATTCCCGTTCGCCGCGTGACGGACGTTTTATCGAAGAGATCGGCACTTATAACCCGGTTGCACAACCGGCTCAAGTTAAGATCGATGAAGAAAAAGCGTTGAAATGGCTTCAAACAGGAGCACAAGCTTCTGATACCGTTCGTGACTTGCTTTCAAAAGCTGGTGTTCTTAAAAAGTTCCATGAGCTTAAGCAACAGAAATAACTGTTGAATAGCGGAGGGCCTTGAGATGAAAGAATTGATTCTTGTCATAGCGAAGGCATTGGTTGATCATCCTGATCAGGTGCAAATCAATGTGAAGGATGATGATCGTGGCACGATATACGAGCTTTCGGTTCACCCCGAGGATATCGGTAAAATCATCGGTAAACAGGGACGCATAGCGAAAGCGATTCGTACGGTTGTGACTTCTGCATCCGTCAAATCGCAAAAGCGTGTTATCGTTGATATTATGTCATGATGCACGTATAGAAAGAAGGCTGGGATGAATGTCCTAGCCTTCTTTCTATACGTGGGACTAAATCGGAATATGCCAGCGGCTTCGTTCTCGAACTTGGAACGATGCCGTTTTTGCATGTATAATAAGGTATACACATTAGAAGGGCTGGTTGTCATGAACGATAAATGGTTTACGGTCGGGAAGGTAGTAAATACGCACGGAATTCGGGGAGAACTAAAAATATTGTCCCAAACGGATTTTGGGGAGGATCGATTCGCTGTAGGAAGCAAGCTTCTTATGCTGAATGAGGAAAGCGGAGCCTCGCTTGAAGTGAAGATTGTTAGCTCCAGAGCGAACAAAAGCATATACATATTGAAGCTGGAAGGCTTCACTAATATTAATGAAGTCGAGCAATACAAAGGCTGGGTGCTTAAAGTATCTGCAGATAAATTGCTTGAGCTTGATGAAGGCGAATATTATTATCATGAAATTATTGGCTGTCGCGTTGTGACAGAAGAGGGTGAAGAGCTGGGAGTAATCTCAGAAATATTAAGTCCTGGTGCAAATGATGTATGGGTTGTGGATCGTCCAAAGGGTTCTGGCAAGCAGCTGCTTCTTCCCGTTATTGATGAAGTAGTAAGAACCGTCAATACGAAAGAAAAGCTTGTGACGGTTCACTTGATGGAAGGATTGATTTAAGCAATGAAAATAGATGTACTGACGTTATTTCCGGAAATGTTCGACGGCGTGTTTCAGGCGAGTATTTTGGGGAAGGCGAACGAGAAAGGGATTGTCAGCCTGCAGGCGATCAATTTCCGCGCATATTCAGGCAATAAGCATAATACAGTAGATGACTATCCTTACGGCGGCGGTGGCGGCATGGTGTTGAAGCCGGAGCCTGTCTTCGCTGCAGTCGAGGATCTTAAGCTGGATGAGACGATAAAGCCTCGCGTCGTTCTGTTATGTCCGCAGGGACAACAATTTACACAGAAGAAGGCTGAAGAGCTTTCCAAAGAGAAGCATTTGGTTCTTATTTGCGGGCATTATGAGGGCTATGATGAGCGAATTCGTGAGCATCTAGTTACAGATGAGCTGTCGATTGGCGATTATGTGCTGACTGGCGGGGAGATTCCAGCGATGGTATTAATAGATAGTGTCGTGAGACTGCTTCCCGGCGTGCTTGGCAATGAGACATCGGCTGTAACGGACTCTTATAGTACAGGCTTGCTTGAGCACCCTCACTATACACGTCCTGCTGAGTTTCGCGGCTGGGAAGTACCTGATGTGCTCATTTCCGGTCATCACGCGAATATCGAGGTGTGGCGGCGTCAGCAATCGCTCCTAAGGACGCTGGAGCGCCGTCCTGATCTCCTGAAGAGCGCGGAGATGTCTGATAAGGAACGGAAATGGCTGGCGGCTCAGACGAGCCAGGAGTCGGAACAAGTGAAGAAGTAGAACAACTGAAATCGAGTAGGAGGGGGTGACTAGCCCCCGTCCTCTCACACCACCGTACGTACCGTTCGGTATACGGCGGTTCATGTCATATTCCGCAATTGGTTGTATCTGTCCGTTAGACTCTTTAGACCAAGAGATGACCAGTATTGGTTATTTAATGATCGGTCGAGAATTGGACTACTTGCGATTCGCCAGTATTTCTTCCTTGAATTCCCCCACTCGTACGCCTTCTGTTTCGGAACTCCCAGAGACTGTAGTTTTCTAACCTTTGTCTTAGGTTGTTTCCATTGTTTCCAGACACACATTCGAAGTCTTCTTCTCGTCCATGCATCCAACTCTCGAAATACACTCTTCGTGTCGGTTAGTGCGTAATAACCGCACCAACCTGTTAGATACGGATTGAGTTCTTTAATCCGCATTTCGATTGGGATCGGTTTGCTGCGGGAGGTGATCGCCTTGATCTTGGCTTTCACTCGTTGCAGGGTTGTCTTTGCCATCTTGATTCGCGGGTTCTGCTTATCCCAGCTGAACGTGAACCCCAGAAATTTGCGTTTCCACGGACGGTCTACCGCACTTTTCCTTCGGTTAACTTTCAGTTTCAGTTTATCCTCAATGAATGTGGTTATGGATCTCATCACCCGATCTCCTGCCTTCCACGTTTTCACGTAAATGTTACAGTCATCGGCGTATCTCACGAAGCGAAGGTTCCTCTTCTCCAGTTCTTTATCTAGTTCGTCTAATACGATATTCGATAATAACGGACTGAGTGGACCCCCTTGCGGTGCTCCTTCTGTTGTTGCTTGGACGAGACCACCTTCCATGACTCCCGCCTTTAGGTAAGAGCGGATCAGCCTCAGTACCGCCTTATCTGGTACTCGCTGCGCCACTTTTGCCATTAAGCGGTCATGATGGATGCGGTCGAAAAATTTCTCCATGTCAATGTCCACCACAAGGCGATGTCCTTCTTGCATGTACGTACGTGCTTTCCTTACCGCATCATGTCCTCGCCTTTTCGGGCGAAATCCATAGCTGTGTTCGGAGAACGTCGGGTCGAATACAGGGGTCAATACTTGCGTGATCGCCTGTTGTATGAGGCGGTCTGTCACGGTCGGTATGCCTAAGAGCCGAGTTCCACCGTTCGGTTTCGGGATTTCGACCCGCCTCGCTGGACTCGGTTCATAGGTTCCGTTCTCGATGCTTTCGCGAATGGTTTGCCAGTTTTGTACGATGTGTCTGCGTAAGTCTTTTACCGACATACCATCTACGCCATGGCTTCCTTTATTCGCCTCAACCCTTGCTAGCGCCGACAGCATATTTTCTCGTGACAGCACTTTCTCAATCATCCTTCGATACACTCCCTTGCGTGAACGATTCTTTCTCTTTGTGCCGCTGATGGACTCCGCCCTTCTGGGTACCCTCACGTATTCACCGCTATTTTCCCCAGATAAGTCCTTTCGGATTGTCTGCTTTCATCATCCATCCTCGAACGCCAAGTTTCCTCATTCCTATTCCATGTTCAGCCCTTCCGCAGACGGTTGCAACCATCTGCGTACTATGGCGTCTGCTGACTTCTGTACGTTCAGCTTGCCCTCATGAGCAAGGTTACGGAGTTTGCTCCGCCTTCCGTACAGATCTCCCCAGGTAAGAACGCTATCTTCCTCTCCATCTATCTGCTTCATTTACTCTCGTACGCCTTCGGCAGTAAGGACTTTGACTTGTTATGCAGTCTCATCCAACGTACGCTAGCCTTGTATGAAGTTCGTGTTCCTCAGACCGGAGATTTGCCGTCGGCTTCCTTCAGATTCCATCTCGCGATGGACACCCTTGCCTTAAGCTATGGCTACTACTGCCTTCACCATTCGGGACTTGAACCCTAGAGATAGCGCCCATGCTGGGCGCACATAAAAAGCAAAGCCGTGACTTATTTCGTCACAGCTTTGCTTTTATTTGTTTCATATAACCAGCGCAACTATGGCGTATAAAAATTCTGGGTATAATAAACCTGATAGCTGCCGCCTATGGCAACTCCGGTGCCTAGCCGCTTTAGCTTGCTGCTCAGCAGTGTTTCGCGATGGCCACTTTTTGAATTAACCCAGCTATAATGCGCAAAAATACTATTCGGATATCCGGCTGCAATATTTTCAGAAGCTGAATGATATTTGACGCCCTCTGCTTTCATTCGATCAAAGGGTGATGAGCCGTCTGGATTCGTATGGTCAAAGAAGCCGCGAGCACTCATATCGCTGCTGTGTCCATGGGCTGAGGCGGCTGCAAGCTTGTCCCATATAAACAACGGAATGCCTCGTTTGGCACGTTCCGCATTGGCTAAGTCGAACAGCTGCTCTTCAAATGCTGCTTCCAGCTTGCTGTTGTACGTGATTTTTGAAGCTTTGGAGTAGGCAATATCCAAAATCAAAATTCCGCTTATTTTGCTGCTGTCTTGTCTGTCGATAAAAAGCGTAGTGCGATCCTTGCTTGTGGAATAGGCATAAAAGTCGTCTGCAGTCTCTGTTTTCGTCGTTTTTGGCAGCAGCTTTTTAGCGCTATCAATCGTTTGACCGACTGCTGCTCCTGATACCATATTCCAGCTTCCTCCGGCATTGGAGAAGAGTGCAGCTACGCGGTCGTTTTGTATGCCAAACATCATGAGGTTTGCATAGCTCTTATTATAAACATACCATGAGAAGCCATATTCGCTAGGATCGATACGAGAGGGCTGACCGAGCGTCTGCTCAAGCTTTTGCAGTGAATCGTTTAATGAAATCCCACCTAATGAGTTGTCGATTTTCTGGATTTTAGTTTCTGATAGAGCGTTGGAATGAAGCTTGAGGTTATATAAGAAGGTAAGAGCTTCTGCACGCGTAAGCTTTCCGTCTGAATTAAAACCATTTACGGTTGCAGAGGTTCTTCCGCTTGAAATTTTCTCGTCAAGCAGCCATTGTATGGCGCTTTGCTCAGAGAAGGATTTGCCAACCGCGGCAGACGCGAGAAGCAGTGCAGCTTGTCCGCGAAGCAATTCGCCGCCTGGCTTTAAGGTGCTTAGCGGCCATCCGTGATTAGCAGCATAGTCGTAATAAGGCTTGGACCAACCACCGTCGTTTTCGGCCGATTCGTTGACTAAGCTGTAAGCTCTGATCAGCATGGCAAGAAACTCTGCTTCATTTACATGCTTGTTAGGCTGGAAATTGCCATCCTCATAGCCCTGTGCTAGTTTCTGGTCAATCGCCCAGGCGATGTAGGTGCTGGCCCAATGCCCGTTCGTATCCTTAAAAGCTGTTTTTTCAGTAGCAGCCTGCGCAGCTGCTGAGCTTATCAGTATAAATGATACAGCAATTATTCCCCCTTTTTTCAAAATAGAAAAAAATTGTTTTGGGTGGTGCAAAATATTCACCTCTTTGTAAAAGTTTGTCACTATTCAGTATACATGAAAAGAGAATGAAAAATCGTATTGTATTATTGGGCTGGTTATGGTAAAATTTCTAGTGTTGTTCGTAAAGTCGGACGGTCCGCTATCAGCGATGATCCGGTTCAGTGGAACTCGGTTAGCTTATAAGAACGTCTATGTGGAAGGAGTGAATCAAATGAATCTTTTGCAAACAATTGCGCAAGAAAATCTGCGTCAAGGTCTACCGAACTTTCGTCCTGGTGACACGGTAAAAGTTCATGTAAAAGTTATCGAGGGAACTCGTGAGCGTATCCAATTGTTCGAGGGCGTTGTAATCAAACGTCGCGGCGGTGGAATCAGCGAAACTTTTACAGTGCGTAAAATTTCCTACGGTGTTGGTGTGGAAAGAACTTTCCCGCTTAACTCGCCTAAAATCGAAAAACTCGAAGTGGCTCGCCGTGGTAAAGTACGTCGCGCGAAATTGTACTACCTACGTAGTCTTCGCGGAAAAGCTGCTCGTATTAAAGAAATTCGTTAAGAACAAACGACAAGAGGAGCTTGCGCAAACAAGCTCCTTTTCGTTTTTTCTCAAGGTATTTTACATATTACAGCAATGGGGAAGAAGGCGAACAGAGTGGATTCACAGCAGCGCAATGATGGGATGGACAGCGGCAGCGATAATGAATTGAAAGATACGCAGAACGATGCGGACAATCAGCAAAATATGCCAAACCGTGCCTCAGTCCATGCATCTGGCTCAGGAAAGCAAGGCGGAACCTATAAAGAGATCGTAGAATGGATCAAAGCGTTAGTCATAGCGGTCGTTCTCGTATTTCTCATTCGTCAATTTTTGTTTTCACCATTCATCGTCGATGGACCTTCCATGAAGCCAAACTTTGAGACGGGTGAACGTTTAATCGTTAACAAAATCTTATATACTATTCGTGAACCGAAATTCGGTGAGGTTGTTGTTTTTGACGTGCCGGAGCAAGGGCGGAAATTTATTAAACGAGTGATCGGTGTACCTGGCGACACGATTAAGCTTGAAGGCGATGACTTGTACATTAATGACAAGCTCATCGACGAGCCATATATTAAAGAAGCGATTGCAGCAGCGCAAGCTAAAGGTGAGCTCTACAATCAAAACGGTCCAAACTTTCCTAACACTGAGGTGCCGGAAATGACGGTTCCTGAAGGGACAATATTTGCGCTTGGAGACAATCGCAGCGACAGCACAGACAGCCGAGTAATCGGTTTTGTAAAGGATTCAGAGGTTGTAGGACGTGCCGATATTATTTTTTGGCCGCTCGACAAGCTTGAGTTTATAAAGCACTGGACTAAATGAGGTGAGTGAATGACCATTCAATGGTTTCCGGGTCATATGACACGGGCGAGACGGGAAATACAGGACAAGCTCAAGCTCATTGATCTTGCCATTGAACTATTGGATGCTCGAGTACCGCTATCGAGCCGCAATCCGATGATTGAAGAAATATTAAACGGGAAGCCAAGGCTGATCGTGCTGAATAAATCCGATTTGGCTGATCCGAAGACGACGGAGCAATGGATGGCCTATTTTCGCAATGAGGGTCATGAATCGATTGCGATTGATTCTTCTACTGGAACGAAAGTAAATGAGGTTCCGCTAAAGGCGAAACAAATTTTGCATGAAAAAATCGCTCGTCAAATTGCTAAAGGGATAAATCCGCGTGCGATTCGAGGGCTTATCGTTGGTATTCCGAACGTTGGGAAGTCTACACTTATTAACAAGCTGGCAGGACGTGCTATTGCTTTGACGGGCGACCGTCCAGGCGTTACGAAGGGACAGCAATGGATTAAGATTGGGACCGAAATGGAGCTTCTCGATACGCCAGGCATTTTGTGGCCGAAGTTTGAGGATGAGCTTGTTGGTTACCGTCTTGCGATGACTGGCGCGATTAGAGAGCAAATATTGAATGTGGATGACATCGCATTCTTTGCGATGCGTGAGCTAATTGATCGCTACTGGCCGTCGATTCAGGAACGATATGAGCTTGAGTCGCCTCCGAAGGATACCTCTGATTCCGATGAGATTGTAAAAGTAATGGAGGCTATCGGGCGTCGCAGAGGATGTTTATTAAGTGGTGGACGTATTGACCTCGAGAAGACGTCAGGCATTATTTTGCGTGATTTGCGCTCAGGGAAGCTAGGACGCATTACGCTTGAGGCTCCACCGTATTGATTTGAAATGGGGGAACGTAACGTGCTGCAGTACGAACAGTCGTTATGGCAGGAAGGCTATACAGCAATAGCGGGAGTTGACGAGGTTGGTCGAGGCTGTCTATTTGGAGATGTAGTCGCAGCGGCGGTTATTTTGCCACCGGGGCTCGTCATTGACGGTGTTAATGATTCTAAGAAGCTGTCTGAGAAGAAGCGCGACCAGCTTTATGATATTATTTTACAGGAATGTGTCGCATGGTCTGCTGCTCGTGTTGATGCGCAAACCGTTGACCGGATAAATATTAAACAGGCAGCCAGGCTTGCCATGAGGATTGCAGTAGAATCTTTACAAATTCCTTCTGACTATTTGCTTATTGATGCTGAGAAGGTTGATGTTGCTCTGCCTCAGATGTCCATAATTAAAGGGGATGCGACAAGCCAATCGATAGCAGCAGCTTCGATTGTTGCCAAGGTTACGCGTGATCGTCTCTGTGCTACGGAGTGGGAGAAGGAATATCCTGCCTATGGAATCGCTATTCACAAAGGTTATGCAACAAAGCTGCACCGTGAGAAATTGCTAGAGCATGGCCCAAGCGCTCTGCATCGGAGGTCGTTTCTGGGCAATCTGTTTACGAAGGAACAATTGCTCGATTTCTGAACATCTTCTTTAAACTAAATAAAATAACGCTCGATTGAATATGCGAAGCCATAGAATGGCTTGTGTAATCATCGGGCGTTTTTGATTATAGCGCTATTTTTTCGTGTGAATGACTTCAAGCGAAGCCCCATGCAGCCGATATAAGGGTATAGGATGAATGGATTCGAAAAATTCGTATAGCAAATGATAGGCGCTTGAGCTTGAGCTCGGATATAGGCGCTGGGGCAGCGGAGGCAGAAGAACAATGAATATAAGTCAAATGATGCGAAGCTTCCTGGGTGAAGCATCTGGCACAGATTCACGAGCGATGGAGCTTAAGGCTGGTCAGGTTGTACGTGGTGTTGTTTTACAAGTTACAGAAAACAATGAGGCGCTTGTTCAAATAAATGGTGTGCAGGTACGTGCAAAGATGGATCCACCGCTGCAAGTTGGACAATCTGCGATTTTGCAGGTACAGCCGCAAACGAGTGGTGCACTGGTCGTGCTTAAAGCGGTTGAGCCTGGACAAGTAGGCTTGCCAGAGGATACGTTTAAGGAATGGGCTAAGCAGCTCGCACTGCCCGAACAGAAATGGGCAATTGAAGTTGTAAAGGATTTGCGGAAAGAAGGCATTATTTTAAATCGTGAAATTTCAAGTGCCTTCCAGCAAGCAGCCGCAGCGATGCCTGCTGGTGGTGATATAGAGGAATGGATGACGGCTGCGGCTTCGACTTTTAAAAGGGGCTTGCCGATGACGGGAGCCACAATAGGTGCTATGCAGCAGGTTATGTTTGGTCGCAGCTCGCACGAGCTTCTTGAAACGCTTCAGAGGCAGCTTACTTCTCTTGTGAATACGGGAGGGACGGAAGGTGCTGCGCCAGAATCAGCTAAGCCGCTGCCTCAAGCTGCTGCACGGGTACTAGCCTTGCTGGCAAATGGAATGGAGCTGCAGCGTATAGCGGCTTCGGAACCTGAAAATACAATAAATGCTGCGCAAGCAGGGGCAAAGGAAGCCGCTGCTGCAGCTTCTGCTAAGCTGCAGACCCTTCAGCCCGCACAATTGGCTAAGGGAGAACCTATCTTATCTAATGTTGTGTCCCCTCCGGTA
Source organism: Paenibacillus sp. FSL H8-0548 (assembly GCF_038630985.1). Taxonomy (NCBI): domain Bacteria; kingdom Bacillati; phylum Bacillota; class Bacilli; order Caryophanales; family Paenibacillaceae; genus Paenibacillus; species Paenibacillus sp. FSL H8-0548. Next base: position 3,445,592 of record NZ_CP152049.1, read on the forward strand.
GAGGAAGGTCATGCGGAGACTGCTTTGCCGCAGTCAGCAAGAGCTGCTGTGGGACAAACGAATTGGCTCGGCCAGATGATGAAATGGATGGGCGTGGATCATGAGCTTCAGCTTGCGAAGGCGTTCGCTGGTGATGGCCAGCCTGCTGCGCAATCGACGGTTTCACAGGCAATGACAGCAGAAGAATCAGTTAAACCTGTACCTGCTGCAGCAGCTCAGAACCAAGCAAATACTCAAGCAAGTCCTATAGTATCAGAAACATCTGGTAAAGAAGCAGCTCCATTGAACATGCAGGCTGCTGGGAAGCTGGAGGTGGCTGATGAGCAGCAGCAGCTGCAGCAAATCAAGAATAATGATCCAAGGCAAGGAATTGAACGGGCAGTCGCTGCTTTAATCTCATCAACTGAGGAGGGTCTTCAAGCGCATAGTACGGGAGCTCCTACTCAGCAGGAATCTTTAAAAAGCGCACTGCTGTCATTAATTTCGTCGGATCAGGTACCAGCGGCTATTAAGGAAACTGCACAGCAGCTCGTTCAGCAAATTACCGGCCAGCAGCTATTGCTCACACCAGAGCGGAATAGCTCTGTATTAACACATGTGACCATGTTTATACCGCTAAGCAGTCCCGATGGTCAGCAGACGGCCTCGGTTCATATTCAGACAAGGCGAGGACGCAAGGGAGAGCTAGACGCATCAAACTGCAGGCTTCTGTTCAATTTGTCGATGAATACACTTGGGGATACCATGGTGGATGTTAATGTGACGGATAAGATTGTCAGCTTGAACCTTTGGAATGATCATCCAGCTATCGCCATGCTTACGGAGTCTTCAAGATCCGAAATTGCTGAAAGTCTTCAGCAAGCAGGCTTTCAGCTGCTTTCTTTGCGGACAACCCCGCTCCCTAAGGCTGGTGAGCAAGTCTCGAATGAAGAAACGAAGAAAAGTCCGCAGCTGCCGGAGATGTCAGCCTTCACGTCCAATCGTTATAAAGGAGTGGACTATCGCATATGAGCAGCGAGCAGGCGAATGACTCGCCGCAATCAAGCATAAAAAAAGCAATTGCTTTAAAGTATGAGCCTGGTGAGAAAACCGCGCCCGTGCTGATCGCTAAAGGCAAAGGCCATTTGGCAGATCTTATCCTTGAAAAAGCAAAAGAGAATGGAATTCCGGTTCAGGAGGATTCATCGCTTGTCGAAGTATTGTCTAAGCTTGACATTGATCAGGAAATCCCGTCCGAGCTGTATACATTAGTTGCAGAGATTTTAAGCTTCGTTTATCGCTCTGACCGTAAAGCGGGGGAAATGAAAGATGGATAGTGACAGAATACCGTTGAATGAACAAACGAAGAAAGATAAGCGGCAGCAAACGGGAAAGTTAGGAGAAGCGGCTGCATGCCGTTTTTTGGAAGATGCGAATTATACACTAATCGAACGCAATTGGCGTTGCCGCAGTGGAGAAATCGATATTATCGCAGAAGCTGGTGGCCGAGTTGTGTTTATCGAGGTTCGTACAAGAATAGAAGGCGGCAGATTCGGAACAGCGGCTGAGTCGGTCGATAGCCGGAAGCGGCAGAAGGTTAGAGACACAGCGCAGGTTTATTTGCGCAGCATCGGCCGAGCAAGCGCTGCTATTCGATTTGATGTCATTGCGATTTCGGTAAGCCGGTCAGAAGGGACGATCGTAGAATGCAAACACTACGAGGGTGCTTTTTGAAATCGCAGCAAAATAAGAGCTTGCAATGAGGGGCAATCCTTCACTGGAAGCTCTTTGTTATATTACGGTGCGGGCTGTGTTTCAATGCCGCGATATTGAATAGACTCTGCAATATGGCGCGTTTCTACATACTCGCTTGACTCCAAATCGGCTATGGTCCGGGCTAGCTTGAGCATTCGGTCATAAGCTCTCATGCTGATTCCAAGAGCTTCAAATGCATTTTCTAGTAGATTTGCTGCATCTGGACGAATATTAACCGCCTTACGAAGTGCCGCACCGGTCAGCGACTTCAATTCCTTAAAGCCATACTCAGCATGGCGGGCTTTCTGAAACGCTTTAGCTTCGAGTACCAGCGTTCTCATATGAGCGGAGCTTAGAGATGGGCCGCTTGATTCTTGATTTAGTGAAATCGGACGCGGCACCTCTAGCTGCAGATCAATACGATCAAGCAAGGGACCAGAAATTTTAGATCGATACCGATGAATATTGGCAGCGCTGCACGTACAAAACTTATCTCCATATTCATGACCATAGTAGCCGCACGGACAAGGGTTGAAGGAAGCTGCAAGCATGATGCTGGCTGGAAACTGAAAAACTGCTCTGGATCGGGAGATGGTGACGATACGGTCTTCTAGCGGCTGGCGAAGCACCTCCAGCACTTGCCTTGGAAACTCGGGAAGCTCGTCAAGAAAAAGCAGCCCGCGATGGGCTAGCGTCACCTCGCCGGGCTTAGGAATGGAGCCGCCGCCAATGAGTCCGCCTGCTGAAATCGTATGATGCGGTGCTCGGAAAGGCGGCCTTGTCATAAGCCCAACTGAGCTCTCAAGCAGCTTGCCTGCTACGCTGTATATTTTCGTAACCTCGAGCGCTTCTTGCTCGTTCAAATGTGGCAATATGCCAGGAAGCCGGCGAATCATCATCGTCTTTCCGGTACCAGGCGGACCACTCAGCAAAATATTATGATTTCCAGCTGCGGCGATTAGCATGGCACGCTTAGCTTGATGCTGACCGATAACGTCGCCATAATCGCCCTCTTCGTCCTCTTTATCAGGCAAAATGAAGCTGCGATTCAACAGAGTAGACCTGTCGTTTGTTTGGCTGACTCTGATGTGCTCCCAGCCGTTCTGTTTCTTTTTGTGCAAATCCAGCTCATTCAAATGACTTAAAGCAAACAGCTCCATCTCTGAGATCCAAATGGCTTCTTTTACATTATCAATGGGAAGCAGGACACGCTTATAACCAAGCTTTTTCGCTTGCTCAAGCATGGCTAATACACCGACTACAGGGCGAACGTTACCGTTTAACGATAGTTCGCCTAGGAGCAGTGTGTTTTTAAAAGGCTGGTCATTGATTTGACCGCTAGCCGTTAATATACCAGCTGCAATGGCTAAATCAAAGGAGGTACCTTCTTTACGCAGATCGGCAGGTGCAAGATTAACGGTAATTCGATCCATCGGGAAGGTGAAGCCGCTATTTTTTAGCGCTGCCCTAACTCGTTCAACAGATTCACGGACAGCGGGGTCTGGGAGCCCTACGATATTAATTTGCGGCAAACCACTCGAAATATCAACCTCGACTGAAATTCCTTTGCCATCTACGCCATAAACGCTTGCACTCTGTATTAAACTAAACATGACAAATAGCACCCCCATAGTAGTGAATGAAGGTGCTTCCTTACAATTCCGTACAAAAGTATGAATTTTCCAATATCATAAATGACATGTCTTGCTTCTGTCAACATGACAAGTTTTTGGGTACAAAAATAGGGGATGGGTTATACTAGATGGCGTGGTTGAAAACCGTTCAAAAAGATCGTTTTTGCAGCGATTTTTGCTTCGATCTATATTTGAGATGAAACCCATATCAAAAAGGCTGTATTAATAATGTGTGAAATAGAGGTAACTAATCGGGAAAGATGCTACAATAATAGAGGTTTGTGTACATATGACTGATTTCAGTCTGTGAAATGGAGGATTTCAACAATGAATATCCATGAGTATCAAGGGAAAGCAGTCCTTAAACAGTATGGTGTTGTCGTACCAGAAGGTAAAGTAGCCTTCTCCGTAGACGAAGCTGTTGAAGCGGCTAAAGCGCTCGGAACACCGGTAGTTGTCGTGAAGGCACAAATTCACGCAGGTGGCCGTGGTAAAGCGGGCGGCGTTAAAGTAGCAAAAAGTATCGACGAGGTACGTGCGTATGCTAGTGAAATTTTAGGCAAAGTACTCGTTACACATCAAACAGGTCCAGAAGGCAAAGAAGTTAAGCGTCTTCTGATCGAGCAAGGCTGCGACATCAAAAAAGAATATTATATCGGCGTAGTATTGGACCGTGTTTCAGGTCGTGTCGTTATGATGGCTTCTGAAGAGGGCGGCACTGAGATTGAAGAAGTAGCCGAGCACTCCCCGGAGAAAATTTTCAAAGAGATCGTTGACCCTGCAGTTGGTCTGCAAGCTTTCCAAGCTCGCAAATTGGCATACGCAATTAACATCCCTAATGAGCTTGTAAACAAAGCTGTTAAGTTTATGATTTCACTCTACACTGCATTCGTAGAGAAGGATGCTTCAATTGCAGAAATTAATCCGCTTGTCATTACTGGCGACGGACAAGTTATTGCACTTGATGCGAAGCTTAACTTTGACTCCAATGCTCTTTACCGTCACAAAGATATCGTTGAGCTTCGTGACCTCGAGGAAGAAGACGCAAAAGAAATCGAAGCGTCCAAATACGACCTAAGCTATATCGCTCTTGACGGCAACATTGGTTGTCTTGTCAACGGTGCGGGACTAGCAATGTCGACAATGGATATTATCAAATATTACGGCGGCGACCCTGCCAACTTCCTAGACGTAGGGGGCGGTGCTACAGCCGAGAAGGTAACCGAAGCATTCAAAATCATTTTGTCCGATGAAAAGGTTAAAGGCATTTTCGTTAACATTTTCGGCGGCATTATGCGTTGCGACGTTATTGCCAACGGTGTTATCGAAGCAGCGAAGCAAGTCGGTCTTGACCGTCCGCTCGTTGTTCGTCTAGAAGGTACAAACGTAGACCTCGGAAAAACTATTTTGAAAGAATCGGGATTGAACATCGTGGCTGCGGATTCCATGGCGGACGGCGCGCAGAAGATTGTCGCTCTCGTGAAATAAGATAACTTGCTGTGTGGCCCCAAGGCCGCATACGAATTCATTCAGGGGATGTGAGTTAAGAGTGAGCATTTTGGTCAATAAAGATACTAAAGTCATTACCCAAGGTATTACAGGCGCTACTGGCTTGTTCCATACCAAAGGTGGATTGGAATACGGTACGCAAATGGTTGGCGGCGTAACACCTGGTAAAGGTGGAACGAACGTTGACATTACACTTGATAACGGCACGCTCGTATCATTGCCTGTATTTAACACTGTCTCTCAGGCTGTAGCTGCTACTGGCGCTACTGCTTCAGTTATCTACGTGCCTCCTGCATTTGCAGCAGATGCGATTATGGAAGCTGTTGACGCTGGGCTTGAGCTGGTAATTTGTATAACTGAAGGAATTCCAGTGCTTGATATGGTAAACGTAAAACGTTACATGGAAGGCAGCAAATCGGTTCTAATCGGACCGAACTGTCCAGGCGTTATTACTCCGGATGAATGCAAAATCGGCATTATGCCTGGTTACATTCATACCAAAGGCCATGTTGGCGTTATATCTCGCTCAGGCACGTTGACATATGAAGCGGTTCATCAATTGACGACACGCGGCATTGGTCAATCCTCAGCAGTAGGTATTGGCGGCGACCCGGTTAAGGGTTCTGAGTTTATTGATATTTTAAATTTGTTCAACGAAGATCCAGAAACTTATGCGGTAATCATGATCGGTGAAATCGGCGGTACGGCAGAGGAAGAAGCTGCTGAGTGGATTAAAGCGAACATGAAGAAACCAGTTGTAGGCTTCATTGGCGGCGCTACAGCGCCTCCAGGAAAACGTATGGGACATGCTGGCGCTATTATTTCTGGCGGTAAAGGAACAGCTGCTGAAAAAATCGCTACGCTTGAAGCATGCGGCATTAAAGTGGCTCCAACACCATCAGAGATGGGCTCAACGCTTGTATCCGTTTTGGAAGAGCAAGGCCTGTTAGAAAAATGCATCACACGCAAATAATTATATAGTTTGATACAAGGTAAGCAACCTTTCTACGACCCGAAAACGGGAGTTGAAAGGTTGCTTTTTTTTTTGGAAATATAGGAAAGTAGATCATTTCGTCATACTTTCTCTATATTTCTCGGAATGAAACGCGCAGCGTCGCCAAAGGACGACGACAGCCGTTTCACCTTGAAATATAGGAAAGTAGATCATTTCGCCATACTTTCTCTATATTTCTCGGAATGAAACGCGCAGCGTCGCCAGAGGACGACGACAGCCGTTTCACCTTGAAATATAGGAAAGTAGATCATTTCGCCATACTTTCTCTATATTTCTCGGAATGAAACGCGCAGCGTCACCAGAGGACGACGACAGCCGTTTCACCTTAGCAGTAGCCATTATTTTATCGGTTGACTTGCAATCTTATGCTGTGTAACGCACAATAGATAAGAAAGCAGGCCAGCCCAAGAGAAGAAGGGGTTGGATAAAGTGGATCATAAAAAGGATATTCGCAGGCAAATGATTATTGCTTTTCATGAAGTTCCAGGTATCGGATGGCATGCCATTCAGAAAGCTGTTAAGCATCAGTTTTGGAATAAACATTCATGGAGTATAGAGGATTTACTTGCCATAGGATTGCATCGAGGTCAAGCTAAAGCAGCTATAGATCGTTATGCTGGGCAATCCTGGATGCAAATTGAAGATCCATCAGTTGCAGTTGCAAACGCGAATGCAGTTGCTTTAACGCCCTTTGATTCTGCGTATCCCGCTATTTTGAGAGAAATTGCTCAGCCTCCTTGGGTCCTGTATGCCAGAGGTAGGCTGGAATTATTGCAGCGACCCGCGATTGCGGTAGTTGGTACAAGAGTGCCGACAGCATATGGGAGACATTCTGCTGCCACTCTCGCAAAGGAGCTGTCGTCTGCAGGCTTAACCGTCGTTAGCGGGCTAGCAAGAGGGGTTGACAGCAAGGCACACGAAGCAGCGCTCACCGGAGCGGGAAGCACGATTGCGGTACTTCCGACTCCGATAGATAAGTGTTACCCGCCTGAGAATCTATCTTTATTTCAGAGAATCGCAGAGCAAGGCTTGCTGGTTTCCGAAACACCAATCGGTACGCCGCTGCATCCTGGCCAATTTCCTCAGCGCAATCGAATCATTGCAGCACTTTCTGTCGGAACTGTCGTTGTGGAAGGGGCTACTAAGAGCGGCTCGCTTATTACAGCGCAGCATGCGTCGGATATGTCGCGAGAGCTGTTCGCGATACCTGGTCCGATCTCTTCACCTAAGAGCGAAGGCCCAAACGAGCTGATCAAGCGTGGCGAAGCGAAGCTTATCAGCTGTGTGAAGGATATCATTGATGAGCTGAACTGGCTGCCATCAGCATTAGAAGCTTACAAGGAAGCGGAGAAAACGAGTAATGCCAAACAGGAATTGGAAAATGAACAGCTTAAGCCGGAAGAGCTTAAATTGATCGCTTTTCTAAGAGATCAGCCCTTATCGATTAATGAATTGCATGAGCTCTCAGCCATCCCGTTTGGACATTTGAACGCACTTCTGCTAAATTTATGTATAAAACGAAAAATACAATTGCAGCACGGCTCAATATATATTGCTTTATAGCTTGCAATGAAGAGAGGAGGCGCCTTATATGGCAGATTCTTTAGTTATCGTGGAATCACCCGCAAAAGCTAAGACGATTGGGAAATATCTAGGCAGCAAATATATCGTTAAAGCTTCCATGGGACATATTCGGGATTTGCCCAAAAGCCAGATTGGCGTCGAGGTTGAAAATAATTTTAATCCTAAATACATAACTATTCGCGGTAAAGGCAGCATTCTTAAGGAATTAAAGGATGCCAGCAAAAAAGTGAAACATGTCTTTCTGGCAGCCGATCCGGATCGCGAAGGAGAAGCGATTGCTTGGCATTTGGCACATTATTTGGAGCTGGATGAAACGGATACTTGTCGCGTTGTATTTAATGAGATAACGAAGCAGGCTGTTAAGGATGCTTTCAAGACACCTCGTAAAATTAATATGGATTTAGTTAATGCACAGCAGGCAAGACGTATATTGGATCGTTTGGTCGGCTATAAGATTAGTCCTCTTCTATGGAAGAAAGTGAAAAAAGGTTTGTCTGCCGGTAGGGTACAATCGGTTGCAGTGAAGCTGATCATCGATCGCGAAAATGAGATTGACGCATTCGTGCCCGAGGAATATTGGTCGATCACTGCTAAGCTGAGCCATACTGGCATACCTTTTGATGCCAAATATTATTCCATAAATGGTAACAAGCGAGAGCTTGGCAAGGAAGCGGATGTGCAAGAGGTGCTGAGTGCCATGAAGGGCAGTCAGTTTACGGTGTCCGACGTGCGAGAGAAGGAGCGTCTGCGCAATCCGGCGCCACCATTCATCACAAGCTCACTCCAACAGGAAGCGGCAAGGAAGCTAGGCTTCCGCGCGTCTAAGACGATGTCGGTTGCACAGCAGCTATATGAAGGCGTTGAGCTTGGCAAGGAAGGCACGGTCGGTTTAATTACGTATATGAGAACGGATTCCACGCGTATTTCACCTATTGCTCAAGAGGAAGCGAAGGAATTTATTACGGAAAAGTATGGTGCGCCATTCGTACCGGAGCAGCCGCGTATCTATACGAAGAAGAACAGCAATGCTCAAGATGCGCATGAAGCGATTCGTCCTACCTCAATTTTACGGGATCCTGAATCAATGAAGTCATTTTTGAGCCGCGATCAGTTCCGTCTCTACAAGCTGGTATGGGAGCGTTTTGTTTCCAGTCAAATGCAGTCTGCAGTGCTGGATACGATGACGGTTGATTTGCAAGCAGGCGAAACCGTTTTTAGAGCAACAGGCTCGAAAGTTAAGTTTGCCGGATTTATGAAGGTATACGTAGAGGGCAACGATGACGGTACGGTAGAGGAGCATAAGTTTTTACCTCCTCTAGCAGCAGGAGATGTAATCCATTCGGAATCGGTGGATCCTAAGCAGCATTTCACGCAGCCGCCGCCGCGATTTACAGAGGCTAGATTAGTTAAGACGCTGGAAGAGCTCGGTATAGGTCGCCCAAGTACGTATGCACCAACACTGGAGACGATTCAGAAGCGTGGTTATATCGCAATGGAAGAGAAAAAATTCATGCCTACCGAGCTTGGTGATCTTGTTATCCAGCTCATGGAGGAATTTTTTCCTGAAATTCTCGATGCTGAATTCACCGCCAACATGGAAGGCAATCTTGACCATGTCGAAGAAGGCACTGAGGATTGGGTGAAGGTTTTAGCTAATTTTTATGAATCGTTCGAGAAGCGTCTAGCGGTTGCTGAGGACGAAATGAAGGAAATCGAAATTCAGGATGAGGTATCTGATGAGCTTTGTGAGAAATGCGGACGCCATCTGGTATACAAAATGGGTCGTTTCGGTAAATTCCTTGCATGCTCAGGCTTCCCAGAATGCCGTAATACGAAACCGATTGTCAAAGACATAGGGGTAACCTGCCCTAAATGCGCGGAAGGCAAAATTATTGAGCGCCGCAGCAAAAAAGGACGCGTGTTCTACGGCTGTGATCAATACCCGGGCTGTGATTACGTTTCATGGGACAAACCGACCAACAAGCCGTGTCCGCAATGCGATACCAAGCTAGTAGAGAAGCGCAATCGCAGCGGTGCCAAGCTGATTTGTCAGTCTTGCGATTATTCTGAAGAAATTTTGGATGAAGACGAGCAAGGGACAGATACGGATTAAGAAAAATCCAGTCTCAAGACCATGAAGAATGAAAACGAATCTAATGAAATTCTCAGCACCCGTCCTCCCTTCAAACAGGGGGGACACCGTTTTTAAATGGGCTTATTCAAGATAGATAAAAAGTCTATTATTCCGGTAATTGAGCATATTTAAATAGAGGCATTTCTATCTTTAATTTTTAATCTTTAATCTTTAATTTTTAATCTTTAATGTAAGCTTGTCACGCAGTGACGAAAGCGATCTTACGGCTAACGCTGCTATGAACCGCCAGATCATCGCTAACCGTTAGTGCAATTGCAGGAGTCCAGAGGACGCAGTCCTTGGGGCCCTCCCTTGGAAGGGAGGGTTTGGGAGGGTTCGAAAAGCCTGTAAGGTTTGGTAATTATATCTGAAAGGATTGAACATATTTTGTCACAACCACAAAAAGTAACCGTCATCGGAGCAGGTCTAGCAGGCAGTGAGGCTGCTTGGCAAATCGCGTCACAGGGAGTTCCAGTTGTTTTATATGAAATGCGTCCAGTAACGAAAACACCGGCGCATCATACAAACCAATTTGCGGAGCTTGTTTGCAGCAATAGCCTAAGAGCAAATGGACTCGCAAACGCAGTAGGCGTACTAAAGGAAGAAATGCGTCAGCTCGATTCGCTTATTTTAAGCTGCGCGGATCAACATGCAGTACCTGCTGGCGGCGCGCTTGCCGTAGACCGAGATGGCTTTTCAGGTGAAGTAACACGGAGACTTCATGAGCATCCGCTTGTTGAAGTGCGCAATGAGGAAGTAACTGAAATTCCGGCTGATGGTATTGTTGTTATCGCTACCGGTCCACTTACGGCTCCAGGCTTATCCTCACAAATTCAAGAGCTGCTGGGCGAGGAATACTTCTATTTTTACGATGCAGCTGCTCCAATCGTGGAAAAAGATTCAATTGATATGACTAAGGTATATTTGGCTTCCAGGTACGATAAAGGGGAAGCGGCTTACTTGAACTGTCCAATGACGGAAGAGGAGTTCGAGATTTTTCACGAGGCGCTTACGACAGCCGAAAAAGCAGAGGTAAAGGATTTTGAGAAGGAAGTATATTTTGAAGGCTGCATGCCAATCGAAATTATGGCGAGCAGAGGAAAACAAACGGTATTGTTCGGACCTATGAAGCCTGTTGGGCTCGTTAATCCGCATACCGGAAAGCTGCCGCATGCTGTTATTCAGCTTCGTCAAGATAATGCTGCTGGTACACTTTATAATTTGGTTGGCTTCCAAACTCACTTGAAATGGGGAGAACAAAAACGCGTATTCTCTTTAATTCCTGGGTTGGAAAATGCTGAATTCGTAAGATTTGGGGTCATGCACCGCAATACGTTTATTAACTCGCCAAGATTGCTTAAGCCGACCTATCAGCTCAATAATCGTGATACTTTATTTTTTGCAGGGCAAATGACGGGTGTTGAGGGTTACGTAGAGTCAGCAGCATCTGGTTTAATTGCCGGTATGAATGCTGCGAGACTAGCGCGCGGATTAGAGCCGCTTGTGCTGCCTGAGCAAACTACACTAGGAAGTATGGGTAATTATATTACGACTGCTGATTTCAAACATTTCCAGCCAATGAACGCAAATTTTGGTTTGTTTCCGCCGCTTGAAAAACGGATGCGCAGTAAAAAAGAAAAAAATGAAATGATTGCAAATCGCGCATTAGAGGGTATTGAGCAATTTAAACGGGAACATTTGCAGTAGACAATCGTAATGAAGACATAGCAGTTATTTTCAAAATGGATTCTTGAGGAGGCAAAGCAATGGAAATGCAATTTCACGCAACTACGATTTGCGCTGTCAGGCACGAAGGAAAAGGTGCAATTGCCGGTGATGGACAAGTAACTTTCGGAAATAGCATGGTTATGAAAAATACAGCGAAAAAAGTAAGAAGGCTCTATCGCGGTCAAGTTGTTGCCGGATTTGCGGGATCGGTTGCCGATGCCATTACTTTGTTCGAGAAGTTCGAAGCGAAGCTGGAGGAGCATCATGGCAACTTGCAGCGCTCTGCTGTGGAGCTTGCAAAGGAATGGCGTTCCGACCGGGTGCTCCGAAGGCTCGAGGCAATGATGCTTGTAATGGACAAAACGGGCTTGCTGCTGATTTCAGGTAATGGTGAAATTATAGAACCAGATGATGGTCTACTGGCTATTGGCTCAGGAGGCAGTTTTGCACTTTCGGCAGCGAGAGCGCTCAAACGTCATGCGCCGCAACTGGAAGCAAAGGATATTGCTCGCTCTTCGCTTGAGGTTGCATCTGAAATTTGTGTGTTTACGAATAGCAATATTATCGTGGAAGAGATCGAGTAATTTTTGTGTAATCGTTGATGATGATGCGGAAAGTCTTAATAAAGCATAGATATCGGAGGGATTTTGTAATGGTAAATGATGCACTGACACCTCGCCAGATCGTAGCGGAGCTAGATAAGTATATCGTTGGACAAAAACCGGCTAAACGTTCGGTAGCCATAGCGCTTCGTAATCGCTACCGTAGAAGTTTGCTCGATGAAACGCTGCGGGATGAAATCGTTCCGAAAAATATTTTGATGATTGGACCAACCGGTGTCGGAAAAACGGAAATTGCTCGCCGATTAGCGAAGCTCGTTAAAGCGCCTTTCGTTAAGCTGGAAGCGACTAAATTTACTGAAGTCGGCTACGTTGGACGTGATGTTGAATCGATGGTGCGCGATCTCATAGAAACGGCTATTCGCATGGTGAAAACGGAGAAGACTGAAAAGGTTAAGGATAGAGCGGAGAAGCTTGCGAACGATAGAATCGTGGCACTTCTTGCACCGTCGGCAACAAAAACGAAGTCTCAGAAAAATCCTTTCGAAATGCTCTTCGGAAATCAACAGCAAACCGAGGAAACTAAGGAAGAGCCTGAGGTTGAGGATGGTTTGTATCAGAAACGATCGCAAATAAAAGAGCAGCTTGCAGCAGGCAAGCTTGAAAATGAAATGATAGAAATTGAGGTAGAGGATACCTCGCCTAATATGATGGATATGCTCTCCGGCCAAGGTCCAGATGGTATTGGCATGAATATGCAGGAATTATTCGGACAATTAATGCCAAAAAAACCTAAGAAGCGCAAGCTGCCTGTTAAGGAAGCACGTAAGGTGCTGACTCAAGAGGAAGCCAATAAGCTAATCGACATGGACGATGTTATATCTGAATCGATTACGCGAGCAGAGCAGTCAGGCATTATTTTCATAGATGAAATTGATAAAATTGCTAGTCCATCTCGTGGTTCTGGTCCTGACGTATCTCGAGAGGGTGTTCAACGGGATATACTGCCAATCGTAGAAGGTTCAACGGTCATGACTAAGTACGGGCCGGTCAAAACGGATTATGTTTTGTTTATTGCTGCAGGAGCCTTCCATGTTGCTAAGCCTTCGGATTTGATTCCGGAGCTTCAGGGTAGGTTCCCGATTCGGGTGGAGTTAACGAGCCTCACGCTCGAAGATTTTGTCAGCATTTTGAAAGAGCCTAAAAATGCATTGACTAAACAATATTCGGCATTGCTCCAAACGGAAGGCATTCAAATAGAGTTCTCAGATGAAGCTATTCACGAGCTGGCGTCCATCGCGGCAGATGTGAATCGGAATACCGAAAACATTGGTGCCCGCAGGCTGCATACGATACTTGAAAAGCTGCTTGAAGACTTATCATTTGAAGCGCCGGAGCTCTCACTTGAGAAAATGACGATCACTCCAGAATATGTACGTGAAAAATTAGGAAGCATTGCACAAAATCGTGATTTGAGTCAATATATATTGTAGTTGTTATGAGTTCTGGGAGGCAATGGAATGACTTTACTAACTAAGACAAGAACGCTGAACCGTTTGCTGCAGCGGGCTGCTGGCAAGGCTCTCAGCTTTAGAGAAATGGCAGAGGTGCTTTGCACGACGATTCAGACGAATGTGTTCGTTGTCAGTCGCAAGGGAAAGATACTTGGCTGTTCAGCAGTAGATCCTTATAATCATGATTTTATGAGAACATTATCTGCTGATGAGCTTCGGTTTCCACAGGCAAGCAACGTGCAGTTTCTTGATATGCAGGAGACGATGACGAATGTAAATCCCGATCCTGGCATCTATGAAACCTTTCCAAGGTTGGGAGATCAAGAAATTATGACGGTAGTGCCGATTATCGGCGGGGGGGATCGTCTCGGTACGTTAGTGCTGACTCGGGTAGCTGGCGCTTTTGACGATGAAGATCTTATTTTGGCTGAATATGGCTCTACGATTGTAGGGATGGAAATTTTGCGTGAGCGGACTGAGGAAATTGAGCAGGAGGTTCGCAGCCGAGCTGTAGTAGCTGTCGCTGTTGGTTCATTGTCATTTAGTGAGCTGGAAGCGGTGGAGCACATATTTGAAGAGCTTGATGGCAAGGAAGGACTGCTGGTCGCTTCGAAAATTGCAGACCGAGTAGGCATCACTCGCTCCGTTATTGTTAATGCATTGCGTAAGCTCGAGAGTGCAGGAGTGATAGAAACAAGATCACTTGGCATGAAGGGCACGTACATTAAAATATTAAATCACCAGCTTTTTCAAGAACTAGATAAGATCAAATCGTAAATCGATATCTTTATATGACTTTAGCCCTATCTTTTTATAAAGATAGGGCTTTTTTCTTATTGTAATAAATTAGGAAAATGAGGAATATTATCATGTCGGCGAAAACCGACAAACGAATCTCATTTTTTTAATTTTTACTGTCGAATAAAGAAGGAATGAGCAGTAATCTGTTGAATACGTAATTATGATCTTCTAATTGAAAGTGGTGAAACTGCATGAATTTGTTGAATGGCGCTTCATTTCAAAGAATGGAAGGTGCGCTTCAAGCAGCAGAAATGAGACAGCGGGTCATTTCAAATAACGTCGCAAACAATGATACGCCGCATTTCAAACGTTCTGAGGTTTTATTTGAAACGTTATTGGAGCAAACGCTGGGAAATAATCAAGGGAAATTAAATGGTCAGCGAACGAATGAGAAACATATTTCGATTGGGTCAGCATCTTCTAAAATACCTATACCCAAACTTATCACGGATGAAACAACTGCGATGAATAATAATCAAAATAATGTTGATATCGATCGCGAAATGTCGTTACTGGCTAAAAACCAATTAAGCTACAGCGTATATGTCCAGCAAATTAATCACGAAGTAAGAATGATACGGACAGCAATTGAGGGGAGAGGCTAATAATGAAACTGTCAACAGGATTTGATATTAGTGCCTCCGCTTTAACAGCGCAGCGGCTTCGTATGGATGTTATTTCTTCAAACATCGCAAATGCAGAAACAACCCGAGGCAGCTACGTGAATGGTCAGTTCCAGCCATATAAAAGAAAAATGGTTGTCATGGAGTCACTGCAACCGTCATTTTCAAGTGTGCTTACTCAGCAAATGAATGGGAAATCAGCGGCACAAGGGGTTAAGGTCACTAAAATTAAAGAGGATGATTCGCCGAATAAGCTCGTATACAATCCAACACATCCGGATGCAGACAAAAATGGCTATGTAAATATGCCCAATGTTGATGTAACGAAGGAAATGGTTGATATGATTAGTGCTACACGCTCATATGAGGCAAATGTAACTGCACTAAATGCTACAAAATCGATGTTTGTAAAGGTGCTAGAAATAGGTAAATAACACTACATAAGGTGAAGCGGCAGTCGCAGTCCTTTGGCGGCGTTTCGAATTTCATTCCGAGAAATATAAAGAAAGTATGGGTGAAATAATATACTTTCCTATATTTTAAAACAACAGATGAAGCAGGAGGGAAATAATAATGATTCAATCGATGATGCTCGGTTCCGTACAGCCAGTAAAAATAACTGAAGCTACTTCGATTCAACAAGCGACTCCAGCACAAGCAACACAATCTTTTGGAGAATTTCTACAAACGGCTATCGAAGGTGTTAACAGTCAAGAGCAAAACGTTCATAAGCTCAATGACAAGTATTTGATAGGTGAAGTCGATGTTTCAAAGGTGTTGATTGCTTCTGAGCAATCGTTGCTTAGCTTGCAGTTAACCTCACAGATCCGCAACAAAGTGGTTGAGGCATATCAAGAAATTATGCGGATGCAAATATAATCGTACTTATGTCCTAGGAAAGTATTTGGGTGAGGTGACAACGTGAACGAAAGAATCGCCCAATATCGGGTAAGGCTCACACAGTTTTGGAGCCAGATGGGCAGAAAACAAAAAATATGGTTGGGAGCATCAATTGCTGGGCTCTTGCTAACGATCATTTTGTTAACAATTGTGTTTACAAGAACGGAATATGAGATTGCTTTTCAAAGCTTGGATACTGCTGATGCAGCGGCTATTATGACCTATTTGGACAGCAGCGGCATTCCATACGAGCTTAGCGGCAATGGGAAAAATATTTCTGTGCCAAGCACTGATGCAGCGCGAATCAAGGTCGATGTAGGTTCACAAGGATTGGTTCAAAATGGGTCATTGGGCTTTGAGGCTTTTACTACGAGTTCTAGTGCATTTGGTTCAACAGAGAACGAATTCAATGTTAAGTATTTGAATGCATTAAATGGAGAGATTCAACAGCTTCTGAACGCGATGCAAGGGATTGAAAGCTCTAAAGTGCTGGTTAACCTTCCAGAGGAGAGTGTGTTTCTCTCTACTGAAGAAGCTAAACAAGCCTCAGCCTCCATTATGTTGAAATTTACTACTGGTTATCGTCCTAGTCAAAAAGAAGTTGACGGGTATTATAATCTTGTGAAAACAGCAGTGCCTAACTTGGCAATAAAGGATATTACAGTTTCTAGTCCCGAAGGAGAATTATCATTCTCAGAGGAAACCGGTGGCATAGCAGGAAATACAGTTGCGATTGAATCTCAGTTTGTCATTCAGAAGAAATATGAATCAGAACTGAAGAAGAGTATCCAAGAATTTCTCGGTGCGATTGTCGGTCCTGAAAATTTAGTTATTCAAGTATCGAGCAGCATGAATTTCGATAAGAAGAGTTCACAAGAGTCTGTTGTGAGGCCGCTGGATAACAACGATAATAATGGGATTATTCTTAGTGAAGAGATCGTTAATAATAGCTCGACGGGTGGTTCTGATCAAAATGGCGGTGTAGCAGGTACTGGAGAAACAGATGTACCTGGTTATGAGGCAGCCTCGAGTACGGAAAGTTCTGAATCAAGCTCGATTATTAGAAATTATGATGTTACTCGAATAATCAATAACATTGATTCTGCACCGTATGTGTTAAAAGACCTTTCTATTAGTATCGGCATCGAGCAGTCAGAATTGAATGATGAAGCCAGCAAAGCTGCAATTATGTCGGCGATGACGGCGTTGGTAAGATCTCAATTAGCTGATTCTGGACAAGATGTGAACGATGATGTCATGATGGAGAAGAAAGTAACCTTGATCGCACGAACTTTCTCAGGCAGCAGCTCAGCTAGCAATACAGGCTTAATGTCAACACCTTGGCTTATCGGCATTGGTGGCGCAGCACTGGCGATTATCGCAGGCTTAATCTATGCATTAGCGCGTCGTCGGAAAAAACAAGTTCAAGAAGAAGTTGAAATGTCGCAGCCAGCTCCGATTGAATATCCTACTCTTGATATGGAAAACGTCAATAATGATAGTCAAGCCCGGAAAAATCTTGAAACACTCGCCAAACGTAAACCAGATGAGTTTGTTAATCTTCTTCGCACATGGCTAGCGGATGAATAGAGGTGGTTCAATTGTCTAAAGCAATGCAAGGATTATCAGGACGTCAAAAAGCAGCGATTTTGCTTATTACACTGGGACCTGAAGTATCTGCACAAATATTCAAAAATTTGCGAGATGAAGAGATTGAGCAGCTTACGCTTGAAATCGCGAATGTAAGAAAAGTAGATAGTCATGATCGTGAAACCATTATAAGTGAGTTTCATCAAATATGTATGGCTCAGGAGTACATTACACAAGGCGGTATATCTTACGCAAAGGATATATTGGAGAAGGCACTTGGCGAACAAAAAGCGCTTGAGGTCATTAATCGCTTGACGGCCACGCTGCAGGTTAGGCCGTTCGACTTTGCTAGAAAAGCAGAGCCTACTCAAATTTTGAATTTTATTCAAAACGAAAACCCGCAGACGATTGCCTTAGTATTATCCTATTTACAGTCAGAGCAGTCCTCGCACATTCTTTCTTCGCTTCCCCAAGAGAAACAAGCGGAGGTCGCAAGGCGAATAGCGCTTATGGACAGTACATCGCCTGAAGTTATTTCACAGGTTGAGCGTGTACTGGAGCAAAAGCTGTCATCAACGGTTACTCAGGATTACACAAATGCTGGTGGTGTCGATTCAATTGTACAAATATTGAACGGCGTCGATCGCGGTACAGAGCGTACTATTCTGGATGCTCTTGAAATTCAAGATCCGGAGCTCGCGGAAGAAATTAAGAAACGTATGTTTGTATTTGAGGATATTGTTAATATCGACAATCGTTCGATTCAACGGATCATCCGTGATATTGAAAACACGGATCTTCAGCTTGCGCTTAAAGTGGCTAGTGAAGAGGTTCGTGAAGCCATATTTAGAAATATGTCGAAACGTATGGCTGATACCTTTAAAGAGGAAATGGAATTTATGGGACCTGTTCGACTTCGCGATGTAGAAGAAGCACAAACACGTATCGTGGCTACAATTCGGAGACTGGAAGAGTCTGGTGAAATTATAATTGCCCGCGGTGGAGGAGACGATATCATTGTCTAATCTGATAAAATCTTCGAGTGTTATTAATCTGGAACAATTTAAAAAGCTGGAAGGGCTCGCTCAAAACAGTATTGAAGCAAATGAAGTGGATGCTCCGGAGGAACAACAAGAGATTAGTCCGGATGAAGCTACGATTTCATTGCGAGATCAAATTTTGAATGATGCACAGCTGTATGCAGAGGAACGGCTTCGTGAAGCTTCACAAGAAAGCGAGAAGCTGCTAACGGATACGCAGCAGCAAATTGATGTCTGGTGGCTCCAAAAAAGAACTGAAGATGAGGAAGCCTCAGTAGCTTCGCGAAATGCCGGCTATGAGCGTGGATATGCAGAAGGAGCAGCGCAATCTGAATTAGAGCTGCGTCAGAACTGGGAGCAAAAGATAGCAGAAGCATCCGAGGTTTTGAAAACTGCTTTTGACATGCGTGAACAAATCATTCAGGAAGCAGAGCCTTTCCTAGTTGAGTTAAGCTGTGCAATTGCTGAAAAAATTATTGGGCAGCAGCTAACACTTGCACCAGACATGGCTATTGAGCTCATTCGGAAATCGCTATCGAGAAGAAGAGAGCAGGGCGTTATCACGCTATGTGTCTCACCAGCTCATCTTGCATTCGTACAGGCAGCCAGAGAAGAGCTTCATTTCGCTATCGATTCGCAGGCGGAGCTCCAAATATTACCTGATTCTACTGTGAAGGATAACGGTTGTGTCATTCGATCTTCATTTGGAAGTATTGATGCGCGTATCGATACACAGTTGTCGGAAATTAAACGTGAGTTAATCCATCTTGCTCATCATAGCGGCGAAGAGCGAGGACATTTTGATGATATTGAATAATCTAGATGTATTAAAGTACATTGAGCATTTGCAGCCAATAGATCCAGTTCGAATAAATGGTAAAGTTACGCAGGTTATAGGTCTAACGGTCGAGTCTGAAGGGCCGGACGCGAGTATTGGGGACGTATGCTTCATTTATCCAACCAAAGGCGCAAAGCCTATAAAGGCTGAAGTCGTTGGGTTTCGTGAAAATAAAGTTATATTAATGCCTTTAGGCGATCTTCATGCCATAAGTCCAGGGTGCGACGTCGTTGGAACGGGCAAGCCGTTAACGGTTCAGGTTGGTTCTGAACTGCTGGGCAAAGTGCTTGATGGACTCGGGAATCCACTTGATGGTTCTTTTCTACCAAGACGTATGCCGCATTATTCTACCCATAATGAGCCTAGCAATCCACTTATGCGGCCACGTGTTGTGGAACCGCTTGGAATCGGTGTGAGAGCAATAGATGGCCTTCTAACGGTAGGGCGTGGTCAAAGGGTAGGGATTTTCGCAGGCTCTGGTGTTGGGAAGAGTACACTGCTTGGAATGATTGCTCGCAACACCTCTGCAGATGTCAATGTCATAGCTCTTATCGGTGAGCGCGGACGCGAGGTGCTTGAATTTATCGAGAAGGATCTGGGACCCGAGGGTCTTGCCAGGTCAGTCGTTATTGTGGCTACTTCCGATCAGCCAGCACTAATCCGTATAAAAGGCGCACTGATTGCAACTTCCATTGCAGAATATTTTCGTGATCGTGGACTAAATGTCATGCTGATGATGGATTCAGTCACACGTTATGCAATGGCTTTGCGCGAAGTAGGTCTTGCAGTCGGCGAGCCTCCAGCGACACGAGGTTATACACCTTCCGTATTTGCTGCTCTGCCGAAATTGCTCGAACGTGCAGGAACAGGTCCAACAGGATCAATTACAGCTTTTTATACTGTGCTTGTCGATGGCGATGACATGAATGAACCGATAGCCGATGCTGTTCGCGGAATATTGGATGGTCACATTGTGTTAAGTCGCCAGCTTGCTCATAAGGGTCACTTTCCTGCAATTGATGTATTAGCTTCCGTAAGTCGAGTCATGAAAGAAATTGTGACTGATGAGCAACAGGATGCCGCCAATGAATTGAAAAAACTTCTGTCTACTTATAAAGATTCGGAAGACTTAATCAATATTGGGGCGTACCAACGAGGATCAAATGCAGAAATTGATATGGCGATTCAGTTTATTGAACCGATTCAGAGCTATACAAAGCAGAAGACCAATGAAAAGGTGAGCCTAGAGGAAGCGCAAAATCGTTTGATTACCGATTTTTACAGGAGTTGAATCGATAGATGTCATCGTTTCGTTATTCGTTTCAAAGGGTTGTCGATTTGAAGTCTAGTGAAAAGACACAGGCAGAGTGGATTCTATCATCCGCAATTGGGGCATTGACTGAAGAGGAGATCTCATTGGAACAATTGCAGTTAAAGAAGCGAGATTGGGAAGAAAAGCTGATATCTGCCGCAAGTACAGCTGTTCCATTGTCAGAGCTTCAAATTATTCAGCAATATTTAGATTATTTAGTTACTTGTATTGCAAGCAAAATGAAAGATGTGTTGCGCGCGCAAAAGGCGGTTGACCAAAGCAGGCTTAAGCTCTCAGACAAAATGAAGGATGAGAAAGTGTGGCTTAAAGCAAAAGATCATGCGCGAGACCGGTTCCAGTATGCTTTGCAAATCAAAGAGCAGAACGAGCTGGATGAGCTGGCAAGCGTCCGTTTCATGATATCAACCCCATAAAGTAATGTGTGATGCCAGCTAGAGGGAGTGAACGGAATTGGCGGGTACCGATAATGAAAAACAAGGCTATAGTACATTGGAACGAATTATGTTCTTGATGACGCCGATATTATTCGCAATTGTACTACTCGGTGTATTATATACCTTGTTTAATATGGATTTTCGCAATAAAATGCTTGAAGCTGGCAATTCAATCCCATTCATAAGAGACGTACTTCCTGAACCAAAGGTTGCAGATGGTGAATTAAATGATGAAGGATTAAGAACGGCTACTATGTCATCCAAAATTGCAGATCTACAAGCGCAGTTAAGTGCAATTGAATCTGAGCTTGCCGCTGCAAATCAAACGAAATCGACGCTTGAGCAAGAAATAAAGGATTTACAAAACGATAATACTCAGCTCAAGAGTGTAAATGATGAGGAACTGCTAGAGGACGAGCAATATCAAGAAAAAATTCAAGAGCTTGCAACGATGTTTTCCAAAATAACACCAAGCAAAGCGGCTCCAATATTGCAAAGCATGACTTTAGAAGAAATGGTTCTCGTATTCTCGAATATGAAAAATGAGGATAGAGTCAGAATTATGGAGAAGATGAATCCACAGATCGCTGCTAACGCTGCGATGATGCTAAAGGACAATGTGAAGGCTAAGGACATGCAAATCGCGGCTTTGCAAGCCAAGCTGCTTGCTCAGAAGTCGACAGAAACAAAGACTGCGTCATCTGTTCTTGACCAAGAGCAGTTAAGCGCTACTTTCTCGGCTATGAATGCTTCAAGCGCTGCCGAGTTGCTAGTTAAAATGATTGATGTGAGCCCAAGCAAGGTGCTTCGCATACTTAACTCGGTTGGTGATCAAACCCGATCATCGATTTTAGCGGAAATGTCTAAAATCAATGATAAGGCGACAGCGCAGCTTGTAGCGAAATTAATGTCTGGCAGCTAGTGATCTTGTACAAAGGTGAAGGGAGGTGAAAAAATGGAAATGGCAGTCTCACAAGCAGCAGCACCTCAAGCACAAACGACAGCAACCGGACAATTGGCTAAAAATACAGGCGGAGCAGTGTTCCAACAAACATTAGTTCAGCAAATTAATGGCACTAACACAAGTCCGACAGATAGTGCTCAAAATAAACAATTATTTGCTAATGTTGTTACGGAAGCCGCTGCTGTAACAGTAAATGTTGCAGATTCGGCTACTTTGACTGATTTAATGTCCATTGTTGACGGTTTGCTAGAGAAGCTGAGTGTTGCCAGCGATGAAGGGGACGCTTCACCAGTTGAAGATGAGCAGCAGCTAGATCAGCTTGCGGCCGCTCTTGATCAAATGAGCGCTTTGCTTGCATTGCTTGGCATTCCAGTGCCTGTAATTCAACCGGCACCGATAGCAATAGCTTCGGAGGAGGGCAGCGTTTCGATTCTTCAATTGAATACACAAGCAACGAGTTTAAAGTCTAATTTGCAGGATACGCTGCTTCAAGTGCAAGCGATGCTCCAGCAAGGTACGTCAAAGCTTATTGGGCAGCAAGATCCAACTGTATTGATTGCAAAGCAGCTCCAGGAGTTAACAGCGATTTTGGAAAGCGAACCGGTGGATAGCAGTAAGAAGCAAACGAAATCGGAAGCTGTTTCACAACAACTGTTCACTGCAAAACCGATATCACAGGCTGATGTCAGTGTGCTGCTGCAGCGTCTATCACAGCAAGCGGCACATCCAGCAGTATTGTCAGCAGCAATTCAAAACCTGGAGCAAGCAGTTGAAGCAGATGCTTCACCGCTTGAAGTTATTTCACAGGTGCAGCTTGGAAATAGTCAAGCTGAAACACCGCGTGGAATTACACCTCTTACCGTAAATTCAGCGCCGGCAACATCATTCGTAGTCGCTGATGAGTTTGCTAAATCAATGACAGGAATGATCGTGCAAAAATTCGATATTTCGACTTTAAACGGCGTTTCAGAAGCAAAGCTTATGCTTTTCCCTGAGCATCTAGGTCAAGTCGATGTGCGCATTACGATGCAGAATGGCTTGCTGACAGCAATCTTCCAAACCGATACGGCTATGGCGAAGGATATGCTGGATAATCAAATGGCTCAGCTCAGAGCTGCATTGCAGGCACAAGGCCTCATGGTCGATAAGCTGGAGGTATCTCAAGGGCAATCAGCTGCGCAGCTCTTTCAACAACAGCAAGGGCAAGGAAGCAACCAGCAGCAAGCATCCAAGCGCCAATCTGGCAATGGAGAAGATAACGTGGGCGAATCTCAATTTGAAACGGATATGGTTGAGCAAGCGTCAATTCAAGGCCTTGGGTTTGGCAGGGGATTAAACGTAAAAGCTTAGAGGTTCTATTCTATCTCTTGTAAGAATGGAGGTGATCGGATATGGCAAATAGCATATCGACTCGCGCAGTTTGGCCTAACTACAATACAGCCAATGTTCAAGCAGCAGCCAATAAAAAGACAGATACTTTAGGCAAAGATCAGTTTCTGAGCATTCTAGTGACACAATTGCGAAATCAGGATCCCATGCAGCCGCTTCAAGATAAAGATTTCATAGCACAAATGGCGCAATTTACATCTGTAGAGCAGCTTATGAATATGGCTTCAGAGATTACATTAATGCGTCAGAGCATAGGCTCAGCATCCAGTCTAATCGGAAAAACAATTCAGTGGAATGAATATAATGATGCAGGCAGCGTTGTACCTGTAAACGGAGTAGTTGATTCCATTATTTCGAAGGAAGGCATTCTATATGCTGCAGTAGGCGCAACTGAGGTTGCACTTGATTATGTGACTTCAATTTCGGAAACGAAAACGGACACGAATCCTTCATCGAATGATGACACGACTTCTGAATCAGCAGATGCTGCGGAGGGGGCTGAGAGCTAGTGAATAATGGAGTGAAAATCGGTCATATTTTCCCGGTTAAATCCACACCACTGCAGTCTACCCAAGCGGCAGCCAGTCGTTCAGTGCAACCAACGGAATTTCAAAACTTACTTGATTCAAAGGTGCTTAAGTTTAGTCACCATGCTGAAGTAAGGATGCAGCAAAGAGGCATTAAATTACAGCCGGAATCATTGACAAAAATCATTAATGCCGTAGAAGACGCAGCATCTAAGGGTGCTCAGGACTCCCTAATTGTATTTCGTGATATTGCTATGATTGTGAACGTCCCTAGTCGTACCGTTGTTACAGCAATGGATGGTGGACAAATGAGAAGCAATGTATTTACCCAAATAGATAGTGCTATTATTTTAAATTAAGGCTGGACCTATCAGGAAGCCTAAAGCTGTGGACCGATTGAAGCAGCTTTTGATAGTGCATTGATTTATGTTAAGTGGATCGACAAATCAATATTTCAGGAGGAATAACGAATAATGCTAAGATCAATGTATTCGGGCGTATCCGGTATGCGCGGCTTCCAAACAAAGCTTGACGTCATCGGCAACAACATCGCGAATGTCAATACAGTTGGTTTTAAATCAGGACGTGTGATGTTTAAAGACATTTTAAGCCAGACGGTGGCAGGTGTGACTGCGCCAGAGGAAGGCGCTCGTGGCGGCGTGAATGCGAAGCAGGTTGGTCTTGGGGTATCTATCGGTTCTATCGACACGGTACATACAGCTGGCAGTGCCATGACTACTAACCAAGCTACAGATCTTCGAATTGATGGCGATGGATTTTTTGTCGTAAGAGCAAGTGATGATTCAGAAATGCTTTTAACACGTGCTGGCAACTTTACGCTTGATGCTAATCGACAGCTTGTTACTAGCGATGGTTATTTTGTTCTAAGCGTCGACCAAGAGCCGATCGTGCTTGATGAAGCGATTACTGCATTTTCAATTGGTCAGGACGGTACAATTATTGGAGTAACAGCTGATGGCACTGAAGCTATTGCGCAGCTTGGTATTGCAAAGGTAGTAAATCCTAGCGGACTAGAGAAGCTGGGCGGCAATATGTACCGTGTAACGGCCAACGCTAACCCTGACGCCTCAATTGAGGACTTCATGACCTTCGCAGGTGATGCAGAGCTTGGTACAGGGGCTATTATTGCGGGCCAGCTTGAAATGTCCAATGTGGACTTAACGGCTGAATTTACAGAAATGATCGTTGCACAGCGTGGTTTCCAGGCGAATTCACGTATTATTACGACTTCTGATGAAATTTTACAAGAGGTTGTAAATTTGAAACGATAGGTAAGTTATAACGAGTGGGAGGCGCTAAGCCTCCCCAAGGTGTGAGGGGGCAGCTGATGATCACCGTAACGCGCTTAAATGGAACAAAAGTAACCATTAATGCGATTTTGATTGAATTAATTGAAGAGTCTGCTGATACAGTTATTACGCTCACGACAGGTAAAAAGCTGGTCGTTAAAGAAAAGACAGCGGAGCTTCTGCTGCTTAATCAGCAATTCCTGAAAACTATTGGGCTTATTGCAGCAGCTCAAAAGAGTGAGCAATTGGAGGATACCTCATCATGAAAAAAATGCTTCCATGGTTAATAACGATATTATTGTCTATTACATTAATTGCTATTGTTGCAATTATATTGTTCAAGTCATTTTTTGCAGATCCAAATGAGCTGGCTACAGAGACAAAAACCATTGAGGTCAAAGCATTGTCAGCGGATCAACGAGTGGCTGTTACTTCCGAATTGAAGGAATTTAGAAGAAACCTGAAGGAACAAGAGTATTTTGTAGTATTAAGCTTTGCTTTCCAGCTAGACAGCAAGAAAGCCAAAGAAGAGTTCGATAAGATAATGGAAATTGAGATTAGGCCTGTCATAAATCGTACGATAGCCGATATGACTGCAGAGGAGTTGCAAGGCTCGCAGGGTGAGGATGCTCTGGAATCGAAGCTGCTGAATCTATTAATTCCAGTCGTTTCAAAAGGCAAATTGATCAAAGTAGAAATCACAAACTTTATGATTACTCAAATTTAACTGACTAAGCCGACATTCCTCGAAGGAGGTGAGATATTTGGTTGATGTTTTATCGCAAAATGAGATTGATGCGCTACTAGCAGCCTTGGATTCCGGTGAAATGGATGCAGAGGATTTAAAAAAGGAAGAAACGGTACGAAAGGTCAGCTTGTATGATTTTAAACGCGCCGTACGTTTTTCAAAGGATCATATTAGAAGTTTAACCCGGATACATGAAAATTTCGCGCGATATTTGACAACCTATTTCTCAGCGCAACTACGCACCTTTGTTCAAATTAATGTTGTGCAGGTTGAGCAATTGCCTTACGACGAATTTATTCGCTCCATTCCAAAGATGACCATTTTAAATATCTTTGAGGCGGAGCCGCTGGAAGGCCGTATGGTGCTTGAGGTTCATCCCAACGTAGCTTACGCTATGCTTGATCGGATGTTAGGCGGTCAAGGCATCGCGCCATCCAAAATTAATAATTTAACTGAGATTGAAACGATTATTATGGAACGTATTTTTAGTCGAACGTTTGAAAGCTTACAAGAAGCTTGGAAAACAATAATTGACATTTCGCCAAGGTTGGAAGCTTTGGAGACGAATCCGCAATTTATGCAAATCGTCTCTCCGAATGAGACGATAGCGCTCATTTCCTTTAGCACAAAAATTGGCGATACGACAGGGATGATAAATCTTTGTATCCCGCATGTTGTTATTGAACCGATTATGTCAAGACTTTCCGTTCATCATTGGTTTGTTTCGCAGAAGAAAGCCCGTGCACCGGAAGAGGTTGAAATTTTGGAGCAGCGAGTTAATAAAGCAAAACTTCCAATTGTAGCTGAGTTAGGTGAATCAACGATTTCTATTAGTGAGTTCTTAGGACTAAATGTAGGAGATGTTATTTCACTTAAAAAATCAGTTACGGATGGCCTGAAAATTAAAGTTGGAGACAAGCTTAAGTTCATTGGCAGTCCTGGCTCCGTCAAGGATCGATTGGCTGTACAAATAGACGAGATTGTCAGTGAAGGAGAGGAAGAAGATCATGACGAGTAAGGACTATTTGTCCCAAGAGGAAATTGATGCATTGCTTCGACAATCCTCCAATGAAATGGAACCGGAGCAGTCCTCTGATGTTGGAAAACAACTTTCAGACTTCTTAACCGAAATGGAACAATCTGCTCTGGGCGAAATTGGGAATATAACCTTTGGCAGTGCTGCTACAGCGTTATCAACGCTGCTTGGCAAGAAGGTTGATATTACAACGCCTCAGGTAACCATTGTAAGAAAAGACGAGCTAGCAGATATATTTCCTAAGCCGCATGTTGCCGTTAGCGTACAATACGTGGATGGATTTCAAGGCATCAACTCTCTTGTTATCAAGACGAAGGATGCTCAAATCATTGCTGATTTAATGCTTGGGGGTGAAGGTACTAATATTACGGTTGAAGATCTGAATGAGATTCATATTAGTGCTGTTCAAGAAGCGATGAATCAAATGATGGGGTCTTCCGCGACGTCTATGTCAACGATTTTCAACAGATTTGTCAATATATCGCCGCCAGGCATCGATATTTTAGATGTGAATAACGGCAATGGAATGGAGCATTTGCCGCCAGTTGATCTGTTTATCAAAATATCATTTCGACTGACGATCGGTGATTTGATTGATTCAACAATTATGCAGCTGCTCCCAATCCCTTTTGCAAAACAAATGGTAGATATATTAATGGGAACAGTGGATGAGCAGCCTATTGCCACCCCTGCACCGGCTCCAGTTGCAGCGCCACCAGCACCGGTACAACAAGCGGCGGCAATGCAGGAGACAGCGGCTGCATATATGGCACCGCCGTCTCAAGGAATGCCGCCTACACAGTATCAAACACCTGCAGCTGGCTACGACATGCCAATGCAACCGCCTGGACCACATACATATGGACATGCAGCGAATCGGAATGTTAATGTACAGCCAGTACAATTTGCCAATTTCGGCAATGCTCCTTTTATTCAACAAGAAGAGACAAACCTTAATTTACTTCTCGACATACCGCTTAAGGTCACTGTAGAATTAGGGAGAACCCAAAAGCAAATAAAGGATATTTTAGAGCTGTCGCAAGGTTCGATTATTGAGCTGGACAAGCTAGCAGGCGAGCCAGTTGACATCCTTGTAAACAATAAACTGATTGCTAAAGGCGAAGTTGTTGTTATTGATGAAAACTTTGGTGTTCGCGTAACGGATATCGTAAGCCAATGGGACCGAATTCAAAAATTACAATAGCATCCTAGGAGGATAAAAAAGATGGCAAACCGCATTCTTATCGTAGACGACGCAGCATTCATGCGCATGATGATTCGAGACATTTTATCAAAGAACGGCTACGAAGTCGTCGGTGAAGCCCAAGATGGCGCCCAAGCAGTAGAGAAATACAAGGAATTAAAACCAGACTTAACGACAATGGATATTACAATGCCTGAAATGGATGGCATATCGGCTCTTAAAGAAATTAAAAAGCTGGATGGCAACGCAAAAGTTATTATGTGTTCAGCGATGGGTCAGCAAGCAATGGTTATTGATGCGATTCAAGCAGGCGCAAAGGATTTCATCGTTAAGCCGTTCCAAGCAGATCGCGTTATTGAAGCGATCAAGAAAACTCTCGGATAACGGTTAGACTTATGTTTAACATAGCTTCGCGCATTTCAATGGTGTCTGCTCTTGGGATGGCGATTTGGCCTCGTATTGCGGCTGCTGCTGCATTAGACGGCAGCAGCGCAAACAATGATGGACAGTTTACGTTTACTAGAAATAGCAATTTAGCGGGAAGCTTAATCTGGGTCATCATCTCTCTTGCCATCGTTATTGTATTGATTATTTTAGTTATTAAATTTCTGTCTCAGCGCAGCCAAAGGTGGGGAACGAATCGTTCACTTCGTTCACTCGGCGGTCTTGCGCTAGGACAAAACAATTCACTTCAGGTTATTGAGATTGCTGGCAGGATTTACATTGTAGGTATTGGTGAAAATATTACCCTCATTGACAAAATTGAGGACCCTGAACAAGTGCATGCCATCATTGCTGTATTAGAGAGGCAGCATGAGACAGCTTGGTCCAAAGATCATTTATCTCAATTGTTGGTAAAGCTGAAAAACCGAAATGGAAAATCCGAGCCTGAGCCGTCAAATGAACAGTGGAATAAGACGGATTCATTTCAGCAACTGTTACATAACAAGCTCAGTGAGCAAGCAGAGCGAAAGCAACAACTAGAAGATTTATTGTATGACTCTAAATCAAATGAACGGTTGATGGATGATGAAAAATAAGTGGTGGCTATCAATCGTAGCTGTATTGCTGCTCGGAATGTTTATCAATAATCAAGCATTTGCGGAGCCGTTGCCCGATATTTCGATAAACATAGGGGACGGCAGCAGTGATACGCCTGACACTAGTGCGCTATCCATACTTCTATTAATAACAGTACTAAGTGTCGCTCCAGCCATTTTGGTGCTCATGACAAGCTTTACTAGAATTGTTATCGTTCTTGGATTTGTAAGAACATCACTTGGTACTCAGCAAATGCCGCCAAATCAGGTGTTGATTGGACTTGCGATGTTTCTGACCTTCTTCATTATGGCACCGACATTCTCACAAGTGAACGAGGTAGCGTTGCAGCCATATCTGAAGGGTGATATTTCACAAACTGAGGCTTTTCAAGAGGCAACAGTGCCTATGAAGAAGTTTATGTTCTCTCATACTCGGGAGAAGGATTTAATGCTTTTCATGAATTACACCAAAACAGAAAAACCAGAGACGGTTGAAGACATTCCAATTACAGTTTTAATACCTGCGTATGCGATTAGCGAGCTCAAAACAGCGTTTCAAATGGGTTTTATGATCTTCATACCTTTTCTTGTCATCGATATGATTGTTGCGAGCACATTGATGGCGATGGGGATGATGATGTTGCCTCCGGTAATGATTTCGTTGCCATTTAAGCTGCTGCTGTTCGTATTGGTGGATGGATGGTATTTGATCGTAAAATCATTGTTATTAAGCTTCAACACGTGATTCTAGCAGGGGGGACGCTCGATGAGTACTGATTTCATTATCGGATTGGCCGGTGAGGCTGTATTCGTAGTTTTGAAAGCCAGTGCACCAATGCTCGTTCTTGCTTTGGTCGTAGGTTTACTTGTCAGCATATTTCAGGCTACAACACAGATTCAGGAGCAGACGCTTGCATTTGTCCCGAAAATTGTAGCTGTTTTTGTATCGATCGTCATATTTGGACCATGGATTCTTAATACGGTTATCGACTTCACTTATAATCTGCTGAACAATCTTCATAATTACATCGGTTAGGTTGTGGGTGAATGAACGCGATCGTACAAGGCTTTCCTATTTTTTTGTTAATCTTTTGTCGAATAACAGCGTTTTTCGTCGTAGCGCCAGTGTTCTCGTCTCGCGGCGTACCGAATGTGTTCAAAATTGGACTAGGTTTTTTCATTTCCCTTTTCGTTTTTTTAACCTATGGGATGCAGCAAACCATCGTACCCGATGCAGAGTATGTGCTGGTCTTGTTTCGCGAAATATTGATCGGCGTCCTTATGGGGTATGTAGTTTACTTGTTTTTCACTGTTGTGCAAACAGCAGGTGCATTTATGGACTTGCAGGTTGGTTTTGCAATGGCGAACATCGTAGATCCACATACGGGCACATCAGCCCCGCTGCTCGGTAATTTCAAATATATGATGCTCATCGTAGTATTTCTAATGATGAACGGACATCATTTTTTATTAACAGCGCTTATGGACAGCTATAAATGGATGCCGCTATCCAATGAATTGTTTAGTCGGATGATGAGCGGAGGAATAACTGATTTTTTGACAAGGGCTGTAGGCAATACGTTCTTGCTCGCTTTGCAAATAGCGGCACCGCTTGTTGTAGCCATGTTTTTGACGGATGTTGGATTAGGTTTCTTAACGAAAACAGCACCGCAATTTAACGTGTTTGTCATTGGGATTCCTCTTAAATTAATTATAGGAATGGTTTTGCTTACTTTGTTAATGCCAAGTCTTGCTGGTTTGTTCGAAAGATTGTTATCCATTATGTTCGACTCTTTGGAGCAGTTATTCGGAATTGTGCAAGGACCGCCGCCTGGAGGGCAATAGGAGGATGCGCTCGTGCGAAATTACCGGCTAAAGCTTGATCTTCAGCTGTTCAGTCAGGAAAAGACAGAACAAGCTACTCCGAAGAAAAAGGATGAAGCTAGAAAAAAAGGTCAAATCGCCAGGTCCTCTGATTTGCCTGGTTCATTTATATTACTATTTGTTTTTATGGGTTTTATCATGTTAGGCGGATATTATAAACAGCATGTTATGGCATTGTTTAATAACCTATTTGAAAACTGGCTGTTGATGGAATTGACGACTGAGAATGTGATGTCGCTTTTCAATAAAGTTTTAATCGAGCTGCTCTTAATACTGCTGCCGACCTTTGCAATAACGATCCTTATTGGCATTCTCGGTAATGTAGTGCAGTTTGGATTTTTGCTGACAGGCGATCCTCTGAAAATGAAAATTAGCAAGCTGAACCCTATTAAAGGATTTAAGCAGATTTTTTCAGCTAAAACATTAGTAGAATTTTTAAAGAGTGTATTGAAACTCCTAATTATAGGAGTTCTCGTTTATTCAACGATATCGAGTCAGTGGGAGCGTATCTTAGTGCTCGCCAGCTTGCCAGTTCAGCAGATCTTTAGTTTTACTGCTGGAATGACCATACAATTGGGAATCAAGATTGGAGCGGTGCTAACTGCACTCGCGCTAGCGGATTATTTCTATCAGCGTTACGAACATAGTAAGAGCTTGAGGATGTCCAAGCAAGATATCAAGGATGAATACAAAAAGTCCGAGGGTGACCCGCTAATTAAAGGTAAGATTCGTGAGCGCCAGCGCAGAATGGCCTTACAGCGTATGATGCAAGAGGTTCCTAAAGCAGATGTCATCATTACTAACCCTACACACTTTGCTATTGCATTGAAATATGATGCAACAAAAATGGAAGCGCCAAGGATTATTGCCAAAGGCATGGATCATGTCGCGCTTCGCATTAGAGAAATAGCGAAAGAAAATGGTGTAATAACGATGGAAAATAAACCACTGGCCAGAGCGCTTTACGAACGTGCGGAAATTGGGGATGTCATTCCCCCAGACTTGTTCCAAGCTGTGGCTGAGGTTCTTGCATATGTTTATAAGTTAAAAGGTCATGTGAAATCATCATAACACTACGGGAGGCGGCGGCGTCATGAAAGCAAAAGACTTAGTAGTACTTTTTGGCGTAATTGGTATTGTGCTCATGATGATAATTCCGATCCCAGTCCTACTACTAGATATACTCATTATTTTAAATATTTCTATCGCCTTGATGATTTTGTTGATCGCTATGAATACGAGAGAAGCGTTAGATTTCTCCATATTCCCAGCCATTCTATTGATTACTACCCTATTTAGACTAGCGCTAAATGTCTCCACTACAAGAAATATACTATCTCATGCAGAAGCAGGCGAGGTAGTTGCTACATTTGGTAGCTGGGTTGGCGGCGGTCAAATCGCGATCGGTTTTATCGTCTTTCTCATTCTCGTTGTTGTCCAATTTATCGTCATCACCAAAGGTTCTGAGCGTGTGGCAGAGGTAGCTGCAAGATTTACGCTTGATGCGATGCCTGGTAAACAAATGAGTATTGATGCGGATCTCAATGCCGGCATGATTAATGAACAGCAGGCGAAAGAGCGCCGTTCCAAAATCGCAAGGGAAGCTGACTTTTACGGTGCTATGGATGGTGCCAGTAAATTCGTGAAGGGCGATGCCATCGCATCGATTATTATTCTCGTTATAAATCTCGTAGGCGGTTTCATTATCGGGATGGCTATACATGATTTAAGCTTCGGTGAATCCTTGTCTACCTTCTCCATCCTGACCATCGGTGATGGTCTCGTAAGTCAAATACCAGCGCTGCTCATCTCTACTGCAGCAGGCTTAATTGTAACAAGAGCGGCATCAGAAGGTAACTTGGCTGAGGATATGACCGCACAGCTCTTCAAATATCCGAAATTATTATTTATTGCAGCTGGTACGATAGGTTTGCTTGGTTTAACTCCTATCGGTATCTTCAGAACCTGGCCTTTTGCTATTATGCTTGCATACGGAGGCTGGTATATGCAGAAACAGGTTCACAAGCAGCAAGAGCAAGATGATATGCTCGTCGAAGAGCAGCAGATTGAAGAGGTTCGAAGTCCAGAGAGTGTAATTAGTTTGCTGCAAGTAGATCCTATCGAGTTTGAATTCGGTTATGGTTTAATACCACTTGCGGATACGCAGCAGGGTGGGGATTTGCTTGATCGGATTATTATGATTCGAAGGCAATGTGCTTTGGAGCTGGGGCTCGTTGTACCGGTCATTCGAATTCGCGATAATATTCAATTAAAACCAAATGAGTATGTCATTAAGATTAAGGGAAATACAGTGGCTCGCGGGGATTTGCTGCTTAATCATTATTTAGCGATGAGTCCAGGCTTTGAAGATGATTCCGTAGTCGGGATTGAAACGACAGAGCCAGCCTTTGGTTTGCCTGCCATTTGGATTGATGAGCAAATGAAGGAACGAGCGGAGCTATCGGGCTATACAGTTGTCGATCCTCCATCTGTAGTCGCAACGCATCTAACTGAAATCGTTAAGCGTCATGCACATGAGCTGATTGGTCGTCAAGAAACGAAGCAGCTTGTTGAAAATGTAAAAGAATCTTACCCAGCGTTAATTGATGAGTTGATTCCTTCTATTCTTGCCATTGGAGATGTACAGAAGGTATTATCCAAGCTCCTTCGTGAAAAAGTTTCTATTCGTGATCTTGTAACGATCTTTGAGGCATTAGCGGATCACGGAAATTATACGAAAGACCCTGATATATTAACGGAATATGTTCGTCAGTCTTTATCAAGACAAATTACACAGCAGTTTTCATCTGCAGGGGATACATTACGTGTCATAACTGTTGGTCCGCAGCTTGAAAAGAAAATTGCAGAGTCGGTTCAGCAGTCAGATCAAGGTACATATATTGCGCTCGATCCAGTTTCAACACAACAAATTTATCAGAAGCTGAATGAACATGTTAATCGTCAAATCCAGGCTGGCCAACAGCCCGTTGTTCTTGCTTCTCCAACGATTCGAATGTACTTAAGACAAATTGTAGAGAGAACAATGCAGGATGTTCCAGTACTTTCATACAGCGAGCTTGAACCGAATGTTGAAGTCCAAAGCGTTGGGGTGGTGAACCTATGAGAGTAAAACGTTATATTGTGAATGCACTGCCCGAGGCGGTATCTATGATTCGCTCAGAGCTTGGGAAAGACGCTGTAATTTTGAATACAAAGGAAATTAAGGTTGGCGGCTTTATGGGGATGTTCCGCAAGAAAAAAGTGGAAGTTATAGCAGCCATCGAGTCGAATCAGGTGAATGCTCCACCTGTTCAGCAACAGCGTGTTCAGAGTCCAGAAGTGGATGCGGTTGTGGAGCAAATCTTGCAGACAGCACAGCGCAAAACCCCGTCAGCAGCAGCTACTGCAGTGATGGAGCCGATTATTGCTCAACCAGTAAGTGGAAGTCCTACAAAAATGGAACGTGAACAGTTTATCATTGATGAAATTAGAGATTTACGGGAGTACATGATCAAGCTCTCAAAGCAGCAAAGCAGCAATTCAGCAATGTCAGTCCATTTGATTCAGCTCCAAGAGCATCTGTCCGAGCAGGAAATGGACGTGCTATGGATTGAACGGTTACTGCAAGCCATTATAGATAAGCAAGTTGAAGAACGCAGCGAGTACAACAAAGAACAGGTTTGGGAGCATGCTGGCGAACAGCTTGAAGCATGGCTTCGACCATATGAAGGAAGCGGTATTAGCAGCAGTGCAAGGGTTGTTCATTTTGTTGGACCAACTGGTGTTGGCAAGACAACTACGATAGCTAAGCTGGCGGCAGAGCAAACCATTAAAAAAGGACGCAAGGTCGGATTTATTACTTCTGATACTTATCGAATCGCAGCGGTTGACCAGTTAAGAACGTACGCCAACATTTTGAATGTACCGATAGAGGTCGTTTTTTCTCAAATGGATTTGCCTAGAGCCATGAAGCAGCTTGCAGAGAGAGATTTAATTTATATGGATACTGCTGGTCGGAATTTTAGAAGCGAGCTGCATGTTTCAGAGGTGAATAGCTTACTTCAATCATCTGAGCCAAGCGAGACCATACTGGTTCTTAGTATGACGGGAAAAACACGCGATATGGCCGCAGTGGCAGAGCAGTTTTGTAAATACGGCGTTCAAAAAGTATTGTTTACGAAGCTCGATGAGACGTCGGTTTACGGGGCTATTTTCAATTTGATCATGAATTTCGAATTATTGCCTACTTATTTGGCCAGCGGGCAGACGGTGCCAGATGATATTGAAAAATTTCAAGTTGACACCTATATACAAAAGCTTCTTAGGGGTAACGGATCATGATGGATCAGGCTGAAGCACTGCGTAATTTAGTGAAGCAACAAGAACTTCACGAGGAAGGTCGAACGACACGTGTCGTGACGGTAACTAGCGGCAAAGGGGGCGTTGGCAAATCAAATTTCAGCTTAAATTTTGCTTTGTCGCTACAACGGTTAGGTAAAAAGGTTCTTGTATTCGATGCAGATATAGGAATGGCCAATATCGATGTACTTATGGGGGTTTCCTCCACCTATAATTTATATCATCTTCTCAAGCAGGAAAAAACGATATGGGAAATCGTCCAAGAAGGACCGGAAGGGATTAATTTTATAGCTGGAGGTTCTGGATTTCGTGATTTGATGGATTTATCTGCGGAGCAGCTTGATCTTTTTACAGAAGAAATAAGTAAGCTGCATGGCAAATATGACATCATTTTGTTTGATACAGGAGCAGGTCTATCTAAAGAAACGGTTAAGTTCATTACTGCTGCACAGGAAACGATCGTAGTGACTACACCCGAGCCAACATCCATTACAGATGCTTATGCATTAATTAAGATGGTTAAAGGTATGGACTTGGATGTTCAATTTAAACTGGTAGTTAATCGTGCAACTGATTATCGGGAAGGCAAGCAAACTGCCGATAAGATCAGTTTGGTAACCGAGCGATTTCTGCAATCGAATTTACCGCATCTAGGTATTTTACCAGATGATCCCAACGTCTCTAAAGCGGTTAAACGCCAAATACCGTTTACTGTTGCTTATCCTGGAACTGAAGCCTCTGTCGCAATTGATCGAATCGCACGGTACTTTTTAGAAATATCACAGCAACCGGTAAGCAATAGTGGTATCAAAGGATTTTTGCATAAAATGTTTAGACTCTCAAGATAATCCTTTGAAAGTGAGGAGGAAATAGCATGGCTCCTTATCGTGTACTTGTTGTTGATGATTCCGGGTTTATGAGGAAAATTATAAGTGATTTAATTGTTCAAGATCCGCAATTTATAATTGTAGCAACAGCTGCAAATGGACAAGAAGCGATTGATGCTGTTCATAAATGGAAACCGGATGCGGTTACATTGGATTTAGAGATGCCGTTAATGAACGGAATAGAAGCGTTGCAAACAATTATGAGAGAATATCCGACACCAGTTATTATGCTTTCGGGTATTAGTGAAGATAACACAAGAGAGACCATTAAGGCACTTCAGTTTGGTGCTTTTGACTTTATTAGAAAGCCATCAAGTGCGATATCCAATGATATTCATCAGGTTGGCGATTTTTTACTAGAAAAACTTCGAATAGCTGTTCTAATAAAGAGCTATCAGCCCATTATTTCTATTCATGAAAAAGAAAAATCGACAGCTATTGACGTCGCTCCATTCATGGAGGATGAGTCTTCTGCGAAGCAAAAGCTTTTGCCTCGAGAAGAACCGTTGTTAACAAAGCCGCGGGCATCTATTAAGGATTACAGCAAATTGGCTTTGCCAAAAGAAGAGCGCAAATCATCAGAGCAAGCAGCACCGGTCTTGCCAAAAAAAGCAATTTTGAAAAAAACAATGGAAACACCGCTAAACGAGTTAAAAGCTTTAGAAATTGTTCGGAAGACAGTTTCTAAGAAACCACCAAATCTTTCTAGGTCTATTGATCTGGATACGCCTGCAGCTCGAAATACAAAAGCAAATATTCCGGCAGCTGCTTTTCAACATATTGTAGCAATAGGCACATCTACAGGGGGCCCAAGAGCATTGCATGCAGTTATTACTGCTTTGCCAGCAGATTTTCCAGCTCCTGTCCTTATCGTTCAGCATATGCCGCCAAAATTTACAAAGTCTCTGGCCCAGCGGCTGGATAGCTTTAGCGAGCTGCGTGTCGTTGAAGCCGAGCAAGGCGAGAGAGTTTCTGCCGGAGTCGTCTATATTGCTCCTGGCGGGTATCATATGGAGCTTGCCAAGGATGTTAATGGCTTTTCAATCTTGCTGACAGAGCAGCCGCAGCGTAATGGACATCGTCCATCTGTCGACGTATTGTTCGAATCTATGATCGCTTATCGAGAACTAGAGCGACATGCTGTCATTATGACTGGCATGGGCAGCGATGGTGCAAAAGGCATTAAGCTTCTTGTTGAGAGCGGCATTAAAACAGCAATTGCTGAAGCTGAGGAAACTTGTGTTGTATATGGCATGCCTAGATCAGCAGTTGAAACGGGATGTATTAATAAAGTATTGCCGCTGCAGCATATAGCGTCTGGGCTCGTGCAAGCAGTGATGAAATAAATAGGCTTGAAGTGCTTAACCATACTAACAGGAGGTGCTAGGAAATGGATATGAATGCCTACTTATCGATGTTTATCGATGAATCTAATGATCACCTGCAATCCTTAAATGAAAACTTACTTCGGCTGGAAGGCGAACCTCAGGAGCTCAGTATCGTACAAGATATATTTCGTTCCGCTCATACGCTGAAGGGGATGTCAGCTACTATGGGCTTCGAGGACTTGGCTGCGTTAACGCATGAAATGGAAAATGTTCTCGATCTCGTTCGCAATAGCAAGCTTAAGATGGACAGCTTTATTTTTGATACGCTGTTCAAAGGGCTTGATGCCCTAGAGGCTATGGTCCAGGATATTGTGGGCGGTGGAACAGGTAAAGCGGATGTTACTTCTATCGTAGCGTCGTTGCAAGAGATATTGAAAAGCGATTATAATGCTGACAAAACATTGGTGGCTCCAACGGTAGCCGCAAAAGCTGCCGGAGATTCAAATGGTACGATATCGAGTGCACTGCTGCTCGATGAATTTCAATCTTCGATATTGCTTCAATCGCTAGAGGCCGGTCATAATGTGTTTCACATCCAAATCAGTATTCGCGAAAATTGTATGCTAAAAGCAGTACGTGCCTATATGGTATTCGATTTGCTTGAGCGGAGCGGTGAGGTAATAAAGTCAGATCCTTCCGTACAGGATATCGAACAAGAAAAATTCGATTTTACTTTTACTGTGTTTACAATATGTCGCCTGACACAGGAAGAGCTTCAAACGCAGCTTCTTAACATTTCAGAAATTGAGTCCGCTGCTGTAACTCTATTAGATGCAGAATCGTTATCAGTGTTAAGTCACTCTACCGTTGCTGCAACCGCAGAGGCAGTAGTGCTCGTTGAACCAGAAGCTGTTTCTGCAACAGCAGTATCGAAAGATGATGCTTCAACACCAAATTCTGCTCCAAGTAAGGCAGCTGCTTCGGCAGCACAAGTTACTCCTGCTAGTGCATCGAGAACGATACGAGTCGATATTGAGAGATTAGATGCGTTGATGAATCTATTCAGCGAATTGCTTATCGATCGTGTAAGACTTGAGCAGCTCTCTAGTGAGATTAAACGAAATGATTTAACGGAGACGGTTGAGCATATGACGCGTGTAAGCTCAGACCTTCAAAGTATTGTACTCAAGCTTCGAATGGTTCCTGTAGATTCCGTATTCAATCGCTTCCCTCGAATGATTAGAGATATTGCTAAGTCACTCAATAAAAAGATTGATTTAGTCATTACTGGGGCAGACACAGAGCTTGATCGTACCGTTATTGATGAAATTGGTGATCCGCTTGTACATTTGCTTCGCAACTCAGCAGACCACGGAATTGAAACGCAGGAAGAGCGTATTGCTGCTGGCAAGTCTGAAACGGGAACCATTCACTTGCGTGCCTTCCATAGCGGAAATCATGTTTTCATTGAGGTAGAAGAGGATGGCCGAGGCATTGATCATGCGCGTGTTCTAAAAACAGCACTGAAAAATGGTGTGGTTACTGAGGAGCAAGCTAAGCTGCTCTCGCATGATGAGATCAATATGTTGATTTTTGCGGCTGGCTTTAGCACTGCGGATAAAATTTCTGATATTTCAGGACGTGGCGTAGGGCTTGATGTCGTTCGCTCCAAAATTACATCTTTAGGCGGCAATGTTACGATAGATTCTGTCTTTGGAAGAGGAACGAAGTTTTCGGTTCAATTGCCGCTGACGCTCTCTATTATTTCTGCGATGCTGATTAAGCTAGGCTCTGAGAAATACGCAATTCCGTTAACCTCGATCGTTGAAACTGCTATCATCCGTAAAGAGCAAATATTACAGGTACATGGAAACAAAATGATTGAATTCAGAAACGTCATTATTCCACTCGTATCCTTGAGCAAAGTGCTTGATTCTCCAGACTATGACGAAAATGATGAGCAAGAAACGGAAATCGTAGTCGTTCGCAAAGGTGAGAAGTGGGCTGCAGTCATGGTGGACGAGTTTATCGGCCAAAGCGAAATCGTACTAAAAACATTAGGGAAATATCTGACTAATGTAGAAGCTATTTCTGGTGCTACGATTCTTGGAGACGGTTATGTTGCTTTGATTATTGATCCGAACGCATTAATCAAATAGGGAGGTTTTTTCAATGGGAGAAGAATTAAAGGTTATTGTGTTCGCGCTCGGCAATGAAGAGTATGGGATTGAAGTAGACAAGGTGCGTACGATTGAGAGATTATCACCGATCACTCGTGTCCCGAAAACAGCTGCATTTATTAAAGGTGTTATTAATTTGCGCGGCATAGTCGTACCTGTAATTGATTTGCGTGGTCGATTTAATCTAACGGAAACGACGCCAACTGAAAATTCTAGAATCATTGTTGTTGCCGTAGCTGACATCGAAGTAGGGTTTATCGTAGATTCCGCTAATGATGTCATCGATATTGATACCGATACGATTGATTTGCCACCTGAAATTGTTGGAGGCATTAAAGCGAAATATTTGAGAGGCATTGCAAAGCTTGGTGAAGGTCGACTTCTCATCATGCTGAATTTGTCAGAAGTATTAAACAAAAGCGAAATTATTCAAATAGAGCAGCTTGAGGTTTAACTGTGAGTCTCTATAGCAGCTTTGAAGCATTTGAACTTGATGTACTGAAAGAAGTCGGCAATATTGGAGCTGGAAACGCAGCTACAGCATTATCTCGCTTGTTAAATAAACCGGTTGATATGGCCGTACCAAAGGTCAGCTTAGTCCCATTTGAAGAGATAGCCGAGCGTGTCGGCGGTTCCGAACAAATTGTCATTGCAGTGTTTCTTCGAGTAGAAGGGGAAGCGCCTGGAAATATGTTTTTCATCATCGAAGAGGGTTCTGCTAGACGGATTTTACAACAGCTGCTCTCTATTAATATAGAAGTGCAAGAAGGCTATACGGAAATGGAATTATCAGCGCTTTGCGAAATTGGCAACATTTTGGCAGGCTCCTATTTATCGTCTTTAGCTGATTTCACTCATTTA
The DNA here is from genome assembly GCF_038630985.1 of Paenibacillus sp. FSL H8-0548. Taxonomy (NCBI): domain Bacteria; kingdom Bacillati; phylum Bacillota; class Bacilli; order Caryophanales; family Paenibacillaceae; genus Paenibacillus; species Paenibacillus sp. FSL H8-0548. Next base: position 3,486,280 of record NZ_CP152049.1, read on the forward strand.
ACGATGGCCCCATCTGTTCCAGCTATTGCAGTAGATATGGCAGGCGCAATTTTAAGCTATGGTCTTATGCAATACGGTGAGATGGGAGACTCGGCCCTGCTTATTGAAACGACATTTCTAGAGGATTGTCAATCACTCGAAGGACATTTTTTCCTCATTCCAGACCCAGAGTCGTTTGAAAAAATATTTAGGGCTTTGGGAGTCGTTAGCGAATGATACAACAAAACTTGGTCAAAGTAGGCATGGCAGATTTAAATATCGCAGCAGATGGAGCTGTACTTAAAACGACTGGCTTAGGGTCTTGTGTTGGACTAACATTGTATGACCCTGTACGAAAAATAGCCGGTATGGCTCATGTGATGCTGCCTTCTTCAGAAATTGCCCGTGAGACCAAATTAAACCTTGCGAAGTATGCAGACACTGCCATTCCCGAGCTGCTTGATCGAATGATAGCGGCCGGGGCTTACGTTGAACGAATGAAAGCGAAAATGGCAGGTGGTGCACAAATGTTTGCCATGTCTAGTCATACGGATTCTTTGAGAATTGGCCCTCGCAACGTAGATTCATGTGTAGAAATGCTGCGGAGGTTTGAAATACCCATTATCTCTCAGGATACGGGCGGCAACTTTGGCCGAACGATTGAGTTTAATAGTGTTACAGGTATATTGTCTATTAGAAGTGTACAGTTTGGAACAAAGGAGATTTGATATGTTAGGAACATGGCGATGGAATGTCGTATTTGGAACATTAGGCACCGTGCTGACGGTAGCTTTCTCAATCGGTAACAATCCGATTACAGTTATGCTGCTAAGAAGTATGTATGCTTTCATCGCTTTTTTTGTTCTTGCTTATGGAGTAAGGCTGATATTAGCATACATTCTTCAACCTCCTTCCTTAGTAGGAGTGCTTCCCGAAGAGGAAGAAGGAAAAGGTAGTCAGCTTGATCTACAGACACCCGATGAGGCAGTAGAAATTAACAATCTGTTGAAATCGCAATTGCAGGAGGGTTCAACTGGGCCGTCAGCTTCTGCTGTACAAAGCAATGAACAAAACGATTTTCGACCGTTAAGTCCTCCTCAACTGTTATCCGCAAAAAATAAACAACCTGAGGAATTGGTTAAAGCCATTCGTCACCTGACAGGAGAGTGAGTCGATGATTGAGCAAAAGACCCCTCATCTGACAAACTTGCAGATGTGGCAAGCCTGGAGAGAACAAGGCGATTTGGAAGCGAAGAAGAAGCTTATTGAACAATATTTACCGCTTGTTGATTATGTTACGAATCGGATGGCGATTGGACTTCCTAAAAATGTAATCAAGGATGATCTTGCCAGCAATGGTGTTATGGGTCTTATTGATGCAATAGAAAAATTCGATTATGGCCGTGGCTTGCAATTTGAAACGTATGCTTCATGGCGAATTAGAGGGTCCATAATCGATGGGCTGCGGCAGGGAGATTGGGTACCTCGTTCCGTTAGAGAAAAAGCGAAAAAGGTTGAAGAGGCTTACCAGTATTTAGAGCAGCAATATTTGCGCTCGGTCACTGATGCAGAAATTAGTCAATATCTTGAGGTGTCCGAGAAAGAATTTATAAATATGCTTCAAGATATTGCAGTAACTACCGTTTGTTCTTTAGAAGACCCGATTCGAGAAGAGGAATCGGAGACTAGACTGTCCCTATTAGTTGATGATAAAGCTAAAAATCCGGACTATAAGGTACATGAGTTTTATTTGAAGGAATCATTGGTTAAAGGAATAGATCAGCTTACGGCGAAAGAACGTACAGTAGTTTCTTTGTTTTATTACGAGGAATTATCATTAAGTGAAATTGCTGAAGTAATGTCACTCTCACCTTCTAGAATATCACAGCTTCATTCGAAAGCTATTTTACGCCTAAGAGGAGCTTTGGCTAAACATAAAGATCAACTTATGGAGCATTAGAGAGGGGGGTTAAGGTGGATAATCTACAATTAGAATCATACCTAAGCATCCAGACATCTGCGGATAAGCAGACTGCCTATTTGAAATTCAACCGAATTACAGATGAATTTGAAAGTAATGGGGACGAGCTAGAACGATTCTTGCGGAGCAAAGGAATCGTTTTTGGCTTGCGTTCTGAAGTCCTTCATCAGATTGCAACGAATCCTCTCGCATATTGCAAAGAGCAAACCTTGGTTGCTAAAGGGCAACTACCTATACCAGGCAATGATGGTTATATTAAGCTTGTATACGATATGGATAGAAAAAACAGCGCTCCTGCGGAGCTTGAAGATGGAAAAGTTGATTATAAAGACGTAGTACAGTTAAAAAATGTGAAGCGCGGTCAATTAATTGCTGAACGTTTTGAACCTCAGGCGGGTCCTTCAGGCAGAACCGTAACGGGTGAAGAAGTGCCATCTAAGCTCGGCAAGCACGTTAGGTTCAAAGTAGGCAAAAATGTGGTGCTCAATGACACTCAAACGGCAATGTATTCGGCAATTGATGGCTTGATCTCTCTAACGGAAAAAGAAAAAATTAATGTTTTTCCAGTTTATGAGGTGAACGGAGATGTTGATTACAGCGTTGGCAATATTGATTTTGTAGGTACGGTAGTGATTAGGGGCAATGTATTGAGTGGTTTTCGAATTAAGGCTTCCGGCGATATTCGTGTCGTTGGCGGTGTTGAAGGCGCTGAATTAGAGTCGGATGGCTCCATCGAGATTACAGGCGGTATTTTGGCAGGCAACAAGGGTTATGTCAAGGCTTCTAGAAATGTAAAGTGTAGCTTTATTCAGGATGGCAATGTCATAGCCGGTGAGGACGTAATCGTCTCACAAAGCATTATGCATTCCCATGTGAGAGCCGAGAAAAATGTAATCTGCTCCGGTACCAAAGGATTAATTGTCGGAGGTCTGATACAGGCGGGTGATCTAGTGCATGCACGTATTATCGGAAATTCGATGTCAACCGCTACGACTATCGAGGTTGGGGTTAAACCAGAAGACCGTGCTTTACTGCTTGAACTCAGGGCGTCACTTAAGCAATTCATGCAAAATCTTGATAAGACAGATAAAGCGCTCGTTATACTCGATCAAATGGCTGCAGCAGGTCAGCTGACACCAGATAAGCTTGCTTTACGTATAAAGCTGACAGCTTCAAAACGCCAAATGACCAGTGAGAATGAGCAAACGAAAAGCAGCATTCTTGAAATTGAAAAAACGTTAGAGGACACCGATCGTTCAAAAATAGAAATTAGTAATACGGTGTTCGGCGGAACAAAAATTGTAATTGGAAGATACACGAAGTTTATTAAGGATTCCTCACAGCGTATTACCTTTCAATATTCTGACGGAGATATTGTCGCGTTTCCCTATACTAAATAAATATGGTTAAGATCATTTGCGCAAAGGGGTGAGCTGTTATGACATTCAAGTCCATCGATTTGCAGATGTCAATACCACGCACGCAAGAATTCAGCGGTATGCATGGACAAGCTATTCATAAACCTGTTGCTGATCAGAATAAATTGGCTGAGCAAGCGAGCAAGCAAACGGAGCTCTTGCGTGGGAAAAATGCTGCTGTTGAACAATCAAGCGGTATCCAGATTCGAAATGAGCAAGATGGACAGCAAGAACAGCCTCATCAGAAGTCAAGACGTACGAAAGAAGAATCGGAGGGGCTCGAAAGTGAGAAGGATCTGCCTCCGACTCATCCCTATAAAGGTCATAAGTTTGATATTAAACTATAAGCTTATGGGCAATAAGTTAGAAAGGCAGGTTATAAACGATGCAACCATACTTGCAATATATTGTTTTACTTGGCGCGGTTGTCATTGTTGGCGCCTTTGTAATGCCTAGGAAAAAACAAGATTCGGCACTGCCTCCTCAATCGATGCAAAATATGGAAACTGCTTTGGAGCAATTTATGGAAAATATGGAGAAGGATAATGAGGAGCTCGTGCTGCTCGTCAGAAAAGCACAGCAAGAAACAAAAATCGATGCACAGCAAAAAGAGCAGCGAATTTTAGAGCTTGAGAGGACGTGTGAGCAATTGACTGTCAAGCTGCAGGAATCACGTACAACAACTGCAATAACGAATCCGCAGACAGCTTCATTTCTCCAAACTTCGTCTGCGAGCATCCTCAAGAGTGAACCTACTGTTAGCGAAGAAACAGAAGATCAGCAGCCCGAAGAGACTTTGCGAACAGATACGATACAAGCTCGGTACTCTGATCTGTTTCTTTTATATGAACAAGGAAAATCAATTGAGATGATATCAAAAAAGCTTGGAATGAACAAAGGTGAGGTCCAGCTTATTATTCAGCTTGCCAAGCAAGAGGTCGCTGCCCATGCTTAGAAACCGTTCATTTCTAATAGGTTTAGGGACAGGAATTATCATTGGGGCACTCTTGTTTCAATTAATGCTCTCTGGTGAGCAAAGCAGAGAAAGATTAGGCCTCATTGGGAAGGAGACAGAGGAGACGTTGTATACGTCTGACGAAGTAGAGAGCATGCTCCAAGCTGAGCGAGCTTTAATTCAAAAAGAGCAGGAAAAGCAGCCAGTTGAAGAAACCAATTCTCCAATAGCTACTCCTCAAGCTGAGGTAAGTCAAACAGCTGAGCCAACAGAAGCGTTGCAAACGGAAAAACCTGTTATTGAACATGTCATCCGTATCGAAGTCGGCTCGGGTCTAGCGAAAACGGCAAAGCTGCTTGCGAATGATCGTGTTATTGATGATGAAGCAGGGTTTGTAAAACAAATGAAAAAATCGGCAAAGGTTGTGCGTGCCGGTTATTTTTTGTTTCATGAAAATAGCACTGTGGAAGAAGTAATTGCAGTAGTTACAGGCCAACCGTTAACGCAAGCAGAAGCGGAATTAATTATTTCTAATAAAAAATGAAATTAATTGGACTTTTATAAATGCATTGTTGCACGTGATATGTATTTATGGTATATTAATACACGGTGTTAAAAACGCACGCAGGTCAATTTTGTCAAACGGTGCTTCCGCCTGGCGGGAGTTTTGGCGAAAGATGCGACTAGCGGAGGAGCACTAAAAAACCATTATTAGGAGGTGTTGAAGAAATGGCGGTTATTTCCATGAAACAGCTACTAGAAGCTGGGGTACACTTCGGTCATCAGACTCGTCGTTGGAACCCGAAGATGGATCGTTATATCTTCACTGAAAGAAACGGTATTTACATTATTGATTTGCAAAAAACGGTTAAAAAAGTTGACGAAGCGTACAACTTTGTTAAATCGATCGCTGCAGACGGCGGCACTATGCTGTTCGTAGGTACGAAAAAACAAGCTCAAGATTCCGTGAAAGAAGAAGCAGAGCGTTGCGGCAACTTCTACATCAACCAACGTTGGTTGGGTGGAACTTTGACTAACTTCCAAACGATTCAAAAACGTATCGAGCGTTTGAAACAACTTGAAAAATGGTCTGAGGATGGCACTTTCGAGGTTCTACCTAAGAAAGAAGTTATCATTCTTAACAAAGAAAAAGACCGTTTGGAAAAATTCCTTGGCGGTATTAAAGGAATGAAAGGTTTGCCAAGCGCGTTGTTCATTATTGATCCACGCAAAGAGCGTATTGCTGTTGCAGAAGCTCGTAAACTTGGTATCCCAATCGTTGGTATCGTTGATACTAACTGTGATCCAGACGAAATCGACTACGTAATCCCTGGTAACGATGATGCAATTCGTGCTGTTAAGTTGCTGACCTCGAAAATGGCTGATGCAATTGTTGAAGCTAATCAAGGCGAACAAACAACAGCTTAATTTAAAGACTTTAATTAGTCAACAAAGGGTGGTCAGATGGTGATAAACCTCTCACTGCCCTTTTTTTGAATGTAAATCACTAAAAATAGATACTTATAACAAAACACAATTTTATAGTTGCGGAGCGACAGGTTTCCGTACAAATTATAGGAGGGTTTACAATGGCAGTTAGTGCTAGCGCAGTAAAAGAGCTACGTGAAAGAACAGGAGCAGGGATGCTTGATTGCAAGAAAGCTTTGGACGAAACAAACAACGATGTTGACAAAGCGATCGCTTTGCTTCGTGAAAAAGGTTTGGCAGCAGCAGCAAATAAAGCTGGTCGTATTGCAACTGAAGGTGTAGTTGAATCGTATATCCACGCAGGCGGTCGTATCGGCGTAATCGTAGAAGTTAACTGCGAAACTGATTTTGTTGCAAAAACGGATCAATTCCGTGATTTTGCAAGAGACGTTGCTATGCAAATCGCAGCAGCTAACCCTAAATTTGTTCGTCGTGAAGAAGTTTCAGCAGAAGAGATTGAAAAAGAACGCGAAATCTTGAAAGCTCAAGCACTTAACGAAGGCAAACCTGAAAAAATCGTTGAAAAAATGGTTGAAGGCCGTATTTCCAAATATTACGAGGAATTTTGTTTGCTAGAGCAGTCTTTCATCAAAGACCCAGACAAAACAATCGCGACTTTGCTTAATGAGAAAATCAACAAAATTGGTGAAAACATTTCCATCCGTCGCTTTGTTCGTTATGAGCTTGGTGAAGGTCTAGAGAAAAAAGTAGACAACTTTGTTGAAGAAGTAATGGCTCAAGTAAAAAAATAATCCGAACGCACAGGCGGGGCGGGGCGTCCGCCCCGCCTGCTTGTATGAATAGAACATATTTGAAGGACCTCATCTACTGAGGTGCATGATGGAGGTATTAACGTTGGAGCATCCTGTGTACAAACGTATAGTCTTGAAGGTTAGCGGTGAATCATTGTCTGGGCAAGAAGGTTATGGCATAGAAGCTACTGTCATATCTTCTATAGCAGAGCAAGTGAAGGAAGTCGTTGCACTTGGTATAGAAGTAGCTATTGTCGTCGGCGGAGGCAACATTTGGCGCGGAATTGCAGGTTCTGCAAAAGGTATTGACCGTGCTACTGCTGATTATATGGGAATGCTTGCTACTCTTATGAACTCGCTAGCACTTCAAGATGCGCTGGAACAAATCGATGTACCAACTCGCGTACAAACGTCGATCGCAATGCAGCAAATTGCTGAACCGTACATTAGACGACGTGCTATTCGTCATTTGGAAAAAGGACGTGTCGTCATTTTTGCAGCGGGTACCGGCAATCCGTTCTTCTCCACAGATACGACTGCGGCGCTTCGCGCTGCTGAGATTGAAGCGGAAGTTATTTTGATGGCTAAGAACAAAGTGGACGGCGTATACTCCGCAGATCCATTTAAAGATGAAACAGCTCAAAAATTTGAGGAGCTTACATACCTCGATATGCTAAACCGTAATTTAGGTGTTATGGATTCAACTGCAGCCTCACTTTGCATGGACAACAATATTCCTCTGATCGTATTTGCGATTACAGAGAAAGGGAATATTAAACGTGTCGTACTGGGTGAGAAAATCGGAACGATAGTGAGAGGAAGTGCGAAATAATGCCACAAGAAATCAAAAAAAATGCCGAAGAACGTATGGAAAAAGCGATTTCTGCACTAAAACGTGATTTATCCTCGTTGCGCGCTGGTAAAGCTAATCCTTCGTTACTAGATCGCATTCAAGTTGAATATTATGGGGCTATGACGCCTGTTAATCAATTAGCTAACATTAATACACCTGACTCACGTACATTGTTTATTCAACCGTGGGACAAAACGTCAATCTCTGCAATTGAGAAGGCGATCATGAAATCGGATCTTGGTCTAACACCGTCTAACGATGGAACGGCGATTCGTATTTCTATTCCTCCGCTTACGGAAGAGCGTCGTGCTGACCTTGTGAAAATGTCGAAGAAATTCGGTGAAGAAGCAAAGGTAGCTATTCGCAATATTCGCCGTGATGCGAATGAGGGTGTTAAAAAACTCGAAAAAACATCGATTTCTGAAGATGAGTCACGTGGTCATCAGGAAGACATCCAAAAAGCAACAGATAAATTTATCGCTGCTGTCGATAAAGTGTTGGTTGATAAAGAAAAAGAAATTATGGAAGTATAATGATCTCTGGGCCCCTCCGATAGGTGGGGTTTGGTTTTGATTTCGGTTGGGAGGAAGTAAGATGATCGAGCGACTTTGGGCCAAACTAGGCAAATCGTCCTTACAGCCGACTGATTCTATGGCCTTAGAAAATGTGCCTGAGCACGTTGCCATTATTATGGACGGGAACGGTCGCTGGGCTAAAGATCGTGGATTGCCACGAATGGCAGGTCATCATTCCGGCATGAAAGCGGTCAAACGGATTACGATGGCAGCTGATCGGTTAGGCGTCAAATATTTGACGTTATACGCGTTTTCAACGGAAAACTGGAAAAGACCGAAAGCAGAAGTTGATTTTCTCATGAAGCTGCCACAGCAATTTCTTGAGATTGAATTAGAAGAGTTAATTGCAAACAATGTTCAAGTCCGTATGATGGGTCATAAAGAGGAATTGCCATCGTTCACCATTAGCGCTGTAGAAGAAGCAATCGTAAAGACGGCAAATAATACAGGACTCGTATTGAATTTTGCTTTGAATTATGGAAGTCGGATGGAAATGCTTGATGCTGTAAAAAATATCGCTGCCGAGGTACAACAGGGTCGCTTAGCCATTGATGATATAGATGATAAGGTTATGGCGGATCGATTACTGACAAGCGGAATGCCAGATCCGGATTTATTGATTCGGACAAGTGGTGAGCTGCGTTTAAGTAATTTCATGATGTGGCAGCTTGCATACAGTGAATTATGGTTTACGGATGTGTATTGGCCAGAGTTTACAGAAACGCATTTCCAAGAGGCGATACTGGAATATCAGCGCCGTGCACGACGGTATGGTGGATTGTAGCTTCAAGCAACGGAGTGTGACATTTCATTGAGACAAAGAATAATTACCGGAGTTATTGCAGGAGCGTTGTTCATCGGTCTAACGATAGTAGGAGGGTGGCTATTTACTACTCTTCTTGTATTGCTGGCTTTAATTGGCTTTACTGAATATGCGCGCATGAATAATGTAGCATGGTCGCATCCGTCCTCTTTGCTCGGGTATGTGGGTGTGCTGCTTTTTGTGCTTCCATGGTCAGAGTGGGGGATTGCAATACCATCGGCGCTCACTATTTTGTGGATGCTAGCTTTCTTATTGCTTGCTTTAACCGTAATTACAAAAAATAGAACGACAATTGACGGCGCCGCACTTATGTTGCTAGGCGCTTTATATGTTGGTTATGGCTTTGCAGCAATGGGCGAGGTTCGTCAAATTGAGCAGCATGGACTATTTTGGACTTCATTGGCTTTTGGCTGCATTTGGGCATCGGATATTGGTGCCTATTTTATGGGACGAGCTTTTGGGAAAACAAAGCTTTGGCCGTCTATTAGTCCTAACAAAACGATTGAGGGCGCTTTAGGAGGCGTTTTATTTTCCTTGATTGTGGCTGTTGTTTTTGCTTTGATTGTTCCTGAGAATATTGAATTGTCAAAAGCGTTGCTAGTTGGTTTGATAGCTGCGGTGGCAGGTCAATTCGGTGATCTGATCCAATCTGCTTATAAGCGAGTGCGAAATATAAAGGATACAGGCACTTTGTTACCGGGACACGGTGGCGTGCTTGACCGATGCGACAGCTGGCTAATTGTTTTCCCGCTGTTAGTACTGACAGAGCTGCTGCCCTTATAAATCAGGAGGGTTTTTGCATGAAAAAGATAAGTATCTTAGGCTCAACAGGTTCAATTGGAACACAAACGCTAGATATTATTTCCCATGATCCTGACCGTTATAAGGTTGTTGGACTATCTGCAGGATCAAATGTTGATTTGCTGATTGAGCAGGCGAAGCTTTTTAAGCCGGAGCTCGTTAGCATGGCATCCAAATCTGATGCTGAAGCCGTACAAGCCCATCTGCCGAGCAGTACAAAGGTTGTCTATGGGGAAGATGGTTTGATTGAAATAGCGGCTGGTACGGACGCTGACGTGGTTGTAACTGCAATCATGGGAAGCAGGGGCTTGCCAGCAACGCTAGCTGCAATCGAAGCAGGCAAAACCATTGGCTTAGCTAATAAAGAGACGCTCGTTACGGCAGGGCATATCGTAATGGAACGTGCGCGTCAGCGCGGTGTATCCATTTTACCTATTGATAGTGAGCATTCTGCCATATTCCAGTGTTTGAATGGTGAAAATAGAAAATCGATCAAGCAAATCACGTTGACCGCATCGGGCGGATCATTCCGTGATCGCTCTAGGGAGCAGCTCGAAGGCGTGACGGTTAATGAGGCACTTAATCATCCGAACTGGTCTATGGGTGCGAAAATAACGATTGATTCAGCCACGATGGTAAACAAAGGTCTTGAGGTTATTGAAGCAAGATGGCTGTTCGATGTTACATACGATCAAATAGATGTCATTATTCATCCGGAGAGCATCATTCATTCTTATGTGGAATTTACCGATCATAGTGTAATTGCGCAAATGGGACTGCCTGATATGCGCGTACCTATTCAGTACGCGCTATCTTATCCAGAGCGAAATGAAACGCCAACCAATAGACTAAATCTTGCGGAAATTGGCAAGCTGCATTTTCGAGAGATGGATTTTGCAAGATATCCCTGCTTGAAGCTCGCCTTCGAATGTGGACGTCTAGGCCATTCCGCGCCAGCTGTATTTAATGCGGCTAATGAGGTTGCTGTAGCACGATTTTTGAAAGGCGAGATTACATTTCTGGATATTGAGCGAGTACTAGAAACAGTGGTCGATCGACATGTTGTCATTGAAATCAATGATTTGCAAATGATTGCAGAAGTGGACGCTTGGGCACGCCAGCTGGCAGAATCCGTATAATATCGGTCAAATACCGGTTCTCTTGTATCGGACGGGAGAATAATGATAATCTATGTACAGGCCGTAATGAACAGGAGGCTTCAGCTTAATGCACATGATTCAAGTCGTCTTTTTGACTGTACTCGTCTTTTTCGTGATCGTATCGATCCATGAATGGGGTCATTACTTTTTCGCCAAGCGTGCGGGTATATTAGTTCGAGAATTTGCAATTGGTTTTGGGCCGAAGCTCATTTCGGTGAAACGCGGTGAGACTAGATACACGCTAAGATTAATACCTGCAGGTGGATTCGTGCGAATGGCAGGCGAGGACCCTGAAATCATCGATGTCCAACCAGGCCAAACCATAGCTGTCCGCCTGAAAGATAATCTAGTGACCAGGCTGTATTTGGATCGCCTTGATGAGCGCAGCTCTGTAGTTCGCGGTGAAATTGTCTCCATAGATCTTGAGAACAAGCTGTCTGTTACATTGGACATTGAAGGAGAGAACGAGAGCTTCTCCGTACATCCTACAGCGCTAATGATCTCTAGAGGCAAGGAAACACAAATCGCACCGCTGGATAGACAATTTGGCAGTAAAACGGTTGCGCAGCGTGCGCTTGCTATTTTTGCAGGACCTATGATGAACTTTGTTCTTGCTTTCGTTTTGTTTGCTGCGTATATTCAAATGGCTGGAATTCCTGTTGAGTCGCCAGATAAGCTTTTGGTAGGACAGATTTCAGAAAATATGCCTGCCTCGAAGGTTGATCTGAAAGAGGGCGACGTCATTGATACAGTCAATGGTGTCAAAATCGGAATTGATTTTGATAAAATGATTGAAATTATCGGCAAATCTCCGAATATACCTGTTACAATGGAAATTATTCGAGATGGCATAGCCAAACAGGTTGTGATCACTCCTGAACCGAATGAAGAGGGCGTAGGCAAGGTGGGCATTAGTGCAGCACTGCCAACGCGTTCCGCGACGTTTACAGAAACGTTTACAGGCTCAGCCAAGCTTATGAAAAATATGACGGTAAGTATTTTTGAAGGCTTTAAGATGCTTATTTTTGGTCAATTCAAGCTGGATGACTTAGGTGGTCCTGTACGTACTGCTGAAGTAACGAGTCAAATTGCGAAGCAGGGAATAGCCCAGCTTACGTCATGGACTGCTTTGCTCAGCTTATATTTAGGGATTTTCAATTTGCTGCCGATACCGGCGCTGGATGGCAGTCGACTAATTTTCCTTGGAATTGAAGCGATTCGCCGTCGTCCCATTGATCCGAACCGTGAGAGCATGGTGCATTTTGTGGGTTTTGCGCTTATTATGCTTTTAATGCTTGTAGTAACCTATAATGATATTCTACGATTGGTTAGAGGGGAGTAATTAGTCGCTCATGTCTAAAGATAAACAATTTGTTACTGAAATTACGCCGCAGGGCGAGGATTTCTCCAGATGGTATATTGATGTCATCAAAAAAGCAGAGCTCATGGATTATTCACCTGTCCGTGGCTGCATTGTGTTCCGTCCAGAAGGCTATGAGCTTTGGGAGAATATTCAGAAGGATCTAGATCGTCGTTTTAAAGAAACGGGTCATCGCAACGCTTATTTCCCGATTTTTATTCCTGAGAGCTTTTTTCAAAAGGAGAAAGAGCATGTTGAGGGCTTTAACCCTGAGCTGCCTTGGGTAACGGAGGCGGCAGGCGAGAAGCTCGAGGAGCGGCTTGCGATCCGTCCAACATCGGAGACGATGTTTGGTCATATGTACTCCAAATGGATTCAGTCCTATCGCGATCTTCCTTTGCTGATCAACCAATGGGCCAATGTGGTTCGCTGGGAGAAGCGGACGCTGCCATTCCTGCGTACTAGCGAATTTTTATGGCAGGAAGGCCATACCGCTCATGAGACAGAAGGGGAAGCACGTCAAGAGACGATGCAAATGCTGGATGTTTATACTCAGTTCTTAGAAGAGTTTCTTGCAATTCCGGTTATTAAAGGTGAAAAAACACCATCAGAACGGTTTGCGGGCGCTGTTGATACGTATTCGATCGAAGCTATGATGAAGGACGGGAAAGCCGTCCAAGCGGGTACTTCCCATTATCTTGGGACAAAATTTGCCGTTGCTTTCGATATCAAGTTTTTAGATCGTGAGAATACCCTTCAATTCGCACACACTACGTCATGGGGGGTAAGCACTAGACTTATCGGTGCCCTTGTCATGGTTCATGGCGATGATCGCGGACTGGTGCTGCCTCCGAAGGTTGCTCCAACTCAAGTGATTATGATTCCAATCGGTCCTGCAAAAATGCGTGAGCAAGTAGTTGGACGTGTAGACGAGCTGTATGCTGAGCTTAAAAAAGCTGGCGTGCGGGTTCGTGTAGATGATCGTGCTGATATTACCCCGGGCTGGAAATTTAATGAGTATGAAATGCGCGGTGTTCCACTTCGCCTAGAGCTTGGTCCACGTGATATGGAAAATGGACAAGTTGTACTCGTTTCAAGGGTTACAGGGGAAAAACGTATTGTTCAGCAAGCAAATCTTGTTGCTGAGATAGAGGCAATGCTTGAAGAAACACATCTTGAGATGTTTAATCGCGCCAAGCAATTCCGCGCGGATAACTCGCGCACTGTAGATACATTAGATGAAATGAAGAGTTTTCTTGAAGAACAGCGCGGCTTCGTAGAAGCTGGCTGGTGTGGATCAGCTGCTTGTGAGAAGCAGGTGAAGGAAGAAACTGGCGCAACAAGCCGGAATATACCTTTTGAGCCGTCCGTTCATAAGGAAACTTGCCTTGTATGCGGCGATTCAGCTAAGCATACTGTAGTTTTTGCACGAGCTTATTAAGGACTGAAGCTAGTTCGGTTCGGATCTTAAGGAGTGGGTTTTATGAGCCAAACCACAGAAAAACGGCAGCGCTTTGAGATGCTTTTACAGCAGGCAGGGCTGCCGCAGGAACTTATACAAACTTATTTTCAGGATGGATATATTGATCAAGTCATCGTCAGCAACAGTAATCGAGAATGGACGTTTTGCATCCGCAAAACGTCCATGGTTCCTTTAAAGGCCTATAACGGTCTCGTTCAAGCGGCGCGTTTGAAATTCGAGCATATTGCTGCAGTCGATTTTCAGTTTATTTATGATGAGGTCATTGAGACGGAATCTATTATTTTGCAATATTGGCTCTTATTCGTGGAACAGGCTCAGCGTGAGAATGCTTCTGTAAACGGTTGGCTGCAAAAAGCAACCATTGCCGTAGAAGGTGACGTACTGACGTTGTCGCTGCTTGACAATACAGGACTTGAGCTTGCGCGCAAAAAACGTCTGGATGACGATATTATTCGTTTTTACAACAATAGCTTCCAACGCGTATTTAAAGTCAAAATGATCGTCAGTGAATCTCGTCAAGAAATTTTAGATGAGTATGCCCTTCGAATCGTTCAAGAAGAACGTGAATATGTGCAGGAGCTGATGGCGAGTTCACAGTCCGAGTCAGACCTTGTGGATGAGGCTGAAATTAGACTTGCAGTTGGCTATGATATTCGTGAAGAGCCAGTACCTTTGATGAACATCATTGAAGAAGAAAAGAAGATCACTGTGCAGGGAGCGGTGTTCGGTCTTGATATGAAAGAGCTGCGCAACGGAAGTACGCTGTTTACGTTCAACGTGACCGACTTTTCTGATTCTATTGCAATGAAGATGTTTGCCAAGACGAAGGACGATGTGAAAATATTAAACCAGCTCGCTAATGGCAAATGGGTTAAAGCTCGAGGTCGGATTGAATATGACCGCTTTATGCAGGAGCCTGAGCTTGTTATGATGCCGAATGATTTGCATGAAGTGAAATCTCCTCCAGATCGTATGGATAAAGCAGAGGAGAAACGTGTCGAGTTTCATCTTCATACAACGATGAGTGCTATGGACGCGGTAACGTCGATAGATACGTACGTCAAGACTGCTGCAAGATGGGGACATAAAGCGATAGCTGTAACTGATCACAGCAATATTCAATGTTATCCTGATGCAAATAAAGCAGCTAAGAAGCATGGAGTGAAAGTTCTCTTCGGCGTCGAGGCTAATATCGTTAATGATGCCATTCCTATGGTATTGAACTCCAGATCTGAGCCGCTCGCTACTACAACGTATATCGTATTTGATATTGAGACCACGGGCTTGTCGGTAATCAACAATAAAATTATAGAGCTTGCAGGCGTTAAAATGCGCGATGGAAAAGAAATTGATCGTTTTTCAACGCTTATTGATCCGCATGAGAAAATTCCTTACCACATCCAACAGCTGACGAACATTAATGATGATATGGTAAAAGGACAGCCAGACATAGAGCCTAAGCTGCGAGAGTTTATCGAATTTATAGGTGATGATATCCTTGTCGCTCATAATGCCAGATTTGATATTGGCTTTATTCAGGCCAATTGTAAAGCTTTTGGCATGCCTGAGGTCAAAAACCCTGTTCTTGATACACTAGAGCTTGGCAGATTTATTTTTCCAACACTCAAAAACCACCGCTTGAATACGTTAGCTGATAAATATAAGGTTAGCCTTGAGAACCATCACCGTGCAGTAGATGATTCACTTGCTCTTGGCGGTATATTGTATGGCCTAATTGCTAGCGCAGCAGAGCGGAATATTACGAATTTGCATCAGCTTAATGACTATGTCGGTATCGACTTATCTAATTCGCGCCCGTTTCATAGTAATGTCTATGCTTTAAATGCCGTTGGCAAAAAAAATCTATTTAAGCTTATCTCACTTTCACACACCGAGCATTTTAAGCGCGTGCCTACCATGCCAAAGAGTAAGCTGGTAGCGTTGCGAGAAGGTCTTCTTATTATATCCGGCTGCGAGAAGGGTGAGTTCTTCGAGACGGTGCTGAATAAATCGTATGAGGAAGCGCTTGAGGTTGGCAGATTCTATGATGTCCTCGAGATTCAACCGATTGATTTCTATATGCATTTAGTTGAGAAGGGGCTAGTGGGCAGTCGGGCTGAGATTGAGCAAGCGCATCGCCGGATCTGTCAAATCGGTGATGAGCTGGGCAAGCCGGTCATTGCAACAGGCAACGTACATTACTTGAACCCGCGCGACAAAATATATCGTGATATTACGATTCTCGGGATTACTGGTTTTAGCCCGCTCAAAAGTATTCGCAAACCGGATGCTCACTTCCGAACAACGGAAGAAATGCTCGAGGAATTTGCATTTCTTGGCGAGGCAAAAGCACGTGAGGTCGTAATAACCAATACGGTTGAGCTTGCAGATCGATTTGAGCCGTACGATATGTTCCCTACAGGATTGTTCGCTCCAAACATTGAAGGGGCCGACGAGGAAATTCGCAATACCTGCTACGATACGGCAAAGTCAATGTATGGCGATGAATTGCCGCAGGTGGTCATTGACAGACTTGAAAAAGAGCTCATTCCAATTATTAAATTTAAGTTTTCTGCCAACTACTTGATTTCCGAAAAACTTGTAAAAAAATCGAATGCAGATGGTTACTTGGTTGGTTCCAGGGGGTCTGTAGGCTCTTCGGTAGTGGCTACGTTTCTAGGCATATCTGAGGTAAACCCGCTGCCGGCACATTATTTATGCAAAGATTTTGACTGTCGTTATAGCGAATGGTTCTTAGACGGAAGCGTACCAAGTGGATTTGACTTGCCTGATAAGGCATGTCCAAAATGCGGAAAGCCGATGAAGGGCGAGGGGCAGGATATACCGTTTGAAACTTTCCTAGGTTTTAAGGGGGATAAGGTTCCCGATATCGATCTTAACTTTTCGGGTGACTATCAGCCAATAGCCCATAATTTCACAAAAATAATGTTTGGCGAGAAAAGCGTGTTTAGAGCTGGAACAATCGGTACAGTAGCAGAGAAAACAGCTTACGGCTTCACTAAGAAATACGAGGAAGAGCATAGCAAAAAATGGCGTGGCGCTGAGCTTGCTAGACTAGCGAGCGGTTGTACCGGAGTGAAGAGAAGCACAGGACAGCATCCCGGCGGCATCGTCGTAGTACCTGATTACATCGAGGTAGAGGATATAACACCTGTTCAATTTCCAGCCGATGATGTGAATGCGGAATGGAAAACGACGCATTTCGATTATCATGCCTTCGATGAAAACTTGCTTAAGCTCGATATTCTAGGACATGATGATCCAACGATGATGCGGATGCTGCAGGATTTGACTGGTGTAGATCCTACTTCCATTCCAATGAATGATCCAAAGGTTATGAGTATGTTTAACTCTACAAAGGCGCTGAACATACCTGGTGAGCAAATTCGTTCTTCCGTAGCGACTTACGGTGTCCCTGAGATGGGTACAAAGTTTGTTAGACAGATGCTGCAGGAAACTCAGCCATCCTCTTTTGCCGATTTATTGCAAATTTCCGGATTGTCTCATGGGACGGGAGTTTGGCTTGGGAATGCACAGGAGCTCATTAAGAAAGGTACCTGCAACATCAAGACAGTAATCGGCTGTAGGGATGATATTATGCTATTCTTGATTTATAAAGCAGGGATGGACGCCAGTCTTGCGTTTAAAATTACGGAAAGCGTACGTAAAGGGAAGGGCTTGACGCCGGAATGGATCGAGGAAATGAAGCGCTGCAAGGTGCCTCAGTGGTATATCGATTCTTGTTTGCGGATCGAGTATATGTTCCCGAAAGCTCATGCTGCCGCCTACGTTATCTCGGCTGTTCGAACTGCTTATTTCAAGCTCTATCATCCAATAGAATATTACGCGACATATTTTACAGTTAGGGCAGACGATTTTGATTTGGAGCTGCTTTGCCAAGGGTATGATGCGATTCTTCGAAAGCTGATCGAAATCGAAGCGAAAGGCTTTAATGCGCTTCCTAAAGAGAAAAACATGGTCTCTCAGCTGGAAATGTCGCTTGAAATGACGGCACGAGGCTTCTCCTTCAAGCCCATTGATCTCTACCGCTCAGACGCTATAAAATTTTTAGTCGATGGTGATTCGCTGATTCCTCCATTTGCTGCGATCGCAGGTATTGGCGACAATGCTGCACGCAATATTGCGGCATCACGAGATGACGGTGAATACTTATCGATCGAGGATTTCCAGATGAAATCGAAAGCGTCCAAGACGATTGTTGAGGTACTTAATGGTATGGGATGCTTCCGAGGTTTGCCTGAATCCAATCAGCTTTCCCTGTTCTGACAAGAGGTCATATAGAAAACATTTCTTGTCACTATAGTGCGGTTATGTTATAATTTTTGTGGCAATGATGATTATAAAGACTTTGATGCAGAAGAGTGGGGAAACCCACTCTTTACGTTTTGTAAACGGCAAAATGGCATAGTGCGTATAAACAGGAGGTCAACTGAATTTGAGTATTTCCAAAATCAAAGCTGCCGTACAGGAAATGGCGCTGCCATTTCTAAGCAGTAATGGATTTGAACTGGTTGATATTGAGTATGTCAAAGAAGGAAGCAATTATTTCCTTCGCATATTTGTTGATAAAGAAGGCGGCATCGACATTGATGATTGCGGACGTATCAGCGAATTTATGAGTGAGCAATTGGATGCGAATGATCCAGTAACAGATGTTTATTTTCTTGAGGTATCTTCGCCAGGGGCGGAAAGACCGCTTAAGAATGAAGCTGATGTAAGTAAAGCTATCGGTAAACACGTTTACATAACGACATATGAACCGATTAGCGGCGCTAAAGAATTTGAGGGGCTGCTACTTTCATTTGACGGGGAAACAGCGGTTGTACGTACTGTAAAGAAAGAGTACAGCATTCCATATGTCAAGGTAGCAAGCGCTAGGCTCGCTATCGTTTTCTAATATTCGTTTTTATATTGAAAGGGGGAAACTCAGTCCAATGAGTATGGATTTTATTGAAGCACTGCAGGAAATAGAAAGAGATAAAGGGATTACTAAAGATGTACTCCTGGAAGCCATTGAGGCAGCGCTTATCTCCAGCTACAAAAGAAATTTTAACACCGCTCAAAACGTACGCGTAGATATTAATCGTCACACTGGCGTTATTAAAGTTTATGCTCGTAAAACTGTCGTTGATGAGGTTCTCGATCCACGGCTTGAAATTACGGTAGAGGCTTCGCGTGAAATCAATCCGCATTATCAGCTTGACGATATTGCCGACATTGAAGTAACTCCGCGTGATTTTGGCCGTATCGCTGCTCAAACAGCGAAGCAAGTTGTAACTCAGCGTATTCGTGAGGCAGAGCGCGGACTGATCTATAACGCATTTATCGATAAGGAAGAAGATATCGTCAACGGTATCGTACAGCGTCAGGATGTTCGCAACCTGTTCGTCGACCTTGGCAAGGTTGAAGCGGTACTGCCTTTGACGGAGCTTATGCCAACCGATAAATTCAAACATGGCGACCGTGTTAAGGCTTATATTACAAAGGTTGAGAATACGACTAAGGGTCCTCAAATCATTTTATCCCGTACACATCCTGGCCTCTTAAAACGTCTTTTCGAGCTCGAAGTACCTGAGATTTATGATGGTGTCGTTGAGATTCGCTCGGTGGCCCGTGAAGCTGGCTTCCGTTCGAAAATCGCTGTTCACTCTCGTAATTCAGAGGTTGATCCAGTCGGATCTTGTGTAGGGCAAAAGGGTTTGCGCGTTCAGACGATCGTAAACGAGCTAAAGGGCGAGAAAATCGATATCGTTCGTTGGTCTGAAAGCGTGGACGAATATGTTGCGAATGCACTCAGCCCGTCAAAGGTGCTAGAGGTTATCGTATTCGAACAAGAGAAAATGGCAAGAGTTATCGTTCCAGATTACCAGCTTTCGCTTGCAATTGGCATTAAAGGCCAAAACGCAAGGCTTGCTGCTAAGCTTACAGGCTGGAAAATCGATATTAAAAGTGAAACGCAAGCAGAACAGGAGTATGGCCGTCCGAAATCGTTAACGACGGTTATGCATCAGGATTCCGTTTCAATCGATTAAGTAATGGTTGGACCGATAAGCGTCAATTCAGCTGGCAGAGGAGGGGTGTACAATGAGACCGAGAAAAGTACCGCTTCGCAAATGTGTCGCTTGTCAGGAGATGATGCCGAAGAAGGAACTGATTCGGATTGTGCGGACACCAGCCGAAGAGGTGCAGATTGACCTGACAGGCAAAAAAGCAGGCCGCGGAGCGTATTTATGCGGTAAAGTCAGTTGCTTTAAACTAGCGAAAAAATCTAAGGCGCTTGATCGAGCGCTTAAACAGCATGTCGGAGAGCATATTTACGATCAACTTGAACAGGATTTTGTAGCGGTAGAGGAGCAGTTTATCGCAAGCAAGGAGCTGATAAGCGATGAAGCAGAATAAAAGCTTATCGCAGCTTGGCATGGCAATGCGTGCGGGGAAGCTGATTACAGGGGATGAAATCGTCCTTAAGGCTGTAAGAAACAAAAAAGTGCATCTCGTTGTCATTGCAGGAGATGCTTCAGAAAATACGAAAAAAAAATTTCGTGACAAATGCAACACCTACGGAATACAACTCGCCGAAGCATTCGACCGTGAGCAACTAGGAAAGGCGATTGGTAAGCCCGATCGGGTTGTACTAGCGGTAACTGATGCGCAATTCGGAAAAATGATTGCGAGTCATCTGAGCCATAATACGGAGGTGGATCATATTGGACAATAAACAAGACAGCAAGGACAATAAGGATAAGCTGCGCGTTTACGAGTATGCCAAGTCACTGAATATGAGCAGCAAGGAAATTATTACGATTCTCAAACGACTTGATTTGCCAGTCAATAACCATATGAGCGTCATGGAAAATGAAATGGTGAAAAAGGTTGAAGGTTTTTTCCGTAATATTAAAGCGAATGCCGCAGCTAAACGGGCTCAGGAAACGACAACTGCGTCTGTATCCTCCGCACAATCTGCTGCAAGTCGGCCGCAATCGCAGCCACCGGCTCAACAGGAGCTTAAGCAACAGCCAGCAACAGAAAATAAAAATACGAATCAAGACAGACAGGGGCCTATGAATTCTATTAATACGAAACCACAAACCAAAGAGCAGTCCGAACAGCGACCAGCAGGACAGCAAACTAATCGTCCGGCGCAAACGTCCAGCAATAACCGTCCAGCACAAAGCAGTTCTAATTCAAGCCGTCCAAGTCAAGGACAAGGCGGACAAGGCAATCGTCCTGCGCAATCCAGCACAGGCTCAAGCCGTCCAAGTCAAGGGCAAGGCGGACAAAGCAATCGTCCGGCTTCATCAGGACCAAATCGTCCAGCACAAGGTGGACAAGGAAATTCACCAAGCCGTCCGAGCGCACCGCGTCAAGACGCTACTAGCCGTCCGGCTTCATCAGGTCAAAGTCGCTTTGACTCTAAGCCTGCACAAGGCCAAGCTCGCAGCAATGATAATAAAAATGCAAGACCTGGTCAAAAACGTTTTGAAGATGGTAAACCAGGCGGCTATAGAGGCAACAACAATCGTGGCGGACAAAAAGGCCGCGGCGGTAAATTCCAGCAGCAGCAGCCTCCACGTGAAAAAATTGATAACACACCTAAGAAAATTATCGTACGCGGTACGATGACTGTTGGGGAATTGGCTAAATTGCTTCATAAAGATGCATCTGAAGTTATTAAGAAGCTGATCTTCCTTGGTGTTATGGCTACAATCAACCAAGAAATCGACATGGATGCGATTCATCTGATCGCTACCGACTATGGTGTTGAGGTTGAAGTGAAGATTCCTGTTGAGGAAGATTCGTTTGAAACAGTTGAAGAAGCAGACGAAGAAACTGATTTGGTATCACGTCCGCCAGTAGTTACGATAATGGGTCACGTTGACCACGGTAAAACAACATTGCTTGATGCCATTCGTAAAACAAACGTAACAAGCGGAGAAGCAGGCGGAATTACGCAGCATATCGGAGCATATCAAGTTGAAATTAATAATAAGAAGATTACGTTCCTTGATACACCTGGTCACGAAGCGTTTACGCTAATGCGTGCTCGCGGAGCGCAGGTAACCGATATTACCATTATTGTCGTAGCAGCTGATGATGGCATTATGCCGCAAACGGTTGAAGCGATTAGCCATGCTAAAGCAGCAGGCGTTCCGATCATTGTAGCGGTTAACAAAATCGACAAGCCAGAAGCAAATATTGAGAAGATCAAACAAGAAATGACTGAATATGAACTAGTTCCGGAAGAGTGGGGCGGCGATACGATTTTCGTCGAGGTTTCTGCTAAACAAAGAATTGGTCTTGAAGGTTTGCTTGAGATGATTTTGCTCGTAGCTGAAGTTAATGATTATAAAGCTAATCCAAATAAACGCGCTCGTGCAACCGTAATTGAAGCCGAGCTTGATAAAGGTAAAGGCCCAGTTGCACGTATTCTTGTTCAGCATGGTACTTTGAAAATCGGAGATGCTTTCGTTGCCGGCAATTGCTTCGGTCGTATTAGAGCGATGGTTAACGATAAAGGCCGCCGCTTAAAAGAAGCAGGCCCATCTACTCCAATTGAAATTACTGGCTTAACTGAAGTACCGCAAGCGGGAGATCCGTTTATGGTATTTGAAGATGAGCGCAAGGCACGTGCGATTGCTGATCGTCGTTCCATTAAACAGCGCCAAACGGATATGGGTTCCAATACACGTGTTACGCTCGAAGATCTGTATAACCATATCAAAGATGGTGAAATTAAAGATCTGAATGTTATTATTAAATCAGACGTTCAGGGCGCAACAGAGGCACTTAAGGGTTCACTTGCAAAAATTGAGATCGAAGGCGTACGCGTTAAAATCATCCATAGCGGTGTTGGCGCAATTACAGAATCCGATATTATTTTGGCATCTGCTTCCAATGCAATTGTAATCGGCTTTAACGTTCGTCCTGATCCACAAGCAGAAGCTACTATCGCTCAAGAAAAAGTTGACGTTCGTATGCACCGCGTTATTTACAACGTAATCGATGAGATTGAGCAAGCGATGAAAGGGATGCTTGATCCGATCTACAAAGAGGTCGTTATCGGTCATGCTGAAGTTCGTAACGTATTTAAAGTTACGAAGGTTGGAGCAATTGCCGGCTGTATGATTACTTCTGGTAAAATCACTCGCAGCGCTGAAGCACGCTTAATTCGTGCAGGGATTGTTGTCTTCACTGGTAAAATCGAATCCCTTAAGCGTTTCAAGGATGATGCTAAAGAAGTTGCACAAGGCTATGAGTGCGGCATAACGCTTGATCGTTTCAATGATCTTCGTGAAGGCGATACAATTGAAGCATTTGTCATGGAAACAGTAGAGAGGTGAGTATAGCATGGCAAAAATCCGAGTAGGACGGGTTGGCGAGCAGATTAAAAAAGAGCTTAGCCAAATTATACAGACCGAGCTTAAGGATCCAAGAATTGGTTTTATTACAGTGACTGGCGTAGAAACGTCTAGCGATTTGTCACAAGCGAAAGTATATTTGAGCGTACTGGGCAGTGAAGAGCAGAAGGAAGCGACACTAAAGGCTCTTGCTAGCGGTACAGGCTTTATTCGTACGGAGCTTGGCAAGCGTATGCGTCTTCGTCATACACCGGTATTGCTATTCAAGTTTGACAGCAGTATTGAGTACGGCAGTCGAATTGAGGCTTTGCTTGAAAATATTAACAATGGGAATGCAACTCGATGATGGCTCACAGCAGCTATTTGAAGCAGCTTGATCATGCGCTAGCATTTATGAATGATTATAATCATTTTTTAGTGGTATCACATGTTCAACCCGACGGTGACGCGATTAGCTCAACTGTTGTGGTAGGATGGCTGCTTCAGAAGCTAGGAAAATCTGCTGTGCTTATTAATGAAGGTGAGCTGCCTTCTAGACTAAGCTATTTAACTGAATTCGATACCATTGTAAATTATAAGAAAGCTGCTCCCAAGCAGCAGTTCGATGCTATTATTGCAGTCGATTGTGCCGATTTCAAAAGAATTGGTGAGGTAGCGAGCAGCTTTGCACTAGATGCAAAGCTGCTTAATATTGACCATCACCCAACGAATAACGGATTTGGCAGCGTAAATGTGATACGAGCTGAAGCAGCCGCAACCGTAGAAATACTGTTTGATTTAATTGAAAGAGCAGAGATTGCTTTGGATTTAAATTGCGCAACAGCGATTTATACCGGTTTGCTTACGGATACTGGCGGTTTTCGGTATTCCAATACGAGTCCGCGTGTAATGGAGATTGCTTCGCAGCTTCTAGCGGTAGGCGTTTCGGGCAACAAGCTCGCCGATCATTTGCTTGAAAAAATGACGATGGCTAAGCTCAAGCTTCTCCAAATGGCTTTAAATCGACTCACGTTTACTGACAATTTGGAAATCGGTTGGGTATTTATCGGCAAAGACGATTTGCGCAATACAGGCGCAGTATCTGAAGATCTTGAAGGTATTGTAAATTATGCGCTTAATGTTGATGGTGTTGAGGTAGGGATTTTATTTAAAGAAGCAGAGGATGGATCTGTCAAAGCCAGTCTTCGTTCTGCTGGTAAAGCTAATGTAGCTGCAATCGCTCAAGAGTTTGGCGGTGGCGGTCACGTTAGAGCAGCAGGCTGTCGTCTTGAAGGCACGGTAGCAGATTCGATTACAAAGCTTGTTGAAGCAGTTGGAAAGGCGTTGGTTTAATCGATGGACGGCATCTTGGCAGTTTGGAAGCCTGAAGGCTGGACTTCTCACGATGTGGTTGCGAAGGTTCGCCGAATTCTTAAGATGAAACGAATTGGACATGCTGGAACGCTTGATCCTATGGTTACGGGTGTTCTTCCTTTATGTCTGGGGCGTGCAACTAGGGTCGTTGAATATGTTCAAGAGCGGCCCAAGTCTTATGAAGCAGTATTGCAGCTCGGAATTGCTACGGATACAGAAGACATAACGGGTACGGTCATCGAGCAGCAATCTTCAGTAACTGTTACAGAGGAAGCGATTCGTGAAGCACTGCTGCGTTTTGTAGGCGAGATCGAACAGGTGCCTCCAATGTACTCTGCTGTCAAAATAGATGGTAAACGATTGTATGAGCTTGCACGAGAAGGCAAGACGGTTGAGCGGAAATCGAGAAAGGTGACGATTCATCAAATCGATCTCATTAACGTACAGCTAGAGCTGGAGCAGCCCAAAATTACGTTTTCTGTCGTATGTTCAAAAGGTACATATATTCGCACCTTATGTGTGGACGTTGGCAAAGCGTTAGGTGTCCCTGCGACAATGGCGCATTTGACGAGAACGATGTCAGGCGGCATAACGAAGGAAAGCTGCTTAACCTTAGAGCAAATTGAGGAATTGCAGCAATCAGGTCAATTAAGCGAGCATCTTATTGCCGCAGATGAAGCGATTACCCACTTAGCGAAAGCAGTGGTGCCGGAGTCGATTGGAAGGCTAGCGTTGCTGGGGCAGAAGGTTAGTTTATCCCATGCTGATCGTGAAGCTTCCTCAAGCGAGGATGGTCAATTAATTCGACTTTATAATGATCAAAGCTTATTTCTTGGAATATATCAAATTGATCAGAAGTTAGCGGTATTCAAGCCAGTTAAAGTCTTCTCGGCTTAATGTTTGGAGTAAGAAAGTTAAAAGGAAATGCAGGTGCTTCAGCGTTGGAAATTATACCATTAAGTTTTCCTTTAAACGGTTTGTCCATGTTATCGCTGGACAAGCCGCTTTCCATAGCAATCGGTCATTTTGACGGTGTTCATCGCGGGCATCAAAACGTCATCCGCCAGGCGGTAGCTGAGGCGAAGGAATCCGAAATGCTATCAGCGGTCTTGACCTTCGATCCTCATCCGAAGGAGGTGCTCGGGCAAGGGGACCATTATTACCGTTGCCTTACGCCACTTGACGTCAAAACAGCTTTATTCGAAAAGCTTGGTGTAGACCTCGTATTTATTATGAGGTTTGATCTCGAATTTGCGGAGGTCACTCCTGAGCGGTTTGTTAATGATGTTCTGCGCGTACTGCGTGCTAAGCAGGTAGTTGTAGGATTTGATTTCAATTTTGGTCATAGAGGATTAGGAAATACAGAGACCTTGATGCAACTTGGTCAGCCTGATATTTCTGTTCATGTGATTGAGCCTTTGATTGAGAAGGGGATTAAGGTAAGCAGCACCTATATTCGTGAAGCACTTGAAGCAGGTGATTTTGAACTTGCCCACAGTCTGCTTGGACGATCCTATGAGGTGAAGGGAATCGTTGTTCATGGTGATAAACGTGGACGTACAATCGGTTTTCCTACTGCGAACTTACAAATTAATGACCCCTATATTGCTCCGAGAATAGGTGTGTACGCCATTACAGCCTGGATCGGGGAAAAGGCATACTCCGGTGTTTTGAATTACGGTTTAAAGCCTACCTTTAACAAAAATGATCCTCATCCGATTATGGAAGCACATTTATTTGACTTCAACGGCGACATTTACGGTGAGCAGATTCGCCTGCAATTTATTTCTTTTATACGCGCTGAGATAAAATTCAATTCTATCGATGATTTAATCAAGCAAATTGAAGCTGATTCCGAGCGCGCAAAGGAAATACTAGGCTATACTGATTAATATTGTTTTATTATGCAGGAATAAATACTCTTTTGGTTATGTAGAGGTTATATAACTCGACAAGTGCTTATTTTATATGTTATACTATACAACGTTGTGAGTAGATCTACATTTTATGTGGACTACCCTATACTTAACCTTAGCTTGGGTGTCCGATCTCACCGACGGCAGCGAGGCTAATGGCGATTATTTAGAAGGAGGTGAATTAGGATGGCAATTACACAAGTACGTAAAAACGAACTGATTGAGACGCATAAGACACATGCAACTGATACCGGTTCTCCGGAAGTTCAAGTGGCTATCCTGACTGAAAACATCGTTAACTTGACTCAACATTTGCGGGAGCACAAGAAAGATCATCATTCCCGTCGTGGTTTGCTCAAGATGGTAGGTCAGCGCCGTAAGCTGCTTGCATACCTGAAAAACAATGATGTTAGACGTTACAGCGCATTGATCGAAAAACTCGGCCTACGCCGCTAAAACATGCGTAATGAAAAGCAACCTGGTTGTCCAGCCGTCCGGGAATAACGGATACGCGGATTCGGGTTGCTTTTTGTAATAGGGAGCACTCAGAAAAACTGCTTTATGCATTGAAATATAATAAATCTACTAATTATAGGAGGGATATAATGGTACAACGAATCGAGATGGAAGTAGGCGGAAGACCTCTATCCATCGAAACAGGCCGTCTTGCTAAGCAAGCGAATGCAGCAGTAACCGTGCAATATGGCGAGACTGTCGTATTGTGTACGGTAACAGCATCAACAGGACCAAAGGATTTGGATTTCTTTCCACTGACGGTTAATTACGAAGAACGTTTGTATGCGGTTGGTAAGATTCCAGGTGGGTTCATTAAACGCGAAGGCCGTCCAAGTGAGAAGGCGATTTTGTCCAGCCGCCTTACAGACAGGCCTATTCGTCCGTTATTCCCTGAAGGCTTTCGTAATGACGTTCAGGTAATGAATATCGTTATGAGTGTGGATCAAGATTGCTCTCCAGAAATCGCGGCTATGATTGGAACTTCGGCAGCGCTGTCAATTTCCGATGTTCCATTTGACGGTCCTATTGGCGGAGTTAACGTTGGTCGTGTAAACGGTCAATTTATTATTAATCCTACGGTAGAGCAAAGCCAGGAAACGGATATTTTCGTAGTTGTAGCAGGAACAAAAGATGCAATTATGATGGTAGAAGCGGAAGCGAACGAAGTTTCTGAGTCAGTAATGCTCGAAGCTATTATGTTCGGTCACGATGAAATCAAAAAAATAGTTGCAAAGATTGAAGAGCTGCAAGCCGTTGCGGGCAAGCCGAAAATGGAAGTTAAGCTACATACCGTTAACGAGCAAGTTAATGCAGATGTTCGTGCCTATGCTTCTGCTGGTCTAGTCGAAGCCATTAAGGTTGAAGAGAAGCACGCTCGTCAAGATGCGATTGACGCAGTAAATAGTGCGGCTGCTGCCCACTTTGAAGAGCAATATATCGATACACCTGAACTGATATCCGATGTTAAGGAAGTTCTTTATGACATCGTGAAGGAAGAGGTTCGTCGACTAATTTCTCATGATAAAATTCGTCCTGACGGTCGTTCACTTGACGAGATTCGTCCAATTGAGTGTGATGTAGCGATTTTGCCGCGTACACATGGAACTGGATTGTTTACACGTGGACAAACACAGGCACTTAGCATTTGTACGCTTGGAGCAATGGGCGACGTTCAAATTTTGGATGGCATTTCTCCTGAAGAAACAAAACGCTTTATGCATCATTACAATTTCCCTCCGTTCAGCGTAGGCGAAGCTCGTCCGCTGCGTCCGCCTGGTCGTCGTGAAATTGGTCATGGTGCGCTGGGTGAGCGTGCACTTTCTAAGGTTATTCCTTCTGAAGCTGAATTCCCGTACACGATTCGTCTAGTATCTGAGGTTCTTGAATCGAATGGTTCATCTTCCCAAGCAAGCATTTGTGCAAGCACGCTGGCTATGATGGATGCAGGCGTTCCAATCAAGGCTCCTGTAGCGGGTATTGCAATGGGTCTGATTAAGGACGGAGACCATTTCGCTATCCTTTCGGATATTCAAGGTATGGAAGATCATCTTGGCGATATGGACTTTAAGGTTGCAGGTACTGCAGAAGGTGTTACGGCGATTCAAATGGACATCAAAATTGCGGGTATTAATCGTGCTATTTTGGAGCAATCTCTTGAGCAAGCGCGTCAAGGACGTATTTTCATTCTTGGTAAAATGCTTGAAAGTTTGCCGACGACACGAGCTAACCTGTCCAAGTATGCTCCTAAAATTTTGACGCTTCGTATTAACCCGGACAAAATCCGTGATGTTATTGGCGCAGGCGGTAAAATTATTAATAAAATTATTGAAGAAACAGGCGTTAAAATTGATATCGAGCAGGACGGAATGGTATTTATCGCTTCATCTAATGAAGAGATGAACCAAAAGGCGAAATCGATCATCGAAGGTATCGTGAAGGAAGTCGTCGTTGGCGAAATCTATCTTGGTACAGTTAAACGTGTCGAGAAATTCGGCGCATTCGTTGAAATTTTGCCGAACAAGGATGGTCTCGTCCATATTTCGCAGCTGTCAACAGAGCGTGTTGCCAAAACTGAGGACGTTGTAAACATTGGTGATCAAATTAAGGTTAAAGTAACCGAGATTGATCAGCAAGGCCGTATCAACTTGTCTGCAAAAATACTCATGACACCTGAAGCATCTCCACAATAATTGCAAGAGCTTTTGCAACATTAATAATCATAATGAAGAGAAGAGTCAGATTTGATCTGTCTCTTTTTGTTTTTCTTACGATAGTAAAAGGGAACATTAGCTGGCATTTGCATAATCTCGTCCAACATTTCATAAACATGAAACAATATGCTTCGCCTAAGGCCATGCCTCTGGAGCATGTGAGGTCGTTTATAGGAGTGTGAGTGATGTCAGTGAGAAAAGCAGCTGCGATTGCGGCAAGTATGCTCATGTTGATCGTATTTGTGAGAATAAATGATGATGTTTCGAATTATCTCGCCTCCATGAAATATGGTGGTGCAAAAGCAGTAGCAGCTATGCAAGCCAGCTCAGACGAGGAGCGTCAAAGGCTGATGACCTCCATTACAGCGGAAGCTGAAAAGCTGCGAATTGCACCTGTGAATGCGCGGATCGATCGTGTATGGAAAGCGATTCCTGGTTATAATGGTCTCGAGGTGGATATACCCAAAACGTTAGAGGCTGCATTGCTTGCGCCTTCTAAAGAGAATATTAACTATGTTTTCAAGGAAATAGAGCCAAACATCAAGCTGAGTGATCTGGGTGCTTATCCCGTGTATAGAGGCAATCCGAATAAAAAAATGATAACTTTCATGATAAATGTGGCTTGGGGCAACGAATACATAGACTCTATACTAACAACGCTTAAGCAAGAAAATGTGAAGGCAACTTTTTTCCTGGATGGAAGCTGGCTTAAGAAAAATCCTGAGATCGCTAAGATAATTCAGGCGGAAGGACATGAACTGTCCAATCATGCGTATTCACATCCTAATATGAGTACGTTAAGCAGGCAGGATCAGAATAATCAAATCGTAAAAACAGAAGCTTTATTAAAAGAGACATTGAATGTAAATAATAAATGGTTTGCTCCGCCTTCGGGAGACTTCAATTCAGCCACTGTCCAAATTGCTTCACAGAATGGCTTGTATACCGTGTTATGGACGATTGATACGGTGGATTGGCAGAAGCCTCCGGCAGATTCAATCGTTCGGAAAATAGCATCTAGACTCGAGCCGGGCTCCTTAATATTAATGCATCCGACCGCCTCCTCAAGAGATGCTCTTCCGGGTATGATTGCTGCTGCAAAAGCGAAAGGATACGCAATTGGAACTGTAAGCGAGACGCTTTCCTCCAAGCGTATTTCCACCGATGTTGAGAGCAATGGCTGATTCTGCTATAGTAAAACCATTCATGTTTATATACACATGCGAACGATGACAGTTTTGTAAGGCAAAGCTTACAGATAAAATGAATAGATCAGCTTTGCGCACAAAACATGAGGAGGAATACTGATGAATAAATTCACGCTTAGCAATGGACTGCGTGTTGTAGTTGAATACATACCGACAGTTAGGTCGGTATCCTTTGGCATCTGGGTCAAAACAGGATCTAGATATGAAACAGAAGAAAATAACGGGATCTCTCATTTTATTGAGCATATGCTTTTCAAAGGAACAGAAACGAGAACATCGAAGGATATTGCTGATTTATTTGACGGAATTGGCGGGAATGTCAATGCGTTTACTTCAAAGGAATATACATGCTACTTTGCCAAGGTGCTTGATGATCATTTGCCGCTGGCAGTAGATGCACTTTCGGATATGTTTTTCAATTCTCAGCTTGATCCAGAGGAGCTTGCTAAGGAGAAAAATGTAATACTCGAGGAAATTTCTATGTATGAGGATACTCCTGACGATAAGGTGCATGATGAAGCGTCGCGTGCCGCATTTGGCAACCATCCACTGGCTTATTCCATATTAGGGCTAGAGGATCGTTTAACTGCGATGACCTCTGATACCCTTCGTAAATATATGAACGATAATTACACATTGGAAAATACGGTTATCAGCGTAGCTGGCAATGTGGAGGAGCAATCACTGCTAGCTCTATTAGAAAAGCATTTTGGCAGCTTTACGAATAGTAAGCCAGTTAGCTCGATCGTTAGTCCGCCGACGTTCCATGGCGACTATTTATTTTACAAAAAGAAAACGGAGCAAAATCATATATGTGTTACTTTCCCAGGCTGCTCCATTACCGATTCGAATTTGTATGCGATGATTTTGCTTAACAATGCAATTGGCGGCGGGATGAGCTCTCGGCTGTTTCAGGAAATTAGAGAAAAGCGCGGGCTGGCCTACTCGGTTTATTCTTATCACACCTCCTATGCGGATGCTGGCTTATTTACACTTTATGCAGGTACTGCGCCAAAGCAAACGAAGGAAGTTCTTGATCTGACGATGGAGCAAATTAATGAATTGTCAGTTAAGGGGCTAGGCGAGGATGAGCTGCATCGCGGCAAGGAGCAATTAAAAGGAAGCTTGATACTGAGCCTTGAGAGTACGAGCAGCAGGATGAATCGGTTAGGAAAAAATGAGCTGATGCTAGGCCATCATTACACGTTGGATGAGTTGTTGAAACGCATCGATTCAGTAGAGATGGCGGATATTGTGGAGGTTACGAAGCGGATGCTTGCTGTTCCTTTCTCCGTCGCGATGGTAGGCTCTAATGATAAGGCAGCAGCGCAATTGGGGAGGAATCAATTTGTATCAAGTATTGTTTAAAAGATTAGAAGGAAATGAAGATATAGCCATTCCACAAAAAATGTCGGAATGGGCAGCAGGCTTTGATTTACAAGCTGCTGTAATAGAGGCGGTTGTTCTTGAGCCTGGTGAACGCAAGCTCATACCTACAGGCTTTGCCATGGCGATGCCTGGGGAGCTGGAAGCACAAATTAGACCGCGCAGTGGACTTGCGTATAAGCATGGCATTACTTGCTTGAATTCGCCAGGTACGATTGATGCTGATTACCGCGGAGAGGTTAAGGTACTGCTTATCAATTTAGGCCAGGAGCCATTTACCATTACACGCGGAGAGCGGATTGCTCAAATGCTGTTCCAGAAAGTTCCGGTTGTAGCTATTCTAGAAGCGGAAGAATTGCCTGACACCGTACGCGGTGCTGGCGGTTTTGGCCATACCGGTGTCTAGACGATAAGGTTTGAGTGAAAAGATCGAGCAATTTGCTCGATCTTTTTTTTTATTTTTCACCCCCCTTTGGGCGCAAGCATAAGATGATCTTGAGTTAGTAGCAAGAAAGGAGTGGAGCTAAATGCTAACAGGCGTGAAGGTGCTCTTGCTTGGTGGTGACGCAAGGCAGCTTGAGGTTATACGAAAGCTGACAGAGCTTGATGCTACTGTGACCGTTTCTGGCTTTGATGGCTTACATTCGTCGTTGGACGGTGCTGTGCAGGCAGAGTTCGAGGAGCAGTTGTTTGAGAGCGTAGATGCATTGCTGCTTCCCGCGGTGGGGACCGACGATCAAGGTCTGATTCATGCCGTATTCAGCGATCGTCAAATGCAGATTACAGAAAACCACATGGCAAAGCTGCCGAAGCATTGCACCGTGTATACAGGCATGGCAAAGCCATATTTACGCCAGCTATGTGAGCAGTATTCTTTATCGTTAGTCGAGCTTTTCGACCGTGATGATGTCGCTATATACAATTCAATTCCAACTGCGGAAGGCGCGCTGATGATGGCGATCCAGAACACGGATATCACCATTCACGGCTCTTCCTCCATGGTGCTGGGATTTGGCAGAACCGGCTTTACAATGGCACGGACGCTTCAAGGATTAGGGGCAAAAGTAAAGGTTGGCGTACGTCGCTCAGAGCAGTATGCAAGAGCTTCGGAAATGGGTTTTGAGCCTTTCTACATCAGTGGTTTGTTGCAGCATGTGAGCAATATTGACTTGCTTTTTAGTACAATTCCGACTATGATAGTCACAGCACAAATTATCGCAAATTTCCCTTCGCGGGCCGTAATAATTGACCTCGCATCGAAGCCTGGCGGGACTGATTTCCGCTTTGCAGAGAAGCGGGGAATTAAAGCGATACTCGCACCCGGACTTCCCGGAATCGTCGCACCGAAAACAGCTGGACGTATCATGGCGGATTGTTTAACACAGTTGATTTTGGACGATACGATTAAGCGGGGGAATGGGATATGAATTGGTCTGGAATAACAGTGGGCTATGCTTTGTCTGGGTCACACTGTACATTTGCTGAGGTTATGCCTGAAATTAAACGGTTCGTCGATGCGGGTGCGAATGTGGTGCCGATCGTATCGAATACGCTTATGACTACGGATACGAGGTTCGGCAAGTCCGAGGACTGGCAAACACAGCTGAAAGAAATTACTGGAAATGAATTAATTTCAACGATCGTTCAGGCGGAGCCGCTTGGTCCTTCCAAGCTTCTTGATGTACTTGTCATTGCGCCATGCACGGGCAATACAACGAGCAGATTGGCAAATGCAATTACAGATAGTGCAGTGCTGATGGCTGCGAAGGCTCAAATGCGCAATGGACGTCCGCTTGTTCTTGCTATTTCTACTAATGATGGACTCGGTTTAAATGCTGCTAACATAGCGAAGCTTTTAGTGGCTAAACATATTTATTTTGTTCCGTTCGGCCAGGATAACCCTGTGCAGAAGCCAAATTCGCTTGTTGCCAGAATGGATTTGGTCTTGGAAGCATGCGAGGCAGCTCTTGCAGGCAAGCAGCTGCAGCCTCTGCTCGTCGAACGGCACTAAGGACTCATGTTGCAGAGGGGAGATGACAGCAAATGTTGAATCAAAAATTGTTTAATGTTGCAATAGTTGGTGCAACAGGCGCAGTAGGGGAACAAATACTAAAATTACTCGAATCCAGAAACTTCCCGATTAATGAGCTTAAGCTGTTATCGTCTGCTCGTTCAGCCGGCACTAAGATTATGTTTAAAGGGGAAGAGCTTACGGTTCAAGAAGCAACACCGGATAGCTTTAAGGGCACTCAGATCGCACTATTTAGCGCTGGCGGCGATGTCACCAAAGCGCTGGCTCCACACGCTGTTGAGCATGGTGCTATTTGTATTGATAACACGAATGCATACCGTATGGACGTAAACACACCATTGGTCGTTCCTGAGGTGAATATAGAGAAGATTAGCGAGCATAAGGGCATAATCGCGAATCCGAACTGTTCGACCATTCAAATGGTCGCAACACTTAAGCCGCTTCAAGATCGTTATGGCATTTCTCGTGTTATTGTTTCCACCTATCAAGCGGTATCAGGTGCAGGAAGTCTTGCGATTGAAGAGATGCTGCGCCAGACGCAGGCAGTTCTAAATGGCGAAGAGGTTTCTCCTGCCATTCTGCCTGTGGGGGCTTTGCCCGTAAAGCATCAGATCGCATTCAACGCGATTCCGCAAATCGACAAGTTCCAAGAGAACGGTTATACGCTTGAGGAAATGAAAATGGTTAACGAAACCAAAAAAATTATGGGTGACGAGTCCATTCAGGTTACAGCTACTTGCGTTCGTATTCCTGTCGTTTATGGTCACTCGGAATCTCTATACGTTGAGCTCAAAAACGATTATGATCTGGAAGAGGTTAAGCAGCTGCTGGCGGATACACCGGGCATTACGCTCGTTGATGACCCTGCTAATCAGCAATACCCGCTTGCAACAGATGCTACTGGCAAACCGGATGTGTTTGTCGGTCGCTTGAGACGTGATCTAGGCTCTGAGCGCGGACTTAATATGTGGATAGTATCCGATAACCTGCTCAAAGGCGCAGCATGGAACGCTGTTCAAATCGCAGAACATATCACAAAAGGTTAATGTATTAAGACGAGTTAATTTGCGGCATCTTCTTGGATCGATCATGGAGGTTAATTTAATGCGCATCCTGATTCAAAAATTCGGGGGCACCTCACTTTCTACTGATCATGCCAGAGATCATGTTATTGGGCATATTAGCAGAGAACGTAGTAATGGCTTTGCTGTTGTTGTTGTTGTTTCTGCAATGGGCCGTAAAGGCGATCCATACGCTACGGATACGCTGCTTCAGCTCATTCGTGATAATGGCGACAAGCTGCCGCTGCGTGAGCGGGATATGCTGCTAGGCTGCGGAGAATTGATTTCCGCAGCCACTTTATGCAGCTTGGCTCTTGCAAGCGGTATTCCATCTGTCGTTTTGACTGGCGGGCAGGCGGGGATTATTACTGACGAACAATATGGGCATGCCCGAATTAAAGAAATCGTTCCTGAAAAAATACTCAATCATTTGCGTACAGGCTCGGTCGTTATTGTAACCGGATTTCAAGGAAGCACGGCACTGGGAGAAACGACTACTCTCGGTCGCGGCGGCAGTGATACATCAGCTACTGCACTTGGAGCAGCGCTTCGCGCGGAGATGGTTGATATTTATACTGACGTAAACGGAATACTGACAGCAGATCCGCGTATTGTCGAGGAAGCAAAGGCGCTTGCAGTTGTAAGTTATGCAGAAATATGCAATATGGCAAGACAAGGGGCTAAGGTCATTCATCCGCGTGCTGTAGAAATAGCTCAGCAAGCTCGAATACCGCTGCGTGTACGTTCGACCTTCTCCAACGAGACAGGCACTTTAGTCACGGACTCAGCTGAGCTGAGAGCGGAGGTGTCTGTTAAAGACCGGCATGTCACAGGTATTGCTCATGTATCGGGTATAACGCAAATATCTGTCAAAGCAATTGAAGGACGAAATGATGTTCAATTGCAGGTATTTCAATCCATGGCTAAACATCATATAAGCGTTGATTTTATTAATGTAACGCCTAGCGGTGCAATTTATACTGTTTTTGACCAAGATGCAGAACGTGCGGTACATGTGCTGGAGGATTGCGGTTTCGCACCTGCAGCGATCAATGGCTGTGCGAAGGTATCTGTTATCGGCGGTGGAATGAATGGAGAGCCTGGCGTCATGGCCCGCATCGTGGAAGCGCTGACGGAGCAAGGGATTTCTATCATGCAATCAGCTGATTCTAATACAACGATTTGGGTGCTCGTACGTGAAGCGGATATGGCAGAGGCACTTCGTTCTCTGCACGCGAAGTTCGAGCTTCATCGATAGAGAGCAACACTTTTGGGAGGTATTCAAATGGAATTTGGAAGATTAATTACGGCAATGGTAACCCCATTCGATGCAGACGGTCAGATTGATTGGCAAACGACAGGCCGATTGATTGATTATTTAATTGAGGAGCAGCAAAGCGATAGTCTTGTCGTTTCAGGCACTACTGGCGAATCGCCGACGCTGTCCGATGAAGAAAAGCTAGAATTGTTCCGGTTTTCAGTTAAACATGCCAATGGACGTTGCAAAATAATTGCCGGTACGGGCAGCAACAACACAGCCCATTCCATCCATTTGACGCAAGAAGCGGAAGCTGCTGGCGTGGACGGCATTTTGCTTGTCGCTCCATATTATAATCGTCCTAGTCAAGAAGGGTTATATCAGCATTTTAAAGCTATTGCGGAAGCAACGGCATTGCCAATTATTTTGTATAATGTAGAGGGTCGTACTGCGGTTAACATCTCTGTCGAAACGACACTTCGCTTAGCGCAAATCGACAATATTATTGCAACAAAGGATTGTGCCTCAACCGATCAATTGACACAGATTATTAGTGATGCTCCGGCAGATTTCAAAGTGTATAGTGGAGATGATTCAGCTACACTTCCAGCTTTGGCTATTGGCGCCTATGGCATAATTAGCGTAGCAAGTCACATTATCGGTGTTCAAATGAAAGAGCTTATTCAAGCATATATTAGCGGGAATGTGCAGGAGGCTGCACGCATAAATGGACGTTTGTTTCCAGTTTTCAAAGGTCTATTCCATTGTCCTCACCCTGTACCTAATCCAGTTGCAGTAAAATATGCACTTGGCCTTAAAGGTTTTTTAGTTGGCGGAGTAAGACTTCCGCTTGTAACAGTAACCGAGGCAGAAGCCGCATTCTTACGCAGTTTGCTTGCCTGAATAAACGTTTTCGTTGACTGCAGCCGATGCATCCAGCATCGGTTTTATTTTTTTGGGAAGCATAGTGAATAATTGCTTTATCGGGTTTCACTTGTATTCCAGCTTTTTCTTCATGTATAATAAGTGCAAGTGACTGGGTGCGGCAAATATTTGGAATTGAACTTAGACGTCAGAGCGGCATCTGACGAAATATGTTCATAATTGTATAAAAGTTTGGCATCACAACACAAAAGTGGATCAGTCTGATGCGAATTTTTCTTTTCCATAGGTAGACAAGACTTACGAAACTGTATAGGTTCGCTCATTTAATAAACATATTTTGAAGCATACTTTTGCTTCGCAATGTTCTAGAGAAATACTTACGGAGCAAGTTTTGCTCCGCCAAGTTTAAGAAAAATACTTACGAAGCAAATTTTGCTTCGCAAAATCTAAGAAAATGCTTACGAAGCGAATTTTGCTTCGCAAAATTTGAAGGAGGAAAGATACACTTGTCTAAGAAGAACAACCAAGATAAACTGCTCATTTTTGCACTAGGCGGAGTAGGCGAGATCGGAAAAAATATGTACGTCATCCAGTATAACAATGACATAGTTGTTGTTGATTCGGGCTTGAAGTTTCCAGAAGAGGACATGCTGGGCATCGATATCGTTATTCCAGATATTTCGTACTTGACCGAAAATCGTGACAAAGTTCGCGGAATTATTATAACTCACGGACATGAAGATCACATCGGTGGATTGCCATATGTACTGAAAAGCTTGAATGTGCCGCTGTATGCTACAAAACTCACACTAGGTCTCATTGAAGGAAAATTGAAGGAAGCAGGTTTGCTTGGAGAAACGAAGCGTATTCTCATCAACGCGGACAGCGAAATTCAATTAGGCACAATACGTGCATCCTTCTTCAGAACGAATCACAGTATCCCGGATTCCGTTGGTGTTAGCTTGGATACGCCAGAGGGAACAGTTGTTCATACAGGGGACTTTAAGTTTGACCATACGCCGGTTAATGAGCAATTTGCTGATTTGCAGCGCATTGCAGAAATCGGAAAACGCGGCGTTTTGGCGCTTCTTTCGGATAGTACGAATGCAGAGCGTCCCGGCTATACACCATCAGAAGCACAGGTGGGCGACAATCTTGAAGATATTTTCCGCAAGTCGTCACAACGTGTTGTCGTTGCAACCTTTGCATCCAACGTGCATCGTATTCAACAAATTATCAATGCTGCAATCGCGACCCGTCGCAAAATAGCTGTAGTTGGCCGCAGTATGGTTAACGTAGTTGGGATTGCCTCAGATCTTGGATACTTGAATATTCCAGAAGGCATGATTATTGAGCCTGAAGAAGTAAATAAGCTAGCTGCAGATCGCGTAGTTATTTTGTGTACAGGCAGTCAAGGCGAGCCGATGTCGGCGCTAACTCGTATGGCGCGTTCGACACATCGCAAAGTAGATATTTTGCCTGGCGATACCGTAATTATCGCGGCTACTCCTATTCCAGGTAACGAGCGTTATGTTGGTCGTACAGTTGATGAATTATTCCGTTTAGGCGCAAACGTTATTTATGGAAATGGCTCAGTATCAGGCGTACACGTATCTGGTCACGGCAGCCAAGAAGAGCTTAAGCTTATGCTTAACCTAATTAAGCCAAAATATTTTATTCCTATCCATGGTGAATACCGTATGCTCCGCCAGCATGCCAAGCTCGGCGAAGCGATTGGAATTGAACGTGAAAATATATTCGTTATTGATAATGGCGATACTGTTGAATTCCAAAATGGCAGCGGTCGTAAAGGCTCGAAGGTTCAAGCAGGAAATGTACTAATTGATGGTTTGGGCGTAGGCGATGTAGGTAATATCGTTCTTCGCGACCGTAAATTGCTTTCACAAGATGGCATCTTGGTCGTTGTTGTTACACTCAGCAAGCAGGATGGTGCCATTCTATCTGGTCCAGACATTATTTCTCGCGGATTCGTGTATGTTCGTGAGTCAGAAGGACTTCTTGATGAAGCTAACCGTATCGTCACTTCAACGTTAACTCGTTTGATGAATGATAAAGTAAATGAATGGGCATCGCTCAAAACGAATGTTAAGGATGCGCTTGGACGCTTTTTGTATGAGCAAACTCGCCGTCGTCCAATGATCCTGCCAATTATTATGGAAGTATAATACGATAAATAAATGTTTGAAGAGAATCGCTTGTTCATCCCGCAATTGCCGCGGCGGATGCAAGCGATTTTTTTTATTTCAAAAAGCTATCCTGTCCATTTTTGTATAAATTCGACGACAGACCTCATACTATGACGAGCTACACTTCATTAGAGGGGGATTTTACGTGAGTTTGGACAAAGAAATGAATTTGACATCGGAGCAGCCAGAGCCGAGTGCAGATGAGAGAAAAAAAACGAATGCTGTTGTCGAAACGATACAGCAGCTGGGTCAGACAAGTACGCCATCATTAATGGAGTCTAATATTTTTTGCATGACAATAATCGGACAGGTAGAAGGGCATCTCATCTTGCCCCCACAGAACAAAACGACCAAGTATGAGCATCTTATTCCACAACTCGTTGCTGCAGAGCAAAACCCGAAAATTGAAGGTGTGTTTATCGTTCTAAATACGGTTGGGGGAGACGTGGAAGCAGGACTTGCCATTGCTGAAATGATTGCCTCGCTTTCTAAGCCAACAGTAACGCTTGTACTTGGCGGCGGGCATTCGATAGGTGTTCCTATCGCGGTTGCTGGCGATATGTCATTTATTGCAGAGACAGCAACGATGACGATCCATCCCATTCGAATGAATGGCTTAGTTATTGGGGTTCCGCAAACCTTTGAATATTTGGATAAAATGCAGGAGCGTGTCGTTCGTTTTGTTACATCACATTCGAATGTGCCTGAGCATATTTTCAAAGAGCTGATGTTTAAAACAGGTGAGCTCACTCGTGATATTGGAACAACCGTTATTGGCTCCGATGCGGTTAAGCATGGACTTATCGATGCAGTTGGCGGCTTAGGCGAAGCATTAAAGGAATTAAAGCGAAGAATTGAGGCAACAAAAGCGGAAAGAGTTGAGGTGACCAGCGTATGACGATTTATACGAATATGCCGCTTGAGGCTGTGTTTGAGGGGATAAATGAGGAAATGGGTCAGTATCAAGAGGTTTGGTCTAATGGTGTCAGGATGCAGGTTACGCCTGTTGCACCTGGAATGGGAAAGATCGTTCGTTTAATTGATTGCAGCTTGGATGATTATCTTGATCCAAATTTGATGCCGGGTATGATCATTCACTATAATTAAACAGCAAACGGATGTTCGTACGAATGTCTCATAGGCACATTTGTCCACCTATGGTATAATCTTTAACCAGAGGTGACGAAATTGGCCAAGAAAAAGAGACGAAAAAAATCAATTGGAACAAACTTAAAATACGAAGTATACGGAATTTTATTGATTACCATTTCGATTATAGCTTTATCCGGAGAAGCTGCTGTCGGGCGCTCGTTATCCAAGCTGTTTGGGCTTGTGCTCGGCAAGTTTTATTTTGTGCTTGCAATCGTTGGGATTATTGTTGGGCTTTCCGTAATGGTCAAGAGAGCTTGGCCTAGAGGGTGGACGAATCGACGAACGGGCCTGCTCATATTGGTGCTGGCATTTACATTGATGAGCTCTATCTCAGAGATCGAGCAAAAGCTGCTTCCAACTGTCGATTTAACGGGTACGGAGATCTTTAGACAGCTAAGCAGCGATTTGCAATTATCACTAATTAGTGTTCCGATTGATCGTGATTTACCTATCCGAGATAAGGAAATAAGCGGCGGATATATTGGAGCCATACAATATTCCTTATTTTTCTCTTTGTTTGGATATTATGGGGCAAAGCTTATTATGTTTGTCATGTTTGCGATTTCGATTATGCTGATGACGGGGAAATCGTATGTGGAATTAGGTAGGCTCGTAAGGACTAGAGCTACTAATATGTTTAAACTGCTTGGGGCGAAATGGGAGAAACGAGCGGCTCAGAGAACAGCAGCAGCTGCATTTGCTAATACGGGACAAACTGATTTGGACGACGATGATACGATGGATGACGAAGAGGATCATGATGGCTATGTGGTAGCTCCACCGAAGAAAAGAAGATCGCTGTTTTTCTCATGGAGACAAGAAAATCAAACCGAGCAGCAAAGCAAGTCAGATGATGATCAGGACGAATGGGTTTTTGAACCTAATATTGCTGGAACACCTAATAGCATCAAACCCGCATGGCAAAGCGATATAGAGCCGCCGTGGGAGAAGCTAGGGGAAGAGTTACATACAGATATTATTGATTCACAATATATTAGCGATAATGAAGTACCTTGGGAAGAGGCTGAGCCAGGCTTAATTATTGATCAAGAGCAGCTGCAGCGCCAAGGAGAGGAAGCTTGGGAGGCGTCGTCCTATTCGGCAAACGATAGTGACACCTCACTTGTACAAGACGTTCCAATGGAGGACGAGCAGGAGCTAGAAGCTCAAGATCCGATAGAATTGCTTGACGTCGCTATTGAAGAATCA
This sequence comes from Paenibacillus sp. FSL H8-0548, assembly GCF_038630985.1. Classification (NCBI taxonomy): domain Bacteria; kingdom Bacillati; phylum Bacillota; class Bacilli; order Caryophanales; family Paenibacillaceae; genus Paenibacillus; species Paenibacillus sp. FSL H8-0548. The sequence continues at coordinate 3,527,702 of NZ_CP152049.1, forward strand.
GAAGCACTTGCGACCGAAGAGAACAGCGTTCAAGCCATTCCTAGGCGTCCTATTGCGGAGGTAGAGGAGAATACGACTAAGCCGTACTTGCTGCCGCCGTTTTCTCTGTTGACTAAACCCAGCTTAATGAGCAAAAATGCAGACGCTTCCGATATGTATGACTCGCGTAGAAAGCTTGAGGCTACGTTAGAGAGCTTTGGCGTTAAGGCTAAGGTGCTTGATGTTGTTCGGGGTCCTGCAGTTACCCGTTACGAGGTGCAGCCTGCTACAGGCGTGAAGGTGAGCCGTATCGTTGGTCTGACTGATGATATCGCTTTGGCATTGGCAGCTAAAGATATTCGGATGGAAGCGCCGATCCCAGGAAAATCAGCTATTGGGATAGAAGTGCCTAATATGGAAGTATCGATCGTTACGATGCGTGAGGTCATGGAAACTGCGACATTCCAAAACGCGGCATCTAAATTATCAATTGCATTTGGCAGAGATATTTCTGGTCAAACGATTGTCGGCAATTTAGCAAAAATGCCCCATTTGCTTGTGGCAGGTGCTACAGGCTCAGGAAAATCCGTGTGTATTAACGGTATCATAACGAGTATTTTGTATAAAGCAACGCCTGACGAAGTGAAATTTCTGATGATTGACCCTAAAATGGTTGAGCTGAACGTATATAACGGAATCCCGCATTTGCTCGCACCAGTCGTAACAAATCCTAAGCGGGCTTCGCTTGCTTTGAAGAAGATTGTTGTAGAGATGGAAAGCCGCTATGAGCTATTCTCCAAATCAGCGACACGAAACATAGAAGGCTACAACACATTAATGGCGGACAACCCGGCGGCAGTTCTGCCTTATATCGTTGTTATTGTAGATGAGCTTGCTGATTTGATGATGGTTGCTGCCAATGATGTTGAAGATTCAATCGCAAGGCTGGCCCAAATGGCGCGAGCTGCGGGAATACATCTTATTATTGCAACACAGCGTCCTTCAGTAGATGTAATTACAGGTGTAATTAAAGCAAATATTCCTTCCCGGATCGCCTTCGGCGTTTCCTCGCAGGTGGATTCGCGAACGATTCTTGATATGGTTGGTGCCGAGAAGCTGCTCGGACGCGGCGATATGCTGTTCCTGCCTGTAGGGATGTCTAAGCCGATACGGGTACAAGGTGCTTTTCTCTCCGATCAGGAGGTAGAAACGCTTGTAAATTACTCGCGAGGACAAGCAGAAGCGGAATATAAAGAGGATCTTGTGCCGGAGATTGAGGAAGAGTCCGGTGATCCCAAGGAAGCAGTGGATGAGCTGTATGATCAAGCTGTGCAAATCATTTTAGAAGCGAAGCAGGCTTCCGTATCCTTGCTGCAACGAAGAATGCGTATTGGCTACACTAGAGCTGCGCGACTAATAGATCAGATGGAAGCTCGCTCTATCGTTGGCCCTTATGAAGGCAGCAAGCCGCGCGAGGTTCTTATTACGATGGACGAGTTTCAAGCAGGGCGTGTAAGCTCTTAATTTCCGAGGTTTGCAGGAAACGGAATATTGTGCATAGAAGCGGGAGAAATTTCTCATACTAAAGTTAGGTAACGCTACTTAAAGCCAACTAACTTGCATGAGAAAGGCAGATCCCAACATGAGAAATCGTTTAATACTACTGACCACGATTATCGTGCTGCTGCTGTTCGGGTCCTTTTCATTGCTTCGCGGTGAAAATAACGAAGCTAAGGAAACGTTCAGCAGCGCTATTTTAACGGTAGGAACCTCTGGTCAGGATGTCTATGAATTACAAGGACGTCTGAAGCACCTTGGCTATTTCAAGGGGACAGTTGATGGCAAGTTTGGAACAGAAACGAAAAATGCAGTAACATGGTTCCAATGGAAGTTTGGACTGAAGTCGGATGGCGTAGTAGGCGCTAAAACGAAGCTAAAGCTGTGGGAAGCTACAAAAGCTTGGAAGCCCACAGCGGATACCTCGGGTGGCGCAAGCTCAGGAGCAGGCAACAAAGAAACAGGAAGCTCCACTGGAAACAAAACGGACATTGCGAAGTCTAACCGGCTTGGCCTGACGGAAAATGATTTGAAAATGATGGCCAATGCCGTTTACGGTGAAGCGCGCGGCGAACCGTACGAAGGGCAAGTTGCTGTGGCAGCGGTCATTATTAACCGATTGAAATCACAAAGCTTTCCGAATACGATCTATGGTGTCATTTTCCAGCCGGGTGCCTTCACAGCAGTTGCTGATGGACAAATTTGGCTAACGCCAAACGCGAAGGCAAGAGAGGCAGTAGAGGATGCCATTAACGGCATGGACCCTTCCGGCGGTTGTCTTTACTATTTCAATCCGGAAACAGCAACCTCAAAGTGGATTTGGACACGGACGCAAATTAAGACGATTGGCAAGCATATATTCTGTATGTAACTATACATTGCTCACGAAAGGAAGCAGCCGTTACTGCCAAGCGCAGCAGTGGTTGCTTCTTCCATTTGGCATAGGTTAGAATGGAATAGTGATTTGTCAAAAGGAATAGATTTACTTTATAACGCGCTGATGAAAGGAGCAAACCGAGTGACCCAATTCGAAAGAGGACAGCTGCATCGGGTACGGCTGCATGTGCTGCCTACCAAACGATTCAAAACGTTTGCTATTTCCTTATTTGCTGGACTAACACTAGATGAAGCGACGGTAACACCGGTAGCGCTTATTCCGTTCGTTCTAAGAAGAGGCACAGCGAAACTGCCAGAAACGATTGAATTCCGCGAGAAGCTAGATGATCTATATGGAGCAGGCTTTGGCTTTGATGTGTATAAAAGAGGGGATTCTCAAATTGTTCAGTTCAGAATGGATGTTATAAACGATGAATTTGTTTCATCGAACACATCGCTTTTAGCTGAATCGCTGCAATTTTTAGGAGAAGTGCTAACTGACCCGCTTATCAATAATAATGCTTTTCAAAATAAATATGTAGAAGCAGAAAAAACGACGTTGAAGAAACGGCTCGAAGCCATCGTGAACGATAAGATCAGGTATGCTGCTGAACGCTGCTTGGAGGAAATGTGTGCAGATGAGCCTTATCGCTTGCATCCACTGGGCAAACTGGCAGATATTGATGCCATTACTCCTTCATCTTTGTATGAGCATTACAAGCAGTGGCTGGATGATGCTGCTCTTGATTTATATGTGGTAGGAGACACATCTTTAGCTGAGGTTACGGAGCTGGTAACGAAAGCTTTTCAAATCAAAGACGGAGCTCCATCGGCATACGCTGCTACTGACGTTCATCATCCGGTCAAGGAAGTGAAACGGATTACCGAGCAGATGGACATTAGCCAAGGTAAGCTTAATTTAGGGCTTCGCACCGGAATTGGCTATGATGATGATGCGTATCCTGCGGCTTTGATGTATAACGGCATTCTAGGCGGATACCCGCATTCCAAGCTATTTCTAAATGTACGGGAGAAAGAAAGCTTAGCTTATTACGCTGCATCCCGTCTTGACGGCCATAAAGGGCTTTGCACCATTCAATCAGGAATTGAGTTCGCCAACTACGAGCGTGCACTTACGATTATCGAGGAGCAGCTTGAAAACATGCGTCAAGGACAGCTGACAGAGCTCGAGCTTGATCAGACGAAAGCGATGATTTCCAATCATCTTCGTGAGCTTCAAGACTCTGCCTATGAGATGATCGCCTACGATTTCAATAGTGTGCTGACAGGAAACGAGCGAAGCGCTCAGCAGCTGCTGGAGCAGGTTCAGGCCGTAACCGCAGAGGACATTGTTAAAGTTGCAAAAGGCGTACAGCTCGATACGGTCTACTTTTTGCGCGATCGAGAGGAGGTATAACCTATGGAAAAGCTTAGCTATCCAAATGTTCAGGAGACCTTGTATCGAGAAGTGCTGGATAATGGACTAGAGGTTATCGTGCTTCCGAAGGAAGGCTTTAATAAAACCTACGCTACATTTTCGACCAAGTACGGGTCGGTTGATAATCATTTTGCAGTCGGCAATCAGCCTCCTGTTAAGGTGCCTGACGGCATTGCTCATTTTTTGGAGCATAAAATGTTCGAGGAGCCTACAGGTGATATTTTTGCAACCTTTGCATCTCAAGGCGCTTCAGCCAATGCGTTCACTAGCTTTGATCGAACCGTTTATTTATTTTCTGCTACGGAGCAGATAAACGCTAACTTGAAGACCTTGATCAATTTTGTGCAAAACCCTTATTTTACGGATGCAAATGTTGAAAAAGAAAAAGGGATTATTGAGCAAGAAATTAATATGTATCGTGACAATCCGGACTGGAGAGTTTATTTTGGCTTGATTGACGCGCTTTACCACGAGCATCCGGTACATATTGATATTGCGGGAACAGTGGAGTCAATTAGACAAATTGACAAGGAAACCTTGTATCGTTGTTATGAAACATTCTATCATCCGTCAAATATGCTGCTGTTTGTTGTGGGCGGGGTAAATGCGGAGGAAGTGTTCGAACTTGTACGAGAGAACCAAAACAGCAAATCATTTGAACCGCAAGGTCAAATTGAACGTTTCTTTGAGAAAGAGCCGGAAGCGGTTAAAATTGCTCGCAAGGTAACAGAGCTGTCCGTATCCTTGCCTAAGTGCATGCTTGGCTTTAAAGAAAAGAAGACAGGTTTGACGGGGGCTGCGCTCCTTCAGCAGGAAGTAACGACGAAGCTTATGCTGGAGGCTCTGATTGGTCCGAGCTCGAAGCTTTATCAGGAGCTGTATGCGAAGGATCTGATTTCGGATTCCTTCGGTCATGAATACAATTCAAGCACTGGCTATGCGTTCTCGGTTATCGGCGGAGACACGCCAAGCCCTGATGAGCTGATTAAAGAAATACAATCATCGGTAGAGGCTGCGTTGATTAGCGGAATTGAGCCGAGTGCATTCGAGAGATCCAAGCGAAAAAAAATCGGCGGATATTTGCGTATGCTGAACTCCCCAGAAGCGATTGCCAGTGAATTTACGAGATATCGGTTCCGTGACAGCAATATGTTTGAAGTTCTTAATTGTTATGAGAACTGCACGCTTGATGAGGTTAATGCGCGGCTGCGTGAGCATTTTGATTTCGAACAGCTTGCCGTATCCATTGTGCAGCATCCGTCTAAATGAAAACTTTGCAGCAAATGACGGTATTGATTACGGGGGGAGGCCGCGGCATCGGAGCAGCAATTGCAAAACGATTCGCGGCTGAAGGAGTCAATATTGTCATTCATTATTTGCACTCCCATGAGACGGCTAATGAGACAGCGCGTACTTGCATGGCTCTAGGAGCTAACGTACTAACCATATCTGCAGATTTACGCTCGAAGGAGCAGCTGGAGCGTATGCGGGAGAAGCTGGAGAGTCATCATATGCTTCCAGATATTCTCGTTAACAATGGTGGGATTTCGCATTATGGAATGCTAATGGATGTGACGGAGGAAGAATGGGATAATGTGATGGCCGTCAATTTAAAGGGAATGTTTTTGTGTTCTCAGCTCTTTATGCCAAATATGATTGCACAGCGCTATGGGCGAATTATAAACGTTTCTTCCATTTGGGGAATGTCGGGAGCCTCCTGCGAGGTGCTGTATTCTACGACGAAAGGCGGCATGAACGCCTTTACGAAGGCGCTGGCTAAGGAGCTGGCGCCAACAGGCGTTACTGTAAATGCTGTTGCCCCAGGTGCGGTAGAGACGGAGATGATGGATGGCTTCAATGCGGAGGAGAAGGCTGCTATTCAGCAGGAAATTCCAATTGGACGCTTTGGCTCCACGGATGAGATTGCTTCACTTGTTTATTTTTTAGCACTGCCTGAGTCATCCTACATAACTGGACAGATTATTAGTCCCAATGGCGGGTGGCATACTTAGCAGCAAGGGCGGTTTTAAGGGACAGGCTTGTTGCATAATTAGAGTGGCTTATACACATGATAAGACCGTTGATGATTCTTTTCTATAATCTTAGGAGGCGAAAAAAAATGTCAACTGTCCTTACTAATTTTGCAACATGGAAGCAATTCTTGGCGGAGCGTGTTTCGCAAGCGAAGAAGATCGGAATGACGGAAGAAACGATAGCCTCCTTAGCTTTCGAAATCGGAACTTTTCTCGATGAAAAGGTCGATCCGAAAAATGAGGAAGAGCGCGTGTTGAAGCAGCTATGGGATGCTGGCGACGAAGCCGAGCGCAAAACGCTCGCGTGCTTGATGGTTAAGCTCGTCCAACAATCCTAGCTATCTCCAAATGGAGACGACGATTCGTCTATAGAAGCAGAAGCAGGGGAGCCTCCTACCAGGAGGCTTTTCTGCAATGTTTCTTTTTGGGTTGCAGGATTATGACGAAAATTGTAGAATTATGTTCTTGATGTTAATCTTTATTATTAACATACTTCTATACGATTTGGTTTAGGATGGTGACAGCGTGGAGAAGAAACAGTGGTATATGGAATACAAAATACATAAAAACCGACCAGGTTTGCTTGGCGATATCGCATCATTGCTAGGTATGCTGGAAGTTAACATTATGACGATCAATGGTGTTGAGGATAGGACCAGGGGAATGCTTCTTCAGACGGATGATGATGAGAAAATTGAATTGCTTGGCAAAATGCTTCAAAAAGTTGATAATATTACTGTAAACAAGCTTAGAACGCCAACGATAGTAGATATATTAGCGGTTCGTCATGGACGCTATATTGAACGTGATTCTGATGATCGCAAAACGTTTCGTTTTACGAGGGACGAGCTTGGGATTCTAGTTGATTTTTTGGGTGAAGTGTTTAAACGTGACGGTAATCAGGTTATAGGACTTAGAGGGATGCCGCGCGTTGGGAAAACCGAATCCATTATTGCCGGCAGTGTTTGCTCCAATAAGCGCTGGACCTTTGTTTCCTCGACGCTGCTGCGACAGACGGTAAGAAGCCAGCTTTCAGAGGATGAAATGCAGCCAAACAATATTTTTATTATCGATGGTATCGTAAGCACTATTCGTTCAAATGAGAAGCATTATGGGCTGCTGCAAGAAATTATGGCGCTGCCGTCAACGAAGGTTATTGAGCATCCAGATATTTTTATTAAAGAATCCAACTACGATTACAGCCATTTTGACATTATTGTTGAACTTCGTAATACGCCAGATGAGGAAATATCCTATGAGAAATTTACAACGAATTACACAGACGATTTCTAATCGGAAGGAGGCCATCTCATGTCTGATTTAGGTGAATTGCTTCGCAAAGCTAGAAATGAGCATGGATTGACGCTAGATGATATTCAAGAGACTACAAAAATTAGAAAACGCTATTTAGAAGCAATTGAAAGTGGCGATCATACGGTTTTGCCAGGTGCTTTTTATGTGCGGGCATTTGTGAAAAATTACTCAGAGGCTGTTGGGCTCGATCCGGATGAAGTTCTTCGATTGTATCAGCATGAGATTCCTGCTGGACCGGTAGAGCAAATTGTAGAGCCTAGTGTCGTTAGAGCGCCGCGTCGGGTTAAATCCCAATCATCAGAGTGGCTTGGCAAAATTGGCTTCAATGTCATGATGTGGTCCTTTCTTATTTTGATCGTAGTCGTCATATGGATGTTTGTTATTAATAAGGACGATGGCGAGCGTGAGCAGCTGGACAATAGTACCAATATAACTGAGGCTTCCGAGGCTCCTGTACCGACGACTGAAAATAATGGCTCCGATACGCCAAGCGACACACCGACAGCTACGCCAACGCCAACACAAGCGCCGACGACTGTAGCATTTGGCAGCAAGGTTGGAAAGATTGATCAATATGATATTGGTCCCGCGGGTGTAAATCATAAGGTTCAAGTGAAGGTGTCCGGGGGGAGAAGCTGGCTGGAGGTTCGTGCGAACAGCAATACTGGCGAGAAGCTTTATTCTGCCAATGCGGAGGATGGCGTAGTAGAAACCTATGATCTTACAGGAACTATTTATATTAATGTAGGCAGAGCAGACCTTACGGAAATTACAGTGAATGGTGTATTAGTGCCAGATGGCGACCGTGCCGGCTCCAAGAAGCTGCTGCTGTATCCTGTTGTTGATGAAACTTCTGAAACAGAGGAAACTCCGGATTCAACTGTCGAAACCGGCACTTCGAAAACAGAATAATGATTACTGTAACAAGGGAGAGATTTTGGGATGGCTTCAGAAAATGCATTTGATATTGTATCCAAGGTGGATATGTCGGAATTAGTTAATGCGATTAAGCAAGCGGAGCGTGAGATTGAAACTCGCTTTGATTTTAAAGGCAGCAAAAGCTCTATTGCACTCGAGAAGGAAGAGCTTGTTGTGGCTTCCGAGGATGATTATAAGTTAAAAAGCGTACTAGATATTTTATTATCCAAAATGGTAAAACGAGGCGTTCCCATCAAAAATCTGGATTATGGCAAAATAGAAGGGGCTTCAAGCAACACGGTACGTCAGCGCATTAAGCTCAGACAAGGCATCGAGCAGGATGTTTCGAAAAAAATTAATATTTTGATTCGCGACTCGAAGCTTAAGGTGAAGAGCTTGATCCAAGGCGATCAAATCCGAGTTTCTGGAAAGAGCCTAGATGATTTGCAAGCGGTGATGAAGCTTCTTAAGGAAGCTGATTTGCCTGTGGAGCTTCAATTTACTAATTATCGCTCATAAGAACGGAGCTTCGTTTTGTCGATATTCGATAAACGAGGCTTTTTCGATTAGATGCCGATTCACTTGAGAAATGAGGCTTTCGCCGCTTTTGACACGTGTATTGAGCATGTATTATACTTGGTGAAACAGCTTTACGGAAGGATCTGGGGGATACATAGATGAGAGAGACTACAAATGCAGTAACTCATGCCAGCTTGGCAAATACCGCGCGGCCGGTCACAGCATCCGGTCATTTTTTCGAACGAACGACTCACGCTATGCACACCTTTGGGGTAGATCGCTTTAAGGAGGGAAATGCGTGAATCTTGCAAATCGCATTACGTTAGTTAGAATATTTTTGGTGCCGATTATTATGTTTTTCCTGCTAATTAAAGTAAATTTGGGGTCGTTCAGCATCTCAGACTTCTCCATTACATACAATCAAATCGCAGCGGCACTCATTTTTATTGTGGCAGCAAGCACAGATGGATTAGACGGCTACATCGCACGCAAGAACAAAATCGTCACTAACCTTGGCAAGCTGCTTGATCCTTTAGCGGATAAGCTTCTTGTTGCAGCTGTGCTTATTTCACTAGTGGAAATGGACAAGCTGAATGCTCTAATTGCAATCGTGATTATCAGTCGTGAATTCGCGGTCACTGGTCTACGCCAGATTGCTCTGTTGGAAGGCTCCGTTATGGCTGCGAGCACTTGGGGCAAATGGAAGACAGCGATCCAAATTACGATGATCATTGCGCTTTTAATCAACAATTTCCCATTCAATTTTATTGATTTTCCATTTGATGTCATTGCCAGCTGGGTAGCCGCCGCTATTACGGTATACTCAGGTGTTGATTATTTCTTAAAGAACAAGCATTTGATACCTGTTGAATAAGTTAAAGCATCTTTCCGTTAGACGGAGAGATGCTTTTGTCATTAGAGCATTGCCGCACGCATCACATGAAAAGGGGAAATGAACAAATGAAAGCAGAAATTATCGCGGTCGGAACAGAGCTGCTGCTTGGCCAAATCGTCAATACAAATGCACAGTTTTTATCACAAAAGCTGGCGGGGCTTGGGATAGATGTTTATTTTCAAACGGTAGTCGGCGATAATAGCGAGCGGCTGCGGCAAGCGATTGAGATCGGCCGGAGCAGGGCGGACTTGCTCGTCTTTACAGGTGGACTTGGTCCTACACAGGATGATCTTACAAAGGACGTTTTAGCGGAGTTTTTGAAACGAAAGCTGTTGATACATGAGCCTTCAATGGAGCAAATCGAGGAGATGTTCAGCTCGCGGGGCATTCATATGGTGGAGAGCAATCGGCGTCAGGCGCTGATGATTGAAGGCTGCGAGCCGCTTGAAAATACGACAGGCTTAGCAGTTGGAAATGGCTTGACCGCAGACGGAACGCACTATTTGCTGCTGCCTGGGCCGCCGCGCGAGATGAAGCCGATGATGGATGGCGCTGCAGAGATGTGGCTGCGATCTGTGCTTGGCGAGGCAGACCCGCTCTATTCACGCGTGTTGAAGTTTGCAGGCATAGGTGAATCTAATCTTGAAGCCAAGCTGCTCGATTTGATTGATGCTCAGGTTGATCCGACGATTGCTCCTTATGCCAAAGAGGGCGAGGTCGCTATACGGGTATCAACCAAAGCTGCTTCATTAATAGATGCAGATCGGAAAATAGATGATACCGTCGCCAAAATAAAAGAACGAATAGGTGAATTTTTGTACGCAGAGCAGGACATCACCATCGAGGAGGAGATTGTGCGCCTGCTGAGAGCCTCAGGACGCAAGCTGGCGAGCGCAGAGAGCTGTAGTGGGGGTTTGTTCGCAGAGCTGATTACGAACGTTCCTGGGAGCAGCGGGGAGTATGTAGGAGGTGTGGTCACTTATACCAACATGATGAAGCATCACCTGCTCAGCATCCCATTGAGTCAGCTTGAGGGCGAGGGGGCGCCTGGCGCAATAAGCGATTCAACAGCGGCGTTGATGGCGGAGCGGGTGCGAAATCTTTCAGATGCGGATTATGGCGTGTCCTTAACAGGCGTTGCAGGGCCGTCGGAATCCGAGGGCAAGCCTGTTGGGCTTGTATATGTAGCAATCGCAGAGCGCGGCAAGCCAACCGTCGTACATACTCTTAATCTCAGAGGCGGCAGAAGCATGATCAGGTTGCGTGCGGTTAAATCGGCTTTATACCGTTTATGGCTTGCTCTGCAAGCACAGTAATAGAAGCATGCGGCGACACCTACCCATTCCGATACAAGAAATAATGTTTGTCAATTGGCAGGCAAGCCGTTATAATAAAGATTAATTAGCGGAAGAACCGTGGCGAAGAATACTTTGCTGCGGTTTTTTTATGTTCATGTAAGGAGGCAAAGCAAAAAGGCGAATGTATGTTCGAAAAAATGCTTGTCAACCTGCCTGAAAAAAGGTATCATAAAATTATAAATAAAGAAGGATGTGAGTTTCTTGTCGGATCGTCGCGCTGCACTAGAAATGGCTTTGCGTCAAATTGAGAAACAATTTGGTAAAGGCTCCATCATGAAATTGGGAGAATCCACACACATGCAAGTTGAGACCGTGCCCAGCGGTTCACTTGCTCTAGATATCGCATTAGGAATAGGCGGATTGCCGCGTGGTCGTGTTATTGAAATATATGGACCGGAATCTTCAGGTAAAACTACAGTTGCGCTTCATGCGATTGCTGAGGTCCAACGTATTGGCGGACAAGCTGCCTTCATCGATGCAGAGCATGCACTGGATCCGCTTTATGCAAGCAAGCTTGGCGTAAATATTGATGAGCTATTGCTTTCACAGCCAGATACGGGAGAGCAAGGTTTGGAAATCGCAGAAGCATTAGTTCGCAGTGGTGCGGTTGATATCGTAGTTATTGACTCTGTTGCGGCACTTGTACCGAAAGCGGAAATTGAAGGCGATATGGGTGATTCTCACGTTGGTCTTCAAGCGCGTCTGATGTCACAGGCTTTGCGCAAGCTCTCAGGAGCAATCAGCAAATCGAAGACCATTGCGATCTTCATCAACCAATTGCGTGAGAAAGTAGGCGTAATGTTCGGTAACCCTGAGACAACGCCAGGCGGTCGCGCATTGAAGTTCTACTCCACCATTCGTCTTGACGTGCGTCGTATTGAGACGCTGAAGCAAGGCAACGACATGGTTGGTAACCGTACTCGTATTAAAGTAGTTAAAAATAAAGTGGCTCCTCCGTTTAAACAAGCTGAGGTTGATATCATGTACGGCGAAGGTATTTCCAGAGAAGGTACGCTAATTGATATTGGCGTCGAGCTGGATATTGTACAGAAGAGCGGTGCGTGGTTCTCTTATAATGGCGAGCGTTTGGGCCAAGGTCGCGAGAATGCGAAGCAGTACTTGAAGGATCATAAGGATGTTGCTGAGGTTATTGAGAAGCAGATCCGTGATGCGAGCAATTTGTCTGCCACTGCAAATCAGGCTAATTTCAAGCCTGAGGAAGACGACGAAGAATTTGAAGATCTAGAATAAAGTGACCTGATTTCATACTTGCTGATGCTTCGCCGTCCCGCTAGGGACGGCGAAGCTGCGTTTAGAGAGGATGTACCGTGTGACGGGTAACCATGTTAGCAATGAAGAGGAATGGATGATTTTGTCTGTTCGAACGGATAAGAAGGACCGGAGATTATATCATCTGTTTGCTGACTCAGAGAAGCCGATGTTGTCCGTACATGAAGATATACTAATTCGGTATCGGCTGACGAAGGGGCATACATTAACGGAGGCCCAAATCGAAGAGATTCGCATGGAAGATGAACGTTATCGGTCCTATGTGCTGGCAATCGCTTATTTAGGTGCAAGGCCAAGAACAAAAAAACAGATCGAGCAATATTTGCAGCGCAAATTATTTGAGACGGAGAATATACAATATGCGCTTGACCGTTTAGAAAGAGAGCATATTGTGGATGATGAACAATATGCACGAGAATTTGCGAAAAGTCGACTAAAAAACAGCTTGAAGGGACGACGCTTCATTCAGCAGGAGCTGCAAATGCGAGGCGTGTCGAAAGAAGCAGCAGCAGAAGCGACAGCTGCGTTGGATGAACAAGTTGAATTGCTGTCGGCGAAGAAGGCGGCTGAGAAGAAATCTCGCTCCTTAAAAGGCGAGCCCTTAGACCAAAAACGCAAGCTAATGGGCTATTTAATGCGCAGAGGCTTCTCAGTAGATATCGTCAAGGAAGCGATCAAGTCGATCGATTTGAATGGGGAAGACAATGTATTCGAGGAAGATGATGGGCTTTTGCTTGACAATTGATTTTGTGAAAAGATAAAATGAGGTTGTATTCTTTCAAATTAGAATCAATTTTCCTTCCAAAAGTTGATTCGAAATGATTATTTTCGTCAAATTTAGTAAATGTTGAAACGGTTTGAAGCCGGTTGAAAACCTAATATCATCCCAAGCAGTGCCTTGGTGTATGCAACAAGGAGGTGAACAAGATGCCTGATGTCATTTGGATCTTGATCTGTCTCTTTGTTGGCGCAATTTTCTTTGGGATTGGTTTTTTTACTCGAAAGTCGATTGCTGAGGCGAAAATTTCAAGCGCTGAGCAGGCTGCCATCGTAATCGTAGAAAATGCGAAGAAGGAAGCAGAAGCTCAGAAGAAAGAAACGGTGCTGGAAGCAAAAGATGAAGTCCACAAACTTCGTTCCGAAGCTGAGAGAGACATTCGTGAACGACGCAACGAAGCTCAACGTCAGGAAAGACGTTTGCTCCAAAAAGAGGAGTCGCTGGATAAAAAGTTAGAAGCGCTGGAACGCAAAGAAGAAACTGTAGCCAACAAAGAAAAACGGATCGAAGAAACGCAAGAGCAGATCGATTCCATTTACAAGCAGCAGCTTAGTGAATTGGAACGTATATCGAGTCTGACAACGGAAGATGCGAAATCGATCATTTTATCCAATGTTGAACAGGAAGTACGACATGAAACAGCACAGATGATCAAAGAGATCGAGCAGCAAGCGAAAGAAGAGGCCGATAAGAAAGCCCGTGATATTATATCACTTGCTATTCAACGCTGTGCGGCCGATCATGTGGCAGAAACGACGGTTTCCGTTGTTACTTTGCCTAATGAAGAAATGAAGGGCCGTATTATTGGGCGTGAAGGCCGAAATATCCGTGCTTTGGAAACATTGACTGGTATCGATCTAATTATCGACGATACACCGGAAGCGGTCATTTTGTCTGGTTTCGACCCGATAAGACGCGAAATTGCCCGCACTTCTTTAGAAAAGCTTGTAGCTGATGGTCGTATCCATCCTGCCCGAATTGAAGAAATGGTTGAAAAATCTCGCAAAGAGGTTGATGAGCGAATCCGTGAATACGGTGAACAAGCCACTTTCGAGGTTGGCGTTCATAGCTTGCATCCGGATTTGATAAAGATTTTAGGTCGATTGAAGTACCGGACAAGTTACGGTCAGAATGTTTTGAAGCACTCCATGGAGGTCGCTTACCTAACTGGATTGATGGCAGCAGAGCTTGGCCAAGATATTACGCTGGCGAAGCGTGCAGGCTTGCTGCATGATATCGGTAAGGCGCTTGACCACGAGGTGGAAGGCTCACACGTTGAAATCGGTGTGGAGCTTGCTAAGAAATACAAGGAGCATCCTGTCGTTATTAACAGTATTGCTTCTCATCACGGGGATACGGAAGCCACTTCCGTTATCGCGATGCTCGTAGGAGCAGCTGACGCTTTGTCGGCAGCACGTCCAGGAGCTCGTCGTGAAACGCTTGAAACGTATATTAAACGACTGGAGAAGCTAGAAGATATCTCTGAATCGTTTGAGGGTGTTGAAAAATCGTATGCGATACAAGCTGGCCGCGAAGTGCGTGTCATGGTGCAGCCAGAAAAAATCGACGATACTGAAGCATTCCGCCTTGCACGTGATATTACGAAAAAAATCGAGAGCGAGCTCGATTATCCAGGACATATTAAAGTTACGGTTATTCGAGAAACTCGTGCGGTTGAATATGCGAAATAAGTAACAAAAAAATATTAGCTTTTCAGAAAAGTGGCTGCTTGTTAGCCACTTTTCTGTTTGCAAGCGTACAAAAAAGGAAGTGTATTTACATGAATGTATTATTTATTGGTGATATTGTAGGAAACGTTGGAAGAAGCGCTTTGAAGCGTGTACTGCCGGCACTTAAAAGCAAATACAACCCTCATATTATTATTGCAAATGGTGAGAATGCGGCAGCAGGCCGTGGAATTACAGCAACAATAGCGAAGGAATTTTTCGAATGGGGCATCCATGGCATAACGATGGGCAACCATACGTGGGACAATAAAGATATTTTTGAATGGATTGATGACGAGCCTCGCCTTGTTCGTCCAGCCAATTACGCCGAAGGCGCGCCTGGACAAGGGATGGCGTTTATTAAAGCAGGAGGAAAACAGCTGGCGATTATCAATCTGCAAGGGCGTACATTTTTGCCGCCGATTGATTGTCCTTTCCGAAAAGCAGATGAGCTGATTGAAGAGGCAAGTGAGAGAACGAGCAATATACTTGTCGATTTCCATGCTGAAGCAACCTCGGAGAAGATCGCGATGGGCTGGCATCTTGATGGAAGAGCATCGATTGTACTGGGTACGCATACGCATGTACAGACGAATGATGATACCATTTTGCCAGGCGGGACGGCTTACATAACAGATGTGGGCATGGTTGGTCCCAAAGAAGGTGTGCTTGGCATGGAGCGGAACGCCGTGCTTCACAAATTTATTACACAGCTGCCTGTTCGTTTTGTTGTCGATGAAGGCAAATGGCATTTGCATGCTATTTCAGTGCAAATCGATGATGAAACGGGAAAAGCTCGAAAAATTGAAAAGATTCGTCTAACAGAGGATGAATGGCTTCTTATGTAATGATGATAACATTCAAACTGTTCCGACTATTCAGAACAGTTTGTGAATAATCGGAATAAAAGCAGGAATTTTTTAAACTCCCTCGAATACTATTTAAAAGTGGAATCCATCCAACAGTCCAAGGGGAGGTTCTTTTTATGGATGTATTAAAAGTTTCAGCAAAGTCTAATCCAAATTCCGTTGCAGGTGCGCTAGCTGGTGTTCTTCGTGAACGTGGCGGTGCGGAACTGCAAGCCATTGGTGCTGGCGCATTAAATCAAGCGATTAAAGCAGTAGCAATCGCTCGCGGATTTGTAGCTCCCAGCGGGGTGGATTTAATTTGTATACCAGCTTTTACGGACATCGTTATCGACGGGGAGGATCGAACTGCAATCAAATTGATTGTCGAGCCTCGGTAGCAAGTCTAGGTGGCGTAAGTAATACGCCAGCTAGATAAAAGGAACTGTTTCGCCTGTTTACGACGTAGACAGGTTTTTTTGCTGTGATTCCAACAAGCGGCGAGGGGCGAGATGATGAAAATAGTCGATTTTCATTGTGATGTGCTTTGTAAATTGTTGCTCGATAAGCAACTGACGTTTCAAGGGAGCAAGCCAGGTAAATTAGATGTTACATACGAGCGTCTGAAGGCAGCTGGAACGATTCTGCAAGTTTTTGCGATCTATGTTCCACAATCGATGAATGGGCGTTTAGAGCCTATTCTGGAGAGTATTGATCGGTTTCACCAAATGGTAATGTCCTGTGAGAATATGAAATGGGTGAGGACGGCCGTGGAGCTGGACTCTTGTATAGAGCAAGGGAAAATAGGCGCGTTATTGTCATTGGAAGGTGTCGATGGGCTTCAAGGCGAAATGTCTATGCTCCGTATTATGCACCAATTAGGCATACGGGCTGCAGGAATGACTTGGAATCATGCGAATTGGGCCGCAGACGGAGCGATGGAGCCTAGAGGCGGAGGCCTGACGACAAAAGGCCGTTTATTTGTAGAGGAATGTAATAAATTGGATATACTATTAGATGTATCGCATTTGTCTGAACGAGCGTTTTGGGAGGTTGCTGAGCACTCGAATAAGGCAGTGATTGCCTCGCATTCAAATGCAAGAGCGATCTGCGATCATCCGCGCAATTTAACGAATGCACAGATTGAGAAGCTGATCGAAAACCAAGGTTTGATTGGAGTTACCTATGTGCCGTGGTTTGTTTCCAGTGCAGAGGTTGTCGTGATTGACGATTTGCTTCGCCATATCGAGCATATTTGTGAGATGGGTGGGCAGTCCAGCCTTATGCTGGGCTCAGATTTTGACGGGATTGACAGCTATATTAACGGATTAACGCATCCAGGCGAGGTTAACTTGCTTCAAGAGGCGCTGCTCCAAAGATATTCTGAACAGCAGACCGAGCAATTTTTGTCCGGTAATGCTCTTCGTTTTTTAAGAAATAATCTCCCGAGCGCTTAAAGCTGTTCAATCTATTTGCGGTATGGGATTAATCGAAACAAACTATGCTTAAATTAAGCGTATACATCTTGATTTTTATACGTTTGCGCTTTAAAATTGTTGTGAATGTAAAGAATTAAATCATAATAATATCTTAATGATAATGATTATTAGCACGTTTTAGAAAAAGAGGAGTTGGGCATTTTGATTAGTCAATTGTCTTGGAAGATCGGGGGTCAACAAGGAGAGGGCGTTGAGAGTACGGACCGAATCTTTTCCACGGCGCTTAATCGCTTGGGCTATTACTTATATGGATATAGACACTTTTCCTCAAGGATCAAGGGTGGACATACAAATAATAAGATCCGCATTAGTACAAAACCGATTCGTGCAATCTCGGATGACTTGGATATTTTAGTAGCATTTGACCAAGAAAGTATTGATTTGAATGCGAAGGAGCTGCGTCTAGGCGGGGTTAT
Source organism: Paenibacillus sp. FSL H8-0548 (assembly GCF_038630985.1). Classification (NCBI taxonomy): domain Bacteria; kingdom Bacillati; phylum Bacillota; class Bacilli; order Caryophanales; family Paenibacillaceae; genus Paenibacillus; species Paenibacillus sp. FSL H8-0548. The sequence continues at coordinate 3,545,144 of NZ_CP152049.1, forward strand.
CGTAGCCGATGCGAAGTTTACTCCGACGATCCCAGCGGGTATCGATGCGAGATTGTTTGCTGTGCCCATTACGAAAATGGCGGAGGAGCTTGGCACTTCGTTGATGAAAAACATGGTTGCTTCCGGTGCATCATGGGCTCTTCTTGGCTTGCCGCTGGAAGTATTTAATAAAGCAGTAGAAGAGGAATTTGGACGCAAAGGCGCGGCTGTCGTAGAAAAAAATATCGAAGCGGTTAAACGCGGAGCCGAGTTTGTTCTGGAGCAAGCGGGAGGACCGCTTGATGAATTTAAGCTTGATGAGGCAGATGGACAGCAGAAGCTGTTTATGATCGGCAATGAAGCAATCGGACTTGGTTCTATTGCGGCAGGTTGTCGTCTAATGGCTGCGTACCCGATTACACCTGCGTCTGAGATTATGGAATATTTGATTAAGAAGCTGCCTAAGTTTGGCGGTACAGTGGTACAAACCGAAGACGAAATTGCAGCTGTAACGATGGCGATAGGTGCCAACTATGCCGGTGTTCGCACGATGACTGCATCTGCGGGTCCTGGTCTTGCACTTATGATGGAAGCTATTGGACTTGCCGGCATGACCGAAACGCCGCTGGTCATTGTAAATACGCAGCGTGGCGGTCCATCAACAGGATTGCCGACTAAGCAGGAGCAATCAGATTTGAACGCAATGGTATATGGAACGCATGGGGAAATTCCTAAAATCGTTATCGCACCAGCATCGATTGAGGATTGTTTCTACGATACGATCGAATCCTTTAACCTTGCTGAGCAATATCAGGTTCCAGTTATTTTGATGACAGATTTGCAGCTGTCGCTCGGCAAGCAATCATGTGATCAGCTGGATTATAATAAAATTGATATCAATCGCGGCAAGCTCGTTCACGATGTTCCAGCGCTTGAAGGCCATAATTTGTTTAAACGCTATGAGCTTACAGAGGATGGCGTTTCACCGCGCGTATTGCCAGGGGAGAAGGGCGGTCTGCATCACGTAACGGGCGTTGAGCATGATGAGACAGGACGTCCATCTGAAAATGCCTTGAACCGTCAGAACATGATGGATAAGCGTCTTGGCAAGCTGGACAATATGTATATTCGTGATGCTATTCGTGTAGATGCACCTCACGAAAAGCCGGAGCTGCTCATTATTGGCATGGGTTCAACAGGCGGCACGATTGATGAGGCTAGAACCATGCTGGATCAGAATGGCATTTTAACGAATCATATTACGATTCGCCAGATTCACCCGTTCCCGACGAAGCCTTTGCTTCCTTACTTGCAAAATGCAAAAAAAGTGATCGTCATCGAGAACAACGCTACCGGACAATTGGCTGCCCAAATCAAAATGAATGCAGGTTTCGCAGAAAAAATCGAAAACTTGCTTAAATATGATGGCAATCCGTTCCTGCCTTCCGATGTTCACAAAGCTTGTAAGGAGTTGAGTTTAGATGGCAACGTTCAAAGAGTTTAGAAATAATGTAAAGCCTAACTGGTGCCCAGGCTGTGGAGATTTCTCAATTCAAGCAGCTATTCAGCGGGCAGCAGCGAACGTAGGGCTAGAGCCTGAGAATCTTGCTGTTATTTCGGGAATTGGCTGCTCAGGCCGGATTTCTGGTTATATTAATGCCTATGGTTTCCATGGCATTCACGGACGTGTGCTACCTATTGCGCAGGGAGTTAAGCTTGCTAACCGCGAGCTTACCGTTATTGCTTCAGGCGGTGACGGCGACGGCTTTGCAATCGGAATGGGACATACCGTACATGCAATACGCCGCAATCTGAACGTAACCTATATCGTTATGGACAATCAGATTTATGGCTTGACGAAGGGTCAAACCTCTCCGCGCAGCGCGGAAGGGTTCAAAACCAAATCGACGCCAGAGGGCTCGATTGAGTCAACGCTTTCGCCGCTTGAAATCGCGATGTCAGCGGGAGCAACCTTTGTTGCTCAATCGTTCTCAAGTGATTTGAAGCAATTGACTAAGCTGATTGAAGAGGGCATCAACCATGAAGGCTTCTCATTAATCAACGTTTTCAGCCCATGCGTAACCTTCAACAAAATTAATACGTACGATTGGTTTAAGGAGAATATCGTTAATTTGGAGCAATTCCCCGAATATGATTCCTCAAACCGCATCGAGGCGATGAATAAAATTATGGAAACGAACGGTATGCTTACAGGTCTTATCTATCAGAACAAAACACGCAAAGCCTATGAGGATCTCGTTACGGGCTTTAAGCAAGAGGGTTTAGCGAAACAAAATATTAAAATTACCGCCGAGGAATTTGATAAGCTTGTTGCCGAATTTAAATAAATGGTATGATAAGCATACGGCATTGCTGCCGTATGCTGTTTTTATTTTGGGTGCTTTGCGGGAATATAGCACACTAATTATTTCATAACTGGAGAGTGACAATATGATACATAAAGAAGTTACCATTGGCGTATCAGCAAGACATATTCACTTATCACAAGAGCATGTCGAGCTATTGTTTGGCAAAGGCTACGCATTAACAGAAATGAAGCCATTATCTCAGCCTGGACAATATGCTGCAAATGAAACAGTTGCTGTTGTCGGTCCAAAGGGCTCATTCGCTAAAGTGAGAATTCTGGGTCCAGCGCGCAAGCAGACGCAGCTTGAAGTATCGCGCACAGACTCCTTCGCTTTAGGTGTAAACCCACCCGTACGCGAGTCAGGTGATACGTCAGGTTCAGCGGGAATCACGCTTCAAGGACCTGCTGGCGAGGTTGCAATAGAAGAGGGCGTAATTGTTGCTGCTCGTCATATTCACTTCCATACAAGCGATGCTGAGCGGTTTGGCATAGCGGACAAGCAGTCGCTTCGTGTTCGCTTTGCAGGAGAGCGTGGCGTCGTATTTGAAAATGTTGTCGCACGCGTCTCGGATCAGTATGCACTAGATATGCATATTGATACAGATGAGGCGAATGCTGCGGGAGTAAAGAACGGGGATAAGGGAGAAATCATTGATTAGCTTCGAGTATAACCGTTAAAAAAGACTGCTTCCTCATCGTCATTGACGAAGGGGAAGCAGTCTTTTTAAGTGCATCTGTTGAAAACCAACTGCTAGTGTCCCATCATCATGGACATTTCTGGTTTTTCATCTGTACTCACGCCTTGCTCCTGCTTAGGTCTGCGCAGCAGTAATGCGAAGATGACACCAACGATAGAGATGGCCGCCAAAATAAAAAATGTATCTCCATAAGAGGAGTAGACCACATTTGGTCCTGGACTAGCCGTGCCATAATGCTCGATTCTGCTAGCTAATATCGTTGACAGACCAGCGATGGCGAACGAGGTCATTACTTGCTGCGCTGCTGCCGTAAGAGAGGTTACACGGGTTACGAGCTCTCTAGGAGCAGATTGCATAATATGTGTATTGAGCGGCATCATGCATAGGCCCATACCCGCACCCAGCATTGATATTGGAATCATTAACGTAAGCAGAGTCGTTTCCGCGGAAATTTGACTAAGCAAGAAGCCGGCAACCGACACGATGGCTAAGCCCGTAATGACGAGAGGCCGCGCGCCAAAGCGGTCAAAGAGCTTGCCGCCAATCGGCATGAATATACCTGCAGCAAGTGCTTGAGGAAGCAGGATTAGACCTGTGTCGAAAGCGGAATAACCTTTAGCGATTTGCAAGAAAATCGGAATCAGGAACAAAGTGCCGAACAAAGCGATTTGAACGACCCATTGCAAAATAATGCCGCGGGTGAAGTTGCTTGATTTGAACACACGAAGCTCAAGCAGCGGTTCTTTGCGATTAAGCTCAACAATAACGAAAATAATGAGGGCAATACCGCCTACAATGATGCCTGTTAAAGCCTGAGGAGACGTCCAGCCGCTTCCAGAGCCGCCTTCACCGCCGCCAGCAGAGCTGACGCCATAAGCCAGCATAGCAAACGCTAGAGGAGCAAAGATCATGCCGAGGAAGTCAAGGGCAGGCACTCGTTTCCGATCGACATTTGGCAAGGTGCGAAGACCGATGATTACCGCAATAATACCTATTGGAAGATTGATAATAAAAATCCAATGCCATGATACATAGTCAACGAGATAACCAGCGACTACAGGGCCAAGAGCAGGTGCTAGAAGCATCGGAATACCGATCATGCCCATAACTGCGCCTTGCTTGCCTGGAGGGCTTAGCCTAAAGGTAAAGGCCATAGCGATTGGAGCAACCATACCGCCGCCTAGACCTTGAATGACACGGAATACGATAAGCTGCTCTGCTGTAGAAGCTAGAGCACAAAGAGCAGAGCCGATCGTAAACATAATGATCGAGAACAAGAAGACTTGTTTGGCTCCAAAACGATCAGACATCCATCCCGCTAGAGGGATGACGGCTGCCTGTGCAAGCGCGTAGCCGGTAATCGTCCATTGAACGATCGACATCGAGCTTTGAAAATCTTTCATTAAACCTGGCATGGCAACATTCATTGCGGTACCATCCAAAATAACCATAAACATACCGACGATGATGGCGATAAGCGGAGCAAGAATATTCCGTATCGACATCGGATCACCAGCGGGGGCTGCTTTCTTTGAAGCTGAAGCCATTTCGTATCCTCCTATCCTTATAGGGGTCTTTTCTTCCTATTGTTGACCTTCCATGACCTGTCGGGCTACAATAATAAGATGACCGCTTCTATGTGCGGACAATTGTCCGCACTACTGAATAATAATGACGAAATAAACAATTGTCAATTGTTTATTTTGGTGATGCGGAAAGAGGAGATAGAATGATGGCTGCACCAGAAAACGGCAGAACGAAACAAGAGCTGAGCAATGCTATATTGCATACAGCTAATCATTTGTTTTCCAAGCATGGGGTAGAATCGGTAAGCATGCACCAAATTGCTAAAACGGTTGGAATCGGACAAGGCACGCTGTATCGCCGCTATTCGAACAAAGGTGACTTGTGCATGGACATGATGAAGGATAACCTTAACCTGTTCACTAAAGAAATCGAAGAGTATTTGATGACGAATGCCATGCAGCCTATTCATGAGAGATTGAGCATGGTCATGCGAAAAATTATTGCTTTTATCGACAAAGAGTCGAAATGGCTAGGGGTTATGCAGTCTTTTACTAAAATCGAAGTTCAAAAAAGCGATTTTTTTGAATCGGCTCCGTACCTTTTTTTACATGCAGCAATTAGCGGATTATTGCAAGAAGCTATAGATACTGAATATATTCAGTCTATCGATCCCAATTATACGGCTCATTCATTTATATCCGTACAATCACCGCACACGTTTAGGCATCTCCGCTATGTGATGGGCTATAGTTGTGAAGAGATTCAGGATCGGTTTTGCAGGACCTTTATTGACCCATTATTCCGTTAACTGGTATAATACTGAATTGGGCTCTATGAACACCACCTATATGTACCATAAGGAAGTGAATCGGCATTGATGAAGGATAGTAAGCAGCTCGCTACAGACAGTAAGCAAGGCCAGCTAAAGGATTATTCCAAATATTTTGATTTTAGCGATGCAAAAGTAATTGATCAGGATGAGAATTCAACGACCTACCGCATTAAAGGAAGGATCGTCAATATAAATGCGGCACCGAGCCACAAGGATGAGAAGAAGCGCGGCAAAGAGGATATTGAGGTTCATTATAATTTCGCTATTCCGGATGAGCTTCGGACGATGGGCATTGGCAAGCATTATTTGATCCAAACGTACGGCTGCCAAATGAACGAGCATGACACCGAGGTTATGAAGGGCATGTTCGAGGAAATGGGCTATACAGCTACAGAGGATCGTCAGCTTGCAGATGTTATTTTGCTTAATACTTGCGCAATCCGTGAGAATGCGGAGGACAAGGTGTTTGGCGAGCTTGGACATCTGAAGGCGCTAAAGACGGAGAAGCCTGACCTGCTGCTCGGTGTTTGCGGCTGCATGTCGCAAGAGGAGTCTGTTGTCGGACGAATTTTGCAAAAGCATGCTTTCGTTGATATGATCTTTGGTACGCATAATATACACAGGCTGCCTTTCTTGCTGCAAAATGCCTATTTCAGCAAAGAGCTGGTTGTAGAGGTATGGTCCAAGGAAGGCGACATCATCGAGAACATGCCCAAGAAACGCGAAGGAATGCGCGCCTGGGTTAATATTATGTATGGCTGCGATAAGTTCTGTACGTATTGCATTGTTCCGTATACAAGGGGCAAGGAGCGCAGCAGACGGCCGGAGGATGTTATCGCTGAGGTGCGTGAGCTCGCTAGACAAGGGTTTAAGGAAATTACGCTGCTAGGCCAGAACGTTAACGCTTACGGCAAAGATTTTGAAGACATAGAGTATCGTTTCGGCGATCTTATGCAAGACATGTCCAAAATCGACATTCCGCGTGTTCGGTTTATGACGAGCCATCCGCGGGATTTTGACGATCATCTGATTGAAGTGCTAGGAACGGGCGGTAATTTGGTAGAGCATATCCATTTGCCAGTACAGTCTGGAAGCACGGAGATATTGAAGAGAATGAGCCGCAAGTACACAAGGGAAGCTTACTTAGAGCTGGTTGGAAAAATTAAAAAGGCAATCCCGAATGCTATGCTGACCTCGGATATTATCGTTGGATTTCCAGGCGAAACGGATGAGCAGTTCGAGGATACGATGACTCTCGTGCAGGAAGTAGGCTTTGATTCTGCCTATACCTTCTTATACTCTCCACGTGAGGGGACGCCTGCTGCAAGTATGGAAGACAATGTGCCGCTAGAGGTGAAGAAGGCTCGTCTGCAGCGCTTGAACGCACAGCTAGCTGCGAATGCAAGAGAAAAGAATGAGCAGCTGCTAGGACAAGTCGTTGAGGTGCTTATTGAGGGCGAGAGTAAAAATAATGCGAACTTCCTTTCTGGACGGACGCGCACCAATAAATTAGTGCATTTGGAAGGGTCTAAGGATTGGATTGGCAAATTTATTATGGCCAAGGTAACCGAAGCCCAAACCTGGTATATTAAAGCAGAACCACTAGAGCAAAGCACAATTGAAACCGTAGTTAACGGATAAATAGGAGAGATGAGAAATGTCAGAGCAGCATATAGCAGAAAATCAAGCCGAGCTTTGTGACCACGATCATGAGCATGGCGAGGGCTGTGGAATTCCTAGCTTCCACACACGCGATCTTATCGTTCGCGAGGATATTTCCAAGAAAGCGAAGGAGCTGGCTGATCTGATTTTTACTTCAGAGGAAGTTCAGCACTATCGCCGCGCAGAGCTGCAGATCAATGGCAATGAGCGTGTACAGCAGCTGATTACGAAGATCAAGAAGAAGCAAAAGGAAGTTGTCGCATTTGAAACGACTTTCAAAAACGCTGATATGGTGAAGAAAATCGAGGGCGAGATGGAAACGCTGCAAGAGGAGCTTGAAGGCATTCCAATCGTCAATGAATTCCAACAGAGCCAAACGGATATCAATTATTTGCTGCAGCTGGTTATCTCTATTGTACGGGACACCGTATCGGAGAAAATCAATGTAGAGGATGCTTCTGAGCCTGCTCCTGAGGAATGCAGCGACTAAGATATTTTTGGCTGCTGATTATTCATATGCATATAGAAAAGCCGAATTTCATTGCAGCCTATTTTAGGCTGCAGCTTGAAATTCGGCTTTTTTTAGAGGAAATTCTTTTCCGTAGTCAAGTAGGACGCAGTCGGTTCTTCTTAAAAGCCTGATTTAAGCAACTTAGCTGGTTTAGCTTCACAACGATCCGTGGTCCATTAGTTATTTAGTTTTTAATTACTCACCTATCCTGCACTTTAGCAGGATAGAAGGTAGTTTTTCGAGCCCTAACGTGACTATGTTGCACTCACGCAATATAGAGAGCCTTACAGATGTGTCTTGAGCCGAAATCTGTCTATTCTAATGCAAATGTGCAGGATAGGCCGTTCGGTGAGGCTGAAAAGCACGAAGTTAGTGCAAATGTGCAGGATAGGCCGTTCGGTGAGGCTGAGGTTCGTGCTCGGAGTGAATGTACAACTATCTTAGAACTAGCCCTCCAGCTAACCCTCTAACCCGTCCTCCAACATGCTCTCCAACTAACCAACTATGGCGCTATCCTGCACTTTGCAGGATAGCACCTGGTTTTTCGAGCTCCTGCTTGTCTATATTGCACCGCTGCACTATAGAGAGCCTTACAGGTGTATCTTAAGCCGAAATCAGTCTATTCTAATGCATACGTGCAGGATAGCTGATGTAATCAACTACTTGTTTTATCATATCGTAACCGAAATTCGTAAGAAAGTCGGGCAGTTTATGGTTGAAATAAAGAAAACTACAACTTCCATTATGGATCGCTTTAGTGTTAGGTTTTAATAGCCGATTTATTTAGTTCCACTTATCTAACTGAGTGATACATACATTAATTGATTACAAGAAGCTTATGGACAATAGGGAAATGAAGTGGATAAAGGATAAGTTAAATAAAAAACCACGTATGCCTCGGCTGTAAACATGCAGAGGTGCACGTGGTTTTTAAAGTAGAACTACGCTTGATAAATCGAGTCTTGTGTTTTGCTGCTAGCGGTTGACGAGCGAATGTGGACGATGTAAGGTGTTAAGGAGATGGCTAAAATCGTGCCGACCAGCGATTTTAACGCGTCGCCGATAATAAATGGATAAAACCCGACGACCATCGCTTTCTGAAATGAAAAGTCGAGTGCGTGCATGAGCCATGGAATGCCTGGAATATAAGCGCATAAGGAACTGAATAGCTCGAATATAAGGAAGAATACGATAAACGAAAGCACTTTATTTTGCTTAATACTGCTGCCGCGAAGGTATGCGCCTACTGCTAAACTGACTAGAAGCGCACAGAAGGGGAAAGCAAAGATAAAGCCTGCGGTAGCACCTGTTAAAGTCGAAATTCCGCCTTGCCCGCTAAATAGCGGCAAGCCGAAGGCGGTGAGCAGTATAACGATGAAGATACTGAGAAACGCATTGCGCGGCGTCAAAAATAATCCTGCTAGGACAACACCTAAGGTTTGAAGCGTAATCGGGACGAACGAGCCTCCGAGCTTAATGGTCACTGCGCTCATGACGATAAACAATGCTGCGAATAAGGCAATGAACACTAGAGAACGAATATTATTGCTTTGCATAGAAAAACGACTCCTTTATGTAGTTGCGATTTTATTGTTAACCATTTATATTATTATTAGGTTAACAAATCGAATTGTAGCATAGCCAAACGTTTTGGGGAAGAGGTTGGGTGAAATTTTTTTGGAACAAGCGATTCAAATTGAAATGAAGAAAATTACGGTTGCGCCGCCGATTATGTTAGAAGGTCAGATGCGCAGGGCGATTGTTAAAGACGTTTCTATTACGATACATCAAGGCGAATGGATAACGCTGCTTGGCCGCAATGGAAGCGGGAAGAGTACCGTTGCTAAAGTAGCCGCGGGCTATCGTGTAGCTGGCGCTGCAGGACAAGTGATCAGAAATATACAGACAGCAGCGAAGGGAAGGCCGCTTCCTATCGTCATGCAGCAGCCAGAGGCAGGGATGATTGGCGCGACGCCGTGGGAGGATGTTGTGCTGATGCTTGAACAGAATGAGCTTCCAGGCGATGAAATTCCGTTGAAGGCGGAGCTGGCTCTGCGAAGCGTAGGCATGGGCGAGCGGCTTCATCAGTCCATCGAAACGTTATCGGGAGGACAGAAGCAGCTGGTTGCGATTGCTGGCTGCATCGCAATGAGCTCTCCATTGCTCGTTCTCGACGAGGTGACTGCTATGCTGGACCCAGAAGCTTCGAGCTCTGTGATGGAGCAAGTAAGAGGACTGCATAAGAGCGGTGTAACGGTTATATGGATTACACAGAAGCTGGAGGAGCTGCAAGAGGCTGATCGAATCATTGCTATGGATGAAGGAGCAATCGTATTTGACGGACAAGCGGAGACTTGGTTTGCTAGAACAGCTCCACTTCAGAAGGACAGCATATGCGAGCGGCTTTGCTTCGAGGCCCCCTATGCAGCGCAGGTGGCATGGGAGCTTCAGGAGCAAGGTGTGCAGCTGTCGCCATTTCCATTCACGGCAGAGCTGCTGGCAAAGGCGGTGAAGCAGTATGGGCGCTGATTGGCAGCTGCAAGAAGTTAATGTTTATGCAGGAAGCAGTGCGGATAAGAGGCAGCTGCTTAAGCGTGTCAGTCACACTTTTAAAGCAGGTGAAATTACGCTGCTCATCGGGCGAAACGGAGCGGGGAAATCGACGCTGCTGGAGACGATGGCAGGAATTCGAATGATGGAGTCAGGCGATATTTCACTTGGCGGAGATCCGCTGTGGATGGTGCATAAACGTAAAGATCGGCTGAATCGCAGCGCCGCATTAAAGCTGGGCTTAGCGATGCAAAGCTCGGAATCGCAGTGGTTTGCATCCACCGTTAGGGAGGAATTTCTATATTCGCTGAAGCCCTATGGCGTGGAAGGCGAGCTCGCTCAGGAGCGGATGGAGCGGGCGCTCTCCGAGGCAGGACTGCCGCAGGAGGTGCTGACGCAAGATCCGTGGACGCTTAGCGGCGGGCAGCAGCGACGGCTTTCACTCGCCTGCCTGCTGGCGTGTGAACCGGAATGGCTGCTGCTCGACGAGCCGACAGCGGGGTTAGACGCTGTCGGTATACGCCGCCTGTGCGCGGTGCTTGAGGCGCACAGGGCGGCGGGGCGCGGAGCGGTCGTTGCCACGCACGACCTCGACGCGCTGCTGCCGCTGGCGGACGCGGTCGCCGTGGTCAGCGGCGGCACGGTCCGCGCAGCGGCTCCTGCGGCGGCGATCGCGCATGCCGCAGCTGCGCCGCAGGCGCTTCGCGTGCTGGCGCAGCTGCGCGCTGAGGCGGCTTTGCCGCCGCAGGAGCCGGCGCCAAGCGACGGGGCGCCGTGGCCAGCGCCGCGCGAGGTAGCGGCGGGGCTGGCAGCGGAGCTGCGGCGGCGAGCGGCGGATCGCACCGCGGGCAGCAGCATAGAGCCTGCGAACGTAGCGGTACAGGAAGCGACTCCGACTCAGGAGGATGCTGGCGCGAAGGAGCTCACGCAAGCGAACACACAGACGGTGAAATCCGAATGGCTCCGCGCTGATCGTTTTGATCCACGGGCGCTGGTGCTCGCTTATCTAATTTTGGCAGCCAGCATATTAACACAAAAAACAGCAGTGGAGCTGCTGCTTGCTGCTTCAGCCACACTGCTGTTGATCATCCCTTTGCGAACACTCATATGGCCTTGGGCTCGCGTAATACGCGCGTATACGATCATGATTATTATGTTTTGCATTATTGGAGGAATTAGCTTTGCTCCTATTGCCTTCGAATGGGCTAAAGCTTGGCCGATCGTGCTTCGGTTTGGCAAGCTGCTGTTGATTATGCTCCTTGGCATGCCGCTGCTTAAGCTGATGACGCCGTATCGGCTCCAGCGCTCTATTGAGCAGACCTTTGGCTGGCTTGGAAGATTTAGAGTGCCTATTCACTCCTTCGCACTAATTGTTACCCTTATTTTTCGGTTTATCCCGCTGCTAACCGGAGAGTGGGAGCGCTTCGCAAAGCTTGCTCATGCAAGAGGGAAGGCAATTACACCGCTTCGAACAGTACCCTTCAATCATTTATTATCGGTGCTGATTCCATACGTTCGATCTATTCTGCGCCTTGCGGAGCAAATGGCAGATGCCTTGGAAGCGCGGGGGTTTGGCTACACGAAGCGAAAACCAACCTACGCCTTTCGCCTGGCATTTGGCCGCTATGATGCTTGTTTGCTCAGCATTGCCGGGGCAAGCGGGCTAACACTGTTCTTGCTCGCCAGCTTTCTGTAGGAGGGTGTGAACGAGCGAAATCCACCCGCCAGACTCATCGGCAAGCAGCGTATGCCATCCGAGCGACGCTGCTTGTTCAATGTTTTTGTTCTGGTCATCGATGAATAATACATAGCTTGACTGTGGGAGCTGCGCAGCCAACCTTGTGAAAATAGCACGATCCGGCTTTTTGAGAGCCGCCTCGCTGGAAATCGTAACGCTTTTCAAATAAGGCTTGATCGGCAGAACGATCGGTTCCACCCAAGCGCTCAGATGATTGCTTAGCAGATGAATATCTGCATGTACACTCCATTCGGCTATTTTCTCAAGTGCTGGCAACGGCCGCAAACTTTGTTCTATTATCGCTTTCGCTTGCTTCATCGTTAACGATGGTGCATAAGCAGTAATCCATTTCCAAAACTGTGCTTCAGATATATGTCCAGTCCAAAGCTGCTCGCTGATTTCCTGCTTGTATTGAAAATATAGTGTATCTTCTGAAACAGCTGCTTCAGCGGCTAAAAGCTGCCAGAGGAGCGGGGATAAATTAGTTGCAAGAACGCCTCCAATATCAAGGACAAGCTGTGGTCTCATCATCCGCGGTGCTCCTCTGCATATGTCTTCACCAGCTTAACAGCAGGTTTGCGCTCCTTCATCGCCCAGACGATAACAAAACCGAATGCGATTACTCCAAGCAATAAGCCGAATACAAAGCCGCCATTAAGCCCCCAGCCATCATTAAGCCATCCAGCAAGGAACGGTCCGGAGAACATTCCTATAGCGTATAAAGCCTGATACAAGCCCATAGCCGTTGCACGTCCTGCAAGCTCCACATCTCGAATAGCTAGTCCGAGCAATAACGGAATATGCAGCCCTTGAGCAAAGCCATTTATCGCTTGCGTTGCGATTAGCATCTCAAATGAGCTGGATAACGCCATAGCCCCCGTGCATATCGCACTGAGTAAAAATCCAGCTCCAATCGTACCCCAATACCCGAAGCGAGGAGTGAACCATCTTGCTGTTACAAGAGAGGAGATGGCATACGGCAGCATAAAAGCGAATACGAGCAAGGTGAGCTGTAAGCCACTGGAGCCCATTTCTGCTGCTTTGAGCGGTGTAAAGCCAAACATCGTAATAAAGAGAATGCCATGTGCGAGAATGGAGAGCAGTGAAACTTGCAGCAGTGTTTTGGTTCGCACGACATTTTTAATCATTGTAAACGACATGCCGGGCTGATCGCGTTGTGCTGCTATCGGTTCTTTAAGCATAAGCGCAAGCAGCAAGCCGATAAACGCAATGACAGCGCCAAAAACAAACGGAGCATTCACATGAAAGCCGTCCGTAAGCCAGCCGCTGAGGAGCATGCCGATCATTTGACCAATGACAGTCATCACACTAATGTTGCCCATGGCGCGTCCGGTCTGCCCTGCGCCAAAATAACTGGCATAAAGCACCGTAAAGGCTACCCAGGTAGAGGCGCATATTCCAGCCATCATTCTGCCTGCCAGCGGCCATATCCATAAGCCGGGAATAAGAAACAGCATGCAGCTGACTCCGCCGGCCAGCATTCCGAGCACAATAAACGGCTTGCGTTTGCCGAAACGATCCGACAGAATTCCGAGCGGAAAACGAACGAGCATCTGAACGAAGCCGTAGCTTCCCAAAACGATCCCAATAAGAGACAGGGAGAAGCCCCGATCACTTAAATAGGGGGATAAGGTAGGAACATATACAAACATAGACGTCCAGTATAAAATGGTAATGGCAGTAAACAGCAATCGTTGGGAAGCGGATGTGGGATTCATAGTTATGGAAAACTCCTCTCGTTACCACTTTAGCGCATGCCGCCTTCGGTTGTCACTTCCTAATTTCCAAGCTAATTTGGAAACCATGTCCAGCTGCAGCCGTATTAAACAATGGACTTTTTACAATTTCTAACCGCTAATTATATTTTGATGAGGTGAATGCAATGCAATTAGAAAATCGCAAACGAAAGAGCTGGCTAAAAGAAATAAAGGAATGGACAGTGTCGCTGGGCATAGCAATGGCTGTAGCACTGCTGTTTCAGAATTATGTGTACGCGCAATCCGAGGTCCAAAACGTCTCTATGCAAAATACACTTGTAGCCGGCCAACGTTTAATCGAGGACAAGTGGTCCTATCATTTTCACGAGCCGCGACATGGAGATATTGTCATTATTAATGGACCAGAAAGCGACTTGCGTCTTATTAAACGAGTGGTTGGATTGCCAGGGGACGTCATTGATATCCAAAATGGACAGGTTTTCTTAAACGGAGAAGCTATCAATGAGGATTATGTTAAAGGCCAAACGTTTGCCGGCAGCATACCGATTCCTTTTACAGTAAAGGAAGGACAGCTATTCGTTATGGGCGATAATCGAGAGCATAGCTTTGATAGCCGGGCAATCGGTCCGATTTCTAGATCTAGTATTGAAGGAAAAGCTGTTTTTCGCATATGGCCGCTGCCTAAGTTCGGATCACTAAGCGAATAGAAGGAGCTGTTTCAGAACCGATGCCGCATACCTTTGCCCATCCCTTGTTCGCTGCACCGCTAAAGAAGATCATCCCAAGCTTGAGCTTAACGGGTTTGATTCTAGGCAGCATGTCACCGGATTTCGAATATTTTGTCTCTATGCAGCCGTTTCGAAGCATCGGACATTCCGTATTAGGTTTACTATTGCTTGTGCTGCCTGCGTGCATTGCTTTTTCATTAGTCTTCCACCGCATTGTGAAGCCGGCACTGCCGGAGTTGCTTCCAGATATCGGTTCAATGAAGCCATATGCTGCTTATTTGAACCGTCCTTGGTCTCTAGCCACATGGCAAGAATGGATGCGTTTTATTTTATCAGTAATCATTGGTTTTTTAACTCATGTATTTGTAGATCATTTTACGCATAGCAGCGGCTGGTTCGTACAACGAATTCCTTTTTTGCAAAAAATAATAATAGGTGATGAGCTCTATCATATCCTTCAGCATTTTCTCACCCTCTCAGGCTTCGCGGCAGCAGGGATTTATGGATTGAATCATTATTTTGCATGGAAGAAAAAACAGAGAAAGCAGTCAAGCGGCATAAGGATGCATAGCTCATCTAGAAAGCTGTGGGGACTGCTTTTCTTTGCTGCGCTCGCTATGTTTTTGGGAAAGCTTTTATTCTCAGACCATATCTTTTCCATCAGCATTTGGGCGGTTGCTCCGATAACCTCGGTTTTGTTTGGCGTTTATCTAGCAGCAATGCTTCATTCCGCCAAAAAGGCGCATCAAACAAAACGAGCCGTATTGATTTTATTCGTGCTTGTTCTGTTTATTGTTGTCTATAAGCTTTGGTCTCTTCATTCGGAGTTTTCAATTGCAATTTGGGTTGTATACAATGGGGTATTAGCGATTATCCTTAGTGTGAGTGCATTTTTGGTGCGAAAAAATGACAGTCCCTTTAAATTAATGTAATTAATAATTTATGCTATTAATAAATAAAAAGATGCCTTTTCGGCAATCTTGAAGCCAATCGTAATAGTTTTGTAATAATTGGTTACAAATTCGTTTAGAAATACCCGTTATGATGAAACCTAGACACAACAATTAACGATCAGTGAGGCGTGAACCGGAGTGTCCATTCGAGTGAAGCTGTATATGTCTTACTTGGCCATGGTGTTTGTACCGTTTATTCTAATGATTACTTTTATGGTGTTCATTTTTTTTGCAGGCGGAATTGAGGACATTCGCCAATATTTTGATAAAGAACACAACGAGCCTTATCGTCAAGCTCTAGTGTATGGCGAGCTTTCTTATGTACTGCAAAATGACACTGGAAAGCTGGAGGATGAAGCATATCTGAACGATATCCAAAAGAGGCTGGGAGAGCTGTGGGCAGGGCATGTCATCTCAAAGAATGGGGTAGTAATTGCGGTTGCTCCTTTTTTGGAGGAAGCAGCTCCAGGTGAAGACTGGCAAAAATTGTTGGACCAGCCTCCAGCTAAGGTTACTTTTCGAAAGTATCATTTTGAAACATTCAAGACAGTTTTTAATTATCCAGATGGAAGCACAGGAACGATGGTTCTGTTCAGACGCAACGATACAGTGCCGATTTATTGGAGACCAGTGTCGGCTGCCTTTTCCTTGACCTTTATTGGTTTGACGAGCTTGCTGCTTACTTATTTCGTTTCTAGAAGCATAATAAAACCAATAAAAAGGCTGGAAGCGGCTGCGCTGCAAATTAAGGATGGTGATTTATCTCATAAAGTCGTAGCAACGACGAAGGGGGAAATCGGACAGCTTAGCAACGCTTTCGAGGATATGCGAGTAAGATTAAAGCATTCTATTGATCAAAGCCTTCAATATGATGAGAACCGTAAAATGCTGCTTTCGCATATTTCACATGATTTGAAAACACCGATTTCGGCTATCAAAGGTTATGTGGAAGGCATTATGGATGGCATCGCCAATACGGATGAGAAGCGAAGGCGCTATATGGAAACCATCTATCGCAAAGCTACGGATATGGATCAATTAATTGATGAGCTGTTTCTATTTTCGAAGCTTGATCTCCATAAGGTTGCCTTTGATTTTAAAGAGATTGATATTACTCGTTATTTGGAGCATTTTTTGGAAGAGCAGCGATTTGATTTGGATAAGTCGGGAGTTGCGCTGCATTATTCCAGTTCAGATGCGAAACCGCTCTTAATTGCTGCAGACCCCGATAAGCTTAGCCGTGTATTAACTAATATTTTGAATAACTGTGTCAAATATATGGGAGACAACACGGGGAGTGACTCCCAAGATATTAAGGTAAGCGTAAAGGAACAGGGGGCATTTATCTTGGTGGAAATCGAAGACACAGGTCCTGGAATTGAAGAAGACGATCTGCCCTATATTTTCGATCGTTTTTATCGTGCGGAGCAATCGCGCAACCTGGAAACAGGCGGGAGTGGACTGGGGCTTGCGATTGTCAAACAAATTATTGAAGGGCATGGCGGTATCGTATGGGCGGAAAATGCAGAGCATGGCGGTGCCAGATTCTGTCTGAAGCTTCCCCAATCGGTAGCTGCCAAAACGGTGGATGTGCATGAGCAACATACTGATTATTGAAGATGAGAAAGCCATTGCCGAGCTGGAACGCGATTACTTGGAGAGCCACGGTTTTGCTGTGCAAATCGAAGGGAGAGGCGACATTGGCCTTGAGAAAGCGTTGGAAGGAAAATTTGATCTCATTATTTTAGATGTGATGCTTCCGAAGATCGATGGTTTTGAGATTTGTCGGCAAATTAGGCAGAAGGTTAACATTCCAATATTATTGGTTACTGCCAAAAAGGAAGATATTGATAAAATTAGAGGTCTCGGCCTAGGTGCGGATGACTACATGACGAAGCCGTTCAGTCCAAGTGAGCTGGTAGCACGTGTAAAAGCACATTTGGCGCGTTATGAGCGGTTAACTATGGATAAATCGGAACGTGGAGATCAGGTTCGCATTCGAGGATTATTTATAGACAAGCCGTCTCGCAGAGTGATGATCCATGATAAGGAGGCGATGCTCACCTCAAAGGAATATGAGCTGCTTTTATTGCTCGCTTCGCATCCGAACCGAGTTTTTGAAAAAGAAGAGCTATTCGAGCGCATATGGGGGATGGATTCAAACGGTGACGCAGCTACGGTAACGGTACATATTCGGAGGCTGCGCGAAAAAATAGAGCATGACCCGTCTAAACCCCAATATATCGAGACGATTTGGGGAGTAGGCTATCGCTTTAAAGTTTAGATAGAAGACGAGGAGTGGAAGAAATTGAAAAGCATTATACGGTTTTCTCTGAATAACAAATTTGCTTTATGGATTTTGACGTTGATTGTATTATTTGCGGGACTTTATTCAGGATTGAATATGAAAATGGAAACATTGCCCGATATCACCATTCCCATTGTGAGCGTAACGACGATATATCCAGGCGCACCTCCTGAAGACATTATGGAAAAAGTTACGAAGCCAATCGAGCAGCGTACACGTAATCTTAAAGGTGTAAATGTGATCAGCTCGACGTCCTATGAAAATGCTTCATCGGTAGTCATTGAGTATACGTATAAAACGGATATGGAGAAAGCAGCTGCGGAAGTGCAAAGTGTACTTAATGAGCTATCGCTTCCTGCGGGGGTGCAGACGCCTTCCGTATCGAGAATCAGCTTAAATGCTTTCCCAGTGCTGGCGCTAAGCGTGTCTAACGACAATATGGATTTGGAGCAGTTAACACAGGAACTGCAGGATAATATTTTGCCGCGCTTGCAAGGCATTGAAGGTGTAGCGAGCGTTCAGATTTCTGGACAAAACGTAAAAGAAGGCGAGCTTGCGTTTAAATCCGACAAGATGAAAGAAATGGGCATAACTGAGGATATGGTTAAAGGCATGATACAAGCCTCTGCGATATCTGTACCTCTTGGCATTTATGAATTTGGAGATTCAGAGAAGGCGATCCTCGTAGACGGAAACATTTCCAGCGAGGATGATCTTAAAAATATGATCATCGTACCAGGAGTCAAGCTTAGTGATCTTGCTGATATCAGCATCATTGGCAAAGCAGAATCCGTCTCCCGTACGAATGGGAAATTTGCAATTGGTTTGAATATAGTCAAATCAGCAGATTCAAATACGGTCGATGTTGTAAATAATGTAAAAGCTGAAATCGATGAGCTTGAGAGCAAAAGCAGCGGATTAAGCTTCGTTACTACGCTAGATCAGGGCAAGCCGATCGAGGATTCAGTTCACACGATGATAAGTAAAGCAATCATCGGTGCGTTGTTTGCGGTAATTATTATTATGATTTTCTTGCGTGACATTCGTTCAACCATTATAGCTGTCGTATCGATTCCGTTATCGATCCTTATCGCGCTGTTGATATTAGGTCAGATGGATATTACGCTGAACATTATGACACTTGGTGCGATGACCGTTGCGATCGGGCGTGTAATTGATGATTCCATCGTTGTCATAGAAAACGTGTATCGCCGAATGTCTCTCCCCACAGAGAAACTCAAGGGCAAAGAGCTCATTCTTGACGCAACAAAAGAAATGTTCGTTCCGATACTAGCATCGACAATCGTAACGATTGCGGTATTCCTGCCTTTGGCGCTCGTGTCAGGCATGATTGGTGAAATTTTCCTTCCGTTCGCCTTAACGATCGTGTTTGCGCTTCTTGCATCACTATTGGTCGCTATTACAGTCGTTCCAATGCTGGCACATATGATGTTCCGCAAAGGGATGAAGCCTGGGAAGGCTCATCATGAGAAACGAAGCCGCTTGGCTGAGTGGTACAAGGGCGTACTGAAATGGTCACTTAACCACAAGCTAGTTACCTTTGGTCTGGCGTGTGTCTTATTAGTAGGAAGCTTGTTCCTCATTCCTGTCATTGGCACTAGCTTTATCTCAGGCGATGAGCAAAAAATGGCTGTTATTTCCTACAACCCAGCTCCGGGAGAAACGCTTGAGCAAGTCGAGAAGATGGCGCTTGAGGCAGAGGAGAAGCTGCTGGAGCGTGAAGGTGTTATCGTTGTACAATACGCAGTCGGCGGGCAAAATCCGTTTAGTCCAGGTGCTTCAAAGCAAGCATTGTTCAATTTGAGCTATG
The DNA here is from genome assembly GCF_038630985.1 of Paenibacillus sp. FSL H8-0548. Lineage (NCBI taxonomy): Bacteria > Bacillati > Bacillota > Bacilli > Caryophanales > Paenibacillaceae > Paenibacillus > Paenibacillus sp. FSL H8-0548. Next base: position 3,564,568 of record NZ_CP152049.1, read on the forward strand.
AAGAAGATTTTAAAGGATTTACTGAAGAGAAAGAAAAGCTTGTACCGCTCTTGCAGGAGCTAGGCGGAGCCGGAGAATGGAAGGAGCTTGACGTTACTGGCGGCGGACTTGGCGGTTCGGGCGTGTCCATGCTCGTATTCGGTTCGGATATGAAGTCGCTTAAGCCCGTTGTCGATGACTTGTTGATTAAGCTTGCTGACAACAAAAATTTGAAAAACATTGGTTCCAGCATGTCTGAGACTTATGAGCAATATCGACTAGTAGCTAATCAAGAGAAGCTAAGTCAAAATGGTCTAACTGCTGGTCAAATTGCAATGGCGCTGAGTCCAGCTCGTGAGCGTCCTGTGCTTACAACGATCGAGAAGGACGGCGAACAATTTAACGTCTATGTAAAGGTTGAGACAAAAACCTATACGAGTAAAGCTGATTTGGAAAATGTGATGATTGCCTCTCCACTTGGAGTAGAGGTGGCATTAAAAGATGTGGTAACGATCGAGGAAGGCGAATCGCCAAATACGATCACACGACGTGATGACCGCGTATATGCAGAGGTTTCTGCCGATGTAACAGCATCCGATATCGGTAAAGTGTCAGCTGAAATCCAAAAATTGATTGATGCTACGGATCTTCCTTCGGGTGTTGACATTGAGATGGGCGGCGTAACCGAGCAAATTAACGAATCATTTACTCAGCTTGGATTAGCAATGCTTGCAGCAATTGCAGTCGTATATCTCGTGCTTGTTATAACTTTTGGCGGAGCGTTAACGCCATTTGCTATCTTGTTCTCGTTGCCTTTCACCATTATCGGAGCACTGCTCGGTCTGCTTATTGCAGGCGAAACATTAAGTGTAACGGCAATGATTGGTGCGCTAATGTTGATTGGTATTGTCGTCACAAACGCGATCGTACTCGTCGATCGTGTGATTCAGAAGGAGAAAGAAGGATTATCTGTACGGGAAGCCTTGCTTGAGGCGGCTGGTACTCGTCTTCGTCCGATTCTGATGACGGCTATTGCGACAGTAGGGGCGTTGCTTCCTCTAGCCTTCGGATTTGAGTCTGGCGGACTGATCTCCAAAGGAATGGCGGTTACCGTAATCGGCGGATTGACGAGCTCGACGCTGCTTACGCTAATCATCGTACCAATCGTATACGAGTTCCTAAACCGCAAACGTAAAACCCGTGTAGTAGAATAAGGATTACAGTATTGCAGATATTTAAGGAATGAAGAGGCTGTCTCCAAGGTCATTGACCAAGGAGGCGGTCTCTTTTTGTAATATAGGAAAGTAGGGCTAGCCAAATGAAACAGGCACACTAGCGGAGGTAAATTCATACCTATAAGTCATACATGATCAACGACATTAGACTAGTCCAATCGGCTTTATCGATAGATGTTCATTTTTGTCTAATCGTTGATAAAATCATGAACACCTACTGGAGGCTAATGCAATGGATGAATTTAAAAATGAGCTGCAAAATCTAAACATTGATCCTTACAAATCGAGCGGCGTGACGCCAAATTCGGGGCAGGGACAAATGGATCCGAGCCAAGCACGTCTATGTGCCGGATTTTGTATTGGCTTCTGTATCGGTTTCTGTATTGGATTTTGTTCCTGCGGCGGCTGTGGCGGTTGCGCTAGATGCGGCGGCGGATGTGCGCGATGTGGAGGCTGCGCTAGATGTGGCGGTTGTGCCCGCTGCCGCTAGTCAGTAGATAAAGGGAGAAATGACGAATATTCTAATAAGGCCTCTGCAGCGAATTCGCTGTCAGGGGTCTTTCTATATATCCATTGGCATGACGGACAAATAGCGCTACATAATGTAATAAAGGCGATGCGATACGGATTGTCACTATTTTCGATAAGGAGGAATGAAAGTTGGATCCTTCTATGCGGCTAAAGGTGAAAGGGGATACGTTTTTTCTCCCCAGCTCAGATGGAAGCGTCTATTTCAGGAACAATATGAGCTCGTTTCGAATGGAAGGCATCTCCATTAATCAATGGATAGAAAAGCTTATGCCGATATTTAACGGTGAGCATTCGTTGCAGGAAGTAACGAATGGACTTCCTGAACAATATCAAGAGAGGGTATATGAGATTGCAGAGGTTTTGTTCACGAACGGTTTTGTACGGGACGTAAGCCGTGATCATCCGCATCAACTGAAAGAAAGCGTTCAACAGAAATTTGCTTCCCAAATTGAATTTTTAGACAGCTTTGAAGGATCGGGCGCATATCGATTTCAGCTTTTTCGACAATCGCGCGTTCTCGCCATTGGGGCCGGCTCTTTTATGGTGTCGTTAATGAAATCATTATTGGAGTCAGGAATGCCGCAAATTCAAATGGTTATAACAAACCCGGAATCTACGAATCGAAAACGAATTTTGGAACTGGAAGAGTATGCCCGCTTAACAGATCCACTTGTTAAATTGGACGAGATTCATGTAACGGAGGATGGTGTCGTGGGTTGGCGAAAGGTGATTGAGCCATTCGATGTCGTATTTTTTGTTTCCCATGAATCAGAAGAAGCGGAATTAAAGGCTCTCCATCAAGCGTGCAGAGATGAAAATAAAATACTGCTGCCTGCCTTAATTATGAAGCAGGCAGGGATTGCAGGACCGCTCGTGCACCCGAATTCTCGGGGCTGCTGGGAATCCGCTAGACGAAGAATTCATCATTCCGCTATCCATAAAGTTTCCACCCTTCATACTGTATCTTCTACGGCAGAAGCGATGCTCGCGAACGTCATCGTTTTCGAATGGTTAAAGACGGCTGCGGAGGTGGCGGTATCAGAGCTGTACAACAAAATATTTCTGTTGAATTTGGAAACCTTGGAAGGCAACTGGCATCCCTTTCTTCCTCATCCTCTTGCAGCTGGTATTCCAACTATCCATAGGATAGAGGATTTCGAACAGCTAATTGAAAATCAAACGAATAGCAGTGATCCTAACCGATTGATCCCTTATTTCAGCCGCTTAACATCAAGTGAAATCGGAATTTTTCATCGCTGGGAAGAGGGCGAGCTGCGGCAGCTGCCATTATCGCAATGCTCTGTACAGGTGGCTGATCCATTATCAGCGGGTCCGAGCGAGCTGCTGCCGGTCATCATTTGCAATGGGATTAGCCATGAAGAGGCGCGAAAGGAAGCAGGGCTTGCCGGGATAGAGGCTTATATGTCGCGAATGTCGCCTTTAGTGCTAGAAGCTAATCGAAAGGAGAACCCTAATTCAGCTATCAGCAGCCTAACGAGGTTCGTCGGCATTGGAGCGGGAGAAACCTTCGCAGAAGGAATCAGTCGAGGATTGCAAAAATGTCTATTCGAAGCACTAAGACTTATGCTGGAGCACGATACACCATCAGTCTCGCTAATAACGCTTGATCAAGTAGACGATGAGCAAACCCGCTATTATTTACGGACATTGAATACGATGAAGCATTCACCCGCAATCGGCTATAGCGAAGCTCTATTTGGTTTCCCAGTTGCATGGGTTGGTGTTCATGACTGCTGGTACGGTGAGGTTGACTTTGATCAAACGCGGGCGCTTCGCAGGGCGCTGCAGCGAGCGCTGCTGGATATTCAGAATAAGAATGCTATGGATAGCAGCAGTAATTCTAGTGGAGCTGTGAGGTCTGCTGTTAATGTGACAGCTGTTAGGACAGATGTGAAGGTATGTTTGCCGGTAAGCGATCCACTAGACCACTATGAGCCTTTGCGTGCCGCTCTGCGGCTGTTGAAGGACGCAGGCAAAACGATTGATGTATTTGATTTAGCATCGGAGGCATTTTTGAAGGAGGAGCTGGGAGGCGTATTTGGCGTGTCGCTTCGAGGGGAGGCTGCAGATTGAGTGCTATCATAGCAGTTATTGGAGAGGGGCAGCTTGCTGATTTTGTTTGCAGAGAATTGTCTGATGCGCACCAAATTGCTCGTCAGAAGGATTTCACTACCGAGGTTGCGAAAGGAGCCCAGCTTGCGCTAATACTGAATGATGGTGACAACTCTTATGAGCATTTGCTTGCAGAGGAAGTTCTCCAACAAGCAGGTATCCCTTGGCTGCGCGGGTTTGTTTCGTTTGGCGAGGGAATTATTGGGCCATTGGTTTTTCCAGGGAAGGAAGGCTGCTCTCAATGTGCAGATCTGCGGCGCTTAATGGCAGGTACGCACAGACAGGAGATGTGGGAGCTTCAGCAGCACAATCGTGGAGGGGACTTCCCAGATGTCTGGTCCTCGCGCACAGGTCTACTCCATATGGCACATCGAATGGCTGAGGAAGCTCGAAGAGTGCTTGCTGGCGAGCGAGTACAGACGGAAGATCGAATACTATTTATCCATCTTCAATCGCTAAGCAGTACCTCTCATTTCTTTTTGCCAAACCCGCTCTGCCCAGTATGTGGTCGAATATCAGACGATACAGCAGAGGCTGCTCAGCTTACCTTGCAATCAAGTCCAAAAATTAATGAAAACAGCTACCGTTGTCGTTCGATGGAGGAATTGAAAGGGCTGCTGGCTAAGCAATATTTGGACCCGCGGATGGGCTTTTTGAATGGGAAAATGATCGATCTTTCGTCTCCTTTTGCCGATTCTAGCATTAATTTGCCATTGTTTTCGGGGGATGAGGGCTGTGCTGGCCGAACACATAGTTATGCGGACAGCGAGATGACGGCGATACTGGAAGGATTGGAGCGCTATTGCGGCATGTCGCCGCGCGAGAAGCGGACAGTCGTGCAGGATAGCTTCAACCATATAAGCGAGCTAGCGCTTGACCCGACTCTCGTAGGCGTGCATGAGAAGTCGATGTATGAGCGGCCTGATTTTCCACTTCAACCGTTCGATAAGGATAAGGCTATCGACTGGGTATGGGGCTATTCTTTCTTGAAGGAGCGGCCGATTCTGGTGCCAGAGCTGCTCGCTTATTACAGCTCCGGCTGCGGACATGGCTTTGTATATGAAACCTCCAACGGCTGCGCATTAGGCGGCAGTCTGGAGGAGGCTATATTTTACGGCATATTGGAAGTGGTAGAGCGTGATTCATTTCTTTTGACCTGGTACGCACAGCTGCAGCTTTCTCCACTTGATCCTTATTCTGCTGATGATCTCGAATTAAGCCTGATGATTGAGCGATTAAGTGACGTTTTTGGCTACGATGTGCATTTATTTAATTCGACGATGGAGCACGGTATTCCGAGTGTATGGGCAATTGCAAAAAATAAGACAGATAAAGGTGCAAATCTGATATGCGCAGGAGGCGCCCATCCAGACCCTGTACGTGCGGTTAAGGGAGCGATACATGAGCTTGCTGGCATGCTGCTCTCGCTGAACGACAAGTTAGAGGAGAATCGAGAACAATTCGAGCAAATGCTGAACGATCCTTTTCTCGTTCGGCAAATGGATGATCATGCGATGCTGTACAGCTTAAAGCAGGCGGAGGAGCGGTTGGGCTTTTTACTGGAAAATGGACGTCCGTCGCGAAGCTTTGAAGAGGCATTCAAAATAAAAGCTAATCATGCTGATTTGACGGATGAATTAACTTCACTTATTCAAGCGTTCAAGGATTTAGCGATGGACGTAATTGTAGTGAATCAGACGACACCCGAAACGCTCCGCAATGGCCTTCATTGTGTAAAAGTGTTGATTCCGGGGATGCTGCCGATGACGTTCGGGCATCATCTCATTCGTTTATCAGGCTTGGAGAGAGTTTTTAGAATACCAGCAGTGCTTGGTTATACGGATGAGCCGCTAACGCCCGAGCAGCTTAATCTACACCCGCATCCGTTCCCATAATTTACGCAAAGAAAGTAGGGGAGACGGAATGAGTTTAAAGCTTTTTTTGCACCAATTGCAATACGATACAGACAAAGTCAAGCCTCCGGATTGGGAGGCGGATTGGTCGGACGCTCCGCTTCCGTATAAGCTGTACCGGCGTTTGCCTGCTTTTCCGCTCTCGGCAGAGGTTCCGCTTACGCTAGAGGGTGAGCGTGAACCTTGCACGCCATCGCTTCAAGAGCTAGGTCATTTTTTATGGTTTACTTTCGGGCTAACTCAGTTAAGCCAATCTGTATTTGGACCGGATGCGGGTGAGGCTTGGGGAAGCACGCTGCAGCAATGTCGGCGGTTTGTTCCATCAGGAGGCGGGCTCTATCCAAGTGAGCTTTATATTTATTTGAAGCTGGAAGAGCTGCCCTACGGTGTCTATCATTATGATGCGGCACACCATCGCTTAATTCTACTGCGAGAGGGTCAGTTTGATGAGTATGTGAGCGAGGCTTTGGGCAATCGCTGTGACATCTCTGCTTGCTTCGGGGTTGCGATGGTGACAACGATGTTTTGGAAAAATTATTTTAAATACAGTAATTTCTCCTATCGCCTGCAAGGGCTTGATGCTGGATTGCTCCTTGGTCAACTGCTAGAGGTAGCCAAACGATTCGGAATGGAGACGGGGGTCTACTTTCAATTTCTTGATCGTGCGGTCAACCATTTATTAGGGCTAAATGAAAAGGAGGAGAGCACTTATGCCGTGATTCCGCTCTCGTCTAGCTCTGGAATAGATTGGTTCAGGAAAGAGGGGGAGGACCAGAAGCCTATTACTGCGCAAGATCTAATTCAGAAGCTGGCCGTTGTTGAACACGAGCATTATGTAAGCTCCGCGAAAATTCTGGAATATCCCAAGCTGATCCATATAAATGAAGCATCTATGCTGGAATGCACACAAGCGTTTCAACAAATGCCAAAGGAAATCGAAGCATACGAACAAGCTTCACTTTATCGGCTGCCTGCGGCGAGCAGAAAGCCGTACCCGTTTGCAGCTGCATGCCATAAAAGATATTCACCTGAAAATGATTATGAGCTCCGCGCAGTCAATCAACCTAATCTGTCAACACTGCTTCAGGAGGCTACCACCTCTTACCACTATCGAAATGATCTTGACGGTGAGCATCCTAAGCCAGCATCACGCGTATCCTTATATGGCTGTTTATTTGGTGTTGATGGTGTTCCAAATGGCGCGTATCACCATGTTGACTCTGCTAACGCTTTGCGAATGATACGTCCCGGAGACCACCGGCATAGATTGCAGGAAGCGATGTCGTTTCACAACGTCAATTTGTTTCAAGTACCGCTTTGCTTTCATGTTGTCGGGGATTTCTCGCATCATTTCGCTGAGTTAGGCTACCGAGGCTATAGAATCCAGCAAATGGAGGCGGGGATGCTCGTTCAACGTTTACTGCTCGCTGCTGCAGCTGGTCAAATGGGAGGACGACCGCTGCTCGGATTTGATGCAAACTTAATTAATCATATATACGATCTGAAATCTCATGGTTTAACGAGCCTGATTCAAATACCAGTTGGTCATTGTCGCACTCCCTCACGCCTGGAAGGAAGCTTGGCATACTAGAGTTATTCATAAGGTCGGCTTAACGGTTTACCAGGATTAAGCTGACCTTTATTTATGGGTAATCAAGAATAAGCTTACTGCGAAACAGGATGAATAGGACGAATCTAAGAAGGTGACGCTAATAGTATAACAATCAACTAGAAAGGTTGTCGGCCATTTGCTGCGTCATATTGTAATGAAGGCTGTATTTATTTTACTGAGCTTAGCTCACACCGAGGTGAGGACTGCTGACGAGAGTGCGTTATATGCAGAACCCTCCTACGGAAAATGGGGAAAGCTGGCCATTGAAGAAACGTCGAGGGTATATCACAATGCGTCGATTATAGATTATAAGCATGAAGGCAGAAAAGTATTGAAAGAAGGACAAGCAGTAGAGACCTTTGTGCTGTGGCTGCGCAAGGATACAAAGGAATTTGGCGTAAGGGTAAGCATTACTTTTCAAACAAGCTCTGATCAGCTAGTTCATCTCGAAATGAATGAGCTTAATTCTAAATAGTTGAAACATACGGCGCGGCTGTATCGTAATAGAAGCAAACATTATGATACGCTTTGTTGTGAAGCGAGAGGAGCCTAACTATGCTAATTACGACTACACCAACGATTGAAGGACACCCGATTCAGGAATATGTAGGAGTCGTCACAGGTGAAGCCATTATGGGGGCCAACGTAGTACGGGACTTTTTTGCTTCCATTACGGACATTGTCGGAGGGCGCTCTGGTGCATACGAAAGTAAGCTAAAGGAAGCACGTGATGTAGCGATTGATGAAATGAAAAATCAAGCTTCAAGACTGGGTGCAAACGCGATCGTAGCGATCGATATTGATTATGAAGTCGTTCGCGAAGGAATGCTGATGGTTGCTGTAAGCGGCACAGCTGTTCGGTTGTAAACGTTCAAGCAGCTGCCTTAACCTACAGCATTGTAGACATTAAATAATCATCGCGCTACAATGTATAAAGGTGAATAATAACAAGCGAAGCTTGAAGGGATGAGTACGATATGTATCCAGAAATAACGGCAGCAGAGCTGGAAAGCCAGCTTAATGAAGGAAAAGCAATTAATTTGATTGATGTTCGTGAGGCGGATGAGTGGCAAGAAGGCCATATTAAGGAAGCACGCAGCATTCCGCTATCTGAGCTTCAGGAGCGTATAAATGAGTTTAAGCAAGGCGAGCAAGACATTGTTCTGATTTGTCGGAGCGGTGGACGCAGCGGTAAAGCTTGCGATTTTCTGCATGCTCAAGGCTTTAAAGTGGTTAATGTCAGCGGCGGTATGCTGCAGTGGTCAGGCGAAGTTGCATACGGTGAATAACTAGCCCGTTTCGAAGATTTTTGTTGGAAAAGGCCCTTTATAGGGTTTTTTCTGTTTAATCAATCGTTTTTGGAGGAGGAGACAGCCGCTGAATGCTAAGAGAAAGTGGGTTTTTAGAGCTTCACTTTTTTTAAATCTAGTGCTGGCAGTTGTTCTGGTTTGGAGCATCGTAAATTTGGATATTTCAAAGAAGAAGCCAATTTATGCTGACATACAGTATAAGCTCGTTGAGCTTGAGGGACTTATTGCCTTTGAAGAGGAAAATAATTGGTCAACGCCGCATTTGGTTACCAATAAATTGAGTAATATTGTAGATCTTCTGTATCTTGGCATTGATGCGAACCGAAAGTGGCTTTGGACTTCTGCTGAAGATGTAACAGTTCTGGAGAAGCTATATAGCAAGCTGTCGCAATATCCTGTAGATGAGCTTTATAAGCATGCGGTTTTAGAGGCAGAGGATAAGGAGCATTATGTTGAGCTGCGAGCAATGCTTCGTGAAGCGGGTATTGGTATGCGAATATCGCATGGATACGATTGGGGCCTATTTATTCAAAAAGTAAAAAAATTATATGAGAGTATCCCATCTCCACTCTAAGTGTAGAAGCGTGATGCCTGCGAATTTTTGTTTAAGATTACAACTTATGAAGCTTGAAATCATATATTACTTATGACTCTTCATGGTGAAGCACATCAAAGCAAAGGGATGCTATAAATGAAGTAAAGGATTGGGTGATTGAAATGATTGTCATTAAAACAGCGGAAGAAATTTTGAAGATGAAAAAAGCGGGTGAAATATTAGCCGCTTGCCACAGAGAGCTGCGCAATTTTATCTGTCCAGGGATAACGACTATGGAAATTGATCAATTTGCTGAAGCGTTTATGAATAAAAATGGTGTCATAGCTGAGCAGAAGGGATATAGTGGTTATCCATACGCGACATGCACATCTGTAAACGATGTCATTTGCCACGGTTTTCCTGGTCAAACGCTGTTAGTCGAAGGTGACATTATTACGGTTGATATGGTTGTCAATTTGGATGGCTGGCTTGCGGATTCCGCATGGTCTTATGCGGTTGGCGAGGTGTCGGAGCAATCACAGAAGCTGTTGGATGTTACGAAGGAATCACTTTACAAGGGTATCGAACAGGCGGTTGTCGGAAATCGTATCGGCGATATTTCACATGCTATTCAAGTGTATGCTGAAGCACAGGGCTTCTCTGTCGTGCGTGACTTTATTGGTCATGGCATCGGTCAGAAAATGCATGAGGAGCCGCAGGTGCCTCATTATGGGCCTCCGAATCGAGGCACACGATTAAAGGCAGGAATGGTATTGACTATTGAGCCGATGCTGAATACAGGGAAATATCATAGTAAAATTGATTCTGACGGCTGGACCGCAAGAACCGTTGATGGCGGCTTGTCCGCGCAATATGAGCATACACTTGCCATTACGGAAGATGGTCCAATTATTTTGACAGAACAATAATACAGCGTGAGAAACAGAAACGGCCTTCAATGACTATGAGGCCGTTTTTTGTTGTCAATACGAAAGTTAATTGTGTATGCTTCTTATATCGATATTGTCACTTTTTAGGAATGAACTCCGTCTAACTATAGATTAGAAAATTTGTGAAAGGAAGGAAACGATATGAAAACGAAACATGGTTATATTCTTTTGGCGGTATTATCGCTCATCCTTATTTTGTTTGTACTCAATTGGATTAGAATAAATACCGATAATTTTGGTTATTTTCAGAGCTTCTCTGTGACGATAAATAACCAATCAGACTACGATATCGTTTCAGTAGAAACAGGTATTGTGGCTGGCACATCGAAACATATTTACGATAAACAGATCAAAGCAGGCGACAGCGCTCGTATTAAGCCAAAGCTAAGCTTAGTTGGAGAAGGTGCTGTATATTTAAAATATACGGATTCCAGAGGGGACGTAACAGAAACCAGTGCTTGCGGATATACAGAATCACTTTCAGGAAGAATAAAGCTAACGATCACTAATGACGGCGTTATAGAGAATGAACAGAAGTGTTTATAAGCCGAAAAGGAAATAACAGCTGTTTTATGGAGGCATTTGACTTGTGATTTGGTCGTTGCATATCGAAGAAATGTAGTGCGAGGCAAAAACATAATAAGAAAGCGGGCAGTACATTTTTAATTGGAATAGAATACGTGATCCAGACTAAGATGGAGGCTAATAAAGGTTTTTACAGGGAGTTGCAGGTAGAAGCGATGTTGAAAAATCGACTAAGTTCAAGCACTTTATTAACAGGAAGCGGTGACAGTATTAAGTGCTATAAATTAAGATTCTTTATTGCTCATAGCGATTATTTATATGGGTTGGGAACTTAACTCATTCCTGAGCACGGCATGTAGCATTCGCACACCCAAAAGAATTGAATACCAGAGGTTCATTGTTAATCATTTTTTAGAAATCGAGATTTTCAATGGAGATGAATACATAGATATTGGAGATAAACTTGAATTAATATTACCTAAATATTTGTTCAGGTAAGCTTGGTAATACTAATTTAGAAGATTATCTAGGCATCAATATTGACTTTTATTATGACATTTTACCATTAGATATTCAGGATGAATATAGATCTAGCCATATCACACCTGTAGAAGATGAACGGGTTTGTGGAGGAAATGCTCGCCTACTCCGGTAGGCAGACGATATTGTCGAGATTGAGAGTAACTAAGAGGCGTCCTTCAAGCAGCGTAAGCTGCTTGAAGGACGCCTTTATGTTCGGATAGGGACAAATCAGTGGCGGGAACGAGCGGCTGTTAGGGTGCAGCAGGTGATTTGGAGGGTGTGCATACTTGGGCGATTTCGGTAATAACTACTTAGGTACTGACTGGCACGGATGAAGTTAGGATGCACTTTGTGCAGCAGAGGAAGTCATAAAGCACGTCATATCAGGTTTCTGATGCACTTTTTGCAGTAGAGTGGCATCTGTGAGTAGCTTATCATAGAGGTTAAAGAAGCAAACTTCATCATCAGTTAGTTAGCGCGGACTAACGGTCCTTATTGGGCCGGAATGGAATAACGGCTATAGAGTCCGCCAGCGCTTAAAAACGGAGTAACGTATACGCTGGTGGCGACATGCCGTTCGGCTCAACATGGAATCAAGTCGGGTCATTTGCTATGACATATAATAGGCAAATTACAGATTGATGATAAGCTGGCTTATCCACCTGAGCTACTGTATGGCTGCCGCCCGGTACGAAGAAGGGCTGCGGCCTTCTTTGTTTTTGAAGGCACGGCTGAAGGCATGAATGCTTGGATAACCGAGCGAGTCAGCAATTTCCTGAATCGTGAGCTGAGTGAATTCCAACAGATTCCGCGCGCGCTCCATCCGCATTTGTCGATGATATTGGATTGGCGTAATCCTATAGGCAGATTTGAACAAATGGATGAGATGATGCTTGTTCATGTGGAACTGTCCTGCCAGTTCATTGAGCGTAAGCTCGCGGCCCGCATGGGCATTCATATAATGCTGAATAGCCACCAACTGATCGGCGCCGCTGATTTCGCCCATTTGATTCGGCCAATAGGAGTCTCGCAGCAGACAGACTAGCAGCTCCAGCATCAAGCCTTTTAACCGAAGCTGATAGAAGGGCAGACGAATCTCGTATTCTCGGATAATTCGAAATAGCTGCTCCTCGAACGGCTGAATCGAACGCAATTGTATCCGAACAGGGAGCTCGAGATCCGGGCCGGACAGCAGATCCTCGCGGAACCATCCCATTTCTTCGGCATTCATATCTTTTGCGAGCTTGAAGGATACCGGCACATCGGCGCTGTCCGGCAGCTCGATCAGGTCGAAATGAACATGCGGTTGGGCTACGGGCGAATCTCCGATCACCTTAATGCTGTGACGCTGTCGTGGTTTGAACAGCAGTACATGCCCTGCGCCGGCTTCCATAACCGTATGCTCCAGCTCCACCTTCAACGCTCCCTGTTTTACGTACAGCAGCTCGTAATCCCACAGCATCCGTTCGGCAATCACCGTTCCTGACTGAAGCCAATGATCCATCGCAACGCGGACATAAGGCGAGAGCATTTGTATATTTGTAGCATCCATAGAGTCAACTCCAATGATCCAGTGATGAAGGCCATTCTATCTTATAATAATTGATAAAAGATACAAAACAATTGCTAAATATCTAAAGAGTAATTCGAACTATAATGACGTTGTACAAGCATCAGCAGCTTATTCATATGAATCGATTACGCATACGATCGAGGAGGCTTTATACAATGTCTAACGGTTTTAACGGAATAGGGATGGGACTGGGCAATCTTGCGCGACTGTCGAACGCGGTGACGCGTTCCATATCTCCAGAAAATTTTACAGGAGAAAAGGGAAAAGCTGCTATGGCTACGGAAGGAACGGGTTTGCATGCATCCGGCACGCTTGGTCAAGGCTGGAAAATATCCCCTTCCGTTTACATTGAGCCAGGTACAACGCTTACCATGGGCGAGATCGACGGTCCCGGCGTCATTCAGCATTTCTGGCTGACATGTCCGGTCGAGGCATGGCGGTATCTTATTCTGAACATTTATTGGGATGACGAGGAAGCTCCGTCTGTTAGCGTACCGGTAGGGGACTTCTTCTGCAACGGCTGGTGCGAGCGTAGTCTGGTCAATTCACTGCCGATTTCCGTCAACCCTGCCAACGGCTTTAATAGTTATTGGGAGATGCCGTTCCGTAAGAAAGCTAAGTTTACGATGGAGAATGTAGGAACGACCCAAGCCGTGCTTTATTATCAAATTAATTATACACTTACCGAAGTGCCGGAGGATATGGCATATTTCCATGCACAGTGGCGGCGCAGCAATCCTTTGGCATATATGGATGTACATACGATCGTGGATGGCATCCAAGGCAAAGGGCATTACGTCGGAACTTATTTGGCCTGGCAGGTGAACAGCAACAACTGGTGGGGCGAGGGCGAGGTCAAGCATTACATGGACGGCGACACGGACTTTCCGACGATCTGCAGCACGGGGTTGGAAGACTACTTCGGCGGCGCGTGGAACTGGGATATGGAAGGTCAGTATGTGACGTATTCGACGCCGTTTCTCGGCATGCATCAGCATATTAAGCCTAACGGATTGTACCGGGCGAATCAACGCTTTGGGATGTACCGTTGGCATGTGATGGACCCGATCCGTTTCGAGAAAGATCTGAGCGTTACGGTTCAGGCACTCGGCTGGCGTTCGCACGGCAAGTATTTGCCGCTGCAGGACGATATCTCGTCTGTGGCTTACTGGTATCAAACGGAGCCGCATCTGCGGCATCCGGAGCTGCCGCATCGGGAACAGCTTGAGGTGATTTAACCGGGGCACGCAATCCAATCATGCTAATAAGGACTTTCAAAAATCCGTCAAGGGCGAACCTTGGACGGATTTTTGCTTGCACATTAATTTTATTTGCGATTATGATAGGAATGTTTACGTCTTATCAATAGCTATGGTACGATTTTATCAGAGTAATGCGAGGGGATAGTTCGCCCTAAAAGACTATGTTTACGAGTCTTCATTTGTTTGTGAGATATAAGGCTATGCAGAGCATCGCTGGCAGCGATGAGATCAGGAGTTTGCATGTACGAACTGAATAGATAAATATGCTTCGAAGAAAATGCATCTAATGTAGGAGCACGACGTCTGAATCTACCGCTAAAAGTCCTTCTCGAGTCGTCTTCTTCAGCGATATAATCAGGATTCGGACATACGATAATGGAAAGGTCAGCTTGTGCGAGTTGGATTCCTTAGGCTCCACCATACAAATCAAACCACGCCACGCTATTGAAGTGTGGTTTTTTGTGGTTGATTCAAGAAGACAGACTAACATGGATGTAGGAATATCGAATAACAGTTTATACTTAATATACATTTTTGTTGATTAAGTTTTAAGAGTGGCTTACTATAAATGTAATTATTAAGGGGGATTAGGAGGTGATTACGTTGGAAAGCGATTTCTATAAGAAATGGGCATGTCAAAAATTTATCGAATGCTCACAAAATAATGTGTGGGACGGACACTGGGCATGTGCGGTATTAGCCTTGACGAATCTCTTGGAGGAGAAGCTTGTACCTGCTTCGATGGAAGCGTTAATTCAGAAAAACCTGGTCAAAATGGTGGAAGAACACGCAAATGAACGGCAGTATCAGATAAACAACGAGTATGTAGATCTTACTGACAAAATGATAGAGCTGCTTTCCAAAAATTATCGTTCTTGTCATGCACTAGGTCATGATGTTATTTACATGTTCTATTTGATAAATATGCTGTCGCGTTCCAATATACCTGCAACTGCTGAATTGTTTGAGGCCATGAAGAAGATGGTTAAAGATTTCCTTGCATCAGGTCCTGGTTTTGTTACTGTGAATGGAGAGAATATTGTCATTGATCCTGACGGCATAGCGGATGCAAGTACAAGATTTCAACTTAATTCGGAAACTGTACTCGACTCTTTTCATAACTTCCAGAGATCTCGGCATATGGAGCAAGGTGATATGCAATTGGGGCATATCCTTACGCATGGTCACGCTATAGTAGAATTGAAACAAATTTCGAGCAACTATGTTCTCGACAACCTAGATTCAGCTTTTCACAAAAGAATGAATATCTTGACTTATGCGAACAAACTCGAGGAAAAAGTGATTGAATCCGATATTGCGCATTCAGATATAACGTTAAATCCGTGGGAACCTTCATACTGGGAACAAGCATTGGTTGACAGCAGGCATGGTCATTATTATAAATATGCGTACAGCTATTTGAAGCTCATCCAGATGGCCGGTCGCACTCTTTCTGATTTTCGATCGTTCCGTCGTATCCTATGAGCTTTGCTGTTTATTCAAACTGCTCTTATGGACAGTTTAGTTAAAAGTTAGTATGACATATCCGAAAACCAAATTTCACATTTTACTATACTGTGACTTATCTTTGTTATCATAACTGTGACAAGATGTTAATCGTTTGGAAGGAATTAGTAATTCTTGATAGAATAAATATGAAGATGATCAGGTAATGAATTTGTACACATAAGGAGATAAAACTATGGCAGAAAACAAATTACTAAGAATGGACAATGTTGGCATCGTTGTAGAATCCCTTGATGACGCAATCGCTTTTTTCGAGGAGATTGGCTTGAAGCTCGAAGGGCGAGCTACTGTCGAAGGTGAATGGGCTGGTCGCGTAACCGGGCTGGGTTCACAGTATGTAGAGATTGCTATGATGGTTACCCCAGATGGCCACAGCCGACTTGAACTTTCGCGATTTCTCACCCCACCTACTATATCGGATCACCGAACTGCTCCTGTAAATGCCCTCGGTTATCTACGCGTCATGTTCACCGTTGAAGACATTGATGAAATGGTATCCAGACTCACTAAGTATGGTGCTCAGCTCGTTGGAGAAGTGGTTCAGTACGAGGACTCGTATCGGCTCTGCTACATTCGTGGAAATGAAGGACTTCTAATCGGTTTGGCGGAACAACTTGGTAATAAATAAGTGACGTTTAAAAGAAAACTTAACTGAAATATACATTACTAGAGTAAAAATAGAAACAGAAAAGCAGTGTGAAAGTGTATAGAAGAAGTCGAGTGCATCATATAAACACCGCATTCACGCTCTGGGTCTTTGCGACTCTCGATCCCGGAAACAAGGAACGATGAAGTAATTGCCGGGATATATCCGCACCGACTAATCGCATCGCGGCCGGCAGCAAGCTGCTTAACTCGGTGGGACTTCGTGATGCATGAACTTTAACGGAATCAATGCAAAACTAAATTAAAGGGTCGGGTACGATAGCTCAAAAAGCCCCTCTTCAACGAGGCAGCTTTCTTATCGTAAAGATCAACATGAGGATTTAACATAGCCTATAATTAAAATCTTTTTCTTCGTATATGCTCTCTTAGCAAGCTGATCAAAATCCCGTTTGAATGCTATCTGCAGCTCTTTCGGTATTGGAGGGAATAAGGAGTTGAAAAGTGTGCCATACTTCAATACATGGTAGTATGTTCTCAGGTAGGTTGTAATACATTAGTCATATGAGAGACCGTAAACCTTGTAAAGGCGCGGTCTTTTTTTATTCTATATCAAATACTGCAGATGGTGAGGTGCTGGCGATGTGGTTTTCCAAATCACAAGAGGACATTCTGAAAGAGCTTCGAGTAGAGGCTGCTATAGGGTTGACAACAGACGAGGTACAATCTAGACAGGAGCGGTATGGTGCGAATAAGCTAACAGGTAAACCAAAGAAAAGCATGATTGCTTTATTCTTTTCACAACTGAGAGATATGCTCATCTATGTTCTTCTAGGTGCAGCTCTTGTTACACTTCTCATTGGTGAGTATGTGGATACGATTATTATACTAATCGTAGTTGTATTGAATGCGGCAATAGGAGTCATTCAAGAGAACAAAGCGGAGAAAGCTATTGAGGCTCTGCAGAATATGACGACACCACACTCGCTCGTAAGACGTAATGGTGAAGTGAAAGAAATCAACTCTGAGGATATCGTACCAGGAGATATTATTTTATTAGATGCAGGCAGATACATACCGGCTGATCTAAGATTAATCGTGAGTGCAAATCTACAAATTGAAGAATCTGCATTAACAGGTGAGTCTGTACCTACAGATAAGAATGCTGACCATCTACATGAGAATCCGAAGACGACGATTGGTGATCAAACGAACATGGCTTTTATGTCTACACTCGTTACCTATGGTAGAGGTGAGGGTGTTGTGGTTGCTACCGCAATGGAAACAGAGATGGGGAAAATTGCAAAGATTCTAGATGAAGATACGAAGGAAATGACACCACTACAGAAAAAATTAGATGAGCTCGGTAAGATACTTGGATATACGGCAATTGGGATATGTGTACTCATATTTATAATTGGGCTATTTCAGGATAGAGACCTCTTCGAGATGTTCCTTATCTCTATTAGCTTAGCGGTCGCTGCAATTCCGGAAGGTTTGCCAGCTATTGTCGCGATTGTATTGGCATTAGGCGTAACTCGAATGTCTAAGATTAATGCGATTGTGAAGAAGCTCCCAGCAGTCGAGACCTTAGGCTCTGTCAATATTATTTGTTCAGACAAGACAGGCACATTAACACAGAATAAAATGACGGTTGTTAAGCATTATACGGTCGATTCTGATAACGAAGAGGCTCCTGTCGACTTAATTAAAGCTTTCGTATTATGTTCGGATGCCACCTATGAGAATGGCCAAGGTACGGGAGACCCAACAGAAATTGCCTTAGTTGTATTCGGTGAAGAGAACAACCTGTCGAAAATGACATTAGATGCTGAGCATAAGAGGGTTTCTGAGAAACCATTTGATTCTGATCGGAAGCTGATGTCTACACTTAATAAGATGGCAGATGGTTATCGTGTTCATACTAAGGGAGCAATCGATCAGCTGATTACATTATCCACCTCGGTCTTCGTGGAGGGCAAGATAGTCGCATTAACAGATGAGATAAAGCGTAATATTCTAAAGGCTGCAGAGGATATGTCGAATGATGCACTTCGAATACTTGGAGCAGCATATAAGGATACAGACCAGCTCATACCTTCTGAGGAGATGGAACGGAACCTCACTTTACTCGGATTCGTAGGAATGATAGATCCTCCTAGAATAGAAGTGAAGGACTCCATTAGAGAAGCTAGCCTAGCAGGAATTACATCTATAATGATTACTGGCGACCATAAGAACACAGCTGTAGCTATTGCAAAAGAATTAGGGATCGCCAGCTCGATTGAGCAGAGTATGATTGGTGCAGAAATCGAAGAGTTAACAGATGAGGAGTTTTCTCAAAAGATCCGGAACATCCGAGTGTTCGCTAGAGTATCACCTGAGCATAAGGTGAAGATTGTTAGGGCATTTAAGAAGCAGGGAAACATCGTCTCTATGACTGGTGATGGAGTGAATGACGCACCGTCGTTGAAATATGCTGACATTGGTGTAGCCATGGGCATTACTGGTACAGATGTATCCAAGAGCGCCAGTGATATGATCTTAACAGATGATAATTTTACAACGATTGTGCAGGCAATTAAAGAAGGCAGGAACATCTATCTCAACATAAGGAAGGCCGTTATTTTCCTCTTATCCTGTAATCTAGGAGAGGTTGTAGCGATACTTGCTTCGATTATATTCTTCTGGCCGGTCCCACTTCTAGCCACGCAAATTTTATGGGTCAATCTAGTCACAGATACATTGCCGGCAATTGCTCTCGGTGTTGATCCAGGTGATGAAGATGTTATGAAGCAGAAGCCAAGGAATCCTAAGGAGAGCTTCTTCGCGAAAGGTGCAGGCTTAAGAGCTGTCATTGGTGGATTATTGATTGGTATAACGACTTTAGTTGCATTCTTCATGGGCTTAAGAGAATTTGGTTTTAGCCTAGGGGCAGACAATATTAGTGATGAGGCTATGACTTATGCGAGAACAATGGCGTTCGTCGTACTGGCTGCTTCACAGCTGCTGTATTCCTTCACCATGAGAAGTACAACGAAATCCATATTCCAAGTAGGACTTTTCTCGAACATGTATTTAGTTGGTGCAGTTGTCATTGGTTTTGTTCTTCAATTCGCAGTAATCACAATTCCATTCCTCGCGGCCGCATTTAAGGTTCATAATCTAAGTTTAGCTGATTGGGGACTGGTGATTGCATTAGCGTTAATTCCTTTAGCTGTGAATGAATTAATTAAGCTATTCGGGCGTATGTCAAGCAAGCGTTGATATTGGAGGAAAGCGGATTTTTTAACCTTCAATTATTAAAGTGAATCGAGTTTTTACAATGATGATCTAGAGGAATAGCCCTCCTTTGAAGGAAGGTTATTCTTCTTGTTTTGTTCCAGTATACGATACATGTGGCGTGCTGTGTGTCGGATGTGAGAAAGTGAAATTATGGAGCCATATTTACCTGAATATAATATCTATTCGTACCCAGGCGGACATAACTTTTGAGGCTTTTATTTTCTTGAAATGCTCTGTTAAGTTCTTTGCTGATTTTTTTTTTTGCTAAACAGATGTAAGATCAACTGCGGGGAATCCTACAATAAATGATGGCTAAATTTTCGTACGGGAAGGGCATAGAGGGGTGGAAAGAGGTTGAGGCGAGTAGGTTGAAGAGGATGGACAAGGTGAGGCCAGATTAGCTTGGTTTAGAACTCGTACCTCAAACCCGAGTTTGATTCGTACCGTCTTTGAAGCATGTTTACCCTCATTGATTGAGAAGTTTAAGAAAAACTTTATTTTTAACCCCATTTCTATTTTAATAGTATTCCTTATCCTAAAGTTAATGAAGGATTAGGAGGAACCAAAGGATGAAGAAATGGTTTTTATGGCTAGTTATATTATTACTGCTTGGCTATGGATATGCTCAACATAAACAAAAAATCATTAACGGGAAATCACCAGAAGAAGACAATCAAGCGCAAGAGGTGATTTCGCAACAGAACGAGCACACGATTAAAGTAACAAAAGCTCAGATTTACAAAGGCAATTTGTTGTTGGTTAATAAAGATCATCCTGTACCTTCAGGTGGTGAAGCGTCCGATGCGGTCAATCTTTCTCAGCATAAAGAACTGTTGAATGGATTCATTGTGCTGGACAATTCGATTCAGCTGTCGCCAAGCTTGGTGCAAAAATTTTCAAGTATGATTGGTGCCGCAGCAAATGATGGGGTCAGCCGTTTTTTAATTAGCAGCGGTTACAGGGACAACAAACAACAAGATCAGCTCTATCAACAAATGGGTGCTGATTATGCGTTGCCTGCAGGTTATAGCGAACATAATTTAGGTTTATCGCTTGATATTGGATCTACGCGGGCGGAGATGAGCCAAGCCCCAGAAGGGAAATGGTTGAATAAAAACGCATGGAGACACGGGTTTATCTTGCGTTATCCGAGTGACAAAACTGCAATTACAGGTATTCAGTATGAGCCCTGGCATTTTCGTTATGTTGGTTTGCCGCACAGCGCAATTATGCAAGAAAAGAATTTTGTCTTGGAAGAATATCTAGATTACTTGAAAGAACATAAGTCCATTACGACTACAGTAAATCAACAAACCTATGAAATCTCCTACTACCCTGTCTCCAAAAATACAACTATCCCTGTGCCTGTGAATGGTCGATATGAGTTATCAGGCAACAATATGGACGGTATCATTGTGACCGTGTATTCGTGATATTCATGCCGTACGGTATTTTGCTTGGTTTAATGTTAAAAAACAAAAAAATATCATTTGCAGAAGCGTTCATTCATTCTTTAGGTATAAGTCTAATCTTGGAATGCGCGCAGACCTTATTCGCTAAGGTAGTAACTACATCAAGTGTTATCCAAGCAAGAGGAAGATCCGTCTGATACAATTAAAGCAATACTAAGGTGATACAGGGGTGGAACGAATGAAGTCGATCACAATTCTGATAGCTGATGATGAGGCAGAGATTGCCGATTTGATTGAGTTGCATTTAGAAAAAGAAGGCTACCGCTGCATTAAAGCATTGGATGGGCGGGAAGCTATTTCTGCTATTCAGACGCATTCCATTGATTTGGCGATTTTAGATATTATGATGCCTAAACTGGATGGTTATGAAGTAACAAGACAAATTCGAGAGCAGCATCACTTACCTATCATTTTCTTAAGCGCCAAAGCGACCGACCTCGATAAGATTACAGGGCTAATAAGAGGAGCAGATGATTATGTGACCAAACCCTTCAACCCAATGGAATTGGTTGCCCGTGTGAATGCTCAGTTGAGGCGTTCCACGCAGTTTAATCAATCAACGCATACGAACAACCCTGCATTGGAGGCAGGCGGACTTGTCATTTATCCCGAAGAACGCACCGTATTCCTTTACGGCAAGCCAATTGAACTAACTCCAAAAGAGTTTGACATTTTGTATATGCTAGCCAGTTATCCAAAGAAAGTCTATAGTGCAGAAAATATCTTTCAACAGGTGTGGGGTGATGCATACTATGAAGGCAGCAATACGGTCATGGTACATATTCGTACCTTGCGGAAGAAGCTTGGGGAAGACATTCATAAAAACAAACTGATTAAAACCGTTTGGGGGGTGGGATATACATTTAATGGCTAAAATCATCCGAAGCTTTCGATTTAAAATGATTCAACTCTTTGGTTTAAGTATGCTCTTTTCCGCTATCCTGACCTATACACTCTTTAAAGCTATCCAAATCTATTATTATACGACCCAATTCGAAAGTCCATTGACTAAAATTCGTTATTTTATAAGAGATATTGGGGATGTTAACTTTTTTATGCTTATTTTCATTCCTCTCTCTTTTTTGTTTTTCTTTCTCCTCACCAAACGATATGCGGCTTATTTTAAAGAAATATTCAGCGGAATTAATCAGCTTGCGAATGGTGACTTCAACAATCGTATACATATTCCATCCAATGATGAATTTGGGGATGTTGCGAGAGATATTAATCTGGCAAGTGAAAAATTACAGAAAGCTTTGGAGAGAGGAGATTTTGCAGAAAACAGCAAGGAACAATTGGTCTTGAATTTGGCTCATGATTTGCGCACGCCGTTGACTTCGGTTTTAGGTTACTTGGATTTCATTCTTCAGGACGATCAACTCACTGCAGAACAAATCAATCATTATACGAGCATTGCTTATACCAAGTCTCAACGTTTAGAAAAGCTCATTGACGAGCTATTCGAAATCACTCGAATGAACTATGGCAAGCTTACAATTGAAAAAAAATCGATCGATCTGAGTGAACTTCTCATCCAATTAACTGAGGAGCTATACCCTGTGTTTGAGAAAAATAACCTGGAAATCCGATTGAATGTGACTCCGCATATGACAATTTGGGGTGATGGTGAGCTATTGGCACGCGTATTTGAAAATCTTCTGACGAATGCCATTCGCTATGGAAATGATGGCCAGTTTATAGACATTAATTGCAATTTTGATGCAGAAGATGTGGTGATTCAAGTGGTCAATTATGGAGATCATATTTCCCCGGAAGAGCTGCCGCATATCTTCGATATGTTTTTTACGGGCGATCAAGCGCGAACTCATCGTGAGGGGAGCACCGGCCTTGGCTTGTCTATTGCGAAGAATATTGTGGAGCAGCATCAAGGCACAATTTCGGCTCAAAGCAGTTTAATTCGCACGCTTTTTGAAGTCCATTTCCCGCAAAAAAAACGGATCTGAAACATTCAGTTAATGTTTAAGTCGAGTATTTAAGGAAAATTTTATATTTGCCCCACTTTTTTATTTAACAGTCTGCCCTATTCTAAATGTAGGAATGGGAGGAGCGAGCTGTGAATGAAGAAGTGGGGTTTTTGGCATCTCATCATAATGAAGAAAAAAATAAAAAAATGGATTCGCAAGGATACTTCAGCGGCTTTGATGTTTCTGGCACCGAGCCTTATCGGGTTTGCGTTGTTCTACCTTATTCCGTTTGCCATGGGAATGTTGTACTCCTTCATGGACAGTGCGGTCGGTGGTCAATTCGTTGGATTGGATAACTACCGCGAGCTGCTTGCGAGTGATTCCTTCCGTAAGGCGTCATCCAACACGTTTTATTTTAGCGTGGTTACTGTTCCGCTTATACTTGCGCTTTCGTTAGGTTTAGCCATGCTGTTGAATAAAAATATATATCTTCGCAAATGGCTGCGGACGATATTTGTGTTGCCGCTTGTCGTTCCAGTCGCCTCGATTATTCTGATCTGGCAGACTCTGTTCGATTGGAACGGCTCCTTGAACGCCTGGCTGAGCGGCTTCGGCTTCGAACGTGTGGATTGGATGAAGACCGATGCGGCCAGAAATGTAATCATTGTCGTTTATTTATGGAAGAACATTGGCTATAACGTGATTTTATTTTTAGCAGGACTGCAGCAAATCCCGAAAGATTATTACGAAACCGCCCAAATTGAAGGGGCAGGGCGTTTACGGCAGTTTGGCAGTATTACAATTGTCTATTTAACATCCACCATGTTCTTTGTAGTTATTATGTCGATCATTAATTCGTTTAAAGTATTTCGGGAAACGTATTTGATCGCAGGCGATTATCCGCATGACAGTATATACATGATGCAGCACTATATGAACAACATGTTCACGTCGTTGGATATACAGAAGCTGACTGCTGCGTCGACCTTGATGGTCGGCTGTATTCTTCTGATGGTCATGGGATTGTTTGCGCTTGAACGCCGGCATCGGAAGTACATGGAATAGGGGGAGTAAGGCCGTGCTAGTTGCTAAAGTATTGCAAAAAAGTGCGTTAACGGTCGTCATGGTCATTATAGCAGTTCTATTACTATTCCCGATTGTGATCACTTTCACAAATTCGCTCATGACAGAACAAGAAATTGGCATTAATTATGGACCCATAGGGCAGATGAACAAAGCCGTTGCAGGGAGAGAAAATCCTTTTGTGAATTTAAAACTGCTGCCGGATCAAGTGACCTTGGAGCAGTATGGCAAGGTGTTGGTGGGCAGCCCGAGATATCTGATGATGTTCTGGAATTCGGTATTTATGGTAGTGCCGATCATCGCAGGACAAACCCTCGTAGCAGCACTTGCTGCTTACGCGTTCTCCAAGCTGCAATTTCGCGGCCGGGAACACGTGTTTCTCGTCTATGTCTTGACGATGCTCATGCCATTCCAAGTGACGCTAGTGCCGAATTATATTATGGCGGATAAGCTTAGTCTGCTCAATAGTTCGAATGCCATTATATTACCTGGCGTCTTCGCATCCTTCGGTGTGTTTATGCTAAGACAGTTCATGCTGGATATTCCATATGCCTACATCGAAGCAGCCAAGATGGATGGAGCTGGACATGTGCGAATTTTTTACAAGATTATTATCCCAATGATCAAACCGGGTCTGTCTGCGCTTGTTATCCTCTTGTTCGTCGATTATTGGAACATGGTGGAGCAGCCGCTTATTTTTCTGGACGATCCGTTCAAGCAGCCGCTATCGGTTTATTTATCCAGTATTAATGGTGAACTGGGGATTGCTTTCGCTGCATCCATGCTCTACATGGCTCCAATGGTGCTGCTGTTTCTGTATGCGGAAACGTATTTCATTGAAGGCATACAATTGTCTGGTATCAAGGGC
Organism: Paenibacillus sp. FSL H8-0548; assembly: GCF_038630985.1. Taxonomy (NCBI): domain Bacteria; kingdom Bacillati; phylum Bacillota; class Bacilli; order Caryophanales; family Paenibacillaceae; genus Paenibacillus; species Paenibacillus sp. FSL H8-0548. The sequence continues at coordinate 3,589,411 of NZ_CP152049.1, forward strand.
TAGTTTTTGCGAATCTGATGCTTGCAAGGCAAGCTTAACATAAGTAAAACTCAGACAATGCTTACAAATTAAACTTTCCTACGGAAAGTTCTTAGGAGGAGGAAGATGGGATATGGAGTTAGAAAAAGAGCCGGCTGATCGTAGGCGCAAACGAAACATTAAAGCCGTGTTCATTGTTTTTATGGGATTGTTACTATTTTTTACGTTGTTCAGCAACACACTGGAGTCACTGACCTTGCCGAAAGTGAGAACGGAAAAGGCAGCTAACGGAAGTCTTTTATTTAGTATTGAAGGTAACGGTATACTGCTACCGTTCGCCGAAGAAAGATTATTGAACCCTGCTGGCTGGAAGGTCCAAAAGATTCTCGTAAAAGAAGGGGATTATGTGAAGACGGGGCAAAAGCTTATCATTTATGATGGAAAAATTGCCGAACGAGTATTGGAAGATGAAATAACCAACATGGACAAGCAGAAAATCGAGTTGCAGAATATTCAGGATCAGTACATCGAGTCGATCTGGGAAGGGGACGAACTCCGTATTCGGAAAGTAAGTCGAGATATCGAAATGCGAAAACTTGATCTAGGCATGCAGGAACGTAAAATTAACGAGTTGAGAGACCTTCTAACAAGCCAACAGGAAATGACCGCCCCGTTCGATGGTATTATAACAAAATTGAATGCCCTTGAAGGGTTAACATCAGCGGGAGAACCGGATGTTCTTATCTCGAACAGCAGCCTAGGTTATCGAATGGATGTTTTTGCCGAGTCAAGGTTGCTTTCTAGCTTGGGGATTTCGATCGGAGATAAGATAGAGGTCAAGGTAGATACAGGCCAAGAACAACAAACCCGTATGATCGAAGGCACGATTGATGAAGTAGTAAATGCACAACCTCGTATCGTGAGCCCATCAGGTGAAGAAGCGGGGCTGACCCTAACAATCCCGCAGAAGGCTCTTCACATAAAGGTCTTTGATTCTGAGCTGAAAGGGGGTGAACAGGCAGAAATCAAACTCGAAAAACGCTCACACCAAGAGGGGGTGGTCATTTCCAATGAGGCAATTCATCAGGACCGTGACGGCATGTTTGTTTATAAAATTGACGAGCAGAGAGGTGCATTAGGTAATGTCTTTGTTGCCCGTAAAGTCCGAATTCATTCTAGTGAAACGAATGACAAAGAAACGATGATTCAATCGGACAGCCTCTATGAAGAGGATCTGATTATTCTGGAGAGCAGTGAGCCTTTACAAGACGGAAACCGCGTTCGTCTGCAATAGTTAAGTAGGTATGCGATAAAATTATAGGAGGAATTCATTCGATGAAAAAGTGGCTGTGTATGATATTTATTGGTATTTTAATGACGTCAATAACCGCGTGCAGTTCTGGAGGCAGCGAGGAATTGGCAAGTACGGAGAAACCGATAAGCAAAGAGGGGCAAACAGTCGTTACTTTGTCTATGCAACAATCGAGCGCATTTTATCAGACGGCAGAGAAAAAGTTTGAAGAAAAGTATCCGGACATCGATCTGCAAATTCAGATCACAGATGATTATCAGAAATACCAAAAAACGACGAATACAGCGCTGCTATCAGGGAAAGGCCCGGATATCTTCGAAATAAGCAGCTTGCCTATCGACGATTATGTGAGAAATAAGCTTCTCTTGAACATGGATGAGCTCATGAAGCAAGATAAAACACTGAATATAAGTGATTTGCAAATGAATATTTTGGATGAATTGAAGTTGAATGGCGGTATGTATGCCATGCCTTTCGGGTTCAGCCTGCGAGCATTCGTAGGCGATGGGGACATTCTTGAGAACAAGAACATTGACGATAAGAACTGGACCTGGAGGGAGTTTGAAAAGACTTCGAAGGAACTTGGGGAGAGCGGCACAGAACACCGCTATGCTGTAGCGAATGACCCGCCGGAGCTTCTCCTTCAAGAAATGATTGTTGATAAATACACAGAGTTCGTTGATCATACAGCGAAAAAGGCAAAGTTCGATTCTCCCTTATTCGTGGAAGTAATGCAACAAATTAAAAAAATGTATGATAATAAAGTCATGACTTCGGAACCGGCGGATATAGGCAAGCAAATGTTCTATTCTACCGTTTTGCAATCGCCGGCAGATTTTATCAATGGTCTGCATCTATTCTTCTCAAATCCGAAGCTGCTGCAAAAACCAGAACAAACAGGTGGAACGAGGATTATCACCGCTTCCCGGTTCGCCATTCAAGCCAAATCTCCGGTTAAAGAGGAGGCTTGGAAGTTTATTGCCTTCTTGTTATCCGAAGAAGGGCAATCCCTGCAAGAGAGACAAGGGTTTTCACTGCTTAAATCTGTGAATGAGAAGCAGATGAACGACATTCAGGAACAAGTTAAGAGCGGAACGTACAAGCTTCCAGACGGGAAAGCTTCCAAGGTGTCGGACGAAGAATTTACTCAGTTCAAACAACTCATTAGTACAGCGGATAACTTTGCAGATGCGGACGGTAGTGTGATTTCCATTATAGGAGATGAGTCCAGATCATTTTTTAGCGAGCAAAAGTCTGCGGAGGAAGTAGCCAAGCTGATCCAGAACAAGGTGACAACCTTATTAAACGAGTAGCAATCATTGAAACTGATGCAGCGCGTATCACTTGCGCTGCTTTTTTAAAGCTATCAACATAGAAAATAATAAATGCTTGCAAAGCGAAATGTTCTGAATTACCGTCACTAAGCAACAAAAATGAATCAAATAGATAACAAATTAGTTGGAACAAGCCCTGACTCAATAAGGAGTTATCCATATCAACCACGTCCTATGGACGTGGTTGTCTGTTCATAATTGCATTTCAATAAACTACTTTCAAAAGTTCAAAAACTTCTTCTATCGTGAGGCCAAAGGATTTGTAATACGAAGTATCAATAACCATCTGCTTCAGGAGCATTTCATTGCGTTTTTGAAGCATCTTATCGGGAGAGAGATCAGCGACAAAACATCCTTTGCCGGTTACAGTATAAATCAAACCATGTCGTTCGAGTTCTTCCCACGCATTTTTGACGGTAATGATACTGACACGAAGCTCCGCAGCCGCTTGTCGAATAGGTGGCAAACTGTATCCATTCTCTAGCTCACCCTTGAAAATTTGAGCGCTGATTTGTTCAAAAAGCTGCTGATAAATAGGTTTATCAGATGTGTTCGAAATCGCTATGTTCATTATATTTCCACTTTCTCAAACCGTTTGTTGGCAATATGATAAGCAATTACCGTAAATATCGCAAAAATGACGATACCGGTGATCAAGATGGATAGTTGAATGGCCAAATTGTCAGCACTAGTTCCTTTGAAGAGATCAAAGACGAACGAATTTTGTATGCCGAGCCATTCTGCACCCCCGGCAAACAGTATAGCAGCTGTAATGGATACAATCGCTGCCGCGCCGTATTTATACGCCGTCTTGTAATACATGATAATAAAAATAATGTTGAAAATCGCCAGCATGACGAAACAGAGCCCCCAGAAACCAAAGGAGGGTGCGAAGAAAAAGTACTTCAGATTCGGATACAAACGTAGTGTTATCACGCCATAGATCATGGCAACAACAATATGCATGACCTCCAGGATTACAATAACCGACACCCTTGCTTTTACAATGTCTTTTTTGGTAACAGGCATCATACTTGAAAATATTAAATCGTTCTGAGTTTTATAGCCTGCAAACATGTTCGGTACTGTAAGAAAACAAAAGTAAAGGATGACAAGGAAATATAACCATCCAGGAATGAGCATTAACGCGCCTGTCAAAAAAGGCATGAAATAAAAAAAAGGGTTTACGCCTAACTTTAATTCTTTTATTAATAAGTTATACATACATATCCTCCTTTTTTGAGCAGTAGATCATGATCTCCTCAAGATTCGGTACGGATGATTTAATGTCTGATGATGGTTCAAAGTCTTTGGTATGGATCAAGCCTGTAAAGCCAAAAGAATTGATTTTGTAGGCGATTAGTTGGTTTTTGACCGTATCCAATTGCTCTTTCTTACCATTCAACAAGCGATACGTATCGATAAATTCTTCCTTCTCCGCACTGTTGATAATCTGTCCGTTATGGATATAGGTAATATAATCTGCGCATTTTTCCAAATCGGATGTGATATGAGATGAAAACAGGATGCTGATTTCGCCATCTTGCACCAGCTCCTGAAAAATATCCAGCAGATTGTCTCTGGCAATTGGATCTAGTCCACTTGTTGGTTCATCCAGAATAAGAAGCTTTGCGCCGTGTGATAAGGCAAGGGCCAAGCTGTATTTTACTTTCATGCCAGTTGATAATTCAGCTATTTTTTTGTCTTCAATCAAGTTGAATTTTTTCAAATACTTGTAATAGGTTTTATCATCCCAATTTGAATAGAACCTTTTGATCATATTCGTTAACGTTTTGATTTTACTGCGCGTATAAAAGTTGATGTCTCCAAATGCAAAGCCAATCTCTTGTTTCAATTGAACTTCATGCTCGGTCATGTTCCTGCCTAAAATCTGAATCTCGCCGCTATCCATGCGTATTAAATTCAAAATGGATTTAATGGTGGTTGTTTTTCCTGCGCCATTGGCTCCGATAAATCCCATAATATAACCCTTTTCCAGTTGAAAAGATACGTTTTTTAATTGAAAATGTTCGTATTTTTTATTTAAATTTTTGATATCTAATGCCAGCATATTGTCTCCTCCAATTCAAAATTGTGCATATTGTGCATGCACAATATATCATCGAGACCGTTCTTATGTCAATAACTTTTATCAAAGCCATTCTTTCAAAGATTCACACATTCCTCTAGACTTCATCAACCAATATAAAACCATTTTATCAGATTTTTATTGGTTGATGGAGACCTATAAGGTTAGACTGTGAATATGGAGCGAATGCGTAGCGCTTATTAATCTAAGCAAACTCAGATTCAATCGTGTTTTCTTTAAATGAAAGTGAAAAATCATAAGGAGAAAGGTAGGGCGCACGAAATCATTTTTTGAATGGAGGTTAACATGATGAAACCACACATTACCGTACTCACATTGGGAGTAGATGATCTGGAAAGATCGTTAACGTTCTACAGGGACGGATTAGGTTTTCCGACGGAGGGGATCGTGGGCAGAGAATTCGAGCATGGTGCGGTTGCTTTTTTTGACTTGCAGGCGGGATTGAAGCTTGCCATTTGGAACCGTAAGGATCTCTCTCATGAAACGAAAGTTCCTCTATTGCCGCCAAGCTCAACTGAAATGACAATCGGTCATAATGTCGGCAGCAAAAAAGAAGTGGATAGGATTATGTTGCAGGCTGAGCGGGCTGGAGCCAGCATCACGGATCCTGCGCACGACGCCTTCTGGGGAGGATACTCCGGACATTTCCTCGACCCTGACGGCCATTTGTGGGAAATAGTTTGGAATCCCGCATGGGATATTGAGGAGCACGTCGTCTGAATCTACCGCTCGAGTTAGGCCAGATGTATCCCCTAGGTTCCACAAATAAAAACAACCACGTCCATAGACGTGGTTGTTTTTATTTTACCAAGCGCTAGCTGATTGTTTTTCTTTCCACATCATTGTAATGACAAGACCAATAAACATAATGACTGCCGCAAAGAGATACGGATAGTTGATGTTTACATCAAATAATATACCGGCTAACGCAGGTCCGGCAATAGTGCCGAGGCTAGTATAGGTTGAGTTCATTCCAGCAACAAATCCTTGTTCTTTCCCAGCCGTTTTTGATAAATAGGTCGTTAATGCTGGCCGCAGCAAGTCAAATGCGAGAAAGATGAAGCAAGTGACTAGCAAAATGGCTAAATAGCTGGAGATCATAGTGGATGCTACCGCTAATGCTACGCCAGCAATTAAGCAGATCTGGATGAGTTTTTTTTCACCGAGTTTATCTACCATTTTACCAAACATAAAGACCTGAACTACAACCCCGAAGATTGCACTTATTGTAATAATGGTTGCAATATCTTTTGGAGTGAAACCAAATTTATGATCTGAAAACAGACTGAATATGGTTTCATATGCGGATAAACCAAAGGCCAGTACAAATACAATAATAAAGGCAATAATGTATTGCGGATGAAGCGAACGTTTAAGATCAGATACAAAGCTGGTCCCTTTTTTGAGATGAGAAATTTCCAGAAGTTGCTGTTTCGTTAACGGCTCTTTTAAAATAAACAGGGATGAAATACATGTTATCAATGCGAAGCCAGCAGCAAAATAGAAGGGGGCACGCACACCGAGCTCAGCAATAAAACCTCCGATACCTGGACCAATAATAAAACCGATGCTAATGGCGGCAGAAATATAGCCCATCGCTTTTGGCCTTTCCTCTACTGAGGTAATATCTGCAATAAAGGCAGTTACGGCTGGCATAATAAATGCACCGCTAATGCCTCCTAGAATTCTGGATAAATAAAGCACGGATACATGTGTACCTAAACCAAAGATTACCTCAGATATACTGAAGAGGAGTAAGCCTATGATGATCATTTTCTTTCTGCCATAAGTATCAATCCATCTTCCTGCCAGGGGAGACATAAGAAATTGTGCGAACGCAAAGGCCGCCATAAGATAGCCCATCGTTTGTCCTGATAAATGCATAATATTCATAAACGATGGTATAACAGGGACGATAAGTCCAACTCCTAGAAAAACAATGAATATATTACTTAATAGAATGAGTAAGACTGTTTTTTGTTCTTTCAATGGTTTCGTCATGAAGAAATACCTCTCTCTGTAAAATCATAGCTGTGAAATACCTCTCCAAAATATGGTCCATGAGGCATGTAATTTATCATCCAAACGTTTTTCATTATTCCCATATGCAAGCTCTAACATGATCGAATCAACGACACCTAAGAAAGCAAGAGTAGGGATGGAGGCGACATCTTCCATGATGGCTTTGGCATCGATCCAATCTTGAAACTTGCTTTCAAGTACGGTTTGAATTTTTTCTTCCGTATCCATTACTTCCTCATTGATCGCTGCTGCCAGATGGAGAGGGGGAAAAAAAGACATACGGAGCCAAAACTTTAACTGCTCACTCTTTTGAAACAATTCAATAACCAATTGCAGATAGCCAAATAAATCTGCTTTGGGATTGTGCTTGTCCACTTTACTCAAATATTTTAGTTTCGATGAGGTTTCTGCCTCTTTGGCATCTTGCAATACCTGTAGAAATAGATCATCTTTCCCTTTGAAATGAGCATAAAGAGACTGTTTTCTCATACCAACATCCTCGGCAATTTGAGACAGAGAAGCTCCCTCATACCCATGAATGGTGAAAAATTTTAAAGCTACGTCTTTAATCTCATTACTTTTCAATATTATCACCTCGAATATTAACGAACGTTCGTCAGTTATTTTATCAAATTTAATTTCTTTTTACAAATGTAAATTGCTCTCAATGTTTAGAGAGATTGGTGTACTGCATTTATGACGATCGTCACTTATCATATGATGGTCTTTTTATATATATTTATTTTCAGAATTGACTTTGTCTTAGAAGGAGTGGGAAGGTTGCATAGAGAAATGGAATTGGAAATAAAACAATACAGTATTAGAAAGGTTTTTAGTTTATGGGCTTTGGTCGCGTTGCCGATGGTCTTCTTTCGATTCATGTTGCTGCCGGTTCTTGCACCCATCGTCAGTTTTCATCCGGGTATTCTCTATTGGATTCTTATGATTGTCGGCATGATCTGGCAGTTTGTACTATCTGTTTTCCTCTTAAAAAGAGAATTGGGCAATTTGAGCTGGGAGAAGCTAAAAAAAAGACTGTGGTTAAATCATCCAGTACATCCGAAAACGTTCAAGGTTTATAAAATCGCATATGCATTCACAATTCCAATCATTATGTACGCTTTTTTCTTTGAAAGCACTGGCTTGTTTGGTTTTATTGAAGAAACGATCAACCTTATTTTTCCATTGTTGGCCCCCGAGGATTATACTAGGATAGAAAATCTGGCTATCCCTGAATTTGTAGGGGCCTGGTATTTGCTCGGTATTGCTCTGATCAGTTGTCTCTTTAATTATTTACTAGGGGAAGAGTTATTCTTCCGAGGCGTTCTTTTGCCGAAGATGAAGGGAGCCTTTGGAAGATGGGATTGGGTCATGAACGGTGTTTTGTTCGCAACGTACCACCTTCATAAAGTATCGGAAATTCCTTTGTTTATCGTTGGTTCGCTTTTTTATGGTTTTTTAAACGCCAAATACCGCAGCTTTTGGCCGGCTATCCTTATTCATGGAGTGGAAGCTATTCCATTGCTATTAGGCGTTACCGCCGTCATTTTAGGTTTTCTATAACGATCCATTTCTAAGAGATGAGTGGTCAAATGAATATTTCAGCTGTTTATACACTAAGCAATACGAAAGTATCAAGAATATTTTTTTATGGGTTGGCTTGCGCTTACGTGATCCTATTATTGCTTTATGTTGTACTTTTTCAATATAAAGGTTTGGTAGTAGTTGCGATCCTGATTGGACTCTATTTCATAAGGCACTCAAAATATGTGTTAAACCATCCGAGGTTTCATCTCATTGCAGCCGTATCCCCGGTCGTCGAAATCGTGCTTCTATTTCTATTATTTCTGCAGAGCGGTACGGAAATTGAGAGTATCGTATTTGTCCTCTTTGTTGCGGATCTTCTCCTTCACTACAAGTCGTGGTACGCTTTACCTTTTGCTTACGACGGTTTTGTAGCCTACCTTTTTTTGTGGCCAGCAGATGGAAAAGATTTGTGGCGGAATGTTTTCTATATTTTAAGCTATACATGTCTCGTTATTCCGATTTGGAGCACTAAGCTGCTGCTCAATCAAAGGGATATGAACCTTCGATTAAACGAAGCTTTGATTCAGGAAGCTAGAACGAGGGAAGAGCTGGCAATATATAAGGAGAGAATTCGTATAGCGGAAGAAGTTCATGATACGGTGGGACATTCGTTAACGACAGCGATTGTTGCCCTTGAGGGGGCTGGGCTGCTCTTCCATATAAAACCAGAGGAATCTAAACGGAAGATTCTCGTCGCGCGTGAACAACTAAAGCAGGGACTTGGCAACATCCGTCAAGTCGTCCGAACATTGAAAGCAAAAGACGGGAGTTTGGATGTTATGGGAGGTAAGGAAGGGATACAAAAGATCATGAATGATACGTCGAAGCAGACGGGGGTTCAATTTGTTTTTCATTATGAGATGACTACTTCCCTTATATCCCTTCAGGAGTATGTCATGATCAACTCCATCAAGGAATCGATCACTAATGCGCTAAAACACGGAAACGCGAGCAGGATTGAAATCAGTATCATAGAGCAACAAGATATGATTCATATTACGGTGAGGGACAATGGAACAGGCAGCGATTCGGTCATCTATGGCTTTGGTCTTAAATCGATGGAGGAACGGATTGAGGCCATCGGAGGCCAATTGAGCGTGCTAAGTGAACCTATCAATGGATTCGTTCTTCAAGTCCGAATACCTATTGCAAGGGGGGATGAGCAGTGAATGTCGATAGCAAGATCAGCGTTATACTTGTGGATGATCAGAAAATTATGCTGGAAGGATTGGAAACGTTGCTTTCGATACGATCGCACATGGAGATCGTCGCGACGGCTCAAAGCGGAGAAGAAGCGCTTGAACGACTTCGTTCGGTCGTTCCGGATGTCATTTTGATGGACATCCGCATGCCAGGTATGGGAGGGGTGAAGGCAACCGAAGTGATTAAGGAGCTACATCCGCATGTGGTTATTCTCATCTTAACGACTTTCGACGATGATGAGTATATCATAGAAGCTTTAAGCAATGGGGCTGCAGGTTATTTGCTTAAAGACATCGATGGAGACAAGCTTGTTCAATCCATCTATGAAGCGCTTTCCGGAAATTTGCTTCTGACTGGCAAAGTGGCTCACAAGCTTGCCCGTAATATTCGCAACAAGAAAAGCCGGTTTGAAAGAGCTGGCGAAGAGCTTGACTTGACGCAAAGAGAGCTTGACCTCGCAAGACTGCTTGTAGAGGGCTACAATTCAAAGGAAATAGCCGAAAAATTATTTTTGACTCAAGGTACGGTTAAAAACTATTTGAGTGACATATACAGCAAGATCGGCACTAATGACCGGGCTAAAGCGGTCTTGTTATTAAGCAGGTATTTATCATCTTGAGAACAGAATGGCTATGAAGATATGAACACAAAAAGGGAACTGGCGAGTTGGTGATCGTACTAGCTCGATGGGCTCAGCGCTATAGGAAGAGGCTACGTTGCAGTTTGTACAACGTAGCCTTACGAAACAGCTCTCATGTGAGGTTTTCATTGTACATAGTGCAGTGTAGGCGCTTCTCCTTCATCTAGCGGTGACTTTAGGAAATCAAAGAATCTGGCTGCAACCGCGACCATCCAGAATGATCTACTCGTGCAGCGCCTAAACCATAAATGTTAAGTTTATCTTATTTAAAAGCACTTATATTCGAGACATATTCTCTGACAAATAGTCTGCTGTTCTTATGGCCATAGCGGCAGCGGTGAGCGTTGGATTTGCAGCTCCAATGGAGGGCAATACGCTGTTTCCCGCGACGTAAAGACCGGATATGCCATGAATCTGGCCATAACGATTCGCAGCCGATGTGTTAGGGTCATCACCCATTCGACATGTGCCGGATTCATGAAAGTCATAGCCGGGCGCTAGCAGGCAAAGATCGGGCTTCCCCATGGAGCCCGTCAATTGAATGCCGGCTGCCAGTGCGATGATTGGAATATTGGACTTTATTTGTTCAATAATAGCTTGGTCTTTGGCGCTGTAGGAGAAGTTGACCGCAATGCCAGGAACACCGTGTTCGTCTTTGCAGGAGTAATCCAGATAGACTTCGTTTTCAAACCTCGATTCAACGGTACCGAACCCTCCAAAGAAATTAAGCATCCCATCGTTTTGCAGTTCCTTAGTCATGTCATGATACCAATAGTAAGGCTCCGGACCTTGGATTTGAACCTGATAATGGTTCTTAGACGTTGATGGCAGCAGAATGGCTAACGTCCCTTGTACTTCAGGAAATGAAGCTGTAGGTATCGATCCGTTCGTAACGACCATGGAGTGATTGGTCAGATAGTGCCCGATGGCTCTGCCGGGAATTCCCGAATGCAGAAGTAAACGAGGCGTTTGCAGGGCGCTGGCAGCTAGAATGACGGATCTTGCTCTCAGGAAGAAGTTTTTTTTGTCGGGATTGGCCGCCTGAACGCCGATAACCCTGTTACCCTCCGTTACGATTCGCGTGGCATACGTATTTACCGCTAAATCAAAAGGAGCTGTATTAAGCGCTTTTGCGAAAAAATCGATAGAGCTGAACACGGCCGACGAAAGAATCTTTCCGTATTTGGTCGGGTTCATATTTACCGCAAGCGGACTGTTTACTGCTTCCGTGAAGCCGTTCGCCCATAGCCTATTCAGCACCGATTCGGTCATCGAAGAATCCTTGCTGTATCCGTTCGAGACGGTCATGACGCTTTCCGCGATGTTGTAATAAGCCGTTAATTCCTCTGGCGATATCGGCCAATTGGCGATCTCATGACGCTGGAGGCGAGGTGTAACCGCGCCCCAAAACTGTGTGCGCCCTCCGAGCGAGTATACTTCTCTCGCTCCTGAAAACTGGGGAAGAGTCAAGCCTATAGGAGTGGAGACGGCAGGATTGGCAAAGAGCCGGGCTGCCCTGCTGCTATTTAAGGTTGGAACATTCCAAGAATGTGTTTGCAGCAGGAGGCCGCCTTTCTCAATTACCCCGATCTTCATGCCGGTAGACGACCAATGCTCACATAAGCGCCATAAGGCTGCGCCTCCGCCTATTCCAGAACCGATAATGAGAACGTCATATTCCGTTTCCGCCATTTGCTGCAGAGAGGCTAGTGGAATCCAGTTATTCAAATAAGGCGTAGGATCTACAGGTGGACAGGAGAAGGTGGTGCCAGACGTAACGCCCTCAGACCCGTCAGGAATTCGTATAGTTGCCCCGGCAATGCTTGTATGGTGGTGTAGGATATGTGTATTGACCATGCGAAGCAGCTCCACGTCTATTTGATATTGTTTGGCGATGGTTTCGAATGTATCATTCTTGCCAGCAATGTACAGCCTCATTGCGCACACTTCCTTTGTCAAGGTTTCCTTATATTTATGTATTTGAATCCGTTTAATGATAAACTTCGGGTCGTGCTGAATAGGTTCTCAACGTTCACCGTTTTGGCATAGGCGCATAAAATAAACAACATTGATTGTATCTGAGGTGCTAATGCAAATGATTAAAGCGGTGATAGGCAGTAAGGCATTCATAGAAGCAAGAATAATTCGAGTAACGATTTGGAATGAATTTGTAGCTGAAAGAACGGATCCTGAGGTAGCTAACATATATCCGAAAGGGATTCATTATGCCTTAGCAGAGGGACTGGCTCCTTATGGCTTGCGGATTCGAACGGCAACTTTAGATATGCCCGAGCACGGATTGACAGAGCAGGTCATTAACGATACTGATGTGTTAATCTGGTGGGGGCATTTGGCGCACGAAGAGGTGGATGACCTTGTAGTCGAATGCGTTTATCAAAAGGTATTGCAGGGCATGGGGCTAATCGTACTACATTCCGGACATTTTTCTAAGCTGTTTCAGAGGCTGATGGGAACGACCTGTCAACTGAGATGGCGGGAAGCGAATGAACGTGAAATTTTATGGGTCGTAGATCCGTCGCATTCCATTACGGAAGGGCTTGGACATTATATCGAACTGCAGCAGGAAGAGACTTATGGGGAATTTTTTGATATTCCTGCGCCGGATGAGCTCATCTTCGTAGGTTGGTTTCAGGGAGGAGAAGTTTTTCGAAGCGGCTGTACGTTTTATCGTAGAAGGGGGAAAATATTTTATTTTCAACCAGGACATGAAACGCATCCGACTTATTATAATAAAGAGATTTTACTAGTAATCGCGAATGCAGTTAGATGGGCGGCATCTCCTCATGGAGCAGAGCCTGTGTTCGGAAATGCGAAGCCTCTGGAATGAGAATAACATACAAGAGATTACCGCTCAGCACAAGCATGATGAGGGCCGAGCGCTACAGGAATCTTAACCTGATGCTGGCTTATGAAGAGAAGAATAGAAATGAAAATGGGCTATTCTGTATATAGCCACACTGGAAGGGAATAATGGGACTAAGTGAAATAAGGTGGTTTCTTCATGGCGAACAGTACTTCAGGAGTAACACAATCCGGAACATCAGGTTCAAGCGGAACAATGGGAGCAAACGGCGATAAACCGACTAACACACCGAAAAAAAACATTTCCGAACAGCTGCAGGATAATTTTGGTTATTTAGAAACGATTTTTTCGAAAAGCACAGATATTGTTTTCAGGCATTGGAACTACGGTCCTGAGCTGAAATTTGCCGCATGTTCGGTATATTATGAATCGCTCGTTCAGGAAGATACCGTTAATTACATGAAAATTTCGCTGCAAGACCTAGCCACACATGAGATTGGTCCAGGCATGGATGTTACACCTCAGGATATTCGTTCATTTTTTGAGCATGATGGCGTATCGGCGAAAAAAGCAGCCGTTCTTAATGATTTGGAGCTGGTCATTGATGAGATATCGAATGGCCGTCTCCTCATTTTGTTTGATCAATGGGATAAAGCGTTAAGCTTTAAAGCGGAATCCGTCGAGACGAGACAAGTCAATGAGTCTGTAAATGAATCCGTTGTACAGGGTCCAAGGGAAAGTACCGTAGAAAATTTACAGAAAAATCTAGGCTTGCTTCGTCTACGTCTAAAAACACCAAAATTTAAATTGGAAAGAATTATTTCGGGTGGAGAAACCAAAACGATTGTTGTTTACGGTTATATTGATGATGCCGTCGATGCAGAAGTGCTGGCGGAGTTCAAAAAAAGGATAGTGCAAATCAAAGAGCTTGAAATTTTGGAAACCTCCTATATCGAGCAGTTGATTGAAGACTCTACTTATTCACCATTTCCGCAGCATCGCTACACGGAGAGGACCGATATGGCGGTAGCAGGACTGCTCGCTGGGAAAATTGCAGTACTCAGCCAAGGCACGGGCGGCATTTTGTTATGTCCGGGGCTATTTACCGAATTTTTTCAATCCAGCGAGGATTATTACCAGCGCACGCTCATCGCTTCTTTGGTCCGTTGGCTTCGGATCGTTGCCTTCCTTATTGCCTTAACCTTGCCGAGCATCTACATTGCGCTTTCGACCTTCCATCCAGAGCTAATTCCTACAGTTCTGCTTCTGGCTATCCTTGATGCTCGCGAGGGCTTGCCTCTGCCTGCGGTATTTGAAGCGCTGCTCATGGAGTTTTTCTTCGAACTGATGCGTGAGGCGGGCGTGAGGCTGCCTCGGCCGGTAGGCTCCGCTGTCAGTATTGTGGGAGCTCTTGTTATTGGAGATGCGGCGATAAGCGCTGGGATCGCTTCTCCGATTATGGTTATCGTTGTGGCCTTAACGGGCATTGCTTCCTTTGCGATTCCACAATATAACATTGCGATCGCAATGCGAATTCTAAGGTTTCCGCTTATGATTAGCGCAGCAGTATTAGGTGGATTTGGGATGATGATTTGTTTATTATTCCTTTTGCTCCATGTTTGCAAGCTGCGCTCGCTTGGGCAGCCTTACTTGGCTCCGTTGGCACCGTTTCGATTAAAGGAGCTAAGGGATGTCGTCATAAGAGCGCCGCTCAAGACACTGCTTCGTTCTCCTCGAAATCATCATAAGCACAAACCGCTTCATAACGGAAAGAATGAGGATTGAGGAATCATGAAAAAAGGAACTTTATGTCTTGCTCTGCTGCTTAGCATATTTATAGTCTCCGGTTGTTGGAGTAAATTTGAGTTGACTGAACGGGCATTCGTAATGGGTGTCGCTCTCGATCAAGGAGAGAATGGGGAGATTGAATTACTTACACAAATTTACCGTCCAACCTCTACACAGACACTATCTTCCGTCTCAAGCAGCGCCTCCAGTATTAACATTAAGACCAAAGATGATTCGGTGATGGAAGCGATTCGCGATATTCCAATACACTTGGGAAGGAAAGCGCAATGGAGCCATCTTCGCGTCATTATTGTAGGTGAGAAGCTAGCTAGATCGAGCAATATCGGTCATCTTCTGGATCTATTCTATCGGGCTCATGAGCCAAGAGGCAGTGTAACCATCATGATCTCAAAGGGAACTGCGGGCAAGCTATTTGAGAAGAAACCGTTAATCGAGCAGACTACTGCGCAGCAGTTCTTAAGAGCGAAAGAATCCTCATACATCACCTCGGCCAAAACGGTAGATTATAATTTGCTGGATTTGATGCTCCAGCTGCGAAGCGCCAACGGCGATGCGATTGTTCCTTTTGTGTATGAGGACAAAAAATCAAAGGATATATTTTCAGCGGCAGGACTAGCCCTCTTAAAAGATGGGAAAATGAAAGCCGTTCTGCCTTCTTCCGAAGTAGAAGGGCTGCTTATGCTTCGCAATTCTTATCAATCCGGTGTCATTGAGATCAAATGTCCCGGAAAAAATGGAGATTATGAAACGGCGGAGGTTCTCTCGCTTAACGCAAAAACGAAGCCTCAGATAAAAGGAGATCAAATTTCAGTCAACAGCACGATTGTTAGCGATATCGCGATTGGAGAGCTTAAATGCAGCAATATAAAAAGTACCGAAGATGAAGAGGAATTCATTAAGAAAATAGAAGTTAAACTGTCGGAGCAGATTAAAAGCACGTTTCAATTTCTTCAGTCGAACAAGCTGGATGTGATTGGAATCGCGGATACGATCTATCGTTCAGATCCTCGGAAATGGGAGCGGTTAAAAGAGAATTGGGATACGCAATTCTCTGAACTCCCGTTTACTATTCAAATAAAACTAAGATTAATCACAACCGGAACGATATCCGGTAAGCCTGCCGGTTAGGCAGGGAAAGGTGAGTTGGCATGGTGGAGCGAATTCTAGTCATAGTCGTGGGCTTTGGCAGTATGTTGCTGTACGATTTGTTGACTTTGAAAAAAGTCAGCAAGCGTGAGAAAGGAATATACACCATTGCCTGCCTCATTTGCTTATACATGGGCATGGACTTCGTTGTAAATAAGGATTGGTTTGATTTTTTTGATTTGATGATTCCTGTTTTTGAAGATATATCTAAAGCGATAGATGGCTTCTTAAATGTGAATGCATGACAGTGGATAAGGGAGGAGAAAAGCATCGATAAGCAAACGATAAGTGCATACCAGATGGGCGTACTGTTTTTTGTATTTATGACTGGTTCTTCCATCATCAATATTCCAGGTACACTCATTGGTAAGGCAGATAATGGATCTTGGCTCTCTCTGCTCCTATCCGGAGGTATAGGCTTTCTCATTCTAATCTGTATCTTATTCTTGCATCGGCGATTTCCAACCATGACCTTTGTGCAATATAGCCGCCATTTAATGGGGACACCGCTTACAATCCTCTTCTCTCTGTTTACGATATCCTTTCTCCTTCAAATGCAATCGGCCATTGTAAATGACGTTGGGCTGTTTATGGTCAGCTCAATGTTAAGAGAAACGCCAATGTATGCTTTTACTTTCCTCATATTTGCCATATCGTCTGTAGTGGTACGTGCGGGAATTGAGGTCATGGCGAGAATGTTTACATTGACGATGATTTTGACATCGATAAGTATCTTTTTTGTACTAATAATCGCTATCCCAGACTATAATCCTGCTCTATTGCTCCCGATATTGCCAAAAGGGATCAAGCCCGTTCTGCATGGGGCATATTTTACCTTTGGTTTCCCTTATGTGGAGGTATTCTTGTTCTCCATGCTGCTGCCGTTTGTCAATGATGGCCCGACCCGCAAGCTATCTAAGACGATGCTGTTTGCGCTGGGTATTAATATTTTGGTGCTTTGTTTATCTGTCATATGCGCAATTATGATTTTTGGCAGTTTCGCTGGCGAGAAACCTTATGTGTTTTTTTCACTGGCTCGGGTCGTCGAATTCCAGGAGATCATACAACGAATAGAGTCGATTATAGGGATGTCCTTGATTTTGGGTTCATTCATGAAAACAACCATAACGCTGTATGTGCTTAACTTGTATTTAAGTCAGTTGTTTCGTTTTGAAAATACTCAGACCTTAGTTATGCCATTAGCCTTAATCGGTTTCTTTATGGGACTGGTAACCGTCGATGGGGCGACGGAGTGGGGATACATCGTGACTACGATTCATCCCGTATGGACGTTTGCGGCATTTATAATTCCATTGCTGCTGCTCACGGTTATCGCCTTATTCAAAAAAAAGACAGCTAACTGAAAACGTTTTGAGGCTGCTGGTAATTATCCGAACTGTACAACTATCGATCTGCTTGTTATTGTATTATGGTTAATAGAATGACTGCCTTAATAGTTATTTATAATATAGAACTTAGGAGGATTACATGTCCTGGAGCAAATTAAAGCAACATCTGGAGAGCTTTCTCAGTCCTGCGTTAAATGGAAGGGTCGAATACCGAGCAACCGGCTATCGTTATTTACCTGATAAAGCGGGAATTTGTTATATCGCGGTAGATAAAAAGAACATACTCAATATGAGTGATACAACTACCTTAATCAGATGGTATCAGACGGATCTGGAAATTAAAAATGATTCAGATATCCAAATTCCAATCAACAATGAAGAAATTGAAGCGGTCAGAAGAGATACCAAGGGGATCGTTCCGGAGGATCGTCTGAAAGTAATTGCAAGAAGTAGAAAAATATCAGAATATGCAAAAGAGCTTTTGTTAGCACAGTCTTCATTAAGTAAATCGAATTTTATCGTTGTAGCTACTAAGTTTTTATCCATATCTATAGAAGAAAGCATAGAGAGCAATGATATCTTATTAAATATTCTAGCTTTGGTGGACAGACGCGTTGGGAAAAAACGGATTTTAAACATGACCGAAAAGATGAAGTTGAAGCATCCAATTGTGCAGTATTTTTATGAACTTCGGCTTAGCACGTTATGAAAAAAATTACTCATTCCCATCAGGATCCATAAGTCATACGAATTGTGCAGCCCAATGCGGCTGCTTTTTTACTTTGATTACATGTTTTGCAGTCTGTTTGAATTATAAACATTACATAATGTAATATATAATTGACATTATGTAATGTGACTTGGTATTATATAAGTGAAAGGAGATGAGGCATCTTGAAAAATAAAAAAATGAAGATTGCCAGAATAGAAGCCGAAGTATCGCAGGAGCGTTTAGCTGAGATCGTTGGTGTCACAAGGCAAACAATAAATTTAATCGAGTCCGGCAGCTATAATCCGAGCCTTAAGTTATGTATTGAAATATGCAAGGCACTGGGCAAAACTTTGAATGATCTATTTTGGGAGGAATGAGTATGAGTGGTGAGAAAATAGTTAAAGAAGCAAAAGTGACTATGTCTGTATCGTTGATCGTAGGTCTCGTTCTTTTGTTAGTCGGTCTTGTATTTAGACAATTGGATATTACTTTAATTTCAAACAATAAGGCATTGATAGCATTGTCACTTTTACCGTTAAGCTTAGCATTCGTTTCTTTCCTGAAATTATTAAGAATAAAGAAATCCCCCCAGAAGATGCGAAGCATTATTATTAAAGAGAGTGATGAAAGGCTTGTGACATTAAATAATGAAGCCGATGCGAAAACGTTTAAATTACTCCAAGGAGTATTGTTTTTAACTTATTTTGGTTACACATTTATTTTTCCACATGAAATTTTCGAGTCGGCCGGATGGTGGATATTATTAATACTCTTATTAGGATCTATGATTCTACAAGGAATATATCGGCATTTGTTATGTGAAAACAATTCTAAGCATGGTATGAATTAGGGTGCAGGAAAGGATAACTTCATTTGCAGCTATAGATGATGGGAATTAATATGAGGTATGTTTAAGGGTATTAAATACCCTTAGGCGAGAGAGCACATCGCTGGCAGCGATGAGGTCAGCTTTTAGTAAAACAAAGGCTAATTCCATTTATTATGAATGAGAATTAGCCTTTGTTTTGTTATGCTTCATATTGACAGTGAATATCGCCACTGCACCCTGCAGATGCATGCCAACTAGTACCGCATTCGCCTACATGGCAGCATACATGGCTTCTCTCCATACGTATATATGAAGTCGGTCAAAAGATGGGACTCAATGTCGAATAAGAGGTACAGTGTCCACAATTAGGGTGTTTAACCGGTAATGTTATCTGGGCAGGCTCGGCTCCTGAATGAGATTATGATGCTCGCGGGTGGAGCGCCTTATTTGATATTGACTCCAGCGCTTGCATAGCCTTGTATTGCAGTGGCTACGTCAAGTCCGGCAGTTACGGTAGCTGTGTATACGAGCAGAAGTCGTGTGTTGGCTGCAACGGGGATGTATAATCCGGTAGTTGCTCCATTGGATTGAGTACCAATTCCTATTATCCCTGTAAGAGTAGGATACAGGGTTACGATTGCCCCTGGAATGGCAGTGAAAGTATTGTTAGGTACAGTAGATTGGAACAATTGTGCTGTAATCGAAATATTTGATCCTATCAAACTCAAGCCAGCGCTTGTGCTGAAAAAAGCGGAGATGTCCGTTATTGTACCGGCTCTAGGCATTGAAAACGCGAAGTTTGCTAGAGTTCCAGAAGCTCCGGTTAGATCGATCGTTCCTCCAGTGATGTTAATACCGCTGACTGAGTTGCCAAAGCCAATCGACCCGCTTGTGTTTTGTGTTCCTCCGAGAACCGTAGTTAATGCGATGGGCGTGCCTGAAGCGAATGGTATGATCGTACCCGCAGCATCGGCGCCAGCCGGACCTATTGGGCCTGTATCCCCAGTCGCTCCCGCAGGACCTTGCGGACCTGTGGCGCCTTTGCTTGTAAGTAAGGTGTAATCCGAAGAGCTATCCGGTGTTCCTGTCGGTGGTACAGTATTTACCATATAAGTGCTTCCGTCATAAGTAACAACTTGATAGACCGGATAAGATGGAGCATGAGCTGGATTGAAAGCAACGAGTCCATTTAAGCCTACGCCATTCGTACCCGCAGAGCCTTGCGGTCCAGTAGCGCCGGCCGGACCTGCTGGACCTGCTGGACCCGTAGGACCTTGTGGTCCAGTTGCACCTGTAGTGCCGTTCGAACCCGCAGGACCTTGCGGACCTGTGGCGCCTTTGCTTGTAAGTAAGGTGTAATCCGAAGAGCTATCCGGTGTTCCTGTCGGTGGTACAGTATTTACCATATAAGTGCTTCCGTCATAAGTAACAACTTGATAGACCGGATAAGATGGAGCTTGAGCTGGATTGAAAGCAACGAGTCCATTTAAGCCTACGCCATTCGTACCCGCAGGGCCTTGCGGTCCAGTTGCGCCAGTCGCACCAGTAGCGCCGGCCGGACCCGCAGGACCTTGTGGCCCGGTAGCGCCAGTCGCGCCGGAAGGACCTTGTGAACCCGCAGGACCTTGCGCGCCAGACGAACCTGTAGAATCTTCCTCTATTTGTATTTTGACCATTTGGGAGGATTTGTCCCAAGAGACTTTAGCTCCGAAAATGTCGGCGAGTGCACGGATTGGTACCATTACTCTTCCATTTTTGATTTGAGCGGGCTCGGCAAGATCAATTTCCTTCGCAACAGAATCGATAGTCACAGTTGCTTTGTTCGATCCCATGACCAGTACGACGGTTACGTTATCTTTGATCAATGTCGCTGTTTTCGTTCTTTGATCCCAATGAATGGATGTTTTGAATGTGTCGGAAATAGACTTGAAAGGTACGAGCACAGTTTGATTTATGAGAACAGGGGCATGTTCATCAGAATTACTAATGCCGTTGACCTCAAGCTTTATTGCGCTTGCAGCATAACTTACGGGAATGAACATAATTTGAAATAAAAGTGCAACAATAACTGGAAAAGCGATTACTTTTCTCTTGAGCACATAAACTCCTCCTCGTGATGGTGTACTTTCAACTTAGAAATATAGCAAACTATGCGAGTATGACAGAGGTACAGCATAGTTGTAATACTTGTTTTTCAAAGAAATGGAGTTGGCTCTCCATTAATGGGACCTCCTTATACTGACAAATTTTTCGACCATTCACATAATACCGACTATGCCCCTCTCTTGGTAACAATCTCCTTTCCAGTTCACTTATTCCCTTCCCAAATAAACAAGGATACTTACCGAAACTGGTTTAGTTATTTCTATAATAAATCAAGCCAACATTAAATTCTGTAATCTGGATTACACTTTTGTTCGAATGCAATTGGAACGAAAGTAAAAAAACCAGGTGGATGGGGAATACAGCCACATCTTAGTTTATTCTATCCTCAGCACTCTTCTCATGTGGAGTGTCTAATATTGATGACTCTGAATCAATAAATGAGATGTGACGGAGTTGCTCAAAGTTATACATCCATATAAACTGTTCTCAAAGCAGCAACTAGGGACTGTGGTAGGATTTTGCGGACAGCGATTAGTACCCCGTGACCGAGATAACCTTAAGGGCATCTACAGAATCATCTTAACGGCTATCATACTTTCGATTGGCACCATTGGCATTGTGGGAGGGATCAATAATTATTTAGAAAAAGGGGGTGGCGAAGTTGTAGCCTGAATGAACTTAAATTAAATATCTTTTAAAAGAATAATAAAAATATTCAATTTACTTAAAGGGATTTTTCGAAAAATGAGCTGATTCTTGACATGATGTTCAAAAAAATAAGGAAATGAAACGATGGTTTTAAGGGGAGCATCTACCCTCGCATATAACATATGAACATCAAAAGACTTAAAGTGTCTTTTGTCGAAGATATAGCTGATGGTTTCATTTATGAAATTTATCTATTCAAAACTCTAAAACCATTCTGTAATACGAAGCTAAAGTTTATAAAAATACTGCACTTATGGATGCTTTAACTTCATCATAACGACAACGAATGTGCTCATGCTGAGATAGCATGAGCTTTATTATATTTTGGTTATAATAAATCATAATGGTAAACTCATTGCTATTGGCTAGGGCAGCAAAGAAAGTAGTATGGAGATCGTAGTGCCCATGAATTTACTCAAATCATCAATAATAGTTGGAGAGAATCGCATGTTCAATATACATAACTAAATACATAATAGGTATTATTTGTATTCAAGAAGAGAATATGTTCTATCTTACAATAATAATAATTTAGATTGCACCAAAAGAACTAGAAAAAAGGAAAAAAATAAATTGTAAATCACCTAAATTATTTGTTATACTAATTCACAGCGAAATCATCGGAAATAGAACGAATCATAGACAGATATATAGAGAACTAAGTAACTGGCGGGCTAGGAGGATAAAGGTTGATTCAACTCATTGACTTACACAAGCTGTACAAAACGAATAAAGGCACAGTAGTTGGCGTCGACCACGTCAATCTTCATATCGCTAAAGGTGAAATATTTGGCATCGTTGGTTATAGCGGCGCGGGCAAAAGCTCAGTGCTGCGTTGCATTAACCTACTTGAGAAGCCAACCTCAGGAAAAGTGCTGGTGAACGGCGTTGAACTTACCGCTTTGAGTAAAAATGATCTGAGAGTCGCTCGTCAAAAGATCGGCATGATATTTCAACATTTCTACCTTGTGGGAAGCAAAACCGTATTTGAGAATGTTGCGCTTGCTCTGGAAGCAGCGGATACTCCGAAGTCGGCTATTCACAGCAAAGTCACGGAGCTGCTTCAGCTCGTCGGTCTGGCGGATAAGGCAGACAGCTACCCTGCTCAATTAAGTGGAGGCCAAAAACAGCGTGTCGGCATCGCTCGCGCGTTGGCCAACGATCCGCAAGTGCTGTTATGCGATGAAGCAACGTCAGCGCTTGACCCGATGACCACACAGTCGATTCTGGCACTGCTTCGAGAAATCAATCGTAAGCTGGGGCTTACAATTGTGCTCATTACTCATGAGATGGAAGTAGTGAAGGAGCTATGTCACCGGGTTGCCATTATGCAGAATGGTCAGGTGATTGAAGACGGCAGCGTATATGAGATTTTTGCTAATCCAGTACAGCCGCTGACTCGAGAATTTATCAATAGTGTATTGGAATTTAAGCTGCCAGCGAAACTATGGGAGAAGCTTGACCGATCTAGCAAGGTTTTAAAGGTGTTGTTCCGTGACGATGCAGCAGAACAGGCAATTATTTCTGATTTGCTGAAGAAGAGCGGCATTAAAGCAAATATTTTGCATGGGAAAATAGAGTATATAGGTGAGAAGCCTCTTGGAACCTTCATTATGGAAGTGACCGGAACAAATGAGGAAGTTGATTCGGCCATTCGGTATTTGAATGATCGTTCTTGCATTGTGGAGGTGGTTCAGCATGTTTAGCTCCTTGATTGAAATGCTTCCCGATATGGGAAAAGCATTTTATGAAACGCTCTACATGGTTGGTATCTCGCTATTGATAGCATTCATCCTTGGTCTGCCGCTTGGCGTACTGTTGTTTATTAGCAGCAAAGGGCTATTCTCAGAGAACCGAGCAATTAATATGATTTTGGGCGTGGTTTCGAATATGGTACGTTCGATCCCGTTCTTAATTTTACTTGTGCTGCTGTTGAAATTTACGCAATTTTTACTTGGAACTACGATTGGTCCATCAGCCGCAGCTGTTCCACTCTCCATTGCAGCTATACCTTTCTATGCGCGCTTGGTAGAAAACTCACTTAGAGAGGTGAATAAAGGGATCATCGAAGCCGCTATAGCAATGGGGGCAAGACCTTGGCTTATTATCCGCAAGGTACTGCTGCCAGAAGCAAAGTCCGGCATCATTTCAGGACTTACCATAACCGCTATCAGCTTGCTTGGTTTCTCTGCGATGGCAGGTACGGTCGGCGGCGGAGGAATTGGGGACCTGGCCATACGATACGGTTATTATCGTTATGATAATGAAGTTCTGTTCACAACGGTTATTCTACTTATCGTGGTTGTCCAAATCATCCAATTCGTTGGAGATTGGGCATCGCGTAAAGTAGATAAACGTTAAGATAAAAGATTTTCACAACTTAGAAAAAGGGGATAATAATCTTGAAAAAGCAATTAATGATCGTTACGTTGTGCATCCTGTTAATGTCAATGCTGGCCGCTTGCGGCAGCAATAACAAAGAAGAAGGAACAGCTTCTAACGAAGGAGCTGCACTGCAGAAAAAATCGCTGAAAATTGGAGCAACGGCTGGTCCATACAGTGATATGGTGAATAAAGCGATTAAGCCTCTTATGGAAGAGAAAGGCTATAAAATTGAGATTGTTGAGTTCAACGATTATGTTCAGCCGAACAAATCGCTTGATAACGGATCGATCGACGCCAATCTGTTCCAGCACATTATTTATTTGAACAAGTTTGCTCAGGATAACAAGCTTGAACTGAGCTCTGTCATAAGTGTTCCAACTGCGCCCATGGGGCTATATTCAAATACAATCAAATCCATTGACGATATTAAAGAGGGAAGTTCTCTTACGATTGCGAATGACCCTGCCAACCTAGCACGCTCGCTTCTGCTGCTTCAGGATATTGGGCTCGTTACAATTAAAGACGATGCAGATCCGGCGACGATTTCCGATAAGGATATTGAAAATAATGTGAAGAATCTTAAAATAACATCACTCGAGGCTGCACAGCTTCCGCGGACACTGGATAGTTCCAATCTGTCTGTTGTAGCGGGGAACTTCGCCCTTGCAGCGGGGATGGACCTGACTAGCGCTCTGCAGCTTGAGAACATGTCAGAGAATTATCGCAACGTTGTAGCTGTTAGAACAACAGATGCTGAAAGCCAATTCGCCAAGGATTTGAAAGAAGTTATTGAATCTGCTGAATTCGAGCAAAAGATCGATGAGCAGTTCCAAGGCTTCTCTAAACCTGAATGGATGACAAAATAAGAGAATGAATAAATAAGACCGTGCTGCTTCATCATGCAGCACGGTCTTATTTATGTTAGTCCAGCTTAGAGAGCCTGTGTATGATCGATGAGTTGTTTATCTTGTGAATATTTTTTCGATTCATTCATCAATTGTTCATAATGCTCTGTTACGCTCTCTTTGAAATGAAAGGAGAGGTTCAGATGAGTTGGTTAGAGATCAGTTTAGCATTGATTACTGCTGTAATTATATTGGGGTATATGTCAGGTGTGCTAATGATAGGGAGAAGGATATTTACTGCACTTGGCGTAGGAACATTGATGCTTGGTCTGCAACTGGTGCGTGATGGCTACAGAATACAAATGCTTTTGTTTTATCTTCTTTTTGCGGTCAGCTTGTTAAGCTTCACAGCATGGGCATTATGGAGAAGAACGGTGAAATTAGAAAAGAAGCCGAGGTTGTGGAAGCGAATAACTGTTGGAGGCATAGGAACGGTAATACTGGCAATAGCTTTCCTCATTCCGTTATACGTATTGCCTATAATTACTCTGCCCATGCCGACGGGGACGCATATAATAGGCACGTCCAGCTACAACTGGATCGACGAGAGTCGTTTGGAGTCATTTACATCTGATGAAGCCGACCATAGAGATGTCTTAGTTCGTGTCTGGTACCCAGCAGAACCAATAGAAAATATGAAAACTGCCTCTTACGCATATAACGTTGAACAAATGGAGCAATTGTACAACGATCAACCATTATATGTGAAGGTATTACTAGATGCTATTAAAAATACAAAGGTACATTCGTATCTTCAAGTGCCAGTCTCTTCTGTCGCAAGCCGCTATCCTGTTCTGCTCATGTCGCCTGGCTTTGGAGCATCCAATTTCATGTATACGAGTTTTACTGAAAACTTGGCAAGCCACGGGTACATCGTGGTTGCAATTGAGCACCCGTATTATACGCAAATACCGACTATTTATCCAGATGGAAGAATTACAGCAGGGCAGGTGGCGTTAGATGCAGACCCATTCATGTGGGACAATATGAGCGAACATATGCAGCTATGGGCGCAAGACGTGAGGTTTGTCCTCAATCAATTGTACGTGTTAAACGAATCAAAGGATCAGAACATTTTATCTGGAAAGATGGATTTGAATCGTATTGGCATGCTAGGTCACTCGTTCGGAGGCGCGGCTGCTGCACAGGTGATGCATCAGGATTCTCGGGTATTGGCTGGCTTGAATATGGATGGATTTCCATATGGCGCAGCGATTGAAGACGGATTGACTAATCCTTTCTTATATATCCAAACGACTGACAGTGATGCCTTTGGAAAACGAGAGCTCTCGGAGGATGTTTGGTCCGATTCCAAAAAATATCCTGGACTGGAATCCGAAGAGGAATACTTTGAGGCTGCGGCTGAGTATACACGAAGAAAGAATGGGATGTTGAAGAATGGCGGGTCTGAATGGGTGGTTTCTGGCGCTGATCACATGAGCTTCTCCGATACGGTGCTGTACTCGCCATTATTGGGAGATGGTGATCTATCTTTGATTGAAACGATAAATGAAAAGTTGGTGCAGTTTTTTGATGTACATGTTAAAACAATAGAATAAGGTTGTAATCGAAGCGGGGGGACTGGATGATAAATATATTAGTGGCGGATGATGATCCTTTTATTCGTGAGCTGGTCAGACTGGCACTGCGTTCAGATGGTTATAGCATCTTGGAGTCGGGAGAATGGCACAGACGCGATTACCAAAATTCACTCCGAACGGCTGGAACTTGCGATTGTAGACATTATGATGCCTGGCAAGGATGGACTTGAAGTGTGCAGGGAGATCAAACGGCATCTTGATATCCCTGTTCTTATGTTGACAGCCAAAGCTGCGAATATCGACAAGGTGACTGGATTTCAAGCTGGAACGGATGATTATGTCGTAAAACCATTTGATCCAAAAGAACTGAGTTATCGTGTGAAGGCGCTGCTTCGGCGATATCGATTCGACCAAGGCTATTCTTTTCAAATTGGCGAGCTGTACTTGAATGCCGAGAGGCATGTATGTGTGGGAGATCAGGTCGTACCATTGCCGCCTAAAGAGTTTGAGCTTTTGTATCGGCTCGCTTCGGAGCCGAACCGAACCTTGACCCGTGATCAGATCATCATGCGCGTATGGGGCGTCGATTTTGAAGGAGATGAACGGACTGTAGATGTGCATGTAAAGCGACTTAGGGAGAAGTTCTCTAAACTAACAGACAGCTTTGAAATTGTGACAGTTAGGGGGTTCGGATATAGGTTGGAGGTTAAGCATGTTTAAGACGCTCTATGTTCGAATTGTATTCTATTATTTTTCTGCTGTCCTTATAGGAGTTGTAGTCGCTTGGGCTTCAGCGCTTTTTGTTTTTCAGGATTCTAAAAATAAATATACGGAAAGTGAGCTTCGGGAGAAAGGTGAAAATATCGTTAAGCTGTACAATCAAACTAATCCTGAGGATAAGCAGTTGTTTTTGGAGAAGGCTGCACAGCTCTCGTCCGTTAGGTTGAAGATCGTTGCTCCGGATTCGCAAGAAGAGCAGTTCATTAACTGGTCTGCGGAGGACAGTTTCTGCGATTGTGATCTATCGATCATTGTCCCATGGGTATTAAATGGGGATGTCTATCACATGGAGCTTGCTCAATCATCCTCCGTAGATGCCTACGGATCGTCAGTCTTAACGGAAATTGCACTTATACTGGCCATTGTCCTTTTAGTGGGAGGATCGATTATTTTGCTGTTTGCCAGACATTTGGTTAGCCCGATTCAGAAGGTTACGATAGCGGCCAAACAGCTTGCAACAGGCGATTTTAATGTGAAGCTACCCGAGGATCGTCGGGACGAAATGGGCTCGTTATCTACAGCCATTAATCAAATGGCTGTGGAATTAGGGCAACTGGACCGAGAGCGGCAGGAGTTTGTTGCTAACGTATCTCATGAATTCCAGTCTCCGCTTACTTTAATTAAAGGCTTTTCTACCATGCTGCTTGAGGGAACACTTAATGAATCGGAGCGTGTACGATCCATTGAGATCATGATGCAGGAGAGCGATCGCTTATCGAAGCTGAGCGAGCATTTGCTTCGGTTAGCGACAATAGACTCAGAGAAGTATGTGTCTTCCAAAGTGTACTTTGATCTTGCTGAACAAATTAGGCGCACGGTTCTCACTTTTGAGCCTTTATGGTCGGCTAGGCAGTTGGACGTAGAGATGCGAGCATCCCGAACGATGGTTCATGCGGATGAAGAGCTTCTGAACCAAGTATGGATCAATTTGATGTCGAATGCGATTAAGTTTGCGCCTATAGGCGGGAAGATCGCAATCGATTTGTATGCTGAAGAAGAGCAAGTGAAGGTCGGATTTTTTGATAATGGGATTTCAATCGCATCTGAGGATCGCGAGCGAATATTTCATAGATTTTTCAAGGCGGATCGAGCCAGAGACCGCTCTATAGAAGGCAACGGATTAGGTCTATCCATTGTGAAGAAAATCGTTGATATCCATGAGGGAAGCGTTCAAGTACAATCGGATAGCGGGGACGGAAAAACGTTTATTGTCATCATCCCCAAAAGCGCTGAGGCCAGGGGAGCGTTAGTTAAATCGTAATAGTTCACACAACATAAATCTTGACACAGCAGCCCGCTTCCTGTATAAATACATTTAAGCATGAAACTGGATATCAAACATTAGTGAATGGGACAGTAATCTTGGACAGATAGTCGCAGCGAGCCGGGTCAGTGGAAGCCGGTACGGATGTCTTAGATGAAGCGGGCCCAGGAAATGGTTTGCCGAACCGAGCAAGCAGAAGTAGGCAAATCCGGTCATGGACCGTTACGAAAACGAGGGGTCAAGTCCGGAAACAGGCTTGGCACTTAGAGTGGTACCACGGGATCTTCACGGCTCTCGTCTCTTATTATAGAGACGGGGGCCTTTTTTTATTTTCGAGGAAGGGGAGGATGCAGGGATGATTCACGAACAATTGATAGCAGCCATTGAAGAAATGACGGAAAGTATGTTATTGGAGGGTAAGCTTGCTCGGCCAGAGAAGCTCGTCATTGCTCTCGAGCATCCTGTTAATTTGGAGCATGGTGATTACAGCAGCAACATAGCGATGCAGCTAGCCAAGTTATTAAAGCGAGCACCCGCTCAGATTGCTGGCGAGTTCCAGCAAAAGCTGCAATCCCATCCACTCCTTTCTCATTCGATTGCACAAATCGAGGTTGCCTCGCCAGGTTTCCTGAATTTTTATGTGGATTGGTCGTGGTGGGCAGCAGCCTCTGAGCAGACTTCAACTTCAAAAACAGCATTGAGAAATAAGGTGCTAGTAGAGCATACATCGATCAACCCAAACAAATCGGCTCATATTGGACATTTGCGCAACTCCTGCATAGGCGACACATTAGCTAGAATGCTGACAAAAACAGGCTGCCAAGTTGAGGTGCACAACTATATCGATGATCTTGGCAATCAGCTGGCGGATACGGTGGTTGGTGTTTTACAAACAACGACGAAGCAGCCTTACGAGCGTTTCGGGGATTTTTGCTGGGAGACGTATTCTAAAATAAATAAAGCATATAAGGAAAATCCAGATCTGCTCGAGCAGCGTACGAGTGTACTAACCCAGCTGGAGGAAGGCCATTCGAATGTTGCATGGATGGGGCTGCTCATTGCTGAACGTATTGTACGGGAGCATGTAGAGGAAATGAAGCAATTTGGCATTTCCTATGACGTTTTGGTGTGGGAGAGCAGCATCGTAAGAGAGGGGTTTTGGGAGCGAGCTTTCGAGCTGCTGCAAAAAACAAGCATTTTCCGCAAGGAAACCGAAGGGAAGCTGGCAGGCTGCTGGGTGCTTAAGCATCAGGAGCATGAGGCAGATGAAACTAATGAGTATCAGACGGATAAGGTGCTTGTGCGCTCCAACGGGATTTTAACGTATACAGCGAAGGATATTGCCTATCATCTTTGGAAGTTTGGTTTGTTGGATAAAGATTTCCGTTACAAAAGGTTTTCAGACCGTCTATGGTCAACCCATGCAAGCGGAGCGAAGAAAAAAATCGGTCACGCTGATATGGTGATCAATGTCATTGATCAGAGACAGGAATACCCGCAGGCGATGGTTAAGCAGGCGTTGCTGGCCCTTGGCTACGAGCAGCAAGCTGAGCAATTGCGACATGTTAGCTACGGTGTTGTTTCATTAAGCGCGAATACAGCAAAAGGGTTAGGCATCGATACATCAGAGGGCAAGCATGCTTATGCCATGAGTGGAAGACAGGGAATTGGCATAAAAATTG
This sequence comes from Paenibacillus sp. FSL H8-0548, assembly GCF_038630985.1. NCBI lineage: Bacteria > Bacillati > Bacillota > Bacilli > Caryophanales > Paenibacillaceae > Paenibacillus > Paenibacillus sp. FSL H8-0548. Next base: position 3,619,638 of record NZ_CP152049.1, read on the forward strand.
CAGATTTCTTAGTTCAAATGGAGCAAATCATCGACGGCAAGCGTTCCCGCAAAGCTGGCATTACGAGCCATGCGATAGCTGCTGCTTCCATTCGCTACTATTTATTGCGCTTCCAGCTTCAGACGGAGATTGTCTTTGATATTGACCAAGCGACAGAGGTTTCAGGAAATACCGGCGTTTATATGTTGTATTCCTATGCCCGCTCCTGCAGTATCTTGCAGAAGGCAGGGGAGGGTGGTCGCAGCTTAGGCTGGGAGCTGGCGTTAGGCGAGCTAGAGCCTGCCGAGCACCAGCTGCTTCGTCAGCTGGCTTACTGGCCGGAGACGCTGCAAGCAGCCGTCAAGGAGCTCTCGCCAAGCCTGCTTTGCAGCTATGTTTATGATCTCTCTGCTTTATTTAACCATTTTTATGCGGTTTGTCCGATATTGAAAGCAGAGGGGCAGGTCAAGACCAAACGTATCTGGCTTACGGAGCGCTATAAGCAGGCTATGCAGGAAGCTCTTGAGATTTTGGGTTTGCCCACCCCGAGCCGAATGTAGCCGTATGTTCCATTCATGCAATTCGATTGCCTGTCATATAGTTTAACGCAGAGGTACAGGCAGCTGAGGATAGCGACGAATGGAAGGCGGGTGCTTAGCTTGGAGCATGCAGCTCAAGTTGATGAGTTCATACCAGATGTAACGATAGATTTTGCTGTACAAGGGATGAGTTGTTCCGCTTGTGCGGCGAGAATTGAGAAGGCTGTTGGCAAAATGGACGGTGTCCAGATGGCAGCAGTCAGCTTCCCGCTTCGAACGGCATGGGTACAATTTAAGTCAGAGCAGCTTGGACCCGAGCAAATAGCTGATCGAGTCAAACAGCTAGGCTTTGTTGCACTGCTGAATGAAACAGCCAAGGAAGGGCTGGAACAAGAGCATAAGACGCTGAAAGTCAGGCTTATTATGTCGGCTGTTCTTACGCTGCCGCTTCTAACGGGAATGCTGCAGCATATTCCCCTTTTAGAGCCGTTGCTGGCAAGCTTGCCATTATGGCTGACGATGCCTTGGCTGCAGCTTGTTTTGGCAACGGTTATCCAGTTCGTCATCGGCATGCCCTTTTATTTCGGCGCTTACCATGCGGTACGTGAGCGAAGCGCAAACATGGATGTGTTGGTTGTCATTGGTACAACAGCAGCTTACCTCTATAGTCACTATGTTGTATTTCTTAATGGATGGTTGCAGCCTTTGTCAGCCTTTGCCACGCATGCGGCCCCATTATATTTTGAAACGTCAGCGGTTGTCATTACGGCCGTACTGCTCGGGAAATTTATAGAAGCTTCAGCCTCGATCCGCGCACAGCAAGGGACTGAGGGTTATGGCAAGCTGCAAACCCAGACGGCATGTGTGGAACGCGGAGGCAAGCTTATACAAATTCAAACAGAGTTTGTACGAGCAGGCGATATTGTTGTCTGTCAAGCCGGTGAGATCGTGGCCGTTGACGGCATTGTATGCGGCGGTCAGTCTGCAGCGGATGAGTCACTGCTCACTGGCGAAAGCCTGCCGATTGCTAAGCGTGAGGGAGATTCGGTGTGGGCAGGAACACATAATATAAGTTCAGACTTGAGAATCCGCACGAAGGCTGCGGGACATGATACGATGCTGAATCGGATTCAAGAGCTGGTACGGCAAGCACAGCGTTCGAAATCCAATATTCAACGCAATGTTGACGCAGCGGCAAGCTGGTTTGTGCCGATGATGCTTGCTTTTGCGCTTGCTACGGTTCTAATGTGGGGGTTATTTCTAGATCCAGGCAATTGGGGCCAGGCTTTCATTTGTGCAATTGCTGTGCTGTTAGCCGCTTGTCCCTGCGCGCTTGGCTTAGCGGCGCCGATCTCTCTAGTGCTTGCATCCGGCAAGCTAGCCAAGTACGGAATAATTGCCAAGGAAGCGGGAGCGCTTGAAAGAATGGCAAAAATTCAAACGATTATTTTCGATAAAACGGGTACTTTAACCGAAGGCAAGCCTCATGTCAGCACTGTACTGGCAATAAAGAGAAGCAGAGCTTCTTTGCTCCGATTAGCGGCTGCTGCTGAAGCAGAAGCCGTTCACCCGCTTTCTATTGCGATTGTTCATGAAGCTGGCAAGCAAGGCTTAGTTATTCCAAAGGTAAGTGATTTTTTGTTTACACCTGGAGGCGGAGTAGAAGCTGTCATTGAAGACCAGCAATTTGCCATTGGCAATGCCAAATTTGCTTCGGATCGGGGCTGGGCGATGAACACCGAGGTGTCAAGCTTTGCAGAGCAGCGTCAGGAGAGTGGGGAAACGCTGCTTTATGCTGCCGTAGAAGGACAGTGCATAGGCGTTATTGCATTAAGCGATAAAGTGAAGGCTAACGCGAGAGAAACGATTAGAGAACTCAAAGCGTTAGGTGTCGCTTCGCTGCTTGCTACCGGTGACCATGAAGCGCCTGCTCGAGCTGTAGCTAAAGCGACAGGCATCACTAATTTATATTCTTCAATGCTGCCCGAGAGCAAGGTTGCGTTAGTGGAGCTGCTGAAGCGTCAAGGCAAGCGTGTCGCCATGGCAGGCGATGGCTGGAATGATGCGCCTGCATTAGCGGCCGCCGATGTGGGGCTTGCAATGGGGGAGGGGGCTGACGCAGCACTAAGCGCAGGTCATATGACGCTATTGTTCTCACGGCTGCAGGCAATACCAGAAGCGATTAAAATTAGCCGCTTAACGATTCGAAATGTGCGTCAAAACCTAACCTTTGCATTCCTATATAATGTGCTCATTATCCCCTTTGCCGCGTTTGGTCTGCTTGAGCCTTGGATGGCTGGGACCGCGATGGCGCTTAGCTCCGTATCGGTCGTTGCTAATGCGCTTAGGCTGAGCGGCCAGCTGAGACGACGAGCTGGAGCTGGACAATGACTATTACATGGCAGCAAATCGGGTTTATTATTTTAACCGGATTGTTCAGCGCACCGCATTGTATTGGCATGTGCGGAGGCATCGTATCGGCAGTGTCCTTGAACTCCTCCGCATCGGTAACGAAATCAATGCTCCTTTATAATGCAGGTCGAATATTATCTTATACCTTGCTGGGAAGTGTGATGGGTGCTGTTGGCTCCTTCGTCGATGTAGCAGGCAGACTCGCAGGGGTACAGGGCTTAGCTTCTATTATAGGCGGCTGCTTCTTGCTGCTCTGGCTGTGGAGGAGATTTCAGCTGCCATTCATGCATCGATTATCGGCCTTTCTCCATAAGCGCTTGGCTGGGGGAGTACAGCGGTCAGAAAGTCAAGAAACTAGACATTTGCTCGCTACGGGAATTTCGTTCGGTTTTTTGCCCTGCGGCCTGACCTATGCGATGCAAATGACGGCAGCCTCCACGGGATCATGGCTCGAAGGGGCGGCCGTCATGGCCTTATTCGGTTTATCAACCTTTCCTGCGTTAGCGGCGGCTGCATCTATCGCAGCATTCGCAAACAAAAAGTGGCGTCGGTTTATGAGGAAAGCGAGTGTAGCAACGGCTTTAGCTGTTGGAATCATCTCGATATTGCGAGGACTGGCCGCTAACGGCTTTATTCCTTCTATTAATCCGTGGCTGTGGTAAGAAAGCAATGCTGCTAATGAATCGCTTGCAGCACTCTAACGAGGGTGTAGCTATGCTCTGCTTTTTCCAGCGTTATTGTTGCTTTCCATTTGCCTGCCATCAAAGGTATTCCTTCACCAGAATACTTTCCTGGCAGAACTTCAGTCATTTGAAATTCATAATCTCCACAAACCATATTCAGCATTTCAAGCTTGACGGAAAGAATTGCACCCTGCAAGGGAGCACCCGTTAGATCTGTAAGGCCAACCTCGAAGTGGTTTTCTTGAAGCACCTTGGCAGGGTAGGCATCTATCTCCCAAACAGCTTGACCAAGCTCAAATGTATGTTCTGTAATTGGGGGAGCAGCTTTAGCTCCTGAACGGAGCCAAATAAATGTCAAGCTGGCAAGCAGCGCTAGCACAACAAATATGAGTATATATTTGATGAAGGGAGCATGTGCTTTTGGCTCAGACGTCATTTTTAATAAAAACCTCCTTCGCCTTAATCCGAATATCGCTCATTACGTTACCTATGCGGTGAATGCTGTGAGCAGAACTGGTACCCTTCATTTCATATAGCTAGGTCAGTATTGGACAAATTTTATGGGTCAATGTTATATTTACTACTGATAATCTCATAGATTGAAGTGAACAGGTGCAGGAGCTAAGCGATGAGGATGAATGTCCACATAGATGGTCTTAGCTTACGCTTAATAGGGAAGCTCGGTGAAAATCCGGCACGGACCCGCCACTGTAAGGCACAGCAGCTATGCAATAGCAGCGCTGCAGCTGCCGAGTCAGAAAATCTGCCTGTTTATGTAACGCTTAAACCTACGTGGACTTGGGGAAAGTGTTGGAGAAGCTATTCGCTTAAGCTAACGGCTAAGCAGCGTATAACAGCATTTCTGACACCTTTGTCAGAGATGCTTTTTGTTGTTCATACGAAAAAAATTATGGGAGTGTAGTAAAAGATGATTGGAAAAAACAGTAATAGGATGAAGCTGTTATTCGCTTTGCTATTGTCGATGCTGGTTATGATTACAGCTGCATGCGGTGATGTCAAGGATACCGAGAACAAGCCAACAAATACAGCAAATCAATCTGGGCAAACAACGACGCATGAGCCTTCGCCAGAAGGGAGTGCCACTGTTTATCCCTTTACGATAAAGGATGATACAGGAGAAGAAATCACCTTTACGGAAGTGCCAACTAAGATCGTCACGCTTGCAGCTAGTGAAACAGAAGCCATTTATGCTATAGGCTCTGGCGGGCAGATTGTTGGAGTTGATGAATGGAGCAATTATCCAGAGGAGGTTGCGTCTAAGCCAAAGGTAGGCGATATCACGACTAATATTGAAGCGGTACTCGCCCTTGAGCCCGATCTTGTACTCGCATCATCGTCAATGAATACAGAAGCGATTGCGAAGCTTCGCGAGCTGAACATCAACGTTTATGCAACAGATCCGCTCACCTACGATGCAGTCATTGCCAAAATCGAAAATTTAGGCCATATTATGAATAAACCATCCGAGGCAGCTGCAATTGCTGAGCATATGAGCCTAGTAAAGCAGCAGGTAACTGAAGCGGTTAAGGATGCCGAGAAGAAGAAGGTATACTTAGAGTTCGATGCTGGCTGGACTGTAGGCTCCGGCACATTTCTTGATGAGCTTATTACGCTCGCTGGCGGCAGCAACATTTCCGGTTCGCTCCCAGGCTGGTACGAGATTAGCGCTGAGGATATCGTCAAGAAAAACCCAGAGTTTATTATATATCCTGCATTGAAGGAGGAGCCGAATCCTATCGTTGTGAGCATTGAAAGCCGCCCAGGCTGGAATGTCATCGATGCAGTGAAGAACAAGCATATGCATGCAGTGACCGAGGATCCGCTCGTACGCGTAGGACCGCGTCTTGCTGATGGTTTGCTGGAGCTTGCTAAAGTTATTCACCCGGATCTCGTAAAATAATAAAATGACATATAAATTGGTTTGGTATGGAGGAGCAGCTATGCTCCTTCTTGCTGTTTCTATCGTTGTCAGCCTTTCGATAGGATCAGCCGGCATCTCAGTAAGGGACGTATGGGGAATCATGCTGCATCAACTGCCTTGGCTGTCTGATCAGCCAGTTCCTTATTCGTCCGCAGAAATTGCAATCGTAACGCAGGTACGGCTCTCGCGCGTATTGCTTGCTGTCCTTGTTGGGGCATGCCTTGCACTAGCTGGTACTGGCTTTCAAGGAGTGCTTCGCAATCCGCTTGCTGATCCCTATACATTAGGGGTTGCCTCGGGCTGCTCAGTCGGCGCTGCATTTATTATTTTGTTCGGCTTGCAGACAGCGCTTGGCATGTGGACGATACCGCTCGTTGCATTCGGAACAGGAACAGTTACGTTGTTAGGCGTTTTCTGGCTGTCACGAAACAACGGGGTCATGCAGATTGAAACATTGATTTTGTCAGGAGTCATTTTACAAGCGTTTTTAGGCGCCTTTGTATCCTTCATGGTATCGATGTCGGAGGGCGTTGTGAACCAAATTTTGTTTTGGCTAATGGGTTCGCTAGCTATGCGCAGCTGGAGCAATGTTTATATGCTGCTTCCGCTTCTAGCACTAGGTCTGCCGATCTTGCTCTTATATGGTCAATCTCTAAATTTATTCGTGCTTGGCGAGCGGCATGCAGCCCATCTGGGCATACGCGTGGAACGCACAAAGCTAATTGTACTAATCAGCTCAACGCTATTAACAGCAGCTGCCGTATCCGTATCCGGTGTTATAGGGTTCGTCGGTTTAGTTGTTCCGCATGTCATCCGATTGCTCGTTGGACCAGATTATCGATTAATTACACCATTAGCCGCAATCGGAGGCGGGATTTTTGTCTTGTGGGCAGATACGCTGGCGCGAATGGCACTGACTCCTAAGGAAATTCCGCTTGGCGTCGTTACTGCACTCATTGGCGCGCCGTTTTTTGCTTATTTGCTGCATAGACGGAAGCAAAAGCAAGGAGGAGCACTATGATTGAGGTGCGCGATATTGTACATAGAGTACAAGGAAGACCTGTACTGAATGGTCTTTCCTGTACCTTCCAGCAAGGATGCATGTATGGTGTTATAGGTCCAAATGGTGTTGGGAAGTCAACGCTTCTGCACTTATTGTCTGGGGTTGATCAGCCAAGCCGCGGAGAGGTACGGCTGGATGGCGTTAGTATGGCTTCTTACCCGCGCAAGCAGCTAGCTAAGAAAATGGCTGTTCTTCAGCAAAGCGGCTTGCCCCCTGTTGGTTTTTCCGTCCGCGAGGTCGTCAGCATGGGGAGATCCCCATTCCAGAGCTGGCTCGGTACTGATTCGGAGGATGGAGAGACGATCATTAATGCTGCTTTAAGGGCAATGGGGCTTCAAGAGCTGGAGCATCGCAAAATGGATCAGTTAAGCGGAGGCGAGCGGCAGCGTGTAGCACTCGCTAAGCTGATGGCACAGGAGCCCTCGATTATTTTGCTCGATGAACCGACGACTTATTTGGATATTGGCTATCAAGTTCAGCTTCTGGATACTGTGCGGGCTTGGCAGCGCGAGCGGAAGCTGACTGTCATCGCGGTGCTTCATGATTTGAATTTGGCTTCGCTATATTGCGATGAGCTCGTTGTGCTTCATCAAGGAAAAGTCGCAGCAGTAGGCACTCCTCATGCTGTATTAACGACTGAGCTAATCGATCAGGTTTACGAAGCAAAAACAGCAATCATCTCGCATCCACTAACGGGAGCTCCGCAAATTATGCTGCAGCCGAAGGTCATATACTAATTTTCCAATTAGAATAAAAGGAGTTTTTAAAAATGATCAGCAATTTGGACACGAAGCTGGCGGAAACAATTGAAAGAATCAAACCGTTCGATGAAGAGACAGCTGCTTTAGCGATGAAGTATTCCGATGGATTAACGAAGCCGCCCGGAAGTCTAGGAAAGCTGGAATCCATTTCTATTCAGCTAGCTGGAATCTCAGGGCAATTATGGCCGGATTTATCGCGTAAAGCAGTCATTGTCATGGCAGGGGACCATGGGGTATGCGAGGAAGGGGTCAGCGCATTTCCACAGGCGGTTACTCCTCAGATGGTTATGAATTTTTTGAATGGCGGTGCGGCAGTGAACGTGCTGGCTAGACAAGCAGGCGCTGAGGTCGTATGCGTTGATATTGGCGTAAATGCGGATTTAGAGCATGAGCTGCTAATTAGCCGCAAGGTAGTCCGAGGAACTGCGAACATGGCGAAGCAGCCCGCGATGACTCGCGAGGAGACTCTGCAAGCGATATTAGTAGGCATTGAAGTAGTAAATGAGCAAGTGCAGCGCGGCTGTCAATTGTTTGCCACGGGTGAAATGGGCATTGGCAACACGACAGCAAGCGCCGCTCTAACAACGGTATTAACCGGACTCGCACCTGAAGAGTCGGTGGGCCGGGGCACTGGCATTAACGATGCAAGCTGGCTGAATAAGGTAGCTGTTGTGAAGCGTGCGATTGCAATAAATAACCCTGATGCGAATGATGCTATTGATGTGCTTGCTAAATTAGGCGGAGCGGAAATTGCTGGTCTGGTCGGTGTCATTATCGGTGCTGCTGCGAGCGGTTGCCCTGTAGTTATCGACGGTTACATATCGTCAGCAGCTGCACTAGTCGCATCACGAATTGCGCCGCAAACGCTGCCTTATATGATCGCTTCACATCTCTCTCAGGAGCAGGGACATTTGAAGCTGCTGGAATCCATTGGCCTGCTGCCTATCATGCAGCTTGAAATGAGGCTGGGTGAAGGCACCGGAGCTGTATTATGTTTTCATTTCATTGACGCTGCGCTCCATCTCATGCAAGAGATGGCAACGTTTGAGAGCGCAGGCGTATCTAAGGATTAGGTGAGCGTCCATGGCAGTACTTGTAACCGGCGGAACGCGCAGCGGCAAGAGCAGCTTCGCAGAGCAATACGCGATGCGAGTCGCGGCAAGTGGCATTTATATTGCTACCTGTCAGCCGTATGATGAAGAAATGAGCAAGCGAATTGGGAAGCACCAGTCGGATCGAGATGATTCAGGCTTCAGCTGGGAGACGATCGAGGATGCGTATGCTGCAGCGGACGTACTTCGACAATTAGAAAAGAAATTTTTTGTGGAAGCGCAGCAGGGCAAGGAGTCGCCAGTCGTGCTGCTCGATTGTTTAACGTTATGGTTGACGAATTGGCTAATGCAAATAGAGCAGCAATCGCTGACAGACGATCGTCTGGAAATAGAAATAATGAAGCTGCTGGAAGCTATACATAGCTATCCTTATCCGCTGATTATCGTCACAAACGAAGTTGGTGACGGTATTGTACCCGCTTATGCGCTGGGCCGATTGTTCCGCGATGAGGCGGGACGTCTGAATCAGCGGGTTGCTGCGATTTGCGAGCGTGTTTTTCTCGTGACGGCAGGTATACCGATAGAGCTGAAGTCGCAAGCTTTTAGGTGGGATCAATTATGATTCTTTACTCGTTGAAGGAGCTGCTGCTGCTTGCAGCAGCAGCGATAGTGATAGATTGGATCATAGGCGATCCGAAATGGCCAACCCATCCCGTCATTCGGATCGGACGGCTGATTCGCTGGCTGGAGCGTCTTCTTGCACCAGAGCGGTTTGCTGCGAAGCCCAAAGTGGTTAAACAGTTGGGCGTTGCTTTGACTGCTATAACGCTGCTCATCAGCTTCGGTTCTACCTGGGGTATTGTTTTAACAGCAGATGCTTTGCATCCTTGGCTTGGCTATGCGGTGAGCGCTTGGCTTATTTCGACAACACTAGCAGTGAAGGGCTTGAAGGATGCAGCCGTGCTCGTCTATCGTCCCCTGGTCATGGGAAGGCTGGACGAGGCTAGAAAGTATGTAGGGTATATTGTTGGCCGAGACACCGCCGAGCTTGATGAGCGAGAGGCATCGCGTGCGACCATTGAGACGGTTGCGGAGAACACGGTTGATGCTCTTGTATCTCCTTTGTTGTTTGCGCTTATTGGAGGAGCACCGCTGGCTATGCTTTACCGTGCAACAAATACACTTGATTCCATGGTAGGCTATCGAAATGAGAAATATGTGCATTTTGGCTGGTGCTCGGCACGGACGGACGATTGGCTAAATTACATCCCAGCAAGGCTAACTGGCGTAATGCTTACGATTTCTGCACTTTTTTTTCCGAAAATGAATGCAAGGCAGGCTGGACGGGCGATAGCTGTCTTCGCACATCTTCATCCAAGCCCTAATAGCGGGATTCCTGAGTCAGCGGTTGCGGGCGCGCTTGGCATCGAGCTGGGCGGGAGAAATGTTTATTTTGGTGTTCCTAGTGAGCGTGCAAGAATGGGCTGGCCGCTGCGCGAATTGCAGCCACAGGACATTATGCAAACGGTCCGTTTATTGTATAGTGTCAGCGTCATTTTGTTTATAGGAGTGATAGCCGTATGGTTCGTCGCGAGGTAAAGCTGCAATTCCAAGCGGTTATCGCAGCTTTTCAATTTTTAACACGTTTCCCTATTCCGATTGCCGTTCCTTTTCAAGGATCTGTCCTGAAGCGAAGTGTAGTGTATTTCCCGCTTGCTGGAGCACTCATAGGTGTAAGTCTCACAGCCTTCGCCTGGTTGCTCACTCTATTTATTCCACCGTGGCCAAGCGCAGTTCTAGTGCTCGCCATATGGACCGCATTAAGCGGTGGACTGCATCTAGATGGATGGATGGACACCGCAGACGGCGTGCTCAGTCACCGTTCCCGCGAGCGTATGCTCGAAATTATGAAGGATAGCCGGGTGGGCGCGATGGGGGTGCTTGCTGCTGTCCTGCTGCTGCTGCTCAAAGCCTCATTAATGGTTGAGTTGCTAGAGGGAAATCATTTGAAATTATACTGGCCGCTGCTCTTGATTGGTCCGATATGGAGCAGAGCTTGGATGAGTGCTGCGATAGCCTTTTGGCCGAGCGCAAGGCAAGGTGAAGGAATTGGTGTATTATTTAATGAGGTTAAAGGTTTACATGCTGCGGCCTCAATGGCTGTGGCTGCACTTTGCTCGGGCTTTGTTTTTTGGATCGCTGATATGGGAGCTGCGATTTCTTTAATGTGGTTAATCGTTATTTTATTGCTCACCATCGGCAGCGGCGGACTTCTTGCTGCTTGGTTAAGCCATAAGCTTGGCGGTTTAACCGGCGATACCTATGGTGCTTTGAATGAAGCTGTGGAAGCGGTTCTGCTGCTGGCAGCTATCATTTGGATACATGCTCAGATATAGAGGAGTTGAGTTTTGAAAATGCTGGAAAGATACGGTCACGGTGGTGATCTGCGAACCGCTGAGGAAGCCTTCGGCATACCCGCCCAACAATTTGTTGATTTTAGCTCTAATATGAATCCGCTTGGTCCGCCATCAGGTGTGAAAAAAGCGTTGCATGCCTATGCGGATATGATAGATCAGTATCCTGACCCAGCCGTTCGCGGTTTGCGAAGCAAGCTGGCGCAGCGGCACAATATCGATGAGCAGTCGATTGTTGTTGGCAATGGAGCAGCAGAGCTGATTGATTTAATTGTTCGTGCTTTGCAGCCGGAATTAACGACACTCGCCATCCCTTGCTTCGATGAGTACGGTGATGCAGTTCGAAAAATAGGCGGCGCAGTATACGAAATCAAGCTTGCCGCAGAAAATCATTTTGAATGGATCATAAACGCTGAGGACGTGTGCGCTGCGGCTGCAGCGGGCTCTTTATTTATACTTGGCTCGCCAAACAATCCGACAGGCCAGCTTGTTGATCCAAGCCACATTCGATCCTTGCTTAGCATGGGCGCGTATGTCGTTGTTGATGAGGCGTTTATGGATTTTGTCCCCGATGAGTCGAGGCTCAGCCTGATTCAAGAAGCGACGCAGCATGAGAGATTGTTCGTTATTCGTTCGATGACCAAATTTTATTCTATCCCTGGTATTCGGCTGGGCTATATCGTCGGAATGCCAAGATCGTTAAGTGTGTTGAGACGTCTTCAGGTTCCCTGGAGTGTAAATTCTTTGGCGCAGCTCATAGGAGAATCGGTGCTGGAGGACTCTGAATTCGAAGAACGGTCGATACGCTGGCTGCAGCAGGAAAGGCCGTGGCTGACCGCACAGCTTGAGGATATCGGCTTTGTGGTAAACCCAAGTGCTGCTAATTATTTGCTCCTTCGTATTCCGAAGTCAGCTGGACTTAGCGCCAGCATGCTTCAGCTTGAGATGGGCAAGCGAGGGGTGCTTATCCGTGATGCTTCCCGGTTTTCCGGTCTGGATCATACCTATATTCGTGTAGCGATTAAGCTTCGCGAGCAAAATGTACAGCTAGTGGCGGCATTTAAGCAATGCTTGCAGCCTAATGAGACCCACGGCGTTAAATGATTGGAACATTAATAAGTCAGAGGAGGGGGATTCGTGACTCAGCCCTTTCGATCGGGAGACCAATATGATTCAACCATTTGGAGCGGTGTTACATTGCTGCTGAAGGAGGATCGCATTGAAGCGAGCACTCCAGAGCAATTGTATGCCCTTAGCAGTGCCATTCATCCAGGCGGCTTCTCCTATACGAATCGAATTGTAAATTGGAGAGTACCGCTGACGTATCAGTGTGATGATCCGGTTCGTGATATAATTGAGCATTGCAAAGAGTGGGGCTGCGATGCCAAAGATACGATTGGTCTGATTACTGCGGCGAAGCTGACGCATGCAGCTGTAGCAGAGGTTGAGGGAGATCGGTTTAAGCTGCTATGCTGCACGACTGTCGGGACTCGGAATGCAGCTAGAGCAGGCTTGCCGCGCAGTACCTTTCCCGCATACACCGCTGGAACGATCAATACGATTATTTTAATTGATGGACAAATGACAGAAGCTGCTATGGTTAACGCGATCATAACGGCAACGGAAGCAAAAACTGCGGCACTGCAGCAGTTAGGCATTATAGAGCAAGCGAACGGACAAGCAGCAACCGGAACGACAACAGACGCTATCGTAATTGGCGTTAGCCAGGCGGCAAGCTGGAATGCGCTGCACGCCTATGCTGGCGTAGCGACGACGATCGGCTGTGCCATTGGCGAAGCTGTTTATGATACGGTGCTTGAGGCAACTCGTACTCAGCATGAGGACTGATCTATTTATAATGGAGGTGTTCTCCCTTGATTCGAATTGATGGATATACGAAAAACAAAGAATGGTGGACGGACCTGACTTTCGAGGATCTCGAATCGGAAAAGCTCGATTGGTATTGGGTTGATTTTTTTAACCCTACTGAGGAAGAATGCAAGCATCTTGAAACTTTTTTTCACTTTCATCCGTTAGCCATTGAGGATTGCTATCAATTGCTGCAGCGGCCTAAGCTGGATCATTACGAGGATGTTCATTTTATGGTGCTGCATGAGGTGGAGTGGAAGACGTTAACTATCAATGAAATTAATATGTTTATCGGACCCCATTTTCTAGTGACCTTTCATTATGCCTCATCTCCTGAAATCAATGATGCCCGAAGCAAGCTGATGTCTAGCACAAAAATAGGCGAGACTGGCCAAATTTATGCGGCGTATCTCATTATAGACAAGCTTGTGGATCAATATTTCCCTGCGGTTCATGAGCTTGAGGATCAGCTTCTGGATATGGAGGTTGGGAGCAATGATCAAAGCCAGACAGTCATGAGTGATATTTTCAACATTCGCTCGCGATTGCTTCGGCTTCGAAAAACGATTATGCCTATGCGGGATTTATTGTATCGACTGACGAATACAGATCGAATTCAAGGGCTAAAGCCATATTTGGCTTTTTATCATGATATTTATGATCATCTGATTAAACTTTCTGAGATGATAGATTCAAGCAGAGAGATGACGGCTGACCTTCGTGACAGCTATATTTCGTTCAATTCAAATCGGATGAATAACATTATGAAAACTCTTACCGTAATTACGACTATATTTATGCCGTTAACCTTTATGGCGGGCGTTTATGGAATGAATTTTCGCAATATGCCCGAGCTTGAATGGAGTTGGGGATATTTTGCAGTATTAATAGTCATGCTCATCATCGGGGTTTCTATGTATGCATGGTTTCGAAGAAAAGGATGGTTTAAATGAGGAATGTTAAGGGGAATAGCCCATCATGGAAATGAAAGAATCCACTCCAACGAGCAAAAAAAACTGGATTGCGATTGTAGGGATATTGGCGGCCATATTTATTGGTCTTGCTGTCATGCTTTATTTGATGATTATTGCGCTTGGCAACCGCTCGGCGGCGAATACGTTGAAGCTGGAGCAAACACTCCACTATACTTATTTTACTAAAGCCTCTTCAAACGGCATGAAGCTCCATGTGCTGGAGACGAAGCCTGCTTATGTAACTCTAGAAACGATTAATAATAACGTTACCTTGTCAGGGAAGGTTGGCATTAATGGTGGATTTTTTTATGGAAATCAGCTGCTCAGCATCGGCATGGTAAATAGTCTTCCGGTTAACAGGGATATTGGCAACTTTGGCATCGGGGATGAGAACGTAAAATATGCACGCGGGACGCTCGTTTGGGATGGGGCAGCGGATGAATTAAGCGTTCAGGTTGCCAGCAAAGCATCAGAGCTGAAGGTAAAGGACCATACTCGATTTTGGGCACAGGGAGGCATCAGCATGAGTCTTGGCAAGGACGAGGCTTGGGCTCAGCAGGCCAAAAAGGAAAATGCGCCTTTCTCAGAGGAAGAGCGACTTCGCTCAGCTGCGGTATATGACCTCTCGGGTACCTTGTATCTTATCGTAAGTGAGACAAAAGGTTCATTAGCTCTGTTTCGTGAGGCAATTGTTAATAGTATTGGTGACGGTAAGCTTGTTGATGGTATATTTCTTGATGGTGACGGCTCCTCACAGCTATTCAGCAAAGAGGCAGCCTTGCCTGGTGATAATCGGCCCGTAGTACAAATGCTGCGCATTGTAAAATAAGTAGGGGAAAAGTGAAGGGGAAATCTGCATGAATCCATTGCAATTGCCGATTGATGCGGTGTTGCCTGAGCTGCTGGCGTCTCTGGTCAGCGGTACAAATGCCGTATTGGTAGCTGAGCCGGGAGCGGGAAAGACGACGCGCGTACCGCTTGCGCTGCTCGATCAGCCATGGCTTGCCGGCAAAAAAATTATAATGCTGGAGCCGCGCAGACTTGCTGCACGCTCCGCTGCACAATTTATGGCGAAGTCACTAGGCGAGCGGACAGGTGAAACCGTTGGCTACCGTGTCCGATTGGATTCACGTGTGAGCTCGCGTACTCGCATTGAGGTCATTACGGAGGGGGTACTCACCCGAATGCTGCAAGAGGATCCAGCGCTTGAGCAGGTGGGAGCTATTTTGTTTGACGAGTTCCATGAGCGGCATTTGCACGGCGATCTTGGCTTAACGCTTTGTTTACAGTCGCAGCAGCTGCTGCGCGAGGATCTGCGCCTTGTCGTCATGTCGGCAACGCTTGCTTCGGGGCCGGTTGCCGAGCTGCTGGGCGATGCTCCGGTTATTCGCAGTGAAGGCAGAGTGTTTCCCGTAGCAACATATTACGCGAAAGCTAAGCACACAGGGCCGGTGGAGTCCCATATGGTACAAACAATTGCTGCGGCGCTGCGGGCGCATGAGGGCGATGTGCTTGCCTTCCTGCCGGGCGTTGCCGAGATACGGCGAACGGCGAGAGGTTTAGCGGAAGCAGCGCTTCCAGCAAATATTCGTATTGAGGAGCTGCATGGCGGCTTGCCGCTGGAGAAGCAGGATGCGGCTGTAGCTCCCTGCCGCTCTGGCGAGAGGAAAATTGTGCTAGCTACTTCAATAGCGGAGTCGAGCTTGACGGTTGAAGGCGTTATGATTGTCGTTGACTGCGGGTTAATGCGTATACCTCGTTTCTCTCCGAGAACTGGAATGACTCGGCTGGAGACAGTAGCCGTATCCGCTGCATCCGCAAATCAGCGGCGCGGCAGAGCAGGACGTTTAGCGCCGGGCTGCTGCTACAGGCTCTGGACAGAGTCTGAGCAGCACTTTTTGCCTGAGCAAAGCACTCCTGAAATTCTTGAAGCAGACCTAGCTTCTCTTACACTAGAACTGGCGGTATGGGGGATTCAAGATCCGCTGGAGCTTAGCTGGCTGACCCCGCCTCCAGCTGCAGCATATGAACAAGCGAGCGCATTACTACGGCAATTAAATGCGATCAATGTCGAAGGAAAGCCGACAGCCGAAGGGCTGCAAATGGCGAAGCTAGGACTGCACCCTCGTCTTGGCGCGATGATTCTAAAGGCATCCGAGCAAGGATCGCTGCAAGAGGCTTGCCATTTGGCTGCGCTGTTAACGGAAAGGGATCTGCTTCCACAGGAGAGAAATGTTGATATGCAGCTACGGCTGGATCTTTTCTATCAGCTAACTGGAAGAAACCATCAGGCTCATCAAAGTAATCAAAGCCGGCAGCTCGACATTCAAGCTGCATTTCGAATAAGTGCTCAAGCGGAGCAATGGGAACGATTGGTTGCGCAAGAGAGTAAAAGCCAATCACAAAGGAAAGAACCACTTCCGCTTGGTGTTCTTTTGGCTTATGCATATCCAGATCGGATTGCTCAAAGACGCAGCGACGGCCGGCATTTATTAGCAAATGGAAGAGGCGCAGTGCTGCCTGAGCTCCAGCCATTATCCAGATCAGCGTTTCTTGCAGCCTGTGAGCTTGATGATGCTGGAGCTGAGAGCCGAATACGGCTTGCCGCGGAGCTAAGCTTAGAAGAGTTAAACACCTATCTAGGCTCCTATCTCTCTACAGAAAACGTGGTAGAGTGGGAACCGTCTGCTCAAGCTGTGCGAGCGAGAAAACGAGTTCGATTAGGCAGCATTGTGCTGAAAGAATCTATACTACAACAGCCAGATGAAGAGCAAGTGGCTGCCGCCTTGCTGATGGCCATTAGACAAGCAGGCTTCACCATGCTTCCAATGAGCAGGCAGGCGCAGCAGATGAAGGCTCGCATGAAGCTGATGTCACTTGCCGGTGAGGATTGGCCTAATGCCTCTGACGAAGCTCTGCTGAACACGCTCGAAGATTGGCTCGAGCCGCATATTTATGGAATGCGAAGCCGCTCGGATCTACAGAAGCTGCCGATGGTGCAACTGCTGGAAGGAAGACTCAGCTGGAAGCAGAAGCAGGAGCTGGACGAGCAGGTGCCAACACATATCGTTGTTCCAAGCGGTTCACGCATACCAGTAGACTATAGTGACCCGGAGTCGCCAGTGCTTGCTGTTCGATTGCAGGAGCTGTTTGGCATGAAGGATACGCCTAGACTAGCGAGAGGCAAGCTTCCCGTAACTTTGCATTTATTGTCGCCTTCACAGCGTCCTGTTCAAGTAACGCGGGATCTCAGAAGCTTTTGGGAGAATGCCTATTTCGAGGTGAAGAAGGATTTAAAGGGTAGATACCCGAAGCATTCCTGGCCGGATGATCCTTATGCGGCAATGCCAACGAATCGGACGAAGCCCAGACAAGGTTGATTTTTTGAAACGCGCCACCGCCATAAGGATGGCGACAGCCGTTTCACCTTGAAATATAGGAAAGTATATCATTTCGCTATACTTTCTCTATATTTCTCCGGAATGAAACGCGCCACCGCCATAAGGATGGCGACAGCCGTTTCACCTTGAAATATAGGAAAGTATATCATTTCGCTATACTTTCTCTATATTTCTCCGGAATGAAACGCGCCACCGCCATAGGGACGGCGACAGCCGTTTCACCTTGATCCGCACCATACATGTTCTAACTAAATGTAGAGAGGGTGTGCTTTAATATTACTACATTATATCTATTAATTATTTATGTTCTTCTTATTAATGTCTATACGTTTGCGATCATGGGTTTAGATAAATCGAGAGCCAAAAAGCATCGTCAGCGTATATCCGAAAACAGATTATTTACCCTTAGCGCCATCGGCGGAGCTGGAGGGACATGGCTTGCGATGAAGGCATGGCGTCATAAGACGAAGCACCGCTCCTTTACCGTCGGCATTCCCTTTTTGTTTGGTTTAAATTTGCTGCTGCTAATTGGCGCATTGTGGCTTATTGGAATAACTGCAAACTCTTAATTGCTTTGAGAAGCTGTCCTATGTTATATTGGGGCTTCTCTTTTTTTTTCTAGCACATCAAAACTTAGGAGGTAACTGACTTGACAGTTCAAAGTGCCTATCAAGAGGAGCAGGATCGGTTAACGGAAGCATTGCATGACATTATGAGACAGCTGCAAGAGATCGGCCCACGCTATAAGGGCGATGATTTTACGGAGCAAATGCTCGATCTACAGCAAGAGGAACGGCGACTAAGGCTTGAAATATCTAAGCGTGAGCCTTATTTTGGCCGTATTGATTTTCAAGAGCTGCCCGCAGAAGGGCAGAAACCATTATATATTGGCAAAGCAGGCGTAGCCAAGCAAGACAGCAACGAGCTTCTCGTTATTGACTGGCGTGCGCCGGCAGCAAGCGTATTTTATTCCTTTACTGGCGGCGATGCGCCTGCTTCCTATGAATCGCCTGATGGGGAAATCGAAGGCTACGTTCATTTAAAACGGAATTTCGTGATTCGTCAGGGCGAGATCGTTCGCTTGGTGGATAGCTATGTGCGAGGCCAGGAGGAAGGCAACGTTACCGACGAATTTCTGTTATATCGTCTAGGCGAGAACAAGGACAACAAGCTGCGGGACATCGTATCGACGATTCAAGGCGAGCAGGATAGAATTATTCGTGCGGATCGAAATAAAGCTTTGTTTATACAGGGAGTAGCAGGCAGCGGTAAAACAACGGTTGCGCTGCATCGCCTTGCTTTCTTGCTCTATCAGTACGCTGACCGCATGCGGGCGGAGCGCATGATTATTTTTGCGCCAAACCGAATGTTTCTCGACTACATATCCGGCGTATTGCCCGAGCTTGGCGTTGGTGATATTCAACAGACAACTTTCAGCGACTGGTCGCTTGAGCTGCTGGAAAAAACGATAATGATAACTGATCCAGCAGATACGATGGCGTATTGGTTTGAGGAGCGTAGGACGGCAGATGAAATCGAGCATGCGTCAGGCCGGTTTAAAGGGAATTTAGCGTTTAAAGCTCTCGTTGATGAACGAATGGTTGATTTTGAACAAAGAATCATGCCAACGACTCCATTTATTCCAATCGATGGCCTTGAGCTGTCGCCAGCGCAAATGCGCGAATGGTATGACACCGATTACGGTGAGGAAACCTTGATGAAGAAGCGCGATCGATTAGTGAGCCGTATTCGCCGCTGGTTTGAGTCTGAGCTGAAAATGAAGGGTATCGCGGATAAGAAGGTGCGTGCGAAGGCGCTCACAAGATTTAATAGCTATACGAAGAAAATTCCAGCCTATACGTCTGTCCAGCTCTATGCCTCTTTATTCAGCGGGAAGCAGCTCGTAAGCAGCATACCTAAGCCTATTGCTGCTGCAACAGCTGCAAGATTGAAAAAAGGGTTGGCTGCTGCTGAGGATTTGGCGCCGCTTGCTTATATCCAGCTTCAATTATTCGGGTTGCCGAAGCAGGCGTTTGATCACATTGTCATCGATGAGGCGCAGGACTATTCCCCATTCCAGCTTGAAGTGCTTCGACTATGTCAGCGAACAGCTTCAATGACGGTGCTGGGAGATTTGCAGCAAGGAATTCATGCCTATGCAGGGGTACGAAGCTGGGAAGAGCTCACGGCATTGTTCGAGCAAGAGCAAATAGGCTTCTACGAGCTAAACCGAAGCTATCGGTCAACGATGGAAATTATCGAATTTGCCAACAAAATATTAGGAAGCATGACAGGCGGCGTTAAGCCGGCAGTCCCTGTATTCCGCAGTGGCGATGAAGTATTTACTGAAAGCGTAGCTCAGCAAAGCTGGCTCTCCTCTATCGAAGCAACAGTTCGCGAATGGCAAGCAAAAGGCGAATATGAAACCATTTCTGTAATTGGTCGGACAGCGCTTGAATGTGATGAAATTTATGAGCATCTGGTTGCACAAGGGTTGGATGCTTCGCTTGTCCAAAGCAAGCAGCCTGCGTATGGCGGCGGGTTGTCAGTCGTTCCAGTCTATTTATCTAAAGGTCTTGAATTTGATGCTGTGCTCGTTGCTGACTGCGGTGAGGATGCTTATACAGCGCTTGATGCGAAGCTGCTATATGTCGGCTGTACGCGTGCACTTCATAAGCTAAAGCTTTTCTACAGAGGCAATCTTACAACGCTGTTAGCCGATAAGGATGAATAGCGTTATAATAGAGAGCAGTAAAGCAGAACCGTGGTTATTTATAGTGTGAATAGTTATAAGCTGGTTTAGATGTTTCCTGTCACTAGCTCTTGGACCGCTGCGGCTATCGCGGCGGTCATTGCTGTTTATGAGATGATAAATAAAGCAATCATGTGAACAACGAATCGAGTTGCGGCTTGTGAGCGTATTATATGTTTAGAAGGAGTGTGGTGGCTTTGCGGCCTGACATCGATACGGATGAGCAATTGCAAGCAGCTTTGCAGGAAATTGCGGCTTGGGAACGTGACCAAAAGGATATATGGTTTTGGGAGAAGCTTGGGCGCTTGCCATTCATGCTGCTCGACAAAGTAACGCCAAAGTTTATTCAGGAGAAGCTTGGACAAGCGGTTGACGAGATTGGCGGTTATATTCAAAATGGCGGCAAATATCTCATCTCGGAGCGCTCGGTCATCGAGCGATTACAACGGAATGCATATGGGGATGAAGAACTGACAATCGAGCGTATCGCTAACCTGCCGTTAGCTGTGATGAATGTTAGTGCTGAGCAATTGTCGTCAAGCCGCTCGAAGCTAGCGACGCTGCAGGGAGCGACTACAGGCATTGGCGGTATTTTTACGCTTGCTGTTGATATACCGGCGATTTTGGGGCTGTCTCTCAAAATCATTCAGGAAATCGCGATTTGTTATGGCTTTGATCCAGCGCATAAGGAAGAACGTGTATTTGCGGTTAAGGTCATGCAATTCGCCTCTTCGGATATCGTAGGGAAGCAGGCGATTCTTGAGGAGCTAAGCTCTTATGACCAATTGAGGAAAAGCAATCAAATGATGTCTCAGCTGCAGGGCTGGCGCGAGGTTGTAATGGTGTATCGTGACAATTTTGGTTGGAAAAAGCTATTTCAAATGATTCCGGTTGCGGGCATGCTGTTCGGAGCCTTTATTAATCGAGGCATGTTGAACGATGTAGCAGAAGCAGCCACCATGCTATATAGAAAGCGAAGAGTGATATTAAAGCTTGCGGAGAATGAGGCGAATCATAATGGCAACGACAACGATTGAAAAAATAGCAGAGCAAGCAGCCGCATTCTTAGGCGAAGCTTATTTTGAGCTGGGGAAAAGCGAAGAAGAGGCTAAACTTCGAATAGAAGAAGTAATGCTGCAAATTGAGCAGACAGGCAGTTATACGCACACCTACGATGAGCTGAAGCACGGTGCTAAGATGGCATGGCGAAATAATAATCGCTGTATCGGACGGTTGTTTTGGAATACGCTCGAAGTGTTCGATGCACGTGACATTCAGGATGAGCACGACGCAGCAAGCCGTATATTCCAACATATGAGCTTTGCTACGAATAACGGTCGAATTCGGCCGGCAATAACGGTTTTTCCTGCTAATCATGCTCCTAATCGAATCAGAATATGGAATCATCAGCTCGTTCGTTATGCAGGCTATGACAAGGCAGAAGGGATAGTTGGCGATTCATCCTCCATCGCGTTCACTGCTGCATGTGAGAAGCTTGGCTGGACTAGCGAGGGAACAAGATTCGACGTGCTGCCGCTTGTCATTCAAAGGGACGGTGAGGCGCCGCAGTGGTTCTCGCTGCCGCAAGAAACTGTTCTTACCGTACCTTTGTCCCATCCTGAGAATGAGGATTTTGAGAAATTGAAGCTGCAATGGTATGCTGTGCCATTTATAGCGGATATGGAGCTCGAAATTGGAGGCATTATCTATCATGCAGCTCCGTTTAATGGATGGTATATGGGGACTGAGATTGGTGCTAGAAATCTGTCGGATACTGATCGCTATAACCAGCTTCCTACAGTCGCGAAGCTGTTTCAATTTGATACGACGACGAATACTTCTCTCTGGAAGGATCGTGCATTAATCGAGTTGAATATTGCCGTACTTCATTCATATAGGAAGCATGGCGTAAGCATTGTTGATCATCATACAGCAGCAGAGCAATTTCTTCGATTCGAGAAGCAGGAGCAAGGTCACGGCAGAACGGTGACAGGCCGCTGGTCATGGCTCATCCCGCCAATGTCGCCGGCAACGACCGGCATATGGCATCGCAGCCTTGATGATACTGAGCGCTCGCCTGCGTATCGCTATCAGCCTGCACCGTATTAAGGCAGTGATGTTGCTGAGCAAAGCGCTTCTTGGTGCAATTTAGAAGCTCTGTTCAGCTTGCGAAAGGCTTCCGGATAGGTTTTCCAGCTTTCTTCTGCACGAAGCGGGGAACATGCGTAAATACAAACCAGTAACCGCATTCTTTGAAAATCAACACTTCTGATTTTTTAATCTTAATCCGCCAATGTAGCTCAGAGCACAGGAATAGGTCTAACAAATAGACTTGTTCACAAACTTCCCACCAAATGGGCACATAATGCCTGCTCCGCAGTAAAATAAGTCTAATTTTTAGATTTAAATCCGCCAATTTAGTTCACATCGCAGGAATAGGTCTAATAAATAGACCTATTCACATGCGTTCTGACCAAATGGGCAAATAATGTCCGCTCCACGGTAAAATAAGTCTAATTTCTAGATTTAAATCTGCTAATTTAGCTCACAGCACAGGAATAGATCTAATAAATAGACCTATTCCCCCACGTTACCGCCCAATGGGCATATTTTCCTATGACTCAATACTTGAATAATCAACACGCCTGCTTCCTTTGCTCATGCAGCGTTCGCGGAGGACGGCTCCATCGATCTTGGAAGGAAGCTAGAGCGAATATTAGTTCAACGCTATAACCGCACGAGGTTCTCACGGCTGATGTCACGAGGTGCCGAGGTGTGCTATTCTAAAGAGATGAAATTAGTCAGCTGGAGGAATAATAGACGTGGATTTTAATATGCAATATTTATCTTTTTTTGTCATTCATACGGATGGGGAGGAAAGCGCAACTTCATCGGGCAAGCGATTCAAGCATTATCAGACTTTGGAAGAGGATACCTACGAGGATAGCGAAATTCAAAGATTTTTGGATGATGAGTTTAAGCGGATTGTCAAAAGGAAGGTAGAGCGCAACCCAAACTCTGCGGGAGCTCCTACGAAAATCGGCCGATTTATGGTCGAACCTGGCTACGAGCTGGGCAGCAATCAGAACTATAATTTGTTTCAGCGGCTTCGTGATGCGGATTCAAAGGAACGTTTTATCGGTATCGCAGACGAGCTCGTTCGAATTTATATGGACACAAGCGCAGTAAGGGGCGGTGCGTTTATTATTGCGCTGTCTAAGCTGAATACGTATTTCGACGAGCCTTTTTTATTTCTGCTAAAATGTGATTTCGAGCCTAAGATCGCTCGTATTTCGGATGAGAAGAGCTTGATTTCGCAGGTCGAGATGGCGATAAGCGCGCGCAGCATCAAGTCCATTCAATATCCTCATATGCCGGAGGAAGGCATGCTTGAGCATTGGGAGCTTAAGATTCATCAAGCGTCGCATGCACGCTATTTTGAAGATTTTTTGAAATACGTATCCTATGAAAAGCCGCTTCCTGAGGTCATGGGCGAGCAGGTTATCGAGATGGTTCATCAATATATTGCTGACAAATGGCAAGAGGATGAGAGCAGCGAGCGTCGTGAGGAGGAGAATGCAGTCGAGGTATGGGCGGCGAGCGAGAAGCGTGACCTTCAGGAGTGGTGGACGCCTGAGCAAGTAGAGGTTGCAGCGGCAGCGCTAGTTGAGCAGAAGCCAGATTTGCCGTTTTCCTTTAAGATCGGCGGTGTCACCGTAAAGGGGCTGCTTGCAGACTTTGGCGATGCCATTCATTTTGCTAAGCACAATGGTCGTTATGTTGTTGTCATCGAAGGCGACGCTTTTCAATTCGAGAAGGGAATGTCACCTGTGGAACTTGTTCAGCCGCTGGATTTGGTAGATGTGATGCCGAGAATTGGCAGCAAGCAGCCGGCGGATGACGCAGATTCCAGCTACAGCTATACGCCTGCAGGTAAAGAGGTTGCAGTTAACGATGTGGGGCCTTGGTAGCTTTATGTGAAGGTATCAAATTAAGGAATAAGGGAGAGGATATATAAGTGGACAACATATTTTTTATTGAAATAGGCATGGGATGCGATCTTCACGGTCAAAATATTACGAAAGCATCGGTGCGCGCGGTACAAAACGCGATTCACCACAATTCGATGCCTGGACTCCGGTCAGTTCTGCCGGGAGGGTCGCTGGACAATATGAAGGTTCGGGTAAAGCTTGCGCTTCCTTGCGACCATGAGCTGCTTGATGTCGAGCAGGTAAAGGCCGTGCTGCCTTACGGTCAAGTGACTGTAGAGCTATTGGATGGCGGGATGCTTACGACTAGCGGTGTGGTTCTTCCTGATAAAGACGATAAAAACGATTTGATCTATATCGTGAATGCGTCGGTTGAGGTAGGCTACTAATCGCATTTCCATTGCCATAAGGGAGACTACGATGGTTTTAAAGCTCACACTATTCGCATTATTGCTTATATTTACCGCTTTCTTTGTCGCGACGGAGTTTGCGATTATTCGTCTGCGCTCAAGCCGAGTACATCAGATGGTAGCTGAGGGGGCAAAAAACGCTAGAGCTGTTATGCAGGTGACGAGTAGGCTGGATGGCTATTTATCCGCCTGCCAGCTTGGCATTACGATCACAGCGCTTGGCCTAGGGTGGTTAGGTGAGCCGACGATCGAGCAAATCCTTCATCCGGTCTTTGACAGGCTGCATATCGAAGGAGATCTAAGCTCGGTGCTGTCATTTGTTATTTCTTTTGTCATCGTCACGTATTTGCATGTCGTGCTGGGCGAGCTTGCTCCAAAGACGGTAGCGATCATCAAGTCGGAAGCAATAAGTCAATGGACAGCACCGATCATTATCATTTTTTACAAGATAATGTATCCATTTATATGGCTGCTTAACGGCTCGGCGAATGGTTTGGTGCGTCTCTTTGGATTAATGCCTACGAATGAGCATGAGGCGCATTCAGAGGAAGAAATTCGCATCATTTTGTCCGAAAGCTATGAGAGTGGAAAAATTAACAAAAGCGAATACGGCTTCGTGAATCGCATATTTGAATTCGACGAACGGCTGGCGCGCGAAATTATGGTGCCACGGACGGATATGATATGCCTATTTGTTGAGCATTCCCGAGACCGAAACCTGGAAATTATTAAGAAAGAGAAGTATACACGGTTTCCGGTAGCTAAGGGAAGCAAGGACAATATTATCGGCATACTCAATACGAAACAATTTTTTCTGAAGTATGATGAAGACAGGGATGTCGACCTAGCGACACTGCTTCAGCCGGTCATGTCCATTCCGGAGGTGATGCCGATCAACAAGCTGCTGAGAAAAATGCAGCTGGAGCGTGTACACCTTGCAATGCTTTTGGACGAGTATGGCGGAACAGCAGGTTTAATTACGATAGAGGACATCATCGAAGAGATCGTTGGGGAAATTCGTGATGAATTTGATGCGGATGAAGTTAAGGAAATTGAAAGGCTGGAGGAGCAGCATTACCTCGTTAATGGCAACGCACTAATTAGTCATTGGAATGAAGCTGCTGGAACGGATCTGTTTAGTGTGGATATGGACTCGGTTGGAGGCTGGTTATTTAACCAGAAGCCTGATCTGCCTATCGGTGAACCATGGGAATACGGGAATATGACGTTCATCATACGAGAGAGAGATGATAACCGTATTCGGAAAATAGAAATTATTACGGATTTGAGTGAATCCGAAATGAATGCATACGGACACGCATAAGCTTGTATAGAGAATATGCGAATAGGTCTAGTTCTAAGGGGGAATCGGGCGTTGGGTGACTTAATTAATGCCATTATTATGGGCATTGTGGAAGGTTTGACGGAATTTTTGCCTGTTTCGTCAACCGGCCATCTAATTTTAACTGCCGAGCTGTTGAATTTTACTGGTGATCGTGCCAAAACCTTTGAGGTCGTCATACAATTTGGGGCTGTACTAGCCGTGCTTGTCTTATATCGAAAACGATTTGCAAGCTTGCTTAATTTCAAAATAAGCAAGGGCTCAGGCCTAAATGCGATACATATTCTGCTTGCTATGATTCCAGCTGGTGTCTTTGCAGTTCTGCTGCATTCCGTGATCAAACAATATTTATTTGGTCCGCAGACGGTATTAATTGGCCTGGTGGCGGGTGGTGTCCTCATGATTATTGCTGATCGGGTCAAGCGGAAGCCCGCTGCCGAGGAGCTCGATGATATCACCTATAAGCAGGCGTTCGCGATCGGTTGCTTTCAAGTGCTTGCGTTATGGCCAGGCTTCTCGCGTTCCGGCTCAACCATATCAGGCGGCATGCTGTTTGGCACAAGTCAGAAGGCAGCAGCAGAATTTACCTTTATCGTTTCAGTACCCATCATGGCAGCGGCAAGTGGAATCGATCTTTTGAAAAGCCGTGAGTTTCTTACGATGGCTGATTTGCCGTTATTTTTGATCGGTCTTATTGCAGCTTTTATCGTTGCTATGATCGCTGTAGTTACTTTTATTAACATGATGAAAAAGATTAAACTGTCCTGGTTTGCTTATTATCGTTTTGCTCTTGCTGCACTTTTTTATTTCATAATTTTGTAAATGAAGCCGAATTAGCGAGAACCATTTTCATTTAGCTTTTTTCGACAAAAAAATCAAGATTTTTACCTATCACTTTTTTATATCTAAGCGATCATTTTTTCTAATAAACTTACGAAAATCAGGGCAAATCGCCCTGATTTCTTTATTTTATAGCCTTATTACGCAGTTTTTCATAAATAATGGTTATTTTAGCCTTTAGAAGGTCGTTGAAGGTTTTGTCTGATTATGTTAGCTTTAGTTATATTGTAATTGTTTTTTCTACGATAAAATATGATGATGATTTTATGTTTATGAGAGGTGGATACTGTTGCAACTTCAGGTAACGAACAGTCCTTTTAATCAAGAGCAGGTCGAGCTTCTAAATCGTCTTCTGCCAACACTGACCGAGTCTCAGCAAATATGGCTTACAGGCTACTTATTCGCAAGACAAAATGCAGCAGGAGCTACTACAGCTTTAGCTGAAGTGCAAGCGATCTCTGCAGCATCAACTGCATCGGAAGCTGTCACTATTGTGAATCAATCTGCTGCCTCCAAAGAGGTTACCATCTTATTTGGTTCTCAAACCGGAAATTGTCAGAGACTGGCAACCGGATTGGGCCGTAAGCTGGAAGAGCAGGGCTTGCAGGTAACAATCGCAGCAATGAATAAATTCAAAACCAATAATTTGAAAAAAATCGAAAACTTGCTGTTAGTCGTAAGTACACATGGTGAAGGTGATCCACCGGATAACGCGATGTCCTTCCATGAGTTTCTTTATAGCAAGCGAGCACCGCAGTTTGAGAACTTGCATTTCTCTGTTCTTGCACTTGGCGATACGTCGTATGAATTTTTCTGCAAGACAGGTAAAGATTTTGACGAGCGGCTTGAAGAGCTTGGCGGTCAGCGTCTTAGCCCACGTGTAGATTGTGATCTTGATTACGACGAATCTGTAGCAAGCTGGACAGCAGCTGTTATCGGATCATTAAATAATCGGTTGAATGCTGCTTCGGGAGCTGTACCAATCGCAGCGAGTACAGGCAGTGAAATAGCTTTGGAACAATCCGAGTATTCACGTACTAATCCGTTTAAAGCAGAAGTGCTTGCGAATATTAATTTAAATGGCCGCGGTTCTGATCGTGAAACACGTCATTTGGAGCTTTCACTGGAAGGATCGAACTTGCAATATGAGCCAGGAGATAGTCTGGGCGTTTATCCAGAGAACCATCCTGATCTAGTAGAAGCGATCATTAATGAGCTTGGCTGGAATCCAGAAGAAATCGTAACATTGAATAAGAACGGCGATAAAGGCAATTTGCGTGAAGCGCTGCTTAAGCATTATGAAATTACAACGCTGACAAAGCCGCTTCTTACACAGGCTGCAGAGCTTACCTCGAATACTGGCTTGCGCGAGCTAGTGGCGCCAGGCAAGGAGCAAGAGCTTAAGAGCTATTTGAATGGCCGCGATTTGCTTGATCTGTTGCAAGACTTCGGACCTTGGCAAGCTACGCCGAGCAGTCTTGTTGCTATTCTTAGAAAGCTTCCTGCTCGTCTTTATTCCATTGCGAGCAGCTTCAAAGCCAATGAAGATGAGGTTCATCTCACCATTAGAGCGGTTCGTTACGAGTCGCATGGCCGTGATCGTTATGGCGTGTGCTCCATTCATTGCGCTGAGCGTGTTCAACCAGGCGATAACTTGCCGATTTACATTCAGCAAAATCCGAACTTCAAGCTGCCGGCAAACCCGGATGCTCCAATTATTATGGTTGGTCCTGGCACAGGCGTCGCTCCATTCCGTGCGTTCCTTGAAGAGCGCGAGGAGCTTGGCATAGACGGCAAATCTTGGCTCATTTATGGAGACCGTCATTTTGTTACGGATTTCTTATATCAGACCGATTGGCAGAGAATGCTGAAGGACGGCGCACTTACGAAGCTTGATGTTGCATTCTCTCGTGATACAGAGGAGAAGGTCTACGTACAGCATCGCTTGCTTGAGAAAAGTCGTGAAGTATTTGAATGGCTTCAAGAAGGTGCTTATGTTTATATTTGCGGTGATGAGAAGCATATGGCGCATGATGTTCATTCAGCATTGCTGACGGTCATCGAGCAAGAGGGCGGATTAAACGCAGAAGCAGCAGCAGCTTACTTGGATAATCTTCAACAAGAGCAGCGTTATCAACGTGACGTATATTAAGAAATAAATCTGGCTGCAACAGCGAGCGTAAGAATGATCTACTCGTGCAGCGACCAAAACTAAATGTTTAGTTTAACTTATATAGAGTGCGTTAATGATTGTGAGAGGAGATAGCAACAATGGCAAAAGAACAATTGGTTAAGCCTATCGGCGGCCCGCCAAGCGAAGTAGAGCATATCAAAATCGAGAGCAACTACTTGCGCGGTGCGCTAGTCGAAACCTTGAGAAATCCGATTACAGGGGGCTTGCCTGAGGATGACAATCGGTTGTTGAAATTTCATGGGAGTTATATGCAGGATGACAGAGATCTGCGTAATGAGCGTGAAAAACAAAAGCTAGAGCCTGCATTTCAGTTTATGATTCGAGTAGTTTTGCCAAGCGGTGTAGCTACCTCTGAGCAATGGCTTGCTATGGATGAATTAGCGCATAAATACGGCAACGGCACGTTGCGTTTGACGACTCGTCAAACGTTTCAAATGCATGGCATATTAAAATGGAATTTGAAGCCCACGCTGCAAAAAATCAACAGCGAGCTTATGACGACACTAGCTGCCTGCGGAGACGTAAATCGTAATGTTATGTGCAGCCCGAATCCTTTTCAGTCAGAGCTTCATGAAGAGGTTACTTACTGGGCTCGTCAAGTGAATGATCACTTGGCTCCACGTACACGTGCTTATCACGAAATTTGGCTTGATGGCGAGAAGGTTGTCGATGGTCAGCAGGACGGTACTGAGGTCGAGCCTATCTATGGACCAGTGTACCTGCCGCGTAAATTCAAAATCGGATTTGCAATTCCCCCTTATAATGATGTTGACGTATTCTCACAGGACATCGGATACATTGCTGTCGTTGAAGACGGCAAGCTGAAGGGCTTTAACATCTCGGTTGGCGGCGGTATGGGTATGACTCATGGCGATACAGCTACGTATCCTCAACTAGGGAAAGTCATTGGCTTCTGTCCTCCAGAGCGCATCGTAGCGCTGGCAGAGAAGACCGTCATGATTCAAAGGGACTACGGAAACCGTTCGATTCGTAAAAACGCTAGATTTAAATATACCATTGACCGTCATGGCATTGACTGGTTCAAAACCGAGCTTCAAAATCGTCTTGGCTGGCAGCTTGAGGACGTTCGCCCTTATTCATTCGATAATAATGGCGATCGTTATGGCTGGTTAAAGGGCAGCAACGGCAAATGGAATTTGACGGTATATATCCAAAGCGGGCGAATCGAGGACAATGAAACCTATTCGTTAATGACAGGACTTCGTGAAATTGCGAAGCTTCATACCGGCGAATTCAGAATTACACCAAACCAAAATCTCATTATCGGAAACATCAGCAGCCAGAAGAAACGTAAAATTACGCAATTGGCTGAGCAATACGGAATTACGGACGGGGCACAGCATTCTGCGCTGCGCAGAAGCTCCTTATCCTGTGTTTCCTTGCCAACCTGCGGACTTGCAATGGCGGAAGCAGAGCGTTACTTGCCCGAGCTGATTGATAAGCTGGAGCCGATTATTAACGAAGCAGGACTTCGTGACAAGGAAATTAACATCCGTATGACTGGCTGTCCGAATGGATGCGCGAGACCAGCTCTCGGAGAAATTTCTTTCATCGGCAAGTCACTCGGCAAATATAATATGTATATGGGTGCTGGCTTTGCAGGCGAGAGGCTGAACAAGCTTTATCTTGAAAATATTGACGAGACTGAGATCATCGACACGCTGAAGCCGATCATTAATCAGTATGCCAAAGAGCGTGAAACAGGGGAGCATTTCGGAGATTTTGTAATCCGTGCGGGTTATGTTAAAGCCGTAAATGATGGTCAAGAGTTTCATAGCTAATGCTATATTTTAAAAAACGAGGCTGTCCCACAAGTAGATCAAACGACTTGTGAGACAGCCTGTTTTTTGAATTTTACTCTTTTATAGCTACTAGCTTTAATATTTATTTGCTTAGCATTTTTCTGTCAAGTATAAAAGTACCGAAGGGGAGAAATGATGCTATAAATGCGATTAGAGCTTTCAAGAAAGACCACCGGTGAACGATCCATACGTGAAGCAGTGCAAAAGCATAAAGAACAAATAATAATCCATGCAAGCTGCCAATAACAGTCACACCAAGCGGTAAATCAGCAAAGTATTTGAACGGCATTGCAATTAAGAGCAATATAAAGGAAACTCCTTCCAAGAAACCTATGATGCGAAATCGGCCTAAAGCGGTCTTCAACATGAAATGCTTACCTCCAAATAAAATTAGTTTTTGTGTGGTTCAATACCGGCCCACAGTATATCTACGATCTCAGAGGCAGCTTGTTCCACACTTTTATCAGCATTTATGATTTCTTTGCGATTTCGTACGGTTAGCATAGCTGTAAAGACATGGGCAAGCAGAAGGGAGTCTCCTTTGTTAATATTTCCAGCGTCCATTTCTTTCTGAAGCTCTCTCCCAATCAGCTCATGCAGTGCGTTCTCGCTTGCTCGAATATCATTAACCTGCTCCTCAGATAATCCGCTGGATGCTTCTCTCATCATCGTCTCAAACTCGACATGAGCATTTTTCATATGACGTACAGCAACCTCATACAGCCGCTCCTTTAGTGTACCAGGCCCTTCAATAAATTTGGCTGTTTGGTCGTAAGCCATCTTAAGAACAAATTGAAGACAAGCTGTAAATAGAACAGACTTATTCTCGTAATAATAATAAACACTGGCTTTCGTTACACCGCAAGCTTTAGCAACACTCTCCAGTGATACCTTCTCAAACCCTTGCTCCATAAAAAGATAAGCAGCAGTGCGCAATATTTGCTGCATCGTCTGTATTGTACCTGTGCCTTTGGGTCGGCCTGGTTTGCGTTTTGTAGGCTCATCGATCATTACCGTACCCTCCATTCATAATATTGTAAAAAATAATGATTGATTAATTAACCTTCGGGTATATATAATTAAATTATGCTATTCATTTATTTTAAACGATATTAGCCAAAATGTGAAATGGAGGATGTAACACATGATTGAAAGATTAGCTGGTATCATCGCAGGACCTCGTACCAAATGGGTAACCTTGATTGCATGGATAGTCATTGCAGCGCTTCTCAGCGTATTTCTTCCCGCTGTTGGTGATATGGAGCAAAATAATGCACAAAACCTGGAGTCTGATAGTCCTTCTGTCATTGCAGAACAATTGATTAAAGACAAGTTTCCTAGCTCATCGGGTATTCCAGCTCTCGTTGTATGGCATCGTGAGAGTGGACTGACTGAGGAAGACTACTTGCTTGTTCAGAAAACGACGCAAACATTAGTTGAACAGCCATTGCAGGAGCAGGGAGAGCTGGTGCCGCTGCACCAATTGCCAATGCCGGCTTTGCAGCAATTCACTTCAGAGGACGGTACAACGCTAGTTCAACCGATCTCTTTTGCAGAGCAGACTGAAACCGAAATTTTGAAAGAAAATATAGAAGCGATTCAAACGATTATTGGAAATGAATCGGGCAGAGATCCATTTGCTATTGCCATTAACGATGCGACTGAACTGAGCGTGCGGATCAGCGGTCCTGTAGGGATCACGGTTGATGCGACTGGATTATTTAAAGGCGCCGATGTTTCTCTGTTAATTGCTACAGTATTCATCGTACTTATATTACTGCTCCTTATCTATCGTTCGCCAATTCTTGCAATGATACCGCTTATCGGGGTTGGCTTTGCTTATATAGTAACGAGTCCGCTGCTCGGATGGATGGCTCGTGAGGGCTGGATCATCGTTGATGCACAAGCGATTTCAATTATGACGGTTCTCTTATTCGGTGCTGGAACGGATTATTGCTTATTTTTCATCTCACATTTCCGGCAAGAGCTCACGCGTGAGAGCGATAAAATGAAAGCATTAAAGCGTTCATTCAAAGATGCGTCCGGAGCAATAGCTATGAGCGGCTTTACAGTGGTACTATCCTTGCTTGCTTTATTAGCGGCAAAATACGGTGCTTATGATCGCTTCGCAGTCCCTTTCAGCTTATCTATACTTGTTATGGGAATTGCTAGCTTAACGCTTGTCCCAGCCTTGCTTGCCATTATCGGCCGAGCATCATTTTATCCATTTCTTCCACGTACGGAAGCGATGGAGCAAGCTCGTGCTGCAAAGAAAGGTAAAACATTCCGCAAGCCTGACCCAGAGAAGAAGCTTGGCTACAAAGTGGGGAATATCGTTGTCACTAAGCCTTGGACAGTGGTTATTTCTGCTGTAGTTGTGCTTGGAATTCTCGCTAGCTTCAGCAGCCAAATCAAGTTCACTTATGATTTATTGTCTTCGTTCCCTAAAGATATGCCATCAAGAGAAGGCTTTGAAGTGATTTCCAAGACGTTTACACCGGGCGATTTGGCTCCGGTCACCGTTGCTATTCAGACAGAGGGTGCAGGAGCTGATCTAGCTGCCAAGCTGGCAGGCGTTCCACTCGTCGATCATGTTCAAGAGCCGAAGGAGAGCTTGGATGATCCGAATTTAGTTTCCTATTCTGTCATATTGAATATCAATCCCTATTCACAAGAAGCGATGGATACGATCCCGCTGCTAAGAGAAGCAGTCGAGACGGCTTTACTAGGCGCAAACGTTGCTGATGTTGACCAAAAGGTATGGATTAGCGGTCAAACCGCATCCCAGTATGATTCAAGGCAGCTTACCAACCACGATAATAGCGTAATTATTCCTTTAGTCATTGTGCTGATTATGCTTTTGCTCGTAGCTTACCTAAGATCGATTGTGGCGATGCTTTACTTAGTCGGAACGGTGTTGCTGTCTTACGGTGCAGCACTTGGCCTTGGGTGGATCATTCTTCATTACTTTATGGGGATTGATGCGATTCAAGCCTCGATACCTCTCTACTCCTTTGTTTTCCTTATCGCGCTTGGAGAGGATTACAATATTTTCATGATCTCAAGCATTTGGCAGAAACGCAAAACAATGCCTTTGAAGCAAGCAATTAAAGAAGGGGTAGGAGAGACTGGCGGAGTAATTACATCAGCAGGACTTATTCTTGCAGCAACCTTCTCTGTTTTAGCAACTCTTCCGATCCAAGTGCTTGTCCAATTTGGTCTAATTACAGCTATTGGTGTGTTAATGGATACCTTTATTGTACGCCCATTCCTAGTGCCGGCCATTACAGCGTTGCTTGGCAAAAAAGCATTTTGGCCAGCCAAGGTTGAGCTTATAGAAGAGCCTAAGCTAAGAGCAAGAAATTAATAAGAAGGGTTGAATCTTATGCTGCATAAGATTCAACCCTTTTTCTTTTCCTAAAAATGAAACATTTTCCCAATCACATACGTCTTATTTAGAGGGCTGTCTGCCTATTATAGAGAAAAGTCGGGGGAATTCATATTGAGAAGAATACGCTTTATTAAGGTATGGCTGGCCGTTTCTATTTTGATAAGCAGCAGTGCGCTTTTATTTCCAGCTAGAGCTGCGGCATGCAGCTGTGTGAAGCCTGGCTCAGTTCAAGAGGCTGACGTAAGAAGTGATGCCGTTTTTGAAGGTACGGTAACTAAAGTAAAACCAACATCCGCGCGTTTGTTAAGCTCCTCTGTGAAGGCGGTCAAAGCAAGCTTTCAAGTAAATGAAGTTTGGAAGGGGCATGTATCGCCAACCATCGAAGTGCTTACAGCGGAAGGCAGTGATAGCTGCGGCTATGAGTTCGTAGAGGGAGAACGGTATTTGGTCTATGCGACGGCAACAGGAAAAGCGCTTGAGGTTAACCTTTGCAGTCAAACGGTACTACATAGTAAAGCTGATGAGCAGTTTATGGTGCTTGGCAGCGGATCACTTCCGCCACAGCCTAATTTAGAAGAACAGCTGTCTAATGATGTTTTTGCGAGAAATCTTATTGTTTTTTTGAGCGTAATCGTTGCAGCTTCATCCGGACTATTGCTTTATCGCAGATATAAGGGAGCTAAATCAAGAACATAGCTACAATTGTAGTCACCGTTAGTCCGATCAGCACTGGTTTTAGATTCCGACGTGCCAGCTCGAAGGGATCTACGCCGCATATAGCTGCAGCTGGTATGAGAGCCCAAGGGATAATCGTACCGCCGCCTACCCAGATAGCAGCTACCTGACCAAGCGCCGTCAAAGTAGCAATGCCAGATCCGATCGCATGACCAAATAGCTGAGCAATGGAGCCAGCCAGAGAAATGCCTGAGAAGCCAGACCCATCAAGACCTGTGACAGCTCCGACAACGGTTAATGTGATCGAACCTACAACGCCATTGACGGGCACAGCATGTGCGAGCGCGTTACCCAAATCATTGACAATCCCATGAGAGGCCTCTGGCAGCTTCTCTCCAAACATGGCTAGGAAGCCAGAGTCACCCAAATAAAAGAATGCCGCAATGGGGATAACAGGGCCAAATACTTTAAAGCCGAATAAAAAGCCTTCAATTAAATAGCTGGTTGTTTTCTCGAAGCCTTTCCCTTTATGGGTCAGCATCGTGATCAGAAGCATAATGAGAATAGCAGTACCGCCAATTAAAGCTGTGGCATCGCCACCTTGAAGATCGAGCAAAAACATCGCAAATACATCTAATGCAAACAATATAGGAATGATAATAGCGAGTAAGCGCTTCGTACTTAGTGACAGTGAGCTGCGATCAGCCTCAGCATGTGGATCGTAGATTTGATCGTTAGCATCTGTTGTCGTAATTAGCCCGTCACGCCATGTTCCCAGCTTCTGATCGCGGCGCATCATCCAGAAGGCGACAGTTGTCGTTACTGCACCCATTACGATGACTAACGGAATGCTGGCTTGCATGACGGAGTTAATCGGAATACCTGCCGCATCGGCTGTAAGCTTAGGTGCTCCTTGAATGATATAATCACCAGATAAGGCAATGCCGTGTCCAAATAGGTTCATGGCAACGGCAGCTCCGAGCGCGGGCAAACCGACACGAATGGCAACAGGCAGCAATACAGCACCGATAAGAGCTACTGCGGGTGATGGCCAAAAAAACCATGATGTAACCATCATAATAAGGCCGATGCCCCAGAAGGCCAGCGCGGGTGTTCTTAGAAAACGAGTGAATGGAGAGATCATAATTTCATTTATGCCAGTACGTATGAGCACTCGGCTCATGGCGACGATAATGGATATGATTAAAATCGTTCCAATCAGCTCTTTAATCGCGAAAATAAAGCTGTTGAAAATACCGCTTACTGAACCGCTTGCTGAAGTAGTTGCCAATATGCCGATTCCTAAAATTCCTGCAATACAGATAATCGTCGTATCTCGCCGCATTAGCATAAAGCCAATAATGGCAATAACAAAGCCCAGGTAAACCCAGTGTAGCGCCGATAAATGAATGTCCATCCGATCATCTCCTTGTGGCATACACGAAACCAGTATGAACTGAATTCGTATAGTAATGTATGCAAATACACAGATAGGCGTTCATCTTGAACGTATGGGAGACAACCGAGGGGGAATAGAATGATTAAGCGAAGAGTATCGATGCTGTTGCTGCTCTCTTTAATGCTTCTGACTGCTGGCTGTGGTATTATAAATGAAGTAGGACAAACGGTAAATTTTGCAACAGAGACAACGGACTACTTACAATCGTTAAAGGATTTCGGGCAAGATATGAATACACTTGCGGAGCAAGCCGTAGCGGATCTGGACGCTAGAACAACTCTAATCGAGCAGCTGCAGGCACTCAAGCAGCAGATCACTCGCTATGAGGGACTTCAGGTGCCTGATTACGCAACAAAACTTCATGAATCGTTGACCGAATACAATGCGACGCTTCAGCAAGGGCTGGATAAAGCTCTGACGAATATAGAGCAGGGAAGAGCCGCATTCGATTCTACAGGTATTCCGGATACGATGAACAAAATTAACGAGCTGTTAAATCAATTGAGTCAGCTTACACCGTAATGCAGGAATAGAAAGGAAGAATAATCGTGATTAACATCAATGTGTTGGAAGCCTCAATGACCTATTCTAAGGAAGATGGTTATGTGGGCAAGGTTCATTTTGGAGTAGAAGGACAAGTAAATGAGTATGAGATTGCTTTGCATAGCAAGAAGGGCAAAGAATGGGGCTACGGATTGTTTTTCTTGAATCAATCAGGCAAGGAAGAGGAATTGCTGGCTTTAGAGGATCTATTGGAAGAAGAGGACGAACTATTTGATTTCCTTGTTGACACAGCGAAGGAAAAGCTGGAGAAAGCAGAATAGTATATTCAGACAAATGAAGCACATACGCTCCCACTCTTTTGAAAGAGTGACCGTATGTGCTTCTTTATGTTTAATGACCATTGGAGGAGGTTAAGCCTAGGTTGCTGATGATGAGCTTGCTGTCATCGTTAAGGCCAACAAAGGAGACCTGCTTATTTAATTGCTCATATTTACTTTTCACCTTTGCTATTGCCGTAACAGCAGATTGGTCCCATATGTGGGAGCTGCTGAAATCAAGCGTCACATGGGCTGGGTCGTTTGGATAGTCAAATAGTGTGACGAAGCGGCTGGTCGTTCCAAAAAAGAGCTGACCGGTTATTTTATAGGTGCGAGCCTCTGATTTTTTCGATAAAATGCTTACACGAATCTTTGCCATTTTTCCAACAAAAACAAACGCACTTAGCACGACACCTGCAAAAACGCCTTTAGATAAATCATGCGTAATGAGAACGATAATGACGGTAACGATCATAATTAATGCATCAGTACGGGGCACCTTATGAATTTGAAGAACCGATTTCCAATCGAAGGTGCTGATGGAAACCATAATCATGACACCAACAAGGGCAGCCATCGGAATTTTATTGACGACATCGCTTAAGGCCATAATTAGAAATAGCAGGAAGGAGCCTGCTACAAGCGTTGAAAGCCTTGAACGGCCGCCGGATTTGACGTTAATAACGGATTGTCCGATCAAGGCACAGCCTGCCATTCCTCCGAAAAAACCTGTTGCAACGTTCGCAATGCCTTGCCCTCTTACTTCTTTATTTTTATTGCTGGTCGTATCCGTCATCTCATCGAGAACGGAAGCGGTTAAGAGTGACTCTAATATGCCGACAATCGATAATGAGAAGGAATAGGGCAAAATAATCCAAAGTGTTTTGAGAGAGAATAGTACGTCCGGAATATGAAATAGCGGTAATGTGCTCTCAATGATGCCTCTATCGCCAACCGTTTTAAGATCAGCTCCAATGGCTACAGCGATAATCGAAACAATAATAATAGCTGCTAAAGGTGAAGGAATGACTTTGGTGAATTTGGGCAGCGTGTATATAATAACTAAGGTTAAGGCGACTAATGCATACATAATCCAGGTAGCACCGACAAAATGAACGAGCTGAGTTGTGAAAATGAGAATGCCAAGTGCATTTACAAAACCAAGCATGACAGATTGTGGGACAAATTGGATAAGCTGGCCCAGCTTTAAAACGCCCATAACATATTGCAGAACACCGGCAAGAATGGTAGCGGCAAATAAATACTCAATGCCGTGGTCCTTGACAAGGGATACCATTAACAATGCCATTGCACCCGTAGCTGCTGAGATCATTCCTGGTCTCCCGCCAACGATCGAAATGATAACCGCGATACAAAATGAGGCATAAAGACCAACCATTGGACCGACCCCTACCATTAGCGAAAAGGAGATCGATTCTGGAATAAGAGCAAGGGCAACAGTTATCCCTGCTAAAATATCACCGCGAACATTTGAAAACCAAGATTTTTTAAGTTTTTCGAGCAAAACAAAGAAGCCTCCTTGAAGTTTAGTTAGACGAAGCAACTGAACGCGATTACCATTTGATTATGATAGCTTTCTAAACTCAGAAAGGTTTAGGTCGTTGCATACTAAGCGTTATTATACAATAAATCATAAATAAAGGAAGCACCGCAGTTTGCGATGCTTCCTTTATTAAATCGATTTTCACATGGGCCGATCAACCGGATCCTTGTTTTCTTTGCCTTTAAAATGTTTAATGGTTATAATGCCCGCAATGGCAGCGCCGAGTGCAACAATAATCCAAATACCGTATTGATAGATATGATTGGATAAATCCTGTACCTTATCGCCTACAATTGAACCGATGATGAAGTAGATGAGTGTCCAAATCAGAGCAGAAGGATATGCGAACATGACAAACCGCTTGTAAGGCATACGGTTCATTCCCATCACATAAGGAGTTACATGTCTTAAAAAAGGCAGGCATAGGCTGAGGCTAATCGCGTAGCCGCCGTATTGATCACTGAGCTGCTCGGATTTAGCGACGAATCTACTAATATTCTTTTTGCTGCTGAACCAATTGGATAGCTTGCTACCAGCAAATCTCCCAATGCTATAGCCAAAGGTCATCGCAGAGCATATGCCTAGGAAGGTCATTATAAATGCAGGTAAAGGCGATAATACGCCAGACTCTGCAAGAGCGCCACCTGTCATCACAACGGCTTCATTCGGGATTGGCAAGCCAATCAAACCGAGACATAAGACGAGAAACAGGGCGAAATAGCCGATTTCTTCTATTATAGTTAATAGCAAATCATACATTTAACAACATCCTTATCTTCCAATTAGTACTGCAGAGTTCATATGGCTTCAACTAGGTTAACATATTCAAATTCGAAAGGATACCTCTCATACGCAGGAAGAACAAGAAGGATTCAAATTTAACCATTTCGTAACTTATTCCATCCAAGCACCAGCTACAATAGAGAATAGGTTTTATTTGTAAGAAGGGGCGGCTATTCTCATGTTTGATTTTCAGAAAAAGATTGAAAAGCTGAGGCAGTTTGAATCGTTATGTTTTACAGTATGCGTCACCCTGCTTACAGAAGAACAAGCAGCAAACAATACGGCTGAACGGGTGTTATGCCAGCTCTTTGCCGATAAAAGCTTTTGGCTAATGGAAGAAAGTGAAAAACCGCCTTATATTTTGAGATTATGCACGTGCGAGTGTATGCAGTATAAACGGCAAAATCAGCAAAATCAGGTGAAAACATCCTAACATGAATAAATACGTTGATATTTCACGTTTACAGCGATCATAATAGAATAGATAATCTTCAATATTTATATTTTCTATACGCAGATGCTGAAAGGATG
Source organism: Paenibacillus sp. FSL H8-0548 (assembly GCF_038630985.1). NCBI lineage: Bacteria > Bacillati > Bacillota > Bacilli > Caryophanales > Paenibacillaceae > Paenibacillus > Paenibacillus sp. FSL H8-0548. Next base: position 3,659,301 of record NZ_CP152049.1, read on the forward strand.
AACAATGAACGCTAATCAAACCCGTAAAAAAGTGACAGTTGCTTTGTTCGTCGCCACGTTCTTAGCTGCAATTGAAGGAACGATCGTTAGTACAGCAATGCCCAGCATAACTGGAGAGCTTAAGGGCATCCAACAATACAGCTGGATTATTTCGATTTATTTGCTTGCAACCGTCATTACAACACCTATTTATGGTAAGCTTTCTGATTTATATGGCCGCAAGAGGATGTTTATTATCGGTGCACTCATATTTCTCACTGGCTCCATGCTGTCCGGCTTGTCACAGACGATGAATCAGCTTATCCTATTTCGCGCGCTTCAAGGCTTAGGGGCGGGAGCACTCACCACCATACCCTACACGATTATCGCTGATCTATATCCTTTCGAGCAGCGGGCCAAGGTACAAGGCTGGATGTCCAGCATTTGGGGAATCGCGGGTATCTCCGGGCCCATGGCTGGCGGACTGCTTGTGGATTACATATCTTGGAGAGCGATATTTTACATGAATCTGCCGTTTGGCGTTGTGGCTATTTATTTATTGTTCACATCACTGCGGGAGACGATTGAGAAGAAAAAGAGGTATATCGATTATCCTGGCATAGCCGTGTTTACGATTGCGATGTTCAGCTTCCTGTATGGGATGACGCTGCTTCGGGAGGGTTCGGCTGAGAGTCTCCCCTTGGTGAGAATCGGTTCGTTTTTTGCCATAGCTATTCTTTTCTTTATTCTTTTTGCGGTCATCGAGCGCCGCTCGCCCGAGCCCATTATTCCATTTCAGTTATTCCGCAATCGGATCATTAGTATGGCGAATCTGGTTAGTTTTTTGTTATGCGTTATTAATGTTGTCATTATTTTTTATTTGCCGTTATGGATTCAAGGCGTCTACGGCAAGCCGGCAACCTATTCGGGTCTTGCTATGATTCCGTTATCGATCGCATGGCCGCTCGGCTCGATTTTGGCCGGTAATTGGATTGCCAAAAAAGGCTTGCGCTTTATCAGTGTAATCGGCTCAGGCTTTCTATTAGCAAGCAGTATCGGCTTTGCAACGCTGACAGCTTCCACCTCAATTGTCTTATTCATCGTATTCACGTTTATGGCAGGCTTGTCATTTGGTTTATCGTTGACATCGCTAACTGTCGCTGTATCGTCAGCGGTTGGATGGGAGCAGCGCGGCTCAGCTGTCGCCAGCAATAATTTTATTCGGACTTTAGGTCAGACTATTGGAATCACGGTCTTCGGCTTGCTCCTGCATACGGGGCAAGCGGAGGTAATCAATTCCGCTGTTCTTGCTGCAAGCTTGCATACGATATTTGTTTGGGTAGCCGTTCTATCGGTGCTTGTTGTTTTGGTATCTCTTGCTTTGCCTAAGCTTAATCAGACTGAGCAGCAGCGACGAATCGCTTCATAGAAAGGTCGAATAGCTTATGAAATCTTTGGATCTTGAGGCATATAGTGAGCTGCTCCGCGAATGGAAAATTAATTCAGTTGTTATTTATCAAAGAGAGAAGCTTCTTGGTGAATGGTATGTAAGTGGAAAAGATTCCGTCGGTCCGTTATATTCTTGCACGAAAAGTATATTGTCGGTGCTCATTGGCATTGCGATCGATAAAGGCTTTCTAACCGATGTGGATCAACCGATTACAGACTACTTGGAGCATCCTGCAGAAATCAACGGTGCGTTAAGTCAAATTTCGATTAAGCATTTGCTTACGATGACGCCGGGCTTCGATTGGCCTGATTTTGATAAACCGTATAAAGATTTTGAAGCGGCAGAAGATCCTATTCAATTTGTATTTAAGCAGCCGCTTATCTCTGATCCTGGAACAGCCTTTGCCTATAATTCAGGAGGTTCACACTTATTAGCGGCAATTTTGACCAAAGCAGTTGGCATGTCGGCACTATCTTTCGCCAATGAGCATTTATTCGGTCCACTTGGCTTTCATGGCACGCGCTGGTCGGATTTAGCGGGAATTAATAAAGGGGGAACGGGGCTGTATCTATATGGTAGAGATATGGCGCGAATCGGCAGCCTTGTTGCTCAAAGAGGACGGTTTGAGAACAAGCAGATCGTGTCGTCCTCTTGGGTAGACGAGTCTACGATGCTGCATCATAAAGGATTGCTGCAGTACGAACCTCCGATTTATGGCGGGTTTGGTTATCATTGGTGGCACTCGCCTGTGAGCCATAATGGCCAATGCGAATGTTATTTTGCTTTTGGTCATGGTGGTCAATATTTGCTTATCGTGCCTGAGCATGAGCTTGTCATTGTTGTTCGCAAAAAGGTAACGAAGCGAAATGATGCCATATATGCAAGACGGCTAATTTTCGAGCATATTATTCCGGATTATATGGCAGTCTCTGTTCATTGAATGGAGTGTTACTTTGTCAACATAGTTCAAACAAAAAGGTATCGATGATGAATCGATGCCTTTTATTTCGTCTATATCGCGTTATGTATATGTCATATGAGAACGATTCCAACGAATGGAGCGTATAAATAATTAGAAAAATGGTTGATAATCGGAAAGTTCTGCATTATGATGTTAGGAAAGCTAACTCAATTCAGAACGTTTCACTTCAATAAAAGTCAGAATATTCGGAATATTAATTCTTGACAATGATTCTGGCTACAAGGAGGGATGAGATGAGCTCATTACTCATCCAGAACGCAGTTGTTATGACGATGAATGATCAGGATGATATCTTTACTGGTGATGTATTCATTGAAGGTAATCGTATTGTGCAAATAGGAGCTGGATTGAATGCAAGGGGAGCGGACCAAGTCATCGATGCAGCTGGAAAGGTGCTGTTGCCTGGCTTCATTCAAACTCATATCCACCTTTGTCAGACACTATTCCGTGGAAGAGCTGACGATTTGTCGCTTATTTCATGGTTAAAAGAAAAAATATGGCCGCTGGAGGCCGCACACAGTGAGGATTCCGTTTATTACTCCGCAATGCTTGGGATTGGCGAGCTGATACGAAGCGGTACGACAACGATATTGGATATGGAAACAGTCCATTACACGGATTTCGCATTTCAAGCGATAAAACAAAGCGGCATTCGGGCAGTCTCGGGAAAAGTAATGATGGATCATGGCACTGAGGTTCCAGTAGCTCTGCAAGAAAACACACAAAAATCGCTTCAAGATAGTGTGGATTTATTGGAAAAATGGCATGGCGCTGAGAACGGAAGAATTCAATATGCGTTTTGTCCGAGATTCGTCGTCTCCTGCACGGAGGAGCTGCTTATCGGAGTGCGTGATTTATCTGCAAAGTATGGTGTCATGGTGCATACGCATGCCTCGGAAAATACAGGCGAGATCGCAATCGTTGAAGCAGAGCGCGGGATGAGAAATGTTGTGTATTTGGATCATATCGGATTAGCGAAGCCCAATTTAGTGTTAGCACACAGTATTTGGCTGAATGACGACGAAAAACGTATCATTCGTGAACGAGGTGTCAAGGTAACACATTGTCCAGGCTCGAATATGAAGCTGGCATCCGGAGTAGCTGAAATACCATTTTTGCTGGAACAGGGCATTGACGTTGGGATTGGAGCTGATGGCGCTCCTTGCAACAACAATCTGGATATGTTTCAAGAAATGCGTTTAACAGCCTATATGCAAAAGGTAAAGCATGGCCCCACTGTCATGAACGCGAGAACAGTGCTGCGGATGGCAACGATGGGCGGAGCGAAGGTGCTCGGTTTAGAAAGCAAAATCGGAAGTATAGAAATTGGCAAGCTGGCTGACCTGCAGCTTCTTGATTTGGAGGATTTTCATGTGTACCCTTCCTTTGATGCGGATTGGTATTCCAGAGTCGTCTATGCGGCAACGAGAGGCGATGTGGATACCGTAATTATTGATGGGCAGCTGGTCATGGAGAATAAGCTCGTAAAAACGATAGATAAAAAGGTTGTGCTTAAAGAGGCGGATCGTTCATTGCGGAATTTGCTCCAAAGACTTTGAAAAAAAAGAATTCGTTCAAAGCATTAGATGCAGCTGCCGCATGGGCTGATGCTAGGGAGGGATAACAAATGGATATGCACGATGTATTGGTTTCGGTAATGAAGGAAGCAGGTCGAGCTGTACTAGCGACAATCATTTGTGTGGATGGCCATTCTTACCGTAAAGCAGGAGCGGCCATGCTCTTCCAGCTAGGCAATGAACAAATTGGCTCTTTAAGTCCAGGGTGTCTTGAAAATGATTTGTTGGAAAGAGCAGAGAGGGTATGGGAATCAGGCCAATTCGAGAGAATTGACTATAACTTAAAGCAAGGAGAGGACGTGATCTGGGGCGAGAGTATAGGCTGCGGTGGAGAAATTCGCATTTTGCTGGAACCCGTCGATGTACGGCTGCGTGCAATCTTACTAAAAATTAAGGAGAGGAACGATATGGGGACTCCTGTTAGGCTTACGCGAAGTTGGGAAGCAGATGAAATGAGTTATACGCTCCATGATGATATACAGGATGGGACTGGAAATTTCATCATGCAGGAAGCGGATCAGAAGCGATTGTCGATACAGATTAGTCCAAGACCGCGATTAGTTTTGTTCGGAGCAGGCAAGGATGCGGATGCCATTTATGGGTTGGTTCGGCATATTGGATTTCAGGTTGTCGTAACCGATTGGCGGTCTTCACTATGTACGCAGGAGAGATATCCTGAAGCGGATTGTATCGTTGGATCTCCAGAGCAAATTGTCGAGCAGCTTAGCTTCCGAACGAATGACTATTTAATTGTTTGCAGCCATCATTTGCAGCAGGATAAGGAGATGATACGACTTGCCTTGCCGCTGCAGCTCGTATATATCGGAATCATGGGCTCCAAGCAACGAATTCGAACGTTGTTTGAAACGTTTCTAATTCCCTCGAATGTGAGGGCTCCAATCGGTCTCTCCATAGGGGCGGATGGTCCGAATGAAATTGCAGTGAGCGTTGCTGCCGAGCTCATTGCCATACGAGCAGGACATGAGCAGCGTTCTCAGAAGGAGAGGATAAAGGATGGTTATTTCAGCCCTTTATTTGGCCGCAGGACTGAGCAGGCGAATGGGGGTTCGCAAGCAATCTCTAGAGCTGGCGAAAAATAAACCACTCGCAGGGGAAGGGCTTCTTGCTTTATTATCCAGCCCTGTTAAACGTATTATGGTTGTCGTGCATCCAGAGGACCCATTGGATTGGTTTCCTGAGGAATGTTATAGCAAGTCGGGTCTGGATGATGCAGCAGCTGTTCATGTCGTGAGCAGCACTGAGGCCTCGAAGGGTATCGCTTATTCTATCCGTTCCGGGCTCCAAGCGCTAATTGCCCTTGATTCATCACTTGACGCTGTGTTGGTAGTTTTAGCAGATCAGCCATTTGTTTCATCTCGTATGTTAACGGAGCGTATACAGTTCTGGCTTGAACGACCAGAGCTGGATTATGTTGCTACTGCTTCATATGACGCAAGCGGGGAATCGATGATTTTGATGCCGCCTGCTGTCTTATCCCGTTCGATGTTTGCTTCGCTTGCGCGTCTGGAAGGTGATCAGGGGGCGCGTAAATTGTTTCACTTACCTGCATTTAAAGGGGAAGGCTTATCGGTATTGGATGGGCCCGCATTAATGGACATCGATACCGTTTCAGACATGGACATTGCGAGAGAACGGTATGCTAACTTATCAATGGCTATCTCTCGAAAAAATAGATAGTTGGGGAGGAACGGTATGAAACAGCAAAAAAAAGTAATATTTACAGGTGCAGCTTTTCTTTTAATGCTCGTACTGATCATTAGTGGTTGTTCAAGCAACAATACGAACCAAGCAAACGAAGGTGCGACTAATGTGCCAACGGGAACAACAGAAGCTGGTGCGAGTACAGATGAGCCTGCAAAACTTCCACGTGTCGCATTCGTTTATATCGGGCCTCCAGGTGATGGCGGTTGGACATTCGAGCATGACAAGGGCAGATTGTTCATGGAAGAACAACTCGGCATTAAAGCGGACACGGTCGAAAATGTACCGGAGAGCGCGGATGCAGAGCGAATTATAACCGAGCTTGCTCAAAATCACGATGTTGTTTTTACAACAAGCTTTGGTTATATGGAATATACGCTTAATGTAGCCAAAAAATTTCCTAACGTAAAGTTCCTTCATACATCAGGTTATAAAACGAATGAAAATATGGGCACTTTTTTTGGTAAAAACTATGACGCAAGCTATTTGAGCGGTATCGCAGCCGGAAAGATGACTGAGAAAAACGTGATCGGCTATGTCGGAGCTTTCCCGATTCCGGAGGTCATTTATAACATTAATGCCTTCACACTTGGCGTTCAAAGTGTAAATCCGGATGCGACCATAAATGTCGTGTGGACAAATACGTGGTTTGATCCGACAACGGAGCGACAAGCAGCGGTAAGCTTGCTGGACAAAGGAGCGGATGTGCTGCTTGCTTATCAGGATTCACCTGCTACGCTAACAGCTGCTGCTGAGCGGGGGGCACTAGCAGGAGGCAATGATTCGGATATGACACGCTTCGCACCAGAAGCCTACTTAACGAATCCGGTCTGGAATTGGGGTCCTTATTATACAAAAACTGTGCAATCGATCATTGACGGAACGTGGAAAAGCGAGCAGTATTCCGGTTCACTTGCTGACGGCATGGTGGATATTGCACCGTTTGGAGCAAGTGTTCCAGAGGATGTGAGGACGTTAGTGAATGATGCGAAGGCAAAGCTCATTGCAGGAGAGCTAAGTGTTTTTACTGGACCAATTATTGACGCATCGGGAGTCGTAAAGGTGGAGGAAGGCAAAACGTTGACGTTAGAAGATATTTTGGTTATGGACTGGTTCGTTAAGGGTGTCGAGGGAACGTTTCCGAAATAGCAGATTGAAAAAATAAAGTTAAATCAACCAATCCTTGAATGCAAGGATTGGTTGATCTATAAACAGCGTTTGGAATCAGCGGAGGAGGGAAGGTATGCATGAAAAATACTCGATAGAGATGCGCCAAATTGTAAAAAAATTTGGCCATGTGTCAGCAAATGATCATGTTGATTTTCATGCGAAACCAGGCCAAATTCATGCGCTGCTCGGCGAGAATGGAGCTGGCAAGAGTACGATGATGTGCATGCTGTCGGGCGTATATCGGCCAACCAGCGGCGAAATTCTCATTCATGGGGAGCCAGCGAAAATTCGTTCGCCAAAGGATGCCATGAGGCTTGGAGTGGGCATGGTGTTTCAAAACTTCCGTCTTGTTCAGACGTTAACTGCCGCAGAGAACATCGTGTTAGGAGAGAAATCGTCTTTTTGGCGAGGGGCCAAATGGTTGAAGGAGAAGCAGCAGGAAATTGAAGCGATTGCGGATCGTTTTGGATTAGCGATCCCAGTTAATCTTCCGATCTGGCAGCTTTCTGTTGGAGAGCAGCAGCGAGTAGAGATCGTTAAGACGCTCTACCGGGGTGCGGATCTTATTATATTAGATGAGCCTACATCGGTACTGACTCCCGGCGAGGCGGAGCAGCTGTTTGCAACGCTGCAGCGGATGAAGGCAGAAGGAAAGACTATTATTCTAACTACGCACAAGCTGAAGGAGGTCATGGCGGCAGCGGATCATATTTCGGTCATGCGGAAAGGAAAGATGATTCACTCGATCGCGAAAACAGCCACAACGGAGCGCGAGCTGGCTAAGCTTATGGTAGGGAAAGAAATAGGAGAGGAGAGAGCTTTCAAGCCTCGTCCGCAAGGAAACGTATTGCTTGCCGTAAACCAGGTAGATGTATATGCGGATCACGGCAGAAAATCGCTTGATCGATTCTCACTGCATGTCAATGAAGGTGAAATTGTAGGTGTAGCAGGGGTGGCGGGCAATGGACAAAAGGAGCTCGCTGAGATTTTGACCGGGCTGCGGAGCTGGAAGCAAGGAACGATTCATTTTGCAGGCAAAGCACTACGGAACGGATCTGTGAGGGCGGCAATTGAAGCGGGAATCGCCCATGTACCCGAAAATCGCATGAAAAGCGGTTTGGCCGGCGGTCTTGGCATCGTAGATAATTTATTGTTCAAATCCTATCGATCCATGGAGCGCTCACGCCTTGGCTTTCTCCGAATGGGCAGGAACCGAGCTTGGTCGCAGCGGCTAGTTGAGCAATTTGATGTGAGGACACCCGATCTTGAGACGCCGGTACAGCAATTGTCGGGCGGTAATCAACAAAAGCTGCTGTTTGCTAGAGAGGTTAATCAAGAGCCGCTGCTGATGGTTGCGGTTCATCCGACGCAGGGGCTTGATGTTGGAGCAACGGAAGGGGTGCATGGGCTATTAGATGAAATGAGAAACGAAGGGAAAAGTGTACTGCTCATCTCAGAGGATTTGGACGAAGTCATTCAGCTGTCAGATCGCATTCTTGTTATTTACAACGGTCAGATTGTAGGCGAAATGAGCGGCAAGGATGCTGATCGTGAGCAGATCGGGATGTATATGGCAGGGCTTCACGCTTCAGAGGAGGAAGCGGGATGAGTGAGCATGAGCCGGTTTCAACCAATGGCGGGACAATGGCTATCGAGGCTGTACCAAAGCCTAGCAAAATGAAATGGCGATCCTATCGGATCGAAATCGACAGCTCAAAGAGAGGCAGCTCGTGGTGGATTCCGTTTGTGTCGGTGCTGCTTGCCCTGATCGTATGCGGTGTTTTTATTGCAGCCAACGGTATGAATCCGCTCCCTGTGTATAAGAAAATGTTCATGGGTGCCTTTGGTACCGCCTACGGTTTAACAGAAACGCTCGTTAAAGCTATTCCGCTGCTGTTATGCGGCCTTGGCGTAGCGATTGCTTATCGGATATCGGTGTGGAATATCGGAGCGGAAGGACAATTTGCGGCAGGAGCGATGGCCGCAACGGCTGTCACGATTTATTTTCCGAATATGCCAGGCCTGCTCATTATCCCAACGATGATTATATTCAGCATTGCTGCTGGCGGGCTTTGGGGCTTGTTGACGGCGATTCCACGCACCTACTTCCAAGTGGATGAGCTGGTTACGTCTCTGATGCTTAATTATGTCGCACTGCTTGCGTTGGATTATTTTGTGTTTGGGCCTTGGAAGGATCCGCAGGGGATGAACTTTCCAGGTACTCCGGTGTTTACTGCTGCGCAGTCTCTACCCGTTCTCGGAGATTCAAGGCTACATCTCGGCCTATTGTTTGGCATTATTGCTATTGTTCTTTATGGCTTCCTTATTAAATATACACGCTGGGGCTACGAGCTGCGGCTGATTGGAGCAAATCCCGAAGCGGCTAAACATGCAGGCATTCGAATTAGCAGACATATTTTGTTAGTCATGCTCATCAGCGGGGGGTTAGCCGGTCTTGCGGGAATGGCTGAGGTATCCGGTGTAACGCATCGCCTTATGTACGGTATATCCCCAGGCTATGGGTATACGGCAATTATTGTCGCATGGCTTGCCAAATTACATCCAGCGGGCCTTGTCGTTTCCGCTTTTCTATTTGGCGGGCTTATTGTAGGAGGATTCAGCGTACAAACGATCGGACTGCCTTCCTCAATCTCCGAGATGCTGCAAGGTGCTATCTTATTTTTTCTTATTGCAGGCGGCACAATTAGTAAGTTTCGTCTCCGCAGAATCCGTTGAAGGGGAGCGTATAACCGATGGAAATCGTGTATCAAATGCTGCTCGCTGCTATATCCTCCGGTACTCCGCTGCTGTTCGCAACACTTGGCGGCATATTGATCGAGCGTTCAGGCATTATCCAGCTTGGCGCAGAAGGTCTGATGCTGATGGGTGCCGTAACGGCATGTATGACGTATCTGCAAACCGGAAGCCTCGGAATTACGCTGTTGGCTGTTTGCGGAATAAGCCTGTTGTTAGGCGGCGTTCATGCGTTTCTAAGCGTATCACTGCGAGCGAATCAAATTGTATGCGGGCTTGCCATGACTTTATTCGGTGCTGGATTTAGCGCCTATCTAGGCAAACCGTTCAGTGGAATCCCAGTGCCAAGAGCGGTACCGAAGCTGGATATGCCCTGGCTCGAGAGCGTCCCGTTTATCGGACGAATCTTTGCTCATCTTGATTTATTTACATGGTTCAGCTTCGTTCTTGTCATTGCCCTTCATTTGTTTATTCACCGCACCTCTTGGGGACTGCATCTGCGAGCGATGGGCGACAATCCTGCCACAGCAGATGTTATGGGCATTAATGTGCAGGTGTTTCGTTATGGCTATATTATGGTTGGCTCAATCCTCATCGGTCTGGCTGGTGCGGATTTACTGCTCGTATACTCGCCAACCTGGACGGAAGGTATGACAACAGGCCGCGGCTGGATCGCGGTTGCTTTAGTTATTTTCGCAAGATGGAATCCGATTCGTGCACTTTTTTGCGCTTATTTCTTCGGAGCGCTCGATATGCTCGGCTTCCGCATTCAACTAATAGGGAGCGAGATCCCATCCTATTTCTTAAAAATGATTCCTTATGTAGTGACCATTTTAGTGCTCATGTTTCTCGGGTGGCGAAATCGCAACAAGCCATCTGGCTCGCCGGAATCCCTCGGCATACCTTACATTCGCGAGCAGCGATTTTAAAGAAAAGGGGAGGAGAGAACTATGGGTATGAACGTGCAAGAGACTTTGGCGTCTCCTCTAGTATGGCATCCGCAAACGCCTCAAGAGGCGTGGCAGTTGAAGCAAACCTATGGAACAGAGAGCATTTACATTTCAGGAGGAACGCTGCTTCGGACATTTTGGGAATCAGGCATGGCAGCTATGCCGCAGCATTTCATCGATTTGAGTACTATTCGAGGACTTCGTGAGCTGAGAATTGGAGAAGCGGGCTTCCTAATCGGAAGCCAAGCAACGCTGCAGTCCTGCCGAACGAATATGCTTCTCCAGCGTCATTTTCCGATGATTACGGAGGCTATACGCACGATTGCAGCACCTTCTATTCGTCAATTAGCGACGATCGGGGGCAATGTAGCCTGCTATATAGGTGATTCGATTGTTGCACTGCTTGGATATGATGCCGAAGTGATCTGGTTTGACGGAATAGCTGAGCAGCGCAGCTTATTAATGAATTGGCTGCAAACAGGTCAGGGTGCTAAGCATGATGATAAGCGATTGCTGCTCCAAATGGTGCTTCCCTTTGAAGAAATGGAGCAGGAGACGATAAGCAGCGATGAAGCTGATAAATTAAGTTCGCAAATGAAGCGTTTTGGCGCTTACCATAAAGTTGGACGGCGTGAGGGTTTTACGCCTTCAGTCGCCACCATCTGCATCAATGGAAGATTAACAGGCAGCGGGGTGATTCAGCATATCCGTATAGCGGTTGGTGGAGGACAGACGGTTCCGAGTAGACTGGATAAATTAGAGAAGGAAATTACAGGAGCAATCGTAGACAACCAGCTGCTTCAGCATGCATACGAGCGAGTTTTGCAGCTCTATGAGCCAAGGGAGGATCTATTCGCTTCTGCCGAATATCGGAAGTCTACAGCGGCTAATCTAATCGCCGCGGAGTTGTGGAAGGCAGTGAGGGATGATACGTAAATAGGAGGATGAGGTCTATGCTCTTAAACCGCGCAAGCAGTGGAGAACGTTGGCGAATTCGTCCTGACGGGCCGGATAAGGTGACGGGAGGCTTGGCTTATTTAACGGATATGTCGGTGGATCACATGCTTTATGGACTCGTGCTTCGCAGCGAGCATCCGCATGCCCGCATCAAATCAATTCATACGGATAGGGCGAAGCAGCTGAAAGGCGTTCATGCCGTTCTTACTTATCTGGATGTTCCGGGATTAAACGCCTTTGGCATCGCCCATCCAGATCAGCCTGTATTATGCGAAGAGCGTGTTCGATATGTAGGTGATGCACTGGCGGCCATTGCTGCTGATTCGTTAGCTGTAGCCCAGCTTGCTGCTGGGCTCATCGAGATTGAATATGAGGTGCTGGAGGTCGTCGATGATCCTGAGCGTGCGCTATTGCCTGACTCTCAGCAGCTGCATCCCAAAGGGAATGCGCTTCATCGAACGGCCTTTTGCAGAGGTGACGTCGAGGCAGGATTTAAGCAGTGCATTCATATTATTGAAGATATTTATTATACACCGCGTCAAATGCACACGTATATGGAGACAGAAGGCGGCTTGTTCGTACCAGGGGAAGATGGTCGATTAACTGTTTATTCACCAACCCAGCATGGCTTCATGGATCGTATGCAGCTAGCACGTATTTTGGCGGTGCCTCAAGCAGGTATTCGCATCGTTTCAAGTCCAATTGGCGGTTCATTCGGCGGAAAGGATGAATTAAACGTTCAGCCTTATGGAGCCCTTCTTGCTATTCACACAGGAAAGCCGATCAAAATGCATAACTCAAGATGGGAGTCCGTTCGGGCAGGGCTAAAGCGCCATCCGATGAAAATAGCGATGAAAACTGGCACAGATGCAGCTGGGAGACTGCTGGCTCATCAAGTGAGTATCCTTTCGGATACAGGACCCTATTCTACTTTAGGAGCAGAGGTTTTGAATTTTGCAACCGAGCATGTCATTGGTCCTTACAGATACCTTCATTTGGATGTAAATGGAGTTTCCGTGTTCACGAATAACGGCATGTCCGGAGAGTTTCGAGGCTTTGGCGGCAATCAAGCGGTCTTTGCACTAGAAGGACAAATGGATCGACTAGCGGAGAAGCTGGGAATGGACCCTTGGACCTTTCGGAAGCTGAATATGCGTGCAGTAGATGACTTAGGACCATTTGATCAACCGATTGTTATGACACATGGCGCTGATCACGTATGGGCAGCTGTTGCCGGCTGTCCACTATGGCAAGAGCGTAACCGCTTAGAAACAACGATGGATGAGAAAGCAGAGCCTTGGATAAAAACCGGAATCGGCGCCGCCTTTACGATGCATGGCGCAGGCCTAGGGGTTGGCATTCCTGATCCGGCAGGCGGACGCCTGAAGCTGGCGGAAGATGGGAAAATCGAAGCCGTATTTGGGTACGAGGAGTTTGGGCAGGGCCTGCTTGCTGCGCTTGAACAAATGCTGATCGAGCAATTTGATTTCGCCAGCGAGGACATCCGAATGATCATTGGCGATACCGATATTGTCCCTGACAGCGGATCAACGACGGCTTCGCGTGCAACCGCCATGATGTGGAAATCGTTGCAACGGCTAAAAAAGCCATTTTCTGATCAGCTGCTTCAGCGAGCGGCAGCTTCGGTCGACCGACCCGTTGAACAGCTCCGACTTGGCAAGGGAGGAATAAAAGGAGCGGATGGTGATGAATTGCTGCTCACGTATAAAGAGCTGGCGGCAGCAGCTGGTACGCCAATCATCTGCGAAACATCATTTTCATTTCCGACCTCGTCTACGAGCAGAGTAGGTGCCCACTTTATGTATACCTACTCCGCTGTTGTTGTGAAGGTGGAAGTAAATACGCTAACCGGCCGAGCAAAGGTGCTGCAGCAATATCATGCAGTAGCGGCGGGACCCGTCGTTAATCCTCAGGGTTATCTAGGTCAAATTGAAGGCGGCAGCAGCATGGCGCTGGGCTTTGCGCTTTTGGAAGAATCTGTGATGGATAAAGGACATTACATTGCCCGGAATTTAGATACGTATCTTGTACCGACGATAGAGGATCAGCGAGGCTTAATTGAGGTCGAGGCGATAGAGCATTTGCCAGAGGAAGATGACTATGGTCCACGGGGCGTTGGAGAGGTAGGATCTGTAACCGTGGCGCCCGCTATTGCAGCAGCAATACGGCAGGCGTGCGGGAAATGGGTAACCAAATTACCGGTTGAACCAAGCTTGCTGCAGGAAATGCCATTTTTTCTAAGGAAGGGGTGAACGAAATGAGTAATAAAGCTGTAGAGGAAGGAGTTCCCTATTCGCTGCATTGCTTCATTAATGAAGGAGAGGAAAGCATTAAGACGGCTCCTTCCACCCGTTTGCTCACTATTTTAAGAGATGAGCTAAAGCTTACCGGTACAAAACGATCTTGTGATATCGGGCGCTGCGGCGCTTGTATGGTGCTGATAGATGGAAAGGCTGTAAACTCCTGTCTCGCGATGGCTTATCAATGCTCAGGAAAGCATATTACGTCGATCGAAGGGGTAGCGCTGCAGGGGATTGATTATATTCAGCAAGCGTTTCTGGAGGAGGGCGGCTTTCAATGCGGTTATTGCACACCCGGAATGATCGTATCTGTCAAAGCGCTGCTTGATGATAATTCAGAGCCAACCGATGATGAAATTGCTGAAGCTCTATCAGGCAATATTTGCAGATGCACCGGATATGGCGGTATTTGGCGGGCGGTAAAGCAGGCGGTAGAAAGGAAGCGCCAGCTGCTTGCGATGGAGCAGAAGGAGGAATTGATATGAAGAAAACACTGGAGCAAATAAATGGATGCAGCCGTGAGCAATTCGTTGATTTTTTGGGTGCGATCTTTGAGCATTCCCCCTGGGTAGCCGCCGCAGCCTTTAGCTCGCTCCCCTTTCCATCCGTTGATGTACTGCATAAGACGATGATCAATATTGTGAGGGAATCAAGAGTGGAAGCGATTGTTGATTTATTTCGTGCGCATCCCGACCTTGGAACACGGCTTGCTGTCGCTGAATTTTCGTCACAGGAGCAGCAAAGTGCGGGCCTTGATCAGCTGTCAGCTGAGGAATATGAGAAATTTCATGCTTTAAATCAAACGTATGTGAGAACCTTTGGTTTTCCCTTTATTCTCGCGGTAAGAGGTAGAACAAAGGAGGATATTGTTGCAGCCATGAACACTAGGCTGTGGCATACAGCAAGTGAGGAAGCAGAGCAGGCTTTGCTTGAAATTGAAAAAATATCTGGTTTTCGTCTAAGGGAACTTCTAATCGAGTAGAGAAGGGATGGAGTAAGATGCTTAAATTACGTAATGGACGAACGCTTTATTATGGAAAAGGGGATGTGCTCAGCTATCGGACTTACGCTGCTCCGCTGCTCGTCAATGAAATACCGGAATCTCGTTTTCTAGGAGACAGCAACGTTATTTTTGCTCATAACATCACCTTCTCGGTCAGCAGCGAGGTGCTGCTTACCTCCTTCACTGAAGGGGATAATACGATGGTTGTCGCTACGGATTCTATGAAAAATTTTATTTTGCGCCAAACGGCAAATTATAATGGCAGTACGACCGAGGGGCTGCTTGCGTTCATAAGCGAGCAGTTTCTCACGAGGTATCCGCATATCGATGCTATCGAAATCAGTGCAAGTCGACTTCCGTTTCATTCGGTTCCTATTTCGGAGGATGGTATTTGGAACGATAGCCAGCTCGTGTTTCGTCGATCCCATAATGAGCATGCCAGTGCATCGCTGAAGTGGATTCGAGGTGCAGAGGGCGAAGCTGTCCTTGCTCAGCACGAAAGCTCCCTGTCGAATATTCAACTCATTAAGGTAAGCGGCAGCTCGTTCTATGGGTTCGTACGGGACGAATATACGACGCTGCCGGAGAGCTATGACCGCCCTTTATTTATATTTTTAACTATTTATTGGACATATGAAAAGGCTGAGGATGCTTTCGACAGCGGACGCGGGCGATATGTTCCCTCTGAGCAGGTGCATGATCTCGCACATACCTTATTCCACTCCTCCCAGTCACCTTCCATTCAATATTTAATTTATCGGATTGGAAAAAACATTTTAACGAGCTTTCCGCAGCTTGCAGAAGTTCGCTTTGAGTCCAATAACCGTACTTGGGAAACTGTTGTAGAGCCAGCGAGTTCCGCAGCAGCCGGTGTTTATACGGAGCCGCGTCCCCCTTATGGATTTCAAGGATTTACGTTGACAAGGGCTGACTTGGATGAAGGGGAAGAGTTATAATGAGTGGGCGAATTACGACACATGTGCTTGATCTTGCAGGAGGAAGACCGGTCGTTGGGATAACAATCGAGCTGTGGTATTTAGGGGAGGAAGCGGGAACTCCGGATTCAGAGCCGTTGACGAGACTAATTGGTGCCTACCAAACGAATAGTGATGGCCGTGTCGAACAGCCTATGCTCGAAGGTGAGGATGTTCAGCTAGGCGTGTATGAGCTTATATTTGCTGCAGGTGATTTTTTTCGGAGGGCGAATCATTTGGCTGCTCTGCCTGTGAGCATGTTTGATTTGATTCCGATACGGTTCTATATCCGAGATGCCAGTAAACATTATCATGTACCATTATTAGTTGCGCCTGGCGGTTACAGCACGTATCGCGGAAGCTAGAAGCGGTGCTAGTATACCAGTCGACTTGAATGTGAATGAATGTAATAGAAAGGGGAATTACAATGACGTTAGTGAAGGAACAATCGGCAGCAGTAATAGCGTTGTTGTCGCAGCTGCCTAAGGTAGATTTGCATGTGCATTTAGATGGAAGTGTTAAGCCGGATACGCTTGTGGAGCTCGCTAGAGAACAAGGAAATCCGTTGCAAATGGAATCGAACACAGAGCTGTTGTCCCATATGCAGGTAGAGGAGCATTGTGAGAGCTTGAAGGAGTATTTAGAGAAGTTCAGCTTTGTATTGCCATATTTGCAGACTGGTGCAGCGATCGAGCGAGTTGCCTATGAGCTCGTCGAACAAGCGGCCAACGAAAATGTCCGCTATATCGAGGTTCGTTTCGCGCCACAGCTGCATCGTATTCAGGGCTTAACGAATAATGAGGTGATCGCACATGTTCTAGCTGGCTTACAGCGCGGGGAACAAACCTTTGGAACGATAGCTAGGGCGATCATTATTTGTTTGCGAAGTCATTCATATGAGATAAATACGGAGGTGATTAAGGAGGCAGCACGCTTTTTAGAAAAAGGAGTCGTTGCTGTCGATTTAGCCGGTGATGAAGCTTCCTTTCCTGCTAAGCTGTTCCGCCAGCTGTTCGAAGAAGCGAAGCAGTTGGGATTACCGATTACGATTCACGCAGGTGAAGCCGCTGGCGCCGCAAGTGTTAAAGTAGCCATAACGGAGCTTGGTGCCGTGCGAATTGGCCATGGCGTACGAATGCTGGAGGACTCCGAGGTCGTTGGGTTAGTCAAAGAACAGCAAATACCGCTTGAAATGTGTCCACTAAGCAATATACAGACCAAAGCGGTATCAAGCTGGGCAAATTATCCGATTCGCGGCTATATGGAGCAAGGCATCGTAGTCACTGTAAATACAGATAATCGAACGGTTTCGCACACAACAATCCAGAAGGAGTATGAGCTGCTCATAGCGCATTGCGGCCTCACGCTGGACGACATTGGTACAGTCATTATGAATGGTATTAAGGCAGCTTTTCTCGAGGATAATGTGAAACAGCTGTTGATCGAGCAGTTTGAGCAGGAGCTTGCTGCTAGCGGCGTTCTTGTATAGAACTAATTTACGCTGAGGCTAGTCTCATTGAATAAGAAGTTAAAATAGGCACTGCGTTCGAGCATGGACGTCGTGCTTCTTTTGCATGGGATGTCATTTCCAAATCAATCCAACGTTGGTATACTAAAAGGAATAGAAACGATGTAGTGAGTTATCGGAGGTAGGTGTAAAATGACTAAAATACGTGACGGAATTATCGGCTTTTGTGTTGGCGATGCACTAGGCGTTCCAGTAGAATTTCAAACTCGTCAAGCTTTATCGGCTAAGCCGCTAACTGATATGATTGGTTACGGCAGCCATTCGCAGCCGGCGGGAACTTGGTCAGATGACAGCTCTTTAGTATTTTGTTTGATGGAAAGTCTAATTGAATTCCCGAACTTAGATCTACATGATTTGGCTGATAAGTTTTCAAGCTGGTTGTACAAAAGCTACTGGACGCCGCATGGCGTCACATTCGATGTTGGCATCGCTACGGCAAAAGCGATTGATCGATATAAGGAGCTTTGTATTCGACCTGATTTAGCTGGCGGGACCGATGTTTATAGTA
The DNA here is from genome assembly GCF_038630985.1 of Paenibacillus sp. FSL H8-0548. Taxonomy (NCBI): domain Bacteria; kingdom Bacillati; phylum Bacillota; class Bacilli; order Caryophanales; family Paenibacillaceae; genus Paenibacillus; species Paenibacillus sp. FSL H8-0548. The sequence goes on from NZ_CP152049.1 coordinate 3,677,176, forward strand.
ATGGAAACGGTTCTTTGATGCGTATTTTACCGCTAGCCTATCTGCTTAAGGGGGAAATGATTGAGGATCGGGTGAAGATTATTTCACAGGTTTCTTCTGTAACACACGGCCATCCAAGATCGATCATCGCCTGTGTCATTTATATAGAGGTAGCTATCCATCTAATTAATGGTCTGTCCTTGCAAGAGGCGATCGAGCGAATGAGAGAGACTGTAAAAGATGTTTATAAGGATACTAATCATACCGAGATGATGAAGTTTGACCGCGTGCTAAATGGAGATATCAGCAAGCTGACCGTTGATGAAATTGAGTCCTCGGGCTATGTGGTGCATACGCTGGAAGCGAGTTTGTGGTGCTTGCTGACAACGGACAGCTATAGCGATGCGGTGCTGCGTGCCATCAATTTAGGTGAGGATACAGATACAACGGGTGCGGTTGCAGGCGGCCTTGCAGGTCTTTATTATGGCATAGAAGCCATCCCTGAGAAATGGATTAATCCATTAGCAAGATTAGATGATATTAATGATATTTGCAATCGATTTGAGGCAGCGAGCAACGCATAAATGTAAGGTGGAGATTGAATGAGTGAAGGTTTACTAAGAGCAAAAGAGCTGTTTACTCCTGTTTTCGGCAATTATTTTCAGATGCATCGGTTGGGAACTCTTGAGGAATATAAATCATTTGACATTACTAAGGATGTAGAGACAGCGTGGTTTGATGAAATGATAGCAAATGATGTGTTGGAGTTATCCATTAGAAATTGGGACGCTGTTCTTCACTTATTGTCTGTCGCTAAAAACTATCCTGACAGCAAAATTTTAGAGCAGGTGGTCGCCTTTGCTTCGCGACATATCATGTCGTCAGATAGTATCGTTAAACTGATGTACGCGGAAAACATAATTGAAATCATAAAGCTTGTTAAGCTTCAGTCTTCAACCGAATTGCTCCACCAAGCGTATAAAGCAGCTGCACAAATTTTAGACGATATTATACTAAAGCCATTGATTATTGACCCAGGTCATGAATTGCAATTATTTGATCTGAAGGACAAACGATCTCTTAATCTCAGAGCGACCAAAGGTATCGAAGCGATCAAGGAGCTGCTTGCTTCTGATTAATGGTTGATACCTTACAAAGAGATGTGGATTGAAGAGTTATGAACAATACGAATTTGGGAGTGATAAATATGAACAAGAATCAGCAATTATCGCTTGTTTTTTTATTCCTAGGTGTTGTTTTTGTCATAGGTGGCATGTCTCTGCAAAGGACGATAGAATACTCACCCATTATAGGTTGGATTGCTGGGCTGATAGCATTTTTAACGAGTACTTATTTTGCGTCTAAAACAAAGAAATAATTGGGATCACCATAATGATGGGGCGGGGCATGTTCATATGAATACGAGATTATCACTCATTCGTGAAGAAGAGAAAAAGTATCATGAGGCTTGCTATGACCAATATAAATTGTTTGAAGAAGGCTCTTGGCTGCATAAACCAGTGAAAACGGTCATGGAATATTTCTCCGTAATTGAAAAAAATCAAAATCCCACTATTCTTGATCTTGGCTGCGGAGTAGGCAGGAACAGCATCCCAATGGCTCAATCTCTGATTGGCAGTCAGGGGCAGGTCATATGCGTTGATTTGTTGGAGTCAGCATTATATAAATTAATGAGCTATGCCGAGCAAAATGGCGTAGACGGGTATTTGAAGCCAGTTGCAAGCGATATAGGGAATTATGACATTCTTTTAGGTGGCTTTGATTATATCGTAGCAGTATCTTCACTTGAGCATGTGGAATCAGAAGAAGTGCTGAAGGAAGTTTTGCTAAGTATGATTTCAGGCACTAAGATTAACGGCATTAATTGCATCATTATTAACACTAGCATTCAAGAAATGGATAAACACACGCATGAGATCCTCGAGCCCTATATGGAGATCAACGTGAGCACTAAACAGATGGAGATGCTGCTGCAAGAAGTGTATAAAGACTGGAATATTCTTAACACTCATGTGAAGCAGCTTGAGTTTACGATCGTTAGAAATGATCGGGAAATTTTACTCACAAGTAATTGCATAACTTATGTTGCCCAAAAGAGTAAAGGTCACAGTGGAGGGGTTATGGATGATTCAAACGAGTGAACCATCAGAATTTGCAATAAAACTGCCTTATGTGACTGTCAAATATGTATCTGTATTTACGTTAGCCTTTATTTCATTAAACATCGTGAACCGGATTTTCGATTTAGAGTCTTGGGATCATATGATCAATTATGGTGTAATTGGTTTCATGGTTGTAATTGCTATATTCATGCTGAATAGTTTGATGAAGCCGCGAAAGCTTATTGTCGAGGATCATAGATTGATCACTGTGGCTTAGAGCGCATACGATTGTTATCGATATGAACGAGTAGAATAGGGGGAGTAATTATAAACCTTCAGCCTAGAAAAGCTTTTACTTTTGCTATGATTGCGAGTTTTATGCTCGGTATGAATTCTATATTTCAGTTTATAAACATTTATGTGAATGATGGTCTGGAAGCTTTAGGCTTCTTGTTCTTTTTATCGGCGCTTTTTGCGATTACGATATTTATCATCTTGCTTGTCGATCTATTTAATAAAAATCATAGGGTCGTTCGAGCCAAGTACGTTAGCAAATATAAAAATATCATTTATGTTTTAAAAGAAAATGGGCAAGTAAAGAAGATTAGAATATTTGCTCCGGAAATGCTTCATCATTTCTCTTCACATCAGCAGGTCGAAGTTACGCTATCTGCGATTGCTCAAATTCCTATGAATATTATCGTTGTGGAAACTGATGGTAATTAAATCCTTGAAGCTTGATTCTATATAAATTGAACTAAAAAAATGAAGTTTAAGCGAAGCGAGAAGAACGTTCTGGAGAAACGAAGTGTTCGCCTTTGCAGGTGGATTCTTACCTTTAAATGTCTTAGAGAATCAAAGAATCTGGTGGTAACCGCGACCCTTCAGAATGATCTACTTGCATAGCGACCAAAACGTAAATAGGTCTATTTACTAGACATATTATTGTCTTTTAGGCTGATTTGATGTAATTAGGTCTAAAATTCAGAGCTATTTCATCTCAAATCGATGTATGAACCTCATTTCGATAGGAACAAAAGGAAATAGGTCTATGTACTAGACTTATTATTATCTTTTAGACTGATGTGACGAAAATAGGTCTGAAATTTAGCTCTATATAAATTGAACTAAAAAAATGAAGTTTAAGCGAAGCGAGAAGAACGTTCTGGAGAAACGAAGTGTTCGCCTTTGCAGGTGGATTCTTACCTTTAAATGTCTTAGGAAATCAAAGAATCTGGCTGCAACAGCGACCCTTCAGAATGATCTACTCGCGCAGCGACCAAAACGTAAATGTTTAGTTCAACTTATATAGAATAAAAGTTGAATATCTGATTGGTTATCGTTAGTATAGAACAATGTACTTAGTTTTTAGTATGAGGTGTTAACCGTGATCATATGGATAAATGGCGCTTTTGGAGCGGGAAAGACACAGACCGCATATGAACTGCATAGAAGAACGACTCAATCTTATGTTTATGATCCCGAGAACGCAGGTTATTTCATTCGGAAAAACGTACCAGTTTCGATTCGAGAAAAAGATTTCCAGGATTATCCGATGTGGCGAGAATGTAATTATCAGATGCTGAAGCATCTCGATGAAACCTATGAAGGGATTGTTATTGCACCAATGACGATCGTTAATCCGCAATATTTTGATGAAATCATAGGTCGATTAAGGGATGATGGTGTAACGGTGCATCATTTTAGTCTGTGTGCAACAGAAGAAACGTTGAAAAAACGACTTCGAGGCAGAGGCGAAAAGAGTCATTCTTGGGCAGAGCAGCAAATAAAGAGATGTGTTACGGCACTGTCGGATGACAAGTTTCACACTCATTTGGATACTAATCGAACAACCGTTTCTGATAATGCCGAACGTATCGCTTCGATGAGCAATATTGTCTTATCTCAAGACAGCCGTGGACCAATAAAGAAAGCGTATGACCGCGTATTAACGCAGGTTAAACATATACGATTTTAAAAGAGAGCAGCACAATTAGGAGGAGCAGCATGTCTAACTTACTGGAAAACAAAGTTATCGTTATTATGGGTGTAGCAAATGATCGCAGCATTGCATGGGGAGTAGCAAAATCGCTTCATAATCAAGGAGCTAAGCTCATTTTCACTTACCGCAAGGAAAGGTCCTTAGATAAGTTAACTAAGCTGCTGGAGCAGCATCAAATTACTGCACTGCGGACGGTATCCTGTGATGTACTGGATGATAGCAGTGTTACGGAAGCATTTAACGAAATTGGGCAAAACGTTGGTGTGATCCACGGGGTCGTGCACTCGGTAGCTTTTGCCGATAAGGACGAGCTTAAGGGAGAATATTTAGATACGACTAGGGAAGGTTATCTTCTTGCACAAAATTCCAGCTCGTATTCTTTAGTCGCGGTTGCTCGCGAGGCGAAGAAGCTAATGACTGAAGGCGGCAGCATCGTAACACAAACGTATATTGGTGCGGAGCGTGTAGTCAAAAACTACAACGTCATGGGAGTTGCGAAGGCTGCGCTTGAAGCGAGTGTTATGTACTTAGCCGAGGATTTGGGCAAATACGGCATTCGGGTCAATGCGGTTTCCGCAGGCCCTATTCGTACGCTAGCAGCTAAAGGAGTATCCGGCTTCAATGATATTATGTCTACTATTGAGGAAAGAGCGCCGCTTCGCCGCAATATTGATCAGGATGAGGTTGGCGATGCAACGATGTTCCTGCTGAGTCATTTGTCTAGAGGCATTACGGGTGAAGTGCTGCATGTCGACGCTGGTTATCATATTCTTGCATTATAGATTGGAATGAAAATGAGGCTCAGATCTCGAAACGAGGTCTGAGCCTTATTTTATTTTTTGGCCTGCAAGGCAGAGCGGATTTGGTGGTTAACAGCCTCGATATCAACAGACGGGACTGCTTTGTCCTCCAGTGCATATTTAGCCTTCAAACTTAAAATACGATACACGCTCTGATCTAACTGATTCTTCGTAATTACGCCGTCCCGTGCATTTTCCTTCAATGCTTTGAGAACAGAAATTTGAGTGTCATAATCATGACCAATCAGAATTATATCGCTTCCTGCTAACACGGACATAACGGCTGCTTCCCCGACATCATAATGCTCTGTAATGCCGCCCATCGTCATATCATCAGTCATGACAACACCGTTATAGTTTAGTTTCTCTCGCAGGAGATCGGTAATAAGCTCCTTTGACAACGATGCGGGATAGTTCTCATCGATTTTCGGAATTAGCAAATGAGCAATCATAATCGCATCTGCATTTTCCTGAATGGCTTCAGCAAACGGCAGCAGCTCAAAGGCTTCGAGTTCCTTTAATGATTTATTCACGACAGGCAAATCAAGATGCGAGTCCACTGACGTATCGCCATGACCTGGAAAGTGCTTGACTACTGCAGCTACCTGCTTGGACTGAATGGCTTTCATCGTTTCAATGCCATGCGTAATGACCAATTCCGGTGTCGCACCGAAGGCACGGTTGCCAATTACCGGATTTTTTGGGTTGCTATTGATATCAAGGACTGGCGCAAAGTCCATATTGAAGCCAAGTGCATGGACAGCTTCTCCAATTGCTTGTCCGATATGAGAGGTATAGGAGGTATTATTTGCTTTCCCAACATCAGCAGTTGAAGGAATCTTTGTAAACTCATCAGGCAGCCGGCTAACCTTTCCGCCTTCTTGATCAATACTGAGCCATAGCGGAATATCATTCATTTGGTTGGACGCCTTTAACTGATTTAGCAGCTTTAACGTTTGGTCAGCATCAATGATGTTGTCTTTATATAAAATAAATCCGCCAACTTCATATTTATCTATCATTTCTTTTGCTTGTTCCTGCATCGTTGTTCCTTCAAGGCCGACAATGACCATTTGGCCGATTTTTTCATCTAAGGTCAGCCCGGCTATTTTTTCCTTTAATGGATCAATGGTTTCTGTAGGTTCAGCAGTCGGCTCCTTTGTGGGCTGTAAAGTTGGGCTTATGCTTGGAGTGGGAGATGGGGCTGATTGGTTTGACGACAATGGATTGCTGCAGCTAGTGAAAATCAACATGATTGAAAGGAGTGTGGCTACTTTCATATTCATCAACAATTCCTCCTCATAGCATAGTTCCTATAATTGAAAGGTTAGGTTATCGTTTATTGCATCAGTTAACAGTATATCCCACTCTTTATCATCATAAGCTGTATAGGTTAAGAAAGCTATGTTTAGAAGGATAGATGATGAGGAGTGGGAAAATGGAAAATCTACCTCAGAATGATAATGTCTATAATCAAATTCCACAGCCAATAAGAAGGAGTGACGGGGCAGGAGGTGTAGATCGCGGACCGCGTGATATTATGCGTGACAAAGAAAATGCTAATATGTTTGTACCGCCAATTACGGATGCGGGGTTGCTCCCCAATTTGAAATTTTCCTTCTCAGATACACATATGAAATTAAATCAAGGTGGCTGGTCACGCGAGATTACTGTCCGTGACCTGCCTATTGCAACTACTCTTGCTGGAGTCAATATGAGCCTAACGGCAGGCGGGGTTCGGGAGCTTCATTGGCATCAGCAGGCAGAATGGGCCTACATGCTGCTAGGCAAAGCCCGTATTACTTCCGTTGATCAAGCTGGACGCAATTTTATCGCTGACGTAAGCGAAGGTGATCTATGGTATTTCCCAGCGGGAATTCCTCATTCTATTCAGGGGCTGGAGGATGGATGTGAATTTTTGCTTGTCTTTGGTGACGGCAGCTTCTCCGATCTCAACACGTTATCGATCTCGGATTGGTTTGCGCATACTCCAAAGGAGGTACTCTCAGCCAGTTTTGGCGTACCTGAAGCTGCTTTTAGCGACATCCCATCTGATCAGGTTTATATCTTTCAGGATCAGGTGCCTGGTTCACTAGAGAGTCAGAAGGTTCAGTCACCCTATGGAACGGTCCCGCTCAGCTTTACGCATAGTCTGCTCTCGCAGCCGCCGCTTAAAACGCCCGGTGGAAATGTGCGAATTGTCGATTCCTCTAACTTTCCGATAGCGAAAACCGTTGCTGCCGCCTTAGTAGAGGTAGAGCCTGGAGGAATGAGGGAGCTGCACTGGCATCCGAACAATGATGAATGGCAATATTACCTTGCTGGGCAGGGACGAATGACTGTGTTTGCAGGAAACGGGATCGCTAGAACCTTTGATTATAGAGCAGGAGATGTAGGTTATGTCCCTTTTGCTTATGGACACTATATTCAAAATACTGGCGACCAATCGTTGTGGTTTTTGGAAATGTTCAAAAGTGATCGTTTTGTCGATGTATCCTTAAATCAGTGGATGGCCTTAACACCACGGGAATTAGTTAAGAAAAATTTGAATGCTTCGGACGAACTGCTGAATGTACTGCGAAAAGAGAAATGGCCTGTCGTCAAATACCCCGGCTACGCATACGAGCCCTAAAACAAAAGAAGAATTTCCAAATGGCTGCTTGCAGTCAAATGGAAATTCTTCTTTATTTATTGAAGATGTTTTCTTCCAACACATCATGTTTGTTTCCGAAAACTTTCACGATATGGCACTCTCCCCAAGCAGACAACGAGTCTAAAATGCTGCGCAAGCTCTGTCCATATTCACTGAGTTGATATTCCACCTTTGGGGGAACCTGATTGTAGACGATTCGATCAATAATACCGTCTTCTTCGAGCTCTCTCAGCTGCTGTGTCAGCATTTTTTGAGTGATCTCTGGTATGAGCCGCTTAAGCTCGCTCGTGCGCTTCAAGCCGTGCGTCAAATGACAAAGGATGATACATTTCCACTTCCCCCCAATGACCTCGAGAGTCGCTTCTACTGTCACATTATATTTCTTTTTGATCATCATATTTCTCCTCTATTTCAAATTACAGGTACTTTTTTGTACCTATAGTACTTTAAAGTACGTACTGTTCAATTCATTCAGCATAAACGATAATAACATTCATCGGCCGATCATAGCTACACAATATTGATTTATCTTTTTGGAACAGGGGGAAACATGATGACAAGAGAGAAGAGACGAAGTACATTAGCTCTGCTGGCGTTAGCGGTCAGTGCGTTTGCTATCGGGACTACGGAATTTATTAGCGTAGGACTGCTGCCGCTTATTTCGCAGGACTTGAATATATCGGTCACCACAGCAGGTTTGACCGTGACTTTATACGCGCTGGGCGTTACTTTCGGTGCACCGGTTCTAACATCCTTGACGACTAAAATACCGCGAAAAGCATTATTGCTCGGAATTATGGTCATATTTATACTCGGGAATACGCTGGCTGCGACCGCGTCATCCATTACGCTGCTGTTAGTCGCAAGAATCATCTCAGCCCTCTCGCATGGCGTATTCATGTCGATTGGTTCAACCATCGCAGCGGACGTCGTCTCGCCAGATCGTCGGGCCAGCGCAATCGCTATTATGTTTACCGGCTTAACGGTTGCTACGATTACCGGTGTTCCCATTGGGACATTTATCGGACAGCAGCTGGGATGGCGAGCGGCATTTATTGCCATAGTCATTGTTGGCGTTATTGCATTCATTTCCAATAGTATCCTTGTACCTTCAGATCTGCGCCAGGGAACGCCGACTACGCTGTCGCAGCAGTTTAAATTAATTACAAACCGAAGATTATTGCTGCTGTTTCTAATTACTGCCTTAGGTTACGGTGGAACCTTTACCGTCTTTACTTATTTAACCCCGTTTTTACAAGAAATAACCGGATTTCAGCAAAAACATGTAACCATTATTCTGCTTCTGTACGGTATTGCAATCGCAATAGGCAACGTAATCGGTGGCAAGCTTGCGAATCGCAAGCCGTTAATTGCTTTGTTTTATATGTTTATCGTACAAGCTTTTGTACTATTTCTATTAACCTTTACGGCTCCGTTTAAAATTGCGGCATTGATAACGATTGTACTTATGGGGTTGTTTCATTTTATGAATGTGGCAGGTCTTCAAGTTTATGTCGTAATGCTAGCCGAGCGATTCGTGCCTAGTGGGGTCGATGTTGCTTCTGCAATTAATATTGCAGCATTTAACGCTGGTATAGCGATTGGCGCTTATCTAGGAGGTGTCGTGACCGATTCGATGGGTCTGATTCATACGACTTGGTTTGGTGGAATAATGGTAGTTGCAGCTGTCGCATTGACAGGCGTAAGTTTAAAGCTTGAGCGTAAGGATACATTAAAAGGAACGATATTATAAACTTTGGGGGAATTGATATGTTGAATGAATTACAAACAACAACTACATTGCATAACGGGGTGAAAATGCCTTGGTTTGGTTTAGGTGTATTTAAAGTTGAAGAAGGCGCAGAGCTGGAAAATGCAGTAGCGACTGCCATTAAAAATGGCTATCGCAGTATCGATACAGCCGCTATTTATGGAAATGAAGCGGGAGTAGGACGAGGCATTGCTCAAGGCCTTCAGCAAGCTGGTATTGGCCGAGAGGAATTGTTTGTGACATCTAAAGTATGGAATGCCGATTTAGGCTATGAGTCAACGCTTGCTGCCTATGAAGCGAGTCTTAATAAGCTTGGCCTTAAGGAGCTTGATCTATATCTCATTCATTGGCCTGTTGAAGGGAAAATAGAGGAAGCTTGGCGAGCATTGGAGACGTTATACAAGGAAGGAAGAGTACGGGCGATAGGCGTAAGCAATTTTCAAATTCATCATATTGAGAAATTAATGAAGGTCGCAACCATTAAACCAATGGTTAATCAGGTGGAGTATCACCCTCGCTTAACACAGGAGGAGCTGCGCAGCTACTGCGCGCAAAACGGCATTCAATTCGAAGCTTGGTCTCCGCTCATGCAGGGGCAGCTGTTCGACAATCCTCTTCTGAAGGAGCTTGCAGCTAGCTACAATAAATCAGTTGCTCAAATCATTCTTAGATGGGATTTGCAAAATGGAGTCGTTACGATTCCAAAATCAACGAAGGAAGATAGAATTATCGCGAATGCGGATGTGTTTAATTTTGAGCTATCGGAAGAAGATATGGCTCGGATTAGCGGACTAAATGAAAATTTACGCGTAGGTCCTGATCCCGATAACTTTGATTTTTAAATTTAAGATTGTTATTAAGAAAGACAAAGAATGATCCATTCTTTGTCTTTCTTTGTGCATGGATAACCTATAGAATTAACTTATTCCGTGCAGTTGCTTCTGTGGTAAAATATGTATACGTTGAGTTAGCTTCAAAACTTGGATAGGCGGAGGTCATGATATGGAGAATGAAACGAAAAACCTACATGAAACGTTGTCATCAAGAGCAGAAGTGACTCCAGCTAGTCCCATTAACCCATTGTTCGAGGATGCACAACGAATTGAAGGCGGAGGCACCCCGAAAAAGATAGTTTGGAATACGCTGCCGACCGGCATAAGAGTGATTGGTTATATTATAACCGCACTTGTCATAGGAATGCTCCTATTTGCTTTAAGCACAAATTATTTATGATATCGACACTTCAATTTCATTAGGAGATATTTTTATATGCTGAAATATAATATTTGTTTTGTTAAGCGTGGGAATGAAATATTGCTGCTCAATCGCGAAAGATCAAGCTGGATGGGCTGCTGGAATGGAATTGGCGGCAAGCTTGACTCTCAGGAGACGCCACGCGAAGCGATGATACGAGAAATGGTCGAAGAAACAGGAATTGAAGAATACGATTTGCACTTTAAAGGGCTAGTGACTTGGAGCGGCGATGATTTTGATTTTGGCGGGATGTACGCTTATGTTGCAGAGGTTCCTGAAAATATTGAATATGCAACACCAAAGAAAATGGATGAGGGTATTTTGGATTGGAAGAAATTAGAGTGGATTATGGACAGCAATAATGTCGGGATCGTATCCAACATTCGGTTGACATTACCCTATATGCTTAAAGAAAAGGGCTGTTATGATCATCATTGCAGGTATGAGAATGGTGTTTTAATGGAAGTGCTGCATAAGGAAATATCCGTGGATTTAGAAATGATTTCTGAACGCAGAGAACAATATTTGAGAAGCTATACTGTTAAGCAAGAAGTGTCGAGCAAATTGAAATAATAATGATTAATGGTTGATTTATGTGCATCATATAGGTTATTTTGCTTATAAGGATATTCATACATAGAACATACAGAATAGAGGAAAACAGTTGAAGTTTAGACCTTGTATCGATTTGCATGATGGAAAAGTAAAGCAAATTGTTGGAGAAACGCTCAATACTGAGATCATAGAAAATTTTGTATCCAAGCAAGATTCTGCTTATTATGCGGAGCTATTTAAGAAGGATGCGCTCACTGGCGGACATGTGATTATGCTCGGTGGCGGCAATGAAGCAGCAGCTGTTAGCGCACTTCAGCAATATCCAGGCGGCTTGCAAATTGGCGGTGGCATTACCGCGGACAACGCATCCTTTTATTTGGATAAAGGTGCGTCGCATATTATTGTGACCTCCTATATTTTCAAGGATGGACAGCTGAATAAAGAGCATCTTGCGAACATCGTTTCCGTAGTGGGGAAGGATCGCCTTGTTATCGATCTGAGCTGCAAGGAAAAGGACGGCAAATGGTTTGTCGTAACGAATCAATGGAAGCAATTTAGTGATTTTGAAGTAAATAAGGAAAATATAGCGTTTTTGGAGCAGTATTGTGATGAATTTCTAGTTCACGCCGTGGATGTAGAAGGTAAGCAGCGCGGAATTCAGCAAAGTCTCGTAAGCGCACTCGCAGATTGGGTGAGTATTCCGACTACTTATGCTGGCGGAGCAAGGTCGCTTGCGGATATGGATCAATTTAGAGAGCTATCAGGCGGGAAGCTAGATATTACGATCGGCAGCGCGCTTGATATTTTTGGCGGCAATTTATCTTATGAAGAAGTCGTTGCGTATAGTAAGTCAGAATAGATGCGGTTCCAGTTTAGGGAATTAATAAGGATTAGGATGGTTAGAGCTAGCTGACGATGTGTTGGCTAGTTTTTGTTCATTTTATTGTGGATGAAGTGAGCATGATTTGGCAAGAGAGGGAGCATGAGTGATGAGACCGGATCATTATAAGTTAATGTATGAGTTCGTGATGTGGGCAGGCGGACAATCGCATATTGCGGGGATAGCTTTAGTAGGCCCATGTGCAGATGATGAGAACGAAGAAGAAACTGATCTAAGCCTGCTGCTTATTTCAGATAAGAAAGCGAAAACCGTGGAGGCTATTCTCCATCAATTTCAATTCGAAGCGATAGATGAATTAACGAAAGAGGAGCGGGGGCCGCTTACCTCTTTAAGAATAAGTTATGCGAGCGGGATAGATATGGAGCTGGGAGTGGCTGAGGAAGCTTGGCTGCATGCACCGTTAGAGCAAGCTGCAGAGTTTGCGTTCATTCAGGGCTTTAAGGTTCTTTTGGAGCAGGAAGCACTCTTTGAACCAATTACTAGCTATATTGAAACACATTCCTTTGGCTAGCATATGACTTGATGCTAATAAAGGAGACATGAATATATTAGTTGTCTAATCATGGAAGTGAAGTGGAGGGAACGGCATTGAAGGATATCAGAGCGATTATTTTTGATCTGGATAATACGATATTAGACCGCACTAGCTTATTTCAGTCGTTTGCTGCTTTGCTGCTGAAACATTATTTTGATCATGAAGAAAATCATCGACCCTTGCTTGAGCTTATCCTTGAGCTCGATCAGGATGGTTATAAGGAAAAGCGGGAGTTATTTCGTGAACTCCTCGATCAGCTGCCATGGCGAACTAAGCCAGAGCATAACGACCTTATGGATTATTACAATGAGCATTATGTGAAGAGCGCAGTTCTCATGAAAAACGCACAAGAGGTTCTTCGACATACCAAAAGTAAATACAAAACCGCATTAATTACGAATGGCAGAAATGCAATTCAGTATGGCAAAATAGATCAATTGGGGTTAAGAGGAAGTTTTGATTTTATTATTGTTTCAGAGGAGGCAGGCTGCAAGAAGCCTGATCGCCGTATTTTTGAAGCTGCTTGTAATGCTCTGCAACTGGGACCGGATCAATGTATTTATATTGGTGATCATCCGTTAAATGATATCGAGGGAGCTCACCTAGCAGGATTATCTACAATATGGATAAAGGTAAATCAGCCTTGGCGTGAAGGGCTGGTAGCTAAGCCGCTCTATACGATCCGAAGATTCGATGAGCTGCTTAGTTTACTTTGAGAGGAGGAAGCTATGAGGGTTACTCTACATCCACAAGACTTAAACAGTGAGCTGTTATCCTGGTTATGTGTGAAGCCTATTCTCGAAAGCGTCCGTGGGAAGGATTCTACGATTAAAGCAGACGCATACAACCGTTTAAATGAAGGGCAAAGAGCGCTGTATATCTTCTATGCATTCCATAATCATTCAAAATCATCGATACTAGAATTTTATTGGTTTTCTTCTTATTTTATAAGTGACCTTAAAGGCTGGCCCACGTTGACAAATGGACTTTTGTTTTACGGTGAAGAGTCGCTAGTTCAGATTTGCCATGACATGAAAGAGCTAGTGGAATTCGTTAATTTACAGTCAGATGGCTCATGGCGTCAAGCAATGGCTTCTGATTTGGATGAAAATCCCGAGCTGCTTGCTCGTGTAACCGCATTGTTTGATCTTTATCTGCCTACAGCAGAGCAATGCATTAGCCATATGAATCAATATATACGAAGCAATTGTGAGGAATTTTACATATTAGAAAATTAAAAACTAGAAAGGATAAGTGAATGCAGATGATTCATTATCAAAATAATAAAGAGCTCTCGGCAGAAGACCTGTCCAAGGTATTCGAAGCGTCAGGCATTAAACGCCCCTTTCAAGATCTAGAGCGACTGCAAAAAATGATCGATCATGCTGATATCATCATAAGCGCTTGGGATGAAGATAAATTAGTAGGTATAGCGCGCGCCATCACGGACTATGTTTATTGTTGTTATCTTTCAGACTTGGCTGTTGACGATAAATACCAGAAGCTTGGGATCGGAAAAAAGTTAGTTGAGCTGCTGCGTGAATCGCTTGGTCCTGAGGTCTCGCTAGTTCTGCTTTCCGCTCCTGCTGCGTTGGATTATTATCCGCGAATTGGCTTTACACAAACGGATAGAGGTTTCGTAATTGCAAGAGAAAGATAGATATTGACAAATGACAGCGCTTCCCCTATAAAGATGAGTCAAAAGGTAGGAAATACGGTTGACAATGAAAATGATAATTGTTATCATTAGTTGACTTTCGAGGTGGATCCTATTCACTTCATACCAATATACCGTCCTACAGGGGGAAATACTGTGAATAATCGTAACAACAAGAAGTTTGTATTCGTATTAATTAGTTTGATGGTCATGTCGCTATGGCTTGCAGCTTGCGGAAGCAATGGAAGCAGTAACGCAAATAACGCGTCAAATAATTCCGCAGCAACAGATGCAGCAACGAATGCGCCTACGGCTACTGAAGCGCCTACAGAGAGAACGCTAACAGATGCGCTTGGTAATGAAGTAACTATTCCTGCAGATCCACAACGTATCATCGGTTCATACTTAGAGGATCATTTAGTTGCTTTGGGAATTAAACCAGTAGCACAATGGTCTGTTCCTAACGGAATTCAAGATTATTTGAGCGAAGCATTAGAAGGTGTACCTACGATTGCTTATGATCTTCCTTTTGAAGCAGTAACAAGCTTTGAACCAGACCTTATTCTAATGGCTTATGATAGCAACGTGGAAGGCGATAAATTCACACAGTATTCAAAAATCGCTCCTACATTTACAATCGGTGATACATTGGTTGCTGACTGGCGTGCTACCTTGCTAAAAGTCGGTGAGGTTCTAGGCAAGAGCGAAGAAGCTCAAAAAGCATTAGACGATTATGATGTAAAAGCAAAAGAAGCTAAGGAAAAACTACAAGCTGTAGCAGCTGGAGAATCAGCGGCCGCGCTTTGGTTCGTACAAGACAACTTCTACATCGTAAGTGAGAAGCTGTCAAGCGGCGACCTACTTTACAATCAGCTTGGCTTAACGGTTCCTGAAGTGGTGAAAGAGATTTCTGCTGCAGGTACTGGCAACTGGAATGCTATCCCGCTTGAAAAGCTTGCAGAGCTTGATGCCGATCATCTCTTCCTCATTAACAGCGGCACAGACACAGATTCGGGTGCACTCAGCGATCCAATCTGGAAAAACATTCCTGCTGTTAAAAACGGCAATCTTTACGAATATCCAAGCACATCAAGCTGGTTGTATGCTGGTACCATTGCTTACTCGCAAGTCATCGATGATGTTCTTGAAAGCATTGTAAAATAGGAATAACAACAACTAATAAGGACTGCACTTACAAGCGATTATCGCTGTAGGGGCAGTCCTTTTTGTTTAAGCAGTATTCCAAAGCAGGCTGAAATCAATGTATAATCATGGAAGACAACAGCTTGAAGGGTGGATAAGAGATGACTTTCCAAATGAAACGAATAACTCCAATTCTTCGTATTTTTGATGAAGAAAAGACGCGACAATTTTATTTTGACTTTTTGGCATTCAAATGTGACTGGGAGCATCGTTACGAGTCCGATATGCCGCTGTATATGCAAATTTCCAATGGTGATTGCATCCTTCACTTGTCCGAGCATTACGGGGATTGTACGCCAGGCTCAGCGATTCGTATTGAGGTGGAAGATGCTAAAGCACTGCAGCAGCATCTATTAAGCAAAACCTATACGTACGCTAGACCTGGCTTTGATGTGGAAGGAAATCAAGTAAGCATCACAGATCCATTTGGCAATCGTCTTCACTTCTATTCTGCGAAATAATCAACTTATATCAATCGTAAATGGGAGGCAAGCAACTTGGATCAAATGATTATAGATAGGGCTAGAGAGGTAGCTATTGCTGCCGCATATGAAGCGGGACGCCTTACACGCGAGAGATTTGGAACACTTGATCACTATGAAGAAAAGGATGACCATGGAGATATCGTAACCGAGGTTGATTACTTGGCTGAGAGCATCATTTTAAGCAAGATCCTATTCTCGCTGTCATCTATGAGCCAATGACTGATCGACTATATGCAGCAACCGCGGGTGAGGGCATTACATGCAACTCGCTTCCACTTAGAACTTTAGAAGCAAAACCTTTCAGTAAAGCTAGAGTTGGCTGGATTCAAGGGCATGCTGTGCAAAATGAACAAAGAGCAGTTAGGCTCAGACATTACATCGATGTTAATACGAAACGAATGAGGCGGCTTTGGGCGCCAACGCTGCAATGGACGATGTTAGCCAGAGGAGATTTGGACGCAATCATTGTATATAACTCGGAAGGCGAGGATTTATATTCCGGCATATTAATGGTGAAAGAAGCGGGAGGCAGTATTATCGACTACGAGGGTCATCCATTCAGCGGAATGAATAAACAGCCTTATTTCATTGCTTGCCGCCTTGAGCATCAGAATTATTTTATGAACATGATTAAAAATGGCTTGGCATAACGTGCGAACGAGAGAGTGGTGATATATGGACGTTACAGGATGCTTTTTGAATAAAAGGCACAAAATAAAGAATGAAGTAGAAGAGAAACGTTTGCTCAATAAGGAGAAACATCATGATAGAAGCATTCATAGGTAGTTTTATTTCGGCCATGGCAACGGTGCTCGGTGCAATACCGCTGCTCTTTGTTAAGAGCCTATCGGAGAAATGGAAGGACATATTGATTGCGTTTACCGCTGGAATTATGGTATCAGCCTCTACCTTTGGCCTGCTGCCGCAAGCACTAAATGAATCTGGTCTAATTCCGTTAACTTTAGGACTGCTGATAGGTGTCATCGCACTTGATTTGATTGAAAAAAATCTTCCCCATATCGACATTGAGCAAAAAAGAGGAGTCAGCTCCTTTGACAGCAAATCATTGCTCGTTATTTTTGCTTTATTCATTCATAACATCCCTGAGGGGCTGAGTACCGGTTTTAGTTATGCGAGTACAAACGGTGGCTTAGGACCGATGGTTGCCATCGCAATAGGTGCGCAAAACATGCCTGAGGGTCTCGTGCTTGCGATATTTCTCATCCATTCCAAGGTAAGCAAGCTTAAGCTGATGCTAATTGTAACTTTAACCGGGCTGATGGAGGTTGTTTCCGCGATCGTGGGTTATTTTGCAGCAAGCTATGTTGAAGGGCTAATTGGGTATGGACTCGCATTTGCCTCAGGTGCAATGCTATTTATCGTATACAAGGAGCTTATACCTGAGACTCATGGGCATGGTTTTGAACGATCAGCAACGTATTCTTTCATCATAGGTTTGCTTGTCATGATTTATATAAGTTATTTCTTTGGTTAATACTGATCAAATAACGGTGAGTTTTCAATGTACGATATCAAGGAGGTTGATCAGGAGAAGGCGATTGCACAGTTATGTAAGAAATTGAAGCAGAATAGACGATTTTTATCTGAAAAATGGTGGAAACCACGGTAGGGGAACAAATGTTCTTATTCATATCACCTTCCATTTGTAGGCGTTTCTGGATTTGATAACAGTCCACATTCTCGAAAAGCATAATGCTTGCATCCGATACAACGATTCGTGTCCAATTGAGTAATGGCATAATCAATCGCTTCACCTGTATGCTCGAAAAAATGATTTTCGCCAATAAGTGGGTAAAGTCCTGTGCGTTTTAGTACATCTTTAGGCTGATTTTTAATGCCTGAGATAATCACCTGTCCAGAAAATGTTCGGAAATGCATCACCAGACTAGCTATATTTGCTTCACCCGTCGTATCCATAAAAGGGACCTTTCCCATGCGTAAAAGCAATACCTTTGGTCGAAGATTTATCGTAGGCATTAAGGCTTTTCCGAAAATATCAGCTGCCCCAAAGAAAAGGGCGCCTTCAATGGTATAAATAGTGATTTGTGGACAGTCATGATCTTCTCTAACCATATGAGGGCGAAGCTTCTCATGCTTGACGGTTGGATCCGGTAGTACCTTAACCACAGTAAGCATTTCACTCATCCGTTTTACAAACAAGATCACAGCGAGTATAAGTCCCACCTCAACAGCAATTGTTAATGTAGTGAAAACCGTCAATACGAATGTAAGGATAAGGACTATGGAATCCGTTGTTTTAGTTTTAAGAATATGAACGAATTCTTTCCGCTCACTCATATTCCAAGCTACAAGCATTAAAATCGGAGCGATGCTTGCAAGCGGAATATGGGATGCATAGGGCGCAAAGACAAGCAGTACAATAAGCACAACCACCCCATGTATAATGCCGGAAAAAGGGGATACAGCTCCATTTTTAATATTGGTGGCTGTTCTAGCTATCGCACCTGTAGCAGGAATACCGCCAAATAAAGGCGTGATCATATTTGCAATGCCTTGGCCAATCAGCTCGCGATTGCTATTATGACGGGTTTGGGTCATTCCATCTGCAACAACAGCGGATAAAAGCGATTCAATGCTTCCGAGCATCGCGATAACAAAGGCAGGGCCAAGTAAGATCTCAATTCGCTCCCATGTTATATCTAATAAACGAAATGCTGGTAATTGACTAGATATCGTACCGAATGATGAGCCAATTGTAGCAACCTCTCCTTTAAAGTATACAAAGGCTATTACGCTTGAAATAAGGATCCCTACCAGAGAAGCTGGGATCTTCGAGAAATATCGAGGGGTTAGGAATAGACACGTTAAACAAATGAACGAGATGACTACACTATATAGATGAATGGTCGAGAGGTGGAGAAACATTTCTTTCATATTATCTAGAAACATTTCATGTTTCTGCATCTCTTGCAAGCCTAAAAAGTTGCCAATTTGTCCACTGAAAATAATGATCGCAATTCCAGATGTAAATCCGATCGTAACAGGTCGAGGAATAAACTTGATTAAGGCACCAAGCTTAAATAAGCCTAATAACAGAAGTATAATACCTGCCATAAAACCAGCAATCAGTAAGTTTTCATAACCATATTTCATGACAATGGCAAAGAGGATTGGAATAAAGGCTCCCGTAGGACCTGCAATTTGAAACTTGGACCCTCCAAATAAAGAAACCAGAATACCAGCTACGATCGTTGTATAGATGCCATATTCCGGTTTCACTCCAGCAGCAATGGCAAAAGCCATCCCAAGTGGAATGGCGATAATACCTACAATTAAGCCAGAAACTAAATCCTTACGAAATGCGGCTACAGAATATCCATAGTACCTTCCAGTCCATTTCACAGTATCTAACCTTCTTTTCTGGTATTTTCCTTATTCATTCCGCATGGTTTCCAATAAAGATATCGTATCGACGAGATGATTATCAAAAATAGCTTTAGCAACCACCAATAGATCTTTTATTAAAGGATCGCGAAGTGAGTAAATTACAGATGTTCCATCTTTAATGCCATATACCACGTTCTTGCTTCGTAATATAGCTAGCTGCTGAGATACCGTAGAACCTTCAGAGCCTAGAATGGTTTGCAATTCATTAACATTTTTATTGCCTTCACTTAGCAGCTCCAAAATCCGAATTCGCATAGGATGTGCGAGTGCTTTGAAGAATTCCGTTTTAAAGTGTAAAATTTCTCGGTTCATTATCTGTACTCCTTAATATATGAATATTCAAATATATGATTATAATAACATAATGGAGACCATAAATGATATCATTATTAATGAATCAAGTTTGTATAAAATGCGGCGTTATTTTGGAAAAGTGCTTAAAACAGGATACAGGAACATGTGTTCGCACGCAAAGACAGCCCTTATAGTAAGGGCTGTCTTTGCGTGCTTATTAACAGTTTTTACTTTTGTTTTGATTTGCTTTTTTTGGAATGTTCTCATCATCTCTGCTTTGCTTATCTCCAAATTGATCGAGACGTGAAGGGCTAGCTGCTGGTCCATCGTTATCTGGCTTATTGTTTCTACCTGTCATTTGTATCACCTCCAGCCATTATAGATTGAGCAGTATGCTCCAATTTCATACTCGTGATCTAAAAGCATAGCAAAATCAACCTCTTGAAATGGTATTTACGCTGCACTATAATATGTAGTGGAAGGGGAAAGCGATGGATATCAAAAACTTTAAATACGACGAGGTTGGACTGAATCGTTTTTTTGGTTCACTTGAGGCGAAAATAATGGATATCCTCTGGGATGCAGAGGAGCTTAGCATTAAAGATGTACAGGCCCGATTAGAGAAAGATAAAGCTGTCAATTTCAATACGGTAATGACTGTGATGAACCGTTTATTGGACAAAGGCATTTTACAAAAAAGATTAAAAGGAAGACTATCGCTGTATCGGCCAATCGAAACGAGGGAGGTTTTCATTGAGCAGCAATCCAAACGGTTGACTAAAAATCTGTTGGATGAGTTTGGTGGCGTAGTCATTAATCACATGATTGATGCGCTTAAGGATGTGGACCAATCCCTTTTAGATAGGCTGGAACACAAACTTCAGCAGCTCAAGAAGGACAAGCTCTCATGAGATGGCAAAAAAAATCGACCACCGTCCTTGTCATCAGCTTATTTATCGCGGTTTTGGTATGGAGTCAAATGGGGATGTATTTAGCTCATCTCATATTTGGCGTAGATGTAAAGGTGAACTTTTTTAGATTCTGTGTCAGCTTATTTAAAGAAAATACGGTTTATTATTTTTTAGTAATCACGTTCCTGAACGTTGTAATCGCTTATGCTATTTTAATTACGCTGATGAAGGTAACCCAGCAATACATTTTATCCAGACGGTTTAAAACAAAGCTTATGTCGCTCAGAAATATTAGTTTAACTGCACATGTCATTAAGGAGTATCAGCCGTTAAACCAAAATATTATTGTTATTGACCATGAGCATGCCATAGCCTTTACAGTTGGTTTTCGGCGACCGTTAGTGGTTCTCTCAAGCGGACTAACAGAAATACTTGATCATCAGGAGCTCGAAGCTGTAATTGAACATGAGTCCTTCCATCAACGGCAATTCGATGCTCTCAAAATATTTTTATTGCAGATTATTTCACAATCGCTTTGGTTTATTCCTTTAACAAAATGGAGCTATCAAAACTATAAGCTGATCAGTGAACTGCTTGCCGATGAATATGCCATTAAAGAAACGGGCTCGGAGCTAGGTTTGGGAAGCGCACTTCTGAAATTAATCAAAAAAGGCTTTAGCGATAATCCTACACCGGTATTGGTTTATTTTTCCGATGGTGTCGTGAACTATAGATTACAGCAGCTTATTGATCCTACTCAGATGATACCTGTGCGTCTAAGCATTATGACTATCGTGATTTCTATTCATTTCCTGCTTCTATTTATGGGCATGGTTTTATTAGCTGTCACTTAGTCTTTTTTCGAATATTAACACTACATAACGTAGTGCAATAAGGAGCAACGTTTGATATGGAATCACATTTGGTATTACACCAACAATCAGAATCAACGGTTTTTTTACTATACACAGCAGGTATTATTTTATTATTAGCTGTTATTAGCTATTGGTATGCCTCCAAATGGAAAAAGGAAAATACAAGCCAGTTGAAAAAAGAAGAAAAGGCAGCATTGAAGCAAAAAACGAAAAAAGCCCGTGCAGCTGGACATGTATTATTAAGCTTAGCTGTCCTCGTTGTTATCGTTCATTTTGCCAAAGATTTGGGTCAGAGCTACGATGTGAATTCTTTAAATCTTAAAGCAGAGCTAGATGTAACTGAAGATGCGTATTATGGAGCGGAGCATTCAGATGATCCTGTTTCCTATGCGATGAAAATCCCAACCTCTGGAACACATAGTCCTCATGATTTGAAGTTTGGTTTTTATACCGAAAAGCCTGCTACAGAGATGCTTGTTCATAATTTAGAGCATGGCGATATCATTATTTATTATAGAGCGGATGCCAAACCGGAAATCATTGATCAGCTTAAATTTTTTGTCAACTTCAGAAAAGCGGGAGCGGGCATATTAGCGGTTCCTAATGAAGATATTCCTGCGGACAAGGAAGTTGTCGTTAATGCGTGGACTAAAACGATGGCGCTTGATGAATATGACGAGGAGAAAGTTGCCACCTTTATCTATACGTATATTAATGAAGGGCCGGAGAAAATACCTGCACAATTCCGTCGTGGCGGTGGAACGATGTAAAGCTGCAAGAGATATTATAACTAAATAATTGAACAAGGAGAGCGTTGCCCAGATGTGGCAGCGCTTTTTTGTATACGAATAGAACTAAGGGGAAAATAAAATCATTATAAAAAAATATTGACATCAACTACAACTTTCGTATACATTTGTATACAAGAGTATGATGTATACAAATGTATACGAAATTAAAAGGAGGAAAAAAAGATGCGCGAAGAACATGGACACAGAGGAAGACACGCTCATAGAGATCATCCAGAACATAGGGAGCATAGACATTTTAATAAGGATGGGCTGAAGGAGGATCAGCATAAAATCGCTCAAACGTTTCGCCGAGGGAGGGCTATCGCATTTTTGGATAAGCTTAATGTTAATCGTTCCACTTTGCAGCGGCAGTTAAGCGACCCTCAGTTTGAATCGATTAAACAAGTCATAAGTGGTGAACTAAAAGCTACGGAAGCGATCATCGAAGAATTTATCCAAATGTTTCAGCTGCATGAGATCATTTCAAACGATACGGAGGAAGGGAACAATAGGACTTGAAGCCAAATGGAATTTTAAAACCATATTTCAAAGAGACCTGGCGCATTTATTTGTCGTCGATTACGCTTCATGCAGCTGCCAGCATCGTATTTGCTTTCTTCCCTAAGGTGCTCGGCGATTTCACGGATCGACTTAAGAGCGGCGACTTGATGACACAGGATGTTATGCATTATAGCCTATTGCTTTTGGTCATTGGTGTGGGCTATGTGTTCATCGGGGGATATGGTCAATATCTGATCATGTATGTTGGTCGTTTGTTTGAAAATATCACCCGTCGCAGACTGTTTTCGCACTTATCGGGTCTGAGTGAGTACTATTATTCCAAGAACGGTACGGGCAAGCTGTTAAGCTACTTTATGAATGATGTAACTGGCGTAAGAGAATCGATCTCCATGGGTATCAATCAATTAGCGATGGGAGCTATGCTATTATTTTCTTGTATAGGTGCCATGCTCCTAAGCGATATTCCACTCTACCTAATCGCAGCGACTATGGGACCTTTACTTTTCATCCCCTGGTTCGTAACACGCTTAGGTCCAGCCATTCGTAAACGATCGTTGCACGTGCAGGAGGCGCTCGGGGCGATGACCGAAACAGCAGAGGAACAATTCGGCGGAATTCGGGTCACCAAGAAATTTGCAGTCGAGCCGATCATGATCAAGCGGTTCGGAGCCTCTGTCGACCTGATTCGAAACAATCAGCTATCACTTGTAAGAATTTCCTCGTTGTTTCAAGCAATCGTACCGTTCCTTGGATCAATGTCCATGATTATTGCTTTGGTGCTCGGCGGTTACCTGACTGTTACTGGAAGGATTACGCTCGGTAATTTCGTCGCATTAACGCTATATATCCGTATGCTGATGAACCCGTTGCAGCAAATTGGGAATGTTATTAATACTGTGCAGCGCTCACGCGCATCGTTGCAGCGACTAAACGAATTGGTTGCCATTCAACCGGATATTACCGAAGCGAAGGATGCGGTTTCCGTTGAGTTAGCTCAATCTGCAGTACATATTCAAGGGCTGACCTTTTCATATCCAGAGGCTTCTCAGCCCGCTTTGCAGCAGATTGATCTAGTTATTAAGCCAGGCATGACGCTAGGCATCGTTGGACGTACAGGAAGCGGGAAGTCAACGCTTGTTAAGCTGCTGCTGCGAACGTATGAACCTCCGAATAATTCCATTCAGATCGGTAGGAGAGACATTCGCCAGATTAAGCTTGATAGTCTGCGCAGCCAGATTGCTTATGTGCCTCAGGATGGCTTCCTATTTAGCACGACAATTAGCGAGAATATCGCTTTTGCCAAACGAGATGCCGAACAGGACGAGATTGAAGCAGCTGCTAAACATGCGCGAATCTACAGCAATATTATGGAGTTTCCTGATCGCTTCGAGACGAAGCTTGGTGAGCGCGGGGTAACGTTGTCCGGTGGACAACGACAACGAACGAGCTTGGCACGCGGCCTCATCAAGCAGTCACCCTTCATGATCCTCGACGATAGCGTTAGTGCTGTGGATGCAATCACAGAGACTGAAATTCTTCAGATGATCCAGGAAGAACGCCGAGGTAAAACAACGATTATTATTGCTAACCGAATAAGTGCATTGAAGGACGCTGACCTTATCATCGTTATGGAGAAAGGGCAAATTGTACAGCGAGGTAAACATGAGGAACTGCTTGCTGAACAAGGGCAGTACGCCACGCTCCACGCGATCCAAGAGGAGGGAAGCCAACATGCCTCATCCTAATAATAATCAGAATATAGAGCAGAAGGCGGACGTTAGCAAGCAGCCGAAACCAAAATACGAGTATCGATCTGCATTTCGAATTCTGAGCTCCTATATCGCACCACATCGAATAACCTTTGCTTTAGTATTTATTTGCACGATAATCGCGATTGCTTCGGAGCTATTTCAACCCTATTTGGTAAAAATCGTTATCGATGATCATTTGATGGCAGACAACAACAATTTCGGTAGTATCCTTATTATAGGCATGGTCTATTTTGGGCTATCCGTATCTGGTTTTTTGTTTACTTATTTGCAAAATAATTTGCTGCAGTCTGCAGGACAAAGCATCGTGTCTAAGATAAGGAAGCAGTTGTTCGAGCATATTACTAAGCTTTCTATGTCTTTTTTCGACAAGACTCCCAGTGGAAGCCTAATTACACATGTTTCAAGCGATACCGAGGCTGTGAACCAATTTTTCAACCAAGTGCTGCTCACCTTGCTGCGTGACGGCCTTACGTTAATTTTTATCCTTATATTGATGTTTCAGCTTGATGCAACGCTTGGCATGTATTGCCTTGTATTGCTTCCGATTATAGCCATTATTGCAGTCTCATTCCGTTCCTATATGCGCAAAACATACCAAATGGCACGTACACGCTTATCACGACTTATTTCGTTCACAGCTGAAAATCTATCAGGTATGAACCTGATTCAAGTATTCCAACAGCAGAGAGCGCAAGCGGAGCGCTTCGAGGAACGGAATGACGCGTATTTCAAGGCTAATATTCGTGAGATACGTACAATGGTTATATTTAATCGCTCTTTCGATCTTTTGAGCAACTTAGCTATTGCTTACGTGACATGGATCGGAGGCAAGGCGGTCCTCGGCCAGACGCTTGAATTCGGGGTTCTCTATGCGTTCATTACGTATATCCGCCAATTTTTCCAGCCGATCAATGCGATTACCCAACAATGGAACACGCTGCAATCAGCTACTGTCGCTGTGAATCGAATCTGGGGTGTGTTCGATATTCAGCCTGATATTATAGAACGTCAGAAGCCGATTCACATTGATTTGGAATCCGTACAAGGGCGTATAGATTTTAATCATATAACGTTTAGCTATGAAAGCGGATCGCCGATCTTTCGTGGACTTGACCTTCACATCCGTTCAGGCGAGATGATCGGTATCGTCGGTACGACTGGTGCTGGTAAAAGCTCGCTCATGAGCCTGCTATGCCGGTTCTATGATGTGGAGGAAGGCAGTATTCAAATTGATGATCATGATATTCGTGATATGCAGCAGGCAGAGCTTCACCGGATTGTTGGTCTGGTCCAGCAAGAGCCCTATTTGTACGCGGGTAGTATTATTGACAATGTACGGATGTTTGATGAAACGATCTCCCGTGAAGAAGTTATTCGAGCTTGCGAATTCGTAGGGGCGGATTCAATGATAAAACAAATGAATGACAGCTACGATACGAAGTTGTCTGAGCGGGGAAGTGGATTATCGGCAGGTGAGCGACAGCTGCTGTCCTTTGCACGCATCATCGTATTCCGTCCAAAGATCCTTATTCTGGATGAAGCGACTGCGAATTTGGATTCTCTGACGGAGCAGTTGATCCAGCAGGCATTGAATGTCGTATCCGAAGGCCGAACAACGATCGTTATTGCGCATCGCTTATCAACCATTATGCAAGCCGACCGGATTATCGTACTGCGTCATGGAGAAATGGTCGAATCGGGAACACATCATGAGCTGTTAGAACTGCAAGGCTTTTACGAGGAGCTATATCGTTATTCTCAAGGAAAAACGAAATTACAAGGTGTTCAGTCTACTCCTAAAGTTCAATTCGAAGTTAGGTAATGGAATATGTATGAAGTAAATGCTATCAAAGAAGGCTTGAAAAATTAAGAATATGATTTTAATTTCATTGCAGAGCAAATGTAGAGAATGCCCATAGTGCATTCTCTACATTTGTTATATTAACATTCTTAGGCGAGATGAAATTACATATAGGTGTAAAAAAATGGGAAGTGAAGTTATAATTATGGTAATATAAGGAGTCGCTTGAAAAGTGGTAATTGTTCCAAATTATTAGTAATAGCACATATAAATTTCATTATTAAGGGGGTGGAATATATGCCCCTAATTATATTAATTGTTTACGGACTTTTCCTTTTACTTGGATTATATACAGTTTATTTAATAATAAAGCTTTTGATTAGAGCGATAGCAGTACTCGATATATATTTAGATGAAAAGAGAAATAGAAGATTTTAGATCGATCAAACTATAGTGTTAACGGGCAGATTTGTTCAACAATTCGCGAGCAAGGTTGAAGGAGATAAGTGGATAAATATAGAATATTTTCAAAAAGTAAAATGTTGTGAGGTGATTGTTTATGCAAGTAGATAAGATTACTTTATCTTCAGTTTGGGGCATGGATATTACTTGTAAACATGTAAAAAACAATAACAGCTCTGTTGTAGTATTTTTCCCTGGACAAAATTATTCATGTGAATTGCCTCTTTTATACTATACAAGCAAATCGGCATATGATGCGGGACATGATCTATTATTGCTTGAGTATGGCTACCAATCTGCAAGAAAAACATTTGAAGAATCAAAAGTTGATAACCTGATTCAAGAATGCTACAAAACAATAAACCAGATAATTAATAACTATGAAAATGTCGTTTTTGTCAGCAAGAGTCTTGGAACTTACATAGCTGGAAAAACAGCTGAATTATTTACAACAAGATCGGTAAGACATCTATTCTTAACACCTATCCGATCAGCAATCCCTTTAATTGAAAAACATGGTGGATTAGTTGTATGCGGCACAAAAGATCAAGTTTTTCATGAGAATGACATTGAACAAATCGAAGGCTTTTCAAATACAGTTGTGCTTAGAATAAAAGATGCCAATCACGCATTAGAAGTTGATGATTTGTGTCAATCTTTAGAGATATTGAAAACCTTGGTGGAGGATTCTAATCGTTTCTTCAGGTTATAAATCAGACATTACATGGTGAGTCAGATAACGCTTATTCTAAATATCGGGATTAAATAATTTGTATGGAGCGGATTTTGCCTATTTCCACGAACTTATCAGTTAAGAGGAGCTGCGCCACTGAGAGGGTGATAGACCGATATACTTTTTAAATATCGTGGCAAAATGCTGGCTAGTCTTATATCCCAGATCCATCGCAACGGATGTAACGCTGACCTCTTGTTGACGTAACATCTGACAGGCAATATCTATCCGCAGCCGATCAATATAATTAGCAGGCGACTGCCCATGCATATCATGGAACAATCGGTAGAAATGGGATTCACTTACACCAATCTGATCAGCGAGCTCTTTATTACTCCATCTCGTTTCTGGCGCTGCTTGGATGTCTTTGGTCAATTTAATCATGGCCTCTTGCAAATCAAATGGGATTTGACGTTTAGAGGACGGGTTCAGTATTTGTAGAATAATATCGAGTACGTAATGACGTACACGGCAGGATGCCAGTGGCTCGTCATGCTCAATAACATTTCTTAGTTTGATAAAAGGTTCACGGACACGACTATCCACGAATACGATTCTTGGCAGCTGTTGCAGTTGGTGATGTATCTCGATACGGTCTTCATCTTCTAAATTTAGCCAGCCGGGATGCTCGAAGGGATCTGCTATAATCATCCACCAGATGCTACTGGGTTCGATGAAATTAAAACTTGCACGATGCCATTCACCAGGACGGGTGTAGAAGAACTGTCCAGTGTGGGTAGGAAATAAGTGGCCATCCACCTCCCAAGTAACCTTCCCACTTTCCACGAATACAAATTCGTACGAACGTTCATGCTGATGAACGATTAAAGGTGAAGCCTCTTGAAAGCGGTCATAGCCGAGCATTATTAATTCTGAGACATGGGATAGCTGTGTTGACTCCGGAAATTCATACACCCAACGCGCTGTTTCAGTCTTTATTTTCGCCATAGTCATCGTCCTCATCGTTTCTAATGATCTTTTATGTTTCCAATCCTATTTGATAGGTTTTGGAAAGTCAAGGCTCATCTTGTGGTCTACAATAAATCTAGTAAGCCAAATAGACCAAGAAAAGATGAGGTGTCCATTATGGGAGTTATTCCTTATAAAATTACAACAGCGGATAAAGAGAGGTTTGATCAAGACGGTTATTGGATCAGTCCGAAATTGCTGGATGACCAGACAATCGAGCGTCTTCGCGGCGCACATGAGCGTATTTGGAAGAGTGATTATGATGGAACAGGTATGCCTCTTAATGGCTTCAAACTATCTGGCGATTCATTTGCTCTTCGCAAATTCGATAATGGCTGGTGGATTAACGATGAGGTACGTAGTGTCGTCACCGATCCAAATTTAGGTGAAATGGCATCGAATCTGCTGAACGAGGACGAGATTCGCCTATGGCATGATCAAGTAATCTACAAACCAGGTACTTCAGGCCAAGAAACAAGAGCAGGGAATGTTGGCTGGCATCAGGATTACGCCTATTGGCGAGCAAGCAGTACAACTAATATGGTAACCGTTTGGATTGCGCTGCAGGATACAGACCTGAATAATGGAGGCATGATGACAATCCTGGGTTCACACAAGTGGGGCACTATTGAGGGGAGTGATGCCTTCTTTGAACAGGATATGATGAAGCTGAAGCAGCGTTTTGCAACTCGAGATTGGGTAGAGGAGCCATGTATTTTAAAAGCTGGCCAAGCGAGCTTCCACCACTCGCTTACATTCCATGGCTCAGCAACGAATTTCACAGATCAGCCTCGGTTATCTGTTGTCGCTCATCTAATGCCTGGAGATACATACTACAAAGAAGGCAGAGCTCGGCATGATAATGTTCGATTGCTCGGACCACGTCCGGAATTCGGACAGAAGTTTGATAATGAATTCTTCCCGTTACTGTATTCTAAATAGACAGTGAGATGGCCGAATATAGTATAGACCACAAAGTGAACCCGCATGTCCAGTCATTTTGGACACGCGGGTTCATTGCATATTTTCTATTATCGGGTCAGTCTTATTCTTAAATGATTGGATGTTGGGAGACGGAAGTTAAATCAATTAAAGAACTTGATAAAGCACTAAACAGTAATGGAAATAGTAAGAAAAATCATTGAATAAATAACTGCCTAAGCAAGGCAGTTATTTATTTTCTTATAGACTAATGAATGGCGTAAAAAGTGAGGGTTGTTATTTACATATGCACAAAATACTATATAAAGTCTAATCTTAACTTTATCATGAGAAACCAATATATATAAGCATTTTGATAAAATGTGTCACATTAAAATAATGATTGTTATAATAAGAGCATGATTTTATCTTGAACAAACGAAAATGTCATTTCATTTATTTGAAATGGAAAAAGAATAAACTTCTGTAAGTACAACGAACTAAATTATTAATAACAAAATACTTCAGTGGTTGAAAACTTGAAGCCTATCAAGTAAACATGTAAGAGTGTTAATTCTAGAACACAGTATTCAAAAATGATTGAAAGAAGCAGTTATGACATAATTAATTGCAGCAAAAGCTTCATAACTCATTAACTGATTAATAAGTCAAAATCAGCAACTAAACTAATGAATGCCTGTACTATTGCACAAAACTCGTATTTTGTACATATGTCAATCAATCGATTGAAGCCCTTGCTACCACTGATAATTAGCTCCTTTAGGAATTTCATTTACCATTTCTGCATTTAAAGCTGTTGGCTTCAAATCATCACTTAGACGATTCCAAACTTTTATACGTTTATCCATGGGACAATATACCGAGTCAATACCTAGCCGACTTTAAATGTACTTAAGATGTATTGCAGCGTTTTCCCACCAACAGGATCGATAGCACCTGCCCATTTCACTTTACGCATTGAAACTTTATCAGCATCGACGATTTCGTTACGATGAATAATTTGTTTTGCTCCTAATCCCTTCAGATATTCATCCTCATTTGAGTTAGTTGAACGAATGATTGTCAAGACTTGGGTGACAATCATTCGTACTTACCCAATACTTCCGAAATCAGTTCTCGGGATCATGTACTTTAGTCCACCCATCCGTGTTATCAATAGTTCTAAAACTTCCGTTTATGATACGGAAGACCCTCGCCTTCTTCGCAATACTGTTTAAGACTGTACAAAAAAATAGCCCAGTTATAATTACATACGCGAAAAAATGTGGTTACTTCCTCCCAATTCATCTGACGAAAAATGATTGAAGTCTTCCCGGTTTTTTCCTCTATATCAAAAGAAATTGTCGTACCTATCCATTCTGGATCTGAATCAACACACTGCCACAAAATCTTTTTATCGGTAACAAGCTCATCAACTCGCATCTACGTTAAGCCTTTGCCCCCGATTTGCTAACCGCTTTAGCGCCCATCTGATCGTCGGTATGGACATTCGACGGGTGGGATTTGTTTTCGTCACAAACAGGACTTCACAGAAATCTTTGCGACTCTTTAAGTGCTTTTTCAACCATACCTTGTATTCAGTGATAAAGTAAACTTCAAGTCGCATAAATGATCTGAAATAATTAATCCGTTTAATTGAGAATTGTTATCACTTGTTGTATACTAGATAATAATGATAACTATAATTGAGTAAGGAGAATGTATAATGCAAATATATTGGACTAAAATAAATAAAATTATTGAAGAAACTCCTGAGGTTAGAACGTACCTGCTCGACTGTCCGGAAGGCTTCACATGGGAAGAAGGTTCCCACACCCACTTCGCACTGGAAGGTTTTAATACTGAAGATAAACCAAACCGCAGCCTGATTCGCCATATGTCAATCTCCACATTACCGCGTGAAAATTCCATCGGTATTACAACACGCATCAGAGAACAGTGCTCTGAGTTTAAAGCGATTTTAAGAAATCTTGAAATCGGCAATGAAGTTGCAATATTTAAAATTCATTCAAATGTACCGCTTAAAAGAGAAGACAAAAATGTTTACCTACTGTCCTCTGGTGTCGGACTGGCAACCTTCAGACCACTTGTACTTGAGTATTTCGAACGTTCTGAAAACGTCAATCAACTTCATTCCTTAAACATCGATTCATCAAAGAATTTCTTATTCACTGATATTTTTGAATCCGCACCTAATAAGAAGTTCACATCACAGTTCGTCGATAACCGTAAAGACTATTATGAAGAAGTGAAAAATCTTGCTGGAGACAAGGATGGACTCTTCTATGTTGTCGGCAGCGACGAATTCCTCGTGCATAACATTGAAGTGCTGCGTGAACAGGGCATCAAGCCGGAACAGATTGTGCTCGACAAGCATGAAGAACAACGCTCTAAGTTTTTATCATTGCCAATTTAAGTGAAATAAAATATTTTCTTGGTAAATATTAAAATGACCCCGTTTTGATCAATTCTTTTTTCAAAACGAGGTCATTTTATTTAACGTAAAATATGGGTTTGAGAGGGGTTTTTCGCGAGGTAACCCAGTTTGGGTGACGTGTTCGACCCTCCCCTTCGGTACAGCTGCTGCTGCTCTAAATTACAGTGAGTTTCTCACTCGTTCACTTCAATGACAATGCTGTCAACAAGTCTGCCACCAACCATAGGAAGCAGCCTCCATACACCCGCTATCGGCAAAGACATCGAACTCGGTATGCTCCGATCCGCATCGTTCAATGAGCCTCCTAAGTTTGAGCCGGAGAACACTTCGATCATATGATCGTCCCCCTTCTTAACTGCCTTCACGGTAAATTCACCGTTCAAGTCCCTGTTGTTGTCCCATAAATGCCACATGTATTTATTGATTTTACCCGCGATAAATCCTGGGTCAATGAATCCTACATTTTGATCCTTACCTCTTAACATATAGCTTGCTGACTTAAACTCGGAACTAAGCTCCCAGAGAGGATCTTTTACAGATAAAATCACATCCCCATAATAATGACCGTCCAATTCTACCTCAAATCTCCACAATCCGCCTAATGGAAGGGCGAAGTTAGCAGTAAAACGCTCTAAGCTCTTGTATCCGCTGCTCGGCTCGGTTATTTTCACGGTTGGAACAGCGACCACTTGCTGCCCCGTATTGATATGAATTGCACGGATAAATAGCTCTTTTCCTTGGTAAATGGTGAACGGCTCTGAGAAGTTAAAGACATAGCCTGTAGGACTTCCAGCCTGCAGGTCTGGTTCAGGAAAGACCTGTAATAGTAGCTCTCCTCTATCATAATAGGCATTTCGCTCATCGATAGGTTCAGTCATTTTTTCATTATCTACGATAAAGAGATACAAAAAAATGGAGCTTAAAGCTGCTGCAGCGAGTAGGATGATAGCAATTCTTAGTTTACCCTTGTTTTTTATTTTCGTTTTTTGCCGGATTTTCGACTTTATTGTTTCTGAAAAATGTGGTTGATCAAATGGCGAATCCTTCAAGAGTTCAGCCCATTGTGGTTTTACCTTATTCGTCATGAGGTTCACACTCCCTCTCTTTTACTATCCAACAGCACTGACATTTTTTTCTTCGCTCGGTGTAAACGCGACTTCACCGTGCCTTCCGAGATTTGAAGCGTCGCAGCGATTTGGTCAACTGAAAGCTCGAAATGGTAATTTAAAATGATCACCTCTCTGAACTTCAAGGGCAGCTTCAGCACCTGCTCCCAAATTGCTCTGGATGAAATATGGTCTAAAACTACCTGTTCAGCCGATGGCGACTGGCCGCTAAAATGCAACATTGTATCTATTAATGTAACTTTCCGAATAAAGGCGCTTTTCAAGTAATTGAGAGCTTTATTGCGCGTAATACTCAGAATCCAAGTCTTGATCGAAGATTCTCCGCGAAATGTATAAAGTCGGTTATACACAATTAAAAAAACGTCCTGAGATATATCATCCGCTGCATCGGCGCGGCGGGTCAGGAAGAAGGCGAAATTCCAGACATCCTGGCCATATGTGGTCATGAGATCCTCCAGTACAAGATCACGATTGAAACCTGGAGCTAAATATTTTATATATTGCTTCTCCACATCAATTCACCTCTATTAATAAGACCAATTAACACAGGAAAAGTTCCCCAAATTTGAATTTAATTCATCGGCAGCTTTTAACTTGTGTTCCAAGGAGAAATTATTGCTTTGAATATCATATCTGAGTTGAGTGAGGATTCAATTTGCTACACATGCTTTAAGTAAGACCAGTAATCGGAACATATTCTTGATCTTATTCGGCAAACGGCACATATTCTTGACATTACAGATTGACAAGAATGTGTACCGATAAAACAAAAAAACCGCAATATACGCGGTAATTAATCGGCTCATATTCTTGTCATCCAACATATATATTATATGTTGTCGATCTCTCGATCATTGGATTAGCCATCTTCTTATTACATATGTACGAATATAATTTCTAAGTTTGCCTACTGTTAAACTGGAGTTAGTTGAACGAATGATTGTCAAGACTTGGGTGACAATCATTCGTACTTACCCAATACTTCCGAAATCAGTTCTCGGGATCATGTACTTTAGTCTACCCATCTGTGTTATCAATGGTTCTAAAATTTCCGTTTATGATATGGAAGACCCTCGCCTTCTTCGCAATACTGTTTAAGACTGTACAAAAAAATAGCCCAGTTATAATTACATATGCGATAAAATGTGGTCACTTCCTCCCAATTCATCTGACGAAAAATGATTGAAGTCTTCCCGGTTTTTTCCTCTATATCAAAAGAAATTGTCGTACCTATCCATTCTGGATCTGAATCAACACACTGCCACAAAATCTTTTTATCGGTAACAAGCTCATTAACTCGCATCTTCGTTAAGCCTTTGCCCCCGAATCGGAACTCATTTATACAACCGACCTGATCATTGACTATTAGTTCATTTGTCCATATTTCTGAAAGTCCTTTTGCAGTGGTTAATGCTTCATATACCGTTGAAGCTGGAACATTCACGGTCTGTAAGTGCTCAATATTTGCCATATTGCTCATTCCCCTTCTTTAAAAGGATTTAATTTATGTAATTATTTGTATACGAATATTATACCATAGCACGGTTGATGTGATTTCTTTTCGATTGCTCATTTTTGAAATAACACATTAGGGAAGGTTGTTTAACTATCTTTCCCGTTAGCTCAACGAGACTGCCGTTTCATTCCGGCAGCTTCGTCCTGGTAGGTATTAAGCTATAGTACCCCATTAATTTAATAACTGTGTTAATGGAATTTTAGGTTTTTTGATTGTATGTAATAAACACGTTCAATCTCAGATTCATAATATCCAATGTTGAATTGAGCTGTATCTATAAGGTCAGAAAAGACATTTGGAAGCTTACAATCCCATTTAAGAAAATCAAAGTGCGCTGGAAAATCGTCCGAATTAGGGTTTGGTGTGTGTATGTAGACTGCATCGGATCCCGTATCCTCATCATGAATACATACCACCTTCAACGCAGCTTTCATCCGTGAGAGAATAAGGAAACTTAATCATTGGAGGCTGCCTCATGACCAAGAAAGAACAACGTTTACTAGACTGGCAGGCACTAGATTCGTCATGCTAACACTGCCTGGTTCACTTCGCGTTTACCTTGCCTGCGGATCAACCGATCTGCGTAAGTCTATCGATGGCTTAGCCGCTATTGTGCAAGAAGGCTTCGGGCTTGATCCTTTCTCGACATGCCTTTTTGTGTTCTGCAATCGTGAACGCAATAAGCTCAAGCTCCTATACTGGGAGCATAATGGTTTCTGGTTGTTTTATCGTTGGCTGCTGGATGGCCTTTCACTCCATCAACGACAAGCGCATCCTAAAGTAACCGCAGAAACCGTCATTTAGCACGATCTGTTTTCATCATTTTGCCTTACTTTTAAGCGGGATTAAACCGTATCTCATCGAAATCATTATCTATGGAAAATAGAGCGGAAATACAAACACCTACAATTGAAAATAACAAAGTGAAAGTTGAACAACTGGAACAGCAAGTTGCGGAATTGACAGCCAAACTCCATTGGTATGAGGAACAATTCCGTCTTGCGCAGCAGAAACGCTTCGGTGCTTCGAGTGAGAAGACACATCCCGATCAATTAGAGATGAACTTATTCAACGAAGCCGAAGTGCTGGCGAGGTCTACCTCTGAAGAACCGGATATGGAAACGGTCATCTACAGCCGCAAGAAATCCGCTGGCACTCATGAAGCCAAGTGGGATGGATTTCCTATAAAATCATCACGTATACATTGCTCGAAGAAGAGCAAATATGCACCTGC
Organism: Paenibacillus sp. FSL H8-0548; assembly: GCF_038630985.1. NCBI lineage: Bacteria > Bacillati > Bacillota > Bacilli > Caryophanales > Paenibacillaceae > Paenibacillus > Paenibacillus sp. FSL H8-0548. Next base: position 3,712,909 of record NZ_CP152049.1, read on the forward strand.
TGTGGCGGTCACTGCATGAAATGAGTACATGATTAGTGGCATATTTCATTTTTTAATGAAATAAAAAGGAGATTCAGCCGTTGCTCAACTTATATAGATAGCAATAAAATCATTCTCTTTCTTTTTGCAAATGATGATTACAGTCTTTATTGGCCTTATCTAAAATAGACTGTATGGAGTGATTTTTTAAAAATTGGTGTAAGGCACTTTCAGCATTATCCATGACCTCTTTAATTCTACAAACACCTTGATTCTTTTCTTTATCTATTAATTGGCCATTGCTTTCATCTGTCAATGATGTATGTTGTCTAGAATCTGATTTAGAACAATTATACATTTGTTGTCTACCCTCAGTAGACAAAATAACTTCTAAGAATGTGATATGACTAGCTGAACGTGATAGTTCATATCCGCCTTTCACACCAGGGACAGCTCTTACAATCCCATCTTTCCGTAACTTAGTCATAATTTTTGATAAATAACTCTCTGATACGTCTAGCATATTGGATAATTCTTTAATACCTATTTTGTATTCGTGCTCTGAATTAGCCAAATGAACTAAGGCATGTAGTGCATAATCAGTATTTTTCGCAAATTGCATCCTTCCAACCCCATTTATTATATTATTTCATGTTTAAAACTATCCATAATTTCTATAGTTCAATACCGTTTTATTCATTTTTTTGTGCAACAATTATATAAACAGATTGATTAGCCACTTTAGTTTGAGGATAAAAAATATCGACGATATCAAAGCCAGCATTAAGAACTTCTTCTTTCATATTTTTTGAAGATACTCTCGGACCAGTTGATAACTCTGACTTCTCTAATTCAATACAAAGAAACACTCCTTTATTTTTTAAGACCCTATATATTTCGCCTAATGCAAGCGGAAGTGGTTTAACTTCGTGAATTGATATTGAAGCAATAGCTTTGTCAACTTTTTCGTTACCTAGTTGTATATCTTTGAAATCTGATACAAGAGTTTTAATATTGTTAATTCCATTTTCCACAGCTTTTGTTTCCAAGTACTTTAAAATATCTGCATCATAATCAAGTGCTATTACTTCATCTACATACTTAGAAATTGGAAGACTTATATAGCCACTTCCTGCTCCAAGATCTAATAATTTATCTTCTTTATTAAGGGATACGAACCGAAATAGCTCATCGGCAGGGAATCGCTGTATATTCTCCAAATTATTTATTTTTCTAATTAATTTTTGATTCATTTCAATGCTCCTTCTTATTATAGACATTTTGACTCTGTATTAACTATAATTAAAATATTATTATTTGTAAACATTTTTGTTTCAATGGATATTAAGATTGCTTATTTTTTAAAAGCTTATTGGAATATTTAATTTAAACTATCATGTTATTTCATTAACGGAGGCGTTAGAGAAACAAGTTAAATAAACAACGGTTTCTATACGTAAAGTAATCGTTTTTTACTGACGCTACCCCATATAGAACTTATCATTTTGTGGTTCGTATTTATTATTCAACTATTCCACCTCTATTTTATTGAGAAACAAGCCAAACACATGATAAATAGCTTAACGGCAATCGGTATACATTCTGTCAGGTGACTAACCTTTTCAAATTACGACTTAAGAATTGCTCCAAGAGCGTTGACTTTACTTTTTTCGTATAATCATCAGAATGGATACTAATGTAGCAATACATTGAGTTCACCTCTCATGTCTTCAGTGCCTCTTATATGCTATCGTCTACCGATAGAGCACAATAACAACATTGGATAGGGAACAGAACAAACGAAGATCGATTGCACTTTCATCCAATGCAAAACGCGCTCTGCCGTCCTTTGGTGACAGAGCGCGTTTCGTTCCGAGAAATATAGAGAAAGTAGGACGATGTCATTTACTATCCTGTATGTTGAAAGAGGCGCCCTAATGGGCGCCTCGATGTATTCTTATGATGCTTCCGTATATCGTTTGAAATTATCGATAATCGCTTGCCAACCCGCCTGTTGGAATTCAACGGGGTGAGTGCTCTCGGCGTCGAAGATTTCAACAACCTTAGTGTCCTCGCCTTGGTCGACGAACGCAATATCCACTTTCCGTCCGTCTCCCAATGTGTAGGCAATCGTCTCATGGAGTTTCACTTCGTCGTAAATTCCGCTAAAATCAAAACCCATGCTGCCATCCTTAGCTTCCATCCTTGTCAGGAATTCGCCGCCGACCCGCAAGTCGTTCTCCGCTCTTGGCGCATGCCATTCCTCAGAAGGTTGATTCCACTTCGTAATGTGGTCCGGTTCGGTCCAATAGCTCCATACTTTTGCTACAGGGGCTTGAACGACGGTCTCTACAGTTACTTTCGTTTGATTGCTTGTTTCCATTGTGAAGGACACCTCTTTACGGGAATTTTGTTTTTCACTAGTATAGACGAATGCCAATCTCCGAATTCATCGGTCTATTTGTTCCGGAAGCCCTAATCGGGAAAATAATTTTGCATTTATGAAATTTTGAACATGGAATATCCGATTATCTTTCACTTCAATTACGTGAATGCCCCAAGGCACCAATACGGATGTCTCCTTATCCGGCACATACTGCGCCAGAGCGGGATAACCGCCGTTCACTGTAGTTGGTAAAAATTTAGACCCCTCGCAATGCCAGCGCGTAAGCGCAAAAAACGCGGACAAATCTTCTTGCCCGCTTATCCACATGGCGAAAGGCGGCATGGACATACAACCTTCCTCATGGAACAATGACACAAGCGCAAGGATATCAAATTGCTCAAACGCTTCCACATACCGCGAGAGAAGATTTTGGTCGGGATTGACATCCATCTTGCTAAATTCGTCGGAGCGAAGCCGCGTTCGGTCCATCGTCTCCCTGGCTCGTTGCAGGGCGCTGTTCGCCGCTGCCGGCGACATTCCCAACGTTTCCGCAATTTGTTTCGAAGACCATTCAAAGACATCCTTCAGAATAAGAACCGCGCGTTGACGAGGCGGCAAGGTTTGTAAGAGTGCGATAAAGCAGAGCTGAAGGGTATCCTTGCGAACGAGAGCATCTTCCGGATTTTCTCCAAATTCGGGTGAGGGCCAAATCCAGGATGAGTCTGGCAGCGTTGCGTTCGGTTCGACAATCTTGACCGCCGGGTCGGACAGGTCAACGGGAAGCATACGGCGCTTCGCTTGCCTCAGCTTGTCCAGGCATAAGTTCGACGCTATGCGGTAGATCCATGTTTTAATAGATGAGTCCTGTCTGAATCGATCCCAGCTCTGCCATGCCCGAATATAGGTTTCCTGTACAGCATCGTCCGCATCATCAATGGATCCCAACATTCGATAACAATACGAGGTTAACCCCGGCTTGTAGCTCTCAAATAACTTCATATCAAAAGCGGCTTCGTTCATTTTCGCCTCCTTAGGTCGATCTAGGTCCTCCTTCCATCATATTCGAATCATCCGGCAGACACAAGGCGAAAAGGCTACGCCGTCCTTTGGCGGCGGGGCGCGTTTCGTACTAAGAAATATAGAGGACTGTCCTCATGTTCATGTCTGGTTAAGCTATTGTGTCCCGTTAGAATTCAACGACTTATATGAAAATATGAAAAAAAAGCCAAGCAAACCTTCACTTTAATGAATTTAAAACCTTTTGTATAGTTGATTTAAAAGTATAACTGATTCGTGCAAGGAAGGGTGTTTTTTCAGAATGTTTGGAATGTTGGGTATATCTGGTCTTTCGTTTTTGCTTGTGGCGTTTTTTACACCACTACTCATTTGGGGGCTGCGCAACTTGAAGCTAACGCAGCCCATTCGCTCTGAGTTACCCCCTGACCATCAAGCCAAGCAAGGGACACCACTAATGGCTGGCCTCATTTTGCTTATCGGTGTGGTAACATCTCTACAATTTCACCCTGCATCATTGATGATCTTTTTGTGCGTTACGTTTCTCTTATTCAGTTCTGTTGGTTTTATGGATGATCTCAAAAAGGCAGCAAGGCAAGATCCCTCAGGCATCTCCGGACGGACGAAACTTGTGTTTCAATTCGCCTTTACCGGTATTCTGCTTATCACTTTGTTCCATTCGTTTACACTGACGAGCGATATTTCGTTGTTCAATGGTTTTCAGCTACACTTGCCCGTTTACGTGTACATAGCTATCATGTTATTATTTGTAATTGGATCATCTAATGCTATCAATTTCACAGATGGTCTAGACGGTCTATTGATCAATGTTGCGATCCCGACTTATTTTTTCTTTTTTCTAATCTCAGACAAGCAGTAAGTACAAACATTTTCGCTTGTAATGATTGGATGTCTACTCGGATTATTGCTCTACAATATTTATCCCGCCAGAGCATTTATGGGTGATACTGGATCGCTAGCAATTGGAGGTTCTCTCTCCATCTTAGCGGTAATTGAGAAGGTAGAAATATTAATCCCAATCCTGTTTTCAGTTTATCTGTTGGTTTATTTGGAAATATGCCCTCTAGCAGTCCTGTATTCTCAGCTTTGTTACTTCCCTGTTCAGTTAGTGATTTGGTGGCTTAGAAGTTCTTGTCTTGCGCAAACGACTACATATACAGTAAAAAAAAGCCGCATAGTATGCGACTTCAGTTGTATATATGTTCTTGTCGTCCGACACATGGCTTGTGACACAATCCAAAATCTCTCTTAAGACTAATATGTGTAATATTGATTTATTGTTTGAGCCTATCCCTTCTGCGATTCCAGTTCTTTCAACGTAGGATAATCAGTATACCCCTTGCTTCCGATGCCGAAAAATGTTGAAGGATCTGCTTCATTCAATGGAGCTCCTATTTTAAGTCGTTCGACTAAATCTGGATTAGCTAATGCCCATGCACCGACTGGTATGATATCAGCCAGACCATTATCAAGATCAATACTTAAATTTTCTAGAGCTCGCCCTGCGCGATTGACTAACAAAGGATTCGTCCAGATTGAGCGAATATCTTGGAGCAACTCTTCGTTTCCGAGATGCATGATATGAAGGTAAGCTAAATCCAGCTGAGCTAATTCTTTTACAAGATAACGATAAAGTTCAGGTCCTTGTTCACCATCTTGTATCCCACCTAGAGGTGTCCCTGGCGAGATCCGGAATGCTGTTCTTTCTGCTCCAATTTCTTCGACGATGGCTTTCGTTACTTCAATCGCGAAGCGAGTTCGATTTTCTATAGATCCCCCATATTCATCCGTACGTGTATTCGAACTTTCTCCGATAAATTGATTAATCAAATAACCATTGGCTCCATGAATTTCAACGCCATCCGCGCCTGCTTTAATAGCCGCCGCCGCAGCTTTTCGGAAATCAGCAATGGTCGTTTGAATATCCTCTCTACTTAATTCACGCGGAACGGGGATATCCTGCATACCTTTAGCAGTGAATATTTGTACACCTGGAGCGATTGCAGAGGGTGCAACAGGTTGACGATGATGTGGAGTGTTTTCTGGGTGCGACATGCGACCGACATGCATTAATTGGATATACATTGATCCACCTGCTTCATGCACAGCGTCGGTAACCATTTTCCATCCTTTAATATGCTTATCCGTATATATTCCAGGTGACCATAAGTACCCTTGACCATCATCAGAAGGTTGTGTACCCTCTGTAATAATGAGTCCCATTTACGCGCGTTGAGCATAGTAAAGGGCTGTTAATTCTCCTGGTATACCATCTTCATTCGATCTACTACGAGTCATTGGTGCCATTGCTAAACGATGAGGCAATTCCAAGTTCCCAATCTTCGTTTTGTTCCATAATTTATTCATTTATTACACTCCTCTTATCATTTGTTATCAATGGTGTGGTGTTTGCTGTTATGAATTGGTTATATATTTTGGACGTATTACTTGATTAGTCGATTTTATTAGGATAGTTGTGGATATATCGATGAAACTCCTCCGGCAAGAGTACTTTGGATATAACGGCTCGTGTCATCTGCAACAATTTCAAAACTGTCGGACTCTATTCCATCAATAGCAATTTTCGCGATGTCTGCAGGGTTGGATTTAGGAACTTCTAAGCCCGACGTCATGTCTGTCTCCATATAGCCCACATGTAATCCAGTTACTCGTATTTTTTGAGGATGCAAATTTAAACGCAGATCGTTCGTCAATGCCCACTGTGCTGCCTTTGCAGCTGTATAAGCACCACCAGTTCCCAAACTAACCCAAGATAATGCAGAAAGAATATTCAGAATCGATCCACCGCCGTTATTAGCTAGAACCGGAGCGAAAGCGCGAACCATGGAAAGTGTGCCAAAGAAATGCGTATTAAACTCCAAATGGATTTGGTCAAGATTACCGCTAAGCAAGGAAGCGCCTGTAGACGATCCTGCATTGTTAATCAAAAGCGTAATATCCTTAGCAATATCAGCGGCTGCAGCTACCTCTTGAGGATTCGTAATGTCGAGCTTCACAGGTATTACTCCGGGAATATCAATGGACTCTGGGTTTCTTGCTCCAGCATAAACCTTAGCCCCTCTGGAAAGAAGTTCAAGTGTAAGTTCTCGGCCAAGGCCTCTGTTCGCACCGGTGACAAAAGCGATTTGTTCAGAGATTTTCATTTTATGTTGCTCCTTTTCTTATCTGATATGGGTACATCAATCGTTTCCTCTTTTAAAAAACGCAAGTAATGAATTCCTAAGAGTGTTGGGCGAAGGGAAATCTCAAAATACGGGAACGATCATTCTAAAATGGGTATATAGAATATTATCCTCTTAGGAGTAAGCTTCATAACATAGCTTATACTTACACCTATTAGAACAATCATTCTAAATATATCAAACTATTTCTTTAAAAGTTTTATGGATATATTGGCTGTACGGTGTAGTTTTTCTTTGGCAATGGAGGTTCTTGTCATTACCCTCAATCCAACACATACTGCATGCATATGCTCCGCTAGCTCTCCGGCATTGTAAGCTGAAGTGAATTCTCCATTCCTCTGTCCCCACAATATAATATCCTTAAACATTTGCTCTGATAGTATAAACGATTCAGTGGACTTGGAATCTACTTCGGCATCACGCATTGCCAATTCCACCGCCGAATTCACCATTAAACAACCAGAAGGTGATCCTTCTTCACCACCATATATCATGAAGTTAATAATTAACTGAAGAGCTTCCTCGGCAGTCTCGGAGCGTTTAATTACTCCAGTAAGCTCCGTATTAATTTTAGCACGAAAACGATCTATTGCTTTAAGAAAGAGCATATGCTTGTCACCAAACGTGTCATACAAACTTCTACGATGTATCCCCATATGCTCCACTAGATCAGTTAAGGATGTCTTCTCATATCCTTGTTCCCAAAAGAGCTTCATGGCCTTATCTAATACTACGTTTTCCTCAAATTCTTTGCTTCTTGCCATTCCTTTCCCTCCTCCCATGCTCAATATAACATATTGAGAACGATCAGTAAAGAATGAAAAAGTGTAATTAGTCTGTTTCACCCGTTTTTCACTCAATCGCTTACAGGCGTGGCAGTAATCTAATTCTAATGCCGAATAGATTAGATATTATCTCAAATGCAATAGCAAACAAAATAAGGATTAGTCCTGTTACTACAATTGTCAAACGCACTTTCTCCTCATCTTTAAAGCTCAATAATAAAGCTTTATATACTAATATCCCAATTAATCCACCTAAGCTATTTAAAATAATATCATCAATGTCTGTGGCTCCAATTCCAAATATAAATTGGAATATCTCAACAAGTAAACTAATAAGAAAAACAATAACCATACTTATGGATATTCTCTTGTCCTTCTTTAATAATTGTACATACACGCCCAAAGGCATAAACAATATAATATTACCCAATATATTCGTCATTACGATAATAGTCGGAACATTCAGTGCACCTGATAAATAACTATATATAGTATAAAATGGTATTACATCTACAGATCTAATGTATATTCTATCTGGACTAAATAAGTCTAACGGTGAAACATACTTAAAAAGAAATATGAGCAGAAACAGAAAAATATAAGAAATTAGAAAAAAACCAAATAATATAAATGACTTAATACGTCGTCTTATATGCATAATCACTTTCAACTCCACAAATATTGTAATGAACAACGGCAGCCGTTCGTGAGACCAGCTGCCGTGATTTCGTGATTGAACTTTCTTCTCCGAATCACCGTTCAATATCAAATTCGAATAAACAAAAGGAATGAATTCTATTGTGCGGTCAATATAATCGGGCCATCCGCAGTAATGGCTACCGTATGCTCGTACTGTGCGGAAAGCGAGCCGTCAGCGGTTCTGGCGGTCCATCCGTCGGCATCAATCGTCATTAACGCTTTTCCGGCATTTAGCATCGGCTCGATCGTAAAAACCAATCCTTCCTTCAAGCGGAATCCTTTACCTGGCTTCCCGACGTGGGTATAATTAGGTTCCTCATGCATCGCCCTTCCTACGCCATGACCGAGTAAATCGCGCACCACCGAGAATCCGTTTCGCTCGGCATGGGTTTGAACCGCGTGCATCACATCGCCGATCCGGTTTCCGACGACAGCTTTTTCGATACCAAGATATAAGCATTCCTTCGTTACCTGCATCAGATTACGGGCTTCTTCCGACACCTCGCCGACCGCGTAACACCAACCTGAATCGCCGATCCAGCCATCCGCTTCCGCGACGATGTCGATTTTGACGATGTCGCCTTCCTCGAGCGGCTTCCCGTTCGGAAAACCATGCGCAATGACGTCGTTGACAGACGCACATGTCGCAAACGGATAGCCATTGTAGCCTATCGTATAAGCATTGGCTCCATTCTCCTTCAGGAACTGCACCGCGAACGATTCGATATCGAGCGTCGTGACACCCGGCCGGATCATACCTGCGATTGCTTGATGAAAAGCAGCAACAATTCGCCCGGCTTTTCTCATTTCTTCAATTTCTGCTCTTGATTTCAGGATGACCATTCCGTTCATTTCTCCTTTAACTGTATGCCTGAAAAAATCATATTGACGATCCCTTCCACATCCATCTCGCTTCTCATATTGTGGTGGATGTTCAATGCTGCGCAGCCAACCATCGAGCCAAATATCAGATTAGCTGTTTTCTCCGGTGATTTGGAACCGATTTCTTCACGAATCATTTCCACAAACGGCAAATAGATCCGTTCCTGAAAATCGGTAAACAGCTTGATGAACCGGTTCCCCGGGAAGTGATGAAAATTATCCGCAACCGTTTTAAGTAAAATAAATACAGAAGGATCCTGGATGCACTTCCGCAGGAGCAGCCTGGAGAATGACTCAGCTTTAAGCAAACTTCCGCCGTCCCCCGTCAAAGCAGGCTGTATTGCCGACTCCGTTCGATTTAGAGCATCCCACAGTAAATCTTCCAAAAGCATGTGCTTATTTTTGTAGTAATGATACACGGTTCCGTAGCCGAGCTCTGCCTTGACCGCAACATCGCGTATTTCGAGTTGGATGCCCTTCTCCAAATATACTTCCGCAGCCGATTGCATAATTTGAATCATCCGCATCTCCCGGATCGCATCATTCTGTTCTTTGGTACGTGGTGACATGGTTCCTCCTTCTTTAGACCTGCAGTAATGTCGATATAAAATTAATATACATCATTTAAAAGTAAGGATCAAGTTATAATCCATCCTTGTTGACAACGTCCTGACCTCAACCCCAATATATTTTGATTAAAGATAGCTATCCTCGAAGTTAATAAAAGCCGCGATATACGCAGCTTTTAGCGAGCATCTTTTCGTTATTGTAACTTCTCAACCAGTACAGGTTTTGTCAGCTCCATAGTTTGAAGCTGCGCCATAAATCAACGGAGTGAGTATCTATTTATTATTTATTCCCTCACCTTTGCGAATAGTTGAATTTTTTTCAGAGCTCGAATGTTCAATATTTAAGTCAATATGAATATCTTGGATCTCCATATCTTTTAACACATTCTGCTCCACGGAAGAGTTGTTCTTCCAGCTCTCGTAGTGATATCGAAATAAATTATGTTCGAGATTAAAGACATCCGTCTCTTTTTTTAGGCCTGATTGAAATGTGTGCCGAATTTCTTGTTCAATAACAGCAGCTGAAGTCTGAGTTAATTGTTTCAGATTCGTAAAGTTATTATTGGTTCGGTTGACGATGTAGGCCCTCGCGTTCATATCAATATTGTAACGAAGACCCCCCACTGCTTTATCCAATTTCAACTTGGCTTTTGGTTTCTCGACAACAACTTGTACTGCAGGCTCTTTCTTATTTGGAACGGGAATACCAGCCCGTATCGCTCCCTTTTGTATCCAACGCAGCCCGTTCAACTCTTTAATTGGTATAAAGCTTTTAAATACATCATTTTTAATGAAGATTGCCCCATTGACTGCCAATTTAGGTTCGGGTTTATTTTTTTCAGACCAATCTTTTTTGTTTATCGTGAGAGATGGAATGCATGAAGTAAACCCAGGTTCATTTATCTGTCCAATTAATCTATGGAGTTTGATCGGATGAATTATTGATGTCTGGGAGTACGTCCCTAGTGGTTCATGTAGAATGGTACTAAGTGGGGACTGTCCAAAAAAACCGCCTGCGGAGAGGATTTCCTTAACTGATCCTCGTGTACTGTATACCCAAGGTGTCAGACGAAATTCATAATATCGAATCAAACTATCATAAACTTCTCCTATCCCTTTTTTTAATGTCGATTCACTAATCACAATAGAGGTCACATGACCCCAAAAAATTCTTTCTTGCGCCGATCGGTAAAGCTCAAATAGGGATTCTTCAAAAGAATCCCCTATCCCCTCACCAACCCAAATCTTTGAAGGTGCTTTTAGGCCGTCGCTCGTTTTTGCAACGGACTGAAAATCGATAAATTGAATGTAACCATGATACTTACCGTCCTTATAATCGACACCTATAGCAGAAGCATAGCTTAACTTTTCAATATCCTTGACGTCTGTAGAACAGCCCGATGCAAATAATATAACCGTTACAATTAAGATGCAACGAATGCTGTAAATCACTTCTTTCACCTCTTTCGTTTACTTATCATGGACGCCGAGAAACGTGTTCTACGGAATGGATTAAGGACGAACGCTGCCAGCCAATCTTTAAATTTCAAAGAAGAAATGGGTTCAAGATACGCAATCCCAAAGGATTCAAGACGACAGAGATAAATCATAATTAAGAACATGCTTAGGAAAAATCCGTATATGCCAAGGTACGAGGAGATTAGCAAAATAAAAATTCTAATTATACTGACAGTACCGGACAATGATTGATTTACTAAGCAAAAAGTTGCTACGGTAGAAAGAGCTACGACAACGAGTAGTGTCGGAGATGCAAGACCGGCTCGGATGAGCGAGTCTCCGATAATCAATCCGCCCACGATTCCAATCGTCTGACCGACAGCTTTCGGTAAGCGAATACCTGCTTCTCGCAGTAATTCGAATTGAAATATAAGAAGGAACGCTTCAAGAAAAGAAGGCAGCGGGACTCCCTCTCGCGAGGTGACAACCGTTGACAGTAAAAAAAATGGAATCTGATCAATATTTACTGATGCAATGGCGATCCAGAAGCCCGGTAAAAAAACACCTATTACCAGACCGAAAATCCTTAGAATCCGTTGAAATATAACAAAATGAAAAGGGAAATGGACATCTTCAGGTGACTTTATTAATTCAAGAAAATTACAAGGTCCTATTAGAGCCATAGGTGAACCATCAACAAGGATGGCGAACCTTCCTCGCAGCAACGTTTCTATGATAAAATCGGGCCGACCGATATAATCAATCAATGGGAACAACGAGAAGCTTCTATCTGATAACCACTGTTCTAGCTGACCGCTGCTTACAATACTTTCCGTTTGAAAAGTTTCCAAGCGTTTGCGTACTTCGGAAATCATTTTCGGGTTCGCTTTATGGTTCAAATAAAGCAAAGATATTTGTGTTTTGCTTAGGCTTCCAATAATGAACTGCTCACTGAATAACAATCCTGTTTGCATTCGTTTCCGTATCAGAGATATATTTGTATATATGTCTTCAGTAAAAGCATCCTTTGGCCCCTTTATTGAAATTTCAGTATTGGACTCCTGCAAAGATCGCTGGGGGACTTTAGAAATATCAAATGCCCAGAAGTTCGAATCTCCTTCCCGATAAATGATCAATTTACCCGTAAATAAGCTAGTAATCATTTCTCCGAATGTACGATTAATCTCGAACAACGGCATTTCTTCTGAATATTCTAGAACAATTTCATCGAGATTGTTAGTTAGACGATTTATATAATGAATAGACCTAGTAAAATAGGCATTCATTTCAGTTTTTTCAATCATGCCCTCGCAATAAAAGGCGGTCATGTGATCAGACCACTCCAGTTGTGGAAGTGTCGGAAATTGGATATCCGAGTGCTTTGCGAATGCTTCTTGCAGTTGTCCCTTTAACAAGGTTCCATCGCGCAACAAGGTTTCCTCTTCTAGAAACAACGTTTTTTCAGATGACTTATTCATTTCTTGCTCCTTTCCATTGTGGTACAAAAGTAATCAGAAATAGAAGTGTGGTTAGTGTAACTCCGAACCAGAGTGAATAGGTATAAAAGTAGTCATGAATCAGCTTCTGCATCACGATGTCACTTAACCTTAGAAGCGAAGGCAGTGATATAATAACTGAAATGATGAGCATTACTGTCTGGCGAAATTTTTGTGAATGGCCACCGGCAAGTTCACACAAGAGATGGACGATAAGTGATGTTCGTATAACGCTGCCCGCCATTAATTGAAATACAGCAAAAAAATCCACGTGAGAAATACTACTTCCAATCATCACCAGCCTCCATTGTTCAAAAGCGGGAAATCGAAAATTTTCAGCTTGAAATGGACCAAACGAAGCTATGGCACCAAGCGTTGGTCCCATAATTAGCCCGACCAACAGAGATAATAATATAAAAATGGTTCCGTAATTCAAAGGCTTTTTTAATCTATGCTGTATCAAAAGTAAAATCAGCAAATCCATGCTTCCGCCAAAAACTACAACACTGCCCATAAGTTCAGAAGCAATTCCTTCTTTCAATAGTGGGTGGAGCATGCCATAATCTTTGACACCTGTGGTCATCAAAGAAACTCCGATTCCTAACATCCATACAATGGGTAATAACATTGCAGACATATAAACTAGAGTCTTAAATCCTCCTTTTGCCGTTATATACGATAATCCTATAAAGCTTAAAGTGATGACAAATTCATGTGTATTGGGAAGGAAGTAGATTTTCACATTTTTTGTTGTATCGAAGACAATCATAATTCCTGAGACGAATAAATAAAGAGATATGCCTCCAGTTATAAACCATAATCCGACTTTCCCTATACGGTTTTTAAGCCAAACAGTAAAGGCCAACGTGTTCATTGATTTCAAAATTAAATAAAGAATCACACTCCAGCAAATCAATGCTGCGTAAGCAATCAAAATACTGAACCACGCATCACGTTCCGCCGCTTGGAGAAGATGTGGGATAATTAGTACATGATTGGAAATTCCAAGCGATAGAAGCATCAAAAAAATGATTTGTATTCTAGATATCGATGCCTCTATGATTGTCCCCTCCTGATCTGTATGTCAGAGTTTTTTACTTATGGTATAGTTTCCCTTCTGCTATCCGATTATTCATCTGTTCGAAGATCACTTCGCTTTGAGCTTCGGGTTGTCCATCATCCCGTCCGCCGCGGGGTCCGTTTAGGGATTCCCCCGGCTGCGGACGAGCTTCGCAGAAACATTCTGCCCCCGAACAGTCCCAGCGTAATTATGAAGGTGCCTATGTACATCGCCTGAACCAGTGGATGTGAAGTATCCGTTCCGGCCTTGATGCCATGAAGCATTGCGATGAGATAGATGGGATACGATAGCATATGGATGGCAATCCACAGCGGACGCTTCAGCTTGGGACGCATATCCGAAGATAACATCAACGCCAACATGCCGTACAACGCGAGTGTTCCGAGTCCATACCAGAACGGATGCGAGCGAGCCATAAAAGGAACCAATATTTCAACAGCAGTAAATGGGGAATAAGTGTCGATCATCAAAATGACCGCATGCAAAAGTGAAATGATGACGCCACCGCCAGTCAGCCGCGTATGCCACCGGTACAGCTTCGCCTTCAGCGGTCCTTTTGCGAAGGGATAACCATACAGCATGCCAAGCGCCATGCCTCCGAACAATAGCAAATACGCCAAAATACCGAATATTCGTGTCATGGGCCAGGTTGGCCAACTCAATACCCATTGAATCATACGATAATCCCCCTTCTGTTCCTTAATTCTCTTATCTCTGGGGACAACTCTCTTATTCGCGCTGACTCCTGTGACGACGGCACAAAATCGTCGCTCCGCCATTGGCATGTAAATCCCGATGATGAGCGTCCGCTCCAAACGATCCCTCCATCATGCTTAACAATAAGCGCTTCGCAACCGGGAGAATGGGCCTGCATGGCTGATATTGCCTCGGCGCCAGCCATGCACAGCACCTTGGCCCATATTTCGCAAGTGACGACATCTCTCCCCGCGACCGTCGCCTGCACAACCTCGCTGCGAGATGGCTGACCTGTGACGGGATCTATTAGATGATGGCGAACGCCATCATCCGTTAGCCAGCGTCTGCCCAGCACGCTGGAGGTCGCAACCGCTCCGTTCAGCAGCATCAGCTCGCCAATCGACGTTTTCCCGTCCCACGGCGACTCGATCACGAAGCTAGTGGGCTCGCCGTTGCGGTCATGCTGCCAGACGAGGGCATCTCCCCCCGCGTTAATGATACCCGCACGCAAACCTCTGCGGGCACGAAACCATAGCCCCGCTTGCGCCACCGTCCAACTCTTTGCTATACCGCCGAGGTCAAGTAAAGATCCTTCCGCTAGCCGTACCGCCTTCATGCCGGGATTCTGTTCAAGAAAGCCTGCCGGGTCTGCGTTTATCCCCTCCTGACGCTTTCGAGAGCTTTTATCAGATGTGCAGCTCCCCTCGATTAAAATGGGAAGCCTTGCATCAACGCCTGCTGCAAACTTCTCATAAGAGCGGTCGTACCCCGCGGCTTCCAACGCAGGCAAAATGCGAATATCGAACCAGCCGTTCGTGGCCTTCCGATAACTCTCGGCTTGAGCCAGCACGTCATACAGTCTGTCGGAGAGAATGATCCATTCTCCTCCGGAGCTGTTGAGCCTAGACAGCTCGCTATCAGGTCGGAATCGGCTGAATCGGCTCTCGCATTCCTCAAACCATCCTCGCAGCTCATTGGCATATTGCTCGGAAGTAATGCCATCCCCTTCTTCATGCTCCAACTGCACCTCTATCCGTGTATTCATCGACGAGAACGCCATGTCCGTGCGCCTCACCATCACGATTTACCCGTACGTGACGACATGGCGCCTGTACTTTCCCTTTCCGTCCAGTACCCTTCGCCTTCACCACTGCTCTCCGCATCGTTTCCACTCCCAGTGCTCCCATTCCCTCTGCCATAGCTCCCTCTTCCGGAAGAGGCTTCCGACTGCCAGTTTTCGGCGAAGCCTGTCTCGGAAGCGCCATCCTCCGCAACGTAGCTGTCGCCGTCCACGTCCTGGCTTTTCTCCAGCGCCTGGCGCTTGAACGTCTCGCTATTCTGTATGGCGCCGAACAGCATCATGACCGCGGTCGCGCTCCCCGCGCCGATCTTCCACTTCCTCCATTTGTCTTTCCTTTTCGCCATTGTCCATCCCCATTTCTTCGTCGTATCTGACGGTGAATTTCCGTCCGTTCCTTGTTACCATTATAAGATGGGTTACTTAAATGGAACTTAACTAGAACTTAAAATGAACGGCGACACTCATTCATCATCATTTGTAATTTTATTTCACTTACTTGATATTTCTGTTAGACATGCTTGCATGCCCGTAAATTGACGGTGTTTGCTGTCCGGCCTTGACGAGAAGAACCCAAAGTCAACCCATAAAGGCTGCCAATTAGCTCGGCAGCCTTTGCATAATTTGTATGACTGAATACTTTCCATTCGTTTTTCCAAATAGAACGATCTTGAATTACGAAATTTTTCAGGACTAATTTGATTAGCTTGAAACAGAAAATCCATATTTAACAAATACATCTAATGCTTCTTGTGACTGCAGATACTTATAAAAATCTTCGGCTTCTTTTGCATGTTTAGTAGCTTTTACGATACCGATCGGATATTGAATCGTTTTGTAAGCAGCAGGATCAACCGTAAATCCAATCTTTACTTTATCAGTCGTTAGTGCGTCTGTTTTATATACAAATCCTGCTTCCGCATTTCCGGTTTCTACATATTGCAGTACCTGTCTTACATCCTTACCTTGTACGGACTTAGGCTGCAAAACGTCCCATAACTTCACACTCGTGAGTGCTTCCTTCGCATAGCTTCCAGCAGGCACACTTTCCGGAATGCCTATTGCCACTGTTTTTACTTCCGCTTTCGTCAAATCTTCTATTTTTTGAATTGATGTTGAAGCGTCTGTAGCTACAACCACTACCAGCTCATTTTTCAGCAAATTAATTTGTTGGCTCTCATCTATTAATTGTTTATCAACCAAAGCTGTCATGTTTTTAACAGCCGCAGACAAAAATAAGTCAGCAGGTGCCCCCTGCTCAATTTGCTGCTGCAGCGCACCAGATGCACCAAAATTAAAGCTAAGTTTAACTGTAGGGTTATTAGATTCATAAGTCTTCTGAATTTCCGTTAAAGCATCGGTCATGCTTGCTGCAGCAGAAATCGTAATTTCAACGGTTTGAGCCGGCTGTTGGCTAGGCTCTACTGTACTTTCTAACGGAGCCGCAGTACTTGAATTGATATTCGCATTTTGTGTTGCTCCACAGCCTGCAAACACTAAAGCCATAGCAGCAACAACCAATAACATCGTAAAATTCTTGAACACCTTTAACATATAAACCCTCCTGAATAAAGTTTGTGATATCAAATATTTTAAGTAATAGTAGGACCATCATACCTCTTCAGGCTATGACAAAACTTATTGCCCCTTAATTCTAGCCATCCCCCTCTCTTTAATAATTCCGCACCAAAACATACTAAATATATCTAAACCATATAATCCATTATCAATATATATCGTTTCGCGACATAAATCAATCTATTTATGTTAGTTTATATAACATGAAAATCTAAGTTCTTTAATATATTGCCAAAAATGCAAAGACCCCTTCCGATTGGAAGAGGTCTAAATTGCACCCATATATTATTTGTCTTGTACATGCTGCTCTTTCTGAACCTCAAGCAAACCTGCTTTATTCAATTCCTCGACATGAATTTCTGATAGTTCTTCCAATATGCCCATTCCGCGTTCTGTCACACTTATAAAAATACTGCGTTTGTCCTGCGGATTGGGCAATCGCTGTACAAGCTCTAAAATCTCGCATCGTTTTATAAGTTCTATACAAGCATGAGGTGTTAGCTGCAGGCGTTCCGCCAGTTCTTTTGGTGTTGCGTACTCCCGGTCTGGAAATCCCATGATAGCTAACATAAGTTGGTGATATTGTGGAGTAAGCCCTTTGCTTCTAGCCGCATCTTCGCTAAATCGGATAAACTTGCGAATGCGGTAACGAAATAAAGCAAGCTCCTCGTATACATGTTTAGGCAAACGTTGGTTTGTCATATCCCACTCCTAAGCTATTTATGAATATCTATAGTCTATATCATTCATAATCCCTGAACAATCAAAAACAACAAAACAATTGCTTTAAGATTGATGACAATGTAAGTTTTTCTAACTCGATGTTAGCTAATCAAAAATTATTTGAAACTAAAACGTTTTCATGTCATAAAACATAACACTAGAGCATTGACTTGAATCGCAGTACGATATATATTTGAGCATATCCCGTTATATTTAGACATGATTAACTTTAAAACAATCATTCTATAGGCTATAAATATGCTTCAATCTTGGTGGTGAACTGTATGTCAACTAAAACTGTAAAAAGCGTCTGCCCCTATTGCGGGGTTGGATGCGGAATCGTACTCGAAGTAGCCGATAACCGTGTAGTGAAAGTAAGCGGTGATAAAGAACATCCTACTAATTTTGGGAGGCTTTGCACCAAAGGCAATACCTGTGCAGAAGCGATCACAGAATCCGGACGTATGGAGTACGCCTATGTACGTCCAGTTCGTAAAGGCGATCCAGGCAGAGTAGGTATCGACGAGACTATAAGCAATACAGCTCAACGGCTCCGTCGGATTATAGACGAACATGGGCCAGACGCCATCTCCTTTTACGTATCTGGACAAATGTCTTTGGAGTCGCAATATCTTATTAACAAACTAGCAAAAGGTTACGTAGGTACTAACAATATAGAATCGAACTCCCGCCTATGCATGGCGAGCGCAGGAAGTGGTTATAAGCTGTCGCTAGGAGCGGATGGGCCTCCCGGGTCTTATCAGGATCTTGATCGCAGTGATTTGTTTTTCGTTATTGGTGCAAATATGGCTGATTGTCATCCCATCCTGTTCCTTCGCATGATGGATCGTGTAAAAGCTGGTGCCAAGCTCATTGTTGTAGATCCTCGCCGAAATACAACCGCAGATAAAGCTTCTTTATTTATGCAAATCAAACCTGGAACGGATTTGGCACTCTTAAATGGGCTGCTGCATCTGATTGTGAAGAATAACGCGATTGACTCCACTTTTATTTCTGAATTCACTACCGGATGGGAGGATATGCCCAGCTTTCTTGACGATTATCCACCCGCTAAAGTATCAGAGATTACAGGCATTCCCGAAGCAGATATCCGTCAGGCGGCCTCGTGGATGGGAGAATCGCCGGAATGGATCAGCTGCTGGACGATGGGCTTGAATCAGAGCACACATGGCACCTGGCATACGAACGCAATTTGCAACTTACATCTGGCTACCGGAAAAATATGCCGTCCTGGCAGCGGTCCCTTCTCCCTTACTGGTCAGCCCAATGCTATGGGTGGCCGTGAAATGGGCTACATGGGTCCCGGATTACCTGGACAACGTTCTGTATTTGTCGAATCGGAACGAGCTTTTATAGAAGACATGTGGAAACTACCGCGAGGTAAGCTCAGAACGGAAGTGGGTACAGGTACTGTTTCCATGTTTCAGAGCATGCAATCTGGCGATATCAAAGCTTGTTGGATAATTTGCACAAATCCGGTGGCCACCGTTCCGAACCGTCGAAATGTTATTGCAGGTTTAGAGGCTGCAGAGCTAGTCATTACACAGGATGCCTTTTTCGATACTGAAACGAATCGTTATGCGGATATCATGCTTCCTGGGGCATTATGGTCAGAAGCGGAAGGCGTTATGATTAACTCAGAACGAAACTTGACATTAATGCAGCAGGCAGTGACGCCGCCAGGCGAAGCATTGCCAGATTGGCTTATCATTGCACGTATCGCTTGCGAGATGGGTTATGCTGATGCTTTTTCTTATTCCACATCAGAAGAAGTCTACCAAGAAGTTCAACAAGCCTGGAATCCAAAAACCGGCTATGACATTCGTGGCGCTTCTTATAGAAGGCTTCGCGAGACTCCAATGCAATGGCCATGTGCTCCAGATAGCGTTAATGATCGAAATCCAATTCGATATTTAAATACGGGTATGAGTCAAAAATTAAAAGTTAAAGATGACGGCAGTCGCCCACGTATCGTATTTGCAACGGAATCCGGAAAAGGTGTTTTTTTAGCTCGGCCGTATTTACCGCCCGCAGAACTTCCAGATATGGATTATCCGCTTATCTTAAATACTGGCCGCTTACAGCATCAGTGGCACACCATGACCAAAACTGGAAAGATTGCAAAGTTGAATAAATTGAATCCGGGTCCATTTATCGAAATTAATCCGGAGGATGCGGCTATTCTCGGAATTGAAGACAGCGACAAAGTACAGATTCGCTCAAGACGCGGTTTGGCTATACTACCGGCAGTCGTTACGAATCGGGTTCGACCTGGCAATTGCTTCGCTCCGTTTCATTGGAATGATGTTTTTGGAAAAAATCTCGCTATTAACGATGTTACTAATGACGCTGTTGATCCTATTTCTTTTCAGCCTGAATTTAAATATTGTGCTGTTTCCCTTGCTCGTGTTGATAGTCCCGTGGAGACGAATAATGAGGAGCTGCCCCCTACCCATTCGTTATCTGAAGCCCACACTAATGCTCAGAAGGAGGAGATTTATTTGGCCAAAGTTGATACACTCGCTACCATGCTCGGCATAGAATCTACATCGATGATGACGCTGGACAGTCATGAGAAAATGTATCTATCAGGTTTTATTACTAGCTTACGAACGGATGAGCTCCGACCAGTTGCTGGCGTACCTGTATTACCTCCTACCGCGCCGCTTGAAGCTTCCAAACGCTTTTGGCTCGATGGCATGCTTGCAGGTATGTTCTCTCGAACCTATTTACCCGAATCAGGATATGCTCCTGTGTCAGGGTCAAATACGATGCTGGCTACTCTTGAGCCACCTGCTCCTTCCTTGCAAGATAATCCTTCCAACGCGATGCGTATTACCGTTCTTTGGGCTTCGCAAACCGGAAATGCCGAAGAAGTTGCCCAAAATTGTGCGAACAAATTAAAGACATTGGGTCATGATGTCCAACACCTGAATATGGACAGCTATTCCTTCGACAATCTCTCCTCCGAACAAATTATTTTGTGTGTGGCAAGCACTTTCGGAGCCGGAGATCCCCCTGATAACGGTGAAGGCTTCTGGCGGTCATTACAAGCTGATAATTCTCCTAAACTGACTGGCTTGCGTTTTTCGGTGCTTGCCTTCGGAGACTCCAACTATGATCTGTTTTGTGGATTCGGGCGCAACCTAGATATGCGCTTCGAACAGCTTGGAGCAAAGCGTATGATCCCGCGAATCGATTGTGATACGGACTTTCAAGACAATGTCGACGCCTGGATGGGAGCTCTTGAGCTATCGCTTAATGAGAAAGATACTTCTCGTCCTGCTTTGCACACAATCAGCAACGAATTGGCTCATACCGCCCATTCCATTGCTGCGACGCAAGAAGCATCAGTGACAGCTATTTATGATCGAAATAATCCGCTACAAACAACTCTAATCGCTAATCGGAGATTAAGCACAGAAAGCTCTGAAAAAGAAACACGCCATTATATTTTCAATTTGAAAGATACAGGACTGCAATATGAGGTTGGAGACGCATTAGGTGTGTGGCCGGCAAATTGCCCAAACCTCGTTGAAGAAGTGTTGCAAGCGGTCAACCTTCAGCCTACACCACTCGTAACAGTCAACGGGCATGGAGAGCTGCCAATAAGTGAAGCTTTAACCAAGCATTACGATATTACACGAATCACGCCTAGCCTGTTACAGACTGTGCAAGACCTTACAAAAAGCGAAAAGCTTGCAAGGTTTCTAAAGAACGAAAACAACGCAGAGCTCAAGGAATGGCTATGGGGGCGTCAAATTCCTGATTTATTACAGGAATTCCCTTTGACCCTTGATCCAAATGAATTTGTTAAGATGTTGAAGCCTCTTCAGCCACGCCTGTATTCCATTTCTTCGAGCTCGAAAGCAAATCCAGATGAGGTGCATATAACAGTCTCAACCGTTCGTTATCCATTCAATGACAAAAGCAGATTTGGTGTTTGTTCCGCTTTTCTTGCAGATCGAGCAGAACAAACACAAGGAGTGCCCATTTTTGTTCAGAAAACATCACACTTCCATCTCCCGTCTGACTCAGATGCACCCTTAATCATGGTAGGACCAGGTACTGGAATCGGGCCCTTCCGTGGCTTTCTACAGGAACGACTTGTTACTCAGGCTAAGGGTGAAAATTGGCTATTCTTCGGTGAGCAACGATCCGAGCATGATTACTACTTTAAAGAGGAACTGGAAGCTATGCAGAAAGATGGTATCCTCACAAGATTGGATACAGCTTTCTCTCGAGACCAACCGGAAAAAGTATATGTTCAGCATCGAATGATTGAGCGTGGTGCGGAGTTGTGGGAGTGGCTGCAACAAGGGGCTCACTTTTATGTATGTGGCGACGCCAGTAGAATGGCCAAGGATGTCGACGCAGCGCTGAAGCAAATCATCCAACAATACGGAGGCAAAAGCGTCGCAGAGGCCGAACAATACGTGAAAGAAATGTCACAGTCCAAAAGATATGCACGAGATGTTTATTAGAATGATAATTCAAGAAACCTCTGACTGGAATCGGTTCAAGTACTTGTCATCGCGAAAAGACAAGTACTTGAACCGATAAAATAAAAAGCCAGGCTATGCGCTCTGGCTTGGTTTTTTACGTATGGTCGTTAGCTCAAAAGCCTCTTTATGAATCCCTAGTTCTAGCGCCTTCTTCTTCTTTATCACCATGGCCTGCTGTAAGCTGGTGGCTTGAAATTCAATTGTGGTGCCAGATGGATCCTCGAATGCATAGTAGCTCTTTTTATTTGACATTAACTAATCACACCTCCCTCTTATTCTCGTATGATTTTGCACGGCAATGTTCTTGCTCTTAGTTCACTAAAATCATTATGTCCACGCATCCTGTTTATAAACACAAATTTACCATTTATAATCACTGCGTTCGTTTTCATTTGATTCAGCTAATGTTCCCTGTTAGCTTTTTTTGCATGTTACAATAATAAAATTTATTGGAGGTTTATCATTCATGTGCTTATTTGGCTCGTCAATTTCTGAAAACTCTACTAGTCCATATTTTTCAAATTCTTGTTTTATGGAGTCAGAATCATAAAAAAACATTTTTACGCCTTCCATTATCTCAAAATAATCTTTATCCAATTGTGTTCCTTTTCCAAACATTGGAGCTTTTTTTGATACAGTTGTAAAAATCATATATCCATTGGGCTTCAATTGATTATAGCAATCGTTAATAAACTTCTCTCTCTCACGATTATTCAATAAGTGAATAAGTGCATAACAAAATATACCGTCATAGAGTTTGTTATCAAAAGGCATGTCAGTTACTGAACCATGAAAAACACTAATATCAAGCCCATTTTGCCTTGCCAAATCAATCGCTGTTTTTGAAATCTCAATACCTGTTACATTTATTCCATTGTCAATAAAAACCTTTGCATTTCTGCCGTATCCAATACCTGGTAACAGGATGTCCTTAACATTCCTTTCAAGGAAAAAGTCCTTTGTCACGATTGCGGAGTCTGTGGGTTCAAACCCCCACATCGTTTGTTTTTCTATAAAACTTGATTCCCAGAATTCCGTCATATCTTTATCTCCTTTATGTCTTATTATAATTGGCATGCTATCTTGCTGGACGTTTAATGGAATATTATCACAAGAAAGAAGACTGCCGGTAAATTTCGCCGACAGTCCTTCTCTTATAAGCAGTATACTCCTAATCCTACTCGTTGGACAATTCCTTGAGCGATTTGACTTTACCATGGGGATGCTGGTCTTGCTTTCGTGACTTCCAGGCAGCCTCTTTCCTTCTTTTCTGGTGAGCCATATCAGATATCCTCCTTTGGAAAATGAGATGTATACCACTTCCTTATATTTTCATTTCTTGTCTCTGTTTATTCATGAAATTATTTCGTTAGGTTTTTGATAAAGTTGAGGCTAAGACGATAAACTTCAATGCTCCCCCATTATTCCATTCTCTTAATAACATTATTGAATTTCTTATATAGAAAGTTGTTTTCGTGGACTAAATAAGTTGTTTCTTAGCAAAATACACACAGCTCCGAGTAGCAACGATAGTAATCCCCCTACTACGATGTATTGTGTACCGATTGCTGATATAAATAATCCACCTACAGCAGTACCAATTGTTGTTCCTATATTAGCGGATGATAAAAATAATCCATTAGCGAAATCAGGAGCTTTGGGAGCTGCAGATGTGATCCAATATTGAGCGATATTACCTCCAATACCAGATAATATTCCCCAAACCAAAGTAATGACAGCCATAGGTACAGTGAACTGTCCAAAAGAGAATAATACGATGTAAACGGCTCCTAATGCGAAAGGAAAAGACACTACAGTTTTGATAGCATTTTTAGTAAGCAACTTCCCTGCCACAATATTTCCAATAACATTTGCCCCGCCGTATATGACTAACATTAAACTAATCGTCTTCCCAGAAATATTAGTAATGGTTTCAAGATACTCAGCGAGATAACTGTAAACCCCAAATATTGCTGAATTTATAAAAATAACTGCGGCAATGGAAAGCCAAGTAATTGAACTTTTTAATACGCTTAATTGTGAGCCGTATGAGAGTCTTTCCTTAACAGGCATAGTTGGTACAAATAGTAATGTAGCAATGAATGTTAATGTATTAATGATAGCAAAGAATAACATGGCCATTTCAAACGAAGTTTCACTAGCAATAAAACTAGTAATTGGCACACCGAGTACCATACCGGCAGAGACTCCCAACATGATTTTAGAAACAGCTTTTGGTGCTTCATCACTGCTTACTGAGTTAGCAGCTACTGTAAATGCACCCGAAAACAAGAGCGGCATACTTGGAGCCGATATTGCAACGGCAAGTGCAAAGAGACTAACAAACAAGCCTGCTTTTGCTACACTGACAGCATAGTAATCAGCAATCAAAGGTAATATACCGATAACACCCATTTCAGTATTTAAAATACCAAAAACTCCAACCGTCAATATAAATATAAGCAAATTACTTCGTTTAGCCATAAAAATAGATCTCCAACCTTCCTTACTTCTTCTTTATTTTCTTAATGCAAAGCAACAATAACCCTTAAACTTGACTTTAAGTCAAGAAATATTTTTAAATTCCCTGAAGAAGATGTAAAACGCGCTATTGCCTTAAAGTTAACTTTAAGGTCTATAATAAAACTTAATGGTTAGAGCACAGTAATAATAAGTGCAAAATTATATACGAAGTATGGAGGATACAATGGAAATGCATATAAAAGAAGCAGCAGACAAGATAGGTTTGCCTACACATACACTCCGATATTATGAACAAGAGGGTCTTTTGCCTTTTATAACAAGAGATGAAAATGGAAATCGTATTTTCAACGAAGCAGATTTAGTATGGTTAGAGTTTATTATTTGTTTACGGAAAACTGACATCCCTCTTTCAGAGCTGCGTGCGATCGTTGAATTAACAAAAGAAGGAGACAGCACAGCTTCGCAGCGCAAACAGATATTTGAAAAACATAAAGAGAAAATGATGGAGAAACAAAGAGATTTGGATAACGCTTTTAACAAAATTGAAACCAAAATAGAATATTATCATGATTTAGAAAAGAAGTACCACAAAGAAAAATTGAATTAAGATGTTTTTTATTGAGTCAAATTGTAAATGAAGTGGGACACCGCTCTTTATTAATCATTTTCAAAAAAGCCTTGCCTTAAAGTCGACATTAAGGCTTAAGCTATTCATGCAGCTACTAAATACTTTAAAAATAAGCTGCTGAGCGTTACTTCGTCAGTCAACTTATTATTTTCACAAAAGAAAGGATTGTGTTATCTTTTATGTGCACTAATCGCAAAAACATGACTACGACACGTGTTCTAAGTGTCCCAAGTGCAAAAGCACCATTTGAAATGACCACTATTAAGCGGAGAGAATTACGGCCACACGATATCTTAATAGATATTAAGTTTAGTGGCATTTGCCATTCCGATATTCATAGTGCATTCGGTGAATGGGCTGGTGGAATCTTCCCAATGGTTCCTGGTCATGAAATTGCCGGAGTCGTAGAAGCAGTGGGAACAGAAGTGACCAAATATATTGTTGGAGACCGTGTTGGCGTTGGCTGCTTTATTGATTCCTGCGGAGAATGCGAATACTGCCTCAGTGGTGAGGAGCAATATTGTACGAAAGGTGTTATCAACACATATAACAGTCTGGACTACGATGGTAATCCAACATACGGAGGATATAGTCAAAAAATCGTTGTAACGGAAGGATTCGTTGTCCGTATTCCAGATAGTCTGGATATGGATGTGGCAAGTCCGCTATTATGTGCAGGCATTACCACGTTCTCTCCTTTAAAACGCTGGAATGCGGGCCCAGGTAAGAAGGTCGCCATTGTAGGCATGGGAGGCCTTGGCCACGTAGCGATTCAATTTGCACATGCTATGGGTGCTGAAGTAACCGTATTGAGCCGCTCTAATCATAAGAAAGAAGAAGCATTACAATTTGGTGCAGATCATTACTTTACGACAAGTGATCCTGCTGCATTTAAAGAATTAGCAGGTCGTTTTGATCTGATCTTAAACACCGTGTCTGCAAATCTGAATGTTGATGCGTATTTATCACTGCTTCGCATTGATGGGACCCTTGTAAATGTCGGTGCACCAGCTGAACCAGATCAGTATCATGTATTTTCATTAATTATGGGTCGTCGCAGCATTGCAGGTTCACTCGTTGGTGGAATTCGTGAAACCCAGGAAATGCTCGATTTCGCAGCTGAACACGGCATTGCCCCTATGATTGAAGTGATCAGTGCAGACCAAGTCGAAGAATCGTATGAGCGTGTCCTTAAAAGTGATGTGCGATATCGGTTCGTTATTGACATCTCTACATTATAACTGGCAAAGTTGCTTTCTACATTTTAGAACCGTTACTAATACCGACGAGGAAAAGCAGCAGATCTCAGATCTGCTGCTTTTCCTCGTTAAATTCACTTGGGAAATTATTCTCAGCCTTCAATTAGAAGGTTCAGTCACTAAACGTTCTTTCAGATACATAATTAATGAATAAAGCTGTAAATGCAATTCTTGATTTGTTTCTGAAAATGGAGTCTGATCTATTCCATGAGCATCACGTCTAAGTAGTTCTCGGTTAAGTTTTGAAATATTGCTAATTAATGTGTGGTTATCCCAATTCTCAATTATAGCATTCATGCGCGGTTGTTTATCATGCTCAACATTATTAAACGCTAGAAAGTTTGGACTGAGCATGAAATCGCTAAAAGAAATTTTTTCAGAAGTTGTTGACACGATGTGCACCTGCTTTTTTTTATAAATAATTGTAGCATTATTGTTTCGTTATTTAAAGCTGCCTGCTCAGGTACTATAACTGATCTACCGGTGAGTCTTCAGCGGCCGAGCCCTTCTCGTGCATCCTCAGAAAATAAATGAGCTGTTCGTTCATATATTCTGGGCTGCGAGCGAAGCCATCATCGCTCCACTCGATGAGCAAGCCCATAATTGCATTAGCCTGATAAGCGACTAGCAAGGGGACGTCTACATCTTGTAATTGGTCGACCGAAGTACTTTCATGCATCAAGCTTTTTATTTTCTCTAATAATGAATAATAGTAAGACAACGATGATTTCTTATCAAACACGATCTCATAGAATGTCTGGTATTTCTTCACATGATGAAAAATACGTATCGTCGTAGGGTCTAGGTGGCTCGGAATTAAATGTGACACATGCCGGTAAGGCTCGTAATAGGACTCCTCCAAATCTTTGAGCAAATAATGAAGATGCTCGTCAAATAATGCTCCAATGTCTTTATAATGCAAGTAAAAGGTACCTCTATTGACTACAGCCTCTCGGCAAAGCGTGGATACGGATAACGATTCGAGCGTACTTGTTTTTAACAGAGCCAAGAGTGCTTGATGTAATGCTTTTTTTGTCTTAACAACTCTTAAATCATTTTCATTCATGTCCTCTATTCACCTCTTGTAAAATAAAATATGTATTGGTTTAATGAACGATTTTGAACTCGTCTGTTCAATAGCTTTAATATGAAGTGTATTATATAACGTTTTCTTCAAAATGTGTACTTTTTTGCGACGACTCTGACGTCTCTTAGCAGCACTTGAAAGAGAAAAAAGGCTGCAAGCAGTCTAGCTGCCTGTAGCCTTTGTGTCAAACGTAATAAAGTATATATATCGCCTAGCATTAATTTCAATCATTGCTTATTCTGCTTAAGCAAAGTGCAGATCGCAAGTTTAGAAACCTGCCGTCCAGCCACCGTCCGCGGCAATTACAGCGCCATTTACAAAGCTGGATTCATCGGATGCCAGGAACAGAGCCACCTGTGCAATTTCTTCCGCTTGTCCAACACGTGGGATAACACCTTGCGTAACCTTCGTGCGCGAAGCGCCAAATTCATTTACGTTATTGATTGTGTTAGCGATATTTGTCATCGTTGCGCCTGGAGCAATCGCATTACATCGGATGCCTTTTTGCGCATACATAAAGCCTGTATTTTTGGTTATGCCGATAACGGCATGTTTGGAAGCTGTATAAGCAACACCCGCATGAGCACCGCTGAAGCCCCCTGTTGAGGCTGTATTAATAATAACGCCATTTCCTTTCTCAAGAAAGATCGGAAGTGCTTTGCGGATCGCCCGCATAACGCCTTTTGTATTAATATCGAAGATAAGATCCCATTTTTCGTCATTTACATCACCAGCAGCTGCCATGTTGTCCATAATGCCGGCATTGTTAACCAAAATATCAAGTGTTCCGTATTCTTTAACGGCGGTATCGATCATAGCATTAATGTCATTCAGGTCGGCAACGTTGGTTTTTACTGCGATTGCTTCCCCACCAGTTGATTTAATAGCGGTGGCAACAGCTTCCGCACCCTCGATGTTCAAATCTGAGACAACGACACGTGCTCCTTCTTTCGCGTATAGCTCCGCAATGGCTTTACCCATGCCCGACGCAGCTCCTGTAACGACAGCAACCTTTCCTTCTAAACGCATGATGAATCCCTCCTGATATTTAATGAACAGTTGTTCATTAAAATTATACTAATTCTATGGGGAGGTTGTCAATTTTTTAAAAATATAGGCGGAGTATAAGTTTCACATTAATACTCTGCCTATATTTTGCGAGAAACTTATTGTCCTTAGACAAGGACAGCGGCTCACTGAGTCCACTCGGTGAATTCGGCTGGAAGGTAGTATGGATTTACCTAAGATCTATTTAATATCCGTCGGTTTCTACGCCAGTTCATTCATTTTCGTTATAGATTCACGGAGACTCTTAGGAAGATTTCCAACAACCAAATCGTAAGAGTGATCAATCATTTCAAAAACATCCATCTCTGGCATGGAGCCATCGATTGTAATTGTATTCCAGTGCTTTTTGTTCATATGGTACCCTGGTCGAACGGCCTCGTGCTGCTCTCTTAAGTTCTCCGCAATCATCGGGTCACATTTCAGGTTGATCTGAAGATACTCTTCTTTTCCCTCGAAAATAAGCGCGAACATTTTACCTTCAATTTTAAGAACCATTGAATCGGGTCCGAAGGGATATTCCCTAGCCGCTCCTTTTTTCATTAAACAGTATTTGATGATATTATTTTTCAACGCTCTATCTCTCCTTCGTTATTAAACACACTATGCACTAGAAGCTTCATCTTAAAGAACGGCGCTTCATAATAAGTTGATATACGATATAAGTAATTGTCAGAAAGACCCCATAAATGCTGATTGCCATAATCCATTCATTAGCTCCGGATTGAATGTTATCTCCAACATAGGTTGAAACTAGAATGAACGGTATTTTACCTAGAATCGTTGCAGTCAGAAAGATCTTAAATTGCAAACCGAATACACCAGCATAAAGATTTATTAGAGCTGCAGGCATTACCGGAATCAATCGAGCTGTTAAAATCGACCAAAAGATACGTTTTCGCAAAAAACTATCTATTCGACGTAATTGCGTAGATTTTTCCAGCCAACGTATCCCCCAATCTTTAAATAATTTGTACATTAGAGAGTATACGATTGCAGCTGCAATTGTCGAAGCAACTAAATTAAGGACTCCGCCAGTTATTAATCCATATTTAGCACCAATAATTCCGCTTACTAAACCAAAAGGTATTCCAGGAATAACAGCGAGCAGCACGACCAGGAGAAATACAAGCGGAAAGAAACTGTAGTCGTCATCTTTTAGCCAAATCAGCAGCTCTTTCCAATTTAATATCAGGATGAGTACAACGATGATATTAATAACAGCAAAAGTCCATCTACTATAATTCAAATGCTTCACCTTTCCTTTGAAAAAAGAACGAACCGCTAGAGAACCTATGTTCTCTTCACATATTATATAACAAAAAGGTTGATCTTCAATATTGAAGATCAACCTTTTTGTTATATAGGTAAAGTTCACGCCGTTGTTATTCGTTTTTGTCCATCCACTGGAAGTGGAAGCTTCCCTCTTTATCTAGCCGTTGGAACGTGTGTGCCCCAAAATAATCCCTTTGTGCTTGCAGCAAATTAGCTGGCAGCCTCTCCGAACGATAGCTGTCATAATAGGCTAAAGCAGAAGCAAAAGCAGGAACTGGGATTCCTCTAGTAACGGCAAGTGAGATGACTTTTCTCCAAGCGTCTTGATAGTTATCAACGATTTCGCTGAAGTATTCGTCCAAGAACAGGTTGCTTAGAGCTGGATTCCGATCATAGGCATCCTTAATATTTTGCAGGAAACGTGCACGGATAATACATCCTCCGCGGAATATCATCGCAATGCTGCCATAGTTCAAATCCCACTTGAATTCGTCAGAAGCAGCTCTCATTTGTGCAAAGCCTTGTGCATATGATGCTATTTTGCTCGTATACAAAGCTTTGCGAACAGCCTCGATAAATTCTTTAGGATCGCCGTCATAGCTGGACACTGCAGGTCCATTCAACAGCTTGCTGGCGGCTACACGCTCTTCTTTCATCGCTGAGATAAAGCGTGCAAATACAGATTCCGTAATGATGGACAATGGGACGCCCAAATCCAATGCGCTTTGGCTAGTCCATTTGCCCGTTCCTTTTTGCCCTGCCGAATCGAGGATAACATCTACCATCGGTTTTCCTGTTTCTGGATCTATTTTCTTGAAAATATCAGCAGTAATCTCGATCAAATAGCTATCCAGTTCACCGTTATTCCATTCTGTGAAAATGTCATGCAGCTCGCTAGTGCTGAGGTTCAGCACATCCTTGAGCAGCTGATAAGCTTCGCCGATGAGCTGCATATCACCGTATTCGATGCCGTTGTGTACCATTTTGACATAATGGCCAGCGCCGCCTTCTCCAATATAAGTCGAGCAGGCATCGCCGTTCACTTTTGCGGAAATGGCTGTCAGAATCGGTTCTACCAGCTCATACGCATCTTTTTGCCCACCTGGCATAATGGCAGGACCCTTCAATGCGCCCTCTTCGCCTCCGGAGACTCCTGCGCCGATGAATCGGAAGCCTTGAGCCTGCAGATCCTTGTTTCTGCGCTGTGTATCAGGGAAATATGCGTTTCCGCCGTCGATCAGAATATCGCCTTGATCGAGGTAAGGCACAAGCTGATTAATGGTATCGTCAGTTGGTTGACCAGCTTTGACCATAATGAGAATTTTACGCGGCGTCTCCAGCGATTGAACAAATTCTTCGATGGTGTAGGTGCCTACGAAATCCTTTCCTTGCGCTTCTGCCAATAGTTCATTTGTTTTTTCCGCCGAACGATTGAATACGGCAACGGAAAATCCTTTGCTCTCTATGTTGAAGGCCAGGTTTTTACCCATAACGGCTAACCCGACCACGCCAATTTGTTGTTTCTTCATTACTAGCTTCCTCCTATCATTACTGCCAGTTGCTGATAAATGCTTTAAGAGCAGAGCTCAACTTAAAGTTGAGCAGTTTTTTTCCAATCAGCTGCGAATTTCTCCATGCCTTGATCCGTTAGAGGGTGTTTCGAGATTTGTTCGATAACTGAGAATGGAATAGTTGCAATATGCGCGCCAGCCATAGCTACACGTGTCACGTGATCCGGATGACGAACAGATGCTGCGATGATTTGTGCATCCAAGTTATGCGTGCGGAACAATTCTGCGATTTTGGAGACGAGTAGAACGCCATCTTCCGAAATATCGTCCAAGCGGCCAAGGAATGGAGAAACATAAGTCGCACCAGCGCGAGCAGCCAAAAGTGCTTGGTTCACGGAGAAGATCAATGTTACGTTTGTTTTAACACCTTTTTCCGTCAGGTAACGGCATGCTTCCAAACCTGCTAATGTCATCGGAAGCTTAATTGTAATATTCTTGTCATTGTTGTTGATCTTGATTAGTTCATTGGCTTGTGCAATCATTTCTTCAGCTGTTACTGCATCAGGAGTTACTTCAGCAGAAACGGATTCAACCTCAGGTACTTCACGTAAAATCTCAGCGATGCGATCTTCAAATTTTACTCCTTCTTTGGCAACCAAGGATGGGTTAGTCGTAACGCCGGATAATACACCGATTTTATAAGCCTTTTTGATATCTACCAAATTTGCAGTGTCGATAAAGAATTTCATAATAATTACCTCCGTTTTTTGGTTTTATTTTTATATTACTTGTATTGACCTAATTTGTCTTGAGAACAAAGTTTATCTAAGCTGCTTCGAATGTTCTGTTTATTAGTTCTATTTACTATAGTAATTCTTTCGCCAAACGAACGACATTATCCACGGAGAAACCAAAGTATTCCAAGACCTCAGTACCAGGACCCGAAGCTCCAAAGGTATCGATAGACAATACTTTACCGCTTGGTCCGGTGTAACGTTCCCATCCGAGCGAAATGCCGGCTTCAATAGCTAAACGCTTAGTGACGGCAGCAGGCAGTACGGATTGCTTATATGCCTCGGATTGACGGTCGAACAGCTCACGGGACGGCATAGCAACTACTCGTACAGAGATATTTTCCTTCTCAAGCTCAGCTTTGGCGCTCACTGCCAAGGAAACTTCGGAACCAGTTCCAATTAGAATAACATCAGGTTGATCATTGGTTTCCATCAGCACATATGCGCCTTTGGCAACCCCGTCCACATTCCCTTTTGTCGCTTCGTATATAGGCAGGTTTTGTCTGCTTAGCACTAATGCTACCGGACCTTCATTTTGCTGCAAGGCATAAGCCCATGCGTTAGCTGTTTCATTTGCATCGCTAGGGCGAATGACCGTTAGACCTGGAATAGTACGCAGCGCTGTCAAATGTTCTACTGGCTCATGCGTAGGTCCATCTTCGCCGACAGCTACTGAATCATGAGTAAATACATAAGTAACAGGCAGTTTTTGCAGTGCAGCCAGTCGTATTGATGGGCGTAAATAATCGCTGAACACGAAGAATGTGCTTACGAAAGGTTTCACGCCGCCGTGAAGCGCCATGCCGTTGCCAGCCGCGCCCATTGCATGCTCGCGTACGCCGAAGTAGATATTGCGTCCCGCATAAGATTCAACCGCAAATACTTTCTCTCCGGTAATATCGGTCATCGTCGAATGAGACAAGTCGGCACTGCCGCCAAAAATCGAAGGAACAGATTTAACGAAATGATTAATCGATTGACCGCTTGCGACGCGAGTTGAAAGTGTCTTGGAAGAATCGAAGGTAAGGATGTCTTTGGCTTCGATCACAACGGAACCATGAATGACTTGTTCAAGCTCTTCGCCTAACGCTGGATGCTCTGCTTTATATGAAGCGAACAGTTTGGTCCAAGCGGCTTCTTTGGCCTCGCCATTTTGTTTAAGCTGCGCAAAATGAGCTTTGACTTCAGCAGGTACCGTGAACTCCTCCTCATACTTCCAGCCATAGGCTTCTTTCGTTGCTTTTGCCTCTTCTTTGCCAAGCGGGTTGCCATGGGCTTTATTCGTTCCTGCTACTTTACTTCCATAACCAATAATCGTCCGGATCTCAATAATAGTTGGCTGCGAATCATTTTGCTTTGCTGTTTCGATCGCTTTAGTAATTTGATCGATGTCGTTTCCGTCTTCGACTCTCAAATACTGCCAATTTACGGATTCTGCTCTTTTTTGGATGTTCTCTGCGAAGGAAAGATTGAGTTCACCATCCAAGGAGATATCATTGGAATCATACAATACAACTAATTTGTCTAATTTCATATGTCCTGCCATGGACATCGCCTCGTAGGAGATCCCTTCCATCAGACAGCCATCTCCGACAAGCGCATACGTGTAATGATCAACGACTGGGAAACCGCTTTGGTTGAATTTCGAAGCTAGGTGAGCTTCAGCCATCGCCATACCAACGGCATTCGCAATACCTTGTCCAAGAGGACCGGTTGTTGCATCTACGCCATCTGTATGGCCAAATTCAGGATGACCTGGCGTTTTGCTGTTTAGCTTGCGGAATTGCTTCACATCTTCAATGGAAACGTTATAGCCAGACAAATGCAGAAGACTGTAAAGCAAAGCCGAGCCATGACCCGCGGATAATACGAAACGATCGCGGTTGAACCATTTTGCATGAGCTGGATTGTGATTGAGCAGCTTGCCCCAAAGCGCATACGCCATAGGTGCAGCTCCCATTGGGAGCCCTGGATGTCCGGAATTGGCGGCGTTGATAGCATCAATGGATAGAGTACGGATCGTATCAACAGCCAGTTGATCAATGGTTTGTGTGATAGGCATATTGTTCTCCTTTTATGGTTTCGATTTCTTGTTCTGACTTATCATCGAACCACCAATGATAGCCGTCTTGTGCGAGCAGCTCATCCGATTCAGCGGGTCCATAAGTACCAGCCGAATAGAGATGAAGCGGCACTAGGTTTTCTTTGTATGCGTCTAAGATAGGTTGAACCCATTGCCATGACAATTCTACTTCGTCCCAATGCGCGAAGAAAGTAGAATCTCCTTGAAACGCATCGTAAATTAAATTTTCGTAAGCTTCGGGTACATTGTCTTTCACCTCATGAAAGTTGACTTTCATGGGCTTGAACTCCCCATTGTTCAGAGGATCTCTTGTATTTAGTTGGAGCAGGATGCCTTCGTTTGGACTGATTTCGAATACGAGCAGATTAGGTGTTGTATGATCCTCATTTGTTGCTGATTGTTTTAAAGGTTCTTTGAACTCGATCACGATTCGTGTCGATTTGTCCTTCATTCTTTTGCCTGTGCGGATGTAGAAAGGAACTCCCCGCCAAAAATAATCGTCGATTTGCAGCTTAGCTGCAATAAAGGTGTCATTTGTTGAGCCTGCGGAAATATTGGGTTCGGATGTGTAACCGACCACCGGTTTACCTTGGATCGTTCCTTCACCATACTGTCCGCGGACTACATGGGATTTGACATTCTCTTTTTGCAGCAGCTCCAGGGAGTCCATCACCAATTTTTTCTTGAAACGGACATTTTCTGAAGTACTGTTGTTCGGGAGGTGGATCGTCAGCATCATAAGCAATTGCAGCATATGGTTTTGGAACATGTCTCTTACAGCACCAACATGATCGTAATAGCCAGCTCGTTCTTCAACACCGACAATT
The DNA here is from genome assembly GCF_038630985.1 of Paenibacillus sp. FSL H8-0548. Lineage (NCBI taxonomy): Bacteria > Bacillati > Bacillota > Bacilli > Caryophanales > Paenibacillaceae > Paenibacillus > Paenibacillus sp. FSL H8-0548. The sequence goes on from NZ_CP152049.1 coordinate 3,748,096, forward strand.
TCATTCGCTGTTATTTGGACGTTGGCAATGTAACGCTTATCCCATAATGCCTGAAGGACTGGATTGCTCTGCTGCAGAACCTCAAGCTTCTGCACCATCGGCTTGCCGAGATAATGATCGATTCGAAAAATCTCTTCTTCCGTAAAAGCTTTGCTCAGATTTTTATTCAAATCCTGAGCAGATTGCAAATCATGGCCAAAAGGCTTCTCAATCACCAAACGCTTCCAGCCATTCGCAGAGCCTAACCCGCTTTCATCAATGTTGGCTGCAATCGTTTCAAAAAACTCAGGGCCTACGGACAAATAAAACATCCGATTTGGCGTGATACGAAGCTCTTTTTCCCGTTGCTCAATCATCTCCAGCAGTTTTTGATAATCCTCTTTATGGCCTACATCGAGAACGCTATAGCGAAATGCACTCAAGAAGCTTTTAATTAAAACAGGATCATTCGCTTCGCGTCTAGAAAACATACGAAGAGATTGCTCGACATTCGCTTGAAAAGTATGATCGGAAAGCTCTCTTCTTCCAAGGCCGATTACAGAGAAAGATTGTGGTAGCTTCTGATCTACGAATAAATTATAGAGGGCAGGGTAAATTTTTCTTTTTGCTAAATCCCCTGTTGCTCCAAACAAGACAAAAGTGGTTGCCTCCATTTTTCTTCTCCCTCCGTTACGTTTTATTTGAAATACAGGAAGTATAAGTTTCATCTTGTTAGCACTGGTTTCTATTTCTTAATTCCACTATAATACCAATAAGACCTATACAGGTAATTAATATATTTTACAGGAGATATAGACCATGTCTATGATCAATTACGAACTATATAAGGTTTTTTATTGGGCCGCGAAGACGGGGAGCTTATCTAAGGCCGCCAAGTCGTTGTACATCACCCAGCCAAGCGTCAGCCATGCCATAAAGCAATTGGAAGACAATTTTGGCATTATTTTGTTTTATCGGAATTCCAAAGGCGTGTCCTTAACCCCAGAGGGTGCCACCCTTTATTCCTATATCGAGAAGTCTCAGATCTTAATTTCGCTCGCGGAAGAAAAGATGGCGGCACTTAAAAATTTGGACAGCGGCGAGCTGCGGATCGGCGGCAGTGATTCATTGTTCAAGCACTATATGCTGCCTTATCTGGAAAGCTATCTTCAGACGTATCCCGGCATTAAATTACATCTGAATCATGGGACAACACCAGAAACCATCGCTTTCTTGAAAGAAGGTAAAATCGATATGGGCGTCGTTCGTATGCCGATCGTCGATTCCCAGCTTGAAGTCATGAGAGGAATTGAACTGCAGGATTGTTTTGTAGCGGGGTCTCGTTATGCCGAGCTTAAGAACAAAGTGCTCTCATTGAAGCAGCTGCTTGAATATCCCATTATTCTATTCTCGCGTAATAGCCGGGTACGGATGGCCATCACGGAGCTATTTGAAAGCTACGGTCATCAAATCAAACCTGAAATTGAGGTGGGCAGCGTGGATCTGCTCATCGAGTTTGCGCGGAAGGGTCTCGGAATTTCTTATGTCACAAAAGAATTCATATCGAAGGAACTGGAAGAGGGCTCACTCTTTGAAATTGAATTAGATATCAAGATGCCGCCCTCCCAAGTGGGATTCATGATTATGCGCAATATGCCCCTTTCCAATGCGGCAAACAAGTTTATTGAGCTTGTGAAATAGCACCAAATTGGAGAAACAAGAAAAAGCATCCGCAGCCCGATTTAACGGGCTGGGATGCTTTTCTTATTTAAGAGCTCGCTGCGTTCAGAGCCCACCAGCCAAAACCCTTCGCAAAAACATCCCCGTGTACGATGCTGCTACTTCTGTAACCTGTTCTGGTGTTCCTTCAGCTACCAATGTGCCTCCAGCTGCACCGCCCTCCGGGCCGATATCGATAACCCAGTCGGATTCCCGAATCAGCTCTAGACTGTGCTCAACAACAACAACGGTATTGCCCGATTCGACCAGCTTATTCAGCAAAATATGAAGCTGCTTGATGTCTGACGGATGCAGTCCAGTTGTTGGCTCATCGAGTAAATATAATGTATGATTTTTTGACGGCTTGCTCAGCTCCTTCGCTAGTCTGATTCGCTGTCCCTCGCCGCCAGATAAGGTTTTGACTGATTGGCCCCATTTCAAGTAGCCAAGCCCAACCTCGCATAACATCTCGATTAAACCTGCAATCTTCGTCTCTGTCTTAAGAATCGGCAGGCTTTCCTGCACCGACATATTGAGCAGATCCGATATGGAATAGCCTTCATACTGAACCTGTAATACCTCGTCGGTAAATCGTCTGCCATTGCAGTCGTGACACCTGACTTCCAGATCGGGGAGGAAGTTCATGTCTAAAGATAACACGCCAAGTCCCTGACATGTCTCACAACGCCCTCCCGACGTGTTAAAGGAGAAATGTTTCGTTGTCAGTTTTCTTTTCTTGGCTTCTGGCAAGCCGGCAAACAGCTGGCGCAGCTGCGTAAACATATCGGTGTAGGTCGCGACATTTGAGCGCTGAATTCTTCCCATTGGAGATTGGTCAAAAATAACGATATTGCCGACCTGTTCTAAGCCCGTAATCTCCTGGCATCCCGTCTGGTCAAGACCATTCGCACTTCCTTGTGCTAGAATGTCGAAGACGAGCGTGGATTTTCCCGAGCCTGAAACTCCCGTTACCGATACTAGACAGCCAAGTGGAAAAGAAACCGCTGGTATATTGATATTTCGCGCTTGTGCCTGCCGAATCGTGATTTGCTGTCCGTTCCCTGTTCTGCGAATCCGAGTAGGGGGCTGCAGCCCTTCATCTCTTAAATAGGCGCCCGTAACAGAATGCTCACTGGCCATCAAATCCTCCAAGCTTCCTTCACCAACAACATTTCCGCCATTTAAGCCGGCACCTGGCCCGATATCGATAATATGATCAGCAGCGCGCATCATCTCAATATCATGCTCAATAACAAGTACTGTGTTGCCTAGATCACGAAGCTGTTGAAGCACTCGAATGAGACCGACAGTATCCCGAGGATGCAGGCCCGTTGTCGGTTCATCCAGAATATACAATACGCCTGTTAGGCCAGAACCAAGCAGCGATGCGAGCCGCAGCCGCTGTGTTTCCCCGCCAGAGAGCGTTACGGTCTGGCGGTTCATCGACAGATAGCCAAGACCGACATCTATAATTCGCTTTAGCCGCGTGGGAAGATCAGCAAGGATCGGCTCCAATAGATGCAGCCCTTCGGGTGGCAGCGCCGTTTGAAGACTGCTCGTCCACTCGAATAGCTCACCGAGCGACCAGTCCATCACATCGGAGATGGAAGCGTCTGCTACCTGTACAAGACGCACCTCTTCCTTGAGGCGTGCTCCCAGACATTCGGGGCAAAGCTGTTCTTGAAAAAATCCTCCCTCTTTTTCCTGGGCGCCTGCCTCCCCTTCTTTTTCTTTATAGCGTCTCCACAAACTGGGGATGACACCTTCGAATTTGGTGCCTTGGACTGCCTTCGCATTCGGATAATGACGCTTGAATGCTTCACTCTCGGCACCGCAGTATAATAAATCACGTTGAACCTCGCCAAGCTCTTTCAACGGCTGATCCGGATCTAATTCAAAGCCATAATGCTTGGCAGCAGCCATTAAAATACGAATTTGAATATCCCGATGGACGCCATTTAGAGAAGCTACTCCTCCATCACGCAAGCTAAGCTCGGGATTGAACACAGCAGCTTCATTTATACTGGCGACATGCCCAAGTCCACTGCACGCTCCGCATGCTCCTTCCGGCTTGTTGAAGGAGAAATGAGCCATTCCGAGCTTCTCAAGCTCTGCCCCGCAATGCGGACAGCCTATGGTTTGGGAGCCCCATCCCTCATCTTCCTCTGCCATTAAACCAGTCGGTTCAAAGGTTGGCGGAATGCTGCCGCTGCAAGAAGGACATATCCTCTCACCCAGTCTGGCAAAGATAAAGCGGATAAACGTGTAGATATCTGTCACGGTTCCAACTGTCGAGCGCGGATTTCGATTGGTGACATGCTGGCCCACACTGATGGACGGAGATAGTCCTTCAATGGAATCAACCTTCGGCTTGCCAATCGTATCTGCTGTCATTCTCATGGAGTCCATGTACTGTCTCTGGCATTCACGCTGGAGCGTATCCATAGCTAGTGTGGATTTACCTGATCCAGAAGGTCCTGTCAAAACAACCAGTTTATATTTAGGAATCGAAAGCGAAATGTTTTTTAAATTGTTTTCTCGGGCACCCTTAATTAATATGGTATCTTTCACAAATATCCCCCCCGCATTCAAATTCTAAATGACTTTGCAATTGATTAATGTTTCCGATACAATAAACTTTAATAATCCACTTCATCAAGTATCTCAATACTAAATATCTCGATAATCAAGATATAAACATCATAGAAGGAGGTTTGTCTTTTGTCAAGCCAACAACAGGGTCAGCCTACCGATCCGAAGGAAAATTTTGTTTTACTCATGCGTGGACTAGGAACACGGACCGTACAATACCAGCAAAATGTTGCTGCTTCTCTCGGGCTATACAATCATGATTTTATACCGGTCGATATTTTGCGTGAGAAAGGTCCAATCACCGCAGGGGAATTGTCCAAATTAACTGGTCTTGCTACAGGCAGTGTTACCGCATTAATTGATCGGCTTGAAAAAATCGGCTACGTTCGCAGACAAAATGACCCAAAGGACCGTCGAAAAGTGATTATTGTTCCTGAGTATGAAAATAAAGAAGAGGTTAGCAATACATACCAACCCCTGCACGATGCTATGATTAATCTGGCCTCTTCCTATACGGATGATGAACTTGCTCTTATTACGCAGTTTTTAAGCAAGGCTGGCACGGTTCTAGAAGAGCAGATTCATCAGCTCAGCTCCACGACAGATCAAAAATCCTCTTCTTGATCCTTGTATAGTAAGTTTAAAAAGGACGATATCCGGAAAGTCGCTAGACTTTCTGGATACCGTCCTTTTTCCTAATATCGATTACAAGCCGAGTCTCTGCCCTTTCTCTAAACGTACAATTTGCTGTTCACCCGTATTAGCGAGTTCCCTGAATTGATTGATCGTTTCACGCATTTTTGGAAGTGCCTCCTGCTTGTAAGTACTTATTGAATCTAAAGCTGACAGCACGTCGGTGAAAGCCACTTTTAATGTGTCTACAGAAATACTTGCTTCAAGGGATTGCTTGTGAATAGCGGCGCCTTGGTCTTTAAGCATTCTTGAGGTACCGCTGATAAGACTGTCCGTGGTTTGATTTAGAAGCTCGATCTTCTTCAGGACAATTCTTTGATTGTAGAGCGCACTGGCTACCGTTATTGAAATTTTTAAGGCAGATACGGTAACATTTCTAGCTCGGTCTACTCCTCTGATTAGCTCTTTATTATTTCTCATAACGACTTCAATAGCCATGATTCCTTGTTGATTGACAACCAGCATTTGCTGCAGGTCCATCACGCGCTGCCGCAGTGGAAACAATACTTCCTCTGTAATAAACCTGATTTTATCTTCAGACTCATTACGAATCTTGGCTGCTCCAATCTGGGATTCGATCTCTTCATCCATCAACATACCAAGCTGGATTTCCTTTTGAAGCTTCTTGGTGAGCTCCCGGAGTGCTTGCTGTTCAAATTCTAAAGTAGTATTGTCATTTCTTAATACGGACTTTCCTTTATCAAGCGAAATGATAATGTCCGAAATGACAGCATCTGCTTTTTGGTATTTGGCAAAGTAATTTCGCAAAGGGTTAAAGAACTTACCTAGAAAACCACTTTTTGCGAAATCAACAACACTGGGGTCCAAATCCTTCAACTGGAGATGCAGCTCAGTTAGGCCTTTGGCTACTTGACCGCCTTCATCCCCTGTTTTGGATAAATTCGCTACAGATACCTGCAAGAGGGAGTTTTTCTCCGAGGACGACCTCATCGAGCTTATGCCGAAGCTATCAATGGATTGCAAGACCTCCTTCCGCTTTTCCAATGATTCAATATTTAATTCCAAAATCGTTGTAACGTTGTTTAATGCCAGCTCCTTTAGCTGCAACACTTCCTCGGGGACCGGCTTTACTTCTTCTTCAATTGCAGACTTTAGCTTCTCAGGACTTACGACTTCCATAGTAAATGACATTTTTCCCCTCCTTAAAATAAAAATTACATCTGAACATTGAGCAGATTGCTGATTTTATATACAACATCGTCTGTATCTGCGTTAATACTTGCTGCCTCATTAATACTTGATATGCTTTGAAGCGCCTTAATATTTGCATTGTAGCCAATGGTGTACACTGGAATTTTGAATGTCTCAATTAATTCTCGTATATCCTTCAGTGAATGCCCTTCATTCGTTTCTCCATCACTAAGAACAAAGATCAGAGGCTTTAAATCAGGGTTTAAAGCTAACTCCTCCTGAAGCATTTTCATAGCGACCAAAATCCCATCAAATGTAGCTGTACCGCCGGCAGCCTGAAGGCTATTAATGGCTCCGACAAACATCGACTGCTGATTCGTATCGTACTTCCCTATAGGAAGATTGATGGAAACATTACTCGAATACGAAACAAATCCGATTCGATTCTCTCTGCCCAAATACTTTTGGCCTGTTAGCAGTGATTCTTTTAATCGGTTTAGCGGCTCACCACTCATGCTCCCGGATACATCGGCTACGAATACTGCCGCAATCGGTTTATTTCCATCCTTCTTTTCCTTCCATAGCTTCTGTGCCGAGGACAAGAGACTGCCATCAACAGCACTAAGCTCGGATTGATAATCGTTAAGGCCGTTAAAGCCTCTGTCGGCAGCTAAGCTCTGATATTTTTCTTGTTCAACAAACTCTGCAAATCTCTTCAAAATGTTTAGCTTATCCTGTGTTAAGCCGCCCAAAGCATAAAGCGGGCTATCATGCCGTACTCCAAAAGGTGTAAATACGTATCCGCTCTTCAAATCCGGCGCATTCACAAAGGTTTGATACTCCAGCACAAAGGCGTCGAGCATTCCAGACTTGGCTGCATCACGCATTTGCAATGTTGTGGACGCAATAAAGGGTACATTGGCCTGGAATCTTTCAAACCCTTGAACAGCCTTTTCCCCCAGCAAATCAGAGCTATCAAAGCTTTCAAGGGCGGTGACCAAAAAATTCAGCCCCGTCGAGCTAGCAAAAGGATCTGTATAGCCCATAGCCAGCTCATTATCCGCTATTGCATCTGTAATCGTCTTGACGTTTAAAGAACCGTATTTATCTACTAACTCATCATATTTTGTTTTTGTTGATACAATACCTGCGACATTGCCGACTAATCGTTTCGAAACAAGCAGTGTCTCGATCCCATTCGCTTTTACCATTTCTCCCCATAGCTCGTTTGAAGGAGTAAAGGCATCGGGTACATATTTACCAGATCTGATGTAATCTGCCGCAGTGCCTGAAGGAATATTGCGAATTTTGACGGATACAGCTTTCCCATCCAGCACAATATTGACATTATTGAAATCTGTTGCTACTTCATTTAACCAGCCATCATTGCCTGTTCCGGATTTTTCGGTGGATGAGAAAATTTCCACGAAATGATCCGTAGTATTCGCAACTGATATTGGGAACTTTGAGATATCGGGCAATGAGTCACCGGCAGCTGCAGGATCAAGGTCTATCTGACCCTTTATTAATTCTTCTGTCCTTACTGTGATGTTCTTATATAATTTATCCAAACGTTTCGTCGCATCTTCCGAAGTAACCTGTGTTTTGGTTTTGCCTAAATCAGATGTAAAAGTGATTCCTAAGTATACCAGCACGAAAACTACGATTGTAATCATTACTAATACGGTTATCGCTTTACCTTTACTGGCCATTCTCATCTCCCTTTCACTGCTTATAAAATTTAGTTTGCTTTATCAAAGCATCGATTTCCTTCATGCAGGGCATTTCTTCGACATCTCTATAATCCGCACTGCCGAGTAGTGTGATTTCCAGAAGCAGCTTATCCAGCTTAAGCAGTATCTCTTCATTTGCATCTAGATACCCTGTCACATAAGCAAAGTACTCATGGTATAGCGCTGTTTTTTCTTGCAACAGTTTATGAGAAGAATGCGTTAATTTTTGCTGGCTGACGAAAGTAGAGAACTCTGAAGCATCCAACACACTAAGCTTGTTGAGGATTCCTCTAATATTGAGGTAAAAAAGCTTTTCGACTTCATAGATGACAGAAATAAATTTTTTGAAGCTTAGCTCCGTTGGGTCAAATCGCTGCCGCAGTACGTTTAATATCGTGTCCTTCTTCTTTTCTATTCGATCCAGCTGATCGATAGCCAGGAAAATTTCTTTTTTTAAAACTTTTACATTACGGTACACGATAAGGGCATCTTTATAATCCTCATGTGTTTTTATGTTTTTGACAGATGTCATAGCTGCTGGCTTGAAAAGTGTGACATAGCTTCCATATAGCAGAACGATGGGACTTACAAGGAGTAAGGTTATGCCTGAAGCTGTCTCAATTGCACTTTCTCCCCCGATTTGCAATCCTAATAATCCTGGCGACAAAACGAAAATATTTAGAAATACGACGCAAGCTATTAGTCCGAGCAGCTTCATAATTCTCGAGCTATCCAAATTACGCACCTCCTCTACTATTGCATTGCGTATACCTATATATATGGCTTAGCTCTGCTATGAATTCTTTTTATCCTTACGGATTTCCTTAGCGCTAGCAAAATAAAAATCGCTCCACCCGAGAGGGAGGAGCGATTTTCTGCATCAAGAAGCTTTATTTAAGGTTCACTTTATCAAATTTCCCTACATATTTATCAAAACGATTGTAGACCTGCTGCGCTCTGGACACTCGATCAGGGAGCTCACGAAGTAATTCTTTGAAATATTCCAAGCCAGAAGCCGTAATTCGGTAAAATCGATTGTAACGATTGTCACCCTCCCAGTTGCGAAGCACATGTCCTTTATCGGCTAATGTTTTTAAACGTTGGCTTAGGTAGGCATCATTAACGCCAACATTGCCTCCGAGCACCTGAATAATACGCTGCTCTAATTCACTGGCATACAGCTGTCCGTTCTGAAGCTCAGAGAGGACAATGAAGTCAATGACTTGTTGAACTTTAACGACATGACCAAGGGATTCAGATTTTTCAATAGGATTCTCATTACGTGCCATATCATCCAACCTTTCCAATCGATCATTTCAATATTTAGCCTATCTTTCCATTATACTTCATATATGCCTGTTTACAATATACTTGTTAACACTCTTTCAATTCGCTATTATGCAGCATTTAATTCCACTGCGTACCTATCCCTATTCGCTAATCCCCTACTTCATCTATATCTAGAATACGATTAAAGACTAAAATCAAAATCAGTAGAAATGGAAAACCACAGTCCGAAGTAGTTGTCCACCCATTTCCTATACTATTTAAAGTATTTGATATGCTTTTTAGGGTGGGAACCTTAACAGGAACAGGTTAAAGTTTATATTATACGCTTGGCTTATGCAGGCAATTTATTTGCGGAGGTCTTGGAAATGACAACCAAACTTGGTACTGGTGCTTTTTATACAGAGAAATACCGTAATTTATTTGAGGAGTATGGTTATAGCAAAGAGGAAATTCAGACACGTGTTGAGAATACTTGGACGGAGTTATTTAACGGAGATGAGCTGACACGTATTTATTTCGAGTCTGAGGATGATATGGGATATTTGCTTGATACTGGAAACATTGATGTGCGTACAGAGGGTATGTCCTACGGGATGATGATGGCCGTCCAAATGGATCACAAAGAAACTTTCGATCGTATCTGGAAGTGGACAAAAACTTATATGTACATGACGGAGGGTGAAAATGCGGGGTATTTTGCTTGGTCATGTAATACCGATGGAACTAAACGTTCAAATGGCCCCGCGCCAGACGGTGAGGAGTACTTTGCGCTTGCCCTTTTCTTCGCGTCACACCGCTGGGGAGATGGAGCAGCGCCTTTCGATTATAGCGTCCAAGCTCGCAATTTGTTGCATAGCTGCGTACATAAAGGCGAAAATAACGACGGCAATCCGATGTGGGAGCCTTCCAATCAGTTGATTAAGTTTATTCCTGATTGTCACTATTCAGATCCGTCCTATCATCTGCCGCACTTTTATGAATTGTTCGCGCTTTGGGCAAATCCAGTAGATCGCAGCTTTTGGAAGCAAGCGGCAGCCGCAAGCCGTAATTATCTCCAGCTTTCATGCCATCCGGTCACCGGTCTCGCGCCCGAGTATGCTTATTATGACGGAACGCCGAATAATGAACGCGGCTACGGGCATTTTTTCAGCGACTCCTATCGCGTTGCTGCGAATATCGGCTTGGATACAGAATGGTTCGGCGTTGATGAATGGCAGCAGATGGAAGCGAACCGAATTCAAGCCTTTTTCTCTGGCATTGATCCTTCCGATTATAGGCGCTATACGATAGCAGGAGAGCCATTTGATGAGAAGTCGCTTCATCCCGTTGGATTATTGGCGACGAACGCAATGGCCTCACTTGCTTCAGCAGATGGACCGTATGCCAAATCTAGTGTTGAACTGTTCTGGAATACCCCTCTTCGTACTGGTGAGCGCCGCTATTATGACAATTGTCTTTATTTGTTCGCCATGCTTGCACTTAGCGGTAATTTCAGAATGTGGATGCCTGAACAACAGATTTAGTTCGCATTAATAATGATCAGCTAATTTTATGCATATGTTTTCAAAAAAATAGAACCTGCATGAGATGCAGGTTCTATTCGGGATGTTTTAGATTGATCTCAATCACTATTCATTCCTATCACGTGGAATACTGATTTTCTTTGACCATGTTTTTCCACCATCTGTTGTCCTGTAAACAGCAGAATCAGTTATACTTGTATCTGCCATCCATCCTAGATCCTTGCTTGTAAAGGAAATAACACTCTCATAACCTCTGATTGGCTTAAGATTTGACCATGTTTTTCCTGCATCTAATGAACGGCCAATACCAATGACCTCGCCCGCAGGAGAAAAAGCTCCAAGAATCGCTGCTCCATCAACCAATTCAAAATTGCTTGGATGACCGCCCGGCGAAGCAGGTCCTTCCTTCACAACTCCTTCTGCGCCGCCAGGAGCAGCACCTCCTCCTGCAGTAGCCTGACTGATTACTTTTCGCCAATTAGATCCGTTGTCTGAAGAGGCATAAAGAGAATAAGATTGCTGAGACATTCCTGCGCCTCCATAAAACTCTGCCCAAACCTCACTGCCGCTTGTGTGAATTTCCCCTCCACTGATTTCATCAGATTTCACCGATAATTTTGTTGTCCATGTCTCGCCTCCATCCAATGTTCTGGAGAGCTTGTATCCAAAACCCGGGACTACGATTAAAATCCAACCATTCTTCGCATCTTTAAAGTTTGCATAACGAGTATTGGGTAATGTTGAAATTTTGGTCCATGTGTTCCCGCCGTTCGAGGTCTTATAGGCAAAAGCTCTCGTGTAGCCAAAGCCGTTTTGATCATCGATAAAATGGATACGCTCGAGTTCTAAAGTGCCGGTTCGTATTTTCGTGAAGGTACTTCCACCGTCAGACGTATAAATAAGAGCGTTCGGTCCCGTTCTTGAAGACCTAGCAAGTGCCCAGCCAGTAGTATTCGATAAAAATTCAAGCTGAGTAAACTGCCACGTCCCAGTGTAGATCGATTGCCAGGATGATCCTGCATCCGAGGTTCCGAGCAGAAATCCGTTACCTGCTGCACGGCCGGTTGAGCCGTTAAGAAATTGAATAGCGCTGAAGTGGTACGGTAGGTCCCCTGCGGGAGTACCGCTGAATAGATTATTTGCACTCGTTCCTTCAGATGCTTGTGTGACGGATACAGAAGATAGCAGACCCACCGCCAGCACCGCTGCGACTATCCTTCGTTTGAATTTAAATAGATTCATCATATGCCTCCTTCGGAAATTTAAACTATATTTTTTCCTTGCATAGAATAAACTACCCTTCCTCGGAGTAAACGAAACTTGCGAGAGCTATATCCTATATGCCATCAACAAAAAAAAGCAGTCCATCAATACCAGAAGGTACGATGAACTGCTTTTTTTGTTTCGGAATTGGCTTAACGCCCAAAGGTGGAACGGGTCCACGCGACTTGCATGCCAGCACGCTCCATATTCCGTTGACTGGAAGATCCAAAGCGAGCTTGCGCTACCACAAGCTCACATCCCGCCAGCTGTGCTTCAAACATCCGATGGTTTAAAAGTGCGGTTTGCAGCCCTTGATTACGGTATGGCGGAGCAGTTGCTGCTAATGTGCAGGAGGCAATGCCTCCGTTAATATACATCACTCCGACACCAGCAGGCACATCGTTTAAATAAGCCAAAAAGATTTTCCAGCCTTCTCGATTCAATAACCCGATGTTATTATTCACAAAATGATGCTTATCGGCTAAGGACATGCCAGAGCCTAAACAATGAATTTCAGCATAATGCTCAAAATGCTGTTCACTATCTACTTCAATAATGCGAATATTAGACGGCTCTGTTGCTCTATTCTCTCGTGGCAATCCGTATAGCACGGAGTGAAACCCATTTTGGTAAAAACCTAGCGCAGAGATCTTTTTGAATAGGTTAGCTGAGCAATGCACCGGATTTAGATCGATTTGGAAAGACCTGTCTCTAGCTGCGAAGAATGCTGCAATATCCTCTAAATAGCTGCTGTCCTCATCGGATAATCCCTTTGCACAATTAAAAATGGTCCATGGCATAGTTTTGATATAATAAGCGATTGTCTTGCCGAAGGCTTTAATTACGACACCTTCCGGATTCCCCTCTCGCTCGCCAATCGAGCTAATTCTTGACGTTAAATAATTGATTTCAGACTGTTGTATCCGCAGGGAAAGCTCTTCATCCATTACAGGGAGCAGCATAGTGGAATCTTCCTCACATTCAACTGGATTTTGAATTATGAAACCTAATCATCAATTAGTATTCCTTATTGGTTCAAAATCAGCTTTAATCCTTCAATTTTCAGCTGATCCATCCGAATAACCCAATCCTTAAACGCTTCATAGGTCTCGTCAGAGAAACCGAACTGCTGCTTCATTTCCATAGCAATTTTCTTTTCATCGTCGTTATAATCTCCATCAACAAATATGAGCAGCAATATTTCCGCAAAGAAAATATGTTTCACATGCTCATCCTTCAGGTTGCCTATAATATCGGAAAGGTGCTTCTCAGATGAAAAGCTGGTCTCTGTCTGCTGGATTTCCATTTCTTCCATATAGGACTGCAGATAGCCTCTTTCTTTTTTATGCACGAATCCATCCGCATTTGCTACAAGATAAGCTAATTCGAGAAAAGCTACTTTATGTTCCTTCGATTGTAAAAAATGCAAAAACAAGCGATTCACTCCCTAGTTTCAAAAAATGACTGTCTATAACTCTTATTCGACGCAGAGTGATACATTCCTACAATCATTTATGTCGTTTTCTTTTTTCTTATATGTTTAGTGCTCCTTCCTTTTTGTTTACATGTTTAAGAAAGGGACGGTGAGTGCTGATGCTACGAAATTCTAGTACAATGCAATTTTTCAAAGGTTTATACGGTCGCTTCAAAGATGATGATGTTCCAGCATTAGGAGCACAGCTTACCTATTATTTAATTCTATCGTTTTTTCCATTTCTTATTTTCTTGGTTAGCCTGCTCGGATTTATCGAGCTATCGGGAGATAGCGTCATCGCAGAGTTCATTCGCCTGCTCCCTTCTGATGCGAGCAAGATGATTACAGATATACTGGCGGAAGTGGTGAATAACGGCAGCGGGACCCTGCTCTCTATCGGGATGATCGCAACGCTTTGGTCAGCCTCTAACGGTATTAATGCTATTATTAAAGGCTTAAATAAGGCTTATGACATTAAAGAGCAGCGTCCCTTCTGGAAGGTACGAGGCATCTCACTGGTTACGACTATTTTTCTCGTTGTGGTCATTGCTTTGGTCATGCTGCTGCTCATTTTAGGCAAAGCTTTTGGTCAATATCTATTTGAATGGCTGAATGCTCCAAACAGCTTTCAGTGGATATGGAGCGTTCTTACCTATGCTATTCCGATTGCCGCCATGATTGGTGCGTTTACTCTCCTTTACTGGATTGTACCAAGCCGAAAGCTTGCGCTCAGAGAGGTGCTTCCAGGCAGCATCTTCACAACCTTCGGCTGGATGATTACTTCGCTGCTTTTTCAACTATACATGAACAGCTTCGGCAATTATTCAAAAACCTATGGCAGTCTGGGAGGAATGATCATTTTATTAATTTGGCTCTACATAAGCGCAATCATCATCATTCTTGGCGGTGAGATCAATGCTACATTAGCGGCTAAGAATGTACGTACACCGCACAAAGAGGCTGCTCAGCATTGGCAGTTCTAAGTCGGCTTGAAACTTGATTTGTTCACGCAGAAGAACCTCGCAGTGATTTGGGCATATGCTGAATCATCTGATATCGAGGAGTAATGTTATGTATTCCAATGAACAAAATAAGTTGAACGGAATGAATCCGTTTATTCATCCATATACCACCTTCCTTCAATGGAGAGCACCTTACCTGCCGCTTACCTTCGTTCTTGTGCATGGTGCATGGGCGGATGCCAGCTTTTGGGATGAAACCGCATTTGAATTACGCAAAATGGGCCATATCGTCTATACGCCAGAATATGCAGGACACGGTGCTGACACTAATAAAAACGTTACACATGGGATGATAACGAAATCCGTGGTTGATTTTATAGTCGGAAATAATCTTCAGCAGATTATTCTTGTTGGACATAGCTTCGGAGGCTCGGTCGTTCAGAAGGTGGCAGAGCAAGTTCCAAGCCGAATCAAACGGCTCGTTTTCTGGGATGCCTTTGTGCTGAATGATGGTGAGGCAGTAGCAGATGAGTTTCCAGAAGCAGCTAATTCATTTTTTCAGCAGCTAAGAGAAAGCTCTGGCAATGATACCATTATGCTTCCCTTCCCATTTTTTCGTGACACGTTTGTAAATATAGCGCCACTAGAGGTAGCACTGCAAATTTACAGTAAAATAACGCCTGAGCCTGCTAAGCCATTTTACGAGAAACTAGATCTCAAGAAATTTTATAGTCTCAGCATACCTAGGAGCTACATCTACTTTACAGAAGACAATGTATTGCCTCAATTCAATGCGAATTATGGATGGCATCCTCATATGTCCAGTAGACTCGGAATATTTCGATACATTCAAGGCAATAGCGATCATATGTCAGCAACAAAGATGAATCCGGCAATGCTAGCTCAAAAAATCTATGAAGCAGGAAGAGATTGATGTAACAAAAAAAAGAGCAAGCAGCCTGATTGAGGCAGCTTGCTCTTTACGATTTATTATCATTATGGAACATATTGCTGCACGATTCGAGAGATCTCTCCATCCTTCACAGTCAAATGATAGGGAAAGCTCTTCATATCCAAATCATCCTCAGTATTGATCAGTTCAACGAATTTCTCAACAGTGATAGACTCATTCCATACGATATCTGCCTCTAGCACGTTTCCAGTACGATTGTATAATTGCATCAATACCTCCGCATCCTCGGCGATCACCAAATCATGCAAAGTTTCATCATCATTAATGATGTAATAATCGTTTGGGGGTCCATCAAGCTCCTCGCTGCCTTCTCGCTCAAGGAACTTCTCAGTTGCTTCAGAGCCTTCATACCAATTGATTTGATCAACAGACAAGTGATAGCGGTCATTCTTCAGTTGTACACGATCAATATAGCCCGTCTCCATTTCCGGGGTTTGTTCTACCGGTACATAATCACGGCCTCCCGTCGGCGCAAAGCTAAAGGCCGTGAGACAAGCTATCGCAACTAATGCGATCATTGTATATTTTTTCATAGCGCAGACGCTCCTTTTATATGGTCTATATTCTTATTCTGCTTACTTATAGTTTATAACGAATCCAGTGTGAAATAAGTTACAGAAAAGCTACAAAAAAAATAAAAACCTGTGTCATGCGCAGGCTTTCATTCATATGACAAAAAGATCGACAAACTGCTGCACGGACGTTTGCTCTAATGACTGCTGATTTTTGCACAGCTCCAGTATTTCAAGTGTTTGCTTAGCAGGAAAACGGCTTTTTAAATTCGTTTCGAATTTTTGGATAAGCTGCGGAATGGCCTCTTCGCGTCTGCGCCGATGCCCGATGGGATACTCGATCTCTACACGATCCGAAGCGGTTCCATCCGTGAAAAAAATCTGAATCGCATTCGCAATGGAGCGTTTATTCTCATCCATATAATCAAGTGAATAGGCCGCTTCTTCCATTGTAATCATTTTGCTGCGCAGCTCATCAATTCTTGGATCGAGCGCAGACTCTTCTTCATAATGGTCAGCCGTTAAATTCCCATAAAGCAGAGCAATAGCTACCATATATTGAAGACAATGATCACGATCCGCAGAATTATGAAGCGGCCCTGTTTTGTCTATGATTCGCAAAGCTGACTCATGGGTAGTAAGGACAATTTTATCGATCTCATCTAATCTGCTCCGTATAAGCGGATGAAGCAAGATGGCACATTCCACAGCCGTTTGACCGTGAAACTCCGCAGGAAACGAAATTTTAAACAATATGTTTTCCATCACATAGCTTTCAAATTTACGATTTATAGAAAATGGATTGCCTTTAAACAAAACATCATAAAATCCCCATCCTGGTGCGGTAAGCGCAGATGTGTAGCCCATTTCTCCCTTTAATGCCAAGAGCGACAGACGTACAGCTCGGCTTGTTGCATCTCCGGCTGCCCATGATTTGCGTGTTCCCGTATTGGGAGAGTGCCGGTAGGTGCGAAGGGGATGCCCGTCAAGCCAAGCATGGGAAACCGCAGCAGCTATCTCGTCCTTTGATCCCCCTAGCAAAGCGGTTACAACTGCTGTGGAGGCAACCTTCACCAAAATGACATGATCGAGCCCGACTCGGTTAAAGCTGTTCGCAAGAGCAAGAACACCTTGAATTTCATGCGCTTTAATCATGGCACTAAGCACATCGCGCATCGTTAGCGGAGCTTTGCCTTCGGATATATTTTTCCTGCTTATATAATCAGCTGCTGCGAGAATACCCCCTAAATTGTCGGATGGATGTCCCCATTCTGCCGCAAGCCAAGTGTCGTTATAATCGAGCCAGCGAATCATACAGCCAATATTAAAAGCAGCTGTAATCGGATCAAGCTGAAAGCTGGTTCCCGGAATCCGCGCCCCATGCGGTGTCACTGTTCCCGGGACGACAGGCCCTAATAGCTTCGTGCATTCGGGATATCTTAGCGCAAGAATACCACAGCCTAGTGTATCCATAAGGCAATACCGAGCAGTCTCGTAGGCTTCATCGCTTTCGATTCTGTAAGCTGCAGCATACTCTGCAATCTCAACGATCACGCGGTCAAATTCTGTTCTTATGTTGCTAGTATTTATTAACATAAGATAGGTTCCTCCTCCGAGAGTTAGGATCGTTCCATGATCGGAAGCCACGGTAAACGCTCCGGTCCCGTGTAAGCAGCATTTGGCCGAATGAGCCTGTTGTGAGCACGCTGTTCAATGATATGTGCGGACCAACCGCTAATCCGGGACATAACGAAAATAGGGGTGAAAAATGGCGTCGGTATGCCAAGTAAATGATAGGCTGATGCGCTATAGAAGTCTAGGTTTGGAAATAGCCCCTTCTGACTGCGCATAATGGACTCGATTCGTTCGGAAATTTCATAGAGTCGTGTACTTCCGGCATCCTCCGATAATCGTTTCGACCATTGTTTGATTCTATCTGATCTTGGATCACGGATGGTATAAACACGATGGCCGAAGCCCATAATTAACTGCTTCTTTGACAGCATTTGAAGCAATCCGCTTTCGGCTTCATCTGGACTAGCAAATCGCTTTATTAGATCCATCGCTGCTTCATTCGCGCCGCCATGAAGATTCCCGCGCAGCGTACCTATGCCTGTTGTCACTGCGGAGTAAAAATCGGACAATGTCGCTGATGTAACCCGCGCAGCAAAGGTTGAAGCATTGAATTCATGCTCTGCATATAGAATGAGAGAAGCGTCGAGTGCTTTCTCATGGAGCCTGCTTGCCTTTACGCCATGAAGCAGCTGCAGAAAATGACCTGCAATACTGTCATCATCCGTGTCAGTCTCTATTCGAATGCCGCTTGTATGATAATGATGCCAATAAAGCAGCATCGAGGCGCTGCATGATAGCAGGCGATCAGCAATATCGTACTGACTATTGCCTGCCTCTTCCGGCTCTAAGGCGCCCAGCGCCGAAACAGCTGTTCTCAGCACATCCATCGGATGCGTGCTCATAGGGAGCAGCTCCAAAATAGCCATTAGGCTTGCAGGAAGACTGCGAAGAGCACGCAGCTTGCCCTTATACGCCATCAGCTCAGATACATTCGGCAGCTTGCCATAGATGAGCAAATAAGCCGTTTCTTCAAAGGAGCCGTAGCTCACGAGATCCTCAATTGCATAGCCCCGATAGGTGAGTTCTTTGCCTTCCTTGCCGACAGTAGAAATAGCTGTTTGCCCCGCGATTACATCTGCGAGTCCGCCTGTTTTTTTAGTCGCCATCGCTTTTGTCCTCCTCACGACTGCTATACAGCTGATCAAGCTTCTCCTCATAGCTGAAATAGTCTAGAAAATCATAAAGCTCAGCCCTCGTTTGCATCTGTTCTAGAACCGTTTTTTGCGTACCCTCGCGTCTGATTGTCTGGTAGACCTGCAGCGCGGCGGCGCTCATCGCTCGAAAGGCCGATAACGGATAAAGAGCTAGACTGACGCCAGCGCTTCTTAGCTCCTCGGTAGTATAAAGCGGGGTTTGGCCAAATTCTGTGATGTTCGCTAGAATGGGCACCTTGACCGCATCGGCAAAAGCACGGTAATCCTCGAGTCTTGCAACCGCTTCAGGGAAAATCATATCGGCACCAGCCTCGACGCATGCACATGCCCTCTCGATCGCAGCATTTAATCCCTCGACTGCCAGTGCATCTGTACGAGCCATAATAACGAATTGTGAATCCTCCTTGGCGTCCGCCGCAGCTCTGATTCGATCGACCATCTCTTCTTGACGCACGATCGCTTTATTAGGTCGGTGACCGCATCTCTTGTCGGCAATTTGATCCTCGATATGGACACCTGCAGCTCCTGCTCGGGTCATAAGCTTTATCGTGCGAGCGATTTGAAAAGCGCCGCCAAAGCCCGTATCCACATCAACTAGCAAAGGCTGCTCGGTCGCGCTTGTAATTCTCCTAACCTCCTCAAGACTGTCCTGCAGCGTTGTTATGCCCAGATCCGGCAAGCCAAATGCTGCATTCGCTACGCCTGCGCCAGATAGATATAAAGCTCGAAACCCTACTCTCTCCGCCATAATTGCCGAATAAGCATTTATCGTTCCAGCCACCTGCAGCGGCTTTTCGAGTGTTAGCGCTTTACGAAGTCGATCTCCAGCTGAATGACCCATTCCCACCACCGCCTTCTGAGAAAAAAAACGATCACTTAAGAATTTTGCTGCTAATGACAATTCGATGGATTTCATTCGTGCCCTCATAAATCTGTGTCGCCTTGGCATCCCGGAACAGTCGCTCCAAAGGCAGCTCCTTCATACATCCCGCTAAACCAAATAAAGAAATCGCCGCATCGGTCACTGCAACAGCTGTGTCGGATGCGAACATTTTGGCAATGGAAGCCTCCTTCGTACAAGGCAAATCCATTTGACGCAAATATGCCGCTTGGTATACAAGCAATCTCGATGCCTCCACCTGAGCAGTCAAATCGGCTAGCACAGCATAGCTCGGTTTATAAAGTGGTCGTTTTTTTTCTGTACCGCTTACTAGAGGTAGAAACTGCTTCTCGAGCTGCTGCAATGCTGACTCCGCAATTCCGAGCGCCTGCGCTGCAATTCCGATTCGACCGCCATCAAGTGAAGCTTTTGCAATTGTAAAGCCTTCCCCTTCTTTGCCAAGTCGCTGAGATAAAGGTACTTTAAGCTGATCAAATATGACTTCACAGGTGCTAGAGCCGTGCAAGCCTAGCTTTTTTTCTTTTCTGCCGATGGTCAGTCCTTCCATATCTCCTTCTACAATAAATGCAGTAATTCCGCGTGAGCCCATAGTCGAATCAGTAACCGCAAAGGTGACATACGTATTTGCAGCGCCAGCGTTCGTAATAAAAAGCTTTGAACCATTTAGTATATAGTGCTCACCGTCTAGTACAGCTGAAGTGCGGATAGCGGCTGCATCCGATCCAGCACTGGCCTCCGTTAATGCGAAAGCACCCAACCACTGCCCAGCGGCAAGCTTACTTACATATTTAGAAATTTGAGCTTCTGTACCATATTGCAAGATAGGGAGAGTGCCGACAGAAGTATGAACGGAGAGAATAACACCAACGGCTGCACTTATTTTGGAAATTTCATGGATAGCTATGATGTAAGAAATATAATCGGCTCCTGCGCCTCCCCATTGAGGCTCGATAGGAAGGCCCATAAAACCGAGCTCTGCCAACCTAGCAATAAGCCGACTCGGAAATTCATCCTTTTGCTCCATAATTGGAACAGCCGCGGCAAGCTCAGTCTCAGCGAATTGCCGAACCACTCTTTGCAGCTCTGCTTGCTGCTGCGTAAATCGGAGCTCCACAACTCATCACTCCTTCCAGACCAACCTCTCATCTCTGTTAGGAATACAAGTAAAACCCGCGACCTGACTTGCGTCCCAGCCAACCCGCCTGCACATATTGGCGCAGCAGCGGACAGGGCCGATATTTGGAATCGCCAAAGCCCTGCTGCAGAGTCTCCATAATCGCTAAACAGGTATCAAGGCCAATGAAATCAGCAAGCGCGAGCGGTCCCATCGGATGATTCATTCCGAGCTTCATAATTTGGTCGATCGCCTCTGGTTCAGCGACACCTTCATAAATCGCATAAATCGCTTCATTAATCATCGGCATAAGAATGCGATTAGCGATAAAACCTGGAAAGTCCTTCGCCTCTACAGGTGTTTTGCCTAGAGCTTGTGTCAGCTTCTTCACTTTTACACGCGTTTCTTCAGTGGTTGCAAGCCCACTTATGATCTCAACCAGCGGCATCACAGGGACAGGGTTCATAAAGTGCATGCCGATGACGAGCCCCGGCCGCGATGTTGCAGAAGCAATGTCCGTAATGGATAAGGACGAGGTATTGGTTGCCAAAATCGTATCTGCCTTGCATATGCGATCCAGTTTTTTAAACAACGACTTCTTAATTTCCATTTGCTCGGGAGCCGCTTCAATGACAAGGTCTACAGACTCGGCATTTTTCAGGCTTATAGTAGGTGTAAGCTTTGCAAGAAATTGTTCGCGCTGCTCCTTGGTCAGCTTTTCCTTATCCACAAGCCGTTTTAAGGATTCCTCAATCAAGCTCATTCCCCGATTAACCGCAGCATGCTTAATATCGTAGAGCGTCACCTCTCCACCGCTTTGGATAAGCGTCTGAGCAATGCCGCAGCCCATTTGGCCGGCTCCAATCACCATCGTTTTTTGCAGCACATTCATCGTCTTCATCACCTCGGCATTAGCCTTGTACCTCTATCATTACCGCATCTCCCTGCGCCCCGCCGCTGCAAATAGCCGCTATGCCAAGACCGCCGCCTCTGCGCCGCAGCTCATTGACCAAGGAAAGTAAAATTCGAGCACCGCTAGCGCCTATTGGGTGGCCAAGAGCTATAGCTCCTCCATTTACGTTTACCTTTTCTGTGTCCCAGTCCAGTATTTTCCCGCAGATTAATACAACCGAAGCAAACGCTTCGTTCACCTCAAACAAGTCGATATCCTCGATCGAAGCGCCGGTTTTGCGCAGCAGCTTCTGAATGGCCAGCGCTGGTGCTGCAGCCAAATATGGCGGCTCCGTTCCAATCGTGCTATGCCCGATAATTTTGGCTAGCGACTGACTTCCTGTTCGGATCGCCTCTTCATTAGACATTAATACGAGGGCCGCAGCACCATCATTGACACCGGGAGCATTGCCTGCTGTAATCGTACTGTTCACATTATGAATCGGCTTTAGCCGAGCAAGCTGTTCTAGGCTTGCATCCGGTCGCGGCGACTCATCAAGGTTAGGCAGTGAGCCTCGTGACTGAGAAACCCCTGTAATTTCCTCAGCGAAAAAGCCTTGTTGTATAGCAGCGCTCGCACGCACATGGCTTCGGAGTGCCCAAGCATCCTGCTCAGACCGACTAATGCCATGTTCAGATGCGTTTTGATTGCCGTGTACAGCCATTAGAACGTCATCAAAGGGACAAAGTAAGCCATCATGCAGCAGCAGATCAGTTAGCTCCGTATGGCCTAACCGGCTTCCCCATCTTGCTGTTCGGACGGCAAACGGTGTTTGGCTCATGCTCTCCATTCCACCAGCAACGATCGTGTCCGCATCTCCTGCCCGTATAATTTGCTCTGCCAAGGTAATGGCACGCAGTCCTGAGGCGCATACTTTATTAATCGTATCAGAAGGCACCTGCCAATCCAGTCCGGCAAGCCTTGCTGCTTGTCGTGCAGGATTCTGTCCACAGCCCGCTTGCAGCACCATACCCATCATGACCACATCAACTTGGGCAGCCTTAATTCCGCTCTGCAGCATTGCTCCGTTGATCGCTGCTGCTCCGAGCTCAACTGCCTTAACATCCTTAAACATGCCGCCTAGTTTTCCGAATGCGGTTCTTTGTCCGCCTACGATGACGGTATGACGCATAACGAATTGCCTCCTAACTGGGCAATATATTGGAGTTACAATCTATCCTCATACCGCCTGTTCCCATCTCTGATTGCAAGCATTTAGCATCTCGCAGCATTCTTTCCATCCGGTATTCCTGCATATAGCCATAGCCGCCAAATATCTGAATAGCTTCAATTGCTGCAGACACAGCTATATCCGCTGTATATTTACGAGCTATCGCAGCTGCTTTGCTGCAAGACAAGCCCTCATCTTTCCGCCACGCCGCCTGGTAAGTGAGTAGTCGTGCAGCTTCAATCTTTGCAGCCATGTCGGCAAGCTTAAAGGAAATTCCCTGCTGTTTGCCAATGGTTGTGCCGAACTGCTTGCGCTTCTTAGCGTAATCTACTGCTGCCTCCAGCGCTCCCTGTGCAAGACCAAGCGATTGTGCCGCAGCTCCGATATGACCAATATCTATTAATGAACATGCGATGTTCTGTCCTTGACCCTCATTCCCTAATCTCGAGCTCACTGGAATGCTGCACTGTCTAAACTCAAATTCAGAGGTCATTAGAGATCGTAAGCCTAGCTTTTGAGCTTTTTTCCCGATCCTGCATCCAGGCGCATCATTCTCAATTAGATAAACGCTGCAGTTCATTTCCCTCTTGTTTGCTCCTGTACGTGCGAAAACAACGGTGCAATCCGCAGCTTCACCATGAATGACAAAGGAATGCTTGCCGTTTAACACAGCCTCTGTTCCCTTTATCCGAGCGGCGAGGCTTGCTGGTTTGGCCTGAGGCAGTGCGCAGCCCCCAATACGCGTTCCACTCGTTAGCTCAAGGAGATGAGTGCTCTTAGCTTCGTTGCTGCCATATGCATAAAGCGGCCATGCGGCATATAAGGTGTGGGCGTTTAATACTGCTGCTGTGGATGCACATACTCTTGAAAGCTCCTCGATCACGATGGCATACGTCAGCCAGCTGCCTCCGGCCCCACCATAGCGCTCTTCGATTGGGATGCCCGTTAAACCGAGTAATGCTATTTTTTGAAAAAGCGTTCGATCAAGCTGACCAATTGCATCTCGTTCTCCTGCACGCGGCGCAAGCTCGTTTTCTGAAAAATCTCTTACGACAGATCGGGTGAGCTCTTGCTCCTCGGATATAGAAAATCGCATCTCCCTCCCCCTCTCATGACAGCTCAAGCATGGTGGACAAAGTTCGACGGGATCCGCATATACCGTAGTATATGAACGCCTCCACCTTAAAAATGACTAGTACCGTCCCCTTTAAATGAGGCTTCTGCGTACTCATTGCTCGCATTAAAACTACAAGGTGAAACGACTACGTCGTCCTTGTCTAAGGACAAGTGGTTTCTCGCAAAAATATAGGTGGAGTATACATGTGAACCGTATACTTTCTTATATTTCAAAAAAAACCATGATCGCCTTGTCCACTTTTTTTAAAAAATGTGACAAAGGCATCATGGCTTTAAATAAAAAAAACACTTCGGATGAAATGGCTGACGAAGCGTATTCGTCGATAAATTTTAGCGTTAGATTCAGACTCCGTGCTCCTCCGCATTCGCTCCGTCCGCGCCGACTGAACCCCCCTGATCGCTTGCATGCCATGCAAGCGCCACCCCAGCTGAGCTAAGCCCCCGTGATCATTCTAAAATTCAGGTATTCATTTATTCTTGGGATGTGTAATCAACAAACTCGTACTCGTACGAGCAAACCTATCCTGTACTCACGCATTATAGCTCGTCATTTCCCTCAACTTTCCCCACGCTCGATGCCGCTCCTCAAATCCTCACGCCTCCTACGCCCAGCGCGGAAGCTATCCTGCACTTTTGCATTAACTTCGTGCGTTTGGGGCGCTCTAGCTAGCCTATCCTGTACTCACGCATTATAGCTCGTCATTTCAGCTCATTTCCAGCCATCTGATCTCCATTGTTGGCAGCTATCCTGCTTACGTGCAGGATAGCTGCCCTAAACCATTAAAAAGAGTAGGCTACCCTGCAAATGTGCAGGATAGCCTAGTATTACACATTCTTATGATTGACTGTCACGGCAAAGCTCATGCTGCTGCAGCAGCATCGTGATCAACAGGTTCGGAGAATACATAGTTTCCTATATAGCAAAAAAAAGCCAGTCCGTTAAGACTGGCTTTCTTAATACTGCGAATATTTAATGTAATTAATTATTAAAATGACGATTTCAGGACCATTTATCCAAATAGTTATCAATATGTAGTCGCAAACTAATAGGCTTGTTTCTCTCTCCGTGGTTCGTCTGGAGCAGATTTTCTTCAAACCCAATTTTCGTATTTGTGTAATAAGAAAGTCGGTGGGCGTAGCAATCTAAAGTAATAAACTTTACGCCGCCTACTGTTTCTCTCATTATTAATGCTTTTGAGACGGCGAATGAAATTAAGGTCGTCCCAATTCCATGCTTTTGATAATCTTTGTGTACTGCCAGTCTTGCTATTTTTAAAGAGGGAAACATCTCATATCCGATTGCTCCATTGTTTCGCTCTTTGTAATTTAATCTAATGGCGTCTGCACAAAGTGAAATATAGGCAATAACTAGGCCAAGAGAATCTCTTAATAAGTAGGTTGTATTATAGCCTTCCTCTTGCTCCTCTAACGCTTCATAAATGAGAAATCGATTCATATCCTTCGAGTGATCTTCCAGCCGTTTCTTTGCTCTGCGCTCGATTGCTGCGTATTCTTCCGTATTTAAACAATCAAAAATAGCTAGATTATCACGATCTGCTTCGGATAACCTAGCTATAGTGAGTTCGTCTAGAAACATTAATTATTTCCCTTTCTCCATTGCTTTGAAAAAATTAACAAGCTTCTTTCCGTTAGCTTTTGATTTTTCAGTAGCTCTATCGTTTAAAGAATTCAATAAATTTTGAGCATCTTTACCTTTTAGGATTGGAGTAGCAGCAATTTGAGTTGCCATCTTTTTCCCTCCTTTTTTTTTGGCCATGTCTACCTCCTAGAATTTTTCTAGTGATAGATATGATAGATTTCATAACAATATGTTAAAAAAACTCCCAGACTGGAAACATTATAGGGTTCGGAAGATGCCTTATACTCCTATTTTAACATTTCAACTACCTAGAGTAAAGATTTAACAGGGAAGCTACTCCCTGCTATACCGACTGCTGATTAATGCTACCGCCGGGCTCAAAGGTGAGCAGCTTTGTAGCTATTTTATCTATAAAGAAACGATCATGGCTTACAGTCACCACTGCCCCGGGAAAATGAATTAATGCCTGCTCCATGACCTGAATGCTTGTCAGATCTAGATGATTAGTAGGTTCATCCAAAATAATGATTTCCGAACCAGACAGAAGGCATTTCGCCAGCGCTACACGTGCCTGCTGTCCACCGGATAATGTTCCAATAACCTTCTGGAGATCGGCTTCTGAAAACTGCAGCATAGATAGAAATTTATTCACTTTTTTCCTCGGTGCATTCAGGCCAAGCCCAAAAATATTAACTGCATGGCTAACCGTGTCCTTCTGATCAAGCTCGTCCCACATTTGATTGAAATAAGCATAATTCACACCTTTGCTAAAGCGAACGGCCCCCGTATCAGCCGACTCTTGACTTGTCAGCACCTTAATTAGTGTGGACTTACCGCTGCCGTTAGAGCCGATAATTGCTATTCTATCTTCTTTCTGAATGTCAAAGCTGACGTTTTCAAATATTAGGCGGTCTGCGTAGCTCTTGCTGATGGATTCAACTGTACATAGATTATTTGGAAAACGCAGGTTTTCATAAATATCGGTAATCAACACGTTTACGGGATGCGGCTCTACTCGCTTCTTCATATCCGCCAGCTTGCGCGAAAGGCGATCCTTCGAGGATTTTCGTTTGGAACGATCATCAATCTCTTCAGCCTCCATAAGTAGAAGCTCCTCTTCCCATTCAAATTGCCGGTCCAGCTCCTTCTTGCGCAGCTTCTTCTTACGAACATAGTCGGTATAATTGCCTTCATACTCCTGAAAATGATAGTTCTCAATTTCAATCGTTCGGGTAACTACGCGGTCGATGAATTGACGATCATGGGATACCAGCACCATAGTGCCGCTGAAGCGATGCAGCCATTGCTCCAGCCAGGCAAGTCCATCCAAGTCCAAAAAGTTTGTCGGCTCATCCAGAAGTACGACATCAGGAGCTTCGATGAGCATTTTAGCAAGAGCAGCACGATTGCGCCAGCCGCCAGAAAGCTGATCAACAGGCTGCTGACGCGACTGTTCATGGAAGCCGAGCTTCGTAAGCACCGTATCGATCTCAACAGCTGCATTCCATCCATCATGATGATCCATTTGTTCAAAAAGCTCCGCTTGCCGATTCAATAAACGATCCATTTCGCGATCATCGGTTACGCTCCCCAGCTGCTCGCCAATTTCCTTCAGCTCACTCTCTATGCTCCAAATATGCTCATAGCAGAGCTCAAGCTCCTGCTGAACAGAACGTGAACCGCTAAGCTCTGAAAACTGCGAGAAGTAGCTGATCTTAACCTGAGGATCAACCTCGACCTTCCCTAAGGTAGGCTCTTCTCTTCCAAGAATCAGCTTGAATACGGTCGATTTTCCTGCACCGTTTCTACCAATTAGACCAATTCTCTCGCCCTTGTTTATGCGAAAATAAATATCGCGAAAAATAAGAGTATCCCCATATTTTTTTGTTACATTTTCTAACCGAATGACGCTCATGTCTTTCACCTCTGTATATGGTTTTAAACTACTTGAGACCATTGTGTCAAGCAAGGCGCATGAAAAGACCGAGCCACATGCCTTAATAGCAGCGTGACTCGGTCTTGTTTCAGCTATTGCTGTTCAATGCTTGAATACGTTAAGCGCAGCGGTCTAATGTTAACGGTTGAGGTTTTAAAACCAGGCATTTTACAATTCGGATCAAGATCTGGACTTGTTGCTTTATTAACATTTTGGACTCCACCCCAATGCATGGGCACGAATAACGTATCTTCTCTTATTTTTTCGGTATATCGACTTCGTACGCTAAAGCTGCCTCTGCGTGAAGTTACCTCCACCCACTCACCATCTTCTATATTATATCTTTTGGCTGTACGTGGATGGATTTCAATGTAGTTTTCAATATTTCTGGCGGCTAAGGTAGGGCTTCTATGCGTTTGAACTCCAGTCAAATAATGTGCGAGTACTCTTCCGTTCGTCATCGTAAGCGGAAAATCACCGTTAGGCGTTTCATTCGGCTTTTGGCTGGATACAGGCACGAATAGCGCTCTGCCATCCGAATGGGCAAATGATTTCTCGAACATCATGCCTTGATTGCCTTCTTCCTGAGTGCTAGGGCAGGGCCAGTAAACTCCACCTTCCCTCCGTAATCGGTCATACGTTATGCCATAATAATCGGCAACACCACCGCGGCTAGCTACTCTAAGCTCATCAAAAATTCGCTCTACATTCGTGTATGAAAAATACCGCTGCTTCCCTAGTCCCTCCGCAATGTCGCATAAAATCGACCAATCATGCCTTGTCTCCCCAGGAGCAGCTGCTGTCGATTCACGCAGAAGCACCCGTCCTTCAAGATTGGTTAATGTCCCGTCGTTTTCTAGATAAGCGGTTATAGGCAGTACAACATCTGCCATGCGAGCCGTTTCAGACAGGAACATGTCTGCTACCACTAGAAAATCTAAACCTGCTAATCCTTCCTCTACAAAATCAGCGTTCGGATTCGAGACGACAGGATTCGAGCCCATAACGAACAAGGAGCGAATCGTCTTCTGATGAATAAGCTCCATCATTTCATAGGCAGATACCCCCTTGCGAGGGAGCTCTGACGGATCAATTCCCCACACGCTGGAAACGTAAGCGCGATCCTGCTCATCCTCAATACTCCGATAGCCGGGCAATTGGTCGCTTTTTTGTCCATGCTCCCGTCCCCCTTGCCCATTGCCTTGTCCGGTAATTGCTCCATAGCCGCAGCCGGGCTTGCCGATCTTCCCCGTTGCAAGGACAAGATTTAGAAAGTTTCGTACCGCCATATGCCCATCCGTCTGCTGCTCAACACCGCGCGCGGTGAAAATGATGCCCGTTTCCGCTTGCCCATAGGCAAGAGCTGCCTTTCGAAGAGCAGCCTCCTTCAAGCCAGTAAGCTCAGCCACCTCATGCAGATTTATCGATGCCATATGCTCCTTAAGCTCGTCGAATCCATTCGTTCTATTATGGATAAAGGACTCATCCAGCAGCTTCTCATCCAACAGTACCTTCAATAGGCCATTAGCAAGCGCGGCATCTGTACCTGGCTTTAACTGCAAGTGAATATCAGCGATAGCCGCCGTAGCCGTTACCCTTGGATCAATTACAATAATGACGGCTCCATTTTCCTTTGCTTTATTGAAATAAGGCATTAGCGTCGGCTGGCATTCAGCGATATTCGTACCGGCTAATATAATGCACCGAGCAAGTGGAATATCGGATAGTCTACAGGTTAAACCGCGATCAACACCAAAGGCTTTATTGCCTGCGGATGCGGCAGCTGACATGCAGAATCGGCCATTGTAGTCCACATGCTTCGTTCGAAGGGCTACTCTAGCAAACTTGCCAAGCAGATAGGCTGTTTCATTAGTAAGCGAGCCTCCGCCATAAACACCGAGTGAATCAGAACCATAGGTTTTGCTAATCGATTCAAGCTTATTCACAATCGTAAATATCGCCGTTTCCCAAGAGACAGGGACATGCTGTCCATTTTGCATGATTAGAGGCTGGAGAATACGATTGGAGCTGACCGCATGCTGATGGGCGTTCATTCCCTTCACACATAAGCGTCCTTCTGAGGCTGCATTAGGAAGACCTTCAATTGCATACTTGAAGCGGCGCGAGCCTGGAATCGGCAGCTCTTTCGTAATGCGCATTTTGCATTGCACACTGCAAAACGGACATTGTGTATCTATAACTTCAATCGCACCTTGTCGATCAGCTGTATTCGTCAATTGCCGCATAGGCTCTCACCTAGCCTTTCATCACTTTTATTCGTGATAGTCGCTGCCGCTTGCTCGACAAGCTCTATACGATAATCTAAGTCAAGTACCGATTCTCTTATGTTTGCAAGCCCTTCTCTCTCGATCCATTTCCAAAGCGGCTCACCAAATTCTGCATTTTCACGGTAAAGCTGAAGACAGGAAATAAACAGCTCGACAGCTAATCGATCAGAGTCGGCAATACCAATAAGCTGACCTTGCTTCACGGGATGCTCTGCATGGCCGCCAGCGTATACCTCCCAGCCCGCTGGAGATCCGCAGATACCTACATCATGGACGAGCACGCCAGCAGATATATGAATGCTAGATGCGACTGCTGCGCGGACAGGTGCCGGAAATGGCAGGTCCGTACAATAGTATTTCAACTGAGAGCCGACATAGCTTGAATGAAAATGGGCGTCTGTATCTTTTTCTGACCCGGAATGTACATCGACTGAGAAATGATTCCTTCCCCTCTTTGTTCCGCCAGCTATTGCCGCATTAACTTCCTTTGAATTTGGATAATAAAGAGCTGAATAATAGCGTATTGCTGATAAACAAAGGGAACACTCGCCGAGTCTGATTGAACCGAGCTCTTCTCTGATTTTATTTATAGAGTGGTCATGAGTGGTTTTCATATAAGCTTTAAGCATGTCGTGACTGATCTCAGCACAGCTGCAGATCGGTGAAATGATGAGAGCTCCCGCCTCTCGATCATGTGAGAGCGCATAGCGCACGATTGCTTCAACCATCGGGCGACAGCCTCCGCAAGAGCTTGATGCCTTCGTACGATCACGGACCTGCTCAACCGATTGCAGCCCATCTTCCATTACCGCGCACATAATTGCTGATTTATTTACGGCATTGCATGCGCAGACCGTCTCGCGATCAGACATGCTTGCAACTATATGATCGCTATCGCTTTGGTCATCAGCCTTTGCGGTCGTTAGCTCGGCAACCGGCGCGCCTCTTTTGACTAAGCCCAGCAATGCCGTTCCTTCCGACGTCTGACCAAATAGAATGGCGCCGCTCACCTTTCCATCCTTCATCGTTACTTTTTTGTAGGTGCCATGGATGCCGTCATATATTTGAATCGCTGTATCTGCCTCACCCGATTGAATTTGGCCTACCGAGAACACCTCTACCCCGGAAACTTTAAGCTGTGCATAGGGGATAGAACCTGTATAGGGCTCTGTATGGTTTCCACATAGGGTACCTGCCAGCACCTTCCCTTGCTCATATAGCGGTGCAACGAGTCCATAGGCAACCCCGCGGTGCTCTGCGCACTCACCAACCGCATAAATGGATGGGACACTCGTTCTCATGTAGTCATCAACGATAATCGCTCTATTCGTTTCTATGCCGCTTTGTTTGGCAAGTGCAATGTTCGGCCGAATTCCGACAGAGATAACGATTAAATCTGCCTCTATCGTGCTGCCATTCGTAAACCGAATCCCTTTGGCGCGATTTAGCCCAATGATACTCTCTGTTTCCTTGCTTAATGAGAATCGCATGCCCTGCTGCTCTAATTCCTTGCGCAGCATGTCTGCGGCTATGACATCAAGCTGTCGATTCATTAAATAGGGCGCATTATGGATAACCTCTGTTTGCATGCCAAGATTTAATAGACCGCGTGCAGCTTCAAGTCCTAGCAAGCCGCCGCCGATGACTGCTGCTCGCTTGTATTTTTTCGCATACGCAAACATCGTCGCACAATCTTCCATGCTGCGAAACGAAATAACTCCCGATTTATGGACACCTGTTATAGGAGGGATAAAGGCAGAAGAGCCCGTTGCAATAATAAGGTGATCATATTCTGCACAAATGCCAGACAAGGTGGTTACCTGCTTCGTATTCGTATCAATCTGAACGACAGTCTCACCTGTAAATAAGCGAATATTTCGCTCCTCATACCAGGACCAGTCATTAATTACGATACTGTCAATTGAAGAATCCCCTTGCAGCACCTTTGACAATAATATGCGGTTATAATTGGGATGCTTCTCACTGCCAAACACCGTTATTTGAAACTTTGACGGCGACAGCTTTATAATTTCATCCAGGCATTTAATGCCTGCCATGCCATTTCCGATTACAATTAACTTTTCTCTACTCATCTCTGCTCACATCCACTCGCGCAATATGCTAAATCGAAAGCGTAATCCAGCGAACCTCCTCTCCAGCAGCAGCTCCAGCGCCTCCTGCTTTAATAAGCATAAGAGCATTAGCTCTTGCAAAGGCAGCGATATTCCCGGATTTATCATTGCGCAGCGGCTCGACCAGCCACTCTTTTTCATGACGATAAACGAAGGCTCTTGCATATCGCGGGTAAGGCGATGGTTTTGGAATCGAATCGATTAAACGTCCCTCCATCCACTCAGAACGATAATCATTTCTTCCAGAAGCCTTCAAAACAATGGGACGCAGCAGCAGCTCAACACCTGTAAAGCAAGCCGATGGATTGCCAGACAGGCAAATCATGAGCTTCGATCCCAATAGATAGGCTGATGTCGGTGTTCCTGGCCTCATAAGCACCTTCGTGAACAAAGGTGACCCGCCAATGCTCTCGGCCGCTCGCTTCACGAAATCATAGTCCCCTACGGAGACGCCGCCTATGGTCACCACTAAATCTGCTGTATCAAGAGCAGCTTTCATAGCCGCCTCAATCGTGAACTGACAATCGGCAATTGGAGCTTGACGGATTACGTTTGCTCCAAGCTCACGCAGCCGCGCACTTACCATGAAGCTGTTTGCATCGAAAATACTGCCAGCCTGAAGAGATTCTCCTGGCAAAGCCAATTCATCTCCTACAGGTATAATGGCAACCACAGGTTTTCTATAGACTGTTATGCTATCTTGGCCAAAAGAGGCTAACACCGCGATTTCCTTGGCCTTGATCGCCGTACCTCGGTAAAGCATCTTCATACCTTGCGGAACATCTTCGCCTTTCTCCGCGATATGCTGCCCTTTTGGACAAGCACGATCAATTTGTATAGCAGGATAACTGCGCAGTCCTCTACGCTCTTGCACTGTCTCTTGCATAACAATCGCATCATAGCCTGTGGGGACAGGCGCACCAGTAAATATACGGACAGAATCCAATAACTCCGGTTCTGACGAATTGGATGGATTCCATTGTCCGGCTCGAATTTCATCACTAACTTTCAACAGCACGGGTTGCTCCTTGGAAGCATGAATAGAAGAAGCGGAAAAAATCGCATAACCATCCATAGCTGCACGGCGAAAAGGCGGTAAGGAGAACGGACTTTCAAAGTCTAAAGCAAGTACACGGGATAATGAATCCTCTAAAGGAGTTTCTTCCATAAGAGGCTCCCTTACTTCTCTTGCCATCTTCATAACGGCTTTGGATACAGAAGCTGTCAGCGGCTCTGCCGCGGTTACGATCGACATATTATCCCTCCCCTGTCACTAGTTGATTTCAAAATAAACAGAAAAATCCCTTTCCCGTAAATGGGAAAAGGCATCGTTGCCGCATGAGTTGGCACGCCACTGTGCTCGACTCGTTCTATAGTGTAAGATTAATCCACGATCAAGCTAATGTCAACAAAAATGACACGGGTTATCGTTACAATCAAATAAAAATATTAATGTTATATATATTGACATATACATTACGTATACATATAATTCGAGTTGAGGTTACAACTTAGTAATCCAAATACGTGAGGGTGCACAATGATGTGCAGCCGATGGCAATGAGGCCGCTTTTCGTTCCTGTATAAGGACGGATTGCGGCTTTTTTAATTAAAGAGGATAAGGGAGAGATTGGGATGGAGAGAAAAGGATTTTGGCAAAGCGGTCACAAGCCAACATTATTTAGCGCGTTTTTGTATTTTGACATGAGCTTTATGATTTGGGTGTTAATTGGCCCGCTCAGCGTAATTATTGCAGCAGATTATCCGATGGACCCTGTTCAAAAAGCAAATTTGGTAGCACTTCCTATTTTAGGAGGCTCTATTTTAAGATTAGTATTAGGTTTTATGACAGATTATATTGGACCTAAACGAACGGCACAATTCGGAATGCTCTTTACCATTATCCCGCTAGTCATGGGCTGGAAATTCGTACATTCTTTGGATCATCTTTATATTGTTGCGCTTTTGCTCGGTGTTGCCGGCGCATCGTTTGCAGCAGCCCTGCCGCTTGCCAGCCAGTGGTATTCCAAAGAGCATCAAGGCCTTGCCATGGGTATTGCTGGAGCCGGAAATAGCGGAACGGTCATTTCCACCTTGTTTGCTAACCGTCTGGCCCAGCATTATGGCAGCTGGGAAGTCGTTTTTGGACTTGCGATTATTCCAATCGTTATCGTTTTTATTATCTTCACAATTTTCGCGAAAAACAGTCCGAATCGCCCTGCCCCGAAGAAGCTATCGCAATATGCGCAAGTTTTAAAGCAAGGTGATGCTTGGATATTCTGTGCTTTTTATTGTGTGACCTTCGGCGGCTTCGTCGGACTCGCCAACTATCTAACCATATTCTTCAATACACAATATGGACTTTCACCAGTTAGGGCAGCAGACTTTACCACCTTTTGCGTCATCGCAGGCAGCTTCTTTAGGCCGATTGGCGGCTACTTGTCTGATCGAATTGGCGGTGCGCGAATGCTGACGCTGCTTTATGCTGGCGCTGGAATCATGCTTGCAGCTGTTGCTTCTATGCCTGCATTGCCCGTTGTCATTACCATGTTGTTCATCGGCATGATGTGTCTAGGAGCTGGAAACGGCTCGGTATTTCAGCTTGTCCCGCAGCGCTTTGGCAGCGAGCTTGGACTCATGACTGGCATAATCGGGGCAGCCGGCGGTTTAGGCGGGTATGCACTGCCGCTAATACTCGGGAAGCTCTACCAAACAACTGGTTCGTACACGTCTGGCTTTCTGATTTTAAGCTTAGTAACACTTGGATCTCTTACTCTGCTGGTCGTTATGCAGTCCAAATGGAAGCACAAATGGATGGCCAAAGGAGGAAAAGCAAAGTTGGATACCCTCTCCGAGGCATCCCAAGCTAACCTCTAGCCCATAGGATAATCGTAGATATTAAAGAATACCCTTAGATAAGATGCAGCTTGTTTATCTAAGGGTATTCTTTTCTCGTTTATTTGCGTTTTCTTCTCCGCTTTATGAGCTCCATTGACTCTAATGCTCCAATAAAAAAGACAAATAATATAAACATAATAACAGCCTTCTGACCCGCTATGAGGTTAAAGGACGAAGCAAGCACGGCAGTCGCTCCTACCACAATTATTCCAAGGACAGAGAGCCTCCAGCCTGTAAACATAGGCATATATCACTCCTTATTTCGTAAGCTCACGAACGGAGCCGTCCATGTAACCTACGATTACTTGCGTAGCCATATCTATAAATAGGCCGTTGTCTACGACTCCAGCAATTAAATTCAGTGTTTGATGAAGCTCCACTGGCTTCTCAATCGTTCCAAAATGACAATCCACGATAAAATTCCCATTGTCCGTCCTATACGCGTGATCACCCGATACACGCTGCACAGTCTCTGCTCCAAGCTTCTGCAGCTTTTTGATCGTCATTTCATAGCCGAATGGAATAACCTCCACAGGCAAAGGGAATTTGCCTAATTGATCGACTATTTTGCTCTCGTCAACGATGATAATCAACTGCTTGCTTGCTGATGCTACAATTTTCTCGCGGAGCAGCGCACCACCTCCACCTTTCGTAAGATTCCAATTGCAATCAACCTCATCTGCACCATCTATAGTCACATCAATCAGATCAATCTCTGCGGGAGAAAGCAAGCTTATGCCGAGCTCCCTCGCCAACTCCTCCGATTGCGTAGAGGTTGCGATCGCTCTGACCGATAGACCCTCTTTCACTCGTTTGCCGATTTTTTGTATCGCCCAATATGCTGTCGAGCCTGTTCCCAAGCCGACGATCATCCCATCTTTTACAAATTCAACAGCTCTTTCTGCAGCAATTCTTTTGGATTCCATTTATACACCTCTATTTTTTTGATCACTTCCGTGATTTACTTACGCATCCCACTTATTATAGCTATTTTCTCGAAATATAGGTCGAACGACTGTAAATAAATTTAAAAAAACACCTCACTCGGATGATCGCTATTTATGTCGTTAATTATTTAATTTCACCTGCAACAAGCGACAAACATCACATTAAATATCTGATAGAATTTTCAATAGGTTGTCCCAACACAGAATAGGAGCGCTGATCATGAATACAATTGCGAATGAACATTTTACGAATGAAACGATTGCTTTTGACGGATTTAGCTTTATTGGCTGTACCTTTACGAACTGTGTCATTATTATTACGACATTGGATTTCAACTTTGACAGATGCTCGTTTTTCGAATCTTCCTTGCATGTCAATCCGAAGCTATCTATTTTTGAAATCTCTCACAAGCTCTCGCAATCCACCTATGATTCGGATACCAACTGCTATCGGAATGACTATAAGTACCCGCAAACTGTACTAGACTTGCCTGTTGCAACGATTTGATAAACCAGAAGTTAATCGCCCTGCAAGCGTGCGGCAATAAGAGACTGACGCACGCTCAGAACAAAATCACCTACGGTGAATTTACGTACTAGCCGACGGTTACTTCTCCGCCGGCTCTTTCTTCCTCACCAAGTCTCCGTTACACTCCGGGCATACGAACACAGGACTCTCCTCAGGTCCTAATTCATAAGAACACTCTCCTACGATGAAATCAGGCACAGGATCTAAACATCCGCAATCTACGCAAACATAATCGATAAAGACTTCTTCCTCCTCATCATCAAAGGAAAATAGTTCAACAGCTTCTTCCTTTTCGCTATCCTGTTTCTTGCCTTTCCTTTCGTTCATTAGCCCGAACCCCCCATTTCTTCTTATACGCTCGTTCACTTTCCTCATCATAATAATAAATTCGCCCATAGTCTGCATGCCAAATAACCACAAGCAACATGGTTTGTTTGCAGCAGGGACAGGCGATCGGATCCCGTTCATAAGTCTCCAACATCCGCTGACGGTACGTCTTTCTTCTCTTTTCCTTCGGCGGGAACGTCATTTCAATCTGTTTATGGACCATGTACCGCCATAAGTTAATGATCTTTTGCGACTCCTTATTCTTACTTCTGCTGTACAGGCCATACCTGCCTACCATTCGAAAATGCTTCGGCGGGATATGCTGCACCAGGGCATAAATGAATTTCATGACAGGGGCTACGACATCGATCCTCTTTCCTGTCTGATGATCTTCGTACCAGTAATGTACCGTATGGTAGTCATACTTTATAATGCGATACTCTGCGATTGCCGGACGAGCCAGATAACGTCCAATATACTTGGCCGCTCCACGGGCATCCTTCATTCGTTGTTCTGCGTTGACATAAAATCCATGCTTGTACCGACTGTACAGTTGGTTTACCAACGTTTTTACCTTCGCATCGCCAGGATGCCACTTCAACATTAAATCCATAAGTAGCTTCTGCCATGACTTTCTCAAGTAGGTAAAAGAAATATACTCCACACTCTTCCACTGCTTATGGCAATCTAACGCACCTTCCGTAACCAGGGCATGAATATGCGGATTAAACTTTAGATCCCTTCCAAACGTATGAATGACCGTAATGACGCCCACGTCATACTGTTTGCTCTTATTTTTACGCCGATAGTAATATTGGATGACCTTCGCCACTTCTTTACTAAGCTCGTTCAAACGACTCCGATCCTCAAAGAAGTATTTCCTCAACTCTTTTGGTACCGTAAACACGGTATGACGATGGGGGACATTCAGGATTCGCTCCTGTTGCTTTTCTGCCCAGTCATCGGTGTATTTCTTTCCGCATCCATGACAAAACCGACTCTTACAAGTAAAACAGATAATGACCGGTTCCGGTTTTCCCTCCGTACAACCCATACATTCATATCTCGCGTAACCCATATCCTTCGTGCCGCATCGCGTTGCCTTGTTTACGGCTTCCGGTATCGCTTTCTGCAGTTCTTCCGGGAATAGATTCGCATGAAGTTCCCAAAACCCATGAAAATGATCCTTCAAGATCTGTTTCACGATCCCTCGTTTCTTCCATGTTTCTCGCTTCTCCATAACGATCCCCCCCTATTTATTTTTTCGACTCGATTATCCACATTTTTTAGCATCGCATAATTTCCTAAACAACAAGAAAACCGCTTTCCCAACGGGAATGCGGTTTTTGTGTAGAATGGCGTTTAATTAAGCATTCGATTGGCTAAACGCTCGATCCGCAGGACCAGCTCCTGCATATTGAACGGCTTGACGACATAATCATCCGCACCCATTTGCAGCGCATGAACAATATCTTTTGTATTATTCCGAGCTGTAAGCATCACAATCAACAGCTGCTTCTCCGGATAATCTTCACGCAACCGTCGCAGCACCTCTAAGCCGTCTAAATCTGGCATGGAACCATCGAGTAGAATGATATATTTTTCGCCTTCCTTATACCAGTCTGACGTTATAAATGATATACCGCTTGAATATTCGGCGGTTTGAAGCTTCAGATGGTTGACAGGCTTCCAGTTTGCGAAGCTATTGATAACAATGTCTCTTATAAGCGGATCATCATCGACAATAATAAAATTAAGGGGAATTTCATAGTTTCTCTCGTTCAGCTCATTGGAATAAACAATGGTTTGATTTCTACCCGCACGTTTTGCGCTATAAAGCGCCTGATCGGCTTCATCAACAAGCTTCTCCGTATAACTATTAGCTTCCGTAATTTCCGTTATACCCGATGAAAAGGTAACTTGAAAAATCTCGTTATTCGCATGAAACTTAACCTCATTAAATAAATTTCTAAATTGATCCATTAGAACGGCTGCCTGAATCGCATCAGTTCTCGGCAGAATGACAGCAAACTCTTCGCCTCCATAACGACACAAAATATCTGTTGACCGAAACGTATCTTTGGCAATGGCAACAAATGCTTGTAAAACCTCGTCTCCTTGCAGGTGCCCATAGGTATCATTCACGCGCTTAAAGTAATCCAAGTCGAGCATGACCAAGGAAAATATTTCGTTCGAGCGCTTGAAGCATTTGATTTTTTGTTTCATCATTTTGTTAAAGTGTTTCCGATTATAGGCACCGGTCAGCTCGTCAATAATGATCGAGCGCTGCCAGTCCTGCTTCATGACAAATCGGTTATCAACTAAGGCAACTAGAAGCTCCACATCAAAAGGTTTGGCAAGAAAATCCATGGCGCCTGAACGGTAGGCGTTGATTTGGTTTTCAACAGAGAAATTTCCGCTCACCATAATAATTGGGATATGCTCCTGCTTTGCTTTGTCAACGATCTGATTTAGCACATACATTCCGCTATGATCCGGCAGCACAATATCAAGTAAAATTAAATTCGGCTTCCATTCATAAAAGAGCTTGAGTCCGCGTTCGGCATTTAATGCTATGCTGACCGGATAATTATGCTTTTCTAAAACCTCTTTCACATAGGTTACGAAATGGACATCATCGTCAATGACCAATACACGATTTTCAGTATTGATATTGTCATCCAAATCGGAGGATTCCATTGAATTTGCGCTAATTGCTTCTGTTAAGCTTTCTATTGCGGCAGGAAACATTGTAGTAATCGGGAGCAAATGCTTGGACCATTCATCACGAGTAAAGGCCTTTGTGCTTGATTCCATAAACATTTGCTCTTTGATTTCTGAAAATTTCTCTATCTCTAGTAATCCAATAGTCCCGCTTGTTCCTTTAAGATTGTGAAAGAAACGATAAATTTCTCGCTCTTCCACGCTTTGTTGATCGGACCAAATTTCAATCGTTTCTATAATTTTTTTTTGAATGAGTCTCTTATACTTCTCGGTCTTCATTACAATAAGCTCCCTTGATTATCGCATCATGTGTGAAATGGCTGCACTCAGTCTGCCAGGCAAGTACGGTTTCACTAAAAAAGTATTAATTCCCCATTGTGCTGCCTTCTCTTTCTCTTCGAAGGCACTGGAGATAATGATTGGTTTATTTATAAGAAGCTCTGATTTCTTGATCTTCCTAATAATATCCCACCCCGTGACGTCAGGCTCAAGCATCAAATCAATGACCACGATATCAGGATTAAGCTCCTCAATAGCTTCCATTGCCTTCATGCCCTCAGTAAACAGATGAACATAAAAACCGCTGGATTGCAGCTCATCTCTTAATAAAATGGATAGATTATGGTCATTCTCGATCAGCATGACATGAATCGTCGCTCCAGGCAAGCCTATATCTCGATTTTGCTCCTCATCTTGAAGCTGCTCTTGTTTATCTGCTAAAGGGACAATAACATTAAATGTACTGCCGTGACCGAATTCAGATTGAACGTCTATGCTGCCTTCATGCCTAGTAATAATTTCTTTGACAATGGCAAGCCCTAAACCGGTTCCACCGATTTCCCTTCGGTCCGAATTGTCCACTCGATAAAACTTGTTAAACAAATTCGGCAGCGCATCCTTAGGAATCCCTAGTCCATGATCCTTGATTCGGATCAATGCTTTTCCCTCAATCCTGCCACTAAATATTTTAATCTGTCCACCGTTAGGCGAGTATTTAATCGCATTGGTGAGCAAATTAATAAACAACTGCTGCATTTTATCATGGTCTGCAAGTATAACCGCATCCGGAATTTCATTTTCCCAAATGATTGGATGGCTTTCTGCTGACATTTGCTGCATATCAATAACTCCATTAATTAATGATGTTAATGAAACTGGCTTTAGATCATAGGTTTGCTTGCCGGATTCCATTCGCTGCAAGTCAAGGAAATCATTAATTAATGTAGTTAATCTTCTTGCTTCTTGATATATCGTTGTTACATATTTCCGTTGTCGCTCAGGCTTAAGCTCGCGATGAAGCATGAGCTCCGTAAATCCAAGCACGCTTGCAAGCGGTGTCCTAAGTTCATGGCTTACGGTACTTACGAACTCTGACTTCATTCGGTCAACCTCGTATTCCTTCGTAATGTCTCGATGAACAAGGAGCAATCCGTATTTAATTCCATTCCGATACAAAGGCTCACAGTAAATTTGTATGAATTTCCGTTCCGGCAATAAAATTTCATAATTCATGCTACGCTGACCATTCAAATGACCATTGGTTACTAGTGCATCCATAAAGTTAAGGAAAGCTGCTGCTTCAACAATAGAGGTGTGTACTAAGGTTTTGAATTGCTCCAGCGGC
Organism: Paenibacillus sp. FSL H8-0548; assembly: GCF_038630985.1. Lineage (NCBI taxonomy): Bacteria > Bacillati > Bacillota > Bacilli > Caryophanales > Paenibacillaceae > Paenibacillus > Paenibacillus sp. FSL H8-0548. The sequence continues at coordinate 3,789,030 of NZ_CP152049.1, forward strand.
ATTTGAATCGAGTCGTCCATATTTTGAAAGAATCCGAATATTTCGGACATTTTACGATTGATTTGCAGGGTGCTTCCATCTAGATCAAGCAGCTGTATACCTTCTTGCACCGTATTTAACATATCACTGGTCATTAAACGCTGCTTCTCTGATTGCTCATATAAATACAATTTATCGAATGCTAAGGAGATTTGCTTCATCATACCCATGATTTCATTCTCTTCTTGCTTCGTGATCATTTGATTCAACTTTGTAATAACGATGCACGCAACCATTTCATCCTCAGCGTTTAATATCGGCAAGATTAGATCTGTCGCTTTTGACGAGTGCTCATGATAGCCTTGCTCAGCTGCGGTGCCCTCACGTGTCATGCTATATGCTTGCTTCGTATCCTGAGCACGCTGCACGATGCCATCATCTATCGTTCTAATAAATTGTTCAGCGGAGGCGTCAGAAATACCAACTGCTGCATAATCGTGCTCACGATTCATCATAACGATTAGCCCTTTGTCTGAATTGGTAATGGCTACGATGTTGGAAATAATACTTTGCAGCAGCTCTTCTTGATCGAGCGTATTGGAAAGTGATTGGATAAGTAAATTACGCTTTTCCAAATAATTTTCATTTTTCTCCATTAAAATCATTGCTTCTTGCAGTTCCTCTTGCTGAGCCTGGAGCTCGTCCTGCTGCGCGTGCAGCTCTTCGTTCTGAGAAAGCAGCTCTTCCTCTTTATTTTGTATTTGTATCATCATATTTTGAAATGTTCGGGCAAGCTCGCCAAGCTCATCCTCTCGGGTAATTTGCCCCAGCTCAATGAATTCACCATCTGCAAAACGCCGAGCATTTAAGGTCAGTTCCTTAAGCGGAGCGCCGATATCTATGGCTACCCTTCTCGTAATAAAAGAAGAAATAATGAGAATTAAGATGATGTAGGCAATGAAGAAAATCGCTTGAAATGAAAGGCTCTGAACAAGCTCATCATTTTTGTTTTCGGCGATAACTTGAACCTGGGACTCAAAATCATGTGAGTATTCAAGAAGCTTGTTTATGGGGTTATTTTCTCCTGCCGATACGAATATACGAAGTTCCTCATAATTTTGAGCTTTGGAGTACTCTATCGCTTTGGGGAGAATATCAACGAAATAACTGGCAAAAAAAGATTCAATATTTTGCATTACCTCTTGCTCAGAAGCACTTAGCTCGAAGTTCTTTATACTGACGAGCGCTTTTTCAAGCGAATCTTTTTCTACAAATATTTGTTCATATTCAAAATCTGATAAGTATACGTAGTAACCGCGAGCCCGTAAAATAATTTCATTCGAATGATCAGCAATTTGTGTAACAAGCTCTTGCTTCTCTCGCATCTGATTCGTTTCCAATTCATAATTCTTCACAATATTGATGGTTCCCCATAAGACGACAACCGCCCCAACCAAAATGAGCGTTAAAGAGAGCACCATCATGGAAGTGAACTGCCTTGTAATACTTTTTTTATAGTAGAGCTTCAGCTTAGCCACGAAGCATCTCCTCTACCTTATCAATAAGGTCCAACGGACTAAATGGCTTTGACATAAATCCATCGGCGCCAGCGCGAATAACCTTAACCTGCTCGGCTTGCTGGCTCTTCGCAGAGAGCATTAATATTTTTGTCAATTGACAGCTCTCAATCTCTTTCATTTTTTCAATGACTTCGATTCCAGTCATTTTTGGCATCATATAATCCAGAATGACCAAATTAAAGTCAAATCTCGTAATTTTATCTAATGCCTCCTCACCGTCGGCCGCTTCTTCGAGTGAATAACCTTCGTCCTCAAGCGTATCCATAATAAGCATACGTAAAATCGGTTCATCTTCTGCAATTAATACTGTTTTCATTATTCATATCCTCCACTGCAATATACGTTAGCTGGTTTCGACATAAACTGCCACAAAACTACATAGTTAGCATTTCGACATTCAATAAATAAATCCTTTAATTTGTAGCACTACATAGCAAAAAGCAGACAACTCAGAGTGTCTGCTTACGTGCTTCTATTCCATTATCTCGCCTTTACAATTATCTTTCGTATGCTCTCGCCTGACAAGTGATATTTCCTCTCCAGCTCGGCAACCGACAGACCATTCGTGTAATAAAGGTAGATCTCCTTATTCCTTTCAGCTAACAGCTTCCGCGTACCGCTAACCTCTCCCCAATGCGCACGTTGATCAGCAGCCTTGGGCACATAGATCAGATCTCCCTGAATATACTTTTGCAATTCCTTCAATAAACTAGGGGGAAGCACATCTCTCCCATTTTTGTAATTCACAATAAATGTCCTCCTCGAACAAGCTCATCTTTGTAAGGTTATCCGCTTTGGTATTTCTCAACATCTTTATTGCCTCCCTTCGATTATTTATATAGCTATATTAAAAGTATATTGTAAGCCTTTTCAATTGACAACTGATTTTTTACATAAATCCCATTAAATGAATGGGTGGTTAGCTCATCAAGGTGAAACGGCTGTCGCCGTCCTTATGGCGGTGGCGCGTTTCATTCCGGAGAAATATAGAGAAAATATGGCGAAATGATAACCTTTCCTATATTTAAATAAAAGGAGGCCTTTCGGCCTCCTTTATATGGGTGATCTCCGCCTAAACGGAGATCACCTCCAGGTTGTTAATCAATTCGATCAGCTCCTTTCCTCATCATTCGTCGGCCCGACTTCATCATTATATAGCCTTATACAATGCTTGTGAAAGCGTAAAAACAACTATAAACGAACTTTACCAATAATAGCATTGTCAAGGAAAATAAATGAGTTTTTTATTATCATATTTTAATAATTGCCCATTTCTCTAGACGTATCTAGAGCTCGTTTTCTCATAGGTAATTTGTGGGTTAATAATCTATGTTATGGTGTTTCTAGTTGATTCACAAACGACCTAAACTATAGGAGGCACAAAATGAACACCACGAACAACAAACGTTTTAACAAACTAGTAGCAGGAATAGGGATCAGTCTTTCCATAGCAATCTGCGGGAGCTCGCTAGCCTTGCCACAGGCCGCACAAGCAGCAACTGCATCGGCCTCTTCTAAAGCCAGCACCGTAGTTTCCGTTGGTAAGAAATACACTGGAGTTCCTTACAAATTTGGAGCGAAATCAGGCATTACTAGCTCGTTTGACTGCTCTTCTTTTACTCAATATGTGTACAAAAAAGTAGGAGTCAGTCTTCCAAGAACCTCAAAAGCGCAAGCGAAGTCAGGCTCTTATGTATCCAAAAGCAAACTAAAAGCGGGCGATCTTGTTTTTTCTGATACCAATCGCGATGGCATCATCAATCACGTAAGTATATATATAGGAAATAATAAACTGCTTCATACGTATAAAGTCGGTGTAGGGGTTACCATTTCTAATTTTTCTGGAAGCACATGGGATAAAACCTATGTTACTGCACGACGCGTAATTAAATAGGGAAAGAGAGGCTGATCTCTAGGAGATCAGCCTCTCTTTTTTATTATATACTAGTCTTTCAACAAACCAAGCATTTTTAAGCCGTGTAAAATACCATCCTCTGCTACATCCTTCGTAATATACCGAGCTGCTTCCTTTACGATATCCGGAGAATTGCCCATTGCTACGCTGTGATAAACATATTGCAGCATTTCAAGATCATTTAGTCCATCACCAAATGCATAAACATCCTCATCTCTCACACCCGCTCGCTCAATAAGCGCCTGAATGCCTCTCGCCTTGGAGCCTCCAGGTGGAAGAATATCACTTCCGTATGGATGCCAACGGTTGTAGCCAAATTCGGAGAAATTGCTTTTATAATACCCTTCATCCTCTTCCTTGCAGTACAGCAGACATTGATAAATCTCTTTTCCCATATAATAATCGGGCTCCACTTGCGGCAGCCGCAGCTTTAACGGCTCATCAACAGCATCCAAGTACGCGCTTTGATCCGTATTCGTGCGCATGCCTTCTGGGGTCATATATACAAGCGGATGCTTATTTTCAATCGTAATTTGTGATAGCTCCTTCAAGCGAGCTGTATCGATAGGATGACTGTAAACAACCTCGCCATTATAAACGACATAGGAGCCGTTAAAGCTAACGTAGGATTCAATATGCAATGCCTCACTTACTGACTTCAGCATAAAAGGGCCTCTGCCTGTGGCGATTACAATTTCATGCCCTGCTTGTTTCAATTGTGCAATGGCCTGCTTTGTAGAAGGGGGAATCTTTTTTTCATGATCAACTAATGTGCCGTCAATATCAAAAAACAAAAGCTTCTTATTCATATGCAGCTTATCAATCCCTTATCATCGTTTCTCTAATTATAGCTTATTTTAGTACAGCTCGCTGTTTTCAAGCTAATTCTGCTGCAAGCTAAACCCATTAAGCTTGCGTTTGCGTTTAATAAGCTCTGGTATTGCAATTCCGATTAGAACAACTGCCACACCCGCCCATTGAAGTACACTAACATGCTCATTCAGAATGAATGCAGAAAGCATGACAGCAACGGGCAGCTCTGATGCTCCAAGAATTCCTGCCATTCCTTCACCTATATGAGGCACGCCAATGGCGAACAATACAGGTGGAATAAAGGCCCCAAACAGTCCGAGCAAAAACCCATAGAACATTAAGCTGCTCCAAAGCAGCCCATTAAATAAAAATGCAGGCGGGAACAAAATAAATACGAGCACCAAACCACCAGTAATCATCCAAGCACTGCGATAAGCAGGATGGACAGAAGGAACAGCCTTCCCGCTAAACAAAATAAATAAGGAATAACTAAGGGCTGAAAGCAGCCCAAGCACTACTCCTGTGGCATTAAATTTACCTGCCCCCTGCTCGATAAGGCCTGCTGCAAGCATCGTTCCACCAAACAAGATCGCAATCGTTAAGAGCATAATGCCGTTTGGACGCTTTCGTTGACTTATCGCTTGAATTAAAACTCCAATCCAAGTAAATTGGAATAATAAAATAATGGCCAAAGAAGCTGGGATATATTGAAGTGATTGATAATACAGTATTCCAGTAATCGCTGTTGGCGTACCTGCTGCCATTAGAAGCAGGCGTTGTTTCCATGTCATTTTTTTGGAATGGTTCGTAGCGCTTGCTATCGAGCGCTTGCTGACTCCCTTGCCTTTGGCATCACGCCATTTCATAAATAACGCTAGCATCCATGCGAGAATAAATCCAGTAAGCAGCTGGCTGCCTACGACCTCGCCTAGCTTATAGCCGTTGCCATATGCTAGAACTACAATTGTTGACAATATGCCGTAGCTGGCCGCTCCAAAAAATACGGATAAAATATATTTCATGTGTTGTAATTCTCCTCCTGTTGGTATTAAAACCTGCAATATAAACAAAAAAATCCTAACTAAGAATATAAGATCATTAAAAAATGATCGCATATTCGTAGTTAGGAAGTTAAGGCTTCCCGTAGAAACCCTCACCCTTTTAAGCCATTTCCGTGAGGTTATACGAATTATTTAGTTAATGAAAATTGTATTCATTCATTCGAATGTTACATGACAAGTAAGATACTGTCAATAGACAATAAGTTGGTAATAATAAAAAAGGCCGTTATTGTTATGGTAAGATGGAAGTGAATCATGATGAATTTCGAACGGAGTGAACGACGATGAGTACTTCTACACTTAATGGAACCACACGTTCCGTTTGTCCTTTTGATTGCCCCGATACATGCGGTCTCAGCATAACCTTCGAAGAAGGAATCATCACTAAAATAACAGGTGATACTGAGCATCCCATTACCCGCGGAGCATTATGCAACAAGGTCCGGCAGTTAAATGACCGCGTCTATCATCCAGAGCGGCTTCTATTTCCGATGCGGCGCTCAGGTCCTAAAGGTGAGCTTGCGTTCGAACGCATCTCCTGGGAAACAGCCTATGCGGAAATTATTTCTCGCATGAGCAATATCATTGACGAGCACGGCGCGGAAGCCATTCTGCCTTACAGCTTTTATGGCAATATGGGTGTGCTCAATTCAGAGAGCATGGATCGTCGCTTCTTCCACCGGCTTGGCGCCAGCCAGCTCGATCGAGCGATATGCAATGCTGCGGGCGCAAAAGGTTATTCGTACACGATGGGCGGCTCCATAGGTATCGATCCTGAGGATACGGTGCATACAAAGCTGTTTATTATTTGGGGCTGCAATTTAGTATCGACTAATATGCATCAAACGATGCTAGCAACCGAAGCGCGCAAAAACGGAGCCCAAATTATTCATATCGACGTTCATCGCAACCGCACCTCGGCCTTTGCAGATCGTTTCATTCACGTACGTCCAGGAACCGATGCCGCTCTCGCTCTTGGCATGATGCATGTTATTATCCGGGATGGTTTAGCCGATAGATCATTTCTTAAGCAGCATACGATTGGCTATGAGGAGCTTTCTCAGCAAGCGGCACATTATACACCTGAGCATGTAGAAGCGATTACAGGTGTACCCGCGGCAGAAGTGGAAGAGCTGGGCCGTCTTTATGGGACAACCTCCCCTTCCTTTATTCGTATTGGCAACGGGCTCCAACACCATGACAACGGTGGAATGGTCGTGAGAACGATCTCCTGCCTGCCTGCGCTAACAGGTCAATGGAGCCTGCGCGGCGGCGGTGCGATGAAAGGAAACAGCTGGTACTCGCGGCTAAATGCAGAGAAGCTTGAGCGTCCAGATTTAATGCCCGATCCTAACGTTAGAACCGTTAATATGAATCAATTGGGAGATGCCTTGCTTAATCTGGAATCCCCTGTCAAGCTGCTTTTCGTCTATAATAGCAATCCGGCAGTCGTGGCACCGGACCAGAACCGTGTTCGAGCAGGTCTGCTGCGAGAGGATCTTTTTACGATTACGCATGATTTATTTTTAACAGATACTTGCAAATATTCGGATATTGTATTGCCTGCAACTACTCATTTTGAAAACTTAGATTTGTATACCTCATACTGGCATCTGTATTTGCAGCTTCATGAGCCGATTTTGCCGCCAATGGGGGAATGCAAATCGAATTTCACACTCTTTAAGGAATTAGCGCTAATGCTTGGCTTCGAGACGGAAGTGTTCGATTTAACAGAGGAGCAAATGATTTCACAAGCTTTGGACAGCGATCACAACCCTTTCTTGGAGGGCATCACATTCGACACGCTTAAAGCGAATACGTGGATGAAGGCTGGCGGGAATAAGCTCCGAGCGATTACTTCGATGATTCCGACTGCGACTGGAAAAATAGAGCTGTATTCAGAAGCGATGCTTCAAAAGGGCCTTTCTCCTGTTCCTGATCATACGCCGCTTTCCGAGCCGGAAACCTATCCATTTTGGCTGACCACGGGTCCAAACCATAGCTTTATCAACTCGACCTTTGCTAATCAAGAACGTCTCCAGAAGCTGGAGAAGGAGCCTCAGCTGCATATGCATCAAGATGATGCACAGAAGCTTGGACTGCTTGACGGTGAACGCGTCAGAATACGCAATGACCGAGGGGAGCTTGAAATTACACTCCGAATTGGCCAAGACGTACTTCCAGGTGTACTCGTTACGCAGGGGCTATGGTGGGATGATAAGAATAAGGGACATCAGGCTGTCAATTCCCTTACACCTCAGCGTTTGGCGGATATGGGCGGCGGCGCTACCTTTTTCTCGAACCGTGTGGAGGTATTGAAGCTTGATCAAGTCTAATGTTCAAGGTGAAACGGCTGTCGCCGTCCTTATAGCGGTGGCGCGTTTCATTCCGGAGAAATATAGGCGGAGTATACATGTGAAACTTATATTTTAAAATAACCCAAAAACCTGAATCCTTCGAAAAGAGGAATTCAGGTTTTTGTTAACTTCCTATTGTTAGTAGCAAATGCCGACTCTCTCCTGAACAAATGCTTTATTCAAATATTCGGACACAGCAAATTCAGCCGTGTCTGCGAATGAGATTTCCGAGCCTGCCGAAGGTAGAATATTTTTGCGGACACGATATACGCTTGTATGATTAGCTTGAATGAGCCTTGTTGGGCATACGACTGTCCACTCCAAATCGGTTTTCGCTAAAGCAAGGTAGGCTTGCTCATGCTCCATAGCAGCAGCATGATTCACCCGTTTATTCTCAGTCGATCGAAATCTTAGCAGCTCTGGCTGCAGCTCACTTTGAAGAATTCCTGCCGTACCTATCGTTACAATCCTTTTCACCTCTAACTTCTGCATCGCACGAATGATATGAGTGATACCGCTAATCAGCGTTCCATTGCCTTCTGTATTTAATGCGCAAATGATTCCATCTACTCCTGCCATTGCCTCGACTACATCCTGCGAATTTCGAATGTCCCCAAGAAAACAGCCTGATTCCACCTGCTCTGGCAAACGTACGAACCGCTTAGTCTCGATCCCCCTATCCTCCAAAAAATGATGAATATGTTGCCCCGTCTTTCCTGTAGCTCCAATAAGCAGCAGCTTCACTTACGATAGCCTCCTATTCTAATGATAATTTTTAACTATATAAGTTGAACTAAACATTTACGTTTTGGGCGCTGCATGAGAAGATTGTTCCCACGATTGCTGTTGCAGCCAGATTCTTTGATTTCCTAAGACATGTAAAGGTTAGAATACGGCTGCAAAGGCGAACACTTCTCGTTTGAGGAGAAGCAGCCTAGACTGCACTTATTACACTATAAACCTCACATGAGAGCTGTTTCGGTTGGCTACATTGTAATTATGCAGTAGAATGAGCTCCAAACCAACGAATATCGCCCTAGAATAGGCCATCTATTGCACAAAGTACAGTGTACGTACCCTAGTTAGGCAAGTAACGTCGATTACGTTGTACAAACTGCAGCGTAGCCTCGTCCTATAGCGCTATTGCCTAAACGAACTAACCCTGCAGGTCGTTATTTCCTTACCATAGGTTTCTAAAACTATATAGTAAATACAAGAAAGAGCCCACCTGTATAAGGTGAGACTCTCCTCTGTATCGATTGCTCCACCAGCTGGAAGCTTTACTCGCTAGTGCTATTAACAATCTGTTTTGTTTTTTCGTGCAGCTCCTGCTCATACAAAGCTGAATTAACAATTTTACGCAATAAATGCATTGGCCCATCGCCGTTATCGAAATCAAACACATGAAGCCGTTCGTAGCCTCTACGCTCATACATAGGAAGCAGCCACGGATGCTTCTCAGCAGTAGCAAGCGTAACAGCTGCAGCTCCAACCTGATCCCGAATGATCGATTGCTCCACAAAGGTCAACAGCTTATCGCCTAAGCCTGCGCCTTGATAGGCAGGGTCTACTGCAAACCACTTAATAAATGGAAAGTCCGTTACTGCCTTCACTTCATTGCCTTTGGATAAAGTAACTGTTGCTGCAACAACGCCGTTAAGCTCAAGAACATAACATTCATTAGCGCTAATATTGTCTTGAATTAAAGCCAAATCAGCATGTGCTGCCGGCCAATGAAGCTCTAGCTCCCTAATCGTAACATATGCTTCATAAATGACATGAAGAAGAGCTGGCGCGTCCTCTAATGTGGCTAACCGATAAACCTCGCTCATCTATTTCACCTCTGCATCGTTTTTAGTTCCTGTTTAATGCCGATGTGGTTAATCGGAATTACATTTATTCCACTTTAGCATCCTTTGCAAAAGGTATCCAATAGATAATCTCTATTACCTAATAAATAATTAGAATGATTGCTGCAAAAGCTTCTAGACACTCAGCTCATCCACAAGGTTAGGAGGGGTTTGACCGGTTAGTGCACTGACCAAATTTTGAGCGGCAAGCATAGCCATATCATTTCTAGTTTGTGTCGTAGCAGAGCCAATGTGCGGCAGCGTCAGTACGTTAGCCATTTGAAGAAAAGGATGATTCGTTTCAATCGGCTCCTTCTCATAAACATCAAGTCCAGCAGCTGCTATCGTCCCGGCTTGCAGCGCCTCAACTAATGCTTGCTCATCGACCGTTTGACCACGGGATATATTAATGAAAATCGATGAAGGCTTCATCATTTCAAATTCTTTTTTTCCGATAAGCTTATTCGTCTCCGCTGTTAAAGGAGCAAGCATTACAACAAAATCTGAAGCAGCGAGCAGCTCATTTAATTCAGAATAGCGAACGCCAAGCTTCTCTTCCGCCTCTGGCTTGCGACTGCGATTATAGTATGATACTTCCATATCAAAACCGAATCTAGCTCGACGCGCTACTGCTTCGCCGATACGTCCCATCCCAATAATGCCAAGCTTCGCATGATGCACGTCTATCCCGAACAGCTTCGTGCCGTCGCCCTTCTTCCAGCTGCCGTCTTTCACATAACGATCCAGCTCAGCAACGCGTCTTGCTGCTCCAAGCATGAGAGCCAGCGCCAAATCAGCAACGGTATCATTTAAGACATGAGGAGTATTCGTACCCATAATCCCCTTTGCCTTCATCGCAGCAAGATCAAAATGATTGTAACCAACACTCATACTGCTTACTACCTTCAAATGCGGGGCACGCTCAAGCAATTCAGCATCAATGGCTGTCCCTGCTGTCAGCAAACCGTTCGTATTGGCTAATTTTTCAAAAAGAAGCTGGCGTGGAATGGACTCATTTCCTTCCCACTTGTCAATTATACAATGTTCGGCTATGTAATCCTCGACCTCTCTAGGCAGCTTGCGATCGATAAACACAGTTGGCTTCATTATACAGTCTCCTCTCATCACTTATCGTGATAAGCATATCACAAGACTGGGGAGACAAAGCAACTCGAAAATACATGACCCCCATTATAACTATTCAAACATCGCTGCTTGTCTTTTCATTAAATCCTCAACGACGATGCAGGCCATCGCTTCAACTACTGGAATAATACGCGGGCAAATACAAGGGTCATGACGTCCGATCGTCTCAATCGTTTTCTCCTGTCCATGAATGTCGATCGTTTGCTGCGGCAATGAAATGGATGAAGTCGGTTTAACCGCTATCCGAAAAACAATTTCATCGCCAGTGCTGATCCCGCCAACGATTCCACCTGCGTTATTGCTTAAGAAACCATCCTTGCTCATTTCATCATTATGCTCGCTGCCAAGCATTTCTGCTGCTGCGAAGCCTGCGCCGAATTCAATCCCTTTCACAGCGCCTATCGACAGCATAGCCTTCGCAAGCTCAGCATCCAGCTTATCAAATACGGGCTCGCCAATACCTGGCTTCAAGCCTCTAATTCTACATTCAACAATTCCTCCGCAGCTGTCTCCGATCGATGCTAGATACTCAATCTTTTCTACCATACGTTTTGCAGCTTCTGGATCACAAGCTCTTACTGGATTTTTCTCAATCTCGTCCTCATGGAAGGAATCACACTTAATCCCGCCGATTTCCTTCGTGTAAGCAACAACGCTAACCCCTTTATTCTCCAAAAGCTTGCGCGCCACGGCTCCTCCAGCGACACGTCCAGCAGTTTCCCTTCCCGATGCTCTCCCGCTTCCGCGATGATCACGAAGGCCATACTTTTGCAAATACGTATAGTCGGCATGGCCTGGACGAAAGGAGTATTGAATATCGCTATAAGCGTCAGGTCTCATATCTTTGTTGTGGAGCATAATAAATAACGGTGTTCCCGTCGTTTTCCCTTCAAACATGCCTGACAAAATACTTATGACATCATATTCCTTACGAGGTGAGGTTACCGATGATTGTCCCGGCTTTCTGCGGTCCATTTGGATTTGTATATAAGACTCATCGAGCTCTACGCCTGGCGTAACACCATCTACGATTACTCCAACAGCCTCACCGTGCGATTCACCAAAAGTCGTTATTTTAAAGCTGCTGCCGTACGTGCTTCCTGCCATTTATTGTTCCTCCTTGAATTTAGCTTTGACGCTATCGTTATAAGTCCATTATAATTTTTGATATGCAATAAATGAAATCAAAATTTAACGACTTTGATATAGATAGGATTGATATCATGAATATGAATATGGATTGGTACCGCATTTTTTGGCATACCGCTAAATTAGGCAATTTAACAAGAGCTGCACAGGAGCTGCATATTACGCAGCCATCGGTTAGCTATGCCATTAAGCAGCTAGAAGCCCAGCTGGAGGTGAAGCTCTTTGATCGATTATCGAAGGGCGTGAAGCTTACTTCAGAAGGTATGGAGGTATTCAAATATGTAGAGAAATCCTTTACGACACTTCAATCCGGTGAAGATAGGCTGCAGAAGCTTAAAGAACTGTCTGCGGGTGAGCTTAGAATAGGTGCAAGCGGTCCGATCATCAAGCATTTCGTTCTCCCGCTTCTGGATACGTACCACGCTGAATATCCTGAGGTGCGCATTCGCCTCTCGCAAGGAAAAACCTCTGATATTAGAGAACGGCTGAAAACAGGTCAAATTGATGTCGGAATCGTTCATTTCCCATTTGCTGATCATGAGCTTACCGTACAGCATCTTGCAAATATTCAAGATTGTTTTGTCGTAGGACACGCTTATCAGCATCTGTCTCAGAAGCCTCTTACTGCTCATGAGCTTTCAAATCTCCCGCTCCTGCTGCTCTCCGAAGGGAGCAGCACAAGAAAGTATGTGGATCAATGGTTTTCCTCACAAGGTATCCAAGCGGATGCTGATATGGAGCTAAGCAGTATGGATATGCTGATTGAGCTTGCGGGACGCGGCTACGGAGCAGCGTTCGTTACCCAATCCTTTGTGAAGCAGGAGCTCGCCGAAGGAAAGCTGTTTCAGCTCCATACGAAGGAGCCGATTTCTCCGCGGGCAGTCGGTTTCGCTGCTAGGCGTGACTCTACTCTGTCTATTGCCGCTACTCGGTTTACAGAGCTGCTTCAATAACAATAAGAAGAGCCTCTTTATTGGCAAAAGAGGCTCTTCTTATTTTCAACAAATTAGGATTCAATATTCTGGTTATCACGAATTAAATCATATAAATTTAAAACAATCTTCAAAGCCTCTGCTCGAGTCGCATGATCTAATGATACGAATCGATTGTTGCCTCTGCCCTGGATTAGATGTTGATCTACTGCTGACGTCACGGCAGGTTTGGCCCATATCGGAATTTCATCAGCGTCTTCAAACGTCAGAGCTTGGCCTGCCCCTTCAGTGACACCAGCTGCCCGCACTGCCATCACAGCCATCTCCACTCTAGATATGTTGCTGCTAGGTCGGAAGGTTCCATCTGGGTATCCCTTTACGATGCCTCCAGCCACAGCAGCCGATATGGATGATTTGGCCCAATCCGGAATCTTCTGTTCATCTGCAAAACCAAGCTTATCACCTTCAGCTAAATTCAGCACCCGTGTCAGCATCGTTGTAAACTCAGCGCGATTCACAAGATTTTGCGGCTTAAAGCTTCCGTCTGGGAACCCATTAATCAATCCGAGTGATGCCCCCCTCAGAATATCTTCCTTCGCCCAATGCTTTTCAATATCATGAAATGAAAGGTTGGCGTTTGGAGTGATTTTTATACTCAATCCGCTGGTTCCCGTTATCTTCGTCTCAGCAAGCTGACTATTAATTAGCTTGGCGTCTTTAAGTTCTAATCGGGATTCCCCTTCCATACGACTCTCAAAAGTAATGACAGCGAGCTTTACCGTTCCGTTATCGCCAGTCGTATTGCGTCCAACCTTGGTATGGGCAAAAGTGAGAAGCCCGTTTGTAACGATAGGCGGAACCGAGAAGCCCGTGATCGGACTAGCGACGCTCTTCACATTAAACCGCTTAGGATCAAATTGTAAGTTCAATTCATATCCGTATACATCCTCAAGCTCCTTTCCAAAAACAGAAACTGCAATCGTTTGTCCTACTTTAGTGCCTTGACTATCCACCTGCAAATATAAAGAAGGCATCTCCTTAGCCCAAACGATTGTAGGCAAGCAGAGGATGAAACAAAAGCATACAAGAAGGAGCCTCCAATTCATATAGATCTCACCCTTTCTGATAAAAAGAAGGGGAAATGATCGACCATTTCCCCTTGCATGAATCTTTTTTATTGCTTGCTGATTACCAGTTTAAAATCATTTTTGAAAGCATCACAAGATCAACGATGTCAATTTGATTATCACCATTCAAATCGTACTTGCTGACGAGAGACCATCCAGCATCCGTTGATTTCATACCATATGACTTAGCCATCACTGCCAAGTCTCCAACGCTTACACGTTGATCATCGTTAATATCGCCAGGTATTGATACAATAACCGAGCCTTGGAAGCTTTGAAGAGCTGCGGCCAAATCGCTAGTCGCTTGTGCGATTGTATCTTGCGTTACATTGGTGTATTGTGCGACCGCATTTGCTGCATTAATCGCTGTTTGTAGAATTGCTTTCGTTCCGGCAGGATATTGGCCAATTAACTTGCCTTCTATTGCCGAATCATGTGCGGCCTGCGCTTGCGAGATTAGTGTATGAAGTACTGCTTTATCGAGTACATTAATTTGCAGTTGGTGAGTCTCACCAGTAAGTGTCGTTTCAACACCATTTCCATCAGCAACAATGACGTTAGATACTGTAATGGAAGTTGAACCTGCGGACGCATCCGGCAGCGCATGGAACGTAAGCTTCATAAGCTCCTTATTCGGTGACACTTGATAATCCTCTAGATGTACGCCTAATATACGAATATGTCCAGGAGAATTTTCATAATCAGCTACTACGAATCTGTCTTCGTTTAATGATATTGGATCTGGAACAAATTCCAGCTTGCTTGAGTCATACGAAATAGTCACGTCCTGCGCGATAATTTCTTTATTCGTATTTTTCAAGCCGTAAGTCAAATCTACATTCAAGCCAGCTGTAACACTTTCAGATCCTGTCAATGTCGCAGTTGCTTGAAGTGGCACTGCTGATGCTGGCAACGTATCTGAGAAGGATTGGCCGAAGAAAATATTATCGAAATTATACGTACCAGCATATCTCATAGCAATACGGATTTCCTTAATCTCGCTAAGATCTGCATTTGTGCCTGCACTGCTTAAGAGCAGAGCTGTTTTGGACCACTGATTGGATAGCAAAGTTGTATTTCCATGTGTTTGAACCGTTGATGACAGCTTTCCATTCTTATCGACGAACGTAACATATACGGTACGTGCTGTTGATGTAGCATTGTAACCGTTAATAATAAGATACTTGGCAAAACTAGCATCAAACGTTTCAGCATCCGCTGGCTTGATGCTTACATATTGCTGTGTGCCAGTAGGAATTGCACTGCCAGTCACAACAAGCTTAGCGGAATTCCCCGTTCCAATCGCTCTTTCACTATCAACTGAGGCTGTGGAGTCTGCACCTGCTTCCACAACCGTTTCACCTTCAAAATTTTGATACCATTCTTTCGAGTTAGTCGTACTTCTCGCAGGGTCTGCAAAATTGCTGATCGTATCGGCGTAATAATGGTTTTTCGAGAAAGCCCTTGCCGTATCCACATTACTCCATTTTGATAAAATCGTTTCGTAAGAATCCGTATTAATGTTCACCTTGCTTGGATTGCCATTATAAAGCCCCCAGCTGCCTTGATTGACGGTTTTGTACGACCAAGTCGTCCACATCCAGTCCTGCTCCTCATAAAGATTCAGCGCGTATTCCCAGCTCTGAAGATTGCTAAACAAGGTGAACTCGCCTACCAGCAAAGGCACATTATATTTCGTTAACTCATTTACCATAGGAACCTTTGAATCGGTGAACGTTTTTTGAGATATGGAGCTATTCGTATTATTCCAGCCATAGAAATGGTAGGAATAGATAATATTTTCCCAGCCATATAAAGCAGGATCAGGCATATCCATTGGTTCCCATATCGATTCAACCGTAATAATATGGTCTGGATCTATAGCGCGAATAGCTTTGTACAGCGTATCGTAAAAATCCCATTGTTCTTTGTGTAATGCTCCGCCTGGTTCATTTAGTAAATCATAGGTAGCAATCGTTGGATTCCCTTTATATCTCTCTGCGATTTGCTCCCACAGAAAGACAGTTTTAGCCATGTTCGTTTCATTCTTGAACAAATTCCCTTTATCCGGAATAGAAATGTCGCCGGAATGATCTTTGCCGTTTTGCGAGCCAGGAGCCGCGTGCATATCGAGAATGACGTAGAGCCCTCTCTTCGCACTCTCATTAATGAACCAATCCATTCTGTCAAAAGCGGTAGATTTCATAGTCCCGTCTTCATTCAACATTTCAAAGTAGCCGAATGGCAACCGGATCGTATTCATGCCCATTTCTTTAATATTGTCGAAATCCTGCTCCTGCCACCAGGAATCCTCGTAAGCTTTAATTAAAGTTAATGCTTTTTCTTCGCCGAAGCGTGTCGTGAAAGTTTTGATCATCGTCAACTGATCCGGTGCATTCGTAGCACCCATCCAGCCTTCCTGAACCAGCCATGAACCTGCATTTGTACCTCTTAGTACTACCTTGTTGCCAGTACCATTATTGTCGCGCAATATCTTGCCATCGGTTTTTAGGAAAGCACTTGGCAGATTCGTCTCGGCAGCATTCACCTTGCTGGGAGAATATAAGGCTAGTGTGGAGCATACTAATGCTAGTGCAGTGAATAGAGTGAGGATTTTCTTCATTTTTTCAAATCCCTCCTAAATAGTTTTACGATTTATTCAAGTCCAGCAGCTGTTAGCATTCAAAAATGGTAGCGCATTCATTAATATCTTCGCAAGATGTTGTCTTTCCCAAATAACTCTCCTCTCTATTTTTCGCTTGCTCGTTTTCCATGTTTTAAGTTTAAGTATAATAACCTCCCTCTTCTTAACCAAAATAGACATTAGGCAAGTATTACGTTCTTAGGATCCCGTAACAGGTAAAATACAGGTACCGTTGAACCTAAGCAGTGATGATAGTTTTAATTGTAATAGAGAACTAAGAAGAAAATTAGACCCCATTTTTTAGTTAAAGTGGTACAGATTTAAGATCCTTTATTTTCTGCCTTCATGCTGAAAAAGCAGCAGCCCTCACTTCAACATGAAGTGAGGGCTGCTGCTTTGTATTTGTCTTAAAAAACACGCTCATAGATAAAGCCAATCAATTAGTTGACCTTCACAACAAAAGGAACGGTAATGACTTCTCCATTATACTGAAACTGTCCCCACAGCTTATAAATTCCTTTCTGCGGAAATACCGTATGGAACATGACATTCGCTCCCCCACTCATCGCTTCCATTGCGTGCGCATGGACGTATTGCTGCGCATCGCTGCTCAAAATGACACAATGGCCAGAGGTACCGAGAAATGGTTCGATTTTGTTGATCGGCTTACCGGTCTCCGTATCCATGATTCGGAAGAGCAGCATGACCATTTGACCGGCTTTCATTTCTGATAATGCTGGGCTTGCAGATAAAGTAATTTGCAAACCATTCATCTCTTTTTGCCAAACTTGTTCAGGCAATAAGGGCTCATTCGAAGTCTCCGTCCCACTGATCTGAAGCCACTGTTTATGGACCGTTGCTTCTGCCTTATTTGGCCGAAATTCGGTAGTCACTAAATAGGGACTAGCAAATGGGAAATCAAGCTGTGCGTGAAATAGATTACCCTCCACCAGCTCAGGATGAACATGCTGAAACGAAGACAGATCCTTACTGACAGCGATCAGATGCATAAGCTTTGTCATGTCTTCCTTAAACTCAGTGACAGGCTGACCAGCGGAATCCAATACATGCAGGTAAAGATCAGACTTGCCGATGCGAGGCTCACTCTCCGTTATGTCAGTAATCGTAACCTGATAGCCTAAATCGGACGCTGCTGTCATTTGCTCCTTCTGAAGAGCAGCCAGCAAACCTTGAGTAGACGGCTCCATATCGACATTTTTTAAAGTGGTTGAAGTACAGCCAGTAGCTGCTAACATCAAAATAAGTAGAGGAACTATAAGTACCGAAATCATTCGCATACGTTTCATTTACTTCCTCTTTCAGGTGAAATGGCCAAAAGGCTGAGTCCAAGGGAAAGCAGCGAAGCTTGAACGATGGAGCCTACCCACAGCTCCGGCTCCCAACCAATTCCTCCTGTAGAAGCCATCCAGCCAAAATAGCTCCCCCATAGAACGATAGGAGTAAATACGGCAACCAAGCGGCTGCTCCTCAGAGCATTATTTTCCGAACGACGCCAAAGTAAAAGTAAATCCGCGCTAAGTCCTGCAACCAATGAAATGATTAATCCATGTATTTGATAAAAACCATCCAGTACGCCCATCAGTCCTGAAATAAGCACGAATAAAAAGGTAATAGTACCGAAAGGAGGCTTCCATCTTTTCAATAAGAGAAGTACAGGATACATAAACAGCAGCGTATTCAATAAAATAAAAGTTAATCCCCGTATTTGTGCGTCCTCCACCATGCGATGAGCGAATAGATAACTGGAATTGTCCGTATACCACTCAATAACTTTCGGAACAGGCAGATTATAGCGAAACGTCCAGATATACATTAGAAAAAAATTAACAGTCGCAACCGATAGCGATAAGGACAATAAACATGGTAAAAAAGTTTTCCAAGTCGGCTGAGATTCATTCTGCTCTCTCCATGCCGCCCGAAAGGGGCTAGATATGATTAAGATCGCACCGAGCATTAAAGCAAGATGCGACGGACTGAGCAGCGCTTCAATGCTTACCTCTATGCCAAAAACGATATGCCATACCATATCGCATACTCCGCCAATGAGGAAAACGATGACACCAAGCAGTCCAAGCTCATAACCGATTGGAATGGGATGCTTCCAAGAGGAGCCATTCTTCTTTTTACTATAAATAATCAATCCGACTATCCATAAGGCACAAGCCAGAAAACCACTGTACAATATGGCATGCCATGGCGTGAAAAATGTTTCTACAGCACCGTGGTTATGAGCGTAGCCATCAATGAAAATGCCTACCACCAGCCATGCGCCTAGCAGTATTGTAACGAAATGTCCTCGCGTTGAAACCTTGTACAGTGGCATTTTCGCATGCCTCCCGAATCATTAATGCACAAATTGTTCTGCAATGCTCGTCAATTCAGTCTTGCCGATCTCAGCCTCCGGACTTCCTACCGTATACATGACCGTTTTATCCCCCAGCGAATCTAACCAAAATACCGACTGATACAGGTCGGAATCGCTAAACAAAAAGGGCTCTGTGAGCGTGTAAGTAACGGGTTGTTTCCCAATAAGTAATTGCTCTTGCTTTGTAACAGGTGCGATCGTTTGAATCTGACTTTTATCAGAAAATAATTCCATCGTAATATAAATACGCTCATCCGCTTGGTTTTTATACAGCGTTGTGAAAACCGGATTCCGCTTATCACTATCCGACGGCAAAGCAATCCACGCTTGCTCCAGATTTTCTTCCTTAACACGAGCCATTAGTTCGTCAACAAAACTTAAGTCGTTAATGGACAGAAAACCTCCAAAGGGATGTTCCTTCTGACCTCCCAAAAACAACAAAGCTTCAGAAAGCGTGCTAGGCAATTGCAGCTCAGCATCCGCTTGCAGCAATTGCTCCTCCCATTCCTTTTCACTCAACCATAGGTATGGATTGGGGACCACGATAACAGAAGGAAGATTTGTTTTCGGTAGAAGATTCTTTAATTCCTTAGCATAGAAAATTCCTCTTCCATCAACGGCCAATGATTGCTTCATTTGCTGAGTGGAGTCACGGATATGTATGGCCTGTTCCTTGTCGTAGCTTCTGACCTGGTTGGATTGTATAACATAAGTAACAATATTATCCTTTAAAGAAATCATATACGGTACGGAAAAACCCAAGATCGTTAGCAAAAGCCCTGCAGCAATAATACGAAGAGCCCATGTTTTTTTCATCGCATGCACCTTCGTTTTTTCTTTATAGCTTTGCTTTCGGAACAGCTCCTCGATTTGGGTATCCAGCTCAGATGGCCGCTTTAGCCTCGAAGTAGATTGCTTATACGCCTCCGTCAGCTCTTCTTCAATCGACATGATGAAACGCCTCCTTGAAAAATTGGGAATTAACGGTACGGTTACGCAGTTTTTTTATCGCCTCATGATGTCTTGATTTCGCAGTGCCTAACGGTATTTCAAGCGTACTCGCAATTTCTTCAAAGGAGCAATCCTGATAGTATCGGAGCACAATGACCTCCCTTAGCTTGGCAGACAAGCCATTTACGAGCTGAAGTATATTATTTTTTTGCTCCGCCTCAATAGCTATCTCGTCCGGTTTTTTCCAGTTAGGTGTGATCTGCAGCTGCTTATTACGGGTAAACAAACGAAGTCGTTGCCAGCCTTTTCTATTCCAATGATTAACCTGATTAATAATTAACCCATTTAACCACGCCCGAAAGGGTCTATTGTGATCGTATTTCGGCAGAGCATGCAGCATCGAAATATAGATTTCACTTACAATATCGTTAACCTCACTTTTATTAGTGGCTAGGTAATAGACGGTCCGATAAATATGATCAGCTGTTTTTTCATATACAACCCGAAAGGCTTCTGGATCATCTTGTAATAGTAAAGTTAACCAGTGATGGATATCCGAATCCTTCAAATTTTTCCCCTCCCGATACGACATTCAGCTCATGAGCTGGCTTTCTTATTCCTCAGTTTTGAAATAATGATAGTTCACTCACGATAATACCCGTTACTTTATCCTGATCGACAAAAAACTCGATGACCCATTCATTCTCTTTATCGATATAACCAACGGCTTCAAAATCACCAATTTGTCTTGTATAACTTCCTTCTCCATATAGCTCCTTAACACCTTTGATAGAATTTCCAAGCTGTGCTCCCTTTTCGGTAGCGGATTCAGCTAGTAAGCTATAGCTTTTAACCTTTGAGTCTCTTACTGTGTAATTATAATCACGATATTCCCAAGCTTGTTGAGGGGTATCATAATTTCCTGTATTTTTCAATTTGATATCAAATTGACCATCAGGCTTGCCTTTTTTTTCATTCAAAACCTGCGCTGAATCCCCTAGCTGTATATCGCCTGCTTGCTCCTTGCTTAAATCAGTACTTGTGATTTCTGTGATATAATCTTGTGGTATACTTTGCTTTGCATTCGAGCATGCGGATAGCAGCATGAGCATTAAAATGATAATAAATCCTTTTTTCATCGTACCCCTCCTCTATTTGTTTACAAGATAGATTGGTCTCAAAAATAGAAAAGGTTCGAAAAACAATTTCTATTGAAATTTTGAAGCAGGTCAACTATAATATAGAATGCTTTAATTTGCTTAGCGGAAAGGAAAGACGAAGATGAACGATACTAATCCATATCGAGTTTTATTGTATTATAAATTTGTAGCTGTACCTGATGCGGAGCTATTTGCTGCCGAGCATCTTGCATATTGCAAGTCATTGAACGTAAAGGGTCGTATCCTGATTGCCGATGAAGGCATTAACGGGACACTCTCAGGCACAATGGAGCAAACGGAACAATATATCGCGCATATGCGCATGAATCCACTTTTCGCGGACATGGTGTTCAAGATTGACGAAGCCGAGCAGCATGCGTTCAAAAAACTATTCGTTCGCTATAAGAAAGAGCTTGTAACCTTGCGTTATGACAAGCCCTTGGACCCTAATACTTTTAGCGGCACCCGTCTTTCACCGAAGGAATTTCATGAATATTTGCAAAAAGAAGATGTGATCGTGCTGGATGGAAGAAGCGATTATGAATACGATTTAGGTCATTTCCGAAATGCCATTAGGCCTGACCTGGAGACGTTCAAGGAGTTTCCGAAATGGCTGCGTGAAAATATGGCAGATTTTAAGGATAAGCCAATTCTTACCTATTGTACAGGCGGAATTCGCTGCGAGAAGCTTACTGGTGTGATGATGAGTGAGGGCTTCAACGATGTATACCAGCTGGAGGGCGGCATTGTAACCTACGGCAAGGACGAGGAAGTACAAGGTAAGCTGTTCGATGGTAAATGTTATGTATTCGATGAGAGAACGTCTGTCGTCATTAATCAGACGGATGAAGCTGTTGTTGTAGGCAAATGTTATCACTGCGAGCAACCAGCTGACGTATACATTAACTGTGCCGATGATTCCTGTCATTTGCAGCATATCGTTTGCGAGGAATGTCACGAAACCATGCATGGCTTCTGCTCTACAGAATGCCAGGAGCATGTAGTTAGCGTTAAATAATGATAAGCGTGCGACAAACAGACTGAGCTTGCTATAAGAGGCTCGGTCTATTTGTATTGCAGTAAATGATTTCCGCACAAGTTGGATACCCTAATCCTGCCTAGTGATTGCGGCAATTCATTTGAAGGAGGCTTTAAGATGGCAAATAGTAAAAATAAATCAATTCCAGCTAAAAACCAAGCATTTGAAGCTAGCTCCAAGGAAGCTGAAAACAATGTGGCAGCTTCCACTGCAGAAAATCAGAATCAAAAGGGTCATCTTCCCAATAGTCCTTCTACGGGATAACAAATGTCACTACACTTCAATAATACAAAAGAGCTTTCCAGTGAGAGTAAATTCACTCACGGAAAGCTCTTTATTTACTAAACTTTATTTTTTTTGACGATAGGCTCCCAGCGGTGATTATATTGCAGAAGACGAGGATGGAGATTAACAGGCTCCTCAGTCAGCAGCAATCTAATTCTAACAATCCATTCCTCAAACGAGGAGAATGAAGCAAACAAATTCGCCATTTCACCAGTCATAAGCAAGAATAGCGGCTTGGGATACGTTTCTGACAAATGTCTTAATGCAGAATCAATCGGTGTATATTTTTTTCTTTTGATTTCGAAACGTTCGACCACCACATTCGACGCTTCAACTGCCCGCTTCCATTCATGAAGACGATCCTCCCGCTTATAAAATGGACTGACCTCTTCCTTGGACATTCTTTTTACACTTAGCTCATGCAGCGGATAAAGCACAAGCTTCGTGAAGGAGCGTTCTTTCGTTAGGTATGCAGCCAAATCAAGCTCACGGTCGGTTGTATGCTGAAATGAATCGTAATATACGATGGTTCCTTTATGCTCATCCTTTGGCGGTTCATAACCGAATGGCACTTTTTCTGCAATTTCACTCATTTCGTTTCCCTCCTGCGCAGCTCTGGAATTTTTTGCTTAGGAGTTGAAAATAACATACTTAAGGATGAAATCCAAGTCAGAGCTTCCGATAGTCGCTTTTCATAATATTTTTCACTAAACTCGACCATTTAGAATTCGCAGGACAATACTTTTTGGCTACCTTCTCAATCGTCGTCAAACCCTTGCCTACATAGTTTTTGGAAAGCAGCTGTCCAAATTTCCGTACGCTGTCCCCTTTTGTTTCAAAGCTGAACGCTTTATTGTATTGATCGCCATCTATAGCGTTTAGGCCAAATAGGTTGTTTTTTCTTTTTGCTAGCTGGCTTTTTCCATTTCCGCTCTCAAGCTTCATGACTGCAATTGTGAAATACGCATTGATGCCATACTCCTCTTCGATTTCAAGGATAGCTTGTTCCAAATTATGATCAGATAGCGCCGTTCCCTCAAATATTTTCGCAATATGCGCTTCGGTTAGACCAGATACTGACTCAACGATCGATGATGGCTCGGAAAGCTCCACCTGGGCGATCTCTTCTATACGTTCAGATGGCGGCGCTGGTAGAGCGCTGCTATCCTCGATTTCAATCATCGGTTGAAGACTATTCACCATCGGCAAGGATAAAATGGTAACTTCCTTTTTTGATTTTTGTGCATAACCACCGTGGATAAAACCACCGCCTTGCAGTTCAAGCCAGCCATTACTCGTTTCAGCAGCAACTTCTAGTTTAGTGCCTTGTTTCACGACTTTAATGATTTCGGAGCGTGCATGTGGTTCGGTACGAACATTTAGATAATATGCTGTAACTTCATATGTATGTCCAGGAGATTCGGCTGCGGCCGTATCTTCTACTGTACGAATTGGGATTTCAGAGGGCGCTATGGGAGGAGGTTCAATGGAAGGTGCTGAGGAATTTCCTAAATCGGATAAGGGCGGGTAGGTAGGAGCCGGAGCAATGGCTGGAGCTTCGCTTGGTTCAACCGTTAATGCGGTACTCGAGGCATTTAAGGTTAAAGAGTCAGATACTTCTGATGGTTGATTTTCCGAATGGTTATTTAAAGGTTCGACATTCATTCCTAAGGTAATGACTACGGATAAAATAAGTAAATAGACGAATAACTGCTGAATTAACTTTTTTCGCATGTTTATACCTCTCCCTTAAGTTAATGAAGTATACTTGCTACGTTATAAGTTAGCTGATGGATAAATGTAAATTACAAGCCAAAGTGGACGGTCTGTGCTCAGTATATGTCGCTGTCTCCTCCAAAAGACGAGTTTTTATGCTCGTCATGAATTATGAGAAAAAATTAAACTTAAGAAACCGTGGTTCTATCCCCCTTCCATGTATGCTTGAAAACACAAAAAAGCTCCTATTCCCGAGAGAATAAGAGCTTTCATATCCTTCTATTTCACTTCAAAAATGCTCCTAAGTGCCACGTTAGCCTTTTGCACTTAAACCGGCTGCATGCGCAGAAATAATAGCATCCATCTGTTCATTCCATTCCGCATCCTCACTGCACCGCTCGGGATGAGATTCAAACCAATCGACTGTACGCTTGATCCCGTCAGCAAAGGAAACCGTTGCTTCGAAATCGGATACTAAACCTTTGATTTTGCTATTATCGAATACGCTAGTCACGGATTTATCTCCTAGCAAGCCTCCCTCAAGACTAGGATCAAACGAAACGAGAAAGTCAGTTGATATATGAACAAGCTTTGGCTCTACTCCAGCAGCAGCGCCAATGGCTTCGTAAATCTGATTCCAGGTCAAAACCTCATCAGACGTAATATGATAAGCCTGGCCAATCGCTTCCTCTCGGCCCAACAAGCCGACAAAACCTTTGGCAAAGTCCGTGTTATGAGTCATCGTCCAGAGGGATGTACCATCACCATGCACGATTATTGGCCGCCCTGCACGCATTCGAGCAATGATCGACCATGGATGCTGCCAGCTGTTTAATGAAGTCGGGATCATCGTATCTCCATAGGTAAAGGAAGGTCTGACGATAGTTATAGGAAAACCCGTTTCAGCTTGTTCTTCTTGCAGCAGCTGCTCACAAGCGATTTTGTCACGAGAATATTGCCAGAATCGATTTTCAAGCGGTGTAGCATCTTCTGTAATGATATAGTGCGCTGGCGGTTTCTGATAAGCTGAAGCCGAGCTAATAAATATGTATTGCTTCGTACGTCCGCGGAATAACTCGATATCGACACTTACATGATCTGGCGTAAAAGCAATCCAGTCCACCACTACATCAAATTCGAAGCCTTCTAGCGCAGCTGCAGCAGCTGATCGATCTCGAATATCACCGTGGATTACCTTTGCTCCACTTGGAACAAATTCATCCCGCTTCCCTCTGTTAAAGAGATATAGCTCTATCCCACGTTCAATCGCCAACCTAGAGACAGCCTCGCTGATTAAGCCAGTTCCACCAATAAACAATACCTTCATCGTCAATCGCTCCTTTTAGGTCGATAGCTTTCGATACGATTAATTGGAAACGCTTACCTTTGTGATCATCTTAATCGTCAATTAATAGTACCATATCTATGAATTCTTTTATATTTGAAAATGATATACTACAGCTATCTATCCAAAATGAAGGAGTGCGACTTAATTGAAACGGTATGCAATTACAACTCTTTATTCAGTCATTCTATCATCCTTGCTGCTCGGTGCGTGCAGCAGCCCGGCAAGCATCGAAAAAGAGCTGAACGTTTCTACTGAACTTCATGAAGAAAACGGATCTCATCATGAGGCAGAGCATGGTGCTTCAGGTGATCTTCAGGAATCCACAGCTTCTCTCGACATTTTACCAGCCTTTTTGGACAATGCCGCTCCGTCCCTGCTCACTGCCTATCAAACCGCAGCGACGGTTACCGATATTTTAGCCTTTATCCCTTGCTATTGCGGCTGCGGTGAAAGCGCAGGACATAAAAGCAATCTTAATTGCTTTATCGCTGAAATCAAGGAGGACGGTTCTGTTGTTTGGGATGATCATAGCACCCGCTGCAGTGTTTGTATTGAAATTGCAGTTACAACAGCAGCGATGAAGTCTGCAGGCATCGAAACCGAGCGTATACGTACAATCATTGATGAAACCTACAAGGAAGGTTATGCCAAGCCTACACTAACCGAGCTGCCTCCCGCTTCCTAATAAAGCAGTAGACTAACCACAATAAAAGAAACAGCGGCAGCCATGGACGAGGGGAAAAGTCCTAGACTGTCGCTGATTTATTGGACTATCGTTATCTGTTAGCATTCCTGTAGCCACAATGGTTGAATATGTGTTAGATGAAGAATAACTAATCCTTGAATATACCATCAATGTACTCTCTCCAGTAATCCACAATCCAGTCGTTATACTTTACATATAGTGTCTTTAAATTTTCCTTTGAAATAGCGTGTACAATGCATCCTCTATCATCGTACATGTGAAATAGAATGTCCTTTTCTCGACTTAAAAAGTAAACTTTTTGTCCAATGGACGGTTCTCGTCCTTGCTCATAATGAGAAACCCCTTCAAGGATTTTCTTATATGGAATTGAAGAAACCAAACCCGATAAGACTTTAAACTGATACTGGTTTTTAACTTCAAATCTATTTCCATCTTCATCCTCGTCTTCATCGATCTCAAAGTGGGTGTCCTCTTCTATTGATCTTTCTTGGAGCAATTCATATAGATACTCAGGAGTCGTATTTCCAAACATAGGATCTTCATATGGTCCCCAGTCTTTTATTAAGACATATATAAAATCTGTCGGTTTATAAAGCTCTTCGAAAATTGTATTTACTCGTTTATTTACTTGAACAATTCTCCGCTTTGATCCGTTTCGATATGGTTCACCTAATTCAAAACGGATGTTAATATCACTCCAATATTCAGGAAACTTATCTTTTAAGTAACTATACATATCCTGTGGCATTATATCCCCTCAGTTTGTTATGTCATATGATCTTTCATCCGGTATAAAACTCACTTGGAATGGCAAATGGAATCAAAATACAGATAAAAAAACTTAAAGCAATATATTTCTTATTTAAACTCACCCAAAAAAACCCCCTACATTTTTCCATTACATAATAAATCGAAAAAAGTTCTTATATGACAACAGTATTCTGCCTGTCAGCTTAATAAAGAAAGGGAGCAGCTGCCGCGCGGCAAATTGCCCCTTATTTGTTCAACTATCGTTTCCTGTTAGTTGGACTATCCACTGAACAGAACTTCTACGCTTGGGTAGATGGGATAAAGATATTAATTAACTTGTTCAATTGATGAAACTGGTCCCGTTCAATAAGTACGACTAATATTTCAATAGCGATAGTTCGTACCGTTAGCGTTAAAGGCGATCCACACCTCACCGGCTTCAATATCCACGTAATCCTAAATATCGGTAACGCTTATTGTCGGGTCAACCATAACCGCAATCCGTTTTAATCCTTGAACATAATCCCCGTGATCCTCGATACATTCGCGATCGAAGCACCAAATGTCGTTAGTTGGGTAGAGATCACTGCTAGATTCTATGCAGTCTCTTTCCCTCCCCATACTCATTAGGAGATGAATGTAAGGGCGTTCCTCATAATCACTGATTTTGAAATCTAATATGTCCCTAATGTCTATTTTCCTTTTAAATGTAATTCCTAATTTACCCAGATTTGCGAGCTGCTCTTCAATCGAAATACGGACTTGCGGAGGCTTGGAAAGTTTGTATTTGCTCTTAAAAAAACTAAACATGCCTTTGATGATCCCCCCTTGTTGCAGATCACAATTCACCACCGGTTCTTGACCAAAATCCCCAATAATGAATTGGTGAAGATAGTTGTATTCTACTATCGTTGCCCGTCCCTCAGTTTATTACAAAATTAAGCATGGCATGAGGTTATTTCACTATAAGCATTTTTGCAACAAAAAGATTTGAAGCATTGTGCACAGCCAAAACCAATTACTTCGTCAAAAGATGCTTCATTTTAACTGACTTTAACAATTCGCCTATTTCAGGAAAATAACCTTTATTTTCCTCTGTAAACCTATCGTTAGTTCAATAAAATATCCCGCCCCAGAGACTCAATGAGGACAATACAGCGGAAGTAAGATTATAATAAATGACTTGATTGACACATAGATTGCCCTTACAATAAGCTTATCTTTCTAAATGAGGTGACTTGGATGGCATTACGTATCGTTCGAGGTATTTAGTTTTCGGGCTGGAAAAAACGCGTACCAGCCATCAAGGGGGTTCTCTACTCTTTTGATAACATGAAAACTAATTTCGGACGGTGTCGGCCGCATCCCCTATACAGCCAAAGGACACCAAGAGCTGCCTGGATACAAGGACCGATGAACATCATCGCTGCCTATTCAGCAACTCTATATCCTTTGGCTGTTTATTATCCCAGTGGAAGGATTGAAAAAAATAAATGAACGAGTTAGAATATAAAAGTTTTTATGAGCTTGTTGGAAAATTAAATGGATGGGATTTTAGTAAAGTCAAAAGCACATCTGAAGGAGCGAAATGGGACTTTTTCCGTGAAGTTTCCCAAAGATGCAAGCAGTCGGATATATTATTGGATATAGGCACGGGTGGCGGCGAGGCTTTGATATCAATCGCTGATACTGCCTTGTTATTAGTTGGAATTGACGAATCGTCCGCTATGGTTAAAACAGCAAATGAAAACATAAAAAAATTAAATAAGAAAAATGTACGTGTTTTAAAAATGGATTCGGAGAGAATAAGCTTTCCAGAGCTTTTTTTTGATGTGGTTTGCTCTCGACACGCTCCTTTTTATGCAGATGAGGTCGCAAAAGTCTTAATAAATGACGGTATATTTCTTACGCAACAAGTAAGTGAAGGTGATAAATCTAACATTAAGCAGGCTTTTGGTAGAGGGCAGGCATTTGGTGTTCCGGAGGGTACTTTAAAGGATCAATATATTTCAGAACTAAGCCAGGCAGGATTTAAGGACATACAATCTTTTGAATATGATGCAACAGATTATTTCAAAACATACGAGGATTTAATATTTTTATTGAAATACACCCCGATAATTCCTGGCTTTGGAACGCATGAAAATGATTTTGATATATTAGAAAAATTCATCGAAACTTATCAGACAGGTAAGGGAATAATGACTAATTCAAAGCGTTTCATGATATCCGCACGTAAATAACGTTTATATCTCGTGATTTAGGAAGTTGAAAAAACTATACCGTTGAAAAGGAACCGATACGGTTCCTTTTTAAATACGTCCAATGGGGACCACTTCCCCTATTGCGCTATCCTGCACACTAGCAGGATAGAAGCTGATTTTCCGAACTCCCACTCGTCTATGTTGCACTCACGCAGGATAGGCAGCTTTACAGGTGTGTCTTAAGCTGAAACCAAGCTATTCTAATGCAAATGTGCAGGATAGCCTGCCAGTGGAGGAACGGGTGGTCGTGCTCGGAGTGAATTTCGACTATCTTAGAACTAATCCTCCAACGTGCCAACGGGCTCTTCAACTAACCAAATACAACGTTAAACTGCCCCAGGTTCTCACTATCTAGTCCCTATAACTGCCTTTTATGCTGGTTCAACGCTGAGCATAATGAATGGTTTACACTAATTTTATCAACTAAATGTTTTTGTCCTCATATCCCCACAGTTCCAGTATCCGCTTATTTTCAATAATATCATCCTCAGTTAATCGGCCCAATTTCATTTTGGCAAGTAGAATGAGTTCTCTACGCTCGGTGTACTCGAAGTCCTTGTAGATCTCTTGATTCTTCTTATGGAACAGATGGATTAGCTCCGTTAGTTCGAAATAGGGCAGCTTCCCTGATTTCCATTCCAAAAAAGATTGATACAAAGGTTCCAAAGCTTGTTCAGATACAAACCTGTGATACTCGTCAATAATCTCACGCTCTTGCTGTCTTTTTAGTTGCTTAGGAGTTAATTTGTTCTCCACGATTTCCCTCCTCTTTTCATTGAACTAAGGAATGCTAAATGGCACACTGCTGCTACCAGTAGAATAACGATGCTAAAATAACTGACTAGTTTCTAACCAATCCAACTAGCAAAGAATATTTATATAACAACTCATTTTATTGCAGTAGTTAATCATTTTTCATTACTCAACTTTATTTTCCTGGGCGGAAAACGTTAACGATATCAGTAGCCTTTTGTCATTGCACCAACTTTAATCGGTAACACTAATTATTTTCTTTAAACACTTGATTGTCTAGGTTTACGTTTGCTATTCTATTTATTAAAATTGGTCATCCGATAAAAATGCACCCTCTCTACGGTTTGCAAAAAAACAAACAAAATCATAACTTTACGGCATCGTCATGATAGGTCAAACTTACTAAGATTAATCAGAAAGCTATTATACTTGAACCTATGTCTTCTCTATGGAGGTGATCTATGAATCTTCAAAATAAGCTTGTATTCATTACAGATGCGGATAGCAGCAGCGGCAAAGCAATCATAAGTCGTTTATCGCAATACGGTGCCAATTTTATTTTGAACAGCTGCAGTGGGGGTAAGGCATTATCATCCGAAATACAGCTTGTCCAAGAAGCCAAGCTTAAGGCAATTGTCGTTAATATCAACCTTTGCAGCGGTAAAGAGGTTGAGGAAATGCTGTTTCAAGCCGAGTCAACGGTTGGTACGGTCGATGTTCTTATTCACAATAATAAGGAAATTCACCAGAGCTCCATTGAATTTGGTGAGGAAGAGCTTTTTTGGCATAGTCTATCCGTTAACGCCAAATCAGCCTTTATTTGCACGCAGGCTGTTGGCAAGCAAATGAAGAATACGCTAGCAGGAAAAATCATTTACGTATCTACGATCCATGCCGAGAAACCGACCGGCTCCGCCTTCACTTACAGCATCGCTAAGGGTGCTGTCAAAATGCTCTCGAAGGAAGCCTCGTTAGTGCTTGGCCGCTATGGCGTTAGTGTTAATACGATTGAACTCGGGCCGCTGCCTAGTGACAATGCTATTTTTCAAAGCACGCTCTCTACGCTTTACGATGACTATGAATATAAGGTTCCAAATGCTTTATTAGGCAGTGATGAAGATCTTGCCGAGCTGGTTGCCTTCCTCTCCTCTGACTATTCGCGTTACATG
Organism: Paenibacillus sp. FSL H8-0548; assembly: GCF_038630985.1. Lineage (NCBI taxonomy): Bacteria > Bacillati > Bacillota > Bacilli > Caryophanales > Paenibacillaceae > Paenibacillus > Paenibacillus sp. FSL H8-0548. The sequence goes on from NZ_CP152049.1 coordinate 3,820,110, forward strand.
AATGGAGCCGATATTAGGCTTGATGGCGGATTTTTGCTGCATTATATGAATTTTAAGATGAAAAAACCTTGACCGCCGCAGTGGAGGTGTAGCATGAGTATAGCTGGAAAAATAGCATTAGTTACTGGCGCAGGCACAGGTATTGGGAAAGAAGTCGCGATCGAGCTGGCACGCCGCGGTGCACTTGTCGCCATTCATTACAATCAAAGCGATGCCGGAGCACTCCATACGAAGCAGCAGGTGGATGAATTCGGCGGTAAAGCCATTATAGTTCAAGCTAATGTCGCAACTAAGCAGGAAATTGAACAGATGGTACAAACGGTAGCAGCCCATTATGGCGGTATTGATATTTTAGTAAATAATGCTGCGCTTCAGCTGAACTATGACTTCTTCGATTATGACGAAGCCTCCTTCGACCGCATGATGAGCATAAATTTGAAGGGCTATTGGCAATGCATACAAGCCGTTGTCCCTTATATGAAGAAGAAACAGTCTGGACGAATTATTAACATGTCTTCGGTTCATAGCAAGCGCCCCACTGATTTCGATGTCGTCTATTCTATGACGAAGGGCGGTATTCGCATGCTCGGCAGAGAAAGTGCCATCGAGTTAGCCCAATATGGAATCACTGTGAATACGATTGAGCCTGGCGCGGTTGATGTAGGCAAGCAAAGTGCTCGAGAGTCCAAGCCGATCATGACAACTGAAGATATTGAAAAACACAAAAAAACGACGAAATCAATTCGCGACAAATTCCCGCTCGGCCGTGTAGGCCGTCCTCTTGATGTGGCTCAGCTTGTTTGTTTTATCGCTTCTGATGAAAGCGAATTCATGACCGGATCTGCCATTCGGCTGGATGGCGGAAGTATGCTGCTCTAATTTCTATTATTTATTCAGCTTGATTTTATTATACAAACCAAGGAGTGATCGATCATGTCCAATAACCAATCGTACGAAGAAACGCTGGCCCATGTCAACACCTTCTCAAGCCCTGCTACCTTGCGTATTACTGACATTCGATTCACCGATATTAACGGCGGTCCTTTTCACAGCAGCTTGATTAAAGTGTATACGAATCAAGGCTTAGTTGGATTTGGTGAGGTACGAGATGGTGGGGACAAGGTATATGCTCAAATGCTAAAGGGTCGTTTGCTGGGGGAGAATCCTTGCAATATCGATAAGCTGTTTCGCCGCATTAAGCAGTTTGGCGGCCATGCAAGGCAAGGGGGCGGCGTAAGCGGGCTGGAAATCGCATTATGGGATCTCGCTGGCAAAGCTTACGGTGTACCCATCTATCAAATGCTTGGCGGCATGTTCCGTGAAAAAATTCGTATGTACTGCGATACCGAGGTTGTCGGCAAGGATACAGGTACTGCGATGGGCTTAGCATTAAAGAAGCGTATGGAGGAAGGCTTCACCTTCCTGAAGATGGATCTAGGCATTGGTCAAATCATTAATGAGCCTGGTACATTAAGCGCCCCTGTCGGCTTTCTCGAAGAAATGCGCAGCATCAATAAAAAGCGTTATAGCTCAAATCATGAAACGCTTACCGAGGAAGAGATTCGTAATATTCGCAATCAGCATTATGATATTTACAACATCCCACACCCTTTTACGGCCATTCATGTAACGGAAAAAGGGCTGGATATGCTAGAGCAATACGTGGCGGATGTACGTGCCGTTATCGGCTATGAGGTTCCCCTTGCTGTCGATCACTTTGGTCATATTGGCCTTGAGGATTGTATTAAGCTCGGACGAAGGGTCGATAAATTCAATCTTGCCTGGATGGAGGATATGCTCCCTTGGCAATATACCGATCAATATGCGAAGCTATCTCGTTCAGTTGCTACTCCGATTTGTACAGGCGAGGATATTTACTTGAAGGAAAACTTCCGCCCTCTTCTCCAAGCAGGCGGCGTATCAGTGATTCATCCTGATGTTCTAACGACAGGCGGCATTTTGGAAACCAAAAAAATCGGGGATATGGCGCAGGAGTTCGGAGTTGCGATGGCCATACATATGGCTGAGAGCCCGATCGCCTGCCTTGCAGCCGCACATGTAGCAGCCGCTACAGAAAACTTTATGGCGCTTGAGTATCACTCCTGTGAGGTGCCTTGGTGGGATGATATCATTATTAGCAGCAAGCTCCCAAGCAAGCTCGTGCAAAATGGCTTTATCCAAATGACTAACGCGCCAGGACTCGGTATTGATGATCTTAATGACGAGGTTCTGGCACAGCATCTTCATCCTAAGATTCCAGGCTTATGGGAATCTACTGACGAGTGGAACCATTACCATTCTAACGACCGGCTTTGGAGCTGAGAATCTATTTATACAAACAGCTGGGCAGAGATATTTATCTCTGCCCAGCTGTTTTTTTGTTAGAGAGCTGAGAAAAGAAATTTCCAAACATATTCTAGACAAAAAGAAAGAGCGAGAGTTTCCTCTCACCCTCGCTCTTACACCTTTTTAAACAAGCACTCGAGCCCCTGCTGCCTCCATTAAGCCGCGTATATACCCTATACCGTGTAAACGTCCCAGCAGCTCGTAGCCTGGATTTGCATTGTCCTCGCCTTCCAACGTCGGCACATGATCTGGTCTCGAGGGGCCTTTAAATCCAACCTCATAGTATGTGTTCATTGCCTCTAGCATATTCGTCTTCCCAGCATCATGGAATGTCTCCTCAAACTTCTCAGGCGTTCCAATCACATCACGAAAGTGGACGAAAAACAATTTATCCTGCTTGGCAAATTGCCGAATGACGCTTGGAATATCTTCTCCAGCTGTTGCCAAGGTTCCCTGGCATAAGGTAATGCCGTTACACTCGCTTGGCACAAGGTCAATTGCCCGCTGCAGAGCAGCAGCACTGCGCAATATTCTTGAAACCCCTCTTATCGGCGTAATCGGCGGATCATCGGGATGAAGCGCAAGCTTCACCCCCGCCTCCTCTGCAACAGGAACGATTTGCTCCATAAAGTACTGTAGGTTTTCCCATAGCTGCTCCTCACTCACCACTCCCGCTTCCGTTAATGGCGCATTTTTCATCAAGCTATGATCATAGCTTGACACAAGTGCTCCTCCACGAGTACGCGTAGTCGTTGAGGTACGGAACCAATTGAACTGGGCCATGAAATTATAGCAAAGCACTGGAATACCCGCAGCACCCATATTGCTAATAAACTGCTGGAACACTGCTATTTCGGCATCGCGCCCTTCTGTACCCAGCTTGATTTCATTGCTTGGAGGCATAGACTCAATCACGGTCAGCTCCAAGCCGAAATCGGAATATCTCTGCTTCATTCGGATAAGCGGCATCAAGTCCCAAGGCTTCTCGACCTTCTCTTCCCAAGGCAGACCGCTTACCGCATGATTAACACCAAGCTGCTTAGCCAAATGCCAAAGCCGATTTGGCTGAGATGAGAAAAATTCTGCTAGCTGCATTCTATCTACACCTCATTTCTATTATTATGCGCCTGCTTTAGCGGCTAGCTCTTTCCCCATTTTATCGATTTTGTTGTAAGCATCCTCAATAGATTGCTGTCCAAACGTTACAGCTTCCAATTCTTTCTTATACGTATCGACCCATTCCGAGAAGCCCGCAGCGGGCGGATAGAACGGCAGAGCTTTATCTAACGAAAGATCATAAATGGCTTTACCTAGTTTATCTTTGTTTTCAAGAGTGGACTCAAGCTCTTTATAAACATCAGGATTAATTGGAATGCCGCGTGTAAGGCCAAGAGCCTGCCCTGCATCTTTATCTGCAATAAACCATCTCACGAATTTTTTTGCTTCATCTTTATTTTTGGAATTTGCACTGACGCTTAGAAAAATAGTCGATTGTGCCCAGCCGCCGCCAGCAGGTCCCACTGGAAGATTCACAACATCTACTTTGCCTGGCATAAGCTGCTCTAATGCGCTGACAGAACCTGTGGTTGCTCCTCTAGTCATGACAACGCCAGATGCCATCGGATCCGCTTGTGGATCATTTTCTAAAAATGAAGCAGCCTTCTCAGCCGGTGGAACAATCTTAGCTTTGCGGAACTCTTCATAGGTACCGTAAAATTCCATAAACAGATCTTTATCGAGTGTAAACGTTTTGCCTCCATCTGACATTACTGGCGCTTTCCCCATTGAGGTCTGATAATAATTAAAGCTATCCCAAGTTGTCGTATCTCCGATCGGGTATTTCCCATCCGGCAGTTTGGCCCTTGCATCTCTAGCCCATTGGAAAAACTCATCGTAAGTCCAATCCTTGTGCGGGAGCGGAATTCCAAATTGTTCTAGCTCCGTTTTGTTGAATGCCATACCCTGTGCGTTTTGGCTAAGGGGAATGCCGTATAGCTTTCCATCAATTTCTAAATTAGAAATGACCGATGGATCTACTAAACCGCTTAAATCAAGATCTGATAGATCCTCCAGCTGTCCCCTTGATACATATTCTTGGATAAAGGCAGCATCCATTTGAAGGACATCGGTAATCGATTTGGAAGCAGCCAGCGTCGGAAGCTTTTGCCAAAATGCATCCCAGGCCATAAATTCCGGCTTGAAATTCACGTTTGCATTTTGCTGAGTATAAATATCAAGCGCCTTCTTAGTTGCTTCATGTCTAGCATCGGTGCCCCACCACATGATGCTTAGCGTCGTATCTCCACCTGTTTTCTTATCGTTGTTGCTTGCTGGCTTATCGGTGCTCTTCTCCCCACTATTCGTTTGTTTACCGCCGTTGTCGCTACCTCCGCTGCATGCTGTCAACACAAGCATCATTGAAAGTAAAAGCATTCCTGCAGCCTTTGACCAACCTTTGACCATTCTTATCCATCCCCTTCTACTTTGTAATTTGAAAAGCATTTAACCTTTTAAGCCTGTAGTAGCTATTCCTTCGACAAAGTGCTTCTGTGCAAAGAAGAAAATGAGAACCGAAGGAAATATCGACAGTAAAGACATTGCAAGCAATTGTCCCCACTGAATGTCGAACTGATCAATAAACATACGCAGTGCCAAACCAACCGTGAACTTATCAATGGAGCTTAAATACAGCACCTGGGCAAAGAAATCATCCCAGCTCCAAATGAATGTAAAGATGGCGACTGTAACCAGTGCAGGTTTGAGCAACGGCAATATGACGCGTAAAAATATACCGTAGACACTCGCACCATCTATAGTTGCAGCCTCATCAAGATCTCGCGGGATGCCACGGATAAACTGCACGAGCAGGAAAATAAAGAAGGCTCCGCCTCCAAAGAAATGTGGGAGCACCAGCGGTACGTAGCTGTCCACAAAGCCTAGTTTATTAAACATGATATATTGCGGGACTACAGTTACCTGCCCCGGAAGCATCATCGTTAGAAGCAGTATAGAGAACCAGAAGCCGCGAAGCTTGAAGTTAAGCCTGCCAAAGCCGTAAGCAACAATGGCTGCTGTCACGACGCCGCCAAGCACGTTGCCGAGCTCCATAAGCAGCGTGTTTCCGAAAAAGTGTGCGAAGGTATATTCCGAAGAGAAATTCCAGCCATCTACATAATTGCTCCACATCGGTACTTTAGGCCAGATCGTAGGAAGACTTAGCTCCTCTGTCTTTTTCAAAGAGGCCCCTGCCCACCAGATGACCGGATAAAGCATGAGGAAGGAGAAAAGGCTGAGATACAAATGGCTTGTCAGCTTTGAGCGCATCGTATTCATTTCGTTTTCCCTCCATCCGACTCATAAAATACCCAATATCTAGATGCAGCAAAGTTAAGGATCGTAAGCAATGCCACAATCGTAAGCAAGATCCATGCCAGCGCAGAGGCATAGCCCATCTGATAATGCTTGAATGCCTTCTCATATAAAAACAATGCATACATATAGGTTGAATTTATCGGTCCACCCTTCGTAATGATGAAGGCAGAAGTAAATGTTTGGAATGAGCCGATAATTCCTAACACGAGATTAAAGAACATGACGGGCGAGAGCATCGGAAGCGTTATACTGATAAACTTCCTAAACTTGCCTGCACCGTCTACGGAAGCCGATTCATATAGCTCCTGAGGCACCTGCTTTAGTCCTGCGAGGAAAATGACCATCGTTGAGCCGAATTGCCAAGTGTTAAGCAGGATCAAGGTTCCTAGTGAAGTATCCGGATTGGATATCCAGCCTACACCTTCGATTCCAACCCAAGCAAGCACTTGATTGATATAACCATCGATTCCGAACATATTGCGCCAAAGCGCTGCAACTGCAATGCTCCCTCCGATTAAGGAAGGAAAATAAATAGCTGTCCGGTAAATATTCATTCCTCGAATGTTTTTGTTAAGCGCCAATGCAACCATAAGCGAGAAAAACAGCTTAAGCGGTACTGAAAATAAAACAAACATGAACGTAACGCCGAGCGACTTCGTGAATGTCGCATCACTTGTAAATATTTTGTTATAGTTGTCCATTCCTGTCCAAACCGGGTCCTCGAGTAAAGAATAGTCTGTAAAGGATAAATAAAACGATTGTGCAATGGGCCAAAGTGTAAGCAGCAGAAAACCGATTAGCCATGGGGATATAAAAACGTAGCCTGCGAAATGATTCGCTCTTGATTTCTTATGCTTAGGCTTAACTTGCTTCGGCTTGAGACTTGTATCAGTCGATAGCTCTGTTCTCACCTTAGAAACCCCCTCTCCTTCTTCCAGCTGATATCACTGTGCAAGCAACGCCTGACCACCTATATGGAGCATCATTTACCGTTGATTACGCGCACTGGATGATGTTCCCTAACTTTATACGAAAGCGGTTACATGATTGAAGGGGAAGAATTTATGAATTTGTTTGTTTTTATATAGTGTGAAAAATTCATAGATTTACGAAAAAATGCCTTAAGAAAGTCGTATCGACAAATAATCAAAAGTCCCTAACAATAGAGCTAGGAACTATGGCGCTATTGCCTATCATAAACTCATTCGAAAGAGGTGCTCTTATGAAATTTGATAACCCGGAAGATATAATCCAGCTAACACCGCTGTGGGAAGGCGAGCGCTTTCCAAATGGTCGACCAAAGGTATCGGAGGACGTGCTTCGCAGAATGCGAAAAATCACGTTGGAGGAAGCATGGGGCCCTCTCTGGCACAGAGGTTATACGTTTCAATTTGAAGGTGACTTCAAAATTATTCATCCCAACCAAACGATGGTTGGTCGCGCTGTAACCGCCGTCATGGTGCCGAAACGACCTGATTTGCATGAAACATTGCTGAATTATGGTCATGAACAAGAAGAACGGAAAGGCTTCTTTAATCAGTGGGTCATTGATTCTCTGGTAGAGGATGATGTCGTAGTTGTGGACATGTTCGACAAGGTACATCTTGGCACCTACGTTGGCGGGAATTTGGGAACAGCCATATCGACCCGCACGAAGCGCGGTGGAGCTGTTATTTGGGGCGGTATTCGCGATAATCAGCAGGTTGTAGAAATTGAGAACATCAACATCTTCCATCGAGGCAGCGACCCGACTGCGATCGCAGACGTAACGATGGTTGGCATGAACGTTCCGACACGTATAGGGAAAGCGATCTGTTTGCCTGGAGATGTTGTGCTTGGCACACCGGCTGGCGTTATCTTTATTCCCCCTCACCTTGCTGAGCTAACGGTTGTACAGGCGGAGAAGTCCCAGGTTCGCGATGTATTCGGCTTCATCCGGCTGCGCGAGAGCGTTTACTCGACAGCACAAATCGATGCAGGCTGGAACGTGGCTCTATGGTCAGACTTTCTGAATTGGTTCGAAAACGATGATGCCGCGGCTGAATATCGTCACCTTACTTGGTCAGACGAGCTGGAGCATGCACAAAAAGCGGAGCGCAGCGGTCCCCAAAGCGACGTTCGTCTATAATAACAAAGAGGACTCTAACTAGCAGATACATCGCCAGTAGAGTCCTTTTTTATTACTTGCCGATCGATTCACGGTATTCACTAGGTGATAACCCAACCTTTTTTTTGAAAATTTGACTGAAATAACGGGGATCTTGATAGCCTACCTTCTCTGCAACCTCGTAATTTTTGAAATGCGTGCTCTTCAGCATATCCTTTGCTTTATCGATCCGTATGTCTGTTAAATGCTCAATAAAGGTTTTACCTGTGTTCATCTTAAATAATAGGCTTAAATACGTAGGTGTCATATACACCTTCTGTGCAACGCTTTGCAAAGAAGCGTACTGGCATCCCTGCTCCATATGATGAATTGTTTTTTTAATAATGCTGCGATGGCTCTCCTTCTGGCTACTCGCAAGAACCTCTTTCAAGCCGCACAGAAAATGAATCACATATTGCTTAATTTCTTCAAGCGTTTCCAGCTTAACGATGGATACGACATCGAAGCGATTATAAGCTGCAACATGATCTGCCTCAGTCAGCACGCGCTTCTCAACCCCAACGAGCAATCTAACCGTAGAATCATATACACTTTGCGTATCAAGCGGCCCCTTGCTAAGCATTTCTCCATAAAAGAACTGCACGCACCCCACTATTTCTTCAGTCGTCTCCGCTGCCTTATAGGTGTCGAAAAGTACCTTTTCTTTGTCAGAAGGATAAGATTGCAGTGATTCATACCGACTAAGCTCGCTAAAATAGATAATTTCACCGGTTCCACGATAAAACTTGTACTTCAACGCCCGAGAGGCCTGCCGATAAGAGTGCTCAATATCATACAGATGACTACACGGCTTTCCAACACCAATGCTAAATGGCTGTTGAAAATAATCGATAAGCATGTTTTGAATACCTTTAATCGAATCCTTCGACACCCAAGAGAAGAGCAAGCCTACTCTCCCCTCCTCATCTAGAAATACGACGCTGCCATCCGATATTTTTTTTTGCAAAAAATCCCGCATACGCTCTAAGTAAATCGTTTTTTCATGCTCATCATTGAAACATTGGGCTGGTTCCAGCAGAGCCAGAGTAGGAAACATGAAATAAGGATTTAATTGCAGCCGTGCAAAGCTTTCCTTCAAATCGGTTTTCATCGTACTTGCATTTGAAACTAAATTTCGTAAAAAACGATCTCTCATCCACATCAGAATGACATCTTCTTGAAACAATAATCCTTCACTCAGCATGCGTCATTGCCCCCTTTTGTAAGGTTGACTTGCGAGATGCTTGATTTTAACCAAGATGTATCGTTTTATAAGAATGCATATGCTCGATAAACGTTTGTTCACTCAGAGCAACATTACCGGAACGCAATACTTCAATTAAACGAAGATGCCAGTCAGCGAGCCCCTCTGTTGAGAAATGCCGATTGGAAATAGCCATGAACCGCATTACTTTATTTTGCATTTGATGCCATAGCTCAAGAATCATATGATTATCACAGCGGCGGTAGAAAAAACCATGAAACTCCATATCTAATTCTAAAATATTCAAAATATCATTTTGCTCATGAGCGGCATTCATTTCATTAATAATATTTTCTAAGTATGTAAAATCACTTTCGGTAAGCGTTTGCATAGATTTCCTTACCGCGAAGCCTTCAATAATTTCTCTAAGCTCAAAAATATCTTTAATTTCCTTTGAAGTGATATCAGCGACAACAGAGCCTTTGTTCGGTATTCCTGTAATAAAGCCTGCGGATTTTAGTCTTTCCATTGCTTCACGTACCGGAGCTTGACTAATATTGAATTTTTTAGCGATTTCAAGCACAAGCAATCTTGCTCCTGGCTGCAGATCACCAGCAAGAATTTCTTTCTTGATTATGGTATATACATGCTCACTTATTGAATTAACAGGTGCAAAAGTAGCATCTCCGTACATAAACTTCACCTCTCTGTTTGACATTATCGATTATCGATAATCTGCTCCTTCTTTTATTATAGTGCTTCATTGTGACCAATACAACCCTATTTAATAGTCGAATGCTATCAAATATTTTGATCGATTTATCACACTTCTCATTTTTTTATAGCACTTAACTAGTCATGCCTACAACAAGAGCATATAATAGAGAGAAATTATATCCGATGCAACTACTTGGACAAATGGAGAATAGATGATGAATGTGAAGCACCCCACAATAAAAAAACAAGTTTTCGATTTTATTATTCGTAATGGCTTAGTTTCCAAAGTTGATTTAATGGCACGATTAACAATTACGAGCACAAGCTTATCGAGATTGCTAGAGGAACTGCTCAATGATGGGCTGCTCCTTGCCTCTGAGCTCGGACGCTCAACTGGCGGCCGCAAGCCCATTTTATATCGAGTTAATCCGGAGCATCGTGCAGTCTTTGGTCTTGAGATTTCCCGCTTCACCTCGTCTATCGGCCTTTACGATTTGAACTTAAAGCCGTTAGCATTCGAGAGATGGCAAATGGATGATCAAATGACACCTGAGAGATTGTTGAACAAGATAACGATTCTAGCTGAAACTATGATGAGTGACTGCCAAATCGATCGTGAGAAAGTGATTGGGATTGGAATCGGAGCCGTCGGACCTTTAAGCCGTGAGGAAGGAATCATGCTCCAGCCTCGCAATTTCCCTGCCAAAGGCTGGAGCAATGTTCCGATCTGTGATTGGCTGGAGCAGAGACTCGGATTGCCAGCGCTGCTTGATAATGGTGCGAACACAGCCATTATTGGAGAGCACTGGGCGCTGCGTAATGAAGAAGTCAACCATATGGTGTACATGCATGCCGGCGTGGGTTTGCGGACCTCAATGATTTCTAGCGGTCAAATCGTACGCGGGGCTGTAGACATGGAGGGCTCCTTCGGCCAGATGATTATACAAACAGATGGGCCAAGACTCGGTGATGAAGGTAATTACGGAGCATTGGAAGCATTAGTCTCTATTCCCGCACTGGAGAAAAAAATTCGTTCACAGTTAAAGCTTGGCCGGACAAGTTCGCTCTCTGACATTCCGCCCGAGGAAATTCAATTTGATGCGCTTCGGAGAGCTTTTCTTCAGAAGGATGCACTCGTTACCGAGCAGTTTTTACAAACGGCCACATATCTCGGAATCGGCATTGCTAATCTTATAAATATTTTGCATCCCGAAGCGATAATATTAGGTGGACCGCTTGTTAATGTACACAAGACGATCTATGAGACTGTTATACAGGTGGCTAAGAGCAACATCTATTACTCCCCCGCATATGAACCGAAATTTTCACAAGGTCAGCTCACAGAGGATGCGGTTACTGCGGGGGCTGCTATTATGCTTCTGCAAGATTGGGAACTTAGTTAAAAAAAAGAAGAACGATGCGCTAGCTCGCGCTCGCATCGTTCTTCTTTTTCTATAATAGCTGAAGAAGCTCACTCAATTGCTGGATCTCATATGTTGGCTTTACTGATGTTTCATTCGGTTTTCTTCTAGGGTTGAACCAACAGGTATCTATGCCATAATTCATACCGCCTTGGATATCGGAGGTTAACGAATCCCCTACAATGAGTACCTTCGCTTTATCCATCATGTTAAGCTTATCGAAAGCATAATCAAAAATGCCTATATGAGGCTTTGAAAATCCTGTATCCTCCGAAATAATAATATGCTCAAAGCTATGTGCAAGACTAGACCTGCCAATTCTATTTAATTGCGTCCTTTTAATACCGTTTGTAATAATGGCGATGCGATGACCGTTATGAAGCACCTTAGAAATAAGCTCATCTGCACCTTCAATAAGAAAGGAGCCTTCCCCTAAATAATCCACATAACGCTCGCTAAAGCTAACCGCATCTAATTCAAGCTGTATTTCTGAAAAAAGCTTTCTGAAGCGCTCATGACGTAAAAAATCGAGTGTAACTGATCCCTTCTCATAATCATGCCATAGCTGCTGATTAACGATTCGATACAGGTCAATATGTGACTGCATGAGCTCAAATTGATGCTCCAAAAACACGCTCTTCAGCGCATGCGCCTCCGCTAGGGAATAATCAAATAAAGTATCATCTGCATCAAATAAAACAACCTCGTATTTCACTTGAGTATCCTCCTGCTTCTTAGCTATATAAGTTGAACTAAAGTTTTAGAAACCTATGGTAAGGAAATAACATCCTGCATGCCGAATAAGAAAGCAAATAACTCGAACAGGCAGGTATGAACGTTATCAAGCTTTATATTTATATCTCAAGGGAAAAGCAGTCAAGGACACCGCCGATTTCCTTGGTTCAACTGATATAGTTGGGTTAGTTCGTTTAAGAAATAGCGCTATAGGACGAGGCTACGCTGTAGTTTGTACAACGTAATTGACGTTACTTGCCTGACTCGATACGTACACTGTAGTTTGTGCAATAGACTCTCTAGTATAAGGCAATATCCGTAGGTTTGGAGCTCATTCTGCTGCATAATTACAATGTAGCCATCTGAAATAGCTCTCATGTGAGGTTTCTATTGTACAAAGTACAGTCTAGGCTGCTTCTCCTTAAACGATATAATTTGGACCAAGGTGAAACGGCTGTCGTCGTCCTTTGGCGACGCTGCGCGTTTCATTCCTGTATTTTTTTAAAAAATGAAGATTTAGCGAAGCGAGAAGATCGTTCTGGAGAAACGAAGTGTTCGCCTTTGCAGCCTTATTCTTACCTTTAAAGGTCTTAGAAAATCAAAGAATCTGGCTGCAACAGCGATCGTAAGAACGTTCTTCTCGCGCAGCGACCAAAACGTATTTGTTTAGTTCAACTTATCTAGATCTTAAAATCGATGGATCATAAATTTCCACAAATCCGCACCGCATGCAGGAGACGAATAAATAATGCTGGTATTGTACATTAAGTACTTTGCTAAGGCCGGTTCCAGTCATAGCGACTTCATTGATGTCACATTCATCATGCTTGCATTTGGAACAGCTAAATTCATTGGTGATCGTCGATTCCAAATCGAACTCATCCAAAACGCTTTCTGCTTCATCAAGAACGAGATCGGCATTAAACTCGGGTGAAACCAAATGCTCATCTAACACTTCATGATTGCATACCGGACAAACATTGTGTTCCAATATAACCTGATTATTGCACCAAGGACATTCTATCATAAGCAGCCTCCCTCTCCATACTTTCAATTTATAATTCAAACCTGTTTATTAGATCATTCTCTATTCAACTGTGATTTCCCTTTTGGATACAAGTGTTCGAGCCAAAAAAAAGACAAAACACCCAATGGATGTTTTGTCTTTATGGATTAAGAATCGTTGGATCTGTTAGCCATATCGATGATCATTACAATAAGCACGAGCAGTTGAATGAGCACTTCGATACTCATATCAATCCCTCCCAGCTAAAGGTAATGCTCCTTCGACGCGGCTTCCCCTCTCGTTCTAACTAGTTCATTGAACGTCTCCCATTACCATATGTATGGTTGGGACTTAAACTTAATGACAAAAGTTACTTACCACGGATGATTTCCAATATTGTTTACAATAGCATCGATCTCTTTTAATTCTTCAGCAGATAAAGGAGCACCTTCAAGCGCCTTAACATTCTCCTCAATTTGACTGACACGGCTTACACCGATAAGCGCAGAGGTTACTCCACCCTCGCGAAGTACCCATGACAAGGCCATCTGAGATAATGTTTGACCTCTTCTTGCCGCTAGCATCACAAGTGCTTGAAACTTTTGGACACGCTCTGCTGCGATAGCCTCCGGCTTCATAGTACTTGAAGAAGCTTTCGATTCCGCTACAATTTTATCTACATATTTATTCGTTAGCTGACCTCTGCCAAGCGGACAATAGGCAATCGAGCCCACACCGTTCTCCTCTAGTACATCTTGAAGGCCGTCCTCAATCCAACGATTCAGCATCGAATAATTAGGCTGATGAATGAGACAAGGTGTCCCAAGCTGTTTCAATATTTTCACAGCTTCCTTTGTCTGCTCCGCACTATAATTGGATAAGCCGACATAAAGTGCTTTGCCTTGTCTCACAGCGTGATCAAGTGCACCCATCGTTTCCTCAAGCGGTGTTTCTGGATCTGGACGGTGCGAATAGAAAATGTCAACATAATCAAGTCCCATACGAGTAAGGCTGCGATCTAGGCTAGATAGCAAGTTTTTGCGAGAGCCCCATTCTCCATATGGTCCTTCCCACATGTAATAGCCAGCCTTAGTCGAAATAAGCAGCTCATCGCGGTATGGCACCAGGTCCTTCTTATATACGGCTCCAAATGTTTCCTCAGCAGAGCCGGCAGGCGGTCCATAGTTGTTCGCAAGATCGAAATGATTAATTCCGAGATCAAACGCCTTTAAAATCATAGCACGAGAATTTTCGAGCGGTTGATTGCCGCCAAAGTTTTGCCAAAGTCCTAATGATATAGCTGGCACCTTAAGTCCGCTCTTGCCTGAGCGTTTATACAGCATATCTGAATAACGTGATTGATCAGCAATGTATGGCATATTGTCGCATTCCCCTTTGTTCAATTAGTTGATGACTGCATCAGATCGATGTCTTAATGAATATTCCTTTTCATGACTGCTCCCAAAGTATAGTTCAATTTCGCTGTAAAAAGGAATGTCCGCAAGTAAGTATTATATGTCATAATGTAATATATCAAAGGAATGTGAGCAGGAGTTGAATGCATATGTGTGAACGCTATGATCTTATCTATCATTATCACGGGAAGCAATATTGTGAGCCTGGCTATACTTGGGGGCCAGGCGTTAAGGATCATTATAAAATTTTGTTCATCCACGAGGGTAAAGGCACCTATCAAATCAACGGTATAACGTATACACTCCAAAAAGGGCAAGGCTTTATGGTATTTCCGAATACGATTTGCCAAATGAAAGCAGATCAACAAGAACCATGGGTCTATTCCTGGATCGCCTTTCAAGGCGACTATGTCGAACAACTGCTTGCACAAGTGCAGCTCAATAAAGCTAACCCTCATTTTGGGTTTGCGCCTGCAAGCTGGTTTGATCCTTGGTTGGAACAGCTGACGGATGCCCATAAAACAATGAAAAATAGTGAGCTTATTATTCACAGCATTCTGTACCGTTTATTTGCAGAATGGATTGATATGTTGACGGCTCCTCATCAGATGGGCTATTTGCCAAAAGCAAAAGAAGTTTACGTACGGAAAGCAATTGAATATATCAAAACAAATTATTATAACAAGATTAGTATTAACGAGCTGGCAAGCTTAATTGGAATCGATCGAATCTACTTATCCTCTTTGTTTAAGGAGTCCGTAGAGCTTTCACCGCAAATGTATTTGCTTCATTATCGTATGGATAGAGCATGTGATTTACTCTATAACCAACAGCTTACGATCTCGGATATTTCCCATTCAGTCGGGTATAAGGACCCGCTGCTCTTCTCGAAAATGTTCAAAAAAGTGAAAGGGATCTCCCCTTCCTACTATCGAACAAAATTAGTTTAGAAGCTTATAAAGCAGGTACATTCCGTGTATCTGCTTCATTGTTTTTTCCGCTTTAACCAAACAAACCAAACGATCATACCAATCAGTAGAACACCAGTTATGCTCAACCATACAATTAGAGCCGAATCTTTGTTTTGTTCTTCTTCAAGATCAACTTGATTTGTTGGGGCTTTCCCTTCACCTAGTATAGCTAAATCTTCATTCGCCTCAGATAGTTTAGCCGTTCTATCGCATATGATCGTTACGAGCAGTTCTTTATCACCGTACATCGTAGATGGGTGAGCATAAACGAAGTACTCCTGACCTTCTTCAAAATGGATGCCGCAATCGCCGCCGCCTTGTCCCGTATGAACAATGATTTGTGAATCATCGCTGCCTTTCCAGGTCTGGCTTACTTCAAAGCGTGCGCTTTTCGTCATGCTTCCGTTTGACTGTCGATTATTTTTGACTTCCAAAACTCTTCCGGCAAATACAGCATCAGATCGACTTAATTGAGCTTCTACCGTTAAACGCTCGGCACAAGAACAAGCATAAACATGAGAAGGCCTTAATATGATCATCATGCTCACCGTTAAGCACACTAGCAAAATCAAATGCATACCTTTTTTCATTTTGTATATCCCCCTGTTTTTTATCGCTTATATCCATAACGAGGGCGATTCACCTAATGTTGCTCATCTGCTTTTTTGTAGGTTTAAAACACATAACGCAGCGCAGATATTAACATCAAAACAGCGATTCCGAAACATAGACGCATCAGCCATTTATCTTGACGATCGAAGATATTCATTACGTTTCTCCCTTCACATACTTCGCATTAAATAAAAATAATCTAAGCAGCAGCACAAGCGAAGGAATCAACAGTACAAGTCCTGCTATAAAAGCTATGACTAACGCACGCCCCATTACCGGATTAGTTACGCTGCTGGATATGGTCAAATAAGGATAGAGTAAATAAGGAAGATGAGAAATCCCGTATCCGAAAAAAGCAAAGGCAAACTGCAGCATCACCATGACAAATGCTGTGCCATAGTTCTGTCGACGCCATACAAGCCAAACAGCAATACCAAAGCTGATTAAGGAAAGGATAAACATCCACCATACCTTAAGCGTATTTTGAAAATGCTCCAGATTATGATTACGCAGCGCGATGAAGACAAAAAGGCTGGAAATAATCGTAGGTATGCCACCCCACAAAGCAAAAGATCGAAGTCTTTCGAGTGCCTTTATGTCTTTCGCACGGTCTGCATAATAGCTAAGAAAAGTAGAGCTGATAAATAGAACGCTCGATACAGCAAGAAGGACGACTGCCCAAGAATAGGCGCTAAAAAACAACTCTCCCATCAGCAGTGTAACGGCGTTGTCACGAACAGACAAAAAACCTCCCTCCGAAATCGTAAATACTGTGGATAGAGATGCCGGTATAAGCAGCCCCGTTATCCCATAGGCGATAAGATAAAGATTGCTTTTCTTAGCGCCGTAGTTGGCAAATGCGTAGAAAGAACCCCGGATAGCGAGCAAAATAAGTGCAATGCTCCCAGGGATAAGTAAAGCAGTTCCATAATAATAGGCAGTATCCGGGAAAAAACCGACAATACCGACGAAAAAGAATACAAAAAAAACATTCGTAACTTCCCAAACAGGTGATAAATATCTAGAGATCACTGGAGCAATAATCGTGTCTATCCCAATAACCTTACCGTAATAAGCGTAGAAGCCCGCACCGAAATCAATGGAAGCAACAATTAAATAGCCATATAGAAATATCCAAAGCACAGTGATACCAAGCTGTTCAAGCGACATTCCGATGCCCTCCTACAAAATTATTTTGCGTTCTTCAAGCTCAAGTTCCGCCGGTTTGTTACGGAACAAACGGCCCAGCACATACAAGCAAAGAATGCCAAGCAACAGGTATAAAGCTGCAAACATCCAGAAGGTGATGCTAACATCTGGATTTGTTGTCGCTGCATCAGACACGCGCATATATCCTCTTAAAATCCATGGTTGTCTCCCTACTTCCGCATAAAACCAGCCTAATTCTATAGCAAGCAAGGATAAGGGGCCACCTGCAATGATGCCAAGAAGCAGCCAGCGATTGTAGGCATTCCATCGTTTCATTCGGTTCATTACAAGAAAAATAATAGGAATGGCAAGCAAGTAAAAGCCAATCCCAACCATGGAATCAAACAGATAGTGTACATATAACGGAGGCCACTCGTCCTTTGGAAATTCATTTAACCCGACAACCGTACCTTTTGGATCATGTGTTGCAAGAAGGCTAAGCGCCCATGGAATTTTGATCGCTCCTGTGATCTCGTTCGTCTCCGGATTCAATCGACCTCCAACAATAAGGGAAGCTTGATCGCTGGTTTCGAAGTGCCATTCTGCCGCTGCAAGCTTTTCTGGCTGCTGCTCCGCTAAAAATACGGCGGAAAGATCGCCAATCCCGATCGTCGCCGCTGCAAGAATAAGCCCGACCATCATATTGAGGCGAATGGACTTTTTATAGTAATCGTTCTTTCGTCCTCTCAGAATGGAAAATGCGGCAAGCATGGCAAGTAGAAAAGCTGCTGTTAAGTAAGCGGAAGATAAGACATGTGCCACTTTTGAAGGTGTCGCAGGATTGAACATAGCGGCGAGCGGATCAAGATTTGTCAACTTGCCACCTTCTAAAGTAAAGCCCTGTGGTGTATTCATAAAAGCATTAACCATCGTAATAAACAATGCGGAAGCAGATGAACCTATGACAATTGGAAGGGACAACAACCAGTGAAAGTATGGGTTCGAGAAACGGTTCCATGTATACAAATAGATCCCAAGAAAAATGGCTTCAAAGAAAAATGCGAAGGTTTCCAAAAAGAGCGGTAAACTGATCACGTTGCCCGCAAAACGCATAAACTCTGGCCATAATAGGCTAAGCTGAAGACCGATACATGTCCCGGTAACCACACCAACAGCAACGGTAATGACAAAACCGCGTGTCCAACGTCGTGCCATTAGCGTATAATGAGAATCTTTTTTTCTTATTCCTATCCATTCGGCGATGGAGATGAAGATTGGTATGCCAACCCCTACTGTTGCGAACAAGATATGAAACGCAAGTGTCATTTCCGTCAATGCGCGGCTCCAATTCAAAGCACTCAACTTATTTCCTCCTGTATACACAATATTGGATATTTCCGTTAATTTCTTAGATTAATATTCCTTTCAATTCCAAAAAGTATACAAGAGAGTAAAGCAGCTAGAAAACGCCAAAAAATCCCCATCTGAACGAAGATGGGGATACTGAAAAAATAATTAATGCTATAAATCTTTAATCATCTTAACATGAGGAATGTCTTCTTCCATAAAAACAGTTGAAGCTATCTCATAGCCTTGTTTTTCATAAAATGGAGCCGCTTGTACCTGTCCGTGCAGCTTTGCTTTCGCTACGCCCTTCTCGATAGCAATAGCCTCAAGCTCCTCCATAATCGCTTGACCCAAACGATGCTTGCGATGTGTTGAAAGTACGCAAATACGCTCCAGCTTAGCCATATCATCTACGATTCTAACTCGGCCAGTTCCAACAGCTTCATTCTCAAAATATACGAGCACATGATCAGCGACATCATCGTACTCATCGAGTTCAGCTTCCTCTGGTACGCCCTGCTCCTTTACAAAGACGGCTTTCCGAATACGGTATGCTTCCTCTAATTGCTCTTCTGTCGTAATTCGTTTCGTTTCCATCTCTCGTCAACCATCCCATCCATACTCTCTATTTTCAATAAAATGATACGCTTTACTCCATATTATAATACTAGTGTGCAAGGATGCAAAAGCGTTTAGAAAATACTCTCTAAAATAACTAACGAGAGGAACTATACGCCAAAACAGGATGTTTCTTTTCGCTAATGAAATGCTATGCTATTCATAAGTAAATCCATCACATTTAAGAGGCGGGATACATTATGTCATACCTATCTATTAGTACATGGAGCTTACACCGGTTATTAGGCCCTCTTCGTCTAACCGCTTGGAATACTGAAACAGGAGAACATACGGTTCGAGAACAGGAGCAGCCGCAGATCCATACCTTGCTTGAGCTGCCTGCTGAAGCAGCAGCTAGAGGCTATCAAGCCATTGAAGTATGCCATTTTCATTTTCCAACGACTGATTCAGCTTATTTAGAGCAGCTGCGCAGCTCCTTCCAAGCGTCAGATGTCCGGTTCGATACCTTGCTTCTCGATTATGGCAATCTTACAGCTAATGATGCTGTTCAAAGAAAAGCTGACCTCTCATTTATCAAAAAATGGATTGATATTGCCTCGCACTGCGGTGCAAAACAAATTCGAGTCATTGCTGGAGAAGCACCTCCTTCCGATGAGGAAGCGATTCAGCTCTCGGCAGCTTCCCTCGCGGAGCTCGCAAATTATGCAGCTGCCAAGAGCGTGCGAGTGATAACAGAAAATTTCAAAGCTTTAACCTCAACGGCAGCAAGCAGCCTAAAACTGCTTTCACAGGCTGGTGATTCCGTTGGGTTCATTACTGATTTTGGTAATTATTATAGTCCAGAAAAAATAGAACAGATCGGTTCGACCATTCCTTTCAGTGTCTCGGTACATGTTAAGCCCTCCTATGATTCAGAAGGTTTTCCCGATGAAGCGGAGCTCATTTCTTATTTGCAGAAGGTTCAGCATGTTGGCTTTTCTGGCGCTTATGTACTTATTTACGACGGTCCTGGGGACATGTGGGAAGGACTTGCAAGAGTTAAAGCGATCGTTGAGCCATATATATTGACAGCGGGCTAGTGTCCTCCTATACTTATAGAGTTAAGAAAATGATAATCGTTATCGTTTGATCATATACTCTAAAAGTAAACTATTTGAATAGATTCGAGGGGACCGCTAATGGCACAGGATATGGATTTTACACTGATAGAAACCTTTTTTCATATATCTCCAAACGGAGCAGCTCATCCTTTATATGAGTTACCAGCAGTAGACTTTCTTAATCCGGAGATTTCTCGTGCTACACTGCTAAAGGCTGGAGAAATGGTTAATGCCATCGGGATGCAGCTTGCGACTTCTTTCGTCGGCATGTCTTTTTTCAATCTTTGCATTACGAATCTCTTCTTCACCGCTAAATATAACCGTTTTTTGGATTTATCATTACATAATCTCACGTACCAGCTGGAGTCACATGACGATCATGCGCATCTTGGATTTAAAATAAATGAGCTGCGCTGGACTGAACTTCCTCAAGATGAAGCTGAGCGCAAGAGCTTTCTCGAGCATGCTTTTCAGTCCTTCTTTAGTGATGAAATTAATGCGATTGTGGAGGCTGTTGCCGATAGTGCCGATGTAAAATCAGCAATGATTTGGAATCAGGTCGGGGGTCACATTCATGCTGTTCGTGACTATGTGTTCAAGTATATTGCTGATGATCAATCATTTTTAGATCGCTTTCAGAGCGATCTCGACATCATTATTGGGCTTCCTGCGAATGCCTTTAATCGCAGACGCAATCCTTTTGTTCATAAACCGCGTTATATTGCTGATCCTTGGTCACCGCCTGACGGCATGGTAGCGCTCCACTCCTCCTGCTGTATGTATGAATGCCGTGTTAATGGTCAGAAATGCTATACCTGCCCACGAATGCTGCCGGAAGAACGTGAAGAAAGACGTCAGCTTGTGCTAGCTGCTGCTGCGAATGAATAAAAAAAACGGTTGATTGATACTTTGAGTATCAGTCAACCGTTTTTTTTATTCAGCGGATATTACTCAGCAAGTCGGTTATTTGTCTCTATAAGATGCTTGCGCAGCTTAAGTATTTCAATACCTGCGAGCAAAACGATTCCAATACCATGTGTATCATTTAGTTGCCAACTTAACTCATCTTTATAATAGTAAGCGGAGTAGGAATAACCAGATCCTCTGCATACACCGTACACATTACCATTCTTATCGATGCAGCGGCTGACCAGCCCCTCCCACCCTTTCAGGACGGATGTTGTATAAGACTCGATATCCGATAACCATCCGTAACGCACCCCGCGAACAAATGCATAGATGAACATCGACGTACAAGATGCTTCCTCATATGATTCCGGATCAGTCAACACCTGATGCCATAAACCATATTGTCCCTGCAGCCGGATATATCCCGAACAAAGCTCACGGAAAAATGCTAAAATCTGCGGATATAACGGATGTTCCTCAGGCATAACCGCAAGCAATTCAGTCAACGAGAACAGTACCCAGCCATTGCCTCGTCCCCACGCCACACCATTTGGCTTATCGAATTTGTAATCATAAACATGGTGCATAATTTGCAGATCCGGCATAAATAATCTTTCTTTATAGTGTAAAAATTGTGCAGCCGCATCGTCCAAATAAGCGGGATCTCCCGTTCGTTCGTAATATTTACTTAAGAAAGGGGTACTCATATACAAATCGTCGCACCACATCGTATCCTTCATGAAATCAGTTGTACCTCTAGTCCTGAATAGCGCACCATCAGACCGTCTATCCTGTACCTCAGTAATATACGAAGCAATACGCTTTGCCACATCATCAACACCGTTCAAATGAAAAGCTTTATCGGCTTCCAGCATCGTTGCTCCGAAGGAACCACAGTCGTCTAAGCTGTCAATTAACGTCAATTGATGATTTAAACCAGGTGAACCATATTGATTGCTGTCCCACATGCAGTATTCATCCATACGAGTACATTGTTCAATATGGTCTGCCGCATATTTCGAATAGTATGGATTTGACAATTCTAAACCTGTTTTCAATAAACCATACAGTGTGACTCCAAGTGGATAGTTCCACTTGCCATACATCCCATTTTCCAAATACGGCCTTACCCAAACCTCTGGTTTGTCCACTTGCCAGAAGGTTTTTTCTGTTCCTTGTCCAAATATGCGGTCAACCCTTGTAATTTCACCTGCATTAGGTGTTTGATTAGTATGGAACGGCCCTAGATAGAGCCAGCAATCACTCAAACCCTCAACGGGATAAGGTTTATCCAGCTTAACGCTGCCATTCAACGGTTGTTTTACTTCAAGTTCAAATCCCCAGTCTTGATCGGAATCGGAATTCGTGGATCGCAGCACAAGATCATGGCTGCCGAATGGAAGCTGCATGGTAAACTCTGCTGATCCTTTATTCCCTTCTGTTTCATAGATGGAATGACCATTCAAATATATGATGCTGGCCCCATGATATTGCAGAGCTAATGTTACACTTTGGGAATAGGGACTAGAATTAGCTAGCTTGGACCAAGCAAATGCTGCCATGTCACTGGTCCTACCGAACAGGCGTCTGAAGATGCCTTGCTCCTTTTCCATCGGCGTCCAATCCATAGACGGATACCAACGGAATGGATCAGCAACCAGATCCTCTCCATATGGAAGGACTGCACGTGCATGATTTTGCGGTTCGCTATAAATCCAGCCTTCCTGCCCATCTCCTCCCGGAGCCAGAACATGCATCGGAAACCCTTTTATACTGCCTGTTCCGAATCTTCCGCCACAGCCTGTTCCAGTTGCCACAAATTCTAATACGAGATCATTCCAGCCTTTGCGCAGTTTGGCACGGAAATAATTTTTCCGATCAGGAAAAACGTCATCATTCAAATTCGATGTAAACTGTAGACTATCATTCACATAGACTTTGGCTGGAGAGAGGCAGCTGATAAGAAATGGACTATCCGACTCTTGATCACTCCAGAGTTTGCTCCATACATATACGAATTGTCCATCCGTCAGCTCTGGCAATCTCTCTACAAGATTCATATGATATAGGTAATCCTCACCGCGCTTAAAGCCCCTTCTGTCATACGTTCGATATACGGGAAGGCGCTTCGGATGGGCCCCTATGAATCGGCCCGCTACAGTCTCAAGAATACTTTCATCACTTCCGGAGATGGATTCCTGCTCCTCATAATAAGGTAATATGCTCATATGTTCTGATTTCCTCGCTTCCCATTAAACCGTAATTTGCCCGCCTGGGTATAAGGTCGAACTATATAAACGTTTTGGTTGTGCTAATGGCCTCCCTGAAGGGCTGTCTGCTAGATTAATAGGTTTGCCTGAATAAATAACAGCAGAAAGATCGTTATAGATGATCACTTGCTCTAGTCCACTTCCGAATAGATCCGCATGAACGGCGTACCCGCTTGCCTTGAACTCTGCCGCTATGTTCATATAACCATCGTATAGAGCAGGATATACCCCTCCGCCCCGGCGATAGGCCAAAATATAATCTTGTCCGCTCTCGTCCCAATTTTGCACGGTTTCAGCGATTGTTAGCCAGCCATCTGTCTTACGCTCTTCCTTCCATAACTCTCGACCTTCTGAATCAAGTAGAAATAAGGCATCTTTGCCTTTTAATCCTTTTCCGTCATCTTCACGAACCATACGGTCTAAACCTGCAATCTGCAGACCTGGCAGATCAAGGCGGAACTTGCCTAGCGCGATATGCTGCGATTCGATAGAACCGTCATAGCGCCATAGTTCAAGACCATGTCGATCATACATAACTGTGACGCTGCCGCCAATGACTAGCTCCGGTTCACCATCACCGTTTACATCCCCAACCCAAATGCAATCAGCGTGATCGTCCAGATCTGAGCAGCTCCATTGAAGCTCTCCTTTACTATTCAGCAAATCGTAACCCGCCATGACCTCATCCTTGCCGTCGCCATCTAGGTCATACACCCAAGGAAAATGCCCCGGGTTTCCTTCATGTGTCCAAAGCAGATTAAAGTTTCGATCTAGCGCCCACATTTTATGATAGCGATCCTTCAGAATGAGATCAGAGGCATAAGCTCCGCCGGTTAAATTAGCGATAATGATACAGTCATGCGCATGCGGATCGGGAAGATCATAGGCAGCTTTGGTCTGCCCGGTCGCCCCGTCAAGAATATAGAAACGGCTATCCATCACACAAAGCACCTCTAATTGTCCGTCTCCATCAATGTCATAGATTTGGGCAGGATAATCAGACCCCTGACTTCCGGCTTCTGGATCCGGAGTTCCGGTCTGCCATAACAAATTTCCCTGCAGATCAAATGCTGTCAAGCACTGTACCTGATGAGGAATGTACCGAACATCTTGTCGATTATCCGGCTGAACGCACAACATTTCCATGCGCCCGTCGCCATTCAAATCTCCTAGCAGCATTTTGCAACGCGGTCCTGCTGAGCTTATATCTACCTCACCAAGTTGAATAGCCGAATATATGTTTTGATCCATATAAAAACCTCCTCATAGTTGTGCTTCCCATCAACTGCTTAACAACAACTTAGACAAGCTTGACCTGACTGCCGCTTGGTACTTCAACACTATTTCCGTCCACATTAAGCCAGATGCTAAGTGCAGTAGAATTATAAACAAAATCACATGCCGCCGAAAACTTGAGCTGCTTATAAGCGTTCATATAATCTACGATTTGCAGGTTGGTCGCAAACCAAATGTTATCCTGTCCACCGACATATTCACAAAATTGTTCAATAAGCTCCCAATTGTTATCATGATCAAATTCATAACTATGGCCCCATACATACATAAGGTACAAATATTGTGATTTATGAAGCTCGACAAACGTCTTCGCGTGCTCCATCAATTGCTTATTATGATGACAGGTCGCTTTCCACTCATGCCAATCGTCAGGCATCCCGAACCCGCCTGTTGTCTGTACAACTCTCGCATATTCAATACCTAGATAGGGCAGCATTTCTTTGATCTCCTGATTAAAAGAGCCATTCGGATAAGACATGCCCCTTACGGTGTAACCGGCCATTTGCTCCAACCGCTTGCGATCCTCCATAATTTCATAGACAATCTGTTCTCTCGGACTGCGGGCGATTGTTGGGTGAGTCAATGTATGTGCGGATACCTCATGACCCTCATAGAGCGTGGAAGCCTCCTCCTCCGTCAAGCGATTTTCCGTTCCAAAGAGCCCTGAATTTATATGGAAAGCACCTTTTATTCCCGTACGATTAAATAGTTCTACAAGTCTTTTGTCTGATAGAGTTCCGTCGTCATAGCTCATCGTCAGCGCTTTGTGCCTGCCTTGCGGAAAACACACAACTATTTTCGGCATCTGCTGGTTGCCCCCTTCAGATTGGTCAATTATCCATATACCCGCAAATTAGCATATTCCGCAATAAACGGCGCCATTTGTCTAAAACCTATTTTCCCTGCACCTAATAGAGGTCCGAACGTCACACCGTCATCTACCCAAGACAGAACAGGCAGCTCATTAATTGAGAAATGAATTCGATTTCCTTGCTTCACAAGCAGCATCCGATAGTGATCCGTACAATCATTTACTGACGGCAAGGGATCTGCGGCTTGGGAAACGAGGTGGAATCCATAACTTTTACGCAAATTACAAGTGTGAAACTCACGTTCTGCCGGCCATCTTCTACGATAATAAGATAGGTGGAACGCATTCATCTCTCCATGATGATATTGCTCATACTCGCCTGTACGTGGAAGAAAACCAGGATCAAATAATTCCTTGTCGTCCACACCGTTAGCTGCGAAAAATAATATGGCAAGGCCCGGCTCCCTAATCGGCCGAAACTCCCATGACACAGCAAGGTCAGCGGGAAATTGCTCCGGACACCATAGTACAAAGTTCGCCTGTTGACCGTCACTCGGATTTCTAGTGCTCTCCAGCCTCATCCGCTGCATCGGAAACGTAATGGCTGCCTCTCCTTCCAACCGGAAATCGGCAGCATCCTCTGTTGACGCAAGCGGATTATGATAGAGCTGCTTCCATTCTCGTGGAATCATCTGTTCTCTTCCTCTTTGTGATGCGGCATCCAATCTGCAATTAAATCCAGACTGATTATCGTATTTAAAGACCACTGCGCTGCTTCATTGGTGTTGATCCAATCAATCTCTTTCAAGCTGTCTACGTAAGTAACGTCTACCGCATCATCTTGAAGGTTTACCTTTGCGAACGGATTAACGAATAGAATATCCCATGCACGACGAGCAGCGGCTTCATCTTTACGGTAATAAGCACCGAAAGCAACGATAGCAACACTGAGGACCGGATGATGGAAACTGCTGTGAAGGATCTCTCCGTTCGTAATGAGATCTTTCTCTTCCTGCGGCATATTATAGTAAACACCAAATTCAGCCATCATCTCATCCCACTCTGCGTCTTTCAGCATAGCGGACAGCTCGAACCATACCTGCGGCGCTCCCATACAAATCATGAGATGGCGGCCCCAGTTGTCAACCCCAAGCGAAGTCAGCTTGCCGGTAGTCGGATCATAACCGTAAGTTGGACCAGCTAGGAGACGATACTTGGTACCCTTCACGCTGTCTATTCCAACCTTGATTTTGTCACGATAGAAAGTGTCCTCGAATCGTTCCCATCTCGACATCCAGTTCGAACTGAACGCAGCCCAATCAGGTCCAATGCGAATATGTGTCGGATGCTCATCTTTCGGAAAATACGCGCGCATCGGATCTAGATTAACTGTCGCATAATCTGCATCCTTTACCGCATCCATCAGATCTCCGATCCGCTCATCCGCAGTTAAATAATAGTAATAGCGATGCAGCCCAGCCATCGCTATTCGCGCTTCCTTACAGCCGCAGCCCCAATGGACCACATTGTGGCGTGAGCCAAGTCCTGCATATTCACCGAAATGATAGACGTCTACTTCACTTGTATGCCTTGTCATTGCTTCGGCTAAGCGAAATAGATCCTCTCGTCCGGACCTAAGGAAACTGATCCAAAGCCACATGTTTGGCACGAGCTCTGCATTTTGCCAAGCACAGCCGCCTAAGTCATAATTCCACACATGTCGTACCGGATCGTAACTATGCATGAAATCACCGAAATCCCAAAATCCGTACCATTTACGCTGTTCGACCTCTGCTTGGTAGAAGGTCACGATTCCATCAAGCTGATCTTCCAAATGAGCTTTAGCCGGCGTACTTCTGTCTGGCAGGCTCCATAACCCGAATGCTCGAGTATCGTAATAATATTCCGGTTCACATACCAGCAAGGAAGGCGACTCACATTGTTCCCGCATCTGTTCCAGAACAGATGGACTTGGTGTCGATGAGGTGCACCACAGCGTTACTTCATTCGTATTAGCGACGCCATAAGGCGTGGCTCTAAGCTCATCTGCTCCTTCATAGGAAGAATCAACATGCGTCTTCGTATCATAATGACGGAGATCCATCGGCTCACTGTCAGGAGACCAGAACCAAATCGTAAATACTGCAGCTTTCGAAGTGGTTCCTTGAATTTGCAAGCCGGACGGATGCTTTTCCCAAAAATGATGGAGGGCAGCAGCTAAGCCTCCTCCTTCACTGCCTGCATAGCCTACTCCCCCAGCTCTTCTTCCTTCCCCTGCTTTCAGCCACACACATGGCTCGCTTGTACGTTTCGTAATCCGGTAATGCTCGGAGGAATGCTGGACGAGCTTGAAATCATCCCATACGGCTGAATCATCGAGCAAACCAAGAAAATAACTATCCTTCTCTAGATCAAAGTTAACTTCTTCGCCACTTGTTTGGCGCTCGTATAACTCGCGGTATTTTCCCTGTGTACGGCGGGTATGGAGCGTCTTAGGCGATTCACTAAAGAACCCGCTGTCTCCTGCAAACCGAACATGTCGGTTATATAAGGGGCCTCGCATCGGTATGGAAAAAGCAATCCCTAAACCTTTAATGAAGTCCTCATTGGGATTACCATCGAAATGAAACGAATGGATCATTCGAATTGTCTCCATACCGGCATAGACGTACAATCGAAGCGTAATTGGCAGCCATTGCCTCGTTCCCGATTCCGAACGATGCTTGCCTTCAATCTTTACAACAGCCCGGACTGGACCAGACTGCTCCACGACAGCTTTATGTATACGGAAGCCAAACGATTCTTCACGAATCGTTCGCACTCCTGAAACGATACTTGAACTTTCCTTTATACAGACCAGCTCTCCACCATCACAGATCTGGGTGCCATCACGGACAATGCTGTGGATCAGCTTATCGCCTTGTTTGGAGAGATGACATTTTATCACTCCTGTATCAAGAATGATACGGTCGTCCAATTCAAGAACAGTCACTTTATTGCTCGAAGGAACGGTTTTCCCTTTAGTAATCCTATAGTTTACGTCAGGTTCATTAGTGACAACAGACGCGTGTGCAGACCACTTAACAGAGCCATCAGGCCAGTAAGCAGTCGGCCAGCTTTGAACGGGCAGGCATTCCCCATTATCCATCCTTTGCAGTACGAGAGGCTCTTCCCGAGAAAGCTCTCCTTCCTTCCATGGAATACCCCAAGTCGTTCCAACCGGCATACCCGCAGGTTCCTTTAACCAACGTAATTTGACAGATGTTTCTGAAGTCATACCGCTTATCCCCCTCGTATACGTTTAGGTTTTGCATAGCAAAACTGTAGTACAGACATAGAGTAACGCGGTGTCTATTTGCGGGCAATTAGATTTTCTTGATTGGCCGCCTGGCGAATCTAGTACATTTTCACAGACTTTGGACTTTATTGACTTCTGTTAATTGGCTTGGCTATGCTCGCGGTATTGACTTGGTGTCATCCCTTCCTGCTTCTTAAAGATACGGTTGAAATAGCTATGCTGATAACCAACTTGCTCAGCGACATCGTTAATTTTCAGAACGGATTCTCGCAGTAATTCCTTTGCTTTATCCATTCGAATTCCTGTTAAATAATCAATAAAATTTTTGCCTGTCACTTGTTTGAATGATTTGCTTAAGAAGAAAGGATTGGTTCCGATATGATCCGAACAACTGTCCAGTGAAATATCCTGCATATAATGCTGTTGTAAATAAATCATCGCCTGTTCGATAAGCCTCTTTACTTGACTATCAGAACGTCCGATCAGTTCTTTTAAGAACGGTGCTGTCACCCTCATTTGGAACCATTCTAAAATGAGTCTAGGCTCGCGAATTTGTGAAAGCTGTTCGTAGAGATTAGCACCCTTGAACAGTCGGTTTGGTTGAATGCCAGATATCAGGATGGCATGTTGAACACTGCCTAACAAATGCAGCATCCCCTGTTGAACATCAATTGCTTTGGCTCCTTTGCAAGAAAGTGCGTTTAGAAAAGCATCCAAGAGTCGATAGGCATCCGCCTCTTGACCGGTTTGCAATGCCTGAATAAACTCACGCTCCAGTGTGAATGGGAATGCTTGCTCCGTAGTCTCGTCGCCGCCGATGTTTAACTGTTCCATATCGATGATCTGGTTCTCATTTTCAAAATTGCGATAATTAGCTGCATGCTTCGCGCCTTCAAAGGCTAATGATATGTCAGTTATCGAATCAACTGCTCGACTAATAGCGATAGTTATCCGTAATTTCAATATCCGATTGACCGCATGAGTGAGCTCTTCACCGAACGCCTGCAGCTCCTGCACGTACGATCGATCCTTCGGTACAATCATAAGAAGGCCGGCTGCAAGGTCATGAAAGTTAATCGTATTACTTTGATCAAAGTGCACAGATGCGAGCTCATCAATCATATTGACAGCAGCGAACGTGACCAAGCCTTCGTCCCCATCCTTGAACTTGCCCTCTAGGCTGGCAATCCCCGTTAATTGGACGTACAGCACGATAAAGCGATGATTACTCACCTGCCATTTGTAACGTTCCATCATACGCAATAATTCGATTTCCGAATGTGAATACATATAGCCTTGAAGCAGTTGATGAAGAAAGCTTTCCTTCACATAAGGAAGCTGTTCCGATAGTTTGCTGTGCAGCTCTGTGCTTTCTCTATGTATATTTTTCCATTGCCGCTCCATTAATGAGAATTCGTCTTCATTTTTTTCAGCAGCCGTTTTCTCTGGCAGCAAGACGTTCATCAACCGTCTTACTGGCACGTACATGCTTCGTGAAGCAAGCCATGCAAGTATCGCAGCCAACAGCAATGCGCTAGAACTGACTACAAGAATGATTTTTGATACAAAAACGACAGGCTGAGTTATACTCGATATCGGCGAAGCAGAAACATAGGTCCAGTTATCTGCTATTCTCGAGAATTTTCCATACGATACGGTATAATTCGTCTCATCCCAATTAAAAAAAAAGGATCCTTTCTCTGTTGTTCGTGACGCTATTTGTTCTCTTAATGCGACTACAAATGGAGAATCAATGTCATGTCCTTCAGCGGACGCATATAACTTGTTATTATCCTGCAGCAGAAATGTTTCTCCTCCCTCATAAGGAGTCATCGTCTGCAGCATTTGGCTGACCTTCTCGTTATCAAGACGAATAAGCAAAGCTCCGAAAGGATTCAGACTGCCTCCTGGTATTTGATGAACTAGCGTCAAATTCGTAGAGGACGGTCGCGTGGGATCAAATGCCATTTGAGTCCAAAAGGTTACATAATCGGATTGCAGCAGTCCATCATATAAATCGATCGTTTCTTTAGTCGAAACAGTCCCATATTCCGGGTCGAAGAGGAGCGGCTGATCACCTGTGAGATACAGCGCAACAAGCTTGTTCATCGTATTGGAGCCCTGCATAACTAACAACGTCTGTGTAATATCACGAGCATCCTCGAAGTTTCGATTGAAATTCGGATTCTGCAAGCTATAATCAAATTTCGAGTCAAATGCCCAATGGGATAACATGAGTTCTAAATTTTCTAGTTGTTCATCAATGTTTTGCGCTCTTTGTTCGATTTGATTGTTATGCAGCTTGAGCAGCTCGCTGTCTAATCTTCCCCCCGTTATCCAATAAACAAGTCCACCTGTAATGAGACCAGGAATACTGGCTACAATCAGGAAAGTAATTAGCGCCTTTCGATAAAACCTTCCTTTACTGCTGGTCATGCTATTTTTTCTGTTTAAAATTACCGTTTTCATAGTCCTAATCATATTCTCACCAACCAGATTCATATTAGATGTTCAAGATGTTAACGCATACAATTCATTTAATTAGAATATATGGATAACGATCATTAAACAAGGAATTATTTAACTGTTAGTAGAAACAGCGAAAACAGAGCCCGACTTCGGACTCTGTTTTTTACCTGTTTATCCTTACTTCTTGCTTGCTGCGTAGAGTTCATTCATTTCTTTAATCAAATCATCTCCGCCGCTCTTTCTCCATAACGCCAAGGCGTCTTTGAAGGCAGCTTCGTCTATTTGACCAACAATGTATTTAATGCGCGCATCATTGATAATGTTATCCAACTGTGCGCCTTTCTCAGTGTACACTTTAGAAATAAACGGCTCTGCCGGATTAGCAACAATAAATGCCTCGTTCTCAATCTGCAGCTCTGTCTGCTTCAAGCGAAGTGGTGTTTGCTGAACTAGATGCGAGAAAGGCACTGGACTATACGTCCCCATTTGGTTGATCCCTTCTACCTCCGACTCCATCAGAACCGTATCTTTACTAATCACTACTGCATCGTTTTCATCCAGCGTATAGTGTACGCCTTCGAGGCCGTAGTTCAGCATCGTTTGCATTTCCGGCTCGCTTAATTGATCGAGGAAAGCAAGCACACGCTTAAGCTCATCTTCTGTCTTAACAGCTGATTTTGGTATAGCCAGTATACCTGCAAAACCAGATGTCGGCAGCGTGTGAAGCTTGCCGTCAGCACCCTTCACACCTCCGATAACATCCATGAAGTGAACATCAGGCTGATCTGTTCCTGCTGCCGCAAGAGCGGCGTGAATTTTATCATCTACACGAGCAGCACCGTCAATAACATCAACGATAACACCGGCTTGATTATTTACGATCGGATCAACCCATTTAGCAGAATCATAAATAGCGAAGTCTTGATTAATCAATTTTTCATCATACAGTTTTTTCATAAATGTCAACGCTTCAAAATATTCAGCTGTTTGATGTTCTGGTACTAATTGACCGTCTACATCGCCCCATTTATTCGGTGAACCAAACCATAATTTGATTGTGTCGAAGCCGCTAGCCCATTGCCCTGTCCATTTGACCAAGACCATGCCGTAAGTATCAGCCTTGCCGTTATTGTCCGGATCCTGTTCTTTAAACGCCTTCAACATCTCATAGAACTCGTCTACTGTCTGTGGCAGCTCCAAGTTCAATTGTTCCAGCCAATCCTTGCGAAGCTGCACACCGTTCCGTCCAAGTGCACGAGCACGGTAAAGACCGTAGTTTTTACCATCAATGGACGAGTTGTTCAGTGTAACAGGATTCGCTTCACTAAGATTTTTATAATCCTTCAAATAAGGACCGACTTCCCAGAAAGCGCCGGATTTGACCGCATTAACAAAGCTTGGAGATTTCACATCGCCTATATACATAATGGTTGGAAGCTTGGTTGAAGCGAGTGTTATATTAAATTTGTCTGCATAAGAAGCATTTGGCACCCATTCAAAGTGAATATCCGTATTGGTGATTTTTTCGATTTCAGCTGCTACTGGACTATTGTCCTTTGGATAATTCGTTTTGAAAATAGGTAACATGATATTAATTTTGAGTGGATCTTGAACCTTTGTTCCGTTAGTCTCTGCCCCATTTGCAACCACATTTTTCGGTGTGTTATTGCCGTTGTTTGTCTGTGAACATCCGATAAGTGTTGTTGCCGTAATCGTCCCGATCAACACCAACGAAGCTAATTTTTTCACCTTTTTGTTATTTCTTTTCATGAATGAACCTCCCCTAATCAATTGTATTATATCGTAAATCTACTGCCGCTCGTTCGCCGACTTTTAAGATGCTAGGGTTCTAGTGCCTAGAAATCATTGTTCGGGCAGTAGATATTTACTTCTTAATAACGAATAACTAGCTAGCCTTTTACTGAACCAAGCATGACACCCTTAGCAAAATGCTTCTGTAAAAATGGATATACCAACAATATCGGTATCGTTCCGACCACAATAACAGCCATCTTAATCGATTGGTCAGGCGGCTGCACGTAAGTCGCGTCCATAGCACTGAGGTCACCAGCCGCTGCTTGTGACAACAATACGATCTGCCTGAGTAATACTTGAAGCGGCCATTTCTCAGGTGTATTAATGTAAAGCAAGGCGGAGAAGAAATCATTCCAATGCCCTACCGCGTAAAATAGCGTAAAGGTTGCGAGTACAGGCATTGAAAGAGGGAGTACAATTTTCCATAAAATTCCCATATCATTACACCCATCAATTTTCGCTGATTCTTCTATCTCCGCAGGAATTTCCTGGAAAAAGTTTTTGACGATAATGAGATTGAATGCACTGATCGCTCCCGGCAGTATAAGTGCTCCATAATTATCAAGTAAATGAAGCTCTCTGATAACCAAATACGTTGGAATCATTCCGCCGCCGAATAGCATGGAGAAAATAACTAGATTCAATACTGTGTTACGCCCTTTTAGAGCGCGGCGCGCTAACGGATAGGCCATCGTAACCGTAAAGAACAAATTGACTATCGTACCGAATACCGTAACAAACATCGATACGCCAATTGCTTTTATGATGGTGTCCGTTGAGAAGATGAACTTATACGCGGCTAGTGAGAATGTTTCCGGAATGAGGAATACCGTTCTCTTGGTTAGCTCTGCATCCGTCGCGAAGGACCCTGATATGACGAAAATGAACGGGAGGATGGCTGTAAGGGCACACACAGACAAGAGGATATAGTTTGTAACATCGAATAACGTTCCAGGAACTGATTTATATGTTTTTGCCATGCTTTAATCCTCCTAATACAGACCTGATTGTCCGAATCGTTTGGCCAAGGAATTAGTACCGAGTACTAGAATGACTCCGATTACGGACTTGAACAATCCCACTGCTGTACTATAACTAAACGCACCTTGGGTAATTCCCATAAAATATACGTAGGTATCGAATACTTCAGCAACCTCTCGATTGAGCGGGTTCAACAGTAAATAAATTTGTTCAAAACCATTTTCCAAAACATTACCCATTCTTAGTATTAGTAAAATAATAATCGTACTGCGTATTGCAGGCAGTGTAATATGCCAGATCTGCCGCCAACGATTAGCACCGTCAATTTTGGCCGCTTCATACTGTTCCACATCTACTCCTGAGAGGGCTGCAAGGAATATAATCGTTCCCCATCCGCATTCCTTCCAGATCGATTGAATAATAATGATTGGCCTGAACCACTCCGTAGTGGCTAGAAACTCAATCGTAGTTCCTGTGTATTTGAACAGCAATGCATTCACAGGTCCACCCTGTGTCGTAAGAAATACATAAGTCATACTCGCTACAATAACCATTGAGATAAAATGAGGAACATAAATTAATGTTTGAACCGTCCGTTTGAAGAAAGCCAGCCTCACTTCATTTAATAGAAGGGCAATAACAATTGGCGCTGGAAAGAAAAAAACTAAATTGTATAACGATAATAACAACGTGTTGCGCAGAAGCATAAAAAATTCTGGATTTGCGAAAAAAAGTTTGAAATGCTCCAAACCAACCCACTCGCTGTTCCAAAAGCCCGTGTACGGCTGATAGTTTTTAAAGGCGAGCAGTACGCCCCACATCGGGACATATTTGAATACTAAAAAATAAAGCGCGCCTGGCAGCAGCAGCAAGTACAACCATCTATCCCTCTTTAGTGTGGCAAGCACACTTGGACGAAAGTTCCGGGATGGCTGCTTCATACTAGGAGCCGAAATTGGCTTCATCCTTATTCACCTCCAAGTGTCGTTCATCGCCTCATCAGCGGTGTACCTTTATTATGTTAGCGCATTCATTTTCCAGCAATTAGACATTTTGGAATCGTATTTTGATGCATAAAATCAAGGGTTTTTATCGTGTTTTCAAGAAAGTACAAATTTGCAAAAACAGTCCTATCCCTCATTTTCACCAAAAAAGAATGTACAATTGCGAGCGAAAGGCTAGTTGCTCAAGATATTTTATTAATGAAGGTGGCATGCAGAAATAAATGTCGTGAGGATCGGTGAATTGGCTTGGGCGACAATGGAACCCGAGGAGGACAATATCGAGTTGAGCTTTTTTTGTTGGGGTGGTCGAACAACTTTATGGGAACGGCATTGAGAGCGTCATGTGTACCCTGACAGCAATGCCACCTATTTGGACAACACATAACCATCCAGAGCGAATGTTTCTCCGTCGACACCATCCGCCCCCTGTTTGCCCATACTCGGTTCCAAGCTTCCCACAAAGTAACCCTTGCATAAACTTTGTTATACAAAGCTGGGTGTATTTAATTTTTCTCAGACCAATAAGTTAACATAATTATTATTATGTTATCATTTTATTTTATTATTAATAAATGTTGGTATTTTACTTGAAATGTTATTCATTGCATTCTTTAACTGTTTGTTATCGATATGTGTATATATTTGTGTGGTTTCTATACTGGCGTGGCCAAGCAGCTCCTGCAGCGTTCGAATGTCGGTACCACTGCGTATTTGCATCGTTGCGAATGAGTGACGAAGCTTATGGCTTGAAATTCGTTTATCAGCAAGTGAGGGCATTTCTACCTTCAAGCGAGCAATAATCTCATCAGCAATTGTCTGAATCATGCGAATGGAAAGCCTTCTCCCGAATTGTGACACAAAAAACGGCTGTTCCTTTCCCTGTCTAGAATCTTTACGCTCGTCAAGCGCTTGACGCAGCACGTTCTGTAACGCATCAGGAAGCGGCATAACGCGCCACTTTCTCCCTTTTCCAAGTATATGTAGCGATCCGTCCTGATGCAGGTCCCGCGTATTCATGCGGTGTATTTCTCCGACCCGCAAGCCAGCGTAAGCCATGAGCAGCACGATCGCAGCATTCCGCAAATAGTATTTACCAGTGATCATTTGAAGCAATGTTTCCAGTTCATTTTCCTCCAAATAAACCGGAATCCGGTTTTTCTCCTGCTTCGACTTTGCAATAAGCGCTGCGGGGTTTCCCGACAAATGCTCCATCTCAATCAAAGCTTTAAAGAAAGAACGCAAGGACGACAGCTTGCGATTGCGGGCTTCATCCCCTGTCCCCTTTTCACGGCAATTTGCCATATATCGCATAATATCCATTTTCGTAATCAGCTTCATCTCGGTTGGATGAACAAATTGCAGAAAATACCGAACATCGTTCAAATACGCTTGGTGCGTAGATTTAGTCATTCCTTTATTTTTCATCCAAATAGAAAATAAGTCCAATTCAATTCCGTAACTATCCGTTACCTCATGCCGTCTCATTTGCAAAGAAAATCCTCCAGTAATTTCCTATTATGTACTCTATTTAAGTGACTACTATCCTAGTATCATAGCTGAAAATG
The DNA here is from genome assembly GCF_038630985.1 of Paenibacillus sp. FSL H8-0548. Classification (NCBI taxonomy): domain Bacteria; kingdom Bacillati; phylum Bacillota; class Bacilli; order Caryophanales; family Paenibacillaceae; genus Paenibacillus; species Paenibacillus sp. FSL H8-0548. The sequence continues at coordinate 3,856,648 of NZ_CP152049.1, forward strand.
AGCTTTAAAAGCAAACTGCGTGAAATATGTATTTCACGCAGTTTTTCGACCTCTGATATTTGCATTTAATGCCCGTCTTTCGCACCCATTTCGGTTATTTTCAGCTTTACGTCATAGCGAATATCCGCTTCACTAAATAGTTCATCCCAATCGTCCTTTACTTTCTTCCATTGCTTTGGATGCTCAATACTGAAGCGTTTGCCGAAACCAGCCACATCTGTTTTATATTCTTTTTGAATTTTATTTAAACCTAACTTAATCGTTCGTTTAACTTCTTTCTCTGCGGCTTCCTCTACGCTTTTAATAAAACCAGCATCCATAGTTTGACCCTGGTTAACCCATTCTTCGCTTAATCTGCCATCTGATTCAATTTGGACATTAAAGCTTATTTGATCACCCTTTAACTGCGAGTGTATTTTACTTTTCATTGATTTTATTTCATAAGCTACGATTTGCTTGGTCTTCTCATCATAAGCCTTTACAACACCACCTTTCCCCTTTCCGATAATCCAGCTTACGCCTAATAATTCTTCCTCATTGAGTCTGCCTACAAATTTTTGTGTAGCACCTTTTATGACTGCTGCACCAGAGAATTTCACTTCACCGTCAACAGCTAATATATTTTGCAGCATATAACTAGCTTTAGCATTCATCTTAGCTTCAACCTTAATCAAAGACATGGGGGGCAATATTTTAAACGTACGATAAGTATTGCCGACCATTCCAAAAATACGGAAAGATGGAATAACTGAATTCCCCTTTGCCTCCAACGCTTTTTTGGTTAGCCCGCTGCTCATAAACACAAGACAATTAGGTCTTATATCATTATCTCGCAAATTAAAATCAAGCAGATTGTTCATACTCATTTTTCGGGACAGCTGCTCGTTAATGATAATAACCTTTAAATGATGACCAATAACAGGACGCTCCATTCTTGTGGAAAATTCTCTAAGCAGTTCAAATAACGAATCACCCGTTTCTGATACATTTAGATAAGGCTTAGCACCAGAATCACTTTTCACGTCTCCGCTTTTTGATTCCGATTGCTTATCTACAATTTGCAATGTGTACGTAATTAAATCCTTTTTTTTATATCCGGCGCCAAGCTTATCAAATTTTTTCTCTAATGATGTTTCATTACCTTGATCAAGTCCAAGACCAACAGAAATACTAAGGTCTTCGATTTCCCCCTTGCTCCAGCAGCCCGTCTGCATCAGAAGTGTCATGCTGCAAAGAATGCTAAGAAAGCAACGTTTTTGGAACGAGCTGTACTTTCCCATCAGCCATTACTCCTTTTTCTCCATTTCGTCAATAGCAACAATAGAATTGGTATGGGGAGGAATAAATACAAAGCTGTTTGCCCCAGCAAATCGCCAAGCTTGAACAATACGTTAATATTTTGCGGAAGCGTTGAAATAATAAACACAATTGGCAATAAGATGTACAAACATTTCCGGATCGAGACCTTAAATATTTGAGAGATGCCGAGGGCAGCTACAAAGTACGTAATGGTGAAGGTTGAATAAATTTGCATAATCCAGATCACAAGTAAAAGCGACTCAAACCTCTCAAAGATCAACCCCGGAAATTCATAGCTTCGTATTAGATCGAGTGTCGGCCATGCTCTCGTTAACACACCCTCTAATGAAAGGCCGCCTATGACAACAATAACCGTGAGTAAATATAACAGCAGCGGAATTGCAGTCCCATATACCACCGCTTTAATCGATTTATCAGGTGTATTCATAAACGCAGTTAAAACTAATATTACTTCTACGCCCAAGAAAGATAAGGAAGTGGATTTCACGCCAGCCAGCACAGGCATCAAGCCTTGGCCCAAAAAAGGCCTTAAATTATCCCATTCAAAAATTCGAAGGGACATGAACATAACTAGCAAATAAATGACGATGGTTAAAGGGAGAATAATTTCAAACAACCTAGCTATCGGATTAATCCCGCCAATCATCAAATATAAGCTCACCCACATAAAAACCATCATAATCGCCCAGGATGGAGTACCTTCCAGCAAAAACAAACCAGTTACTTCAGCCATCGCGCGCAGTTGATATGCGGAGGTCGTAAAAAAGTAAACGACGAAACATAATCCGAGAAAACCGCCAATCCATTTACCCAACAGCACTTGATTGTATTGAAATACAGTCTTCCCAGCATGACTTCGGGATAAAACAGCCATTATTATTCCTGCTGCAATCGCAACTAATCCACCGATAATGACAGAAAGCCATATATCGGGAGTTTCAACTTTTTCGGCTGCTGCCCTCGGCAGCGTAAGTATACCGGAGCCCAGCATAAAGTTGGATATGATTACAGCTGTTTGAATAGTCGTTATTCGATCCTTAAAGCTACTTTTCATAAGAAGCCTTCCCTCAACGCAATATTTACTTCTTTTGTCTCTTGCTATCGGTGTTTTGAAGCATTTCCGGTCTTTTCTTCATCATAAAAATAGGCATTCGCACAAAAAAGTCCTTCCAATCACTCAAGCTATAAGGTACGGCTGGGCTTGCATATGGAATACCAAAGCTCTTCAATTTAACGATATGCGATAGCAGCAATAAGAAAAATAAAACCACGCCATACATCCCGAAGGCTGCTGAGCAGAACATAGCGGCAAATCGAAGCATGCGGAGTGTGATACCTGCACTATATTGTGGAATCGCAAAGGAGGAAATCGCTGTTACCGAAACTACAATAACTAGAATTGGACTTACAATTCCAGCTTGAACAGCTGCCTCACCAATAATCAAGCCTCCTACGATGCCCATCGCCGGTCCGATCGGCTTAGGCAGCCGGAGCCCTGCTTCACGTAAAATCTCAATCGCAACCTCCATAATCAATGCCTCAATCAAAGAGGAAAAAGGCACACCCACTCTTGCACCAATAATTGAAATCGCCAGCTTTGTCGGAATTAATCCCGGATGAAAAGCAATAAAGGAAATATACAAGGCAGGAGTAAGTAAAGCGATTAATGCAGCAAAAAATCTCAGCATGCGAAGGAGCGTTCCCGCAAGCCATCTTTCGTAATAATCCTCTGGAGATTGCAGAAGCATACTAAACGTTACGGGAACAATTAACGCAAATGGTGTACCGTCCAGCAAAATAGCGACTCTTCCCTCCATTAAAGCACCGATAACACGATCTGGTCTTTCTGTACTTTGTACCTGCGGAAAGGGGCTTAAAAAATTATCTTCAATTAGTTGCTCTACATAACCGGATTCCGGCAAATTATCTATACTTATTTTACTGACACGACGCTGTACCTCCTCTACTAAAGCAGGGTCAGCTAGGTCCTTGATATAAGCAATAATGAGCCCCTTTTTGGCGCGGGCCCCGACCTGCATACTGATCAAGGATAGACTCGCGTTTTCCCCGTGTTTACGCAAAAGCGCTGTATTATCCGACAAGGTTTCATTAAAGCCCGTTCGCGGCCCTCTGACTAGTGCCTCCGAAATAGGCTCTTCAATGCTGCGAGAATGACTATTTGCGGTTTTGATCAATATCGCATTCGATAAACCGTCAATGATGAGTGCAGTCGATCCAATCAATATTTTAGGTAGAATGACATCCATGTCATCGGATAACGAAATATAGCTTACCGATAATACCTGATTGATCAAATAGGATTCGGAAATTGGCACATCCTGCTCTCGCAAGGACATCAATGCTCTCAGAATATGTTGATCAATTGTCACAAGATCAGCTAAGCAATTTGTAAATATAATTGCTGCCTTCACGCCTTGCTTTCCTATCAAAAACTCACGTATAGTAATATCCGAATGATTATTTTTTTGTTCATAAAACATTGCAAGCTGACTGTATATATTATGGCTCAATCGAATCACTCATCCTCTGACTGTCGAATACGTTTGAAAATAAAGGAAATAAGAAGCGGAATAACGAAACAAACTAAAGCTTGCACCAGTATTCTCCAGGTGGGGATATTAATGATATCCGATGTGAACAATGCTATTCACTCCGTTCTTCTTTATACTTTCCGAATAATGACTATTTTTGCCGAAAAATGATGAATATAAACGAATATGATCTTTATATGATGAAATAAAAAAAGAAGAAGGGTTATTTCCCCTTCTTCTCACGTATAAGCGTTATCTACCAATTACTAACTAGCTGTCACGCCAGTTGGCATGATGCTCTCTACTTGCTCCCTCACATAGCTGTCATTCATTTTCTCTCCGAAAATTACAATATTGCCACTATCCTCGCGTGTCCGAATCAAGCGACCTATTCCTTGTCTAAGCCGCAGCAGCATATAAGGCATGTCTACCTGCTCAAATGGCTGGTCTGCATCATTCCTTCTTGCTGCGAACACAGGATCGTTCGGAGGAAACGGGAGCTCCCACACGATAACCTGGGATAACGATGGTCCTGGAATATCCAATCCCTCCCAGAGCGTTACCGCGCATAAAATACTCGCTTCATCGTTTTGGAACTGTTCAATCAAATAGCTGATTTCACTTGATCCCTCGTAGTAAAAAGTATAGGCAGCGGCATCCTCATGCTTGTTCGATTCTTCTTTAAATTGCTCCAACTGCTCTAGCGATGGGAATAGAATAAGAGTTTTCCCGCCTGACTTCTTCAAGAAGCCATACGTTTCCTTTACTTTATCCTTTAATGTCAATAAAGCACTCGTCTGCGGTAACGCTACAGTCATCTTCTCATCATAATCATATGGTGACGGTACAGAGAAAGATAGAGAGCGGTCCATTCCGAGTATGTCCATCATATATTCAAATGAGCCATTAACTGATAATGTCGCAGAAGAGAATACGATTGGCATTTTACGAGAAAATACTTGCTCCTTCAACACCTCTTTGACCCATTTCGGCATGATCACAAGCGTCGTTCCTTCTTTATCCTGAGAAACCCAGCTAATTGGCTTATCCTCTTTCTTGAACAGCGATAACGCAAATTGGATCATTTCCAGATGCTCTTCTACAATTTTCAGTTGATACGTATCGATTGTGTATAGTCCGCTTTCGAAGACGAGCTCCTCTTCAATTACAGAAAGAGTATCCTGCAATCGATTAATTTCACGAATTAATTCGTCGCTCCAAATAATCTCCTTGCGATCCGAAGCAGGTACCTTCCGACTATCTTTATTTATCATTTTAAACAAATACTCACTTTGACTAATCGCATCCTCGACAGCGACTGCCAGCGATTCACGAATTTCCTCCTGAAGCAGACGCAGAACGATTCCTTCAAAAACAGCATGATTGAGCTTGTAGGTTAGCGCCTGCTGAGCAGCAGTTTCCAGCAAATGCCCCTCATCAAATACGACGGAGCTGTACTCGGGCAGCAAGGGCAGCTGACCTTCACGTTTTCTAGCCTCATACGTCCAAATATGCTCCATATAGAAATCATGCGAGCATATAATCACATCAACAGCTTTGCGATAATGATCCCGTGACAGCGTCTGTCCACAGCGATGTCTAACGTCACATACCAAACAATCTTGGAATACATCCCAGCCGAGTTCATTCCACTGATCATCGTTTAAGTTCGGATACTCCTTGCGATTTCCGTAAGGATGGAAGCTTTGCATCGAATCTGGCTTATGCACGAAGCTAGGAAGCTCGCGATATATACTGTCGTATAGCTCTGCGTCATCCTGACCGTTCCTAGCAACATCCAGCTTATTCAAACAAATATATTGATCTGCAGATTTTCCAAGTCTTGCGTCAATGGTCAAATCCAAATAACGGGCCAGCTTCGCAATATCCCCTTCAGGCTTTACGAGCTGCTCAATTAATGATTCATCAGCACATGCGATAATGGCCGGCTTTCTAGTATACCGGGCGTAGCTAATCGCATACAGCAAATAGACGAACGTTTTTCCCGTACCTACACCAGCTTCAGCAAAAATAGTTTGTTTATCTGCAAACGCGCGTTCCAGCTGAAATGCCATATAAATCTGCTCATCTCTAATTTCAAAGCCGGCATCGGGCAGCTTCTCATAAAAAACATCAGCAATCCAATCGCTTGCTTGTTGGATAAACGGCTGTTTCGGGTCAAAATCAAAAGGATATTTGTTCACGGGTAGCTTGCCTCCATATAGTAGGCACAAACGGCTGCGTGCAAGCACGCAGCCGTTTGTGAAATCTCCTGTACTAATCGTACAGTCAAATATACCATTAAAATTATTAATACGTCAAATATCTTAGATATATGACTCTACTCTCGGGCGCAGACGAATCGTTAGCTCAACTCTTAGGAATGTTAATCCATATGAGACATATGCATTTAATATGCGATTTAATCGCAATTTCGTTCCATTACGGAGGTATCTGGGCCATCGCTATGATCAAACATTGGGATTTAAAGCCACTGCTCTTCGGTTTGCTTTTTCTATGCTTTGCTGATGCTGCTTTTACTGACATTGGCTTGCGATTGCAGGTCATTGACGAATTAAACCCACTTGTAAAAAGTATTTATGAATGGAATATCATTGCCTATTACTCGATGAAGGTAATCCTCCCACTGCTCCTGATCCTTATTTATTACCGGACAAGCAGACGTGTATGGATAAACCCTTGTATTCTTCTTACTGCTCTACTCTACTTTATCGTAAATATTTATCACTTCCTTTGGTTTTCCTTTGGCATACAAGCCGGGTCTATTACACTTGATCTTTTCTAAAATAGCTTTACCTCTGATACGTGTACGGTATAATAACTAATAGAAGTTTGCTCACCGTAATTAGAAAATCAGGGGAGTTCCTCATCATGCTTAAAGCAAGATCATTAGCACCGCTTAAACTTACCATTTACATGCTCAAATGGCTCCTCATTTCAGGAATAGTCGGAATTCTAACGGGCTCCGCTTCTGCCTTATTTCTCGGAAGCCTTGACTGGGTCACTGAAACAAGATTACATCAACCTTGGCTGCTATGGTTCCTTCCTGCAGGGGGAGCGCTAGTAAGTCTTCTATACCTTAAGCTAGGAAAAGAATCAGGAAAAGGAAACAATTTAATTATTGAGCAAATTCACTCCGGTGATGGTGCCATTCCACTGCGAATGGCTCCGCTTGTTCTCGTAGGTACGCTTATTACCCATCTATTCGGAGGATCTGCAGGTCGCGAGGGTACTGCGGTTCAAATGGGAGGCAGCTTATCCGAGTGGGTCGGCAAATGGTTTAAGCTGAAAGCTTTGGATCGCAAAATTATACTCATATGCGGCATCAGCAGCGGCTTTGGCGCTGTATTCGGTACACCCCTAGCAGGAACTATTTTTGGATTAGAGGTACTTGCCATTGGATTAATTAGCTACGAGGCGCTGCTTCCCTGTTTAATTGCCAGCTATGTAGGTCATTTGGTAACGACAGCCTGGGGAATTGAGCATATTCATTTTGCTATCGGCAGTATTCCTCCGCTCCAGTGGCTGCTGCTCATCAAAATCATAGTTGCCGCTATATTATTTGGTTTGGCTGCGCTGCTATTCACACAGCTCACGCGAGGTTTTAAAAAGCTGTTTAGCAAATGGATACCGAATCCTGTTATAAAAAGTGCCGTAGGCGGTTTTGTAATCATTGGGCTTGTCTATGCGCTTGGATCTCGTCAATATTTGGGTCTTGGTATTCCATTAATTCAACAAGCCTTTCAAGAAGCAGCTTCGCCTGTCGCCTTTCTACTAAAAACACTATTTACATCGTTAACACTTGGTAGTGGCTTTCAGGGCGGCGAGGTAACTCCACTCTTCGTTATAGGCGCAACGCTTGGCAGCGCGATCGCAGGTCTTCTTGCAGCACCTGTTCCACTCCTTGCTGCCATTGGCTTCGTCTCCGTCTTTAGCGGTGCTGCCAAAACGCCGCTTGCCTGTTTTATTATGGGGATCGAATTATTCGGCTCCGAAGGGGCCATTTATTTATTTATCGGCTGCGTGATCGCTTACCTCTGCTCTGGTAGAATCGGTATCTATGAAGCCCAAAAACTTATTGAGGTTTTTTCATCCCGAGAAATATAGGGAATCCAAAAAGGCCTGCAGCCCCTAATGGGGTGCAGGCCTTTTAAGTTTATTTTTAGAAATAAACGATATAGATGACAGCAGCAAGCACGATTCTATAAATAGCAAATGGAATGAGCTTGATTTTGTTTATTAGCTTTAAGAAGAAACGGATGGAAAGAAGTGCAAAGACGAATGCGCTTAGGAAGCCTGCAATAAAGAACGGCAAAGATTCTAGCGTGAAGTACTGCCAGTTTTTTGCCAAGGAGAGTAAGCTAGCTCCAGCCATAATGGGTACTGCCATAATGAAAGTGAAATCAGCAGCTGCACGATGGCTCATGCCGAGTAACACACCGCCAGAAATCGTTGATCCCGAACGGGAAAAGCCTGGCCAAAGCGATAAGCATTGAATCAGACCAACAGAGAGAGCCTGCTTGTACGTAATTTGGTCCACGGACTCGATCTTTGTCTTCGCTGGACGGAATCGATCTGCAATAATCATAAATACAGCTCCAATTACAAGCCCGACAAGTACAGTGCGTATGGAAAATAAATACTCATCTATGTAATCATCGAATAGAAGTCCAACAACACCAGCTGGAATCAAGCCAACCAGAACATGAGTAAGCTTCAGTCTTTTTTGAGGCGCCGAAGTCTCTTGCTCTGCTTTATTCTGCTTGCTTCGCAAGCCAAGCAGATCAATGAAACGATTTCGGAAAATAATGACTACTGCTAGAATTGAACCAAGCTGGATGACGATTTTAAACGTATTCGCAACATATTTCGTCAAATACGCTTCGGATTGGAGCCACATATCATCGACAATGACCATATGCCCTGTAGAGGAAACGGGGGCAAACTCCGTTAATCCCTCCACAATACCCAAAATAATCGCTTTTAAAATAATAAAAAAGTCCATGATTCGTTAAAACTCCTAACCTACTAGAATAATCAGCCAAAGCGCTGACGATAGCCGCATTTGCGGCATAGCTCTTCAACTGCTTCCCGTCTAGAGAAGCCCTCGTACAGCTTGGTTGCTCTATCATTTTCAACAATCTCTGAGAAGTGAGTGTCATGAATGTTGCCCAAATTAATGACTCCCTCTCCATCTAAGCAGCAAGGAATAACCGTTCCATCTATAAGAATGCCTGCCTGATTGCGGAGCGCATGACAGAAACCTTTGCCATTATATTCGGGCTCCTTCAAATCAGGCCATTTGAATTCAGGATCTTGGTTCAAATAAATACGATCTGCAATCTTAACGCCCGTGCCTGGAATAAACTTCTCCTCAATTTTGTAATCGAGATCGAATGCCTTTTCAATCATGCCGAGCAGCTCGCGATTTTTATTTTTTTGCTGATTAGCATCATTATCCATGTCCAAATTCCATAATCGAAACGAAATAATAACATTGCTAGTGGCTACCGCTTCTTTAACGAACGTTAAAATTTCCGCAAGATAGCCCTCTTTATTGGTCGAGCCAGCATGACCATCAAAGCTGTGCAGTGAAAAATTAATTTGGCGCAGCGCCGGTTTATTTAACAGCTTCTCTTTGTTTTTAGTAATCAGTGTTCCATTTGATGTAATATTTACTTTAAAGCCCTTCTCATGGCTGATATCGAGCAGCTCATCCATTTTCGGATGCAGCATCGGCTCACCTTTCACATGGAAGTAAATATAATCGGTGTGCGGCTTAATTTGATCGAGTGTTTTTTTGAAGTCCTCTACTTTAATAAACCCCTTCGCACGAAGCGTAGGCGGACAAAAACTGCATGATAAATTACAAATGCTTGTTGTCTCTATATAAAACTTTTTGAACTTTTTCATTTCCCTGATACTCCATTCCCTATGGGTTCAGCATCTGACCCCTATCGTTACTATTGCTATTATACAACGTAAGAAGGTCAGTGACAAAAAAGTCGATACTTATTCTCTTTCTTCTTCACGAATAGGCCTTATACCGATCGGAATTGCTTCGACGTAAATAGGTTTATTTTTCATCCAAATGCCCCTCACTCTCCTTGCTCGCAAATAAAACACCATCCTCCAAAAATCTGCTCCTTAAATCATGCGTTGGTATTAAGCATTCTTCGGGCGCCCCAAACCAGCGGAAGCGGTTTTGAGCATTGATGTCATAAACAACGTCTCGCAAAGATCGAGGGACAATGATAAATAGATATAAGATTCGCCACCAACCATCCAGTTTACTTAGAACACGTAAAGCAGCATCAGATTTTATAAAATAATCGTCTCCCTGAACCATTACAAATGTATTCATATCCACTAAAGACAACTGCCCCTCCTGCAGCAGCCGTTGTCCGATCGGTGATTGCAGTGTCGCAAAACGAAACACTTTCGCTTTATCTCTCTTCACTACAAATTGTGTAATCCGATTGCAGAGGTAGCATTGTCCATCAATTAACAGCACAGCATATACAGCTTGATATTGATCGCCTCGCTTCACACCTCTCACTTCCTCTCTCCTCTCAGTTTACAAGGGAATGAGCCTCCTCTTGCAGTGCCAACTTTCGTAGTACAGCAAGAAGAGGGGGACTACGAATCGTAGTCCCCCTCTTCACTATGAACAGCTATTATTCCTTTTCTTCTCTTTGAAGCAAGCCTCTTCTTCTAACCTTCTCTACTGCCTCTTTACTGCTGCGTACGCCAAATTTCTTAAGCATTTTGTTCACCTGATTTTTGAGCGTGCTTTCAGCCTTGAACAGCTTTTGTTCGATTTGCGACTGTGTATAGCCTGCTTCAATCAGTTCAAACACCACACGTTCTGCGCCAGTCAATTCCTTTAGCTGCTCCTCGCGCTTTAACCTTGCAAACTCTTTAAGCAATGCCTCCATTGGCGCAGGATGATGATAGACACTGCGAATGGTTTGAGGAAGCTCTTGGAAACGCGTCTTATCCAAATACTGCAGAGCTCCAGCTGTAAAGGCACGTGTCATCGCTTGTTCATCACTTAATGAGGTTAACATAATAATTTTTGCAGATGAGGACTCATGCAGCAGCATGGCTGTCTGAATACCATCAAGCTTGCTGCCTTCTAAATGAATATCCATTAATATAACATCGAAGGAGATCGTTTGCGCCACACTCAGCGCATCACTCGAATTGGTTACGGCGCCAACCACAAGCATGTCTGATTCTCTATTAAGAAATGACGTGAGCGATTTAATCCAGTCCGTATCATCCTCGACGATAAATACTTTAATATGGCTCAGGCTGATTACCTCCTGCCTTATTTATTGTAGCAGCTTTTTCTTCGGCCAAATGAAGCTGACTCGAGTGCCTCGGCCCTCTTGGCTGACAAGCTCAATTTTTGCTCCGCTTTTCTGTATCACATTGTACACATACGATAAACCGAGTCCAAAATTACGACCAGTTTTCCCACTGCTATAAAAAGGATCGAATACTTTTCCTTGTTTAAGATCAGATATGCCGATGCCGCTGTCATGAATAGATAACTCGATCCCGCTCTTATGCGCAGCAAGCGTAATCTCTATCGTTCCTCCATCTGGCATAGCCTCACAGGCATTCATCAATACATTCCCAAGTGCCTCGCCGATGTGAACCGCATCACATAATAGCACAGGCCGCAGCTCGTATACACACTTAACGGTGACCCGATGCTTGCTAAAGAGTCCCTCATGCTGCATAAGGCATTCGTCGATTAGCTGGTCTAGCCGAATCCGTTCTTCGTGAAGGATAATATCTTTCATCTGACTGTGAATCCGGTTCACCATCTCAAGCATATGATGAGAAGCATTCGTAATGATCTGCATATGCTGCTTCGATTGCTCATTAGAGTCAGGGAACAAGTCTTTTAAGTTCTCTGTACTAATGGCGATTTTGCCAATCTCGTTTTTTATGGTGTGATTCAGCATTGACGTGCCTGTACTGACTGCCCTCATTGTGCTCTCCATCGGATCATGCTCAAAGCGGAGCTTCACGCCCAGTACACCATACATAAATGTACAAAGCAATCCTACCGCTAGCGAATAGATAATAAACACCGCTATATAATTAAAAAACTCAAAGTCAGGTGAGATTACCTTGGCTACATAAATGAATAAAAGAACAGCAATAAGTGTAGGTACAATAATAATCGCTGTGATGAATCGACTCCGCTTTAATCGAATATCACGCTCTCTCCAGAACGAGACGACTAATATATAGCAAGAAAATAGATAGTAGGGTGCACTCCAAAGAAGCAGCACTACGAAAAACAATTTCGAATACTCGAGCAGAAGAAACAAAACCATCATGAAGAGAATGGGAATAGACAAATAAAGCTTGAGCTTTATTCGAGTGTGCTTGAAGCCCATTAATCCGGTGTATGAGAAGCTAAAGACCATGATGGCATAAGGCGTAAAGGTATAGTTGATAAATTGCATAATTTTAGCTGCTGTGAAAAACTCATATTCCAAAAAAATAGCAGCGAGCCCTCCGATAGAAGCACTGCATAAGAAAAAAGAAGCCCAACGATTCGATTCATTATGGCGATTGTTTAGAATTACGATCACGGCTGCTGTAAATAATGCTAAGAAATAAAAGAGCATGCTGGGATACCATCCTGTCATCACTTGGTATGTTTATCGTATCATACTCCTATGCACCGTGCCCGTTCTGTTAAAAAAATCCCAACCACATAAACGCTGTGAATTGGGATTTCTTCTTAGTAGTCCGATTTAGGCTTGCGAGGCTGAGGCTTCGGTTTATTCTGTACGGCTGGCAAATGACGCATGCTTCTTAGCATTGGACCCTTGCAGATGGGACAGGTTTGTTCAGCATCAGCGAACTCATCTCTTACCCAAGCCTTGCATTCCGGATTTTTGCATTTGAAAATTTTAGTTGCCTTTAGTTTCGGTTTATCGTCTTCATTTGTAGCCACGCTTATGTTTTCCCCTTTTCATCTCTGCACTTATGTCATTAATATTTTATGTCGTTAAATAAATGGGAACTACACAAACTGGCTTTGCTACCTGTGTGCTAATTCCTGTATGCTGCAATTTTCCACTTTGTTGATCAATTTTAAACGTGACAATATTATTCGAATCACGATTAGCTGCCAACAAGTAATTTCCATTTGGTGTAATGGCAAAATGACGTGGATGACCGCCTTCAACTGAAACATGCTGGACATGCGAAAGAAGACCAGACTGCTCATCAATAGCAAACACAGCAATACTGTCATGTCCACGGTTCGACCCATACAAGTATTTACCGTCTGCCGATACCGTTATTTCCGCACAGGAGTTTTCATCCAAATAATCGGCTGGCAGTGTGCTTACCGTCTGAAGAGTAGTGAGTAGACCGGTTTCCTTATCGTAATTAAACGATGTAATAGACGAATTCACTTCATTAATAACGTAGACATAGCTGCCGCCTGGATGGAAGGTCAAATGACGAGGGCCTGCTCCAGGTTCCAATGCAATTTCACCTTGGCGTACCAGCTTCTCATTCGCTTCATCAAGTGCGTAGGTCACAACAAGATCCAAGCCGAGGTCCGAAATAAGCAAATAACGGCCATCCGGGCTATAGAATGAGGAATGAGGATGTGGTCGATCCTGACGTTCAGGATGTTGACTGCTTCCGGAATGCTGCTGAACATCTAGTTTATGTCCAATAGCACCTTCACTTGTAATGCTAAATAAACCAATCATACCGCCATGATAGCTCGTTACCGTCAAAAAACGACTTTGTGCATCACGTTGAATATGGCAGGTCGTCGAATCAACCGTAATTTCACGATTAATAAGCTTGATCGTGCCTTTGTCAGCGTCAATTGAGAAGGCTGCTGCTTCGCCAACCTTTTGACCTGCTGCATTAACCGTTTCGGAGATCACGTACAAAAGCTTGCGCTGCGCGTCTACATTAAGAAATGTCGGATTTTTGAGCCCGGCATACTCGTCCGATAAAGTTAATGTACCCTTTTCCTCATCGAAAGCATACACATAAACGCCGCTATCTTCCGCTTCAGCATACGAGCCTGCAAACACGAGCAGACGTTGTGATTCAACTGTCAAGATCAATTCCCCCCTAAACATGTCCATATCAGAGCTGCCATTATGAGGCGCTGACTTTTAATTCCGTTATCTATTATAAGACTATAAATCAATTGAGACAAATATGTTCTTAAAGTTTATCGTCGCCTATGCTTTGGAACAGCTCGATAATTTCACCATCAGGTCCTTTAAAGAAAGCAAGCTTCACTGGAATACCGCCAAGCTCCGCTTCCTTGGGCTCAACTGTAATTTCCATACCTGCGGCTCTTGCGAGTTCTATGGCCTCTGAAACATTGTCCGAACGCAGAGCTAAATGCAAAAACGCTCCTTCATCCTTTTGCCCTTCCTTCCCGCCAGCAAACACCTCTAAATAATTTCCGTCTCCGGTATCAAGCATGATGGCCCGCTTAGCGTCTTCTCCCCATCGAACACGCTCTGTAAACCCTAATACTTCCGTATAGAAAGCAACCGTTTTGTCAAAATCAAATACTCGAATAGCGATATGATGAAATCCGCCTCCGCCGATTTTTGCATTCGTACCCATTTGTCAGCCTCTCCTCTACATTTTATTTAAGACTTTGGAGCATCTGGAGCGCAATAGCCATCTGTACACAGCACATCCGCATCGCCCTCATTTACTTGTATAACTGCTGGATGCTTTTCTTCCCAGGCCTTGTTCAACGTATCTAAAAACACTTCAGGAGACTGTGCGCCTGATACAGCGTATTTGCGGTCAACTACATAGAAAGGTACACCGCGGATTCCGAGCTTGCTGCCATCCTCTTCCTCACCGCGCACGGCTTCACTAAATTGGTTCGTCTCTAGCATCTCTGCTACGGCGACTGCGTCGAGTCCCACTTCAGCAGCTAGTGCGGCGAGTTTCACACGATTCCCAATGTTATGGCCTTCCGTAAAATAACCTTTAAACAAACGTTCTGAAAGCTCCTTGTCCTTGCCATGCTGAGCTGCAAAATGTACGACGCGATGTGCATCGAATGTATTGGTTGACACCGTTTTTTCAAAATTAAAAGTGATGCCGACTGCTGCTGCTTGCTCTGCTACTCCAGCGGTCGTTTCTTTCGCCTTTTCAATACTCATTCCGTACTTAGACGCCAGCATGCTGTATGTACTTGTGGTCGATTGAGGATCAGCACCTGGATCCAGCTCGAAACTGCGAAATACAATTTCTATTTCTTCTTTATGAGCGAAACGATCAAGGGCAAGTTCAAACTTCCTTTTCCCTATATAACAAAACGGACATACATAATCTGACCAGATTTCTACTTTCATAGTGTGCACCTCCGATAAATTTCAAATAGTAATGATGCTCTCCTCATTATTGTAACATGTTTAGTTACGAGTTTGAAAATAGTTCGTGCTTACTTTTGTTAAATAAAAAAAAGCGATTCCTTTGGCAAGCTGAAATCACTTGTCAAAACAATCGCTTCGGTTTGTTTTTCTACTAATAAGACTCGTTCCACTTAAACGGCAAAAATATGCTTATCGATTTTGACCGTTTGCTTTCTTGACCAAATCCATTTAGAGGTTGCTGTATCAGGATTAAAATAATAAAGTGCGTCACCTGTTGGATCATAACCATGCACTGCATCCTGTGCTGCTAGATAAGCTGTTTTGTCCGGCTTCAGCGAGTATTGGCCATCATCGACTGCTGTAAACGCACGCGGCTCCTCAATCACATCTTTAATCGTATCAGGAAAGCTTGAAGAAGCTAAACGATTCATTACGACTGCCCCAACCGCAACCTGACCCTTGTATGACTCTCCGCGTGCTTCAGCATAAATGATTTTCGCGAGCATATCCAATTCAGCTTTGTTTACTGAAACCTTCTTAAGCGTTTCCCAAGTCCTCTCTCCTGCTATCCCATCAGCGGCCAAGCCGTAATCTAATTGGAATCGTTTCAAGGACTGAAGTGTCGTCGTACCAAAGTAAACCGTAACGTCCTCTTTAAAATAACCAAGTGTCTTTAAACGATACTGTAAATCAGGAACGTCTGGACTTCTGCTTCCAACCTTCAATGTAGCTGGCGATGCCGCATGAGCAGCGTTCAATGGTACACTGCACGCAATCATAAAAACAAGAACAATTGCCATACTATATTTTATGAAATTTATGTTTATCATTCAAAAATTCCCCCTTTTGTTTTTCGAAACACCAGTTATGTTACATATTTAGATTACAACTGGTAAAACGCTGCCTGGCAATAAGTTAGAGTTTAGCATAGTAAATATCGAATTGTAACCGGATTTAAGCAATTGCATACATTTACTAATTTACAACGAACTAAAAATCTGAAACGAAGCATTGACAATTAAGCTAACCTGTAACTATAATAGTTACATGAAGCGAAACGATTCGATACACAGTGAAAAAGGAGAATAAAAAATGAAAATTGCAGTTATTGGAGCAGCAGGTCGCGCAGGAAGCAGAATTGTTGAAGAAGCCAAAAGCCGCGGTCATGAAGTAACAGCTATCGTACGCAGTGCAGCAAATCTTACGAGTACAGATGACATTAACGTATTAGTTAAAGATGTGTTTCAGCTTGGAAATGAGTTAACTGAATTTGATGCTGTCATAAATTCCACTTCAGCAAAACCGGGTGAAGAACATCTGCATGTGGAAATCATTAACCATCTGATCGCTGTTCTTAAGTCGTCATCTGACACGATTCTATATAACGTTGGCGGCGCAGGCAGCTTGCTCGTCGACGACAAAGGTACTCGTCTATTTGAAACAACAGAATTTCCAGCCATTTATTATGCAACTGCAAAGGCTCAGAGCGATCAGCTTGATGTGCTGCGGAAAGAGAAAGAGCTTAAATGGACATTCTTCAGTCCAGCCGCTATATTTGAACCTGGGCATAAGACTGGCAAGGTTCGGCTTGGTGAAGACCACTTCCTATTGAACGATCAGCATGAGAGCAAGATCAGCATGGAAGACTACGCCTCTGTATTGCTTGATGAAATTGAAAATCCGCAATTTACTAATCGTCGTTTCACTGCTATTAACGTATAAATGGTGTTTATACAGAACAAGTCTCTGCATAAGAGGCTTGTTTTTTTTGACAACTTTTTTGCATTGACATTGTGCCTTTATGTCCTGCTTGCTACAATAAAGCAAACCATATTATTTTCATAAGATATTTGTTTACATAATTATTATTATGTTATTTTAATGACCTATATATTTAATGACATTAATTTAAGGGGTGAGGTTTGATTAATATTTTAAAACAGAAGGATCGCGAGGAGCTTGACAAGAGGCTTCCAACCATGCCCTGGTATATCGAAAAATTCATTAATTTCAAGCTTCCAGATTTATCTCCCTCTTCATTAGTTGAATACATGAGAGATTACGAGACTTTTCTAAACTGGCTGATGGCAGAAGGATTATCCGAAGCGAGATCAATTAAAGATGTACAGCTGTTAGAGCTGGAAAAGCTGCATATGGACAGCATTGATGGCTTTAGAATGTATTTATCCACCTATAAAGAGGAACGCAACAGCAAGACGACAATTTCTCGGAAGCTTTCCTCCCTCCGCTCTTTATTTCATTATTTAAGTCAAATTGCCGAGGATGAGGAATTTTATCCGCTGCTAAAACGTAATGTGATGGCGAAGGTAACGATTAAACGAACGCATAAACCGAAGGATACAGCGGCAAAGCTCGAAGGAAAGCTGCTGCAGGAAGAAGAAATTACAGAATTTATGACTTACATCAAGCAGCATTACGGCACAGAAGTCGCTTCGAATAAGCAAGCTTTGTACGCTTATGATCTAAATATGATACGAGATGCTTGCATTATTAGCTTTATTTTACATTCCGGCCTGCGGGTATCCGAGCTAGTTAATTTAAATGTCGATGATATAGATCTGAAAAAAAGACTTTGTTATGTATACCGCAAAGGTAAAAATGATGATAACTTTAAAACACCAGTATACTTTCGCCAAGAAGCAGTTGAAGATTTACAGGCTTATCTTACACTTCGCGAGGTTCGCTATAAGGCGCCAAAGCGAGAGAAGGCACTGTTTCTAGCTATTGCCAACGGCAAGCATGAGGGCTCACGTATGACCAAACGCGCGATTCAGGAAATGGTCATCAAATATGCGAAACGCTTCGGCAAGCCATACCTCTCCGTCCATAAGCTGCGACATAGCTTCGCAACAGACTATTATTTACGCAATGATATTTATAAGACACAGGAGCAGCTTGGACATGCTTCACCAGAAACGACACAAATTTACGCTCATCTAACCGATAAGACGATGGCACAGGCGATTGATCGAACAAAACAAGAGGACGAGCCAAGCTAGCGCCATTATGCGCTAGCTTGCTTGCGTCCTCTTGTTGGTGAGTCGTTTTCTATTAAGAGCTCGTTTGCATAATGACTGATTCCTGCATCGAAAGCTGTGTGAGAACAAGATTCGCATATAGGCCGCCTTGCTTCATTAATGCTTCATGCGAGCCTTGTTCTGCAATACGTCCGTCCTCTACAACTAATATGAAATCTGCATCTTTAATGGTCGACAAACGATGTGCAATGATAAACGCAGTTCTCCCCGCTAACAGCGTCTGCAACGCTTCTTGAATATGCTGCTCGGTTTCCGTATCGACGCTAGAAGTCGCTTCGTCCAAAATTAATATTTTCGGATCTGACAGCAATACTCGCCCGAAAGCAAGCAGTTGGCGCTGGCCAACTGAAAGCTTGGAGCCGCGTTCCTCCAGCTCTGTCTGATAACCGTCAGAGAGCTTAGCAACGACACGATCCAGCCTTACGTTTTCACCTGCCTTCCTGAGCTCCTCCTCTGTTGCATTCGCATTGCCATATCGCATATTTTGCTCAACCGTACCCGCAAAAATAAAGGAATCCTGAAGCACAATGCCCATCTGCTTGCGCAATGATTCTAATGTTGCCTCTTTGACATCCACCCCGTCTATTCGGACAGATCCACCTGTCGCATCATAGAAACGCATTAATAAATTTACGATCGTGCTTTTGCCTGCACCTGTCGGACCGACCAAAGCGACCCGCTGTCCCGGTTTGACGTGGAAGGATACCTGATGAAGCACATCCGGCTTGTTATCCTCATAACGGAAGGATACATTGTCAAAAATCACTTCTCCTTGAATAGGAGGAAGCTCACGAGCCTTGCTGCTGTTCTTCACCTCCGGCTCCGTATCCAGCACTTCAAATATTCGTTCCGCCGATGCCATCGCAGAGAGGAGCTGACTGTAAACCTTAGATAAAGCGCTGAGGGGTCCCCAGAAGCGCCACAAATAATTGATGAAGGCCATTATAAATCCAAGTGTGATGGCCCCCTCCATAACCCTCATCGCTCCAAACCATACAACGATGCAGGTACCGAGCATTCCAATCATCTCAACTAGCGGATACACCGTTGATTCCAGTGTAATCGCACGCATAAATGCCTGTTTATTTCTAGTATTAATGCCATTAAACCTCTCATTGTTTTTTTGCTGCCGAGAGAATGCTTGAATGACTCTTATCCCTTGGATCGTCTCGTTCAAATGACCATTAATAGATGACATCGTTGAACGTGATCGCGACCATGAGCCTTCAATTTTTGGACGCAGCTTCACAACGATAAAAAAGAGCAATGGCATCATAATGAAGGAAAGCAGGGCGAGCTGCCAATCCATCCAGACTAAAATAACTACGATACCAAGAAGGTGAGTGACCTCCATGACCATCGTGATGAGCCCGCCATTGATTAGCTCGCCAATGGCATTCGTATCGTTCGTAATGCGAGACATAATCTTTCCAGCAGGACGTCCGTCAAAAAAACGAAAGGATAACGATTGTAAATGATTAAATAATTGCTGACGCAAATCAAACAAAATTCGCTGCCCCGTATAATTGATCCATTTCGTATGCATCCAGCTGAATAACCAGCCCAAAAGCTTAATACCGAGCAGCACGGCACCCAGCACATGAATGACGGAAAAATCCCCTCCCGTTATCCCCTTATCGATAATATAAGCAAGTATAATCGGCTCCGACAAGCTGAGCAGCATGTTTAGGAGTACAACGACTACAACCCATGTCATTAATTTTCGATAAGGAACAAGATATTGGAGCATTCGCCGAAAATATCGGCCATTAAAAGGCTTTTCCTCCACCTCGTTATCCATATCCCATTCCATTTGACTCATCGTCTCACCTCTATTCTATGGATGCGCGATTTGCTTTTTGTCTCTCGAACAATTGACGGAAAAAGCCATTGCCATCATGTAATTCCTTATGTGTGCCCTGCTCAGTCAAGCGACCATTCTCAAGCACAATAATACGGTCTGCATGCTGAATGGAAGATAATCGCTGCGCGATAATAAACGTCGTCCGTCCCTTCATGACCTCAAGCAAAGCCTCATGAATCGCAGATTCAGTCGCTGTATCAACGCTTGCGGTTGCTTCATCCAGAACGAGTATCGGAGGATCCATCAATATCGCTCTTGCTAGAGCAACACGCTGTCTCTGCCCGCCTGAGAGCCCTACTCCTCGCTCGCCTATACGAGTATCGTAGCCGCTAGGCAAACTTTCAATAAAAGCATGAATTTGTGATTTTCGTGCTGCTTCCTCGATTTGCTCCTGTGATGCTTCTGGATAGCCATAGGAGATATTGTCTCGAATCGATGCAGAGAAAAGAAACGTTTCTTGCGGTACAATTCCAATGCTTCTGCGCAAGCCATCAAGCTCATAGTCCCGCACATCGATGCCATCAAGAAGAATACGACCATCAGCAACATCATAAAAACGTGAGAGCAATCCAATTAGGCTGCTCTTTCCGGAGCCAGTCGCTCCGAGCACCCCGATCACCTCGCCTTTTTCCACCTGAAAGGAAATATCGTCTAAGATCGGTTTATCCTTCTCCTGATCCTGATCAGAAAAATAAAAGGAGGCCTGCTCAAACTCAACATTCCCACGTATTTGATTAGCATCGATGCCCTGCACTGGATTCTCAATATCGATCGGTGTATCGAGTACCTCGAAGACACGCGGTGCAGCTTTAATCGCTTGCTGAAATATGTTAATTTGCCAGCCAAGCATATTAAGCGGCCAAATGATCCCCCATGTATACCATTGAAAAGCCATAAAAGTGCCTATCGACATTTCACCGCGCACAACAAATATGGCACCAATCCAAATCATCAGGACGAAGGTCAATCCTCCATAAAAGCCCATTAGCGGAAAAGCTTTTGCCTCGAGCTTTGCGCGATCCATATTCGTCTCAAAGTTTTGCTCGTTGCGCTCTGCGAATTTACGCTGCTCCACATTCTCAGTAGCAAACGATTTAACTACACGAATACCCGAAATATTTTCTTGCAGTGTCGTGGTTAAGCGTCCCATTTGCTCCCGTATGCTCGACCACGCAGGTCCAACCTTGTGATTAAAACGGAATAAGACGAACAAAATAAAAGGAATCGTTACTAAGCAAGTAACGGTTACCTTCCACTGCATCGTCATCATAAAAATGATCGTGCCTAGAAAGGTAAGCATGCCTGTAAATAAATTCATAGCTCCGAATCCTACAAAGTTTTTTACCGCTTCAATATCGCCCGTCATTCTAGACATTAATTGTCCCGTCTGAGCACGGTCATAATACGTGAACGATAAACGCTGCAAATGCTCATAAAGGTCCTTCCTAAGCTTAAACACAACATTTTGGCCCACAAGCTCTTGTGAATAGCCCTGCACAAACATGCCTACGCTCTTAAGCGCCTGAATTCCTGCTAATGCAATGGTCAATGCGATCACTACCGACATATTGCTTTTACCGATTCCTTCGTCAAAAATTCGTCCTAAAACCCAAGGAGCTACCAAATCAAATATCGTTGCTAAAATCATGATCGTAACTGCAACGACTACCCATCTAGCGCTAGGTCTTACATAAATCATCAGCCTTAATAGCGTTTTCATTTGGAGACTCCTTCCTTATTAGGAAACAAAAAAAGACCTCGAGCCACATAGGCTTGAGATCTTCGCAGACTGGCGAGCAATGGCGAGTTAACGCTGCATTGACACCATTCCTCGAAGGCAGGCCGCACGGCGTGATTGAATAAATAGATGGAATGGTCTGCTTGACTGCGCACGATCCATATTGATTCCAAAGCTACTGTTCAACATGCTAGGGCCCCCCTTTTCATTTTCCATTTATTAACTAACGTTTAGCTATAGCAAATTTTAACATCTGATTTCGTCCAAACGCAAGAGCACATTTAAATATAATTATTTAGTACCTGTCCGTGTCAAAAGGCAGCTCTAAGTCATTCGACGAAATGCCCTCTTCAACCGCGAATTCAAAATCCTCAATATCATAAATTTGCACCGGTACCTCAGCCTCGATAAGCTTATCTTGAAATTCAAACTGATCGGAAAGAAGCGGCACATTAAGCTTTAGGCTTGTAAGCAGCAGCTCTGTTTCAATCGGGTCAAAGGTTTCTCCGTAATGTGCGTTATCTACAGCATGAACAACTGTAAATTGAATCGTCTCATTCAGAAGCAGCGGTGAGCTTTCTCTCCAAGGCACCTGCATCGCCTTCTCAATTTTTTTACGGTTTAGCGAATCCTCAAAGAAAGCGATCAGCTCATTTATTTTGCTTTTCACGTGACCATCATCATCTGGATCATCCATAACGGGATCTACACCATCCCTCATTTCATAAAGCTCTGCTATGGATGAATAAGGCACGACGAAATCAATTGGACGGCTCGGTACAAGAAGATGCCCATACGTTGCTACTAATACTGCCTCTATTACAAAACGTCTCCGCATGTGATCTCCTCCAATTATTTTGTGAAGTAATGCTAGCTTCGTGTAACAACTATTCGAATATTAAAAACAGTTCCACATTATTATACATGATATGATTGCGTGTACAAGAGAGTCATCAAACCAAATTTGCGCAAAATGTGTTATCCAAAGTAAAATGAAGATTAAAGTTATAACCTATATTCGAAGTTGAATGAGCTTTAGGAGGATACTATACATGCAAATAGAGGAAGCTATTATTATAGGAGCGGGCCCCTGCGGCCTAGCAGCAGCGATCGAGCTGGAAGCGATTGGGCTCCGCCCGCTTGTCATAGAAAAAAGGAATATTGTCCATTCTATTTCGCAATATCCGACGTATATGCATTTCTTCAGCACGCCTGAGATGCTCGAAATCGGCGGAATCCCTTTTACTACAGCTAATGACAAGCCTTCAAGACTTGAGGCATTAAATTATTATCGTACTGCCGCACAGCGCCATCATATTCGCGTTCAAGCCTATGAAGCCATAACGAGCATTACACCAGAGGATGGCTCTTTCCTTCTGCAGGGTGAGGACCGCTTTGGCCAAAAGCATTCGTACAAAAGCCGTTACGTCATTATCTCAACAGGTTATTTTGATCATCCTAATGAGCTTGGCATTCCAGGCGAGGAGCTCGAAAAGGTAAGCCATTTTTTCCGTGAGTCACATCCCTATGTAGGCATGAAGGTTGCGATCATTGGCGGCAGCAACTCGGCCATTGATGCGGCGCTTGAGCTTGAGCGAGTGGGGGCAGAAGTTACGGTTGTATACCGCGGCGATGACTATTCCTCCAGCATAAAGTCTTGGGTTAAGCCTAGCTTTCAGGCAAAAGTAACCAAAGGCTCTATCCGTATGCTGTTCCAATCCCAAGTTGTCGCTATCGAAAATAATGATATTACCGTTCGCGGACCTGCTGGAGATACTCGTCTCGCTAATGATTTTGTTCTTGCGCTGACAGGCTTTCATCCAGACCGCAAGTTTCTGACCGCAAGTGGAGTCACGATGGAGGAGGAAGGCTTTCCAACCTTCAACCCAGATACGATGGAAACGAATATATCCGGAATCTATTTAGCTGGTGTCGTCGCTTCCCGTCATGAAGCCAATGAAATATTTATTGAATCAGGCAGATTTCATGGCCATAAAATTGCTGAGCATATTCAAAGTCAGAGATAATTGACTAATGCAATTAGGTAGCTCTCATACGGCAATTCGAGGAACATATATCCATAGCTATACTAGAATATTGTATAAATATATTTTCACATGATAAAAACCCGCCATTGTGCATTCAATGGCGGGTTTTCATCATTAAAATCCTAATTTAAATTCTTCTGCCTTAATCGGCTCTGCGGTTGAAAGACATATGTTCTGCGTACCCCCTCCTCTTTAAACTTTTTTCTTGCGAATCTGCTCGTCTCGGTTCTCGCCCCATTCTTTGGCTTGAGACGTGGCAATCGCGATGGCCCGGCCTTCTTCGTAGCCGTCTTCCAATAACGCGTTGGCAATTTCAATGGCTTTATTGCGGACCGGAGCCATAAAATTTTTGAGAGAATCGGGATAATCGTCTTTTGTCCATGGCATTTAGCATCCCTCCTTCCGAAAGTGTGCAGCCGATTGGTGGTTGTTTCCGTCTGCATAGCTACTCACTAATAAACATGAGACAACTGCGATTAAACATTTTCTTCTTATATTTTAAAAAAAAGAGAAATCAGCCCTTTTCGGCTAATTTCTCTTTTTTCGGCTTTATTCATCTCTCAAAGCAGACTTCCCAAGCAGTTCGCGCTGCTTATCCACCGGATCATGCAGTGTCAAGGTTCTGGCATTCCGAAAATACCGATCGAATCCATATTTTCGCGTTGCAGCTCTAGCACCCATTAGCTGAAATACGTCCGAGGTGATTTCCAGACTGACCGAAGTCGCAACAACCTTCGCCTGAGAGCTAGCAAGAGCTGCAGACGCATACAGGTCAGAGTTGTCCTGCGCAGCCTGGAGCAGACGAGCCGCGCGCAGGACAAGCTGTCTTGCTGCTGCAAGCTTCGCGTCCATTTCACCTATCCGGAGCTGAATAGCTGGATCATCCGCTGCTGCTGCACCGACCGTCCAGCTACGACTCTTCTCCTTCACATATACTAGAGCATCACGAAGCGCTCCAGCTGCAATACCTACATACTGAGCAGCAAAATGAATATGAAATTGAATATTGAAAAAGTCCTGAACGCGGCTAAACTCACCAGAACTGCCGATAACATGTTCGTTTGGAACAAACACATTCTCTGCTTTTACTGTACCGCTTCCCGTACCTCTCTGACCGATGCCATCCCAATCGTCAATAACCGTAACGCCAGCAGCAGCTAGATCGACGATCGGCATCGTAAAGCGTTCTTCCTGCGTACCTTCTATATCCGATCTTACTGAACGCCAAATCGCCCATTTCGCACCCGTTGAGCCCGTTGCAAATATTTTTGTACCATTCATGCAGAAGCCGCCTTCAACTGCCGCGAGCTCACTTCCAAGCTTAAAACGATCCGCTCCCGCTTCACTTCCAAAGCTTGCAAACAGCTTCCCTTCGCCCGCCACTTGATCAAAGAAATAGGATTGCTGCTCCGAATTTCCTAAAGCGTGAACCAGTTGAACTCCTGTGTTATGAAGTGTGAATACCTGAGAAGCAGAAGAACACCAAGCAGCCAGCTCCATTAGAACAAGAGGAAGTAAAAGCACATCTCCGCCAAAGCCTGCGCCTAGTCCACCAGCATTCGTCGGAACAGTAATGCTAGTCAAACCTGCTTCTATTAACGAATGAATTGCTTCATGCGGATAGCGAGCATCTTGATCTACCTGCCATGCTGCTGGACCCAGATACCGTTCACCAAGTCCACGAGCCTGCTGAAGAATGGTCCACTGCTGTTCAGTTAGCTCTACACGAACAGCAGCATCACTAGCGTTCACTGGAATATTAGACTTCTCTGCTGTTTTCATCGTCTCTATACCTTAGTATGCGTATGCTTGTACGCTGCACCGGGATGCCCTTCAGACAATCTAGCATTTCCAAACAGCTTCTCCCTAAAGGTTCCTGGTTCATACTCGCGCTTAAATATTCCACGTTCCTGTAGGATAGGAATAACCAATTCCACAAAATCGGTATAAGAATCCGGAAGCACATAGGGTTCTAAATTGAAGCCGTCCACATCAGTAATGGCAACGACCTCAGCAATCCGATCAGCTACTTCCTCGGGAGAGCCGATAATCGTTACACCGCGAAAGCCCTTTTTCAAAAAGTCGTCTCTAACTTCACCAACCGTCTTTTTCGTTTTCGCATGTTTGGTAAAGCGGTCAGTGTGCGTTTGGCCCATTTCGGTATGAATATTTTCAAAGTAGGAGTCCGGATCGAGCTTAGTCAAATCAATTCCCGTCACTGAAGCGTAGCTGGCCAAGGTTGCCTCCGGGCTTTGATAGCTTAGATATTCTTCATGCTTCCGATGAGCCTCTTCGCTCGTTGATGCCGTTACGACAGATAGACCGGTAAATACTTTAATCGAGCCTGGCTCTCTGCCATATTCAACAGCAAGGCGACGGATATCAGCAATTTGGTCTCTTAGCACCTCAAGCGTCGGCGCCTTTAAAAATACACCTTCTGCATGCTTTGCCGCAAAAGCGCGACCGCGCTCCGAGCTGCCTGCTTGGAAAATAACAGGCGTACGCTGCGGTGAAGGAGAACTTGAGAAGTAGCCCTGTGATTTAAAATATTTCCCATCATGCTCAACGGGGTGCACCTTGCTTGGATCTGTAAACACACGCTGCTTACGATCAATCTGCAGAGCGTCCTCCTCCCAGCTGCCTTCCCAATATTTGTAGCTCACATCTAGGAACTCATCTGCAATATCATAGCGTTCATCATGGGGCACGAAATCACTTCGCCCGAACAATGCTGCAGCTGATGGCGTGCTTGTCGTAACAACGTTCCAGCCAATCCGCCCTTTGGACAAATGATCAAGCGTAGCGAATCTTCTCGCATTCGCATAAGGAGCCTCATAAGTCGTTGAAGTGGTCATCGTAAAAGATAAATGCTCTGTCGCGGCTGCTAGCGCAGGAAGCAGCAGCATGGGATCATTTCCAGGGGGACCGGATGCCTCACGAAAAGCAAGATCTGCGTTTTTGCTCGGCGAACCGTAAGAATCCGCAAAAAACATAAAATCAAATTTGCCTTTTTCTAATATTTTCGCAATACCAAGCCAATAGTCCAGGCTATTGAAGTGAATCCTATTTTGAGCGGGATGTGCCCAAATTCCTTGCGTAAGGTGATTGACGCTGTTTACTTCAAACACGCCCAAATGGATCTTTTTCATATTATTTTTCCCCTTTCATATCTAGGCCAAATGACAAGCTGCATAATGGTGGGCAGCAATTTCTCGCTTTAACGGTATTTCCTGGCGGCATCTCTCGGTCGCAAGCGGACACCTCGGGTGAAAGGTGCAGCCGGCAGGCGGATCAAGTGGGGAAGGAACATCTCCCTCGAGCAAAATCCGCTCCCTTTTTCCAGAAGGGTCTGGATTTGGGACAGCTGAAAGCAATGCACGCGTATAGGGATGCCTCGGAGATGCAAAAAGCTCATCGGTCGGTGCTTCTTCCACGAGTTTACCTAAATACATGACGCCGATCCGATCTGATATGTGGCGAACGACGCCTAGATCATGTGCGATGAACAAATAGGTTAATTTCAAATCCTGCTGAAGCTGCTTCATCAAATTTAAAATTTGCGCTTGTATGATAACATCGAGCGCCGATACGGGCTCATCGCATATGACCAGCTTCGGCTCCAAAATTAAAGCACGAGCCAGCACCACCCGTTGTCGCTGCCCACCGGAGAGCTCATGAGGCAGGCGCTCATAATGAGCAGGCTGCAGACCCACAATTCTCAATATTTCGAGTACTCGAGAATAGCGCTCCTCTTTCGTTCCAATATGATGAATAATCAATGGTTCTGTCAGCGCTGTACCTATTGATTTACGCGGATGAAGCGAGGCAAATGGGTCTTGAAATACCATCTGCAGCTGCTTGCGATACGTTTGCAGCGATTTTCCGTTTAAAGCGAATAAATCCTCG
Source organism: Paenibacillus sp. FSL H8-0548 (assembly GCF_038630985.1). NCBI lineage: Bacteria > Bacillati > Bacillota > Bacilli > Caryophanales > Paenibacillaceae > Paenibacillus > Paenibacillus sp. FSL H8-0548. Next base: position 3,884,567 of record NZ_CP152049.1, read on the forward strand.
CCTTTATAAATCGCTGTACCTGCTGTCGGTTCAGTCAATCGAAGCAGCGTTCGGCCAAGCGTGCTTTTACCGCAGCCGGATTCACCAACCAGCCCATAGGTTTCTCCCTCGTAAAGATGAAAGGATACATCATCTACGGCCTTCAATTGCTTAGAGCGCCATGAGCCAGGCTGCTTGGAGGAATAATATTTGCGAAGTCCAGTTACTTGCAGCATAGGCTGCTCTGCCCGATGACCTTCAACACGATCAAGCATAGATTGCAGCCTCCTTCTGTGTTAAGGCTTCCGAATGCCAACAACGGGCTTTCGCTCTAATGTCTGCTTTTGTCTCAAGAACAGGCATTTCTGATCGGCACAACTCATCCGCATGCTGACAACGCGGTGCAAACCTACAGCCCTTCGGCAGCTGATGCAAGGCTGGTACGAAGCCTTCAACAGCTTGAAGCGGCTTCGTACGATCACGATCCATGCTTGGTATTGATTTCAATAAACCAACCGTATACGGATGCTGAGGACTGCGGAACAATGTTGCGACATCCGCTGTTTCCACGATTTGTCCTGCATACATGACTGCAACTCGGTCACAAACTTCTGCAACAACCCCAAGATCATGTGTAATAAGGAGTACACTCATGCCGAGCTCTTTATTTAATTTCATAAGGAGATCCATAATTTGCGCCTGAATAGTCACATCGAGTGCGGTTGTTGGCTCATCTGCGATGAGCAGCTTCGGTTCACACGCAAGAGCAATCGCAATCATTACACGTTGACGCATACCACCTGAGAGCTGATGCGGATATTCGAAGACACGGCGTTCAGGTGATGGAATGCCTGTAAGGCGAAGCAAGCGCACCGCTTCATTAAAGGCATTTTTTTTACTGAATTTACGATGGCTTCTTATCGTTTCTGTTATTTGCTCCCCAATGGTCAAGAGTGGATTAAGCGAGCTAAGCGGGTCCTGAAAAATCATCGAAATATCATTGCCGCGAACCCCGCGCATTTCGCGCTGGCTAAGCTGAAGCAGATCAACACCGTCGAACCTGATCTCCCCTTCGTAGCTGGTTAACGATTTTTCATCCAGCAATCTAAGGATAGATTGCGCTGTCACGCTTTTCCCGCAGCCGGACTCTCCGACTATCCCTACGATTTCACCGGCTCCAACCTCCAGAGAAACGCCATCGACTGCCGAAACCGTGCCAGCTTCCGTATGAAAATAAGTTTTAAGTGCTTTGATTTCTAGTAGGCTTCCACTTGGCAACGGACCTTCCTCCTTCACGATGAAGCTTGAGTTGCTGAGCTAATTTTTTTAGTTTTACGCTTGCGTTTCGTTTTTCCATGAGGGTCAAGCATATCCCGCAGTCCATCACCTAACCAGTTCATTGCAAGTACCGATAGAATGAGCGCAAAGCCTGGAAATAAAGTCATCCACCAAGAGTTGTAAATGAACTGCTTCCCCTCTGAGAGTAGATTGCCTAGGCTCGGCATAGGAGCGGGAATACCTGCACCAAGAAAGCTAAGCGCTGCTTCAACAATAATAGATTCTGCGAACACAAATGATCCTTGTACGATAAGCGGTGAAAGTGTGCCCGGTAAAATATGAAGCCAAATAATGCGAGATTGCGATGCCCCTAATGCTCTCATCGCTTCTATATAGGTTTGCTCCTTTACTACAAGAGCAGATGAGCGAACAATTCGAGCTACCGATGGGATAAAAACGATACTTAAGCAAATGATTAGGTTCGATACATTGGGTCCAAGTGCAGCCATCATTGCCATAGCCAGCAATACTGCCGGAAAGGCAAAAATCCCGTCCATTATGCGCATCAGCACTTGATCCAGCCGCCGATAATAAGCCGAGTATAGTCCGATGACAAGGCCGACAGCGGAGCTGATCAATGCCGCAGATAATCCTACTTGTATGGAAATTTTCATACCGTTCAGCGTTCGGCTGAACACGTCGCGGCCCAAATTATCCGTCCCGAACCAATGCTTCAAGCCTGGGGGCTTAAGCCGCTGAATCACATCGACAGCTTGAGGCTCAAACCTAGCCAGCCATGGCGACAGCAAGGATGCTGCAATGAGCAGCAGCATTAGCACGCCGCCAATGACTGCGGTTCGATTAGCCATCAAACGCCTAACCGACTGTGAATGTATGAAGCTCGTTCGGCGAGCTTGCTGCTTCCCTTCCTGTGCTGCTGAAATGGTCAATGTCATGGCCTCCTGGAGCAAAAATTATTGTAGTCTGATACGTGGATCAACGACTGCATACAGCAGATCCACCGCAAGATTAACGGCCACGTATACGATAGCAATGAATAATACCATACCTTGAATGACAGCATAGTCCCTGCGCTCAACAGCGTGAACGAGCATTTGTCCAAGACCAGGAATGTTAAAGATGGTCTCAATAACTGCAGCACCAGCAACCAAAGTGCCGAATGAGCCGCCAATTACCGTTAATATTGGAATCGATGCGTTGCGCAGCACATGCTTATAGATGATTTTGTTTTGGCTAAGTCCCTTCGATAATGCTGTTTTAACGAAACCCTCATGCAGTACTTCCAGCATAGATGCTTTGACGATTCGTGCAGTCAGGGATGACATTACGATGCCGATTGAGAGTGCTGGAAGAAACATATACTTCAGGAAGCTGCCAAAGCCTTCCTGAATCGGGACGTAGCCCGACACAGGAAGCCATTTCAGCCTTACTGCAAATACGAGTACAAAAAACAAGCTGAGCAAAAAGCCTGGAACGGAAATGCCGAGCAGCGAATAAGCGTTTAACGCTTTATCAGCGATACCTCCGCGATTTACAGCGGCTCTAACGCCAAGCGGAATAGCAATTAGAACCGCGATAATTTGCGCAAACAGCGCGAGCGAAAGCGTTGGGGCTAAATGTTCGCTAATAGCGGTAGATACCGGCTGCTGCAGGAAGAAGGAACGTCCAAGGTCGCCTTGCAGCGCTTGGCCGATCCAACGTCCGTATTGCTCTACTAATGGATAATCAAGGCCCATCTGCTGCCTGAGCTCTTGAATCGTCGATTCATCGGCTCCATCTCCGAGCATGACGCGCGCCGGATCGCCTGGAATCAAATAAATGATTAGAAATACGACGATCGACATAATCAAGACTACGGGAATCAATGCTAACAAACGCCTCAATATATAGATGATCATTCTCTAATTCAAAACCTTTACATTGCCGAGATTTGGATAGCCTGCATAAAGAATCAAGCCTTGAAGATTGTCGCGTATTGCATAATACGTGAAGGTATTCCCGATTTTCGATACCGCCAAGTATTCCCAAGCATACTGCTGAAGAGCATCATTTGCTGTTTTTATTGCCTCTGGTGTAAGTGCAGAGGTTGATGCTTTGAGAAGCTCTGCAAGCTTAGCATCATCCGCAAATCCGTAAGTCGGATTAAAGTAAAGCAATTGGGATGGAGTGGTTGGAACTGTGAAGCCGCCCACATAAATATCCCATACGCCCGAATCTGCACGTTTAGTCAGCATAGTTGCATAGTCATACGTGTCGACACGTGTTTTGAAGCCAATTTTCTCTAGCTGTGACTGCACAACTAATGTCGCATTATAGAAAGTGCCACCAAGATCCTTTGTTGTCAAAAACACAATTTCCTGACCATCGTAGCCGGATTGCTTGAGCAGCTCCTTCGCTTTTTCCGGGTCATTCAGGTTGTATTGATCGCTTCCTGCTTCCGAATACCAATTCACATTCGCCTTAGACATATAGCTGGGATTCAGTTCGAATAGATCAGGCGTCGACACTGTACCGAGCAAGATATCTTCTACATTAAGGGCAGTATTAACTGCCTGACGATTGATCAGATTGGAGAACACAGGCGATTTTTTGTTGTAAACCAAGTTATAATCGCTTGAAGTAGACTTGATAATTTCAATGCCTGGTTGATTTTCTACTTGCGGCAAATTGTCCAGACTCACATCTACTAAGCTGTATTCACCAGTTAGAAACGAATTAAAGCGTGTGGAAGTATCCGTAACCAGTGAAAAGTGAAGCTTTTCAATTTGCGGTTCTTTTTTCCCTGAGAAGCCGTCCGGTTCTCCAGCGACGGACTGATAATCAGCGAATTTCTCAACATCAATGTACTGATCCTTTTTCCACTCCACGAATTTGTACGGCCCTGTTCCGATATATTCCGTAATGCCCTCTGGCGCTGCGCTATCGACTGCTTCCTTCGGCATGATCGCTGCAAAGTTCAGTACATGGCTAAGCTGCGCAAGTGTATCGTTTTGAGGAGCAGTCAGCTTAAGTGCAACGGTGTATTCATCAACCACATCAAAATTCGAATCTCCAAACGAGTTTTTCGCACGTGGCGCTTTTTCCTTCCAACGATTCAATGATGCTGCTACATCCTCAGCCTTCATCTCTTTGTCGTTATGAAATTTAATGCCCTGACGCAAATGGAATGTATAGGTTTTGCCATCCTCGCTAACCTCAGTTGATTCAGCAAGCATAGGCACCGGCTCTAGTTTAGAATTGAAAGCATATAAGCCTTCAAATACGTTAAGAATTACGTTTGCATTACTGCCTCCTACAGATAGATGAGGATCAAGCGTCGAAACCGCTTGCCCTAGTGCATAATTAAGCTCTGTAGCTCCAGGCTTGTCTGCTGCATCGCTTGCCGCAGGTGTATTACTGCTTGCCGGTTGATTCGAAGCTGAGTTATTAGAGCAGCCATAAACAAAAATCATTGCGCTTAATACTAAAATAATAAATGTGGATTGACGAACTTTTGTCATATAAATCACCCCTAATGTTAATTCTGTTAACTCCTATGGTTTTTATCGGAATTAACTTAAAGCCATCATAACGGATACTTATCAAAAAGTACATTGCACTTTTTTAATAGATCAGTTTAGTTTTTTCTATAGTTGATTTTTCGTTATCCCTGCTGCTCGCTTAATAGTTTCTCCGTTACCCGAAGAAAAAGTCTCACACCATTCAATAAACCATCCTCATCAAACGTGAATTTCGGGTGATGATGCGGATAAACAATGCCTGCCTCCTCGTTCCCGGCTCCAATATTCACGAAAGTACCTGGAACACGCTGCTGATAGGCTGAGAAATCTTCTCCCCCCATTGCTGGCGGTGTTGCGATAACCGCTTCCTCCCCAACTAGCTCGATCGCAGCCTCTTTAACTAAACTAGTTAACCATTCGTCGTTAACAACAGGCTCATAGCCATATATGAATTGGACATCAACCGTTGCTCCATAAACAGCTGCAACCCCCTCTGCCATACGTTTGATAAGCTCAGGCACCTCTTTTCGAACAGATGACTTAAAGCTGCGAACCGTTCCTTTCAGAACAGCAGAATCTGGTATGACATTGTGGGATGAGCCCGCCGTAAACTGCGTAACCGAAACGACAAGACGATCCAGTGGGTCGGTTAATCTTGAAACTATATGCTGTAAGTGACTAACAAGCTGTGCTCCAATTGCAATGACGTCGATAGATCGATGCGGATAAGCTGCATGACCTCCATACCCTTTAACAACAATAGTGAAATTATCGGGAGAAGCCATCATTTCGCCTGCCCGAATACCAATTTGCCCTACAGGAAGCAATGAAGCAAGGTGAACGCCAAATACCCAGTCAACATCATCAACTACACCTGCATTAACTAGTTCAATTGCACCGCCAGGCGGCAGCTCTTCCGCATGCTGAAAAATAAAACGGATTTCTCCGCGCAAATGTTCACGTTGTTCAGATAGAATCTTTGCAACTGCAAGCAGCATTGCCGTATGACCGTCATGTCCGCAGGCGTGCATCACTCCGGGAGCTGTAGATACAAAATCAAAGCTGTTCTCCTCATGGATCGGAAGAGCATCCATATCTGCGCGCAGTGCAACAGTTGGTCCAGGCTCCGCGCCTCTCAAAATCGCGACAACACTCGTTGCTGTAGGACGACTAATTTCAAGTCCCTCCCACTGCTGCAAGAGCTGTTCCACGTAGGCCGCTGTATTATGCTCTTGAAAGGATAGCTCGGGATGCTGGTGCAAATGCCTTCTCCAGGAAACCACTTGCTCCGCTACCCAATCAGGTAGCGGTTCGAATTTGGAACTAATTTGATTCATGATAAGCAACTCCTTCAATTATTCTTGTTCGCGGTCGAACGCTTGCTGAGCATTTACACGATGTGCCAGCGCTGCCCCTGCTTTAAGTGCTGTCGCTACTAGTATGAGTTCTGCAAGCTCCTCAAGTGTAATCCCTGCTTCCTTAGCTTGACGAGAAAAAATTTCGATGCTGTAAGCATTGCCTGTAATATGAGAGGATGCTAGTGCAATTAATATTTTTTCTTTTGCTGTTAGCAAGCCTGGCTGCAATGCCTGATGAACAAAAGCAGTGAAGGAAGTGTACTGTGCTTCGTTAAGCTTTTCTACTTCCTCAATCTTTTCAAGATTATTTCTTGCGTACAGTTCTCCTCCAGCTTCTCCACCCTGGTAAGCATTCAAAGCATTGATTGCATTATAAAATACGGAATGAGCATTCACAGCAGTCGCAACTATAATAGACTCTACCAGCTCCTCAAGCGAGGCATTTTGATCTTTAGCCTTGTTTACATGTGCCTCAATGCAGTATGGGCAGCCCGTAATATGGGCGACAGCAACGGCGATCAGCTCTTTTGTTTTCACTGACAACGCGCCAGCCGCTAACGCTTGCTTATTAAACTCACCGAATGCTTTAAACGCTTCAGGAGCGTATGGAAATAGCTTTGCAGAATAGGCTTGATTATGGCGAATATACAAACTTTCGTTAGACATTATTAAAAAACCTCCATTTTTTTGAATAATACCAAGTATTCCTCTTTGTATTATTGTTGCAACTTCTGTTATCATAATAGATATCAAATCATTTGTATAATAAGAATACTTAAACTCGCAATTTAACATTATTAAAGAGAGGTAGGTCGCCTACTTGGAAATCCGCCTAATTAAAGCGTTTCAAATGATCGTGAAACTGGGCAGCTTTCAACGCGCAGCTGAGGCCCTGCAATATTCACAGCCTACAATAACCATTCAAATAAAAAAGCTTGAGGACGAGCTGGGCGTACGTTTATTCGAAAGAGGAAAAACCATCACGCTAACGAACGCTGGTCGTTTGTTTCTTGAGCGAGCCGATTCCTTGCTTCAAGAATATGATGTGCTGAATAGTACACTCAGTGACTTTATTAATGGAGATGCAGGCAGCGTCCGTTTAGGCGCTACAGAACCTTCAGCGAGCAGTCGGCTGCCTGCAATCTTAGCGAAATATACCGAAATAAAACCCAAGGTTCAAGTGAATGTATCCATTGGAACAAGTCGTGATATGAATCGCATGCTGCTGGAGGACCAACTAGACTTTGCCCTATGCAATCAACCAGAGCCGCATATCGATCTGGCCTTCGACTCATTATTCCGGGAAAGCTTCGCTTTGCTGCTGCCAACCGGACATGCGTTAGCGGACAAAGAGGAAATCCGATTGCAGGATCTGAAAAATGAAAAAATGCTATTTACACCCGGTACATGCCCCTTCCGTATTCGTATTGAGGAAATGATCACAAGCCAGATCGGTCAATTGAGGCATGCAGGCATGGAGGTATCCGGCATCCATGCGATTAAATATTTTGTACAAGCTGGTATGGGAATTGCCATTTCTCCTGAAGTTGCTGTGTCGCCGGCCATTCCTGGCACCGTCATTAAGCCCGTAAAGGATTTGCTTAGCGGCCCGCCGCTTGGACTGCTGTACAAACGAAATACAGATGCGCAAAGCCGAATTTCTCTTGATCTGAAAAATGAGATTAAGCACCAGCTTCTCATTGAGGGATAACTTGTATTAACAATATTAAATTGCTTGTTTACGTTTATCTATTATACAAGCCTGCTATTTTTCGATATGATCTGAACACTGCATTGCATATTTTCAGGTCTGGAGTGATTAAGGTTGAAAAAACTACATCTAGGCATCTTTGATATCCAAACCCCGAATCAAATGACGCAAGGAGCTTGGGCTCATCCGGAAAATCAATCGACGCGCTATAACGAGCTGGCCTTCTGGATTGAGATCGCACAGCTCTGTGAGCGAGGTCTGTTTGATTTTATTTTTTTCGCGGATTCTTACGGATATTCTGTCAACAAGCGTGAGCTCGCCTTTCGCGAAGCCGTTTATACGCCTGGGCTTGATCCCCTGCTAAGCATTTCTGCGCTTGCAGCCGCAACGAAGCATCTTGCCTTTGTTTCTACAGCATCACCATCCTACGAGCAGCCCTTTGCCAATGCACGCCGGTTCTCAACGCTGGATCATTTAACAAATGGACGTATTGGCTGGAATGTCGTAGCTGCTGGCGGCTTGGAAGGCGCAGCCTGCTTCGGCCGAGACAGCATATTGAATCATGAGGAACGCTATGATCAAGCGGAGGAATTTCTAGAAGTCAGCTATCGGCTATTTGAACAAAGCTGGGAAGAGGATGCTGTAAAGGTCAACCGTGCTGAACGTCACTATGCCAATGCCTCGAAGGTACATATCATTAAGCATGAGGGCCGTTATTTCAAAGTAACCGCATCCCATGCTTGCGAGCCTTCACCTCAGCGCACACCTGTGCTCTTTCAAGCAGGAAGCTCCGAACGAGGACGTGATTTCGCTGCTAAGCATGCGGAAGGGGTTTTTCTAAAGGCGCCAACGATGGAGGCGCTTAGAGCCCAGGTACAGGATATTCGCTCACGTGCGGCCAGCTATGGTCGCGGTGCAGATGAGCTCAAAATATTTACAGGACTGTCCGCAATTGTCGGGGAAACAGACGAGGAAGCTAAGCAGAAGCTGGCCTCCTTCAAGGCCTACAGCAGCCGCGAAGCCGCTTTGCTTACTTATGAGAATTCAACAGGCATCGACCTTCCATCTTTAGATCCCAATGCTCCCTTTACAAGTATGAAAACAGAACAGGGGCGAACGCATACGGAACGATATACGAAGCATCAAAATTCTATTTTGACGATACAGCAGGTCATGGACAACTTTGCAGAGAAGGAGTTTCGAGGCATTACGATATGCGGAAAACCAGAAACCATTGTGGATCATATGCAGGAATGGGCGGAGTATACAGGCATAGATGGCTTCAATCTTGAGCGATATCTTCTCCCCGGCACCGTTTCCGATTTTGTAGAGCTCGTCGTTCCTGAGCTTCAAAAACGCGGCTTGTTCCGTACCTCTTATGAAGAAAGCACACTGCGGGAGCGTCTATTCGGCAAAGGCAATTCAAAGCTTCCCTCCTCACATCCAGGAGCTCGCTGCCGTCCAATTAGCTAGTCCGTAATAAAAAGCATGGCGCCTCAGGTACCGTCCCTGAAGCGCCATGCTTTTATTTTTTCTTTATCATTTGCTGCTTAAAGGAATCCACTGACCGATCATCCGGTGGCAATTCACCATAGCGCACTTCCTCGTACACCTCAATAAACCGCTGCATTCCCTCGTGTTTCAACTTGCCTTCCTTCCATTTCTCCAAATCCTCCGCCGTTTCTCGCGGAGTCATATGAGCTTTGACCGTATAGCCTTCCTCAGCACCTGTTCGCAGGAAATGAGTGTACAAATATCTAATTTTTTCTGCGTTTGTTGACAGCTCGCTCCATTCTTGAGCCAAAGAGCGTTTCTTCGGAAGCAGCTTCTTTAGCTGATTGCCCATCCGCTCCCGCAAGGTAGTTAAGGTCATTAGGCTTTCGATTTCATCCGAATATCCAGCTCCGCTGTCACTGTTATTCTCGCCTCGCTCCCGAAGCTTAGCGGCGAGACGTTTCCCCCATTGCGTCAGCTTCTTCAGCAAAAAATACATTAGAATGACTACAACAGCGAGTGCGAGTACAATTCCGACAACCTTAAATATCTGCTCCAAAATCTGCATCCATTCCGATGGCGGCTTAACTTCCCCAGCAGGCATCTCAGGCATCGCGGCATCGGCTGGAGGCTCCTCCGCCGGTGCTTGCTCTCCAGGCTTGTTCAGCCAGTTCATAATCGAATCGATGATCGAATGGAAGAAGCGTTCAATCATTTGCTGGATTTGACGGAACAAAGCTAAAATACTGATCAAGCTAACCACAAGGATGATCAATATCCGATTCTGGCGTTTAAAAGCAAGAGTTGCCGATGTTTTAGCCGAATCAATCGTCTCGTTATTCAAATGCCGCTCATTTGCGAAAAAGAAGAATAAAATAATTGCAGCAACACCGCAAACGATTAATACCGTATTATACGGAACAAGCTCTTTAAACAAAAACAGCTTCAAGGGCTGCATGCTGACGTAAATCAGCACGCCAATCAGCAAATGTGTATTGGAAAAAGACACTGACCAGCCGCGCGACCTTGCCGACATGCCTCTCAGCGCTACAATGACAGCGGCAAGGCTGCAGAGTGCAAAGGCAAGAATGATTAAATCGTTTGCCCATACGCTAATGAAAATCCCGCCATGCAAGGCACCAATCCCAACAGCTATTAGCCACTTTACACCGTAACGCATTGTAGCATATTTTTTAACAATTAATGAAGCAAACAAATAACAAAACGGCAGCGTACCTATCCACACCCATACGGCTGACGCTGGCAGCAAATAAACGGCAGCTATCAAAAGGATTGGCATAAAGAAAAACAATTCAATGACACCTTGTCCAAAAGCTCGCAAAGTGTCGGATCGATTCATGGGCTCCCTCATGCGGTCACCCCTTCTCTGCTTGCTTTGGCATCTGCATTCGCTTGCTCATGGACACTTTTTTCCGTTTGAGCCTTATCCGTTAGCAGCCATATGGCAACAGCATTTCCATTATATCGAAGCTGTTCTGCTTGCTTCTCCAGCTCCTCATTCCAATAGGAGGTAATCATGAGAACATCTCGCTCGCTATAGGCACTCAGAGCTTCTCGCTCCAGCATGTGATGGAATAGCTCTGTTCGTTCGATTTCAAGCTTTGCCATCTCCTCAAAAATACCAAGCAAATGCTCATGTCCCCCGCGCGGCTCGATATGTATGCTCTCCCGCATACCAACAATAGGCATATTAGATGCGAAGCCTACCTCCATTCCTTGCGAAATAACCGCTTCTGCTGCTCCGGCCGCCCATTCAATCCCTCTCTCAATAAGTGCTGAGTCGGTTACGCTTCGCCACATGCCTTCTGCATCATCTACGTTCAAATAAATCATCAGCCTGCGGTCAGCAGTAAAATCATATTGATGGACTTGAAGATTGCCTGTTTTTGCTGTTGCCTTCCAGTTTATCTGCTTATAGGTGTCTCCTGCTTGATAATCTCTGACCCCTGCAATAATGAAAGGATCGCTAATGATCCAGCGCCTGACGGATTGATCGCCTTGCCAACTGTGGTATGGCAGCTCATGAATAGGCACCTGTGCTGGCTTTGGATAGACGAGAAGCTCCCCTTGAAGCGGGATTTGAGCGGATATCGAGGATAACCCCAGTAAATCACCGCCAGTTAAGGTCACGGTTTGAAGCTTGTACCAGCCGCGCTTCGCACAGGTAATACGATGCTTTCGGGTGATTTTCGTATAAGGTGCAAGGCTGAAGAAGCTCTTATGATTCTGATAGAGCTGCCCGCTGCTAACCGAAAAATTATCTAGCTGTTGAAAGTGCAAATGCGTAGCTAGCTGAGATTCTACACGCAGCCAAGGAACAGGCAGCCATTTTGCATTGGACATCTCTTCTATGAGCTCTATCTGTTCGCCAGAATAGCAGGTCTTCGTAGTAAAACGACGCTCATAGTGGATACGACGCAGAACAAAACGTTGAAATATTTGGCCCTGCACGAATAAGATAGCTAACGCTGCAACAATAAACCAGAATAAAATCATCGTTAATGAACCGGTAAGCCGGCTTCCGCAGGCACCGCTGTTAATCGAATAATATCATCAATAATGGCATCCGCTTGATTTGCTGCTCGCTGCATGCCGCGTATCGCTAATCGATGTGCAAGAACAGGCTTGGCCATTGCCTTAACATCATCCGGCGTTACAAAATCACGGCCTCTTAATATGGCATGAACCTGACAAGCGCGCAAGAGCGCCTGACTTCCCCGCGGGCTAACGCCGACAGAAACCTCATCGCGCTTACGCGTCTGTTCAACGATTTGAAGCAAATAATAAAGGATATCATCCGTTACTCTAACCGAAGTATAGGCCTTCTGCGCTTGCGCAATGACGTCAATCCCTGCTACTGGCTCCAGCTGAGATAACGGATCATGCTCTTTAAAACGTTTTAAGAGCTGCAAGCCTTCTTCTGTCGTTGGATAGCCCATTTTAATTTTAAATAAGAAGCGATCGAGCTGTGCCTCTGGCAAAGGGAATGTTCCTTGATGCTCCACAGGGTTTTGAGTCGCAATAACCATAAAAGGTCGCTCCAAATGCTTCGTTTCTCCGTCGATGCTTATTTGACGTTCCTCCATGCATTCCAGCAAGCTTGATTGGGTACGCGGAGTTGCCCGGTTGATTTCATCAGCAAGCAGCAAATGAGTAAATAAAGGGCCTGCACGGAATTCGAATTCACTGATCTTCTGATTATAAAAATGAATGCCGCTCAAATCCGAAGGCAGCAAATCCGGCGTAAATTGTATTCTACGAAAATTCAGCGCAAGAGACTTCGCCAATGATTTTGCCAGCATGGTCTTTCCTGTTCCGGGCACATCCTCAAGAAGAACATGACCAGAAGTAATAAGTCCAATGAGCAATAAGTCAACAACTTCCTCTTTCCCTACAATTACACGACCAATATTGCCTCTGACCTGTTCAGCTAATTGCTTAATGACTTCAAAAGACATAGGGACAGCTCCTTAAATTAAGTTATAAAGCCTGTGCGATCACGCTGAAGCTTCTGCAGCTCACGCCAGCGAATCATGCGAATTCCTTCATCCTGCAAGGTTTGTTTAATTTCTGCATTACGGAACAGCTCCAGCTCCATTCCCCGCTTCAGCGGCTGGGCATGAAAGGCGTTCAGCTCGTCAGTTACAAGTGATGGATGGATGATGAGCTCGGTTACGCCAGGATGCAAGCTTTGCAGCAGCTGCTGCATATTAGCTTTTAATGAATCGAAGGTTTCGCCTTCCTGCAATTGGAACGGCAGTCCAACCAAATAATCAAGAATGACAACGCCCTTGGAATCAGCAAGCTGAGCAAGCTGCTTCGCTTGTTCGGCAAGCTCAGGTGGCGCTATCTGCCCGTTTTCTTCCAGCAAGTAGCGAGGAAGACGAAATGGCAAGCCATAGGAAGCGCATACATCTAGGACGATAGAAAGAAAATTGCGACCTGTTGCTAAGCCATATAAGCTCCCCATGTGATTATCAGCATGTGTGGGCTTCATCCCCATAGCCAAAGCCATTTCTATTTGCGCAATCAATTCCATTTTAACCTGCTCAGGATCCGCTTGCTGCTCAAATGTTTTACACTCCCTAGGGAAATAGTTCTCATTCGTTACAAGAGAGTCTGTATTTTGTTTGCGATTCACCGGTCCCCACCGATAAAGATCCCACTCGCTTGTAAAGGTAAAATGAACTCCAACGTCGAGCTGAGGGTGGCGCGCACTCCAAAGAGCTGCCTCTCTTGCCCAGCCGCAGGGCATCATAATAGTAGCTGAGCTGACGATCTGATCAAGCAGAAGCTGCTGGATGCCACTATTAACTGAATGACATAATCCATAATCGTCTGCATTTATCAGAAGGAGCTTCTCCCCTTCCTCATATCCAAGCGCTTTTGCTAAGCTCATACGTACTCATCCTCCCAATGATCATTGATCCAATTACAGCCAAACAACGATTGATCGATAATGTCGCAAAAAATATCTTCGCTATCTAAATTATCTCTTAAACGAACCGCAAAATGCAACGCCACATCCAGCAGTCGCAATTTCATCAGTGAAGGCAGCTTTATTAGCTCTTGCTCGGATAGCTGCAAAGAATCCTTGAAGCCTTTAATCAACTGCCGCAACTTGACTTGGAAATGTTGATCCCCCGGTTTAATTAAATCAACAACGATGACAGCAAGCTCCATTGCTCTTACGTCAATCGTAGTAAATTCAAAGTCGAGTACGCCAATAATGTCATTTCCATTCGAGACCGTATTGTTAAATACTAAGTCGCCGTGAATCCACTGCTTGGGCAATAGACTAAGCTGAGCGCATTCCAAAACAAGACTTTCCCTTTCTTTGTTAAGCGCGACAAAGCTTGCTCTTCTTTTTCTCAGCTCCTCTGATCGATCTGACATAGATAAAAAAGTAAGAGCATTCATCGAAGCATAGGTTTCTTCCAATAAATAATAAGGTGTATACAAGGGCTTCTGTGTTGGCTGAATTCGGCTTAATGCTCGGATAAGCTCAGCAGCAGTATGACCCAAAGCATAAACATGAGCAGGATTAGATATCGATGGCCTATTACCTTCAATATATCGAAAAAGTGACGACAGTGTTCCATCATCCGCTATGCTAACGGTATCTCCGCTTCTATTGCTAACAGGAATTGGAACTTGAAAGGAGAGCTGCTGCTCATTCAATTGCTTCAGCACCTCATGCTCAAGTCTGACTATTTCCGCATCTTTATGATTATTATAAATGCGCAGTACATATTTCTGCTCGCCTGAAGTAATGATGCGCGTAGTATTATTCATTCCACTTTCTCGGTTCTCTACCTCACAGGGCAGATCCAATCTATATTCTTTCAAATATTTCGTGAAATCGATCGTATCATTCAAATCGAATGCTCCCTCCTATTCTGCATGCAGCAATCGACTCAATCGCTTGCCTAGCTGATCCTGCCAACTGGCTGCCAGCTCTTCTACCTCTAGCAGCTCGCGAATACCGCTTAGGTCATCTTTATCGATATACATAATTCGATTTGCTTCTGAGATGGTTTTGCCAGCCGGATGTCTATGTATAACAGTAAATGTTGTTCCCGTCTTAATATTTCCCGCTTGCAGCACTCGGAAATAAAATCCGGTATATCCCTTTTGTTGAACATGAACCGGCAGCTCTGGCAGTTCATGTCTTAAACCAAGCTTATAGCAGGGCTGCCTCGGCTGACTTACCTGGAGAATAATTTCGCCAGCTTGCACAATATCGCCTATACATAAGTCGTCCTCTGTCCAGCTCGACAAGGTGAAGTTTTCACCGAAGGCTCCGTATTCAAATGATTTCTCCAGTTGTTCTCGCCAATAGGTGTAACGCTTCTCGAAATAGACACATACGGCTTTATCAGGGCCTCCATGATGTACCAAGTCTCCCTGTCCATCTCCATCCAGACCAGTCAGGCTAAGAGCATGCTTCACTTGTGAAGGCTGCTTGAAAATACCGGATAATACTTCTTTCGAGCCGTGCGCAATCGCTACCGGCTTTCCAACATTAAGTGATATAAGTTTCGCCGTCTCATTATGCTGCAACATGATTGCATAATCCTCCTAAACGTTTCTCGTATTCGACTATTATAATCGGGATAGGGAGAAGTTGGCAAAGACATTTAATCACATTAATAATTAATATAGTTACATATATAATTTAAATGGCATTCGACACTTTTTACTGCACCGTATTCCATCTCATGTCGAAAAGCTCTTGATTGTGTAGCTTATTGCGCTTCCCCGGGAAATGTTTTCGAAATAGTTTGAATATTTCCTACAATTGACTGAATTTATTTCCCGAATTATAATGCGATTATTTAATGAATAGAGACTATCGCTTGCATCAAGGTGAAACGGCTGTCGCCGTCCTTTGGCGGCGCTGCGCGTTTCATTTCGGAGAAATATAGAGAAAGCATGGCGAAAGGATATACTTTCCTATATTTCAAAAAAAGCTGTCTCTTCAGGCGATTCGCCTTCTGAGACAGCTTCGACTAACTGCTTACAGTTCATTATGCTTGCACGAGGATCGGCTTAGGCTCCACTAGATGAATAACCTCCTCCTGCAGCTCAATAATATCAAATGGTTTCATAAAGCAATCGCTAATACCGAGTTTTTCGGCCTCTTCTAGTTGGGCAGGATCAGCATATCCGGTAATTAAAATAACAGGTACCGCCTGCGACAATTCCCTTAGATCACGCAATATCTCGATTCCATCTCTATCCGGCATTTTCAAATCAAGCAGCACGCAATTCGGCATCTCCTGTTGAAACAGCTCCAATGCTTGAGCCCCATTCGCTGCTTCAAAAACGTTAAAGCCAAGAGACGTGAACAATTCGTTGAGCATAGACCGCAAGGAAGTATTGTCATCAACGACCAAAATGGTATAGTTTTTTTCTCGCACTGATTGATAATTTGTTGAGCTAGATTCACTTGCATTTTTACGCGTCCGCGTCATTATGCGTTGGGTTGATAAAGTACTCGTTGGCACAATCGGAGCATGCGCATCGGATAGCTGCTGAGCTTTTTTCACTGTTCGCTGATAGTAGAGCACAAACAATAAGGCAATAAGAAGGGCAGCGGCGATAAGTATGTAGAAGAAAATCAATATGTCGTCTCCTTAAAGCTTTGCAGCGTACAGCAGCTTAGCAGAAAATAGATTAGTAGCATACTAGTCGTTAATAATCATTACACCTAAAGGCCCGTCGTCATTAATAATATCTTGAAGCTCGTAGACCGAAATAGGAAAATACAGAAAACCATACACATACGCTGCCAGTTCATATAGTTGGAAATATACAACGAGCGAACGATCTGCAACATAATAATCCTGATCAGGCCGAATTTTCTGAAAGGGCTCCAATGTATCGATTTTTCTTGTCTTGATCTGAGCACTAACATTTGCGCTTATCCGGCCAACATAATCCGAGCCCGGCTTGAATAGCTGCGCCAATGTGTAAGTTTGTCCAGTCGACTGCTTGAAGGTAAGCGATTGCTGCAGAGTCAATCCATGTGCTCCGCCCGTATACGCATAGTTAAATAACGATAGGCTGAGATAGTCCTTTTGATTTGTCTTTTGTTCAAAATACCCGAGCATCTGCGCTCTAGGATCGTCCAAAGAGCCTTGACTGTGTACAAGCTTCTGCACGGACTGATGAATCGTATCATTTATTTTCTTGTCCGCAGCCTCGCTTTTGCCTCCGCTAATATAAGGCAATGAAAGCTCTGCTTTTGGAAAAGCAGCCTTGGCGGTTTGAATAACGACAGGCGGTTGAAATGACATATCGAGGACACCTTCCTATTACGCAAGATGCTCCATTGTATGCAAGGTACGGCTCATTTCATACCAAATGATCCCGCCATGCGACGAGCTCGAAACGCCGTGCAGCTGAAAGTTCTCCGCCATGTAAAATGGAATAAGATGCTCCTCGCACATTAAAATAATTTTTTCAACTCCCGATGACTCGCACTGCTCAATTAGTTTATGGAGCAATAATCTGCCAAACCCTTTCCTTCGCTTATCCGCAGCAACCGCTACAGTTAGAATGCAAAAGTTTTTGCCTTGCGGTGCATCGGCCTGCGTTCCCTTCATCTCATCCCCACAGGAGCTCTGAGAGGTTCGTATACCGTTTGTAATGCCTACCATCTGCTCACCATGCCATAGCGACCAGAAGTATGCGTGATAGTGCTCATAGCGGAACTGAAAGCCTGACAGTGAAGCGGCAGCCTCCGGTGAATAACAGCTTTGCTCGAGTGAAATGGCCGTTTCGAGCTCATCCTTCGCAATCAACCGCAGCTTAAGCTCGCTCACAGCAGCAACTTTTCCCTTGCTGTGAGTTTTCTGCCCGTAACATCAAGCACGAGCTTCCCGTTTTTCAAGCCGAGTATCCGATCGGCAAAACGTTCAGCCCAATCACCCTGATGCATAATCGCAATAACGATTACACCTTGCTCCTTGCACAGCGCTTTCAAATCCGTCAACACCAGGTCAGCGGTATGTGGATCAAGCCCCGCTATGGGTTCATCAGCAGCAATGACCTTTGCGCCATGCACAAGCGCCCTAGCGATCGCCATACGCTGACGTTCCCCTCCGCTAAGCGTGCTTGCTTTCTGATGTGCCTTATCGATGAGGCCGCGTTTTTCAATCATATCCATTGCGCCCATATAATCATCATTGCGGACCATGCCTGTCCACCTGCGCCAAGCTGGCGTTTGCGTGACCGATCCGATAATAACATTTTTAAGTCCCGTCTTGTTTGGAAACAAAAAAGGCTTTTCTTCCACATAGGCAACCTGTTGCTTTACTTTAAGCTTTGCAGAGAATCCTTGCTTAAAGACGTCCTTGCCATCGAATATGTAAGAGCCCTCCGTCCACTTTTCCTGTAAAGCAAGGCAGCGCAGCAGCATCGACTTGCCGCTTCCGCTTTCGCCTTTTATAGCGACAAAGTCTCCTGGATAAACCTCAAAGCTAATATCGTCAAGCACCTTTGGTCCACCTGGAATACGTTTGGATAAATTCTTTATTCTGATCATTTTCCCGCTCTCCTTCTGTTTGCAGCAACTGCTTCTATGAATCTAGTTTACGTTAAACAAAAAACAGTTTCCATACGAACAAATGTTTGCTATAATAAAAAACAAGAACAAACGTTCTATTGATCGTCTAATTCAACCTTTTGGAGGAGGCCTGATCACCATGAATAACATCTGCGAAAATTTCCGTTATGTAGAGAGTGGACGTCCTGAACGCGACCTAACCTTTAAGTTTTACGCCGATGGACGGCTAATCATTATTGACAATGTAGCAGAGGAGGTGATCACCCCGAACGATTTGAAAGGTGCCAGTAAAGATTTTTATGTTCGCAGGCGAATCGCCTTTATTAAAAATCAATTAATAGCCTCACAGCTTAAATATGCCTGATCAACAAGTCAAGGAGAGCCAGCAAGCTGCAGGCTCTCCTTAACGATGTTCAATCTTTAATGTCCTTAAGGAAGCTGTTTGTTAATTCCATTTAAACTAGGTGGACGCGTTGCCATCTTATCGATTTTAAGCTTCCCCGCATGCCCTCGATGGCCTGCTCGAGTACGATTATCGCTTTTACTGATATTATTAGTAGCCAATTCAATCACCTCCACTATCATTATGCCGATTTTTATGGATAACTATGTAAAAAAAGCTTTAACAATCGCGATTTATTGACTCCCCCCCTCCAATTGCGGTAGATTGGTCATACAGTTTCAACTTCCGCAAAGGAGAGTTTATATGAAGCAACAAATTATGTTTGACCTGGATGATACGCTAATTCACTGTAACAAATATTTTTATTTGGTCATTGATCAATTCATTGATTCGATGACTACTTGGTTTGGCAGCTCTCCTCTAGTCAGCGTGCAAGCTATCCGAGATAAGCAAATGGAAATCGATATTGCTGGAGTTGCCGTATTTGGTTTTAAGAGCGAGCATTTCCCCCAGTCCTTTGTAGATACCTATATTCATTTTTCGTATCTGACGGGACGCAAGCGCTCTACAGTGGAAGAAAATTTTTTATGGAAGCTTGGCTTGAGCGTTTACGAGCATGACACAGAGCCTTACCCCAATATGGAGCAAACATTGTTCTCATTAGCCGAAGCTGGACATGAGCTGCATCTGTATACGGGCGGCGAGCAGCCTATTCAGCGCCGGAAGATTGAAAAGATGAACTTAGAGCGTTATTTTGAATCTCGCATTTATATTCGCCGACTGAAAAATAGCGATGCATTGGAAAGCATCTTAACCAATGGCCTCTTTGATCGGAGCAGCACTTGGATGGTCGGCAACTCGATTCGCACAGATGTCGTTCCTGCACTAACGGCTGGGATTCATGCCATTCATATGCGTGCTGTAGCCGAATGGGAATTTAACGTTGTCCAAATCGAGGTTGAGCCAAAAGGGGCGTTCCTAACACTGGAT
The DNA here is from genome assembly GCF_038630985.1 of Paenibacillus sp. FSL H8-0548. Taxonomy (NCBI): domain Bacteria; kingdom Bacillati; phylum Bacillota; class Bacilli; order Caryophanales; family Paenibacillaceae; genus Paenibacillus; species Paenibacillus sp. FSL H8-0548. The sequence continues at coordinate 3,904,395 of NZ_CP152049.1, forward strand.
CACCTGAAGGATGTGCCAGACGCGATTCATGGTTACGTCTTCCGCTGAACCTATATACTCAAACAAATAGACCGTAATTTGCCTCTACGAATGAGGTAAATTACGGTCTATTTCAAATATAGGAAAGTATAAGTTTCACCTTAGCTTCATTTAATTCATATTCATCTATAACTGTTCAATTGCCAATTCGCCTGTATCTAGATTTCGAATGACAATTCTGCCGTCTACTGGCGTACCGTCCTCTAGTTCAAGCTTCAGCTTCGCCGTCTTCCCTTTCTCAACCAGCGCTTTGATCTGAGAATCAGTTAAGCTTCGTCCGCAGCTCTGCTTCCAAATTACAAATTTACAGCCCTCTTTGTAGTGTGAGCAGCCATAGCCTTTACGTCCCATAAAAATTGAGCCTCCGCAGCCAGGACGCGGACATGCCGTTATGATGAGCGGACCGCCGTCAGCCGCTTGTTTAGGCTTCGCAGAGCTCTTCTGAGCTGCTTCTCCAGTTTTAGCTTTGGGTGCACGTGTGCGTGTCCCGGGTGCCGACTTCCCAGCAGAGCCTCTGCTGGGAGCAGACGCTTCGCTTTCAAAGGATGTTTTAGCCGCTCGGGATTGTATCTTGACCTTATCAACGATCATCGTCGCAAACTTTTTCACATTATCCATGAATTGTCCGTCTGAAGCGGTACCTCTTGAAATTTCAGTCAGCCGTTTCTCCCATAATCCGGTCATTTCTGGTGAAGTTAGCAAATCAATTCCAGCCCCTCGAATGAGCTCGATAGCGGTTCGGCCTTTTTGGGTTACTAGAATTTTTTTACCCTGCATATCGACATAGCCGACATTTTTCAATCGCTCAATCGTAGCTGCACGTGTAGCTGGCGTACCCAGACCGGAATCCTTCATCGCATCCCGAACGTCCTCGTCCTCGATTTGCTTACCTGCGCTTTCCATCGCTTTGAGCAGCGTTCCTTCTGTATAATGCTTAGGCGGCTGAGTATCCTTTTCCTTCACAATGGCATCCGAGCACATAACGCTCTCTTCTGCTGAAATGGTGAAAGGCTCGTTTACTTCAACCTCTTCTTCCTCTGCATCCTCTTTATCCTTGCCTTTAGCCGTCGCTCTCGCTTTTTCCTTCTTCTGATCTGCATAAATCACCTTCCAGCCTAAGCTCAGCAGCTCCTTCACCGTTGTTTTGAACATCTCGTTCTCCACTTCAGTTAGAACTGTATGCACTTTATATTCAGCCGCTGGATAAAATTGCGATAGAAAACGTCTTACAATAAGGTCGTAGAGCTTCTGCTCATCGGGACTCAAATTGTTCGCTTTACGATTCGTCGGCAAAATCGCATGATGATCCTCTACCTTAGAAGGATTGCAAATAAACTTATTTCCCTTATGCACAAGAGCGCGATTTGCACCCTTTACAAGCTCATCGTAGCTTGTCCCCTGCAGCGCATTTAACGTTTTATGCATCTCTGGAATATTTTGCTCTGTGACGTAATTGGAATTCGTCCTCGGATAAGAGATGACCTTATGCTTCTCATACAATGCCTGCGCTGTGTCTAATGTCTTCTTTGCAGAAAATGCATATTTTCCGTTCGCTTCCCGCTGCAGCAAGGTAAGGTCATAGAGCTTGAAGGGATACTCCTTCGTCTCTTTAACCTCATAGGACGCAATACGTCCCTGCTTGCCTTTAACTTTAGCTGCAAGTGCATCTGCCTTTACTTGGTCGGTCATTCGCTCGCCCTGCCACATCGCTTTGTAGGTCAGCTCATTTTGAGTAAAATAGCCTTCAAGTTCAAAAAATTTCAAAGAAGAAAACGCCTCAATCAGCTTCTGGCGATCATAGATAAGTGCGAGAACAGGCGTCTGTACTCTTCCAACCGATAGCAGAACATTATGTTTTGTCGTAAAAGCACGAGAGCCATTCATCCCAATCAGCCAATCCGCCTCGCTTCTTGCAGTGGCGGCACGAGTCAAATTCTCATACTCTGCCCCCTCCTTCAATTCTGCGAATCCTCTGCGGATCGTCTCCGGCGTTAGATCTGATATCCACAGCCGCTTTACCGGCTGGCTAAGCTTTAAGTGCCTCTGAATCAAAGAGAAAATATATTGCCCTTCCCGTCCCGCATCGCATGAATTGACGAGCAAATTGCTTCGCTTCGCTAAATCACCAATCACTTTAAGCTGATCGATCGTTTTTTTATTGGGCACTAGCTTGAATTGTGATGGAATGATCGGAAGATCATTAATATTCCATTTCTTATATCGATCGTCGTAAGCATCAGGCTCTGCAAGCCCAATTAAATGCCCAATCGCCCAGGTTATAATATATTGTTCGCCTTCAATGTAGGAACGGTGATTTTTTGCTTTGGGATCGATTGCGGCCGCTATATTTCTTCCCATATCAGGTTTTTCCGCAATGATTAGAGTCTTCAAAAGATAATCGCTCCTTCATTTTTTGCATTTCGCAAGCGGGACGACCCACGCTGTCTCAAACCAGCATTAGCCCACCTCGCACTGTAGTAACTCTAAACATTTTACAGATTTCTCGTTCAAAAAGGAATCCTTTTTGTCGTTTCTGCACGTAGTTATTTAAAAAAAACAAAACCCAACGGGACGCTTGTCCGCATTGAGTTCTGCGCTTTACACCTGTATTACTGCGCTTTAGTTGATTGTTTATATCATTAAATATTTTGAATAATAGCTGTTATTCTACAGAAGAAGGAGACTCTAAGTATGCGACAATCGCAGTGAAAATAGACCGTACGCCGTCTGACCAATTAGGGTCCTCTGCATATTTTCGATTAATCCATGTGAATGGATCAACTTCTGCTGGCCGGTCCTTGCTTAGATTGAACACAGTTCTTGCCGCAATTTCGGCTGATTGTCCAATGTTCGTATTGAAATCCTGCCAGCTATGAAAAACATTAAATGGATTGTTCGCAATTTCTTTATGCTGCTTATTTGTCTTCGGTACAAACCCCTGCTCTTGTCCTGTAATAGCAAACAGGATAACTGGATGTATGTCAAATGTCTCAGCTGCAGCTACGATAGCATCAAAGTAAGGCTGCTCAGCCAGTATTGATGATTTTTTGTTCAAATAGTCAATGAG